>CAWFXK010000005.1:0-442406 GCA_963819725.1 uncultured Acidobacteriaceae bacterium
GGTATGCTGTTCTGTCCTTATGCCTCAGCCCGCCGCCCTTTCCACCCTTCGCACCGCCGCCGACATCACCACCCTCATCGGCAACACCCCCGTCCTCGAGCTCCGCCGCCTCCTCGCCCCCAACTCCGCTGCCCTCTTCGCCAAGCTCGAGTTCCTCAACCCCGGCGGCTCCGTCAAAGATCGCGCCGCCCTCGGCATGATCCTCGACGCCGAACGCCGCGGCCTCCTTCACAAGGACTCCATCATCACCGAGGCCACTGCCGGCAACACCGGCGTCGGGCTCGCCCTGGTCGGCGTCAACCGCGGCTATCGCGTCGTCCTCTTCGTCCCCGAAGGCTTCGCCGAGGAGAAGTGCGCCCTCATGCGCGGCTTCGGCGCCCAGGTCCATCGCACTCCCGAGGCCGAAGGCATGGCCGGCGCCATCCGCCAGGCCCTCGCGCTGGCCAGGACCGACCCCAACGTTTGGGCCGCCCTCCAGTTCGACAACCCCGCCAACCCCCAGTTCCACCACGACACCACCGCCGTCGAACTTTGGGAGCAGATGGACGCCCGCATCGACGCCTTCGTCGCCGGTGTCGGCACCGGCGGCACCTTCTCCGGAATCGCCCGCTTCCTCAAAGAGCAGAACCCCGGCATCCTCACCGTCGCCGTCGAAACCGAGGGCTCCATCCTCCAGGGAGGCGCGCCCGGCCCGCACAAAGTCGAAGGCATCGGCGTCTCCTTCGTCCCCAAAACCTTCGACCGCTCCTGCGCCGACGAGATTGTCGCAGTCACGGATACAGATGCCTTCGCCATGGTCAAGCGTCTCGCCGCCGAAGAAGGCCTGCTCGCCGGCTCCAGCTCCGGCGCAATCGTCCACGCCGCTGTTCAGCTCGCGCAGCGCCTCGGCCCCGGCAAGCGCGTTGCCACCCTCATCGCCGACTCCGCCGAGCGCTACCTCAGCAAGAAGATCTTTGACGGTGGCGCGTAGGGCTACTCCGGTGCCTTCACCAGATCCTCGCCCTGCCCCACCTTTGTCAGCCGATACATCAGCACCGCATCCCTCTTCGTGTTGACCGGCTGCGTCGACAGATCCAGCGTCTCGCCCGGCGCATGCGCACCCTCGCCCGTTGCTCCCACGCCCGCCAGCCCCGGAATGATGTCCGCCACAAACGAAATGTCGCCCGCGCCGCGCTTCATCGGATCCAGCTCCGGCATCGCGCTAAAACCCAGGCTCGCATTCGCCCCGTTCAGCATCTTCAGCAGCGCACGGCTCGCCGCCGTCGGAGCCATCGCCGGATACCCCTCGCCAAAACTAATCGTCGCGCCCGTCTTCGCCAGATGCCCGGCCACAATCGCCCCCATCTTCTTCTCCACCCGCTCGGTCTGCTCGTTCGAGATCGTCCGGATGTCCCCACTCGCGTACGCCGTGGGCGGAATCACGTTGTCCTTCCCCGTCACCGTCCCATTGTTCCCCGCCTCATCGACGTTCACGCTCGTCCCACCCGCCACCATGCCCACGTTGTAGGTCAGATACGGCTCCGGCAGCTGCGTCCGGAACGCATCCAGAATGCGCGCCAGCTCGTAGATCGCCCCATAGCCCATCCGCTCGTTGAAAATCCCCGACGAGTGCCCCGTCTCTCCCGTCGTCTTCAGGTGCCAGGTAATCGAGCTCCGCCGGCTCACGCTGCCGTAGAACACGCCATCGATCCGCGGCGTCCCCTCAAACTCCAGCGCCACGTCGCTGTGGTGCGCCGCCGCAATCATGTCCCGCCGCGAGATGCTCGCCGGCTCCCCATGCGCCTCTTCATCGCCGCTCAGCACCGCCGTGATCTCTGCATCCTTCAGCACGCCGGCCGCCTGCATGGCCTTCAGCGCGTACAGCATGTCCACCAGGCCGCCCTTCATATCGTTCACACCCGGCCCCGTCGCGATATTGCCATTCACCGTGTACTTCTGGAACGGGCTCGTCTTCTCAAACACCGTATCCATGTGCCCGATCAGCAGCATCCGTTTCCCGCACTTGCCCGCTCCGGCCGGACATTTGTGCTCCGCCACCAGCACGCCCGCCCGTTGCACTGCATCCATCGGGACCCACTGCACCTCGAAACCCAGGCCCTGCAGTTCGGCGGTCATGATCTTTCCCACCGCCCGGACGCCCTCCAGGTTGTGCGTGCCGCTGTTGATATCGACAAGCTTCTCGAGCAGCGCATTCGCCTCAGCCGTATGACCGTCGATGTACGCCACCATCGCCTTCTCCTGCAGCGACAGCGGCTGCACGCTCTGCGCCCCCGCGCCGCACGCGAGACACAAGCCGGCCGACACCAAACCCATCCCGAACCAGAAACGTTTCCGCATCCCCGGAGCATATAACAGCATCAGGAAAGGCGTAACACCGTCCAGCCTCGAAATCCTGGGTGCCCCACATCTGCCCGCCTTTGGCAGATCGGGGAAGCCTCAGTCTTCGCTCCGGATAGAAACCTCTTCACCGGCCGGAACTCCGCATCGTCCACCCCCGCTGCGGAATCTTAAGTTGTGAACCGTACCTGAAAGGAGATCCCATGCCCACGAAGTCCGAGCTCGTCGACCGCCAGAAGGCTCCCCTCAACAATCGTTCCGACATCGAGCCCAAAGCCGTGAAGGAGATCAGCGCCGCCCTCAATACCCTTCTCGCTGACGTCTTCGCCCTCTACCTCAAGACCAAAAACTTCCACTGGCACATGAGCGGCCCGCACTTCCGCGACTACCATCTCCTGCTCGACGACCACGGCGACCAGATCTTCGCCATGACCGACGACATCGCCGAGCGCGTCCGCAAAATCGGCGGCACAACCATCCGCTCCATTGGCCACATCGCCCGTCTGCAGCGCATCGAGGACAACGACGCCGACTACGTCACGCCCGCCGACATGCTCAGCGAGCTGCACGAAGATGAAATGGCCCTCGTCCTCAACCTTCGTGCCTGCCACACCCTTTGCGACGATGCCGAAGACGTGGCCACCGCCAGCCTCATCGAGAACTGGATCGACCAGACCCAGCGCCGCGCCTGGTTCCTCTTCGAAGCCACCCGCAGCGAAAGGTAAGCTTGGGAAAAAATGCCGGGGTGCCCCACATCTGCCTGACGTTGGCAGATGTGGGAAGCCGCGATCTTCACTCAGGCGGCTCTCCTTCTAATCGTTCCCTGCTCCCGCCTCCGGGCTGTCACCTGTACCCTGTACCCTGTACCCTGTTTTTCATGCCCTGGTACTCCTGGATCGCCTGCTTCTTCGCCGGAATGTTCCTCGCCAACGCCGTCCCGCACTTTGTCCACGGCATCTCCGGCGACCCGTTTCCGACGCCGTTCGCCAAGCCGCCTGGTAAAGGTCTCTCCTCTCCCACAATCAACGTCCTGTGGGCTCTCCTCAATCTCGCCATCGGATACCTGCTCTTCCGCGCCGGCCACGTCTCAGCCGGCAACCTCGCCTCGCTGTTCATCTTTTTCGCCGGCATTGCCGCCATCAGCCTCATGCTCAGCAAAGGCTTCCAGGACAAGCATTCGAAATAGGCGTTCCTTCTTCCTGGTATGAGCCTGTTTCCTGTGCGGCGTTCCGCTCGCCCATCGCTCGTCTCTCGCCGACCGCTATCCGCTAACCGCTGTTCCGTATACTCACCGTTGATGAAATCCCTTCGGCCCCTCTCGCTCGTCCTCCTCTGCCTGCTCTCCGTTCCCACCTCCTTCGCCTGGGGCAACAAAGGCCACCGCATCATCAATCGCCTCGCTGCGCAATCGCTCCCCGCCGACATGCCCGCCTTCCTCCGCACTCCGGAGGCCATCAGCGAAATCGAATACCTTGGCCCCGAGCCCGACCGCTGGCGCTCCCGCGCCGAGCCCGAACTCAGCGCCGCCCAGGCCCCGGATCACTTCATCGACATGGAATACGCCGACCTCATCGGCACGCTGCCCCGCGAGCGCTATCAATACATCGCGGCCCTCTACGCCTATGCCGCGGCCCATCCCGACCGCGCCGCGGACGTCCGCCCCGAGAAGGTCGGCTTTCAGCCGTACATCACCAGCGAAGTCTGGGAGCGCCTCAAGTCCGCCATGCGAGACTACCGCGAGTTGTCCGCCCGGCATCAGGACACTCGACCCGTCGAAGCGGCCATCCTTTTCTACGCCGGCTGGCTCGGTCACTACGTCGGCGATGGCTCACAACCCCTCCACGTCACCATCCAGTACAACGGCTGGGTCGGCCCCAATCCCAACGGCTACACCACCGAGCACCACATCCACAGCCTCTTCGAATCCACGTTCGTCGACGCCGCCATCAACCCCTCCGACGTCCAGCCGCTCATGACCCCGGTCCACCCCATCGGCGACGAGTGGGACGACTACCTCGCTTACCTCCGCCACACCGGCACTTACGTCGAAAAGGTCTATCAGCTCGACAAAGCCCACGGCTTCGACGGCACGGGCACTCCCGAATCCCGCCACTTCACCGCCGAACGCCTGGCCGCCGGAGCCTCCATGCTCCGCGACCTAATCGTCGCCGCCTGGATCAAAAGTGCCGAGCCGGTGCCCGACTGGCACGAAGAGCATGCACCGGTGTCTTCGGGAGGAGCCGCTAACGCTTCCACCACGCCGCAACCTGACTTCGATCAGGTGTTTCACAAGCCCTTTCCCGCCGAATTTGTCATGCCCACCCTGACTCATGCCCCGGATCCCAAATACCCGCACGCTCTCCTGAAGCAGAGGATCACCGGCAGTGAAGTCATCAGCGTGACCATTGACAAGTCTGGGAACCTGGCTGAGGTTCATGCCGTCACGGCTGATAATGAGGTCTTCATGAAGGAGGCCCTCAGAACCGTGCGGCAATACAAATTCACCCCTGCTCAATACCAGGGCCAGCCTGTGGCCGTTCAAATCGAGGTCGACGTCAACTTCCGCGTCGATTGAATGTGTTTCCCGTCATCCCCACCGGCGGTTGACCGGTTCTTCGCTGACCGCTTTCCCGCTGATGCCTTCCATGACTTCCGTACCGTCACACCTTCCGATTCCGCTTGCTATCAAAGTCCAGGGAACCTACCCTGAACATACTGGGAGAAGTATCTCCCTCAACGAAGAGGCTCGCCGTGGCGAGCCTCTTCTCTTGCTCGGAGTAACTCGCCCTGGTCGAACAAGTGTGCTCATCGGCAACACACCGGAGAAGAGTTTTAAATGGACCGCGCGCACTGATTGCTGACTGTTGGCTGTCCGGCTAAGCATTTTGGAATCAAATGCAAAGACAACTTGCACTTTGAATTCAAATAGATAACTGCCACTTAGATTCGAGCTGCAACCCACGAATAACAAAGCAAAATACTTACCCACAACCATTTTGAAATCATATGCGTAGCTGCCACTCGAAAAACGGTGACTCAATGGAATCAAATGCGTACGCGCCAGGACCCCCTTTTGTCCCCGGAAAACCTCGACAAGGCGTCCCGACGAAACCACCCCACCGAACCGAGGAGCGGCCGCGTTAACCACATCGCTAACAAGGAGGGGGCCGGCGAAGAACGCCTGTCCAGCCAAATCAACAACATCCCGGGGGGTCCACCCCCTCAAATCCGAAATTTGTGAACCCCACTTACCCCATCGTCGGCACCAGATGCGCCAGCAGCCCGGCCAGCTGCTTCTCCACCGCGCGACCCGTCTCCATCACCTCTTCATGGCTCAGCGGCTCGGCCTGCAGCCCCGCCGCCAGATTCGTCACGCAACTGATCCCGAGCACCGAAAGACCCATCTGCCGCGCCGCAATCGTCTCCTGCACCGTCGACATGCCCACCAGGTCCGCGCCCAGGGTCCGAAACGCCCGAATCTCTGCCGGTGTCTCGAAGCTCGGCCCCAGCACGCTCAGATACACGCCCTCATCCAGTCGGAACTCCATCGCCCTTGCTGCTTCATGCGCCAGCAGCCGCAACCGTGCCGAGTACGCCTCGCTCATATCGAAGAACCGCAGCCCCCAACGACTATCGGTCGCCCCACTGATCGGATTCCGCCCCGACAAATTGATATGGTCGGAAATCAGCACCAGTTGCCCGCGCTGCAGTGCCGGATTGATTCCCCCCGCCGCATTCGTCAGCACCAGTTCGGTCACGCCCATCCGCCCCAGCACCCGAATCGGAAACACGACTTCCTCGGAGTTGTATCCCTCATACGCATGCACCCGCCCCTGCATCACTGCGACCGGCACGCCCGCAACCTTACCGATCACCAGCTTCCCGCTGTGCCCCGGCACCGTGGACTGGGGAAAGTGCGGAATCTCCACAAACGGAATCGCGGTCCTCTCCTCGAGCTGCTCGGCAAAAGCCCCCAGCCCCGATCCCAGCACAATCGCAATTTCTGGCCGTAACTCCGTTCGCCGAGCTACAAATCCAGCCGCTGCCGAAGCCTTTTCAAAGGATGTATCAGTCATAGTTACTTAATTAAGATACCCACAATCGAAGCCGACATCAGATTCGCCATCGTTCCGGCCAGCATGGCACGAAAGCCGAGCTTGGCCAGATCGTTCCGCCGGTTCGGCGCCAGTGCGCCGATACCGCCGATCTGGATGCCGATCGAACTCAGATTGGCAAAGCCGCACAGCGCAAAGGTCGCGATCGTCACCGAGCGCGCCGCCAAAGCGCCACCCTTCGCCAGACTACCGAGATACGTGTATGCCACCAGCTCATTGAGCACCATCCGCGTCCCCAGCAGATTACCCACCGTCGGCGCGTCGTGCCACGGAATCCCGATCAGCCACGCTACCGGCGCAAAGAAGAATCCGAGAATCGCATCGAGGGAGTGCGGAAACGGAATGTGATGGTAGCCGAGCCAGTTGTGCATCCCGCCCAGAATCCCATTCAGCAGCGCAATCAGCGCCAGAAACGAGATCAGCATAATGCCCACGTTGAACGCCAGCCGCCCGCCGTCGATCGTGCCCCGTGCTATCGATCCGATCAGATTCTCGTCTTTGGATTCCTCGCTCTCCGGGATCCGCACTACGCCTTCGGTCGCCGGCTTCTCCGTCTCCGGCACCAGCATCTTCGAGATCAGGATCGTGCCCGGCGCGGTCATGATCACTGCCGCCAGCAGGCTGCTCGCCGAAATGCCGTACAGGATATACGCCGCCATGATCCCGCCCGACACATGCGCCATCCCGCTGGTCATGATCGTCATCAGCTCCGAGCGCGTCGCGCCGGGCAGGAAGGGCCGGATGGTCAGCGGCGCCTCCGTCTGCCCCATAAAGATGCTCGCCGCCACATTCAGGCTCTCGGCACCCGAAACCTTCATGGTCCACAACATCGCCTTGGCGAAAGCGCGAATGATGAGCTGCATGATGCCGAGGTAGTAGAGCACAGCAAAGAACGCCGAGATGAAGATGATGGTCGGCAGCACCTGAAAGGCAAAGAAGCTCGTCCCAAACGCGTTCCCGATCTTCGACGTGTGCGCCCCGAGGTCGCCAAACACGAAAGTCGATCCATCGAAAGCATAGGCCAGCAGCTTGTTCACCGCGCCGCCCGCCGCATGCATCACCTTCTGTCCAACCGTCCACTCAACCACGCAAAACGCAAACAGGATCTGCAGTGAAAGCCCCCAGACCACGGTCCGCCAGCGGATGGCTCTGCGGTTGGTCGAGAAGATCCACGCCAGCAACAGCATCGTCAGCAGACCGAGCACACCCGTGAAACGTCCCAATGCGTTCTCCTGAAGGCTTCCTCGAATTCTATGGGCGATGTTCGGCTTTGAGATAAGAATCTTTGTTCTCAGCGGAAATGACTTCGCGCACCAGCGGCGGAGGAGCAATCGGCTCATCCCCTATCATGAGCGCCTCGGCCAACAGATGTTCCGGCTCGGCAAACCACGCCTCATCCTGCGCGAAGAGCGTCGCCAGCACCTGCCCGGCTTCGACGCGAGCGCCGAGCTTCACATGCATCTCGAGGCCGGCATGCGCCTCCACCGGTTCGCCCGCCTTCTCGCGCCCCGCGCCCAGCCGCTGGACGGCCCAGCCCACCTTGGTGCAGTCGGCTGCGACAAAATATCCGCTTCCGGGAGCGCGAAAGTCCCGCCGAAACCGCGGCTGATGAAACCCCATCCCCGCATCGATGGCCTTCAGATCGCCATCCTGGGCGGCCACCATCTCTCTAAAGATTCGAAGCGCCGATCCGTCCACCAGCTTCTCCTCTGCTACTTTCCGCCCTTCGCGTGCACTGCGAGCCTTGCCACCCAGGTAGACCATCCAACCGGCAAGAATCAGTGATACCTCGCGCAAATCCTCACTCAGCGCGGGACGCTCGCCGCGCAGCAGTTCCACGGCCTCGGCAATCTCGATCCAGTTCCCCGCCATCCTGCCCAGCGGCTGGCTCATATCCGTCAGCACCGTCACGGTGCGCGTCCCCGCGCGTTCCCCCGTCTCCACCATCAGCGCCGCCAGGCAGCGCGCCTGATCCTCATCCCGCAGAAATGCGCCCGACCCGGTCTTGACGTCGATCACCAGCGCATCCAGTCCGGCGGCCAGTTTCTTGCTCATGATCGACGCGCAGATCAGATACGGATTCTCAACCGTCGCGGTGCGATCGCGCAGGCTGTAGAGCTTCCGGTCGGCAGGCACCAGATTCTTCGTCTGCCCGACAATGAATGCGCCGCACTGCTCCAGGACTGTGCGCATCTCGGGCAGCGACAGCCCGGTCCGATAGCCGGGGATCGATTCCAGCTTGTCCAGCGTTCCGCCCGTGTGTCCCAGCGCGCGCCCGCTGATCATGGGATCAGCCAGCCCCGCCGCAGCCGCCATCGGCGCCACCAGGAACGATGTCTTGTCGCCCACGCCACCGGTCGAGTGCTTATCGACGGTCCTGCGCCCCAGGGCGGTGTGGTCCAGCACTTCGCCGGAGAAGCGCATCGAGGTCGTCAGCGTGTCCAGCTCCGCCAGCGTCAGCCCGCGCAGAAAGACGGCCATCAGCCAGGCCGACAGCTGCTCTTCGGGAATCGTCTCACGCGCCGCGCCCTCGACGAGGAATCGTATCTCTTGGTCGGTCAGGTCCTCGCCGTCGCGCTTCTTCCGGATCAGATCGACTGCATGGAGGGCGGTCATGCCTCAGTCTCCGGCTCGAACGCGAACGCAAACGGAAAGAGCTCCGCAAAGCGGCGCGTCTGGGGCCCGTTCTGATCCGAGAAGCACACCACGGCATCCGGCGTCACAAATTCGCCGATCACCTGGCGGCAGGCTCCGCAGGGAGAACACGGTGCTCCGTCGCGATTGGCTACCGCAAAGGCGCGAATGCGCCGCTTTGGACCGCGCTCGCTGATGGCTCGGAACAGAGCATTTCGTTCGGCACAGCTCGTCAGGCTGTACGAGACGTTCTCCACATTGCAGCCTGTGACCATGGAGCCATCGTCCAGCAGCAAAGCGGCGCCAACATAGAACTTCGAATACGGAGCGTAGGCGTTTCCGGCAGCTAACCGCGCCGCCGCGCGCAATGGCTCCAGCGTTCCCTTATCGATCCCGGACATGATTCTGAGGCTAACCGGATCGAGTTCCACGGGCAACAACACTCAAGTTCCGCGTTGCCCGTCCGATAAACCCATCGTGGACGACCTGACACGCGAATTTCTGCTCGAAAGCCAGGAGGGGCTCGACCGCATGGAGCGATGCCTCACCGATCTCGAAACCCGCCCTGGCGACGCGGAGCTGCTGGCTGACATCTTCCGATCGGTGCATACCATCAAGGGCACCACCGGTTTCCTCGGCTTCAGCCGCCTCGAATCCCTCTCGCACGCCGGAGAGAACCTGCTTGGACTGCTGCGCGACGGCAAGCTCGCGGCCAACGCCGACATTATCAGCGGCCTGCTCTCCCTCATGGATATGCTGCGCGGCGTCCTTCGCTCGATTGAGACCACGGGGGGGGAAGGCGAAAGCGAAGCGCAGGACAGCGCCATGGTCGATCGTCTGGTGAGACTCCAGACCGGTGGAGCGTCGATCGCCGTCGCTGAACCCGTTCTGGTGCAAGCCGCCGTCGCTGCCCCTGTTCGTCCAGTCCGGCCGCACAAGCCGCGTGCTCCGCGCAAGCGCCCCTCCCATCCGCTGCCTGACCAGGGTTCGCCCCCCACGGTTTTTCCCGGGGAGGCAGGGCCGCCCAGGGAAGCCGAAGAATCGCCACGGGAGCCGGAACCGGAGCCTCGCTCCGTTCCCGCCGTCGCAGCCTCTTCGCTTCCCGCGCGGCCCGCAAGCGAGCCGGCGCCCGAAGTTCAGCAGGCATCGTCGCCGGGGACCGCCGACTCCACGCTGAGGGTCGATGTCGAGCTGCTCAACCGCATGATGAACCTGGTGGGCGAGCTGGTGCTGACCCGCAACCAGATTCTGCAAACCACCAGCGCCGATCCGGGCTTCGCCCTGCTCGGCCGCCGCCTCGACATGGTCACCGCCGATCTGCGCGAATCGGTCATGAAGGCGCGCATGCAGCCGGTGAGCCACGTCTTTTCGCGTTTTCCGCGCCTGGTTCGCGATCTGGCTCTGGGGCTGGACAAGAAAGTCCGTCTCGAGATGGAAGGCCAGGAGACGGAACTGGACAAGAGCCTGCTTGAGGCCATTCGCGATCCGCTCACGCATTCCATTCGCAACGCCGTGGACCATGGCATCGAGACGCCCTCGGTTCGCCTTGCCGCCGGCAAACCGGCCGAAGGCGTGGTACGCCTGCGCGCCCTTCACGAAGGCAGCCACGTCATCGTCGAAGTCCACGATGACGGCGCCGGGATGAACCTCGACCGGATTCGCCGCAAAGCGGTCGAACGCCAGCTGGTCACGCCGCAGCGCGCCGAACAGATGAACGAGCGGGAGATCCTGCAGCTGATCTTTCTGCCCGGATTTTCGACGGCCGAAGCGGTGACCAGCGTCTCCGGACGCGGGGTAGGCATGGATGTGGTGCGCACCAATGTCGAGAAGATTGGCGGCAAGGTGGATGTGGAAAGTCAGGCCGGCAGGGGCTCCATCCTGCGGCTCCGCATCCCGCTCACGCTGGCCATTATTCCCGCGCTCATCGTGCGCAGCCGGGGCCAGAACTTCGCCGTGCCGCAGACCGCACTGACGGAACTGGTGCATCTGAGCGCAGGGGAGACGGACAGCCGCATCGAGCGGCTCGAGAACGCCGCTCTTTATCGTTTGCGCGGTCGCCTGCTTCCGCTCGTCTTCCTCGACCGGCTTCTGCAGCAGTCTGCGCGGGAGAGCGATGCTCCCTGCGATATCGCCATCCTCAACGCCGATGGGCGCCGTTATGGCCTGGTCGTCGATGGCCTGGCGGATCCTGAGGAGATCGTCGTCAAGCCTCTGGCCGCTGTGCTGCGCGAGATCGGCTATTATGCCGGAGCCACCATCCTGGGCAACGGCGAAATGGCGCTCATCCTGAATCCAGGCGCGATTGCTCAGAACGCCAGCGTCGGTCTCTCTTCGGAAGGCGAAGAGGCACGCAGCGAAGACAAGAATGCCGGCCGGCAGGATTATCTCCTTGTGGAAGCCGGCAGCCGCCGCGCCGCGTTGCCGCTGGAAACCGTGGTCCGTATCGAACGCATCCCGCGCTCACGCATCGAGCGCGCCGGCTCGCGGCCCGTTCTTCGCTTCGAAGGGGCGCTGCTGCCCCTGGACGATGCCGCCGGCGATTTCATCGACGCGGGCGGCGATCCCGACGCGCAGACAACCGTGGTGGTCTGCCGCGATGGCCGCCGCCACGTCGGGATGACCGTATCCCAGGTCCTCGACGTAACCGGAGGAAGCCAGCTGCAGGAGGCGGGCTCCGGCCTCGCCGCTGACGGTATCACCCTCCTCCACGAGAAGGTCACCAGCATCGTCAATCTCAGTTCGATTCCGCCACTGGAGAACGGCGTTGACGGCGGGCCGGTGGAATCTGCGTTCTCCCTCGAGGAAATACGATGACCGCATCGCACGCCAAACACACCGAGGAAGTTTGCTCGGTCGCCGTCGGCGACACCCTCTACGGAATTCCCATCGCCCACGTCCTCGAGATCCTCGGCAAGCCGGCAACCCAGCCGGTTCCGCTGGCGCCGTACTTTGTTGGCGGTCTGGTGCACTATCGCGGCGAGGTTCTGACCGCCGTTTCGCTGCGCCGCCTGCTCGGCATGGAGCCGGCGAAGACGCCGGAAGATGTGCTGGTCTTCGAAACCGTCGGCGGACTGTTCGGACTGTTCGTCGACTCGGTGGGCGAAGTGCTCCATGTGTCAGGCACCGACCACGAGCCCAATCCGGCCACGCTCGACGCGCGCCGTCAGGCTCTTTTCGACGGAGCCTGGAAGCTCAAGGATCGACTCCTGGTCGGCCTCGAACCCGAGCGCCTCGACCCGATGCGCCTCGCCGGCGCCTTCCCCGCCTGAAGCCGGTGGGCTGCGGAAAGGAGACCCATGCGCGCGCTGGTGGTCGACGACTCACGCTTCATCCGCAACTATCTCCACTCCATCTTTACCGAGCACGGTTTCGAGTGCATCGAGGCCGCCGACGGAAAGCAGGGCCTGGCGTGCCTGCGCGCATCCGGCCCCTTCAGCGTCGCGCTGGTGGACTGGAACATGCCCGTCATGTCCGGCTACGAAATGCTCCAGGCTGCTCGCGCCGACCACTCGCTGGACGGAACCCGCATCGTCATGGTCACCACCGAAGCCGAGAATGACCACATCGAAGCCGCCCTGCTGGCCGGCGCCGACGAATACATCGTCAAGCCTTTCGACGAAGGCGGACTCTTCGACAAGCTGCGCATGGCAGGAGTCGAAGAGCTATGACGCTAGTTTCCCCGCCCGCTGCGCGCCGAGTTCGGGTCCTTCACATCGATGACTCGGCGGTGATGCGCAGTCTGCTGCGCATGGTGCTGGAGCCCCAGCCTTCGATCGAAATTGCCGCCACCGCGTCGTCCGGCCCGGACGGCCTGGCGGCGTTTGAACGGGTTCATCCGGACCTGGTACTCCTGGACATCGAAATGCCCGGCATGAATGGCCTGGAGGTTCTTTCGGCCATCCGCCGCCACGATCGCCGCGTGCCGGTCATCATGTGCAGCACCCTGACCTCGCGGGGCGCCCGCATCACGATCGAAGCCCTGGTGCGCGGCGCCACGGATTATGTCGCCAAGCCCACTGCGCAGAACGGGGTCCGTGAGGGCGTTGACACCCTGAGCCGCGAACTGCTCCCTAAGATCTTCGCCCTGTTTCCTTCCGAACCTCGTCCCGCCCCGCCCCCGCCGGCCGAGCGGCCGGTTGTCCCCCTGACCTCTTCTTCGGCTCATCCGCCGAAGATTGTTGTGATTGGCGTCTCGACCGGCGGCCCCGCCGCGCTCGAAGTTCTCCTGCCCAAAATTCCCGCCACTTTCGCCCTGCCGATCCTTATCGTGCAGCACATGCCGCGTCTCTTTACCGGACTCCTCGCGGAGCGCCTGAACAGTCTCTGCGGCCTCCGCGTCCGCGAGGCGGCCCCGGACACCCGCGCCGAGTCCGGGGTTATCGATATCGCCCGCGGCGACTGGCACCTTGAGGTCCAGCGCGACCTGCGCCTCCGCCTCAACCAGGATCCTCCGGAGAATTTCTGCCGCCCCTCGGTCGATGTCCTGTTCCGTTCTGCCGTACAGGTGTGTGCAGGCCGTGTGCTCGGGGTCATCCTCACCGGCATGGGTTCGGATGGACTCCACGGCTCGCGCGCCATCCGCGCCGCCGGGGGTTCGGTCCTGGCACAGGACGGAGCGACCAGCGTTGTCTGGGGCATGCCCGGCGCCGTCGCCAACGCCGGACTGGCCAACAGAGTCCTGGCCCTCGATGCCATCCCTGCCGAAATCCTGCGCCTCACCTCTTCCCCGGCTCCGCCGGCACTGCGCGTGGAGGGCTTTGCCCGATGAGCGCCTCCCCCGTCGATTACGAATACCTGCGCACGGTCGTGCTGCGCAATTCCGGCAATCAGGTGGACGTTACTCGCAACTATCTCTTCGAGTCGCGCCTCCAGGGGCTCCTTCGCAACCGTGGCTTCGATTCGCTCACCCAGCTCGTCTCCGCTCTTCGCTCCGGCAACGGCCACGTCCTCGAACGTTCGGTGGCGGAGGCCATGACCATCAACGAGACGAGCTTCTTTCGCGACACGGCCACCTTCGACTACCTGCGCGAGACCCTTCTTCCGGCTCTCATTGAAAGCCGCCGCGATACGCGGACGCTGCGCTTCTGGTCGGCCGCGAGTTCGTCCGGCCAGGAAGCCTACTCCATCGCAATGATGCTGCGCGAGTACTTCCCTCTCCTTGCCGGGTGGCGCATCGATATCCTGGGCACAGATCTCTCCGCCGAGATGGTGGCTCGGGCCAGCGCCGGGCGCTACCAGCGTATCGAGGTCAACCGTGGCCTCCCTGCGCGCCTGCTGATCAAATACTTCGTCCGCACGGACGACGATTGGGAAGTCCACCCGGATCTGAAGCGGCTCTGCCGATTCCAGCAGCGCAACCTCTGCCAGCCTGCCGGCCTGCCCGAGACCTTCGATGTCGTCTTCCTGCGCAACGTGATGATCTATTTCAATCAGGACACGCGCCGCCAGGTGCTTCTCACGATCCACCGCGCTCTGCCGCCCGACGGTGTTCTCTTCCTCGGCCTCAGCGAGCAGCCCCGTATGGACTCCCACTGGCAGACGATGCTCACGCCCAGAACGGTGTGGTACAAACCCATCCGCTAGGAAACAGCCGGGAGCCAAGGCTGGGAGATCGGAGCTAAAGAACGGGGCGCGTGGACGCAGTCTAGCTCCCGGCTCCCAGCTACAGGCTTCCAGCTCGGTCAGGATTATCCTCACCTCAGGCATGGATCCACTCGCCCTCTTCCATCCCATCACGCGCGACTGGTTCCGCTCCGCTCTCGGCGAACCCACCGCACCGCAGCGCCTCGGCTGGCCGGCGATCGCACGCGGGGAGAGCACCCTGATTCTTGCTCCTACGGGCACAGGCAAAACCCTTACCGCCTTCCTGTGGTGCCTTGACCGACTCATGTTCCACTCTCTGCCCGAAATCAGCGATCCAGAGTCCGCTGCCGGCCAGGCCCGCGTGGTCTACATCAGTCCTCTGAAAGCCCTCGCGGTGGATGTCGAACGCAACCTGCAGACCCCGCTGCAGCAGATCGCGCCGCTTGCCCGCAGCGCCGGCGTGCCCTTTCGCCTCCCCGAGATCGCCATCCGCACCGGCGACACACCGCAGACCGAGCGCGCCCGCTTCCGCCGCCATCCCGCCGACATTCTCATCACCACTCCCGAATCGCTCTATCTGCTGCTGACTTCTGAATCCGCCTCCGCTCTTCGCACCGTCGACACCGTGATCGTCGACGAGATTCACGCGCTGGTTCCGACCAAGCGGGGAGCACACCTGGCCCTCACCCTGGAGCGTCTCGAAGCGATCTGCGCGAAACCTCTCCAGCGCATCGGCCTCTCGGCCACCCAGCGCCCTCTTGAGGAAGTCGCGCGTTTCCTCGGCGGAAGTCAGACTTCAGCGGATCACGCCGGCACGATGACCGCACGCCCTGTGACGATCATCAACGCCTCAGGCCCCAAGCAGCTCCATCTCAAAGTTGAAGTTCCGGTCGAGGATATGAAGGCGCCGGAACCCGACCTCGCTCTTCCGCCGGATTCGCCGGCGAAGCGCGCTTCCATTTGGACCACGATTCCGCCGCGCCTGCTCGCCATCATCCGCCACCGCCAATCGACGCTCATCTTTGTCAACAACCGCCGCACTGCGGAACGGCTCGCCGGCCTCATCAACGATCTCGCCCAGGAACCTCTGGCTCGCGCTCATCACGGTTCTTTGGCCGCCGCGCAGCGCGCCGAGATCGAAGACCAACTCAGGAAGGGCAGGATCCGAGCCGTCGTCGCGACCTCCTCCCTCGAACTGGGCATCGATATGGGCGCTATCGACCTCGTGATCCAGATTGAGTCGCCGCCTTCGGTCGCGGCCGGCATGCAGCGGATCGGCCGTGCCGGACACAAAGTCGGCGTGGTCAGCGAAGGGATCATCTTCCCCAAGTACCGCGCCGACCTGATCGCCTGCTCCGCGGTCACGCGTGCCATGCATGAAGGCCATGTCGAAGCCACCTCCATTCTGCGCAACCCTCTCGATGTCCTCGCCCAGCAGATCGTCGCCGCCATCGCACACCCGCCGACTCTCGCCGAACCCCGCCTGAAAGGCCAGCCCCCGCGCGAACCCGCAATGCAGGCCGAGGAACTCTACAACCTCGTTCGCCGCGCTGCCCCCTTCACGACGCTCACTCGCGCCACGTTTGACAGCGTACTCGACCTGCTCTCCGGCAAGTACCCTTCCGACGAATTCGCCGATCTTCGCCCCCGCATTAACTGGGACCGCGACGCGAATCTCCTCACCCCGCGTGAAGGCGCAAAAAGTCTTGCCATCCTGAATGCAGGCACCATCCCGGATCGGGGCCTTTACGGCGTCTTCCTCTCCGGCGAGCACAAGAAGCCGGTCCGTGTAGGCGAGCTCGACGAGGAGATGGTATTTGAATCGCGCGTCGGCGAAGTCTTCGCTCTCGGTGCCTCCGCCTGGCGCATCGACGAAATCTCCCACGACCGCGTGCTGGTTTCGCCGGCGCCGGGCCAGCCTGGCAAGCTTCCCTTCTGGCATGGCGATCAGGCCGGCAGGCCGCTCGAATTCGGCCGCCGCATCGGCGCTCTGGTACGCGAAATTCGCGCTCTCCCGCCCAACGCCGCCATCAGCCGGTTGGTCCGCGAGCACGACCTGGACGCGCAAGCAGCGGAGAACCTCCTCCAGTTCCTCACTGACCAGCAAAATGTAACCGCCGTTGTGCCAGATGACCACACCATCGTCATCGAACGCATCCGTGACGAGCTCGGGGACTGGCGTGTCTGTGCCCTGACCCCGTTTGGCAACCGCATCCACACCCCCTGGGCGATGGCCGCTGCCGCGCAGATCCTCGCTGCCGGCGGTCCTCACGTCGAATCCATGTCCACCGACGACGGCTTCGTGCTCCGCTTTCCCGACACCGATGCGCCGCCGGACCCCGCTCTTCTGCTACCCAAAGCCGATCGCGCTCAGGAACTGGTCGTCCGCCAGCTCAGCTCGACCGCTCTGTTCGCGGCAAAATTTCGCGAGGCATCCGCCCGCGCTCTGCTGCTCCCGCGACGACGCGCCCAAATCCGCGCACCCCTGTGGCAACAGCGCAAGCGCGCCGCCGATCTGCTCGCCGTCGCCTCGCACTATCCGGACTTTCCCATGATTCTCGAAGCCCATCGCGAGTGTCTTCGCGATTCCTTCGACATGCCCGCTTTGCTCGACGTTCTTCGCTCCATCGATGAGCGCGAAATCCAGGTCCATGTCGTCGATACGCCCAAGCCGTCGCCCTTCGCGGCTTCCCTCCTTTTTGGATACACCGGTAACTTCATCTACGACGGCGATGCGCCGCTGGCCGAACGGCGCGCCGCCGCGCTCTCCATCGATCAGTCGCTGCTCGCCGATCTGCTGGGTGAGGCGGACCTACGCGAACTCCTCGACCCCATCGCTCTCTCTGAAGTTGAGGCCAATCTCCAGCTCCTGGGTGAGAATCAGCGCGTCCGCAGTGCGGACGCGCTGCACGATCTCCTGCTCCGCCTTGGCGATCTCTCGCGCGACGAGATTGCGCAGCGCGTCGCTACCCCCGACCTTCTCAAATCCCTTAATGCGCTCGTCACCGCACGCCGTATCATCTCGCTGAAAATCGCGGGACGAGTCCGCTACGTCGCTGTGGAAGATGCTGCTCGTTATCGCGACTCCCTCGGCCTGAAACTTCCGGACGGTCTTCCGAAAGCTCTTCTTGCTCCGGTCGCGGCACCGATTCTCGAAATCGTCCGCCGCTATGCCCGCACGCGCGGCCCCTTCACCTCGCGCGAAGCGGCTGCTCGGTTCGGACTTGACACGCCCGCCGTCCAAGCCGCTCTGCGCACCCTTGTCCACGACGGCCGAGTTCTTGAAGGTGGATTCCGCCCCCAGGCCGCCGGCCGCGAGTGCTGCGATGCCGAATCCCTGCGCCTTATCCGGAATAAGTCACTGGCACGGTTACGAAAGCAGATCGAGCCCGCCGAGCCGCGGCTCTTCGCACGCTTCGAAACTCACTGGCAGGGCGTTCTGCAAAAGCGCCGAGGCCTCGATGCCCTTCTCGACACGATCGAGGCCCTTCAGGGCGTACCTGTTCCAGCTTCGCTCCTGGAGTCGCAACTCCTGCCCGCCCGTATCGCGCGCTATTCGCCCGCGGATCTGGACACGCTGATCGCGGCGGGCGAAATCGTCTGGTGCGGTGTCGACAGCATCGGCGAGCACGACGGCCGCATCGCCTTCTATCTCGCCGACCGAATCACGACCCTGCTCCCACCGCAGACCGCGCCCAGCAATCCGCTTTCACCTCGCGAAGAGGCGATCGTGGAATTCCTCGCCCGCTCGGGCGCCACTTTCTTCGCCGACCTGCACGATGCTACAGGCGGCGGCTATCCCGGCGAAACCGTCGACGCACTCTGGTCGCTCGTCTGGCGCGGCCTGGTCACCAACGACACACTGCATGCCCTCCGCGCCTACATCGCTAAACCGGAATCTTCGCGCTCCTCGAAGCGTGCTCACAACCAGCCCGCTTTTCGTTCCCGCCGAACTACACCGCCCGCCGCGCAGGGCCGCTGGACACTCGTTCCCACGCCTGATCGAACCACGCCGGCACAACAGACAGCATGGTCGCACGCCATCGCGCAGCAGCTCCTCCAGCGATATGGCATCGTCACTCGCGAGACCGTTTCTCAGGAGAACCTCCCCGGCGGATTCTCTGCCGTCTACGAAGTTCTCAAGGCTCTGGAAGCTCAGGGCCGCATCCGTCGCGGCTATTTCGTCGCCGGACTGGGCGGCGCACAGTTCGGTCAACCCGCTGCCGTCGAATTGCTCCGCTCGCTGCGCACTTCTACGTCCGATCAGCCCGAGATGATCCTGCTTGCGGCCTCCGACCCTGCCAACCCGTGGGGCAGCATCCTGCGCTGGCCCACCCCGGACTCTGCCGCGCCTGACAACGCTGCCGTTCTCACCCGCAGCGTCGGCGCGAACGTCATCCTGCGCAACGGCGATCTTGTCGCCTGGTTTCGCCGCAATAACCCGGCCCTGCAGATCTTCCTTCCCGCCGACGAGCCGGACCGCTCCACAGTGGCGCGTGACCTCGCCCACTTCCTCGCTAATTTTGCTCAGGAACTGTTACAGACTTCGGAAACTCGCCATCATGGCGGCCTCCTCATCGACGCAATCGCCGGCCGGCCAGCCCACGAGCATTTCCTCGCACCCTTTCTCCTTGACGCGGGGTTCCATCCGTCTCCGCGTGGATTCCACGTCCGCTATGTCCCGGCGCGGGATTAGCATTCAGGGATTAGATTTTAGGGTTTAGCGAGAAACAATTAGCCAGGCGACCACCAAAAACGGTTAGTTAACGAAGGATTTTGCCCCCATCCAAACTCTGATCCCTAAACTCTAAACTCTGCTTCTCAGTGGATCGTCTTCATGCGCCGCTGCATGAAATCCATCAGCAGATACTCGCCCAGCGTCTCCGGCGTGGTGAAGTACGCCTTGCCGCGGCACATCTGCGACACCTTCTGCACAAACTGAACCAGACCGAAGTCCGACGCCAGCATGAAGGTGTTAATCATGATGTTCTGCCGTTTGCAGCGCGCCACTTCTTCCAGCGTCTCGCTCACCACCAGCGGATCGAGCCCGAAGGCATTCTTGTAGATGCGCCCGTCAGGCAGCGTCAAAGCCGACGGCTTGCCGTCGGTGATCATGACGATCTGCTTCATATCTTTGCGCTGCCGCGACAGAATGCGCTGCGCCAGGCGCAGACCCTCGCGTGTGTTCGTGTAGTACGGACCCACCTTCACCCGCGCCAGCTGCGACACCGGCAGTTCTTCCGCAGAGTCGTGGAACAGCACCAGGGACAGCGTGTCCCCCGGGTACTGCGTCCGGATCAGGTGCGCCATGGCCATGGCCACTTTCTTCGCCGGCGTGAAGCGGTCCTCGCCGTACAGGATCATCGAGTGGGAACAGTCCAGCATCACCACCGTCGCGCACGAGCTCTGATACTCGCTCTGGTGGACCTGCAGATCGCGGTACTCCAGGTTCAGCGGCAGGGTTAGCCCTTCGCGCGCGATCGCACGCTTCAGCGTTGCCGGCCCATCCAGATTGAGCGTGTCCCCAAACTCATAGGGCTGCGATCCGCCGCTGGTTTCCACGCCCGTCGCCCAGTGCCGCGTATCGTGCCGGCCGAAGTTCGATTTGCCGAGCGATCCGAGCAGGTCGCGCAGCGTTTTGTATCCCAGAAAGTCGAGGCTCTTGTCCGTCACCTCGAACCGCGCGTCCTGCGCCTGGCCCATCTGGCCCGCCTGTTGCGTCACCTGTCCCTGCTGTTGCGGTGAGGTGGTCGAGATGTAGTTCTCGCGCTCCAGCCGATCGAGCAGCTTGTCGATCAGTTCATCCAGCTTGCCCTCGGCAGACATCTGGTCGATCTTCTGCTGGATGCTCTCGTCAAATGCGTCTCCCTGCTCGAGCGCCCGGCGCAGAGCTTCCCGCAAGTCCTCCATCGTTTGATCGAGGTCCTGAAACTCGGCAAAGGGATTCTGAAATCCGGAGTCCAGCAGATAATCGGAGAGCGCCTTGAGCATATCCTCCATGCTCATCTCGCTCGCCAGATCACCCGTGAACTTTGTATACCGAACGCTTTTCATGCGGAACTAATCCTGGGTGTCGGAACCTCTAGTTGAAACTCCCGCGCCTCGTCCTGCGTGTCTGCCACTGCTCGTAGTCCCGCTCCTCGTTGCGCTCGGAGTGTTCCGTGCGGTCCGGACGCTCCGGTCCCTTCTTTTGCGCGCTGAAGCTTCGCTCCTCGTTCCGGCTGATGCGCCGATGCGAGCACATCCCCTCCAGCAAAAACTCAGCAGCGGCGGTTACAGATTCCGGCCCATCGCTCGCTTTCACGCCCAGCGGAGCCAGCTTCTCCATCAGTCCCTGAATCTGCTTCAGCTCTTCCAGCGTCGCCTTCGCCGCCTGCGCGTCGGAAATCTTCACCGTGCCGCCCAGGTTGAACCACTGCTCGATCTGCTGCGTGTTCACATCGCTGAAGTAGCGGTCGAAGACCTTCCCGATCGCAGCCCGTACAATGTCCCGCACCACGGTGTCTGCGCCCTTCATCTCGCCTTCGTACTCCAGCTCCAGCTTGCCCGTGATGCCCGGAAGCGCCGTATAGAGGTCTCCGATGCGCGGCACCACCCGCGATTCGCCATGGATCAGCGCGCGCCGCTCCGCATTGCTCACCGCCAGCTCCAGCGTTGCAATCGGCAGCCGCTGGCTTACGCCGCTGCGCCTGTCCACTTTTTTGTCCTCGCGCGCCGTGAACGCGACCTGCTCGATCACCTCGCGCAGATACTGCGGAATCACAGCATCGCTCTGCTCGCGCTCGGTCCACGCCTCCTGCGCCGTAATCGCGATTCCCTCTTCCACCGTCTCCGGATAATGCGTGCGAACCTCAGAACCGATGCGGTCTTTCAGGGGCGTCACAATCTTCCCGCGCGCGGTGTAGTCCTCGGGATTCGCGCTGAACACCAGGGCGACGTCCAGTTCCAGCCGCACCGGATAGCCCTTAATCTGCACATCGCCTTCCTGCATGATGTTGAACAGCGCCACCTGGATCTTCCCCGCCAGATCGGGCAGCTCGTTCACGGCGAAGATGCCGCGATTCGCGCGCGGCAGCAGGCCGTAGTGCATCGTCATTTCGCTGGCCAGGTCGTGCCCGCCCCTGGCAGCCTTGATCGGATCCAGATCGCCGATCAGGTCTGCCACCGTCACGTCGGGCGTCGCCAGCTTCTCAACATAGCGCCCATCGCGCGTCATCCAGCTCAACAGCGTCGCATCGCCCTGCTCCGCAATCAGGTCGCGGCAGCGCCGGCACAGCGGCTTGTATGGATTGTCCCGAATCTCGCAGCCCGCCACATACGGCATGTGCTCGTCCAGCAGTGCCGTCAGCGACCGCAGGATGCGGCTTTTGGCCTGCCCACGCAGTCCCAGCAGGATGAAGTTCTGCCGCGACAGCACCGCGTTCACAATCTGCGGCACCACGGTGTCCTCGTATCCGATGATCCCCGGGAACACTGGCTGCTTCGCCTTAAGACGGCAGATCAGGTTTTCGCGCATCTCGTCCTTCACCGCGCGCGACCGCAGCCGCTTTTCGCTGTACTCCGCGCTCACGCGCAGCTCGCCCAGTGTCTGCGGCAGATGCGCCGCCATCTCAGTCGTGCTCTGTCGAGTCGCCATCGATGCTCCTGTCCCTGGTTGCTCGTCGTGTGTCAGTGACACCTTTTGGTTGGACGCCTGAGGCGCGTCCACCGTCTCATCGGTGCTTCTAGTGTATGGGGAAGCTGGACTGCCCTGCCTGGTGCCGGGCGTCTTTCGCGCTCAGGCGCGGCAGCATGTCGTTGTAGAAGTCGCGCAACTTCTTCGTCCGGTCCGCATCGGAGCGGCTCGCCAGCAGCTGCTGCTTGAATCCAAGGTCCGACGGCAGCGCATCGGCCAACTGGAAGGCCACCGGAGCGTTCAGGTCCAGGTGAGTCGCCGGCGGCTGGATCCCCGCCATCTGCAGCGTCGCAAAGTGCAGCGCCGCACAGTCCTCGCGATCGTCCCGCGTCGAGCGCGCACCCTCGTCATCGAAAAATTCCACGTCCGCCTGCAAAAAAATGCGCGACTCGTCGAGCCCCTCAATTTCAAACCGCTGCCCACCCTCGCACAGGATGTCCATCCGCCCATCGTCGTACCGCTGTACCACGCGCACGATATTCGCGGCGCACCCGACGATCGACATTTGTTCCCCGTCGGCGCGCACTACCCCAAACGCTTTTTTCTCGTTAAGGCATTCGCCCACCATCTCCCGATATCGTTCTTCGAAAATGTGCAGGGGCAACGCCGCTCCCGGAAACAGGACCGTGTTGAGGGGGAAGAGGGGAATTCTCATGATCCTGACATTATGCTCGCGTCCTCTGTCCCCGTCTTGCACAAATGCCAGGTTCTTCTATTCGGGGATCTCCATTTCATCCAGCATGGCCTGCATCTCGCGCGCCGCATGCTGATTCCCGGTTCGCTTCGCGCAGGCCAGCCCATCCACCAGCTTCTGCTTCGCCTCAGCATCGCGGCTGGCTTTCTCCAGCGTCTGCGCCGCCATGAAGTACCCTGCCGTGTAGTCCGGATGATCCTGAAGCAGCTGCGCAAACTCCGCCAGCGCCGCCTCTGTTTCGCCGCGCCCCGAATACTCCATCGCCAGGCCGTAGCGCGCAAAGGCGTTCTTCGAATCCTGCTGGAGAATCTCCTTCAATCCCGCAGTTTTATCCATGAGGCACCCGCTCAGATCTTCGCCGGTTCGAATTTGGGGATGCGCCGCCTGCGCGCTTCAGCCTCCCGGATCTCTCGCCGGCGCCCGGCCTCTTCAAATCGACGCTTCTCGTCCTCGGTCTCGGCAACCAGAGGCGGTACCGGCACGCGGCGTCCCTGGGAATCAATCGCCACAAATGTCAAATATGCCGAGGCGACATGGTGATGAATACCGGCGATCGTGTTTTCCACCCACGCTTTCACGCCCACTTCCATCGACGTCTTAAAGGCGCGGTTGACCGACGACTTCAGGATGACCAGATCGCCAACGTGGACCGGAGCGATGAAGTCGATGTGCTCCATCGAGGCCGTCACCACGTGGCTGCGCGCGTGCCGGAAAGCCGCTATTGCACCCACCAGATCGATGAAGTTCATCAGCCGGCCGCCCAGCAGGTTTCCCAGCGTATTCGTGTCGTTGGGCAGAATCAGCTCCGTCATCTCCGACTGCGACTGCTTCACCGTGCGCGCCGGCTGCGCGGGACCATTCTCATCCATGCGTCTCTCCCTTTCTTCTTAAGACTACAGGAGCCCCCTGGTCCCTACTGCCTGTTGCCTATACCCTGTTGTTATGGCTCACTCGCACACTCCGCCGCCTCCCACCGCCCTGCCGGGCGTCAAGTCGATCGTGGCGATCGGATCCGGCAAGGGTGGCGTCGGCAAGACCACCGTCGCCGTTAACCTCGCCATCGCCCTCGCCAAACTCGGCCACCGCATCGGCCTCATGGACGCCGACATCTACGGACCCAACGTCCCTCTCATGCTCGGCACCTCGCGGCAGCCGACTGTTCTGCCCAACAATCAGATCCAGCCCAATGTCGCGCACGGCGTCAAAGTCATCTCCGTCGGATTCATCTCGCCCGGCGATAAACCGCTTGTGATGCGCGGACCGATGCTCCACCAGATCATCCGGCAGTTCCTGCAGCAGGTCGACTGGGGCGAGCTCGATATGCTCCTCGTCGATCTCCCTCCGGGCACCGGCGATGTTGTCATCTCCCTGGTCCAGACCGTGCCCCTCACCGGCGCCGTCGTCGTTTCCACCCCGTCCGACGTTTCGCTGCAGGACGCGCGCAAGGCCATCGAGATGTTTCACCAGGTCAACGTTGAGGTTCTCGGCATCGTGGAGAACATGTCGCACTTCACGTGCCCGCACTGCCATCATGAGATCGACATCTTCTCCCGCGGCGGCGCCGAACGCACCGCGAAACAGTTCGAGATCCCCTTCCTCGGGTCGGTCGAACTCGTCCCTGAGATTCGCCAGGGCGGCGACACCGGGATGCCCGTTGCCCTGGCCGGTCCGGATTCGCCGCACGCCGCGCCGTTCTACACCATTGCCGGCCGTCTGGCCGAACGCGCTCTCGCCCAGGCCGCCACAACCGAAAACATCTTCGAGATCAGCTAGGACGACTCTGTGAAAGCTGTTGTGATGCATGGGCCGGGAGACGTTCGCGTCGAAAGCGTGGCCGAGCCCGCGCGCGCTCCGGGAGAAGCATTGCTGCGGGTGCGCCGAATCGGGCTCTGCGGAACGGACTTGAATTCCTGGCGAGGCAGGAATCCGCTGGTCTCGTTTCCCCGCATTCCGGGGCACGAGATCGCAGCGACAATTGTCGAGCTCGAAACGGATCATCCTCCTCGCCTCAGCGCGGGCATGAATGTGACCCTGTCGCCCTACAACAGCTGTGGGCGCTGCTCCGCTTGCCGCAATGGGCGCAGCAATGCATGCAGAAACAATGAGACCCTGGGCGTGCAGCGGGATGGCGCGCTGGCGGAATACGTTTCGGTTCCGACGGACAAACTGTATGCGGCGCAGCTGAATCTGGAGGAACTCTGTCTCGTGGAGCCGCTCTCGGTAGGCTGCCATGCGGTTGCCCGCGCGCAGGTTACGCCGAAGGACGTCGTGGCGATCTTCGGATGCGGCGGCGTTGGGCTGGGAGCCGTAGCGGCGTCGGCCTTTCGCGGCGCAACGACAATCGCCATCGACATTGACGACAGAAAGCTGGCCATCGCGCGGAATGCGGGCGCCGCACACGTGCTGAATACGCAACGGCAGAATCCGGCCGAGGTTCTGGCCGAACTCACCGGTGGTGAGGGACCCGACGTCGTCATTGAAGCTGTGGGTTCAGCCGAGACGTTCCGCGCTGCGGTAGACCTAGTGGCCTTTACCGGACGCGTTGTTTACATTGGGTACGCGAAGGAGCCCGTGACCTACGAGACGCGCCTCTTCGTGCAAAAGGAGCTAAATATTTCGGGCGCGCGCAATGCACTCCCCGAAGACTTTCGCCAGGCGATTCAGATGCTGGAACAACATCGGTTCCCAGTCGATTCCGCGATTGGTACGATTGCGCCGATGGATCAGACCCCGGAGCTGCTGCGCGCCTGGAGCGCGGACCCGAGCCGTTTTGCGAAGATCATGATTACGCTCGATCAGGAGACGACGGCTCAGCCGATCGAATGACACACTCCGCATCCCTTGGGAACGCTCCCCGGCAACCGGCAGATGAGACTGTTCCTCTGGTGCCCCAGGGCTACAAGGTTGTCTTCGCTCTGGTCACGACGTTGTTCTTCCTGTGGGGGATTGCCAACAATCTGAACGACGTCCTGATCCGCCAGTTCATGAAGTCGTTCATGATCAGCCGGTTCGAGGCTGGGCTCGTTCAATTTGCGTTCTACCTTGGATACTTTTTTCTGGCGATGCCCGCGGCTCTGGTAATGCGGCGCCTGGGCTACAAGTCCGGTTTCGTGATTGGTCTCTCGCTCTACACACTGGGTGCGGTTTTATTCTGGCCGGCAGCGGAGGTCGGGCGCTATTCCTTCTTCCTCATCGCTCTGTTCGTCATCGCCAGCGGTCTTTCGTTTCTCGAGACCGCGTCGAATCCGTTCATCGCGCAGCTGGGCGATTCTCGCACCGCCGCTCGCCGGCTGAACCTGGCTCAGGCCTTCAATCCTCTCGGTTCGATCACCGGGGTGCTGATCGGAACGATCTTCATCTTCTCGGGCGTGGAACTGAATCCACAGCAGGTGGCGGACCTGCAGGCTCGCCATGCGTACAGGGCCTATCTGCATTCTGAGACGCTGCGGGTCATCGCGCCCTATCTTGTGCTGGCCGCGGTCACGCTGACGATGATGATACTGATCGCCGCAATGCGTTTCCCTTCCGCGCTCGCGGCCGAAGAGGATCGCGCTCGCGGGTCGCACCGCGCGGCAGACCTGCTGCGTCCTCACTTTCTGATGGCGGTAGCGGCGCAGTTCGCGTATGTGGGCGCTCAGGTGGGCACGTGGAGCTATCTCATTCCTTATATCCAGGCCTATACAGGCGAGCCGGAAAAGTTCGCCGGTTATTGCCTCACCGGAAGCCTGGTGCTTTTCGGCGCAGGCCGTTTCCTTTCGGCATGGCTCATGCGATTTGTACAGCCGAGCCGGCTGATGGCGATCTACGCGGTCATCAACACAGTCCTCGCTGCGATGGGTATTCTGTTTCCTGGCTGGACCGGCGCGATCGCGCTGCTGCTCACCAGCTTCTTTATGTCGCTGATGTTCCCCACCATCTTTGCGCAAGGGATTCGCGGACTTGGAGAAACGGCGAAGCTGGGAGGCTCGCTGATCGTGATGGCGATCATCGGTGGCGCCCTGCTGACATTGTTGATGGGATTTCTCTCGAGCCACTTCGGAGGACTGGCGGTTGCTTACGCCGTGCCCGCACTCGCGTATGTGCTGATCGCGTTCTATTCGGTGGCCGACGTCCGCATGACGCGGTCGGCTGGGCCTGCATCCGTTGCCTGAGAGAGACGAACGCGCGTCGAGGTTTCGACGGACTGAGGGTTGGTAGGCGAGGCGGGAATCGAACCCACAACCCCCGGCTTAGAAGGCCGGTGCTCTATCCGATTGAGCTACTCGCCCTTAGAATCAATAGTTTACATGGATTTCCTCCGGATAAAACCCCCGGCCTGGAGGAAATCATGGAGCCTCGCTTTGAGCAATTTATCCGCGAGCGGCAGTACCTCACAAACGTCACATCGGCCACCATCGAATGGTACAGGCGCTGCCTGAAGTGGCTGCCTTCAGAATCGCCGACGCAAGAGGACCTCAAGAAGCATCGTCCTACGGATGCGGCAAAAGGGCCTGAAGGAAACGGGCGTCAACACCGTGCTCCGGTGCGTGAATGCGTACCTGCATTGGGGCAGCGGCTGCGAGCGGAAATGCGGTGCGGGCTGCACTCACCCGCGAATTCACCAGCTCAAAGAGCCTCATCTGGTGCTGCCCACTTTCGCAGATGTGCAAGTCAAGCGGCTCATTGTGTGGAAGCCCAAGGGAAAATATCAGCGGCGGTTACATTTGCTCATCCTGCTCTTACTGGATACCGGCTGTCGCATCTCAGAGGCCCTCACCCTGCGCGTCTCCGATGTCAACTTTGAGGACTTGCTGGTCACGCTGGACGGCAAGGGACGCAAGCAGCGGGTGGTCCCCTTCAGTTTCGAGTTGCGGAAAGCCTTGTTCCGCTACGTCAGCGAAAATGGCCGCAAGCCAGACGCTCTTTTGTTTGCCAGCCGCACCGAGACGATGTGGAGCCGCCGCAATGCTCTGCGGGACGTGAAGCTGCTGTGCGGCAAGCTGGGATTCACGCGCTCCGGGGCGCACTCTCCACGCATTCCGTCATACCTTCGCGGTGAACTATCTGCGGCGCGGCGGCTCCGTGTTCCATCTGCAAAAGGTGCTCGGGCACAGTTCGCTTGAGATGACGCGGCGCTACGCCAATCTGGTGACGGCGGACCTTCAGGCCGTGCATGAGCGTCTCAGCCTGCTTTCGAGATAGTCGCGATGTGAAGAGCGCATCGGCTCGAATTTACAATAAGGGGCTGAGAGAGAACACGGGAACAATCAACAATGCCCCTACCGCAAGATATCGCGAACCTGCTTGCCGTTGCCGTGAGGGACGTTATCTGGTTCAAGGACCGCGTCTACGACTTCTTCAAATCCAACGGCGTCCCTCCCGTCCTTCTCAAGGAGGTAAAGGCGATGCAGCGGGAGAAGGTCCCGACCATCAAAATCGCTCATCACGTTTTCAGCGAACTGGAGGGATTTGGCGATTCCGGGTGGGTGACCACGAAGAGACTGCTAACGTCAATGCGATATTGGAAAGACCTTCAATCCATCGAACCCGACAGAAAACCCAAAGCCGAAGCGTCCCTTGCTGCGTTGGCACGAGCGTGTGATGAGTACCTCCGTGAACAAGTTTTTCAAGAGCGGCAGGATCAGGAGCGCCGTGAGAGGGAGATGCATCAGACCCGCACGGAGCGCTCAGCGATGAGCCCGCTTGACCACAAACTGCTTCAGTCGCTTCGTGACGAATTCGATGAAATCTATCCGATGGCGGACGCACAGAAGCGCGGTAACCGCTTCGAACAGCTTTTGAATAAGATTTTCAGCTATTACAGCGAACGGTCTGAAGGATCGTTTAACCGGGTAGGGGAACAACTCGATGGGCTTTTCTACTTTGACAAACACTGCTACTACGTTGAGGCAAGGTGGAAGAAACAGAAAACCAATGCGGGTGACATCTCAAAACTGCGCGACAGAGCAGTCAGCGCCTTTGGCGGCGACACTAAGGCACTCTTCATCTCGTTTGAAGGCTACACGCAGGATTGCCTCGAAAGCCTGATGGGGCGTACGGATGAGCGCGTTCTTCTCATGGATGGAGGGGATTTGAGGCTCGTACTGGATTGCCAGATAGCATTCGATATTCTCCTGGCGGAGAAGCATATCGACATCGTTCGGAATCGGCGGCCTTTTGTCAGCGGCTTCGAGATTGTCGCCAGACTGCGGACCGCCGACGAGAAGAAGTGATGGCCCTTGCAGGCACCGTGGCAGAATTGCCGGGCATGGTGGTTGCTGGATCACCAACCATAGCTGCCGTATACCGTCCGACTCCTATAATCTCCCCATGAACTGGCGGAGGCCCGCAAAAGTTTCCATCGCGGCGATGTCCGTATTCTTCGGGGCCATCGCCACGGCGTGGGTGAACGCGAAGATGACGGGAGCACCTCTTAATGGAATGCCCGGCATCCTTCGCTTTTGGTCTGGATTCTTCCGCAGTTCGGCTCCTGTTTGGTTTGTATGCGTATTGCTCGTCCTGGTTGTTGCGGGTTGCGGATTCTGGATCACAATACACACGAAGAGAGCGCGGGGGAAAGTTGATCTGCGCATAGTCGTTCTGAGCACGCCGCCGCCTCGTTGGAACATCGGAGCGATGGGGCAAGTCCCGGTCATGATGGTGCGCTTTCACGCGCAACTGGCCCACAGGGCGGGGCTTTCTCTTCAGATTGTGAAGGGCTATCTGAGCGGAACAGAATGCGTCACTCCGTTCATCCCCTTGGTGGTGACGGGACCGCATGACAGTTCGATCATGGTGCACTTTGGCGTCCGCCCCATACTGGCTCGTGATGGACAAAGCATTGTCCGCCGCGCGGTGCTGGTGGATCAGTTCGGAGACAAGCATCGAACAGGACGAATCCGTTTCGACCCCGGACCCCGTTTAGCCGTGGGATTCAATACAGGATGCACTCCGATATCTTGCTTCTTCTGTAGGAAGCCTATAGCGATGGAAGACCTCGCGGAGTCGTCAGCAGTGCCCGCCCATAAGGCCTGCATTAGGCAAGAGAGTGCTCGATGAAAAAGCCAGTATCGCTTCCCGATGAAATCAGCCGATATTTTTCTTTGTATGGCCCCACGATAACGCTTGCACAGAGGCTGATTGATGCTCGCGAAAATGCTCAAGACGTGCTTTTGTTACTTTGTGCTCGCTTGGATGCCTTGGCATCTACGATTTCAAATGAGAATCAATCTAATCGAGACGCTTTCATGAGGTTGGCTGTTGACTATGGCGGCGAGCGCAGGTTAATGGAGAGCGTCAGCGCTGGGGATTTGTTCTATGAGTTGGGTTATCACCGCTGGCTGATAGAAGGCCTCATTCCTAAGCCTGGACGGATTGAACGATTCTCCCGAATCGATGACCCTGTGATTGCTTTGCTTGAGGAAAGCGGCATACCGCTCACCGTGGATGCGGGTCGGTCGCTTTTGACTAGGATCATGAACGTCGTCCAGCGCCTAGGTCGATGTAGGGCTGGACAGCCACGAAAGAAGCCCAACACGCTAAGGGCTACCGAATTGTCAAACGCCATAAAGAACGAATTCCAGGGTTCGCGCGTCGTCGATTTGACTCTGATGACAAAAGCAGTTCAGCCGTTACTATCATCAAAGATGGTCGGTTGCTTACTATATGAGAACTTCAGAAATCAATCCATTCATGGAATAACGGTGCAGTCGGATGAGGCGCGCTTTTTTCGAGAGCTTCGTTCATTCTGGCAGCTTTTGTATTCGGAACGCTATCCACCGTTTCTGATGCTAAAGTTTCCTGCGCCATTTCTCCTTACGCTGTTGCTTACAGCTCAACACGCTGAAGGGAGCATGGTGTTCACGTGGAAAAGTCTCTTCGGATGTTCATTGGCATTTGTTCGGTTACGGACTGGACAGACTTGAGTATCTCGATTCCAGCTTGCTACCAGAAGTGCGTTCCTTGCGTTTTCAGCGGAATCGGTCATGAGTGTACTGTCTCGATAGCGCGGGAAGACTTGCGGATTTGGTTCGCTGGGCGTGCTATGCTGCGCGCATGGAACTCAGCTCAGTAAACGTAGCTTTGGAGCTGATCGCGATAGCGACGATGGCATTTGATTCCGTTCGGGAGCGGGCGAAGACTTCTAATGACGCTAGCTTGAAGGAAGGCATCAGCAAGCTCTGGGACGATTCCTGGACCTGAAGGCAGTTGTGGTGCGGCTACGGTGGAAAACGCTGCTCTGCGCTGTGCGCAAGTTGAGCGGCTCGTTCGCTCCGAGATTCGGCAGATGGGTGAAGTGAATTACTACTTCGTTGGCGAAGAAGGGCCATTTTGCCGCTTGCTATGACCGCACCGGCAAGCTTGTGATCCTCACTCCCCGGCAAACATTCGCTGGTGGGACAGGGAGATAGTGCTTCGTTTGCAGTCACCTCTTCGTGGATGATGCTGCGCTCACTCCGAGGTTGGCGCTTCAGAGGCGGCCTTACACAAGGCGCTGAATCGTTGATGCCATCCGCTACCGGGGGTGTGTATATCTTGACGACACCTCCTGGCTAGAGCGCCGCAACTCACAATTTACACGACGTTTATTTATCCGATTTTGGGTTTTGGCGTTAAGTCGGGCATCTGTGTAGCTAGGACTACTCACAGGGTGAGTAGTTGTACTGATAATACACACTCTAGATAGACTTATTATGGTCAATGGTTTCAGCGACTTGCGAGCTCACTCAGACGGACTTTTCATCGGTACACTACGGCGGTTTTTGATCGTGTGCGTACTGGTATCGCTCCTGTCATTCCGCACGGTGAAGATCGATCAGAGAGCCGGCGAGCTAGTAGCCGCTTTTTACGGCTGCCTGACTAGCCGCGTAGAGGATGAGTCGCGTCCAAAGATGTGCAAAGATTCGGTGTCCAAAGTCATTGTTTCGGAGATTTCATAGTCAAATAAAGGACGCTCGAAAGGCTAATCTTCTTGCTTTCTCGGTTTGGCTAGTTACGGAATATGTGTGCAGTTCATGTGTTCCTGAATCTTGAGATCCTGCGGGGGACCTCCGATTCCAGGATATCTCCTACTACGTGTTATATCTCTGAGATCTTCGATGGCTCCATATCGATGCCTCCCTCAGGCAGCTTTTTGCGCTGTCTTAGCTTTCGACAATGAGGCGTTTCACTTCGTCTAGGTGATCTCCGGTCATACATAGCACTTCTTGCTCTTGCTCTCCGGCTAGGGCGTGCTAGGACGATATGCGAACTTCTTGGTGCTGGCATCAAAGTGAATCAGCCAAATCGCGATCTCTTCCTCCACGATATCCACCGAGATTGAAGCTTGTCTTGGGCGGCTCAGGATACGTTTGCTCTTTTGGAAGGTTCGAGATTTGATCTCTGAGATGATTGAACATCTCCACCACGAACTCTTCAAATCGTACAAATCCATCACTCTGGATTTCGACGCGAGTTATACTGTATCGCTTGGACATTTGCAAAATCAGGGTGTATGCGTACTGTGTGTCCCGGAAAATGCCACGGCTATATCTGATCGATGCATCATCAGCAGTTTTGGGCAGCAGTCTCATTCGCCTCAAATCTAAGCCGACTATCGGTCGCCATCACCAGCTCTCTGGATTCGCCAACCGCTCTCACCAAAGACAATGTCACAAAGCTATAGTTACTGAATGGCGAGAGCTGTGAGCGCGGTTACGGCTTTGGCATTTCGGCGGAGGGAAGCAACGAGCTCTCCATCGCTATGAAGTGAACTGTTGCACCGATCAGTTTCTTTAGGTTCTCCAAATCCTTATCAACTCACCTCTTCTCATATGCGTTTCGTCATTGCCAAGCCACTCGGCGCGGGACGATACCACCGGCAGTTTGTCGCTTTGCAGGTAGGTAGTAATGACCGACGCGATCGCGAGTGATTTTATCTTCTCCCGATCAGCGGTTTCAGCCTTATGGCGTAGTCCTTCACAAGATATTCCAACGCTTTGCGATACTCGGTGCTAGCAATCTCATCCAGACTGCGGGCCTCAGCTTCGGCGGCTTGGCCGACGATATTGACGAAGCGAGGCGAGAGGGCCGCAATTTTTCGTTGAACTTTGCTGGGACTGGATTCTGTGGGCGACAATCCTTGTAAAGGTTACTTTGGTTTTGGCCGCTAAGGCTTTCGATTTTGTTATTGGCTGTGAAGTGATGGCCGCAGGCGGAGCATCGAAATAGACCTCCAACCAATCAGATGTGTGCGTAGGTGTGCTACTCGGTAGGTACTGGGGTTTCGCCGTCACGTGGCACAACGGACATTCGTTTGGTATCTTGTCCACCTTTACCATTCCATTGTTGCTAGTTGTCTCGGTCTCAACATTGAGTGGCACGGCATTTATTGCATGCGCCATTTCCGATCTCCGCGATCAACAGTCACTATACCGGACGGTGTGATCCAACGCTCAAAACCATGCTGGTGCGGTAGCTTAGATTTTCTGTGGCGTGCTCGCTGGCCTCCCGCGCGCACCGCGTGGCACTGTAGCGCAGCCGATTCGACTCCGTCTCGTACGGCTGCCGCTTGGGTTTCAGGATGGTGGATCGCTCGCCGACAGCTGGTCGGCAGATATGGCAATTTCATCTCCGCTCGTCAACGGCTAGATATGCTGCGATCCGCAGCATGGAGCTCCTAGCGGCACCGCGTTCGGAAATGCGATTGTCCGCTCGCAGGCTCCGCTTCGTGCGTGTTGCTGTCTTGTTCTGTAGTTGTCACGGCTTGTTTCCTCCCTTGCGATGCAAGATTGCCATTTCAGCGCTATGGGGGGAACACAAAGCGATTTACAATCTAGTCTCGTTCACGCAATTTGGCTGCTTGTCGGTCTCAGGAGGGCGTAGCTCTCAGGATTTCGGCTCCCCCTGCCGTTTGTGAACCGTCTTGTTGCCGACGAAGCGGCTAGGCAAAATAGCGGCGGTTCGGACATGACACAAAAAAATACTGACTTGCAAGCGATCTTCGGAAGGCTCGTCTACTTCGGGCTTGATCATAGAGGTCGCGGGTGAGCACCTCAATGTGTTCGGTCTGCTCCTCTTCGCTAGTTGTAGATAAAGGCAACGGCTCAACGATGAGATACGCTGTACAACGTTACTGTGGCGCACTCAGAGCGCTCACTGGCGGTCATCTTGTCGGGCTTTCCGTATTGTTTTCTTAGATCGGTAAGATACAAAGTCCAATTCCAGTTTTGATGTGCGTCTCCATGATCTCGCCGTCGCTCACTGTTTCGATCTTTGCTAGCTTGCCGTCTATAAACGTTAAGTGCGCGTTGTCAAACCCCTTGCGAGGCTCGTTGCAATGGTCGCTGAGATCATGTGTTTCAAAACAGTGGATCATGCCCGTGTATGCCGCACCGGGGGGAATCGAGTTTGCGGATGTTCTATCGCGGCGGCCTGTGTGAACGACTCACCCAGCTTGTGGCCCTGAAGAGAGCCGGAGTCGCGATTGCAGCCAAGATAGATCGTAACTGTCACGATTACGATGACATTGCAAGTAGGGTTCTTCATCGCCTTCCAATCAGTATTAAGAAGTGTGCCTCACGGCTCGGGGCTATTCCATGTCGGGCGGTGGAGGCCAAGCGTTAACGTATTCCATCTCCAATGGTGCGTAGACCGCTTCTTCCGATTCGGGATGGAAGCACCTCACCGAAGTCCGCACCATACCAAGCGTAAGTGAATGCCCGCTCACCAGCGACTCCCCTACCCAACTCATTGAAGGCGGTACGTCAATTCGCGATGGTTCTCTTCTCTGTTGAAGCGCCTATGGAGTCCATACGGCGTGACATGCACAAACGCAGAAGCGATTGGATTCAGGACGCGGTAAGACTTAAGTATGTTTGCTTCGCTCTTTCGCTAAGTTGTGCTTGCACTAACTAGAGCGCTTTCGAAACGGGTGCAACGCGATTTATTTCTCTTTGCAACGATGCAATTTATTCGGTGTTTTCGCGGGTTAGGCGAGCTATGCATCGGGAAGGTACTACTAAAAACTCCGCTTCTTTGAATCGCTCTACGTGATGCTACTCAATGAAATCTTCATAGTGTTTTGTGTGCAAGCGGTGTAATCAGCGGTTACGGCGCTTTATCAAAGAGCGGGCTGTTTTTGAAGCGCTAGGATCGAAGCTGTTGACGGTTAATAGAACGATTTCTATCATCGATACTTTAGCTAAAATGCTCAAATTTACGATGAGGTTGTTTTCTGCTGAGATGGTTTCGTGGGTTTCTCTGATCAGATCATTTAGGATTTTTTGCAATGCAGGTAGAGCTTTGAAAAACGCAGGGAATTTGCTTACAACTTGCTCTTGAAATTTCGGAATCCAACATCTGCTTTCATCTCTCTCGCTCGAACAGATTAGTTAGAACTCGGAAACTGCGTTGCTAACTCTTTCTCCGGGTATAAGCTCGATAATACTTGCTGTTTTTGATCGGTTGATCGTTTTCTCTTCGCAGCTCGATTTTTCGGTTGAAAACAGATTGCGATCCTAGTTCGGCTGATACTGGTCTTTTTCTCGGCTGCCAGCAGCAAGATGCGCTGCTCTACGCGCGTTTGTTGAGGCTAGGCGATAGTGCGGGTTCTGTTTTTCGCGCGCTACCGCGTTGTTCGCTGTTTACGGATTCTAAGGACTTCGGCGGCAAGAGGATTCATCAATCAGGTTCTCTAGTTCTGCGTCTCCCAACACACTGCTACTTCGCTATCGAGCGTCTATCCGCTGTCGCGCTCTCAGTTGCTGATGCGGAGTACGTTGTCGCTGTGGCGGATCACCGCTCTTGCGCTCTGTGTGCGACCTCGACCTCTAGACTGCTGCGTTGAACTCTTGCTCTTTGTATACTTCATGTGAGACTCTTAGAATTTACCACCGGGAACCGCTACTCTTGCGCGGGTGCGTGTGTGTGTGTGTATCTATCTCTTTGGATACATACACACACAAATATAATCGTGGTATAGAAGATAATAGCTCGTGGAATCAACGACTTAGCCAGTAAGATTGCTTGCACCGCTTGGCGCTGTTCCTATCTCCATGAACTCCGACAGCGCCACGTCCTGCAAGAACCAACGGTTTTTCACCTTGCGGATAAGACCGTTATCGGCAGCCCATCTCCTCCACCTATCAAACGTCCTGTCTGAGCCAAAGCTCGGCATGTACGTGACAGGCTGTCCGTTCGCAAACCGTGCTGCGACGGTCTTGGTTATGTTCCGATTTGTATCTGTGCCGATGTTGAGCACAGCCTGTGGTTCCTGCGTCAGATCAAACCGGCCATTGAGCCACGTGAAGAAGAGCGTCTCAGACTGTCCCGTCCGTGGCATCACCACAACTTTGCGCACGCTGTTTGGGTCCTCATCATCTGTCCAGCCGATAGTGACAATGGTTTCAGATTTGCGTGCAAGAGCAGCACTCCCGAATAGTGCGTCACGGCCTGTGTACTTTTCTTTGCCCTTCTGTTTCGGCGAACCCACGGTGGCAATCACGGCAACATCATGCAAGCGTGGCAAGCCGTTGCAACCCGTCCAGGATGGGCGCTACAACGTCCATTTTGTTCATCTCTGGAATCCACATATCCAAGCCTTCAATGAGCCACACTTCAACACCCGGATTCGCGTCAAGGCACGCGCCAAACACATCGGCGGGATTCGCAAGCTGCTGTTTCGTGGTCAGCCGAATGACACGGGGCAACACTTCATCAACTGGCAGACCTAGTGACGCGAACCGTGCTCACAATGCTCCGCTTGCTTCTATCGTGGCTCAGCACACGATAGTCACGCGGCTTCGCTGGTTGCCCCCACACTTCCATGCCGTTGCGGAGTGCCTCCATCAGATTCAGGCCGAAGCTGGTTTTGCCCGCACCGCTTGGTGCGCCAATGAGCGAGACTTCACCCTTTGGAAACCAACAGCTCGATCAGGTATTCCAGCTCTCGGTCTTCTGCCAGTCCGTCATCTTCAAAAAGGATGGGCGCTTCCCTAGCCACAGCCTTGATAGCCCGCGCAATCGTATTTTCCCGGTAGTCATCACGGTCCCACTTTTCCCGGTACAGGCCGGACTTCTCAAACTCGTCATCGATCTTGAACGCATTGCAGTCATGCTTCTTTGCCAAAAGGCAGCACAAGAGCAAAGTCCGCCGCACTGTGGTCATCGTTGTACAGGCTCATATCACCGGCCATCAGCCTGCGAGAGCCGTTCCGCCTCAGACACGGTGATGCTAACAGTGAGGCCGCTCTTGGTCGGTTTGGCTGCTGCCACGCGGTCATACAGCGCGTTGAGCGCCTCTTCCCGCTCAATGATGCCATCAGGGCGTCTTTTTCAGATGCCGCCCCGTGAATGTCAGATAGCGGTCCTGGTCATATAGCTCTACCGCCTTCGCACCGGGAAACGGCAGTTTAAACCCCTTGCGTCCCCGCAACGTCCCGAGCACGAGGATGTGAACGCCTGTGCCGCTATGGACTGAATATTCGCCATAGCTGTCCAGGCCGATGACAATCTCCCTTGGATTCGGGTGTGAATTTACCCGTCTGCGCATCGCAACACTTATCAATGTCCACGCCGCAAACGTGGATGCCGTCCACTTCACCCAAGCACCACGCCCACACCGCTAAATCTGTGCGCTGTGCGGCTCCACTCCGCATATGTCTGCCACGTGCGCGGGTCTGTGCTGAATCCGCGTGCGCAACCGTTCGATTGGTACGGGACTTTGGTTTCTTTGCCGTCCCGTTTTTCCAGATTCCACAGGACCCAACGCCGTTGCGCTTTCAGCTCATCAATAATCATTTCGCATCCTGTCACGGGTGAATATCCGGTTTGAGATTTGCAGCGTGGTTTATGACGTGCGGATTAGCGGGCCGCCATCCGTTCTCAATGGCTGTCCCGTCTGCCCATTGCAAGCGCCGCGCGTAGTTCTTGGGCCGCTTCTCTGGAACTGGCTCAAGCCGAATCCCGAAGATTTTATCTACTTTCGACTTTCGGAACTCGCAACGCCCGTTAAATTCAGGATGCAAGATAATGATTGCCCGCGCATAGAATGGCTCAGCGTGGTCATTCATCAAGAATGTATCGCCGGGGCCTTTATCCATTTCGAGTTTCCATCGTCGCGTATTCCCATAGGCTGCGATACGAAAACGCCGCAAAGCCGTGGTCTATGCGAAGCTGAATTTCGTGCACAAGGAAGTCCAGGACCTCGGGGTGCCGCCTGTGGAATTTGTGAAAGGCTCGCAGCTCGGGGTGTCTCTTTGACCGCGCCACCAGCTCATCAATTGCATCAGTGATTTTGCGCATTGTTGTTCTCCACTTTCTGAGGCTCAAGCAAGGCAAGCAATTCCGAACGGCTGACCATGGTGCGGGACAGCGCTCTATAGCGGGTTAGTTTCCCTAATTCCAGCCAGCGCCTGATGGTCCAGTGGGAGCACCCCACCAGATGAGCAGCATCATCCACGGTCACGAAGTCGGCATTGCTATGCATTCCTAGTTCCTCCTACTCACATTGGACTAGAATCTGTGTATGGCGACCGTATCGTTGAACCATACACACTTCAATGTGCCCATCGATCTGCAATTCTTCGCCATCCCAACGCACTGGAGCACTCGGAGGGAAGGACTCCGCAACGAAGATCAGTTCATTCCGGCTGTAAACCAGCACATTGAGCGGAAACTCGCCCGCGTAAGCGATCCGGAAGACATCCGGAAGAAGTTCTTCAGGATGGAACTTGACGGGGAGTCCACATCCTGCTTCCTCAATAACGAAATAGGCGTGTGGTCCATGCTCGAAGAGCCGCCCGAAATCAGCGCAACCGACAGTACAGAAATTCTCAGTGGAATGCGGCTGCTGGGTGGCTTCGGCCACCGATATCTAAATCACTGGGCCTCCATTGAATCCGTCGCAGGTCTGCGAGAAGAGCAGAAACGGTGGAGGGAACTGTGCCGGAATCGGCGGAAACTTCGGGAAACGCTGGGACCCGCTCCCTCCACGGAAAGCAGCCCCGGCCACAAAAGCGTGTTTGCTCTCCTGAGTCAGTTTGGCAACACGCTCCCCGTTCATCTGGAGTGGCGGGGCAAGCACGCACACGCCGTGATTCAGCCCGTCACCGGAAGAGAGCTATTGATTGCCCTGGCGTGGATTGATTTGGTGACAGGAGCCGAATGCAAGGTTTGCCAGAGATGCGGGATCGAGTATTCGTGGGGCGGGCGTAAGTTTTGCAATTGGCAGTGCGAACACGCCAACACGATGCGAACTTATCGGATGAATCTGAAGAAGCGCGCCATACTGGAGAAAAAGGGGCGAAAGGGACGATAAAAGACTATGCCTAAGAAGCCCGTAAAGCGGCGCGTCTATCAGCAGAAGATGTGGGACGCGGCGCGCCTCTACTGCCGGGAGGCAGAGAAGTGCTACAAGGGCCGGGCGTATTTTTCCGCTCTGGTGGCCAGATGCTGCGAGCTGGAGGCGCTCCTCAGAATCTTTGATTTCGTGGAAAACAGTAGACCTAAGGACCGATGCCGTGATCTTTATGGGCTAATCAATCGGGCTTTTTCGCGCCACTGGATTCCGCACGATGCACTTCGCCATTGGAGGAAGACCGAGCGTGTACCGCTCAAAGCTGTGCTCCACGAGATACGTGAAGCCAGGAATGGCGTGCACGCTCACCTCTTCGAGAAAGGTCTGGCTACCGCGCGGACGTTGAAGAACGTCACCTTCGCTGTGCACGCCATGTACTCATTCATAGAAACGAAGAACGCCCGCAACTTCATGAAGCATTTGTACGAGCGCGGGGAGATTCCCGCTGCCGAGTACCGGAGATGGATGAAGGGCCAGAGGAGGATTGCCTGTTAACAGCGGGTGACGGAGCCGCTATGCTCCATCCGGTTTGCGCGATTGCAGCCGCTCAAGCGTGGCTTCCCACTCCTCTGCCTCCGCCATCGCCGCCTTCCCCTGCTCCGTCTTTTCCCACGCATCATCCGGCATCTCGCGTTCGCTAAACCAGAAGGGGTCCACTACGCCCTTCCACGAAATGAACTCCTCACGGCAACTGAAGCGCGTCGTGCGATTCAGTTCTTGGACCACCTTTGAGCTGACGCTGATGTACGGCTCCAGTTCCTGATGCGATATCACAAGCATGTGCTGAGGCGTCAGCGGAAGTCTGACTTCGATATCGGGTTGGGCCAGACCAGCGTGCCGGTAAAACGGAGGCAGCATGTGGAGCTTGGGATTGAACCAGATGCACGGTACATCCGAGGTGATGAATCCGGCGGGGTCGTCAGTACCCGCAATGCTTATGCGCATCTGAAACAGAAGAGGCGTGACCTCCATGATGGTCATGAGCAGGACATCGATGTGAGCGGTGTCCACCATCTTTGCTGTGGTTAAGGATTTAGCGGGAGGCATCCCATACGCGCGCTCCATCGATTCCACCATTTCGTGCAACAGAAACATTTGTTTACGCCAGTGCTCTCCCTGGGCCATTGTCCGAGAATGCATCGCAGCGGCGAACATACAGAGATAGGCGCGATCCACGGCGTTTAGGCGCTCACGCCTTCTTATGCGAGAGAGCGCGGATACAAACTGCCCCTCCAAGGCAGCTAAGGTATCCTCCAGCACTAAAGAGCGTTCTCCGTTGGGCAGCGTGACAGTGTATCGATCCGTGGAAGTAAACGACTTCTCGGGCGACTTGCGCTTCTTAACAGACCCATCTTTGCTGATTCGCCAAATCGAGGGCGTGTGACCGGGCGGCGTGACCGGATCGCACCACGCCTTCAGGTAGCAATTTGGAATTACGTGCTGTTTCTTCTTCTCCATCGAGGTCCATTCGGCGGTTTGAAGCGCGACGTAAGAGCGGCGACGCGGATAAGCGGGAAACAACAAATCGCTTGCGCCCAGATACCCCCGGCCTTACAATTTTCACAACGGAGAGAAATCCACGTAAGTCGTTGATTTTATGGGATGGTAGGCGAGGCGGGAATCGAACCCACAACCCCCGGCTTAGAAGGCCGGTGCTCTATCCGATTGAGCTACTCGCCCGTGCCTCTCTCATTGTAGCGGTGACCGCCGCGCGGAGAACCGGTTCCCAGGCCGCGTGGGCTGCCTGCGTATCCACTCCGCAACCTGCGGCATAGAGGGTGATGCCAAACCCCTCGCGACCAGCTGCCACGGCCACTCGCACCACCAGATCTACGCGGCCCCATGGGACCGCGTCCGCGCGTAATCCCTCGGCGATTCGTCGCACACACTCTTCGTGCGCTTCGAACGACACAAACAGCTGCGGATCGCGTGCCATCAGATCGATCCAGCTTGCCCAACCTTCGGCACACGCATCCTGTGGCGCACAGCCGAACTCGTCCGGGTCGATCTCGTCCGCCGTGAGCGCCCAAACATCGCACTTGCTTGTGAACACCGGCGAGGCTGCGCCATCGAGCGTGACGAGGGCATCGCGCAGCGTCGGTTCCGCAGCGGCCTCAGGAATCGAATCGATGGAACGGATGTCACGCCGCAGATCGACAAAGCCGGGCCAGTCCGCGTCGATCACCGGCAGGCCCACACCGATCTCGACCGACCAGTCAGCCTCCATGCCTGGCTCCGGCGCCGGCCGCATCCTGCACCAGAAAGCGGAGCAGCGTCGCTTCCGCCCATCGCCCGTCATCTCCTGCCGCTGTTGCAGGTGCGAGGAAGGCGCAGTGCCCGCCATGCTGGGTCTCGATGAAGGTGACCCAGGGGTTCTCGATCAGCGCCGCACTCGTCTCCGGCAGAAAGCGGATGAACGGATCGTCGGCCGAGTGGACGACCAGGGTGGGGACGCGCAGGGTGCCTGCATATTTTGAGCTGGCGACGCTGTAGTAGTAGTCGTCGGCACTCACGAAGCCACCGTAGCGCGCCACGATGTACTCGTCGAAGTCGCGCATCGAGCGGATGCGCTCCACTTGCGCGTCGGCGTAGATCCGCGGATACATTGCGATCCGGCGCCGTACGCGCGCCAGCATCGAGCGCAGAAAGTGCCGCTCGTAGAGGCGATTCTGCGACCGGTGCAGCGCTGCCGATGACGCTGCCAGATCCATCAACGGCGAGACGCCGACGACGGCCCTGAGTTCCCTCGGCGGATTGCCGCTGACTTCTCCGGCCCAGCGCAGCACCAGGTTCCCGCCCATGGAGTAGCCAACCAGCGCGATGGCCTGGAGACCCTGCTGGCGAACGATCGTCTCCACCACACGGCCTACATCGCCGGACCGGCCCGAATGATAGATGGTCGGAGACAGCGCATCGGTCCCGCCGCAGGTGCGCATATTCATGCGGACTACATTGAGTCCCGCAGCCAGAGCTCGCGCCGTATTCCCCACGATGTATTTCGAATTCGACGAGCCCTCGAGCCCGTGCACCAGCACGATCGTCAGGCGCTGGCGCCGCACTTGTTCCGGCTGCCAGTGGCAGTGGCACAGCACCTGGCTCGGCCCGTAGCCTGCGACGGGGTCGTCCACTTCGACCAACAGCGCTTCCGGCTCAGGAAGGATGAGGCGCCGCGGCAGATAGTTCCCAGCCAGGGTCTGCAGATGGCCGCTCCGGAGCCACCGACGCGGAACAAACTGCGTCCACCACTCCGCCGGCTCTTCGATCCCGGACGCCAACGCTGCCATCAAGCCTCGCCTCGCACTGCGGCCAGCACCTTCGCCGCCCAGACCGCTCCCGTCGGCTCCTCTTCGTGTTTGAAGTACGCGAAGACGTCGCCCCGGCGTGCGCGCTCCTGCAGGTTCGCGGTGATCTCAGCCAGCTCCGCGTCGCTGTACTCGGTCTTCCGGCGGCGATAGCAGCTGAAGTCCGCCGTCGTGACATCCGGCGTCGCAAGGTCGTCGCTCTCCGCCACGCAGAGCGCTGCGTTGTTCCGCTCCAGCAGCTTATAGATGGCGGGGTCGAACCACGACTCGTGGCGGAACTCGAAGGCAATCCGGAACCGGCAGGACTTCGCGTCGGCCAGGAACTGGGCCAGCCGCCCCTCGTCGGCCTTGAAGTTCGGCGGCAGCTGAAAGAGCACCGGACCGAGGCGTCCCGCTTCGGCGACGGGCGCGATGGCTCCGGCAAAGGCTTCCAGCGTGGGCCCGCTGTCCTGGAGGCGCTGGAAGTGGGTGATCCGCTGCGGCGCCTTGAAGGAGAAGCGGAAGTCCGGGCTGGTCTGCGCGAGCCAGGAGTCGATCGCCGTTCGCCGAGGGAAGCTGCGAAAGGTGTAGTTGACCTCGACGGAGTTCAGGCGCGTTGCGTAGTACTCCAGGAACTTCTTCGCGGGCAGCTTCACAGGGTAGAAGGCAGGCTTCCAGGTGGGATAGGCCCAGCCCGAGCAGCCGACGTACACGCGCCCGCCGGTCGAAGGTATTGAACCATTTGTCACGCGAGTTTGGTGCGCGGGAGCAATCATCTGGGGCGGCTAGTGGGGATCGAACCCACGACATCCTGAGCCACAGTCAGGCGTTCTGCCGCTGAACTATAGCCGCCGTCATCCCCCTGATTGTAGCATTGGCCCGACAGGCGTCCGGCACGCTCGGCGCCGCGTTAAACCGCATGCCCGAGCCCGCTCAACCCGAGATTCTGCCGCCCGAGAGCAGCGGTTCGGCGGCTGCGGAGACGCTGCGGCAGCGGGCGCAGCGCTGGTTCTCCGACGAGCGGATCGACCTGTTTGCGCACCTGCTCGACGACTGGTTCCACATCCCCTTCACGCCGATCCGCGTGGGACTCGATGGGCTGATCGGACTCATCCCGGGGCTGGGCGACATCCTTGCCGGCATCGCCTCGTTCGTCATCATCCTCGCGGCGTGGATCCGGGGGGTTCCGTACGTCACGCTGGCCCGCATGATGGTGAACCTCGGGATCGAGGTCGTGGTTGGGTCGATCCCGGTGCTGGGCGACGCGTTCGACATCGCGTGGAAGGCGAACCGCCGCAACTACAAGCTGATGGTGCGGCATCTGCGCCAACCGCAGCGGCACACCTGGAAGGACTACGCCTTCCTGCTGAGCCTGGTGGGGGGGGCCCTGTTCATCCTGGCGGTGCCGTTCATCGTCCTGCTGGTGCTCCTGCTGTGGGTGGCGCACCGGGTGTAGGCGCCAGGCCTGCCGGGAGGAGCGACGGGGGCTGGAAGGCGAGCGGAGTCGCGAGGGGTGCTGGGCTACAATCAGACGAGTCGGGGCGTAGCGCAGTCTGGTAGCGCATCTGCTTTGGGAGCAGAGGGTCGGGGGTTCGAATCCCTCCGCCCCGACCATTTCCTTCATTTAGATTCGGATATACCGAGGTCCTTCGACCCGCCTTCGGCTCGCTCAGGATTTCGCCTGCGGGCTCAGACGCCCGCAAATCGGCTCAAGTTTGAATCCCTCCGCCCCGACCATTCCAATGCGCTGGGCCATCGCGCTGCTGCCACCATGAGATTTTGCGTCGAATGCGCGAGAATGGCACGATCAAAGCCAGGCAAGGCAGCGAAGTGGCGCACCTGACCCGACTTCTGCCGTTATTGATCGTCCGAACGAGACGGATTCGGCACCGCCTCCGGGGAATCGCCGCCTGATCCGGCGGAACCACTCAGTGCCCGCGCAGCAGGAGCTGTGATGGCCGCGATGACGGGCAGAAGCGCTGCAGCCGCCAGGCCTGCCCGGCCGATCATGGCGCGACGCGAGATGCCATCGGGGAGAGCGGGCGCGGATGGCTCCTCCAGAAGTTCTTTCTCGCGCAGCTCGGCAAGCGTCAGCAGGACGAGATCTTCGCTCAGCGCGGAGCCATGTACGGAGGCAACGGGACTTCCAACTTCATGCTGCCCAACCTACAGAACGCGGTCCCCATCGGCGTGGGACAAAGCCCCGGCCTCAATCTCTATGTTCAGGGCGAGACCGGCGGTGAACCCACCGTCACCCTGCAACTAACCCAAACTCCAAACCATACTCATCCGGCCAAGGCCGATGCGGCTGCCAGAAGCCACGTGGCCCAGCCCGTAGGAAACTGCTTCGCCAATTCAACCTCCGGCAACCTCTACTCCACCTCGTCCTCGCCCCTGGCGGCGATGAATCCCGCAGCCGTTTCCATGTTTGGGAGTGGCCAGCAGCACAATAACCTGATGCCGTTCCTCGGCCTCTACTGGATCATTGCCTTGCAGGGTGTCTATCCCCCGCGCAACTAGTGAACTTCCGCACTTAGGGGCCGGTCGCTGGACTGGTCCCCCGGACCCTTAGCCAATGTCGACCCTTGCCGTTCGCCCCGCACTGCCCCAGGACGAAATCTTTCTCTACGACCTCTACTCCGCCGTTCGCGGCCCTGAGTTTGCCCTCGCCCCTGTAACTCCTGCGCAAAGAGAACAACTTATCCGGATGCAGTTCCGCGCCCAGATGTCCGCCTACACCTACACCTATCCCAACTCCTGCTACCACGTGGTGCTTTTGGATAGTAAGCCGGTAGGCCGGTTATGGGTAGCGCCCCAGCTCGACGAACTTCATCTGGTCGATATAGCCGTTCACCCCAGCTTGCAGCGCAAGGGCATCGGAACTGTGTTGATTCGCCGCCTCCAGGAGGAGGCCGCTAAGGCCAGGCTGCCGATTCGCTGCTGCGTTTTCCGCTTCAATCCAGGCTCACTCGCCTTCCATCAGCGGCTCGGCTTCACCATCGTGCGCGAGGATCAGATGCACTACTACATGGAATGGCGCTCCATAGCTCTCTTGTAGTCGCGGCCCTGAGGCCTATGCACCGGCGGGCTCCACTGGGCCGGCGGCCGCGGCGTTCGTCGCTTCCATCAGGTTCCGCGCCCATTCGTTGCAGACCTCGGTCAGATGTTCTCTGAGCGCATCGATACTGCTGTAGCGGAAAAGGCGAACATCCTGGCGCTCTTCCAGTTCCCTGCGAAACGCCAGAATCTCCGTATTGGTCTCGCGCGGCGCGTCCTTCAGACAGACCACCACCTCACGCATTGGCATCGTCGCGTCATCCCGGCATTCGGTCGCCAGCAGAAAAAGCTTTCGGAACAGGTCGCGCGGACCCCAGTCGTCCTGGAAGAGCTGGATGAAGTAGCTGCTCCAGCGGACGTTATCGGAAACGATACTCCGATTACCAGTAATCTGATCGTTCTCCCGGAGACCGACCTCAACCAGCAGGATCTTTGCGGGCATCGCCGTGGTTTCGTTCGCCTTGGCGATAGCTTCGTGACAAACCCGGCGATCCGGTTCGAGATCGCCTGGCGCCGAAATAAAGACGCGGTATGCGTCGAATCCATGGGGCATAGCGCTAACTCAGCATAGTCTAACCGGGTTGGAGCCGAGTTGGGCCAGACTGCGTTCGCCTGCGGGCTCAGATGCCCTCAAATCGGTTCGAACGCCGGTAGTTTGTAACGTCACTCTTCCGAGCATTTGAAAGGAACTAACGGGGGTTTTTAGAGACAAGGGCGGAAGATGGCACGATCTGACATCCTTCCCGCCAACGCCCGTGAGTTCCATTTCGTCAGCGCGGATCGCCTGCGATGCCATCTATGTGGGCATGGAGGGCGGCGGCGTCATTCGTATCGGGAACTCCATAGCGGGTTTCTGTCCCCGGGCACAGCAGCTGGAAGCAGACGGTCACTTTCCGGCTCAGAATTCACCGGTGAGCCCGACGCCCGCGTTAGGGAGATGTTTCGATCGGGGTGATGGTGGTTCCGGTTTGGCCGAACTGGAAGTGCAGCATCCAGGTGCTGGCGGCGGCGTGGCCATTCATTTGCGCAGGAGTGAACTTCCAGTCGCGCGCGGTTGCGAGAGCCTTGGCCGCAAAGTACCGGCTGGGTCCCTGATCGTCGATGGCGGCATCGGCGACGTTGCCTTCCGCATCGACCTCGACACGGATTCGCACGCGCACGTGGCCCTGAATGGTATCGAGGACGGGTTGGGGCACGTCGGGCGTGGCCTGGGAAGAGACCTCGCCCTTCACGACTGGACTCTGGGAAGGCGTAGTTGCCGGTCCTGAAGATTCGGGGGCCGGTGACTGAGGCGGCCTGGAAGTGGGCGGAGCAGCGGAGGTCTGCGTTATAGCCGGGGGCGATGGCTTGCCATGGTGAGAACCGATGACCAGAGCGGCGGCCGCGGCAACCAGAACCACTGCGGCGCCAATAAGAATCGTCGTGCGGGCTCTGGAATGCGGTGTTGCCGTGCCTCTGCCGGAGGCTTCCGCCGCGTGGCCAGGCTCAAGCGAAGCTCGGATGTCGTTCAGCGTCCATCGGACTGCGGGGTCCACCTGCAAACATCCGCGCGCGATGGAGGAGAAAGGCCGGGGCATGGAGAGCGGCAGGATGGGTTCCGCATCACTCGATGCGTTCCAGGCGGGAGGGCGCTGGGTGAGAGCCTGGACCACAAGGACGCCCAGCGACCACGCGTCGGCCGCGGGAGAGATGATTCCCGTGGCGATTTCCGGCGCGTCACCCTTGCCGGACGACAGGGAGGGTCTGCCGAACTCGCCATCGGAATACAGCCGGTCGACGGAAAGCTTCAGGAGGTCGTCGACCACCATGATGTTGGAGGGCTGGAGATGGCCGTGGATGCGATCGCGGGAGTGCAGCCAGGAGAGCGCGTCCAGAACCGGGCCAAGCATCTCAGCGGTTTCCGCAGGGGTAAGGGGACGCGAAGCAAGGATCTCGGAGAGGATCTCGTCGGCGTACTCGGTGACAACGTAGAGGCAATCTTCGCCGTCGATTGCGCAGCGTCCGGCATGAAACAGGCGCACGAGGTGAGGATGCGACAGGGATCTGGCCGCGGCCCACTGGGCGAGGCAGGCGTGGGCATCCACCCTATCCGCCGGAATCAGTTTGATGGCGGCTTTGCGAGGCGGATCCCCTTCGAGCTCGGTAAGGAAAACGCTGCTCTGCTCTGTGCCCCCGATCCACCGGAGAAGGGGGAATCTTCCGTCGATGATGCTTCCGACGCCATTGCTGGCGAGCAATTCACGAGTCACAACAGAATCCATTCTTATCTATATCGGCAGAACGCGCATCCATGCAAATGCATATAACCCCGATATCAACCAGGAAGGTTCCTGGCGTACCTGGTTGGATGCGCCTTCCGAGACAATTCTGCCTGGGCAGACGGGAAAGTGCAGGGGCAGTATCCTTCCTGCATGGATCTTGGGCTGCATGACAGTGTGATTGTCGTAACCGGCGGTGGCGCCGGCATTGGGCAGGCCATCACGCGCGCGTGTCTGGATGAAGGCGCGACGGTGGTGGTGGTGAGTCGCGCGTCGGACAACGTGAAGAACTTCCTTGCGGAGATGCTGAACACGCGGCGCAAGTGCGACTTTGTGGAAGCGCATCTGGCGGACATCGCGCAGTGCAAACGCGCGGTCGACTACGTGCGCGAGCGCTACGGCAAGTTGCTGGGGCTGGTGAACAATGCGGGCGCGAACGATGGGGTGGGGCTCGAATCCGGCACGCCGGAGCGGTTCATGGAGAGCCTGCAGCAGAACCTCGTCCACTACTACGCGATGGCGCACTACGCGCTGCCGATGCTGAAGGCCTCGCGCGGGTCGATCGTGAACATCAGCTCGAAGGTGGCGCTCACCGGCCAGGGCGGGACATCGGCCTACGCGGCGGCGAAGGGCGCGCAGCTGGCGCTGACGCGGGAGTGGGCTGCGGAGCTGGCGCCGCATGGGGTTCGGGCCAACTCCGTGCTGCCGGCCGAGGTGATGACGCCGCTGTACGAGCGCTGGATCTCGTCGCGGCCCGATCCAAAGGCGGCGCTGGAGACGATTGCGCGGCGGATTCCTCTGGGGCATCGCTTTACCGAGGCGCGGGAGATCGCGGCGATGACGGTGTTTCTGCTGTCGCCGGCGCAGAGCGGGCACACCACGGGACAGAACATTGTGGTGGACGGGGGGTATACGCATCTGGACCGGGCGCTGACATAGAGCCGGTTGCGGGAGCTGGAAGCGGAAATGCGATTGGGAAGGGGGGGCGACCCCCTGGGATGTTGTTGATTCTGCTGAGCACGTCCCCTGCGAACTCCTCGCATGATGGCGAGTTGGTTAATCGGCTTGTCAGCCCTCCATTCTCGGCGCCAGTTCTCAGCCCCAATTATCAGTTAGTGCTGTGCTTTCGAGTGTGTTCGCCTCGACAAGATGCAAGTGACTGATTCCAGACGGCTTGCTCTAAGTTTACAAGTTTGACAACTTTTATCTGGTTGATGCCAGGGCACTTGCTGGCGAGTGCCGATGCTGCATTCATGGTTGTGAGTGCTGCATTCGTGGTTGCGAGCAAGGGATCTGATTGCAACCGGGGCAGTTCGCTTCGTGGGCGTGAATGCTGCATTCGCAGTTGTGAATGCTGGCTTCGTGCACGCGAGTGCGGTGTGTGCTGGGTCGAGTACGGGCGACCGCGCGCCTGGTTTTCAAAGAACCGGCCTTGATCCGGCCTGAGCCGGGTTCGCCAAAAGGAAAAGCTCTGTTGGCACCGAGGGTGAATCCGGTGGACAGAACTTTCCTTACTATCAGCTTATGGGGTTAAGAAGGTGCAGGCAAGAAGAATCGGAGGATGGGACGGTACGAAGGTCATGGGGCGGCCGATGGCGACCTTGCAATCCCACCTCTACCAAAGGAGAGATATGGAGCACCGGGCATTTTGAGGTTACGCCCTATGCAGGTTGAACCGATATCTGGCGGTTCTGCTTTCGGGCCGCTCTTCTGACCTTTCTACCACACGTTAGATGGATTGGATTGATAACCCCAATCCGACTGACACCAGCCATCCCATAGGCGCAACCTATCAGCACTTGTGCGAGATATCAAAGGCTATTTATTGGCAACGAGTGCAATGCGGTAGCCGGCCTTCGGTGTGGACCAGGTGTCGTCGTTCTTCCATGTTTCAGTTTTGTTCCTTCACCAGCGGCAGCTCGATGTAGCTCTGGTGTCCTGGCGCGTGCCAGATTTTCTGCTCGGCTTTATGGTAGTCGGAGGGCTTGGCCCAGAAGATGTTCGGCACGAAGGTCTGCGGGTTGCGATCGTAGAGTGGGAACCAGCTCGACTGCACCTGGACCATGATGCGGTGTCCGGGCAGGAAGACGTGGTTCGTGGGGGGCAGGTTGAAGGTGTACTCGAGCGCATCATTGGGCGGGATGGCGTGCGGGACGGCGAAGCTCTCGCGGTAGCGGCCGCGGAATATGTCGGCGGAGATCATGAGCTGATAGCCGCCGAGGTCGGGCTGGCTGGCGACTTCGTCGGGGTAGACGTCGATCAGCTTCACGACCCAGTCGGAGTCGGTGCCTGAGGTAGAGGCGACCAGATGCGCGACGGGCTGACCGCTGATCTGGACCGGCTCGGTGAGGACGTCGGAGGTGTAACTCAGAACATCAGGCCGGCCGGATTGCTCGCGCTGGTCGTCGGTCAGCCATTCGGGCCAGGTGAGCGGGTAGTCGTAGCCGATGGGTTGGGCGGGGCGCTTGCGATACGGGACGGGCTTGGCAGGGTCGGAGATGTAGGTGTCGGAGTCGGAACTGGAATCCTTCGGGTATGAGAAGCTGAGGCCGAAATTGGAGGTGAGGTAAAGCGGCGTTCCCGGGCTTATATCAAGACCTCTTAGCCGCAGCAGTTCCATCTGCATCTCCTGGGGTGTACGTGCCCTTCCACTGTCGTCAGCGCGGGGAGGCCAGGAGGCGAGCTTCTCCCACTCATTGACGCCAGTCTTGAAAGCCCAGGCCGTGGTTATATCGGAGGTGTTCACGCCGGGCGGCGGAGTATCCATTAGATACTTCGCGAGGAAGGGGCGCAGGATGTGCTGGCGGAAGTAGAGGCCGGTATCGCTGCCGAAACGGATGGCGCCGATGCTGGCTGCCGTCGCCGATTTCCCCGCCGTGGACCCAGGGGCCGTAGACGATGTGGATGTCGCCGTTCTTGTCGAGCGGCTTGATGGCCTTGTAGACGGCGGTCGGGCCGTAGATGTCCTCCTGCATCCCAGAGGCTGGCGACCAGCATGGTGGGGATCATGGGCGCGGATTTGTAGTAGTCGGCGAGGAGTTTGTCGACGGCCTGGTCGCTCCAGAAGGCGTCGTAGCTGGGGTGGGCGAGGAGCTTGCGCCAGAAGCCGATCTGATCGAGGCCGCGTTCTTTGCCGAGCTCGCCCGCGGAGCCGGGACGCATGTAGGTGTCCCAGTCATCGAAAGCAGCTGGTAAGCCACTTGACGATGTTGCCGCGCGTTGCTGTCTGCTCGAGGATGTAGGGCATGTTCTGCTCGCGGAAGGCGCCGTTGTGGAACCAGTCGTCGCCCATCCAGCCATCGACCATGGGGTTCATGGGCAATGCGACTTTGAGCGCCGGGTGCGGATGGAAGAGCGCCATGAGCGGCAGGAAGCCGTCGTAGGAGATGCCGAGGATGCCGACCTTGCCGTTGGACTCGGGGATGTTTTTGACGAGCCAGTCGATGGTGTCGTACGTGTCGGTGGATTCGTCGACGGGCGTTGGGTTCTGCGGGCCGTGGAGGGGGCGGTTCATAACGTAGTCGCCCTCGGAGCCGTACTTGCCGCGGATGTCCTGGATGACGCGGATGTAGCCGTCTTCAACGATGACGTCGGTGGCGTTGTCGTAGCCCTCGATGCTCGGACCCAGGTGCGTGCTGGGACCGTGGACGGTCATGGCCGTGGCGTCATAGGGGGTTCGGGTAAGGAGGATGGGGGCGTGCCTGGTTGCGGATGACTGCGGGCTTCGACGAGAGCTTTGGGCAGCAGGATGACGGTGTGCAGCTTGACGCTGTCGCGCATGGGGATCATGACGTCGCGGCGTTCGTAGTCGAGCAGGTTGGTGGGCTGGTTGAACTGCGCCGGCGTTTCGCTGGGGTAGTTTGGATACTGCGCGGACTGGGCGGAGAGGAAGGCGGGAGCGGCGGCGAAGACGAGGGCGAGCACACTGCAACCGCAAAGGCGATGGGCGGAGGTCATGAGGTCCTCTCGGGGCGGGATCAAGGAAGCGATGAGTGCAGTTGTATCGGGGTGGGAGGGGGAAGACAAATGGGGCTGGACTTTCCCCGGACAATTTGCTCATCTGGAATCATGATCGCAGCCAAGGTCGACTCCGCGAAGCTCTGCCCTTGCGGCCAGTACGGGAAGACATATGGGGAGTGCTGCGAGCTCAAAGGGGACAACGCGTTCGGCAATGCCATTCAACGGCATGGCGTCCCAGTTTTGCTGAAGGGTGCTCGTACTCCGATCCTTTCAAGCTGGGTCGGCGGTGATATTCGATTCCGAATCATTTGGAACGCCCTTTGGACATCTCCCCAGGATCATACCTTCCATCAGTTCCTCGATTCTCTGCTCCATAAGACTTTCGGAGCCGAATGGTTCGAGCAGCAAAGGTCTTTGGCGGTTGAAAAGCAACACGTGGTTTTTCGCTGGCGTTCGGCACTGTTCGCGCTACTGGCGCGTACAAAGACATCTGCGGACGAGAAACAAATCAGGAGTATCCGTACCGGACCCGTGGAGGCGTATTTGTGCTTTGCCTACGATCTGTTCTGGCTGCAAATCAACTACAGATTGCCCGACAGGATTGTTGAGCGTCTGAAGGATTGGAGCACATTCCAGTCAGCCCGCTATGAGGTTTTGATTGCCGCGATCTTCGCTCGCGCTGGCTTCGACATTGAATGGCTGGACGATGTACCGCAGCCGGGAAAGCATTGTGAGTTCGTTGCTACGCACAGGGAGAGAGGAACCAAAATTGCGGTTGAAACAAAAAGCAGGCTGCGGAGTGGGGCATATCGATTTCTTGGGACCCATCAGCGCAGAACTGAGGGGCGACATCTTCGACCTTTACGACAAGGCCGTGAAGCAAGGACCTTCTGATGGTACCGCGTACCTCATTTTCATCGATACAAATCTGAATGCCCGAATTCCACCCGGTGTTCCGGGTTACGCTCACATGCCGGCAGGTTCCATTCCGTGCGATGGATCAGATCGGTCAAGAACTGAAGGTGCGGCGAGGCAACACAGGCGGCAAGACCCCGGAAAATGGGAGTATTCATCACGAACTACTCATTCCACTATGGAAACGAAGAAGAGAATTCTCCAGTCGGGATGTGCGGATACTTCCCGTCTCTGAATCCTGTTTCCCCACTTGAGGACCGTCAGCTGATGGACGATCTGGTTTACTGCATGAAGTACTACACTGAGGTTCCACGTCAATTGTGATGAAATCGCAGACAGTCGGCAGGTAAGTGGCGGGTAGGATCGAACTGCCGACCCTGGGGTTATGAATCCCACGCTCTGACGGTCGCGCCCCTCCGTGATTCTCCGCTCGCGGAGCAATTCCTCACCGATCCTTCCGTCCCCAGGTCACGAGCGACATTCTTCACCCTTATGCTATTGTCTCTCCAGTTGAGAGGGAGAACAGAATGACCGTGGACGAGCGGCTGACACGGCTTACCGAGCGCCATGAAGCCCTGACTCAGCACGTGGAGATTCTGACTGCCGACGTTGCGCAGATGTCGAGTGAGGTTCGAGCCACGACGGAGAACGTGAACAAGCTGGTGGCCAAGGTCGATGACCTGGCGACCGGGTTTGGCGTACTTGCCCAGCTGGCGCGACGCCACGAAGAACGGCTGGACTCTCTGGAGGGGCGCAAAGGGTAACGCGCCTCGACAGCAGCCGGGCATCTGCATGGTCTCTCTGATCGGACCTTGTCCCAGATTTGGTGGCGGCGGGTGGGATCGAACCACCGACCTTGGGGTTATGAATCCCACGCTCTAACCATCTGAGCTACGCCGCCATGGGGTGGAAGGGCCGTCGGAAGAGGCTTCCGGGACAGGCCTTTTTCATCATATACGACCTCCAGGCGCAGGTTGCAGGTTGCGGGTTGCAGCGACTCGGGCGCTGGCGTGGAACATTCAGAAGTCGCAGCAAAACGATTTACATCGGGCCACCGCGAGCGGTCGTACGCTGTACACGTTTTCAGTGCGGGCGTAAACTCGCAGGCGGCATCCATCGCCAAAAAACCGAAAGACAAGAAGGCCATGAATCGAAGGATTGCGAGGATTTTCCTCTTCGCGCTGCTGGCTGCCGGCAGCGCCTGCGCGCAAAAGCAGATCGTCCTGGAGCGGCGCGACGCGACGGTGACGCTGGAACCGTATGCGCCGAACATGGTGCGCGTCACGATGAGCCTGAAGAAGGACGCGGCGCTGGCCGGGCCGGGCTATGGCATCACCGCGAAGGCCGCCGGACACGGGCTGGACGTACGAGCACACCGACACGATGGACACCTACCGGTCCGATCGGATGACGATCCGGATGCCGGTGCCGCATTACGGGCCGCGCAACACGAAGTACACGTGTGACACCTGCCAGTACTTCTCGGGGTCGACGCCCTGGATTCCGCTGACGGTGGACGATGTCGCCGGCAAGACGCTCGTGAACCTGCAGGGCTGGCAGATGAGCGTGCCGAATCACAAGGACGGCAATGCCGCGGTGCTGGATGAGGTGAAGCCGTCGATTGCCTGGGATCGCTACGATTCGCGCAATCCTGACGGCGTGTACGACCAGGTGGGCGCGAGCTTTCACTCGCCCGACGATGAACACTACTACGGCCTGGGCCAGAACCAGGAAGGGTGGCTCGACCATCGTGGTCATCCGGTGCGCTGCTGGAACGACTACGTCGCGCCGGCCGCACCCAGTTTCTGCGTGCCGTTTCTGGTGACGAACAAGGGCTACGCGGTGCTGTGGGATAACCCGTCAAAGACGACGATAGAGCCGGGGTTCAACGAGCAGACGCGCTGGACTTCCGAGGTTGGCGATCGCGTTTCGTTCTTCGTGATTGCGGGGAAGACGACCGATGAGTTGTATGAGGGCTATCGCCTGCTGACGGGCGACACGCCGATGCTGCCGAAGGCGGCGTATGGATACATCCAGTGCAAGCAGCGCTACTCTAGCCAGGCCGAAGTGCTGGCCGTGGCCGACGGCTATCGACAGCGGCATCTGCCCCTTGATGTGATCGTGGTCGACTGGTTCTACTACACGAACATGGGGCAGATGGATTTCGACGCGCGGGTTTGGCCCGATCCCAAGGCGATGAACGAGAAGCTGCACGCGGAAGGCATCCAGACGATGATCAGCGTGTGGCCGCGGTTTGTGCCCACGGACCGGTTCTACACGGAGATTGCGGAGCACGGGTGGTTCGAGCATCTGGCGGATGGGACGCCGACCAACGGGCTGCCCTATGACAAGGCAGGCTCGGACATTGACACGACGAATCCTGATGCGGCGAAGTGGTACTGGGGCACGATCCGCGACAACATCATCAGCAAGGGATTCGACGCGCTGTGGGCGGACGAGACGGAGCCCGATCTGCCTCCGAACGGGAGCTACTACCACATCGGGCCGGGGACGGAGTATTTCAACGTCTATCCGCTTTTTCACACCGGCGCGCTCTACGACGGCTTCCGCGCGGATACGGATCATCGGGCGCTGATTCTCTCGCGTGACGGTTATCTGGGTGTCCAGCACAACGGCGCGATGGTCTGGTCGAGCGACATTTTTCCGCTGTGGGATGTGCTGAAACGGCAGGTGCCGGCGGGACTCGACGTGGCCGCGTCAGGGCTGGCGTACTGGAGCAATGACACGGGCGGGTGGCAGGGACTGCCGGCTGCCCATCATCCGGCGCACACGCCGTTGATCGATCCCGCGGGCGCGCGCGATGAGGTGGGCGGGTACGACGATTATCCCGAGCTGTACACGCGGTGGTTCGAGTACGCGACGTTTCTGCCGATCATGCGTACGCACGGCACGCGGAAGTACAACGAAGTGTGGTCGTACGGGAAGCAGGCGGAGCCGATCCTGGAGCAGTATCTCAAGTTGAGATATCAGCTGTTGCCGTACATCTATTCGCTCGGATGGTTCACACACAAGACGGGCGCGCCGTTTATGCGGGCGCTGTTCATGGATTTCCCAGGCGATCCGAAGGTGGCCGAGATCGGCGATGAGTATATGTTCGGGCCGGCATTCCTGGTGGCTCCTGTGACGGACCAGGGGCAGACGACGAAGGCGGTGTATCTGCCCGCCGGTGCGGACTGGTACAACTACTGGACGCACGAGCGCATTCACGGCGGCCAGACGGTGATGGTGGATGCGCGGATCGACAAGCTGCCTCTGTTCGTTCGGGCGGGGTCAATTATTCCGCTGGGAAGCGCGGTGGACAGCACAGCGGACAAGCAGGCGATCGCAAAAGTGCAGGTGTGGCCGGGCGCGAATGCGGAGTTCGATCTGTACCAGGACGATGGGCGGAGCTACGCGTATGAGAAGGGCGACTTCCAGCTCACCCACCTGGAGTGGGACGAGAGCACGCACGAATTGCACCATACGGGGACCGCAGCGTGGAGCGAACCGGATGCGCGGGTGGTCGAGGTGGTACGGGAAGAGCGCTAGAAGGGTTTGGGACGGTCGGGCTGGCGCGCGATCCCCACATCCCCAACTGCAGGGATGTGGGGGAACCGGGGGGTTGACTGCTTACCAGAGAGTTTTGGACTCGGCCAGCATTGCGTCCTCGGTGATGGGGAGCAGGAAGGTGTTGCCGAACTCAAAGCGGGCGTAGCCGGCGGGGTCGGGCGGGAGAGAGCGAATGAAGAGGGCTTCGCGTCGGACAACAACGGCGGAGCGCGTCTGGCCATGATGGTCCAGCAGGTCGTGGCCGTGACGGCAGAGGTCGAAGGCGGAATCGCACAGGGTCGTCACGGCAACGCGCGCTTCAACGCGGATGCGGTGCTGGTAGGTGGAAATGGCGAGCTGGACCGACCGGTCGCGGCAGGTGAGCAGGTTGTGACGCGCCAGATGGCCAGGCGGCCTCGAAGTCCGCGGTCCGCAGGTGAAGTCGCCAGCAGAGGATGCGTGCGACGAAGGCGTCCCCAGCGCGGCGACAGGATCAAAATCTCGTGGGAACCCTCCGCGCAGGTGGCGTGCGGATCGAAGCAGCGAACGAGGCGCTCGGCTTCAGCTATGTCGGACATAGGCCATCGTGGTTCGAGGCCATAGTACGCCTTTGTGAAGCGCGCGGAGGCGTGAATTCTTCGCGGGGGCGGGGACTCAGCGGGTTTGGCGGACGAAGGTGAAGTCGCCCGCGTCGTGACCGGAGTTGCGGATGAAGTTGTACTCCGGGGTCTGGTCCGAATTTCCCGCGACGATGACGCGGATGTAGTTCGAGAACAGCTCGGCGGCGGTGAAGCGGTCGAGCTCGATCTGATCGAGGCCTCGGATCAGAGCTGCGGCGAAGACGGAGTGGCCCCCGGCGCCTCCGGCATCGGCAACCGGCTCGTCACCTCCGCTGGAGAGCAGGTCGCGGGATTTGGCGGCGGCGACTTTCTCAAGAAAGCGCGAGCGCTCCGTGGGCGTAAACAGGGCTTCGGCATCGCGGGTCATGCCGCCGGCATAGCAGCTGTCGGCGACGATGAGCACGTGGCGCGCGGGAATGGCGCGGATTTCGCTGGTGACGTCGTCGGTCTGGAGCCAGTTGGCGGAGTTATCCGGCTCGGCGTCGACGGGGAGCCAGTAGACCTTGTCGGACTCGCGGTCGTGCAGACCGTGGCCCGCGTAGTAGATCAGGAGATTGGAGTCCGGCGAGAGAGTGCGGCGGAAGCTGCTGAGCGCGGTCATGATGTGGGCGCGATCGGCCTGCGCATCGAGCAGGAGCTCTGTACGGAAACCGTATTTCAGGCGGAGCTCGGCTTCGACGGCCTTTGCATCGCTGACGGCGGTACGCAGCTTCGGAAACTGCGGGTACTGGTCGATGCCGATGATGAGGGCGTACGACGGACCGGAGGCGAGGATGTGCGCAACGGGGGCGACGATGGGTGTAACGCCGCGGGTGGCCGTGGGAGCAGGCGAGGAAACGAGAGCGTGCGCGGGAGGCGGAGGACTGGAGACCGCGACAGCGCGCACGGGGCTGGGATAGCTGGCTGGCGGGGGTGAACTGACAGCGGAGCTGCGGGTCGCAGGCGGAGCGGAGGCCGAGACAGTGGTGGTCGGAGGTGGGGTCGAGGCTGCGGTAGTGGTCGCAGGAGCGTTTCGAACAGGATTGGTGGCGGACGGGTTGGAGGCCGAGGCCGTAGTTGGAGTCTGAATCGCGGCCGCTGCAGTTAAGGCAGGGGCGGTCGGAGCAGGGTTGGGGTTGGCAGCGGGCGGGTTCGATTGAGCCGTTTTCCGGGAGGCGGTGCGGCTGGCGTTGGGCGCGGGCTGACCGGTAGTGTAGAGGGTCGGAGGACGCCGCGTACCCGAGGCGGACGCGTCGCCATATGCGACGGAAGACATGTCGGGAGAGCGCGAATACGCATTGTCTGCGGCCTCTGTCTGATAAGCGCGCATCCGCTCGGAGAGCAATTTCAGGGCGCGCATGTCGTCGGGGGATGCGCTGTAGCTCAGGACGAGCTTGCGGCCGACGGCGATCTTATCGGGCACATCGAGGTCGGAGTTATAGAAGAGGTCCTCGAGCATGGCACGGTGAGCCAGAACGCAGGGGCTGTTCGTGACTGAACCATGGATGTCGCATTCTCCATCCACTTCGGCGAACTGCTGCCACGCATGGGAGGAACCGGCCGGCGCACCTGAGCCGGCATCGCCCGATGCTGTAAGTCCCGGATAAGTGCCGTCGTGATACTCGGAAAGCCGATGCGCAACGGAGCGCATCGCGGCCATGTCGGCGGGGGACGAGCCGTAGGCATAAAGCAGCTGCCGGCCGATCTCCATCTTATCGGGTACAGTTATGCTGCCCTGAAAGAATAGATACTCGAGTTTGTCGCGATATTGATTGACGCAGGGCGCGTTGATGGACTGGGCGAAAAACGCGCACTGTCTGCTGATCTGACCGAAGAGCTGCGGGTCGGAAACGGTCTGGGCACCGGAAAGACCAGCGCTGAGAATTGCAAGAGCGCAGAGCATCCCGAGTCGGCTGGGGCGCGACGGGAGCACGCGTGCGTGGTCAAACATATCGATTCCCTGACGACGTTAGGTGGGGACAGCCGGGAATAACATCGATAGCGTGCCGATTATGGCATCGGGCGCGGGCGATTCGCAACCACAAAGAGGTATCTGAGCTAACTACTCCACGTGGTAGTTGGGGGCTTCGCGAGTGATCAGGACGTCGTGGACGTGGGATTCGCGGAGGCCGGCGGAGGAGATGCGTACGAATTTGGCCTTTTGCTGTAGCTCTTCGATAGTGGCGGCGCCGCAGTAGCCCATACCGGAGCGAAGACCGCCGACGAGCTGGTAAACCATGGCTTCGAGTGCGCCGCGATAGGGGACGCGGCCTTCGATGCCTTCCGGCACGAATTTGCCGAGGCGATTGGCGTTGCCGTTGCGCTCGCGGTTGACGACGCTCTCGTTGTTGTCGTCGATGTCGAGGTCTTTGGTGCCCTGGAAGTAGCGCTCGCCGCCGCCCTGGGCCATGGCGGACAGGGAACCCATGCCGCGGTAGGCCTTAAAGGAGCGGCCCTGGTAAAGGATGGTCTCGCCGGGGCTCTCGTCTACGCCGGCGAAGAGGGAACCGATCATGATGACGCTGGCTCCGGCGGCGATGGCCTTGGTGACATCGCCGGAGTACTTGATGCCGCCGTCGGCGATGATGGGGACGCCGCGCGGCTGGGCAGCTTTGTACGCCTCGCTGATGGCGGTAATCTGCGGCATGCCGGCGCCTGTGACCATGCGCGTGGTGCAGATGGAGCCGGGACCGATGCCGACCTTGACGGCGTCGGCGCCCGCATCGATGAGGGCCTCGGCGCCATCGCGCGTGGCAACGTTGCCGGCGAGGAGATCGACCTGGGGGAAGCGCTTCTTGACTTCACGGACAGCATCGAGGACGCGCGAGGAGTGGCCGTGGGCGGAGTCGATGGCGAGGACATCGCAGCGGTTGCGAACGAGCTCGGCGGCGCGCTCGAGGTAGTCGCCGGTTGCCCCGATGGCGGCGCCGACACGGAGGCGCCCCTGTTCGTCTTTCGATGCGTTGGGATATTTCAGCTTCTTTTGGATGTCCTTGACGGTGATGAGGCCCTTGAGCACGTAGTTTTCGTCGACGACAAGCAGTTTCTCGACGCGGTGGTGGTGGAGGATTTCTTCAGCCTGCTCGAGAGTGGTGCCGACAGGGACAGTGATGAGGTTTTCCTTCGTCATCACCTCGGCGATGGGGATGTCGGTGCGGGTTTCGAAGCGGAGGTCGCGGTTGGTGAGGATGCCGACGAGCTTTTTGTTGCGGGTGACAGGGACGCCGGAGATTTTGTAGCGGCGCATGACCTCGAGGGCGTCGGCGATGAGCTGCTCGGGGGCCATGGTGACGGGGTCGACTATCATGCCGGACTCGGAGCGCTTGACCTTGTCGATTTCGCCGGCCTGCTGCTCGATAGTGAGATTGCGATGCACGATGCCGAGGCCGCCCTGCTGCGCCATGGCGATGGCCATGCGCGATTCAGTGACGGTGTCCATGGCGGCGGAGAGCAGAGGAGTGGTGAGGGGGATCCGCTTCGTCAGCCGAGTGGCGGTGGAGACTTGCGCGGGCGCAATTTCGCTCCAGGCGGGACTCAGCAGGACGTCGTCAAATGTCAGGGCTTCGGGCAGGGGCTGCTCAATCATGATGAAAAGATGCGCGCCGGCCTCGATTGTTTCAGAGTGGTTGTTTCGGCTGGCGGCTTCTGGCAATTGTAAAGCAGGGGGCGGTGGAGAAGCGGTCAGCAGTCAGCAGTCGGCGTCTTCGCTGACGGCTGACTGCTACCGCTGACTGCCGGAAAAGAAAAGCCAGCGCCGGTGGTTTGCGGCCGGCACTGGCGGAAGTCCGAAAAAGGTCCGGACAAAAGCATGGTTGGGGCCCGCGGTTACTCTTCCTTCTGCGGGGCTTTGGCCGCCAGCTGTTCGTGGCCGTTGCGCGGAGAGATGTTGGGTGAGGCCTCGCGGCCGGGCATCGCCGCACGGCCGGAGTAAACCCGCCACGTCCGCTCGACGTCGTCGGTAGCTTCCTTCAGCAGCTCTTCGGCTGTGTCGGGATGGGCGCGGAGCAGCATGGTGTAGCGCGACTCGTTGTAGACGTAGTCTTTGAGCGGGATCGACGGGGCGCGGGAGTCGAGGAAGAACGGGTTCTTGCCTTCCGCGCGGACCGCGGGGTTGTAGCGCATGAGCGGCCAGTAGCCGGAGTTGACGGCGGCCTTCTGGTGGTCGAGGCCCTGGGTGAGGTCGTAGCCGTGGGCGATGCAGTGACTGTAGGCGATGATGATCGCCGGGCCGTCCCACGCCTCGGCTTCCTGGAAGGCCTTAACCGTGTGGCTGTCGTTGGAGCCAAGCGCGACGCGGGCGACGTAGACATAGCCGTAGGCGACCGCCTCCATGGCGAGGTCCTTCTTGCTGGTAAGCTTGCCGCCGGCTGCGAACTTGGCGACCGCGCCGCGCGGGGTGGACTTCGACATCTGCCCACCGGTGTTGGAGTAGACCTCTGTATCCAGAACCAATACTTTAACGTTCTTGCCGGAGGCGAGGACGTGGTCGAGGCCGCCGAAGCCGATGTCGTAGGCCCAGCCGTCGCCGCCCAGGATCCAAACGCTCTTGCGGACCAGGGTGTCGGCGACCGCGTTGAGGGAGCGGGCCGGTTCGGAATCGATGGCGGCGAGTTTGGCACGGAGTTCGCGGACGCGCTCGCGCTGCCGATTGATTCCCTGCTCCTTCGACTGGTCGGCTTCGAGAATGGCGCGGACGAAGTCTTCGCCGAGGCTCGGCGCCAGCTTCGCGACCAGTCCTTCCGCGTAGGCTTTCTGCTGATCGACGGCGAGGCGCATGCCCATCCCGAACTCAGCGTTGTCTTCAAACAGAGAGTTGGACCAGGCTGGACCACGGCCCTCGTCGTTCTGACAGTAAGGAGTGGTGGGTAGATTGCCGCCGTAGATGGAGGAGCAGCCGGTGGCGTTGGCGATCAGGAGGCGGTCGCCGAAGAGCTGGGTGAGCAGCTTGATGTAGGGGGTTTCGCCGCAACCGGAGCACGCTCCGGAGAACTCAAAGAGCGGCTCGAGGAGCTGAATGTCCTTGACCTGGTTCAGGGAAAGACGGTCGCGTCCGACGTTGGGCAGGGACTCGAAGAACTCCCAGTTGGCGCGCTCGGGCAGGCGCAGCGGCTGCTGCGCGGCCATGTTGAGAGCCTTGTGGGCCGGGTCGGCTTTGCTCTTCGCGGGGCAGACTTCGACGCAGAGCTGGCAGCCGGTGCAATCTTCAGGTGAAACTTGAAGTGTGTAGAGTTCGCTGTCCATGCCGCGCCACTTCGGCTTGGCGGACTTGAAGGTGGCGGGGGCGTTGGGCAGCAGCGACGAATCGTAGACCTTGGCGCGGATGACCGCATGCGGGCAAACCATGACGCACTTGCCGCACTGGATGCAGAGATCCTTGTCCCACACAGGGATGAACTGGGCGATGTTGCGCTTCTCCCATTTGGCGGTGCCGGTGGGGAAGGTTCCACCCGGAGGCAGCGCGCTGACCGGCAGCAGATCGCCGTGACCGGCAGCCATAGCGCCGAGGACGTCGCGGACGAAGGCGGGAGCCTGTTTCGGAATCGAGGCCAGGATGTCGAACTTCGCAGTGACGTGGTCGGGCACCTTGACTTCGTGCAGCTGGGCGAGCGAGGCGTCGACGGCGGCGAAGTTCTGCTGGACGACGGCTTCGCCACGCTTGCCATAGGTCTTCTGGATGGCTTTTTTGATTTGCGCAATGGCTTCGTCGCGAGGCAGCACGCCGCTGATGGCGAAAAAGCAGGTCTGCATCACGGTGTTGATGCGCGTGCCCATGCCGTTTTCGCGGGCGACGGTGAAGCCGTCGATGACGAAGAAACGGATTTTCTTCTCGAGGATGGTCTTCTGGATGGTGCGCGGGAGGTGCTGCCACACGTCTTCAGGACTGTAGGGGCTGTTGAGCAGGAAGACGGCGCCGGGTTCGGCGGCGGCGAGGACATCGATCTTCTCCAGGAACTCGAACCCGTGGCAGGCGATGAAGTTGGCGCGCGAGATGAGATAGGTGGAGCGGATCGGTTCGGGACCGAAGCGCAGGTGCGACGTGGTCAGTGAGCCGGACTTCTTGGAGTCGTAAACGAAGTAGCCCTGCGCGTAGTTCGGCGTCTCGGAGCCGATGATCTTGATGGAGTTTTTGTTGGCGCCCACCGTTCCGTCGGAGCCGAGGCCGTAAAAGAGGGCGCGAACGGTCTTGGGACTTTCGGTGGAGAAGTTCTCGTCCCAGTGCAGGCTGGAGTGGGTGACGTCGTCGTCGATGCCGATGGTGAAGTGGTTCTTCGGGTGCGGCTTCGCCAGCTCGTCGAAGATGCCCTTGGCCATGGCCGGCGTGAATTCCTTGGACGAGAGACCGTAGCGGCCGCCGATGATGACCGGGAACTGGGAGAGTGGCATGCGGCCGGAAGAGAGCGATTCGGAGATGGTGGTGACGATGTCCTGATAAAGAGGTTCACCCGACGCGCCGGGCTCTTTGGTCCTGTCGAGGACGGCGATCTTGCGAACGGTTTCGGGGAGGGCTGTGAGGAAGGCCTCAGCGGCGAAGGGGCGATAGAGGCGGACTTTGAGGAGTCCGAGCTTCTCGCCCTGGGCGTTGAGTGCGTCAATGGCCTCCTCGGTGGCTCCGGCGGCGGAGCCCATGAGAATGATGACGCGGTCCGCGTCGGGGGCTCCGTAGTAGTCGAACAGATGGTATTCGCGGCCGGTTTGAAGTGCGAAGCGGTCCATCACGTCCTGCACGATGACCGGGCACGCCAGGTAATAGGGATTGCAGGCTTCGCGGGCCTGGAAGAAAACGTCGGGATTCTGCGCGGAACCGCGCAGGACGGGGCGATCGGGCGAGAGGGCGCGCTCGCGATGGGCGCGGATGGACTTTTCGTCGAGCAGGGCACGGATGGTGTCGTCGGAGATGGGGAGAACTTTGTTGATTTCGTGCGATGTGCGGAAGCCGTCGAAGAAGTGCATGAAGGGGATGCGCGATTCGAGCGTGGCCAGGTGCGCGACGGTGGCGAGGTCGGCAGCTTCCTGGACGGAGTTGGAGGCGAGCATAGCGTAGCCGGTCTGGCGGACGCCCATGACGTCAGAGTGGTCGCCGAAGATGGAGAGCGCGTGGGTGGCGATCGAGCGTGCGGTCACGTGCATGACCGTCGGCGTAAGTTCTCCGGCAATCTTGTACATATTGGGGATCATGAGCAGCAGGCCCTGGGAGGCCGTGAAGGTGGTGGCGAAGGCTCCGCCCTGGAGGGCTCCGTGCATGGCGCCGGCGGCGCCGCCTTCACTCTGCATTTCTGCGACAACCGGGACCGAGCCGAAGATGTTGCGCTGGCCGTCGGCGGCCCACTGGTCGGCGAATTCGGCCATGGGAGAAGAGGGGGTAATCGGATAAATAGCAACGACTTCGGAGAAACGGTAGGCGACGGAGGCAGCGGCTTCGTTACCGTCGAAGATCGCAGTTTTCTGAGGGGTGCTCATGATGCTCCTTGCTGGGGTTCGAGGGTTACGAGTGCGAAAACGTTGAAGAGTACAACTTAAAAGTCTGCGCTGGGGGTGTGTGGGTCGGCTGTGACAGGGAACACAAGTGTCAGAAGCGGCCGGTAGCCTGTAGCAAGAAGCAAGCAAACGGCGAGTGATCAATCGAGCGGAAGAGCGAGCAGGAAAGCGGGCCTGAAGAGGGTTGGAGTTTTGTTGTCGCGCCCAGGGGCTGCGGCAACGCACACGACTGTGCGAGTATGGAATGTTGCAGCGAATGGCAGCGAAACGGGACCCAAAGGCGAGCCGACACGCGCGAATGGCGCAGCAGGCGGGGCAGGACCGGGATGTGACTGGTATCACGGAGGATCGTGGGTGGGGGCGCGTAGGCTGACAGGGGTCGCGGCTGCAGGCCGGAGAGTGGATTGTTGATGATGGGACATGCTGAGCATCCCTGGCTGACGATCGTGGGGCTCCTGGTGGGCGCTGTGGCGTTTGGATTTACGCCGCTGGCGCTGGCGTGGCTGTGGGCGAAGGTGTTTTCGCCGAACAAGCCGGGCGCCGAGAAGAATGCCACCTACGAGTGCGGGCTGGAGTCGAAGGGCGATTCCTGGACGGGCTTCGGCGCGTCGTACTACATCTACGCAATCGTTTTTCTGGTTTTTGACGTCGAGGCTGTCTTTCTGCTGCCCTTTGCGGTGGCGTTTACCGGGCTGTCGCTGGGCGCCTGCCTGGCCATGCTGGTCTTCCTGCTGCTGCTGGTGGAAGGGCTGGTGTGGGCGTATGGGAAGGATGTCTTAACCTGGGCCTGAAGAACAGGGAGTAGCCAATAGCCAGTAGGGAATAGGGATTTGGATGGCGGATGAACTGAAAGAGCTGAAGATCGAGTTGAGCAAGAACGGGATCTTCACGACGACGCTCGAGGAACTTTATAACTGGGGACGGAAGAACTCCGTCTGGCCGCTCACGTTTGGGCTGGCGTGCTGCGCGATCGAGATGATCGCGACGACCATGGCCCGCTACGACCTGGCCCGGTTCGGGGCCGAGATCTTCCGGCCGTCACCGCGACAGGCGGACCTGATTATTGTGTCGGGTACGGTTACAAAAAAGATGGCGCCGCAGGTCGTACGGCTCTACAACCAGATGCCCGAGCCGAAGTACGTCATCGCGATGGGGGCGTGCGCGATTTCCGGCGGCCCGTTCCGCGATGGCTACAACGTTCTGAAAGGGATCGACCGCTACATTCCGGTGGATGTACACATCCCGGGGTGCCCGCCGCGGCCGGAGGCGCTGATCCACGCGTTCATGACGCTGCAAAAGAAGATCGACGAGCAGGCGCTGGCGGGATCGGCGCGCCCGCGACACCTGAATAAGGATCTGCCCAGCGAGTTCCCCGTGCCGGCGTTCGGCGAGCATGGGCTGGAGCCGCCGCAGAATAACGAAGTGTTCCACGAAGCCGCGGGGAATCCGCTCAAGGTGATTCAGTAATGGCGCTTCCCTCCCCTAACGAGATCAAGGCACAGATTGAAGCCGGGGTGCCCGGCGCGTCGGCGACTGTCATTCCGAACGGAAGCCCCTCGGCGCAGCACTCGCTGCTGCTGGATCACGCGCATGCGCGCGCGGTGGCCGAGTTCCTGCGGGACCATGCGGAGTGGCGACTGGACTACTGCACGCTGGTGACGGGTGTGGACTGGCCCGACACCGAGAGGTCGGAGAAGGTCAAAGTCAAAAAGCTGGTGAAGGCTGCCGATGGCACGGAGTCCGAACAGGAAGTCGACGAGGTTCGCAAGACGAAGGTGCCGGGGTATCTGGAAGCCGTCTATCACCTGTTCTCGATGGAGAAGAAGCACGGGCAGGTGGTGCTGCGGCTGCGGACGCGAAACCGCACCGACGACACGCATGTTCCGTCACTGACGCCGGTGTGGCGCGGCGCGGAGTTTCAGGAGCGCGAGGCCTTCGACCTGTACGGCATCGTCTTTGACGGGCATCCGGACCTGCGCCGGATTCTGATGTGGGATGGGTTTAAGGATTACCCGATGCGGAAGGATTATGTTCCGCCAGCGGATGAGATTCCGGTTGTGGAGACGCACCCATGAGAGACGCACTGCTGGACCGGCCGGTCTACGAGCCGGAAGAGGGCGAGATCATGGAAGTGTCGATGGGGCCGCACCACCCATCGACGCACGGCGTCTTCCGCATGGATGTGAAGCTCGAAGGCGAGCGCGTGATGAAGCTGAAGCCCGTCTTCGGCTATCTGCACCGGAACCACGAAAAGATTGCCGAGCACGGAGCGTACCTGGCGGCGATTCCCTACACCGATCGCCTGGATTATCTGTGCTCGATGACGAACAACTGGGGCTACGTGCTGGCGGTGGAGAAGCTGGCCGACCTGCAGGTGCCGGAGCGTGCCGAGTATCTGCGGGTCATTGTGGCGGAGCTGACGCGGTTCCAGAATCACGCGGGGCTGATCGGGTTCCTGCTGCAGGACATGGGCGCCAGCGGCACGCCGCTGATGTATGCCTTCCGGGAGCGCGAGAAAATCCTCGACCTGTTCGAGTCGCTCAGCGGCGCGCGGATGATGTGCAACTACATGCGCTTCGGCGGCCTGCGCGTAGACGCGACGAAGGAGTGGCTGGACGAGGTGCGCGCGCTGATCGCGCGGCTGCCCGGGTTTGTGGATGAGTTCGAGGCGCTGCTGCGGGCGAACGAAATCCTGATGGCGCGCACCCAGGGCACGGGCGTGCTGCCGCGGGAGTTGGCCATCAACGCCAGCGTGACCGGGCCGATGCTGCGCGCCAGCGGCGTGAACTACGACGTCCGCAAGGTGGACCACTACGGCGTCTACGACCGCTTCAGCTTTAAGGTGCCGCTGGGCGAGCATGGCGATGTTTACGACCGCTACATGATGCGACTGCTCGAAATGCGGGAGACGGTGAAGATTCTGGAGCAGGCGCTCAAGGATATTCCGGAAGGTCCGGTGATGGACCCGAAGGTCCGCCTGCGCGGGCTGCGGCCGAAGGCGGGCGAGGCGTATGGGCGCATCGAGTCGCCGAAGGGCGAGCTGGGATTTTTCCTGATCAGTGATGGCACGGGGAATCCGTACCGCTACCGCGTGCGGCCGCCCTGCATGATCAACCTGACGATTCTGGAAGACATGTGCCTCGGACACAACATCGCGGACGTGGTGATCATTCTGGGCAGCGTGGACATTGTGCTGGGAGAAGTGGACAGATGAAACAGGGCACAGAGCACAGGTCGCAGCGTACAGAGGGCGTCAATGCTGGGTGAAGGCATTATTCAGGGATTAGTCGAGACGGCGCGGAACTTCTTCGGCAGCTATGTGGAGAAGGATCGGCTGACGACGGTGCAGTATCCGGAGGAGCGGCTGCCGCTGCCGGAAGCATCGCGGGTTTTTCCGTTTCTGCTGTACGACGGGAAGGACCCGGAAGCGGGGCTGCGCTGCGTGGCGTGCCAGATCTGCGAGAAAGAGTGCCCGCCGCGTTGCATCCACATCGAGAAGAGCAAGGACAAGAAGCCGGACTTTGTGGGTAAACAGCAGTTCTATCCGGCGGTGTTCGACATCGACGTGTCGGTATGCATGAGCTGCCAGATCTGCGTGGAAGTCTGCCCCTTCGACGCCATCCGGATGGACAAAGTGTTTGAGCTGAGCACGGACAACCGGTTCCGGGAACTGCTGTACACGAAGAAAGAGCTGTCCCAACCGAACGAGTATTACCAGAAGATTCATCCGCTGGAAGCGGCGGAGACGGACGAGCGCCGCGCGAAGGAAGCCGAAGCGGCGAAGGCCAAAGCCGCAGCGGCCGAAGCGGCGGCCAGGGCGAAGGCCGCGGCAGCGGCAGCGAATCCGCCGGCGGGCGAAGTATCCGGTAACGGCGCCACGGCTCCCGCAAAACCGTCCGAGACGAAGGTGACACCGCAATGATGTCAGCAAGAGCGGCCGATCAGGTTTTTGTCACGCTCGATCACTGGGTCGTTGGGCACGTGCCCGCGTCGTTCCAGACTCTGACTTCGATTGTGATTGCGGTGGCGATGATCATCGTCGTCTTCGCGGCGCTGTTTGCGCTGACGACGGTCTTCGAGCGCAAAGGGCTGGGGCGGATGCAGAATCGCTACGGTCCGAACCGGGTGGGGCCGTGTGGAGTGTTCCAGCCGCTGGCGGACGCGGTGAAATCGCTCACCAAGGAAGATTTGGTGCCGCGCCGTGCGGATCACGTTGTCCATTACCTGGCCCCGCTCGTGCTGGTGGGCGTTATTTTCCTGAGCTACGCTGTGCTGCCCGTGGGGCGCAACATGATCGCCGTCGACCTCGACACCGGAGTGCTGTACTTCTTCGCGGTGGGCGCGGCGACCGAGCTGGCCGTGTTCATGGCGGGCTGGTCGAGCCACAACAAATATTCCCTGCTGGGCGCGATGCGCGCCATCGCGCAGATGATCAGCTACGAGATTCCCCTCATCCTGTCCTCCGTAGCCGTCGTCATGATCGCTGGAACACTGTCGACGGTGAAGATCGTCGAGGAGCAGGCGCGGTACACCGCCGGGATTGCGCACTGGAACGTCATCACCCCCTGGGGCCTGGCTGGATTTATCCTCTTTATGATTGCGGCGACGGCGGAAACGAATCGCAGCCCGTTCGATCTGCCCGAAGGTGAGTCGGAGATTATCGCCGGGTACTTCATCGAGTATTCCGGCTTCAAGTTCGCGCTGTTCTTCCTGGCCGAATACATCGAAATGTTCGCGGTAAGCGGACTCGCGATCACGCTGTTCCTGGGCGGCTGGTCGTCGCCGGTGAGCTTCCTGGCGTGGATTCCCTCCTGGCTGTGGTTCTTCGGCAAGCTGCTGGTGATGATCTTCGGCTTCATCTGGATACGCGGAACGCTGCCCCGGCTGCGCATGGATCAACTGATGAACTTCGCCTGGAAATTTATGCTGCCCATGACCCTGATCGTCATTCTTTCGGCGGGCATCTGGCGCTTTCTTTCGCCCGGCGTGGTGGGGCCGAGGCCGCTGGGCGGTGTGATACGCTGGCTGGTCTGTGCACTGGTCATTTTTGCTCCTTATATATTGCTGGCGCGCAAGCTGGAGCGCGGCCGCAGCATGGAGAAGAGAACCTATCGCTTCGCGGAGTAAGACGGGCGCGGGGCGGTCGAGCCGACTGGTGACAGGAGTCACAGTCGCGCGGGTGGTGCTGTGAAATTGTTGGAGAGGTCCGGCGCGGCGGATCCCGTCGCGAACCGGATCGCAACCTCGGTGCATAGATTTCGCGCCGGAACCTTGTACGCATGGGAATGACGGTTTCTTTCCTGATTCTCGCGATCCTGACGCTGGCCGGAGGTGTGGCCGCCATGACGCTGCGGCGTCTGGTGCACTGCGCCCTGGCGCTGGCGGTTTCCTTCGCCGGACTGGCGGCTTTGTATGTCAACTTAGGAGCGGAATTCGCCGGGCTCGCGCAGCTGCTGGTCTACGTGGGCGCCATCGCCATCCTGATTGTCTTCGCCATTTTGCTCACGCGAGGCAGCGAGACGGAGCTACAGAGGGTGTTTTCGCCGGCGGGCATCGCCGGGGCCGTGCTGGCGCTTGCAGTCTTCGGAGTGCTGGCCTGGGCGGTAGTGGGCAGTGGCGCGGCTCACTCTGCGGCGAGCGTTGCCGCTCCTCAAACATCCATGCGCGACATTGGCTTCGCCCTGATGCAGGGCTACGTACTGCCGCTGGAAGTGATCGCCCTGATGTTGACCGCAGCGATGATCGGCGCGGTGATTCTGGCGCTGCGTCCGACGCGCGCAAGCGGCACGGCGGAAACGCAGGCGCCGCGGAATCCGGGGTTGCGCGCCTGATGACTCCGCTCGCTGGTTGTCTGCTCGTTTCTTCCCTGCTCTTCTCGGTCGGACTGGCCGGCGCACTGACGCGCCGCAACGCGATCCTGGTGCTGGCCGGCATCGAGCTGATGCTCAACGCGGCGAATCTGAACTTCATCGCGTTCTGGCGCTTCGGTCCCCATCCTGAATTCCTGACCGGCCTGATGTTCGTCATCTTCTCGATCGCCGTGGCAGCGGCGGAGGCGGCTGTGGGTCTGGCGCTGATCCTGGCCATCTATCGTCACGCGGGCACCAGCGACGTGAGCGAGATTACGGAGATGAAGGGATGACCTGGATCGTGCAGAACCTCTGGCTCATCCCTGCGCTGCCGATGGTGGCGGCGGGCATCTCCGCGCTGTTGAAGCGGCGGGAACGAGGGCTGTCAGCAGGGCTGGCCATCGGGTCGATGGCGATCTCCCTGCTGCTCTCGCTGAAAGCCTTCGCCGAGGCGCTAGCGCATCCAGCACTGCAGGTGAAGATCGTCGACTGGATGCAGTTCGGCGATCAGTGGGTACAGCTTGGGTGGCTGCTCGATCCGCTGGCCGCCGTCATGCTGGTGATGGTCAGCTTCGTGGGCCTGCTGATCTTCATCTACAGCCTCGGCTACATGGCCCATGACGACAACTTCACTCGCTTCTTCTGTTTCATGTCGCTGTTTGCGGGCGCAATGCTGGGTGTGGTCATCGCCAACAGCCTGCTGCTGCTCTTCATGTGCTGGGAAGTGGTGGGGCTGACGTCGTACCTGCTGATCGGATTCTGGTTTCATCGCCCGGCAGCGGCTGCGGCGGCGAAGAAAGCATTCATCACCACGCGTGTTGGCGATCTGGGCCTGCTGATCGGGATGGTGTGGCTCTACTCGCAGAGCGGAACGCTGATCTTCTACGGTTACGGAAACGGCTGTCTCGAGCAGCGCGGTGTGACGGCAATGGCGGCGCACGCGACGGTTGCGGGCATGGCGGTTTCGACTGCGATTGGGCTGCTGATCTTCTGCGGAGCCATGGGCAAGTCCGGCCAGGTGCCGCTGCACGTGTGGCTGCCGGACGCGATGGAAGGCCCAACGCCGGTGAGCGCGCTGATCCACGCGGCGACCATGGTGGCAGCAGGCGTCTATCTCGTCGCGCGCGTTTATCCGCTGATGTCCGGTTCAGCACTCGAAGTCGTGGCCTGGGTGGGCGCGATCACGGCGCTCTTCGCGGCCTGCATTGCCGTGGCGCAAAACGATATTAAGAGGATCCTGGCCTACTCCACCGTCTCGCAGCTCGGCTACATGATGCTGGGCCTCGGCGTGGGCGGCGTTGCGGTGGGCATGTTCCACCTGATCACGCATGCGTTCTTCAAGGCGCTGCTCTTCCTCGGCGCGGGGTCGGTGATCCACGGCTGCACTGAGGAGCAGGACATCCGCAACATGGGCGGCCTGCGCAAGTTCATGCCTGTGACCTTCGCGACGTACTCGGCCGGAATGCTGGCGCTGTGCGGGTTCCCCCTGTTTGCCGGCTTCTGGAGCAAGGATGCGATTCTGCACGCGGCGCGCGGGTGGGATGTCTCGATGGGGCCGTTCTATCTGGGCGCGATTGGCGCGCTGCTGACCGCGTTCTATATGACGCGGCAGATGTACTACGTCTTTTTTGGGCAGAAGCGCGCGCCGGCGGCAACGGTGACCCCGGCCGCTATGGCGGGACATGGGGCGGGGCATGCTGTGGAACCGGCCGTGTCGCCGCGGCCCGGCGAAGTTTGCGCCGTCGAAGATCCGCACGAGAGTGCGCGCGTGATGACGATGCCTCTGGCGATTCTGGCCGTGTTTGCAGTGTTCCTGGGATTCGTGGGGACACCGGCCTGGCCGTGGTTTCAGAATTTCCTCAGTGGCCGCAAGGCTGCGTGGGACTGGTCTGGATTCTCTGAGCCGGGTCTGGTCTCGACGATGGTCGTTTCGTCTCTCATCGTCTTTGCCGGGCTGCTGCTCGGCTGGTGGCTCTATGGTCGCAAGCCTATCGTGAACGCGACCGATGAGGATGCGCTGGAGAAGATCGCGCCGCCTGTGTTTCATGCGCTGGGCAACCGCCTCTACGTCGATGAGCTGTACGGCGTGACGGTGGTTGCTCTGACACGCTTCTGCGCCGCGTTCGCCTCGTGGCTCGACCGCTGGATCTTCGGCGGCCTGGTGCGGCTGGTGGCGTGGACGGTTACCGGCGTGAGCTGGCTCGACGCGGGCGTCGACCGATTCGTCGTCAACGGCGGCTTCGATGAGGGGTGCCGTGAGGTATCGCGCGGCGGGCGACTGCTGTCGCGGCTGCAGAACGGGCGCGTGCAGACCTACCTGAGCGTGATTGCGGCAGCGCTGGTAGTGCTGGCGCTGTGGCTGCTGTGGGGGCATCGCGGATGATCACCCTGCTCACTCTGCTGCCGATCGTGGGAGGCCTGATCGTTCTGGCCACGGCCAAACTGGGCGACATCGCGCGCCTGATCGCGATCACGTTCGCAGTGGGTGGGCTGGCGATGGCAGGACTACTTTGGTGGGGACTCTCCCCGGCGAATCCTGGCATGCAGTTTGAGGAGATGCGCGCGTGGGTGCCGGCGCTGGGCATTGCGTATCACGTGGGCATTGACGGATTGGGCGCGCTGATGCTCGTGCTGAGCGCGCTGGTCGTGCTGATGTCACTGGTAGCGTCCTGGAACAACGAGAAGCACGGACCGGCGTACTGCGCGCTGGTGCTTTTCCTCGAGGCCGGCCTGTTTGGCACGTTCACGGCGCTGAATTTCGTCCACTGGTTCATCTTCTGGGAGCTGAGCCTCATTCCGGCGTTCTTCCTGGTGCGCATCTGGGGCGGCAAAGGACGCGCGAAGGCCGCGGCGCAATTCTTCCTCTACACCATGGCCGGCAGCGTGGCGTTGCTGCTGGCTTTCCTGGCGATTTTCCTCGCGACCGGGCAATTCGATTTTGTGCAGCTCGCGCAGCTGGGACAATCGGGCCAGCTAACAGCAGCGCTCGCACAGAGCCTCCACTGGTCCGGGAGCCCTGAGCATCTCTCCATGCTGTTGTTCTGGGCGGTATTCCTCGGATTCGCCGTCAAGACGCCGGTGGTGCCGTTCCACACCTGGCTGCCCTCGACGTATGCGGAAGCCTCCAGCGAGACCACGATGCTGTTGACCGGCGCGATGTCGAAGATGGGCGTGTACGGCTTCCTCCGCATCCTGCTGCCGATCTTCCCCGAGCAGATGCAGCACGCGATGAAGCCTCTGCTGTGGATGGCCGTCGCGTCGATTGTGCTGCCCGCGTTTGCGGCGTGGGCGCAGAAGGATCTGAAGCGGACCTTCGCCTATTCGTCGATCAACCACCTGGGATACTGCGTGCTGGGCGTGTGCGTCGCGGCGCAGTTCACCGGGACCGATCCGGCGATGGCGACCGAGAAGGCTGCGGCGCTGACTGGCGTGCTGCTGCAGATCTTCAGCCACGGGATCACGGCGGCGGCGCTGTTCTGGTTCATCGCACTGCTGGAGCGCCGGAGCGGCGGCGTCCGCGGGATCGAGGACTTTGGCGGTTTGCGGCGCGTGGTGCCGGTGTTCTCCGGGCTCATGGGGATTGCGATCTTCGCCTCGCTCGGCCTGCCTGGGCTCAACGGCTTCCCGGCTGAATTCCTGATCTTCAAGGGCGCGTTTCCGCTGGCTCCACGGGCGTCGTCGATCGCGGTGCTGGGCCTGCTGATGACGGCGGTCTTCCTGCTGACAGTGATCCAAAAGGTGTTCTCCGGGCCGGTGAATCCGAAGTGGACAAAGATGCCCGACCTGACCACAACGGAGCGCTGGGCGCTCGCACCGATCATCGCCCTGATGCTCGTGCTCGGGCTCTATCCACAACTGATCACCGGCGTGATGCATAGCACGGTGATGCAGTGGGTGACGGGGATGAGGTTCTGATGCTCGCGTGGACGATTTACGTCTCGTTCCTCGGCGCGCTGCTGGCGCGGCTAAGCCCGTCGAAGGGATTGGCGCGTGCGGTCGCGCTGCTCACGGCGCTGGCCGGCTTGGGCATCGGACTGGTCACGCTTCACTCCTGGACGCCAGGCGAGTTCGTGACGGTGACACGCGTCGCGTGGGTTCCGCAGCTGGGGCTTGAGTACCACCTCGCGGCGGACGGCATCAGCCTCACGCTGGTGCTGCTGACGGGCCTCGCGGCAACCGCGGGTATTTTGTTCTCGTGGAACATCGAGAAGCGGACACAGGAGTTCTTCGCGTTCTTCCTCGTGCTCATCGGCGGCGTCTACGGCGTCTTCCTGAGCTTCGATCTCTTCCTGCTGTTCGTCTTCTACGAGATTGCGATTATCCCGAAGTATTTTCTGATCGCGATCTGGGGATCGGCGAAGGCGGGCACAACCGGCGACGAGGCCGGATCGCAGCGCGAATACGCGGCGATGAAGCTGGCCCTCTATTCGTTCGGCGGCAGCGCGCTGGTTTTGGCCGGTATGGTCGCGACGTGGGTGGCGGCGGGCGGGCACAGCATGAGCTTCGACGTACTTGCGACGACTCACTTCTCCACGCCCCTGCAGATGGCGCTCTTCCCGCTGGTCTTCGTTGGCTTCGCGGTGCTCGCCGGCATGTGGCCGTTCCATACCTGGGCGCCCACCGGACACGCCGCCGCTCCGACGGCCGCATCGATGCTGCTGGCCGGTGTGGTGATGAAGCTGGGCGCGTATGGCTGTCTTCGCGTCGCCATGATGCTGTTCCCTGCCGGGCTGGGCCCGTGGGGATTCCACGTGCTCGGGCTGGGCTCGTGGCGCGAGGTCTTCGCGCTGCTCGCGGTGATCGGGATCGTGTATGGCGCGAGCGTGGCTCTGGTGCAGCGCGACTTTAAGTTCGTCATCGGCTATTCGAGCGTGAGCCACATGGGATTCGTGCTTCTGGGCTTGATGACGCTCACGCAGATCGGCCTCGACGGCGCCGTCCTGCAGATGTTCTCCCACGGCGTGATCGCGGGACTGCTCTTTGCTGTGGTGGGCCGCATGGTCTACGACCGCACGCACACGCGCGACCTGAACGAACTGGGACCGATGCAGCTGGGGCACGCAATTCCCTTCGCCGCGGTGACATTCATTCTGGCCGGCATGGCCTCTATTGGCCTGCCGGGATTCAGCGGCTTCATCGCGGAGTTCCAGGTACTGGTCGGGACCTGGCAGTCGTTCTCATGGATGATCGTGATCGCCGGCATTGGCATCCTGGTGGGGATTGCCTTCACCTGGCGTGCACTCACAAAAGCTTTCTACGGTGAGCCAACACCCGGCGCGGTTGAACATGCATTGCCGCCGATTTCGTTCCCCGAGAAGCTGGGGGCTTTTCTACTGCTGGCGAGCACGCTGGCCGTGGGTCTCTATCCGCGCATTCTCACAGACCTGATTCTCCCGGCACTCAATTCGCCGCTGTTTGAAGGCCTGCGGCAGGGAGCGTGGCGATGAACCCAGTTCTAAGTTCGATCAGCTACGCCGAACTGCTCCGCGTCACGTTGCCTGAGATCGTCGTGGCAGTGACGGGCCTTGTCCTGCTGGCGCTGGATTTGTCCGTGCTGCGCCGGGCCGAGGTTGGACGGCGGTTGGGCGTGGGCGCGCTGATCGCCTGCATCGGATCCCTGCTGGCGATCTGGATGCTGATGCACGGGACGGGAACCACGAGCCTTCCCGACGCGATGTTTGTCGTCACGCCGCTGACGCGTGTGGTCGAGATTGCGCTGCTTGCGCTGACGATTCTGACGGCTTTGCTCTCCACGTCGACGCGCATCACCGAGCATGTGGGTGAGTATCTGGCGCTGATTCTGTTCGCCACGGTGGCGATGATGTTCCTGGTCGCCACGCAGAACCTGCTGCTCATTTTTGTGGCGCTGGAATTTCTGAGCCTGTCGCTCTACATCCTCACCGGCTTCGACAAGCAAAGCCGCCAGTCGGCCGAAGCGGGCCTGAAGTACTTCCTCTTCGGCGGCATGTCGGCCGGGTTTCTCCTGTTCGGCATGAGCCTGCTGTATGGCGTTTCGGGCTCGATCCAGCTGCCGCAAATTGCCGCCGCGATCAGCGGGCCGTCGCTCGACCCGCTGGTGCTCATCGCGATCGTGATGGTGGCCATTGGGTTCGGGTTCAAGGTCGCAGCCGCGCCGTTCCACCTCTGGGCTCCGGATGCCTACCAGGGCGCGCCGACGGTCAGCGCTGGATTCATCGCGTCGAGTTCGAAGGTCGCCAGTTTCTTCATCTTTGCCCAGGTCGTCACCATTGGGCTGGCGATGGCCACCGGCAGCGGGGCTTATCGCGGCTACGCGCCGGGATGGGTGCCAGTGCTTTGCGCCATCGCGGCGCTGTCGATGATCGTCGGCAACCTCGCGGCCATCGCGCAGACCAGCGTGCGGCGACTGCTCGCCTACTCGGCGATTGGTCACGCAGGCTATATGCTCCTCGGGCTCATCGCGCACTCGCCGATGGGCGAACGGGCGCTGATCTATTACGTGATCACGTACGCTCTGGCGTCGCTGGGGGCATTCGGCGTGTTGGGCACGCTGGAAGCCGAGGGCATCGACAAGATCGGCGATCTTGCCGGCCTGAACCGTCGTGCCCCGGGATTGTCGCTGTGCCTGCTGATCTTCGTCTTGTCGCTGGCCGGAATTCCGCCGCTGTCCGGATTCTTTGCCAAGTTCTACATCTTTTCGGCGGCTGTCGATGCGGAGCCGCATCTTGGCCTGCTGTGGCTGGTGCTGCTGGCCGTCGCCATGAGCGCGGTCTCGCTTTACTACTACCTGAAAGTGCTCAAGCAAGTGTTTGTGGTGGAGGGCGCGGCGGACGCGGGTCCGTTGCGGGTGTCGCTGGTGACCCGCGTGACCATCTGGGTGCTCGCCGGCCTGGTGGTCCTGCTCGGTTGCGCGCCAGGACTGCTGCTCAGGTGGCTCGGCGCATAGCAACTCAGGGTCACAGGGCGGGGCTGCTCCTTGAGTGCGGTTTCCAGAGACGAACGACCGCTACACCGTGGCTTGGGGCTTGTTGGCGTACATCGCCGCATCGGCGATACGCTTCAGCTCGTCCTTCGTCGCACCGTCCTCTGGATACATGGCAATGCCGATGCTGGCCGATCCACGAATCGTATAGTCGTCGATGCGGAAGGGCGCGTCAAAGCAGTGCGCGAGACGCTGGATGATCTCCTCGACTTCGGCACGATTGCGGACCACGGGGATGAGCGCGATGAATTCATCGCCGCCTACACGCGCCAAAGTGTCCATGCCGCGCAACCTTTCCGAGAGCCGTTCCGCCACCTGCTGGAGGTAGACGTCGCCCACGCGGTGACCGTAAAAATCGTTCACCTGCTTGAACTGGTCCAGATCGAGATAGACGAGCGCGAAGTGAGTCTGGCCGCGTTTGGCGTGGCTAAACGCTTCGTCCAGCCGGCTCTCGAGCAGGAAACGATTGGCGGCATTGGTGAGCTGGTCGTACTGCGAGCGATGAATGAGCGTCTCGTAGAGCCGACGGTTGTCAATCGCCAGCGCTGCAAGGCTGGCGCCCATTTCCAGTGCCTCGCCGGCCTGCTCCTGGCAAGCTTCCGCTCCGGAGACGACAACCGAGCCGAGGCGCTCGCCTGCGCCCGAATAGATGCCGCGACGTACCACGTCGCCGGAATCCTGGGGGGCCGCAGCCTGGCCCACGACGGTGCCGTTGGCCAGTTCGCACCAGCAGGAACGTTCTTCCAGCTGCGTGCTGATCAGCCGCAGGATCATCAGCAGCACGTCGTCCAGATTGAGCATGCTGTTGATGGCTTCCAGCACCCTGCCGCGCTCTTTTTCGAGGAACGCGATGCGGCGTTCGCGCGAGGCCTCGGACTCCATGGTGACGCGAATCTGCTCGGTCTGCCTGCGGACCTTGCCATGCAGCATGAGAGCCCACACCAAAGCGGTCAGCATCAGGGCCAGCAGCGCCGCGCTTACATAGAGCAGACGGCGCACGGTCCACCAGGGCGGTGCCACCAGCACGGCCACATCACCAGGCGTGCGCAGCTGCAGATCGAACCAGCGCTCCGTGTTCCAGGGCCCTCCCGCGTGAACGAAGCAGACGCCCGCGATACGTACGGTGCTGCCGACGGGATAGTCGGGAAGCACAGCCTCCTTCAGGTCCTGGTTCCATACGGTCCGTGGCAGGATCGCGGAGAACATATGCGAACCCATCTGAATCACGAGCGTGTCCTGATGCGGTTCGTGCACCTCGGCCGCGAGTTTGCCCTTCATGGAGATCAAGCCGAATGGGTAGCGGCCGGACAGTGCATCGGCCCAGTCGACGTGCGTGGGTTCGATCGGCTGGGTCGCCTCCGTGGGAAGCACGTTCGCATCGGTGAGCACCTCGGAATACTGATGCGGATCGGGGAAGCCGACGACATCCACCACCTGGCCGATGCTGAGCGGTGACTGCTCGAAGGAATTCACTTCGACCGCGTCCCCCTGTGCCGTTTGCAGCACCATTTCGAGGCCCGGCTCATAGAGCGTGACACTGCCGCGCACGTGGATGCGCTGACTCTGGTCCCGCACAAAAGAACCCAGCATGACGTGATTGATGGCGGTCAGCGGCAACTTCGCCGGACTGCTGGACGGAGGCTCGATCACACGCAGATGCTGTGCGCTGCTGACCCAGAGCTGGGCCCCGGTCAGCTGGAATTTTCCGTCAAACAGGCCTCCGGCCACCCCGGTGAAGCTCACCTCCGCATCCAGCAACCGGAAGGGATCGATGCCCTGAACGTCTTCCATGTGCACACGCACCAGCCCGCCCTCCGTCTGCAGATCGATCAGGAGGTACGGTTGCCTGCCGCCGAGTTTTGCAATCGCGTCGGCAATTTTGGCGGGCGACATTTCACGCTGAACCACGCCTCCCTGCGAGAATCGGCCGATCGAAGCCTGCAGCGTCGCCGAGCGCACCCTGCCGGAGAGGGTCACGTAGCGGCAATCGTTCGATTTCTGCAGCAGCTCGTGCCAGCTCACAGGAACGGGCTCAGGAAACTGCGCGCGATGTTCAAATAGCATCTCGGTCGCTTTCACGTTCACCGAGTAGCTGGGCACGGTCGTGCCTCGAACGAGAATGGCGTCGCCAGGATTGAGCGCCGGAGGATTCGGCGGCGATGCGATGTAGATGCCGCCGGTCGCGTCCTGTAAAAAAACCTGGCCCTCGGTGGGCTCGTAATAAGTGACGACAGCGTGCAGTTCGACGGGCAGGCCTTTAGCCGCCATGCGGCTGGAAAGCGCATGCACCTGCGCGACGGAGGTGAGGAGCTGAGGCTGGCCGGCGGCGGAGTTCACGCCTGTCGAACTCTGGGCCGTCACTGTTGGCCCGGAGAGTGCGATCCCGCAGCATACAGCGAACACGACGAGGAAGGAGGAGGACTTCCGCACGGATGGCACTCCTCAAGGTGCCATTGTTAAGAATGGGCTACAAAAGTGTAGGTGTCTGTAGCATTTTCAGGTTAGAAATGGCCGTCAAGTTACTTTCGTTTTAACCATTTGCTCCGTTTTCAGACAGCGCCAAACCACCCCAGCGGCGGCCAGATCGCAGGCGGCGACGCCCAGAGATTTGAACACGACACGGCCGTTGGGCAGCGGTTTCGTGCCGGCCAGAATTTCGCCCAGCTCGGCGTAGACCGGCTCGCCGGAGCCGATAATGTCGCCGGATTCGCGCAGGGCGGCTTCACGAGATTCCACCACGATCGCCCCCCTCATGGCCGTGTCGTCCAGTTCGCGGCGATCCGGAGTGACAACGGCGACGGCGCAAACCAGGGCGTGCGGCTCCAGCCACGCGCCGCGCAGCAGCGGCTCGCGAACGCTGGCGACGGTTACGACGACATCGGCCCCGCGGACGGCCGCCTCAGGCGTGGGTACCGGCGTCGCACCACATTCCTTGGCGAAGCGCTGGGCATGGGCAGGCGTGCGGCTCCAGACGCGGACTTCGGAAAAATTCCGGACAAGACGCAGAGCCTCGAGGTGCGAGCGCGCCTGCACGCCGCTTCCGAGAATGGCGAGCGTGCGAGCATCCCTGGCTGCGAACAGGCGCGTCGCAACGGCGGACACCGCGGCCGTCCGCATCTCGGTGATGAGGCGTCCGTCCAGAGCAATAAGCGGCTCCCCGGTTTCGGCGGAAAGCAGCTGGATCACCGCCTGATGGGTCGGCAGCGCCGTGTTGCGCTCGTAGAACGTGACCAGCTTCACGCCCATGATGTCGCCGTCCACAGCAGGCATCAGGGCGAAGAAGCCCCGCGGTTCGACGGATCCGTGCTCGGCGATGCGGAGGACCGTGCGCACCGGCTGCTGGATCTTGCCCAGCGAGAGATTCGTTAGCGCCCGCTCAACAGCCGGAATGAGGCTCTCCCAGGTGAGCAGCGAGCGGACTTTCTCTTCGTCGAGGAATTCCATGGAGTCTCCGGAGTCGCTCACATCAGACTGACGGGGTCGACATCGATGATGAGGTGCGCGCGCGGAATCTGTGCCTCTTCGGCGTGCGCGAGCAGCGCGCGCAGGGCCTTCTGCAGAGCGGCGCGGGTTTCGCCCTTCATCACCAAATGAAAGCGATACGTGCGTTTGATCTTGGCGATGGGTGCAGTCGCCGGACCGAGAACTCGCACATTGCGCAGCGTGGTGTGCTGGCACCAGCGGCCCAGGATGTTCGCCCAGGCGGCGGCTTCTTCGAGACGCTGACTCTGCAGCAGCACGTTGGCCAGTGCGGCATAAGGTGGGTAGCGCATCATACGCCGGAATTTCAGCTCCTTCTCGACGAAGCCGGCGTAATCGTGTCCGGCCGCGAACAGAATCGCATAGTGGTCGGTGTGATAGGTCTGCACGATCACTTGCCCGGGCAGTTCGCCGCGCCCGGCGCGTCCGGAAACCTGCGTGAGGAGCTGGAAGACGCGTTCGGCGGCGCGGAAATCCGGCAGACCGAGCGCATAGTCGCAGCCCACAACGCCAACCAGGGTCACCCCATGGATGTCGTGACCCTTCGCGATCATCTGTGTGCCGACGAGCAGGTTGATTTCGCCGGAATGGAGGCGAAGCAGAAGGCGCTCCATGTCGCCGCGCCCGCGAACGGTGTCGCGATCCATGCGGCCGATGCGTGCGCGGGGGAAAATTTCCTGCAGGCGCTCTTCTCCCTGCTGCGATCCGGCGCCGAGAAAGTAGAGATACTCGCTGTCGCAGGCGGGGCAGAGTTTGGGGACGGTCTTTTTGTAACCGCAATAGTGACATTCCAGGCGTTGCCCCGTGGCGTGGCCGTCGCCGGGGAGCGGCTTGTGATGGGTGAGAGCGATGGAGCAATTCTCACATTCCAGTTTGAGGCCGCAGGCGCGACAGATCACCACGAAGGAGTAGCCGCGCCGGTTGAGCAGGATGATGGCCTGCTCGCCGCGGTCCAGCGTGGCCTGAGTCTCCGCAACGAGAGCGCGCGAAAACAGCTTCTCCTCGCCCGTCTCCTGAAATTCCTGGCGCATATCGACAAGGCGAACCTCAGGCAGCGGGCGATCCATTACGCGCTCGCGGAGCTCGATGCGCTGATACTTGCCGCTGGAGGCGTTGTGCCAGGTTTCCAGCGAAGGCGTGGCGGAGCCCAGCACCACGGCGGCATTCGCGAGCTTGGCCCGCATCACGGCCACGTCGCGTGCGTGGTAGCGCGGCGTCGATTCCTGCTTGTAGCTCGAATCGTGCTCCTCATCGACGATCACCAGGCCCAGATTCTCAACCGGGGCAAAGATCGCCGAACGCGTGCCCACGACCACGCGCGCCTCCGCTTTGCGAATGCGGTGCCACTGCTCGCCGCGCTCCTCCGGAGTCAGCGCGGAGTGCAGCAGCGCGACCTCCGACCCGAACGCATGATGGAGCTGCGCGGCCATCGCCGGGGTAAGACCAATTTCCGGCACCAGAAGAATCGTCGTCCGGCCCGCGTCCAGAGCCCTCCGCATCGCCGCGAGGTAGACCGCCGTCTTTCCGGAACCGGTGACGCCGTGCAGCAGCAGCGGCCGAAATTCACGCGCGGCAACGGCGGCGGTAATGGTGTCGAGCGCGTCGAGCTGCGCCGGATTCAGCTCATGCTCGGGCGTGAGGAAGGCGTGAAGGTGGGTCAGATGGAAATCCGCCGGCCGCTCCTCGATCCGGACCATGTTTTTGCGGACGAGAGTACCGAGCGTCGATGCAGGAACCTCCATGCGGCGCAGTTCAGCCACCGGCAGTTCCCCATCGGCCCCGGCCAACTCGGCGAGGATCGCCTGCTGGTTTTCGTTCAGCTTGGGCAGGCGCACATCCTCGATGAGCACGGCGTAGCGAACGGTTCGTCGCGCATCGCGCGGTTCGGCCGCCGTTTCGCGGGTGATCCACTTCTTGCGCAGCATGCCCTGCAGGATGCGCACCGAGGCGCCGGTGGCGGAACGCAGGCGGGCGGTGCGGACCGCTTCGCCGGATGCAAGTTCGTTCAGCACTGCGTATTCCTGGTCCTGCTCCTCGGGCGCGAGATGAGAGCGGCGCGACGATCCCTGCTCGGCGGCCGATAGCAGCGCCTGGCGGCCCAGATCGGTGATGCGATAGAGAACCTGGCGGCGAACTTCGCCGGCCAGCGGCAGCATGGAGCGCAGGACTTCCCCGATGGGAGCCAGGTAGTACTGCGCGATCCACAGGGCAAGCTCCATGAGCTGCGGGGTGATCACCGGGTCGCTGTCGAGCACGGCCAGGAGCGGCCTGGCGTCGACCGGCGGTGGCTCATCGTGCAGGCGAACCACCACGCCGGCAAGCTTCTCCTTACGAAAAGGAACGAGGACGCGCGTCCCAACGTGCAGATGCAGGTCGCCTACCGAATACGTGAAGGGCCGGTCGAGGGGAACCGGCAGGGCGACATCGCAGAAGGTGGGCATGGTTCTTTTCCGGAGCGTAACAGAAGCGAAACATCGGCGCGGGTTCACAGGCTGTGTGAATCCTGGAGGCCAACTGCGGAATCTGATGGGAACACGGAGGAGTTCGATGGCAGCAGAGAAGGTTGCGTTTATCACCGGGGGCAACAAGGGCCTCGGCCTCGAGACCGCGCGCCAGTTGGGCAAGCTGGGCATCAGGGTTGTGATTGGATCGCGAGATTTGGCCAGGGGTAAAGAAGCCGTGGAAAAGCTGAAGGAAGACGGCGTCGATGCGGAAGCGGTCCGACTCGACATCACCAAAGCAGCCGATTACAAGGACGTTTACAAATATCTCGAGCAGAAATACGGCAAGCTCGACATCCTGATCAACAATGCCGGCATTTCGAAGGAAGACTTCATGGGCGGCAACAGGACCAGCAGCACGAGCGCGGAAGTGCTGCACGAGACCTTCGACACCAACTTCTTCGGCGCGGTCCAACTCACGCAAGTGCTACTGCCGCTCGTCAAGAAGGCTCCTGCAGGCCGGATCGTCAACTTGTCGAGTATTCTCGGATCGCTCGCGCTGCATGCCGATCCCCAATCGCCGATCTACGATGCGAAGGCCTTCGCCTACGACGCTTCGAAGGCGGCGCTCAACTCGTTCACCGTGCACCTGGCGCACGAGCTGAAGGACACGAAGATCAAGGTCAACTCCGCGCACCCGGGCTGGGTGAAGACCGACATGGGCACGGATGCCGCGCCGATGGAGATTCCTGATGGCGCGAAGACCAGCGTAGCGCTGGCTACGCTGCCCGAGGATGGTCCCACGGGTGCGTACATTCATCTGGGCGAAGCGTTGCCCTGGTGAAAAAGGCAGCCGGTGGACTGTAGAGTGTACCCGGTAGCGAACCACGATCGACTCACCGGTTATCGCGACCATCTGCGGGCTACTGACTTTTAGCGGGCGCCTGCAGCCCCAGCTCCGCCATTGCAAGCTGCAGATCGGCCCAGGCTTCTTTTTTCTGACGCGGGTCGCGCAGCAGATACGCCGGGTGGTACGTCACGATCAGCTTCGAGCCGCGCGCGTGGTGAATGCGTCCTCGCAATGCCGCGAGCGGACTCTTGCCGCCCAGCAGATACGTCGCAGCGGTCGAGCCCAGCGCGACGATGACTTCCGGGCGGATCGACGTCGATCTGGCGAAACAGAAACGGCGCACAGGTGTTGGCCTCGGCCGGTTCCGGAACGCGATTCTGCGGCGGACGGCACTTGACGATATTCGCGATGTACACCTGGTCGCGGCGCAGCCCCATGGCGGCAATCATGTTGTTCAGAAGCTGCCCGGCGCGGCCCACGAAAGGGCAGCCCCTGCGCGTCTTCGTCGGCGCCTGGGCCTTCTCCGACGAACATGAGGCGGGCGTTCGGATCGCCGTCGCCAAACACAACCGTGTGCCGGCCCTTGTGGAGCGCGCAGCGCGTACAGTCGCCGATCTCGGAGCGGATGGCAGCGAGCGCGGCTGCGCGATCTTCGGGAGCGACGGCGACTGAAGGTTCATTGAGCACTGGCAGGGGTTGGGGGCGAGCTTGCTTGGGGGACATCGGCGGGGCAGTCTCCAGGTCTTCGTCTGAACTCAACACGGCGGGGCGGGCGGCCGCTGGATTTTCTTCTGTAACGATGACTGCTACGGATCCAGCAGGCGCGGCCATTTCTGTAACAGTCTCTGTATCCTTTTAGAGGATCGCCGGGCGCGAAACCCTCCCGCCGGTAAAAGTCGAAGACTCCCAGGTCGCGAAAATACGCGATGCGGGAGCGGATCGCTTCTTCGGTTTCCGGGGAAAGGCGTGCGTTCAAGCCTGTTCTCCAGGACTCAGGGAGAGGTCGGAGTCGGACTCAGACAGGACCTGGTTGCGCGGACTGCGCAGGGTGAGGATTTCGTCGAGAATCTTGTCGGCAAGCTCGCGCTTGGTCAGTTCCGGCAACTCGATGGCGCGATCGAGGGTGAGGAACGTGACTGCATTGCGATCCGAGTCGAACCCCACGCCCTCACGCGAAACGTCGTTCAGCACGATGGCATCGGCGCCTTTGCGCAGCAGCTTGTCGCGGCCATGCGCGAGCACATCCTCCGTCTCCGCCGCGAATCCCACAACCAGCATGCCGGGGCGACGCTGCTCGACCACCGCTGCAAGGATGTCTTCGGTGGGCTCCAGTTCGAGCGTCAGCGGTCCTTTGCGGCGCAGCTTTTGATCGGCCTGGGAGCGCGGACGATAGTCCGCGACGGCCGCGGCTTTGATGACGATGGTGGCCTGATCGAGGCGGCTCAGCACTGCGTCGCGCATCTGCTGCGTGGTGACGACCGGGACAACCTCGACGTTCGCAGGCGCACGCAGCGCGGTCGGCGCAGTGACAAGAATCACACGCGCCCCTCGGCGCTGCGCGGCTTCAGCCATGGCGTAACCCATCTTGCCGCTGGAGCGATTGCCGAGGAAACGCACCGGATCGAGCGCCTCGCGCGTGCCCCCGGCGGTGATGAGCACCGTCTCGCCGGCAAGGTCGTTGCGATGGAGCAAAACGCTCAGCACAGCGTCGACAATGGCGCTGTTTTCCGCGAGCCGGCCGGCGCCGACCATGCCGCAGGCCAGGTAGCCACTCTCCGGCGCAACGACGCGAACGTGGCGGTTGGCGAGAATATCGAGGTTCGCCTGCGTCGCCGCGTGATTCCACATATTCACATTCATCGCCGGCGCAACGATCACCGGCGCCGTCGTGGCCAGGTACATCGTTGTGAGGAAGTCGTCCGCAATGCCGTGGGCGAATTTGGCGAGGATGTCGGCGGTGGCCGGCGCGACCACGAGCGCGTCGGTGGACTGAGCAGCATCGATGTGTTCAATGGCCGAGGCAGCGTCGCCGGGGTCGGAGCCTTCCGGCGTCCAGAGGCCGGTGATGACTTTGTGGCCCGTAAGCGCGGAGAAAGTCAGCGGCGCGATGAACTGCTGCGCGGCCGCAGTCATCACCACGTGAACGTCGAGGGCGTGCTTTTGCAGATCGCGAACCAGCTCTGCTGACTTGTAGGCAGCGATGCCGCCGGTGACGCCAACCGTGACCTTCATGAGTACAGGGTACAGGGTAGAGGGGGCAGGGTACAGGGACGCTTGGTAACGCGCTGAGGCGGCGGCGGATGAGCCAGCAATAGGTGGAGAATCCGACCATTGAGGCGAGAAGAGCGAGGATCCAGTAGAGCCGGAAGCGTCGGAACGAGAAGAGTCCGGTGTGAGGTGACCGCCGGAGAAAAGAAGGAGGATGAGGAACATGGCGGTGCACCGATCGCAGCAGCGATCAGGAGGATCACGAGCCAGGGCAGGCGATTGATCATCCGCAGGGGCAGCAGGACGACGGCGGGGAGGCCGACGACGAGCCAGCCGATCAGCGAGAAGGTTCCGTACAGGAGCATCAGTCCCGCGTAACCGATCAGAATCTGGCTCGCCGGACGCGCAGCGACGGAGGAGTGAAACTGCAGCAACGCCCGGAGGTATGTACTCAGGAAATATGCGGCGATGGCGGCGTTGCCTGCGAGGAGGCCGATAAAGGCGTAGCCGATGCGCCGGCCGAAGCCGATGGGATGATCAGAGGCTGAATCCTCTCCTGCCGGCACGCGCGCCTACGAAACGAACTTCGGGATGTCCGCACCGTCAACTTCAGGACGCACGGTGGGTGCGTCCTCGGCCTTCACGTAGGTAATCTTCCCGGCGGCGATCTCTTCCTGGGCGACGCGGCACGCTTTGCGCGAACGGCTGGAAACCATTGGCTCAGCCCCGTTCTGCAACTGCCGCGCGCGGCGCGCTGCCACCAGCACATACCGGAAATTGCTGTCGTATTCTTTCTCGATACTCATCGTCCTGCCTCCGAAACTCTACACGTGCCCATGCCCGTTCGCGCCTGGTTCGGGCACGCCAAAGGCCCGCAGCACGGGCCTGACCCGATCCTCGGAATTCGCCTGGCGGCAGTGCTCAGCGAGTTGCAGAACGCGCTCGCGATCAGCCGCACTATTCCCATTATCGCCCTTGCGCTGAATGCGTTCTGCGGCGACAATAGCGGCCATTTCCTCGACCGCGCGATCCAGGATGTCGTTGACCAGAATATAGCCATAGTCGCGGTAATTCTCAATCTCCTGTTTTGCCTTGGCCAGGCGGCGCTCGATGACCTCCTCGCGCAGGACGCCCTCGGCGCGGGAACGGTTGCGCAGGCGCGTGGCCAGCACCTCCGGCGACGGTGGCATGAGGAAGATCGAAACCGCCTCGGGACACTTGGCGCGGACCTGCGCGGCACCCTGCACATCGATGTCGAGGAGCAGATCCTTGCCTCGCGCAAAGGCGTCCTCGAGCGTGGACTTCGCCGTGCCGTAGTAATTGTCGAAAACCTGAGCGTGTTCGAGGAACTCGCCGTTGCGGATCATCTCCTCGAAGTGCTCGCGGGTGGTGAAGTGATACTCGCGTGAGTCGACCTCGGAGCCGCGCGGCCCTCGCGTAGTCCACGAAACAGAAAACTCCAGACCGCTCACCAGCGAACGCAGCTGGTTGACAAGGGTCGATTTGCCCGACCCCGACGGCGCCGAAATGATGAACAGAATTCCCGACAAGTCTTTTCGTTCGCCTCCGCCTCGATCTCGCTCTTACTCCAGGTTCTGCACCTGCTCGCGCGCCTTTTCAATTTCCGATTTCATTCCCAGACCCGCTTCGGTGATGCGCGTGCCGTTGCCCGCTACGCCGCTGGTCTTCGAAAGCAGCGTGTTCGCCTCGCGGTTCATCTCCTGGAGCAGGAAATCGAGCTTCTTGCCCACTTCCCCGCCCTGATCGAGCAGCCCAACGAAGTGGTCGATGTGCGTGCGCAGCCGCGTCACTTCTTCCTCGACATCGCTGCGCTCGGCGATCAGCGCGGCTTCCTGCAGGATCCGGTCCTTGTCGAAACCGCCGTCGAGCATGGTCTTCATGCGCTGATTCAGCCGATCGAAATAGGCCTGCTGCACTTTTTCGCGGAGGGTCGCGGCTTCATCGACAAGGCTGCGGAGCCGCTCCATGCCGGCACGCAACTCGTCCGCCAGCACCGCGCCTTCCTGGGCGCGCATCGTCTGCAATGCGGCTACGAGTCCATCGGTCTCACGCAGAACGGCGTCTTCCAGAGCCTTCGCCTCTTCCTCGCTGCTGCGCGATTCAGCCAGCAGAACACCCAGGCAGACGGAAGACAGAGTTCAGATCGGGTTCGGCGGTGAGGTTGTGCTCGGCTGCGGCGGCGCGAAACGCCTCGATATACGCAGCGACCAGTGCGTGATCGTAACCCGCTTCGGCTTTTTGGCTGCGCTCGAGGTTCAGCGTGACTTCCACATGCCCACGGCGCAGTTTCTCCTTGAGAATCCGTCGCAGGTTCATCTCCACTGCTTCGGCGCTATTGGGCAGGCGCATGTGCAGGTCAAGGAACCGGTGGTTCACGCTCTTGAGGCTGAGCGAGAAGCCGAGCGTCTCCGAGACACGGCCCGCCACGCGGGCGAACCCAGTCATGGAATAGACCGGTTCCTTCGCGGATTGCGCGGCTGGCTTGTCGGTCCTGGTGGGAGGCTTCGCCGGGCTCATCGGTTGATCTTACCTGTGAGCGTCGGTTCAGGGGAGTCGGCCCCGGGCACCGTCGCTTCGAGCGTGAGGCCGGCATCAGGCGACTCGGATTCGTTGCCGCCGATCGATTTGCCGTTCCCGCTGCCGTTGGTCTCGCCGATATCCATGAACTGCAGGCGATAGAGTTTCTGATAGATGGGCGAGCTCTGCAGCAGTTCCTCGTGCGAGCCGATGGCCGTGATGTGGCCGTGTTCGAGCACGACGATGCGGGTAGCGCGCCGAACCGTCGAGAGGCGATGGGCGATCACGATCACGGTGCGTCCTGTCATCAGATTGGCCAGCGCAGCCTGCACCAGCGATTCGCTTTCCGCATCGAGGGCAGAAGTGGCCTCATCCAGAATGAGAACAGGCGCGTTTTTCAATATCGCGCGCGCGATAGCCAGCCGCTGGCGCTCGCCGCCGGAAAGGCGGAAGCCTTTCTCCCCGATCACCGTATCGTAGCCATCGGGCATATGTTCGATGAAGTCGTGGGCCAGAGCGGCTTTGGCGGCGTCGATCACCTGCGACAACGGCACACCGGGCTGGCCATAGGCGATGTTGTTGCGCACCGTGTCGTTGAAGAGGATGGTCTCCTGGGTGACTTTGCCGATCTGCGCCCGCAGCGAGTTCAGGCTTGCCTGGCGCACGTCGATGCCGTCGACGAGGATGCGGCCCTCCGTGACGTCGAAGAAGCGAGGGATGAGATTCACCAGCGTCGATTTCCCTGCTCCGCTGGGTCCCACCAGTGCCACCACTTCGCCCCGGTGAATCGTCAGGTCGATCTCGCTCAGCACCACCGGCGGACCTTCGCGCTCGCCCTCGCGATAGCAAAAGCTCACGTTTTCCAGGGCAATGCTCTCTTTGAATCCCCTGATCGTCTGCGGATGTTTCGCTTCGCGGACTTCATCCTGATCGTCCATGAAGTCGAAGATGGCCGCGGAAGCGCCGACCGCCTGCTGGAAACTGTTGTAGTAGGTTCCGAAGCGCCGGATCGGGTCGTAGAGCTTGAAGAGCGCCACGATGAACGCGAAGAAGATCGCAACGCTCATCGCTTTGTGCTGAATTTCGTTGCGCCCCACCCACAGCAACAGAGCAATGGCGACCGCCCCAATGGTATCCAGCAGGGGCGAGGTAATGGCCTGCGCCCGGACGGAGCGCAGGTTGGCCCTGAACAGCCGCTTCGCCGCCTGACGGAAGCGCAGCAGTTCCCAGAACTCCATGTTGAAGGCCTTCACGATGCGATTGCCCGTAATGGTCTCGTGCAGAATGTTCTGGATATCGGCCAGCTTGTCCTGGCCGCGCCGCGTCGTCCGCCGCACATCACGCCCGATGCGGAGAATCGATCCGGCAGCGATGGGAACGAAGATCAGCAGTACCCACGCCAGCTTCCCGCCCAGCAGAATCACAACCGCGCCCATGAAAAGGAGTGTGAACAGCTGCTGCAGAAAATCGGACAGCACCGTGGCTGTTGCGTACTGCACTTTTTCGATGTCGTTGATCAGCGCGGAGAGCAGCGTGCCGGTAGTGTGCTTTTGAAAGAACGCGACCGACCGGCGCAGGATCGACTCATACAAATCGTCGCGCATGTCAGTGATCGTGCCATAGCCGGCGTAGTTCGCCAGGTAAGTTCCCGCGTAGTCGCACAGGCCTTTCAGCAGCGTCGATGCCACCAGAGCGAACGACACCACCGTCCAGTCGTTATGCAGCCAGTGCGGTACAAAATCCTGGAGCGTCAGATGGATATGCCAGTGTTCGCCCACTTCGCCCAGCAGCGGCGTTTGCCTGGCGCGATTAGCCGCCGCCGGATTCAGCACGTTGCTGAGAATCGGCCCGATCAACAGGACGCGGAAGGCGTCGAGCAGGCCGACGCCGGCCGCCAGAATCACAGCGGAAACAGCCTGGAACATGTAGCGGCGTGCGTAGTAGAGCAGACGCCAGAGGCGCTTCATGCCCGGTCCACTCCGCGCAACGGAAGACAACGCATCCTTTGATTTTATCCCGCAAGGCAGGCCGGACTGGTGACGAAGCTCACGCAACGCAGGGGGGCCGGAACAAGAGCAGGCACCAGGCAGGCACTCGTTACAATGCGGGTATATGACGATGTCTTCTTCGCTCAGCGCTGAGGAACGAGCGCGACGCATCAGGCTGATCATCTTCGACGTGGATGGCGTGCTGACCGACGGCGGCATCTGGATCTTCCCGGCTCCGGCGCCGAGCACCACCACGGCCGACCACGCGGCGCAAATGGAGAGCAAGGGCGGTTACGGCATCTCCTCGCAGAGCATGGTCGAGGCCAAGGGCTTCAACGCGCACGACGGCACTGGAATCTCGCTGGCCAAGCTCGCCGGATTGAAGTGCGCCATCATCACCAAGCGCATCTCTGAGACCGTCGCTCTGCGCGCCCGCGACCTGCGCCTCGAGTATGTCTACATGGGGCAGTCCTACAAGATGAAGGCGGTGCGCGAAATGATGGAGAAGGAGCAGATCGGCCTCGATGCGATCGCCTATGTCGGCGACGACGTGATCGATTTGCCGGTGATGCGCGAGTGCGGTTTCGCGGTCGCGGTCGCCAATGCGCGCGACAACGTGAAGCTGGAGGCCCACTGGGTCACGCCGCACGAGGGCGGGCACGGCGGCGCGCGCGACGCCATCGAGTTCATCCTGGCGGCGAAGGACATTCTGGAAAAGACCATCGAGTCCTACATCGACGAGCGAAACCCGCTTCCGGCCAGCATGGACATTGGAAAGGGCGGATTCTGAACGACAGGGCACAGGGTGCAGGGTCCAGGGGGGAGAAGGACCAGAACCCTCGCCCGCCGAAGCGCTCCCGTATCTTCATCACCGGCGCCATCGCGATCGTCACGGCGGTGTCGTCCGCCTGGTTGATCCTGGAATCGGAGGTTCACTGCGACTCGCTCGCGCCGCTCACGGTCCTGGCTACTCTGGCCGCGTTCCTCATTTCCATCTGCTTCCGCCAGATGGGACGCATTCCCGACAAGCGCAGCCGGTTGATTCTCCTGGTCTTCCTGCTGATTGCCGCGGGCACGCTGTTCGCGGACTTTCGTTACGTGCGGAAGTACCGGGCGTTCTGCGATGAATTGCAGCAGCAGATGCGGCGGGTGGAACCGAATCACTAAGGCTTCTTCAGAATCTCCGCACGCTGCCCCGCAATCGGCGAAACCTCGTCCAGAAACCCCTTAAACACTGGCCCGATTTGCGCCGCGCACTGTCCCGGGGCCAGGTGGCCGCAGCCATCCACCACCACAAACTCCGAATGCGGAACTGCCGTGTGAATGCCCTCTCCCACCGATACCGGGATGAGGTGATCCTCTTTACCCCAGACAATCAGCATTGGCATTTTCAACCCGCCCAGCTGCCCATCCAGCAGGCTCTTGCCGGTAGTCATCGAGTCCATATTGCGCTTCACGGCCCAGCCGTGTTTGCCGACGAACCGGAAGATATCGCGCTGCACAAACCCCGGCACATGCGGAGCCGGACCCGCCATCAGCAGGTTATCGAGGGTGCTCAGCTTGTCCGGCGTATCCGGCTCGAAGAGCGCAGTGTCCCAGCTGAAGGAAAAGCGGACGCCCGCGCTGTCGAAGATGACCAGCCGGCGGATGCGCTGCGGCTGGTCGAGCGCGACCCGCATCGCGATCCATCCCCCCATCGACCAGCCGGCCAGATCCGTCCGGTCCAGATGCCGGTTATCCATGAAACGACTCCACCGCGCCCGCCAGCTCCGGAATCGAGTAGGCGGCGTTCGGCCAGTCCGAGCGCCCGTAACCGGGCAGATCCAGCGCGTACACCCGGTGGTGATCGCGCACCAGCTGCGGCATCAGGTTGGCCCAGTCTTCCGCGCGCCCGCCGAGGCCGTGCACCAGCACCACCGGCGAACCCGATCCGCCGGTGTAGTAGTGAATCCGAACATGAGCGTCGCCCGCGAACGGAATGGTCGTGAAATCCGAGTGAATGCCGTCGAACAACAGGTGGGTTTGGGTCGCCAGCCACAGCACGGTCAGCGGCCGCACAAAAGCAAAGACGACCACGAAAACAAGCAGCAGCAAGACGCTGAAAACCACCCAGCGGATTGTCCGCCACCGCCGCCGGGTTCTTGTCTCGGGTGACGTGATCGCGGTGGCCATGCGGGTGTGGGATGCCCTCTCGCTCTTTAGGATGCCATCCTGAGCGCTTTGTGAATCACCTCAACCGTAAGGGGCGTCAGTCCGTCGAGTTCCTCGGCGCCGGCCCACCGCGCTTCCACGGCGTCCGTCGCGCAGGCCAGCGAACCGCCCGTCACCTGGCACAGGAAGTCGATCAGCACATAGTGGTAGCGCACCCGGCCATCATCGTCGCGCGAGATACGGTCGAAGGCCCGCACCGTGTCCACCACTTCCACCACGAGGCCCGTTTCTTCGAGGACCTCCCGGCAAATCGCCTCTTCCAGGGTCTCGCCCAGCTCGACGGCGCCTCCCGGCAGCGACCACTCGCCCTTCAGCGGTTCCTGTCCTCGCCGAATCAGCAGCACACGCTTCCGGCCATCCGGCTCATCACGGACAATGACCGCGCCAACGCCGGCGATAGGTGCGTCGGGATACTCGCGCCTCATGGGGACAGGGTACAAGTTGCAGGTTGCAGGTTACAGGTTGCAGTCAACCCGTAGCGCCCTGCTTCCTGCTTAATGCTCTCTGTAACCTGTAACCCGTAACCTGTGACCTGTCGCTTTTCACAGCTTGATCGGCTTGCCGTACTCGCCTTCGAATACCGTGCGCTGCATGCTGAACCGTCCGCCGTTGTACTTGTCCGGACCTCTCAGACGCCCGATCCCCAGCAGCGCAACCACTTCATAGCTGATGGGCAGGTTCAGAACCTGGCAGATCTTCTCCGAGTCGTAGCCCTCGGTCGACGCCGTATCGTACCCCAGCGTCTCGGCCATCAGCATCATGGCGGTGAAGGCGATCATCACGTGGCGATTGAGCCAGGCCGAAAGATTCGGATGACTGCTCATGAACTCCGGAATCACCGTCCGCGCCGACTCCGCATAATTCTCCGTCATCCCGCTCTCGCGTCCCATCCGGATCATCTCTTCCATGTCGCTGCGCCAGCTGTCCTTGTCCCCGCAGGCCACGATCACAACCGAGGCTTCTTCCACGTTGGGCTGGTTAAAGCAGGCCGCGCGCAGCTTCCGCTGCAGCTCCGGCGTGCGCACCACAACCAGCCGCCACGGCTGCAGATTGAACCCGCTCGGCATCTGGAGGCCCGCCTCGAGGATCTTCTTCAAATCCGCGTCGGGGATCGGTGCGCCGTCAAAACTCGGCGTGTCCCTCCGCTGTTCGATCACTTCACTTAAAGGCTTTTCGGTTCGACTGGCCATGCCGGGGTCTTTTCCGCCTGCTTTCCTGGAGGGTAGAGCGATTCTAACTGCGTTGTCCGCTGGCAGTAGACGAGGCCTGTATCTGCTCCATGGGCAGCTCCAGCGCAAAGGGGTTCGTATTACCGGGAGTCGCTGCGTAGACCCAGAGGCCGTGGAAGGCCGACTGCAGGTCGGGATGCTGCTGGAGCAGAGCCCGCATCACCGCCGTCACCTGTGCCCGCGCTGCCACCGGATCCTGACCGGGCGTGCCGTTGAACGTGACTACGAGGTCCAGTTGATTGGCAAGCTCGCCGGTGTGCAGGTTGGTGACCTCAAAGGTCCCCGTGCCTGTGCTCAGCCGCAGAGGCTCGGCGCCGGGCAGGTTGTCCGGCCGATTCTGTTCAGCCTCGCGCTGCAACTTCTGCAGATTGGGGCTGGAGAGGAAATCCACGGGCTCCAGAAGAAACTGGGCGGTCTGGTAATAGAAATACGCCGCCCACACCTGCTTCTTCGCCGCATAATCGCGCGCCTGCCGCCAGAACCAGAGACCGTCGTGGCCGCCCATCGTCATGGGGTGCGTGAAGAACCCCGCCAGCTTCCAGTCCTGACTGCCCACAGGGTCGTTCTGCAGCACCAGCGTGAGTTGCTGGGGCTGTTTCACCCCGGTGGCATGCACGATCGCCAGCGCATATTTGCCCGGCGGCAGATTGGGAATGGTCACCTCCACTGTCAGCGCCGAGCCCGCAACGCCGCAGAAGAACTGGCTCTCCTGGGCGGCCTTGAGGTCGGTCGCGTCCAGCAAGTAGAGATCGTCCACCGTCAGCGTCGCGTGCTGGATCGAGGTGCTCACCTGCTGGATGGAATTGGCGATGCCCCCAAACTGGCTTGCGACGGCCGTGATGGTCTGAGCCTGAACCGCGGCCGGGTTGCCCGATTCCACGTTCGCCGCCAGCATCTGTGCGGACTGGGCCAGCACGGTGCGCTGCGCGGCGGCCATCTGCGACTGTGTCGTGCAGGAAATACCAAACGCCGGCAGCGCCATGCCCAGGGGCAGGGCGGCGGCGAGAAATCCGGCCCAGGGCCAGGAAAATGCGCGATCCATCGAGGACTTCCCTTCAATTCGCGGCGAGCGAATTCGAATCACTGCTAGTCTAGTACACAGGAGCGGGAGTCCATGCCGAACCCACGGCACCCTGCGAATCCACAGAGTTCGATGCAGGTTACGAGCCTTTCACGATGCCTCATTTGGGCGGCCTCCGCCGTTTTAGCGGTTTCGTGTCAGGCCCAAGCGGGTCAGGCCCAGGTCATCCAGCCATCCGGTTCGATGCCCGGACGGCAATTCCCTTTTCCGCCGCGACAAGGGGTCGCCAATCCTCCCGCCGTCGCGCCCCAGCCCGCCACTCCGGCGCAGCCCACGATCCATATCGGCTCCACTGCCACACCGCCGAACACTGGCGCGGCGCAGCCCAGCGCCACTCCGGCCCTGCCGCCTTCCCTGCTGGATAAGCCGGCTGGCCCCGCCCAGGTCACTCTTCGTGGCGGCTCTCTGTCCGTCGATGCCCACAATTCCAGCCTGTCCGAGGTCCTCAAAAACCTCGAGGCCTCCAGCGGTATGACCGTCGACGGCTTCGGCAAGGATTCACGCATCTTCGGCATCTACGGTCCGGGTTCGCCCCGCGACGTGCTCTCCGAACTGCTCGATGGAGCTGGGTACAACTTCCTCATGGTGGGCTCCACCAGCGACGGGACGCCCCGCGAAATCGTACTGACGGTGCGCAGCAACGCCCCCGTTTCGGCGGCCTCGCCTGGCGGCAGCTCGCAGCAGGAAGACGAAGACGAGGCGCCCAATTATCCTCCTCCCCCGGCCTCGGAACCGGTGCTGCCTTCGCCGCCGGTCATGCCGCCGGCTGAACAGCGCCCGAGAACCCCGCAGGAGATGCTCCAGGAGCTTCAGCGCCTGCGTCAGCAGCAGCAACAGCAGCAGGGACAGCAGCCTCAGTAGATTCCGCGGAATCTGAACGTGGCCGCGGTAGTTCTTCCCTAAACGGCACGCTCTGCCTCCGTCCATGACCGTAGTCACGGTCATGCCCCTTTCGGGGTGTGGAAGAGGCGCGCGGCGCTGTTTATCTTTTGAATACCTCCTCTGAGGGTCCAAAAGGCTCCCCCATGCAGAACCGCAGTCGCACTGCCATTGCACTCTTTCCTGTCCTTGCTCTCACTCTTCTCATAGCCGGATGTGGCATGGCCAACACGCCGCTTCAGGTGGGCACCTCGCTGTCCGGCAACTGGGTTTTTGCGCCCAATTCTTCCGGCGTCGTGCTGAACCTCGGATTCATGCAGGGCGCTTACGAGACGGTCAGCGCTATCGCCCGCCTCAACGGAACCTCCTGCGTCAGCCCCACCAACGACATCCTGCTCACCGGATCGGTCGGACTCGACAACAGGATGATGCTGGTGTCCGCGCCGTTCAGCGGCACCACCCTCACCCTGCAAGGACAGGTCGCCGGCGACGGCAAAGGCATCGCCGCCGCCACCTGGACGTTCAGCGGCGGCAGCTGCGCTTCCCTGGGAACGGCCGTGGTCACGGCCACGGACTTTTCAGCCATCAACGGAACCTACAAGGGGACCTTCGTCGACAGCTCGAACAACTCGATCGCTGTCTCCGCGCTGCTCGAGCAGACCTCCCAGCCGGATCTCAACGGCCAGTTCTCACTCTCCGGCACGGCGACGTTTCCCAGCAACAACTGCTTTGCGAACCAGCCATCGATCACCACCTCCATGGTCACAGGCAGCAGCCTGACCATGACCTACACGGACGCTGCCAGTTCCACCACGCTCACCGCCGCGGGCACCTTCAACGCCCAGGCCACCCAGCTGACCATCACCAACTGGTCGATCTCCGGCGGGCCATGCAGCGGCGATTCGGGAACCGGCTCGCTGACCGTGCAGTCGCAGAATCTGTAAACAAGACGGAAGCTGGAAAGGAGAAGCTGCGGGCTTCTTCCTTCCTGCTTCCGCTTCTATTCCCTGTTCCCTGCCGTTTCCGGCCTCGGCCAGCGCGCTTCAATCGTCGTGGAGATCCCGCCGCGCGGGCGAAAATCCCCCTTCACCACCGCCCACACCGGATCGCAGGCTTTCACGACGTCCTCGAGGATGCGGTTCACCACGTTTTCCTGAAAGATGCCGAGGTTGCGATAGCAGAACAGGTATTCCTTCCACGATTTCAGTTCCAGACACCGCTCGCGCGGCATGTAGCGCAGCGTGATCACGCCGAAATCGGGCAAACCGGTCTTCGGACATACGGAAGTGAACTCCGGATCGTCGATCACGATCTCGTATCCAGGGAACTGATTGCGCCAGGTTTCGATGGCAGGGAAATCGAAACCGAGACCGGCCTGTGCATGCTCGAGGGTGTAACGCGGGGCTATTGCCATGCACTAATTTTACGAGGAAGTGGAAAAGAGTTCAGAATTGCGCCGGCGGGCTCGCGGGAACCGCAGTACACACTCCGATACCCACGCGCCATTCGATTTTCCCGAACCCGAAAGCCCCCGATACATGTCTTATATACTGACTCACGGTTTGACGCATGCCAACAAAGCAGGCAAGGCCGCACACGGTTCGCATCTGGGCCGCGACCATCATTGCCATCGTTCTGATCTTCTATATCGTCCACCTCATGACGCGGGGAAATCTGCCCATCCGTGTCGCCGAGGCCACGGTGGGAAATCTCACCAACACCGTCTCCACCAACGGCAAGGTTGAGCCGCAGGCGCAGTGGAATTACGAGGCGCACGCACCCTTCCCGGGCATTATTGCGTTCGTCGCGGTCCACGGAGGCGAGAAGGTTCGCGCCGATCAGTTGCTTGTGGCCATGGATGACAGTGAGGCCAAAGCGCGTCTCGCCACGGCGCAGGCCGCCCTCAAAGGCGCCCAGGCCAGCTATCAGGCTGCGAAAAACGGCGGCACCCAGGAGGAGCGGAACTCCCTGAAGGGAGAAATCGCCAAAGCGCAGATCGACCGCGACCAGGCGCAGCAGAATCTCCACGCCCTTCAAAGTCTGCAGGCTTCCGGAGCCGCATCGCCCAGCGAGGTCAGCGCGGCCGAGACCCGCCTTGCCGCCGACACCAGTGCCCTCCAGGTGCTGCAGCAGCGCCTGGCCGATCGCTACGGAAGCGACTACGTCGCCCATGCGGAAGCCACCCTCGCCGATGCTCAGGCTGGCTATGACGCAGCGCTCGATGCGCTGCACCACGCCGTCGTGCACGCACCGTTTGCGGGCACCGTCTATTCTGTCCCCGTCTCGCGCACCGAGTATGTCAACCAGGGCGACCGCCTGCTTTCCATGGCCGATCTCTCGAAGCTGCAGGTGCGTGGCTACTTCGACGAGCCGGAAATCGGCAAGCTGCAGACTGGCCAGGGGGTGACGATCGTCTGGGATGCGCGCCCCGGCGAAACCTGGCATGGCCACATCAGCCGCCTGCCCTCCACCATCATCACCTACGGCACGCGCAACGTCGGCGAAGTGGTCATCACCATCGACGATGCCGACGACGCCTTGCTGCCCGAAACGAATGTTCGTGTGACCGTCACCGTGGCCAACATATCTAACGTATTAGTGGTGCCGCGCGACGCTTTGCACATCGAGCGGGGGCTGCCGTTCGTCTACCGCCAGGAAGGCAACTCGCTGCACCGCGTCAAAGTCACGATCGGTGGGTTGAATCTGACCGATGTGCAGATCCTCAACGGTCTCAAGGCCGGTGATGTGGTCGCGCTGGGCACCACCAACGCGCAACCGCTCAGCGAAGGCATTCCGGTCAAAGTCGTCCCATAAGGGGAGTCGTGCGGAAACAGTTCATGCAGATGGGAAGAGTCTTCTTTTTTCTATCCGCGGCCCTGCTGGGGACCCTGCCGGCGAGCGCCGCCAATCCCGCGCACCGTGATCTGGACCTGGGCCGCGCCGACAGCGCCCTGCAGTCGCTCAACGCGACGCTGGCCGCCCATCCCCATGACGCCGAAGCCTTCAATCTGCGCTGCCGCGTGTACTACCAGGAACAGGACTGGGACAAGGCCATCGCCGACTGCGAAACCGCCGTCAAGCTGAACCCCGGCGACAGCAATCTCCACCTCTGGCTCGGCCGCGCCTGCGGAAAGAAGGCGGAGCACGCCTCCCTGATGTCCAGCTACCCGCTGGCCCGCCGGGTCCACGCCGAGTTCGAGCAGGCCGTGCAGCTCGATCCCCGCAACGCTGCCGCTCTGGCCGATCTGGGTGAGTTCGACGTCATGGCTCCCATCGTGCTCGGTGGCGGCATCGCTCGCGCAGCCGCCATCGCCCAACAACTCAGCAGTGTCAGTCCTGCCGCAGCCCTCACACTCCAGGCGCGCATCGCCGAATCGAAAAAGGACTACGACGCCGCCGAGTCCAACTTGAAACAAGCCATCCGTCAATCCTCCGATCCCGCCAATGCGTGGATGGACCTCGCCACCTTCTACCGCCTCCGCGGCCGACTGGACGAGATGGCCGCCGCCGCCCACAACGGCGCCGCTGCCGATCCGCATCACGGACCGGCCCTGGTCGACGCCGCCACCAACCTCACCCTCGCCGGCCGTGAACTGCAAACCGCCATCGGGTGGCTGCGCCAGTACCTCAATTCCAATGCCCAGTCGGAGCTGGCGCCTTCCTTCGTGGTGCGCACCCAGCTGGCCGAGCTTCTGCAGCAACAAGGCGATGCCGCCGGCGCCCAGCAGGAGCTCGCGCTGGTGCATTCGCTGGCCTCCGGTTACAGAATCCCAACAGGAACCGCCGCCCAGCGTGACGCCGGTCTGTAAACTCAGAACGATGGAAGTGTCGGAGAAGATCCGGACAGCAACGCGCAGTCGGCGTCGCACGAAGTTCGTCATCGCCCTGTTCCTGCTGATGCCTCTTGCCGCAACTGCCCAGGTTTCCCTCTCCACCGCCGTTGAACTGGCCGAGAAGAACAGCACCTCTGTTCGCGGCGCCAGGGCGGAGGTCGATCGCGCAGCAGCAGCCGTGACGCAAACCCGAGATGCCTACTTCCCGAGCGTTGTACTTGGTTCCTCTGTTGGACCTCCGCCCTATGGATTCCCGCTTGGCAATCCGGACATCTACGACGTGAATGCCGAATCGCTGGTGTTCTCGTTTTCGCAGCCAGATTACGTTCGGGCTGCACGATCCGGGCTCCGTGCCGCCAGTCTGAGCCTGAAGGATGCGCAACAGCAGGTTGCGCTCGACGTTGCGCTTGACTACGTAGAACTCGACCACGACCTGAAGGAGATTGCCGCGCTCAACGAGGAGAGCAACTTTGCGGGTTCGCTCGTGCAGATTGAGGAGGATCGCGTAGGGGCCGGCGTCGATCCCAGGACCAATCAACTGGAGGCAGAACTGACGGCAGCACAGGTGGAGGAGAAGCGGATTGAACTGGAAAGCGACGCCGATCTGATGCGCCACAAACTGGCGAATCTCACAGGGCTGCCGGCCATCGACCTCCATACCATTCCGGAGAGCATTCCGGCTTTTCCAGCTTTCCCATCCGCAGCGCCCAACGACCAGCAAGTCGCCAGCAACAGCCCGGGCGTCGTCGCCTCCTACGCCCTCGCGGACTCGAAGCTGTATACCGCCTTCGGCGATGACCGGCAGAACCTGCGTCCCTCGGTAGGGTTCGGCTTGAAGTATCAAAGGTTCGCCCAATACCAGAATTTTGAAAACTACTATCACAACTTCCAGCAGAACAACGTCAGCGCCGGGGTACAGCTCACGATTCCGGTCTTCGATCCTTCGCTGAAGGCCAAAGCTCGCCAATCCGCCGCGGAAGCGGCGCGCGCGCGGGCCGATGCAGAAGCTTCGCGCAACATCATGGACGAGCAGATGGCTGGTCTGCGCGGCAATCTGCGACAGCTGGCTGCCCAGCAGCGCGTCGCCCAGATCCAGAGTCAGATTGCCCAGGAACAGCTCAAGACCGTCGAGACCCAAATCACCAGTGGCACTGGGCTGCCGAATGCGCCCGGCGTTCCGCCCACCCAGGCGCAGAAGAGCCACATCCAGGAGCGCCAGTACTACACCGAAATGCTGGAAGCCAATCTGGCGCTGATCAAGGTCGAGCTGAATCTAATGAAGGTGACCGGCCAGCTCGATGCCTGGGTGCGCTCGTCGCTCCAGTAACCGCTGCTCTTTTCGTCACCCGCTAAGCTTCTGATTCCTCAGGGATCTAAATCAGTTCTCCACCCCCGCCTAGGCTCGGTTGCTGAATGGTAAACTGACAGGAGTGCCTATGCCGCTTAAGACGTTATTCCTGAACCCTCCCTCCTTCGAGAACTTCGATGGCGGCGCCAGCTCGCGCTGGCCCGCGACCCGCGAGATCGAGTCCTACTGGTACCCGGTCTGGCTGGCCTATCCCACCGGCATGCTCGAAGGCGCGCGCCTGCTCGACGCCAACCCGCACCACGTCTCCTGGCCGGCAGTTGTCGAGATGCTGAAGGACTACGAGTTCCTCGTTCTGTTCACCAGCACCGTGGGCTGGAGCGGCGACCAGCGCTGGGCCGAGAAGATCAAGGACACCTATCCCAACATCAAAATCTCCTTCGTTGGGCCGCCGGTCACCACTGACCCTGACAAGGCTCTGAACGAGTGCCACGCTATCGACTTCGTCTGCCGCCGCGAGTTCGACTACTCGGTCGTCGAGTATGCCAACGGCAAACCGCTCGACGAGATCCTCGCAATCAGCTACCGGAAGAACGGCCAGGTCGTGCACAATCCCGACCGCCCGCAGATCGACAACCTCGACGCGCTGCCCTGGGTTACCGACATCTACAAGCGCGACCTCGACGTCACCAAATACAACGTCCCCTTCCTGCTCCACCCCTACGTCGCCCTCTACTCGACGCGCGGCTGCCCGGCGCAGTGCACCTTTTGCCTCTGGCCGCAGACCACCAGCGGACACGCGTGGCGCAAGCGCTCCACCGACGACGTCGCCGCCGAGATGGCCCACGCGAAAGAACTGTGGCCCAACGTGAAGGAGTTCTTCTTCGACGACGACACCTTCAACATCCAGAAGGCGCGCACCATCGAGCTTTGCGCGAAGCTCAAGCCGGTGAACATCACCTGGTCCTCCACCTCGCGCGTCACCACCGACTACGACACCCTCAAAGCCATGCGCGATGCGGGCTGCCGCCTGCTCATCGTGGGGTTCGAATCCGGCGATCCGCAGATCCTCAAGAACATCAAGAAAGGCGCCACCGTCGAGCGCGCCCGCGACTTTGCCCGCGACTGCCACAAGCTCGGCCTCACCATCCACGGCGACTTCATCCTCGGCCTGCCCGGCGAGACGAAGGAATCTATCCGCAACACCATCGACTTCGCCAAGCAGCTCGACGTTGAGACCATCCAGGTCTCGGTCGCGCACGCCTTCCCCGGCACCGAGTTCTACGACTATGCGCTCGCCAACGGCTTCATCACCAACAACAAGATGAACGATGAAGGCGGACACCAGCTGGCGCACATCGAGTACCCCGGCCTGCCCGCCGACTACGTGCTCGAGATGGTGCACAAGTTCTACGACGAATACTTCTTCCGTCCAAAGGCCGCCTGGCGCGTCGTGAGCAAGGCGATCGCGAACGGCGATGTGAAGCGCCTCTACCAGGAATCGAAGTCGTTCCTGAAGCTGCGCGCTCAGCGTGGCAAGATGGTTCAGGAAGCGCGCGCCCACAAAGCGGAAGCCAAAGCGGCCGGCGCCGAGGCGTAAGAAAGTAGCCGGTAGCCTGTAGCCCGTGGCCGGTAGCGAACCGCGGCCTCGGCATCGGCCTCCGTGCTCTTGAAGCTCCTTATCGAGACGTACCGATGATGCCTATCACCACCGATCAGGGGCTACCAGTTACAGGCTACCGGCTACCGGCTCCGTTATGACCCACTCGACGATGACATTCCGGCGCTACCTCGTGCTGGCGGTCATCACGATCACCGCATCGTGCGGCGATACTTTCCTCTCCCGCGGCATGAAATCCATCGGCCCCGTCTCCCTCGCGCATCCTGGTGAACTCATCCACGCGATCTTCTCGCCCTGGGTCGCCTCCGGCATCGTTCTCCTGATCGGCTTCTTCGCCTCGTACCTTACCGCGCTCTCCTGGGCTGACCTCACCTACGTCCTGCCCGCCAGTTCGCTGGGCTACGTCATCATGACCCTGCTGGCGCGCTTCTGGCTCCACGAGCACGTCTCGCCCATGCGCTGGCTGGGGGTGGTCTTCATCACAGCGGGCGTCGGCTTCGTCACGCGTGGCCCCTCCTACACCGATCACAGCGCCGGTCATACCCAGGCAGCCGCCGTTGAAACGCCTGAGGAGGTTCGGTCGTGATCGTCCCCCACGCGATTCTCGCCACCACCGCGATGATCGCCGCCGTCGTGGTCACCGCCACGGCCGGCGACATCCTCACCGCGTCGGCCATGCGCCAGGTCGGCGACCTCGACGTCATCCGTGCGCGCAGCGGCATCGTCGGCGCCGCACTGGCCGTCGTCACCAACAGCCGCTTCGGACTCGGCGTCTGCTGCCTCGCCCTCAGCTTCTTCTCACTCCTGTTCGCCTTCAGCCACCGCGACCTCAGCCTCATCGGGCCGGCCGCCACGTCCCTCACTTTCGTGACCAACGCCCTCGCGGCGAAGTGGTTCCTGCACGAACACGTCGACCACCGCCGCTGGACCGCGGCCGTCTTTGTCTGCATCGGCGTCGCGCTGCTGGCGTTCTGAGGTTTTGCGAATCAGGGGGGTCGACCCCCTGGGATGTATGTGATTCTGCTGGCGGCTTACCCCTCCCTACCCCCCATGTATTGGCGAGTTGGTATCCAAGGTTCGCTGACGTCCGAGTGCTCCCGGGCGGCGTCTCTCGATCTTCTTCGCAGCCTGGTACCGAGCCCAGGCGATTTCGCGGCTTCGGGGGTTGGACCCCTCGCCCCATCTGTTAAATCAATAACATCCGGAGGGGTCGACCCCCTGGGTGTTATCGAGTTAGCTAACATCGTTGCTTGTGTTTCGTTCTCCGTTTTCAGCCCACAAAAGCAAAAGCCCTGTGCGCCGAAGTTCGTCCGGTGGACAGAGCTTTCCTTGTTCTCAGAGTAGGGCGGGTTGAGATTTGGGGGCAAGAACAATCATGAGGGCGGACGGTACGAAGGTGATGGGCGGCGAGAGAGAAGGTTCGGGGGCGATACTTCCGTCTTGTCAACCACACATCCGGAATCCGGAAGATGGAAAGGATTTAGGAGTTGCGGAACCCCTTGCAACTCTGCTCCGTTCTTCCCCAATCGCTGGATCATCAGTTAATTACGCCAAAAGGTAATGACACATTTGTGTCATGCGTTCTGTGCAATATTGAACAGTAACGAAAATTGACGCGATGCCACACTGTGGGTCCTACACGGGTTATATGCCTCCCCAGAGGTGCACCATGCTCAACATCTCACCCAGACTTCTCGTAGTGGACGACGAATCCCTGGTTCGCACATGTCTGTCCGAAATCCTCACCGGAGCCGGTTATACAGTACAGATCGCCTCTGACGGCTTCTCCGCTTTGGCCGCAATCCGCGAGGATATACCCGACCTCATCCTCTCCGACCTCAACATGCCCGGCATGTCCGGCTTTGAATTCCTCTCCGTCGTCCGGCGCCGCTTTCCCTCCATTCGCGTCATCGCCATGAGCAGCGCATGTTCAGGCGTTGATCTCCCCCAGGGAGTTGCCGCCGACGCCTTCTATCAAAAAGGAACCCATCCCACTTTCCTGCTCCGCGTCGTCGAAGACATGACCCGCTCAGACCAATCGCTGGTCACTCGCCGCCTTCGTCACCTGGCGCCCATCTGGGTTCCAACCAACGGGCACAATGCCTCCGGAGAGACGTACGTCACGATCACCTGTCCTGAGTGCCTCAGGGCCTTCCCCCAGGTCTTCGACCAGAGCGCCGCTACAACCCTCGAAACCAGATGCGCCTGGTGCCGCGTCCCGATTCAATGCGCGATCGTCCACTCCGCGGTAGCCGCCTGAGATCTACTCACGAGTAACTCCCAACTTGTGCGCGGCCGTCACTCGGCGCCAACTCGGACAGTCAGGGAGATTTTTCAGCCCAGTGTTTCTGGATAAATCACCGGCGACGCGGAAGTTTCGATCGCGGGAATTCCTTCAGCTCGGAGGCCGCCGATCTCAGACGCGCCGCTGAGGCTTTCCCGGAAGTACCTCCTTCCTGCCGGTCATGTTCTGACTTTCTCGGCACCGCCGCGCCGCCGCATATTAAAGTGATCCTTGATCCCCTCCGGGCCCAATCCGCGTTGCGCGAGGACGCGCTGAATGTCCTCGCCGTCCGCACCCAACAGCTCTGCGGCAAATCCGCTGGCTCCGGCCGTGGCACCCGTGGCAGAGGTTCAACCTGCTCCCTGGGTTCCCGCAGCCAATCGCTGGATGATCGCCGTCTCCGTCATGACGGCGACCTTCATGGTGGTGCTCGACTCGTCGGTCGCGGCGGTGGCGCTGCCGCACATCGCCGGCAATCTTTCCGCTTCGACCGACGAGGCGACGTGGGTGCTGACCAGCTATCTGGTGTCGAACGCGATCATGTTGCCGGCGACAAGCTGGATCACGGGACGGATTGGGCGCAAGCGGCTGCTGATGCTGTCGATCGTTCTGTTCACGGTCGCTTCCCTGCTCTGCGGGCTCGCCATCAACATGCCCATGCTGATCGTCGCGCGGGTGCTGCAGGGGATCGGCGGCGGAGGCATGCTGCCGCTGGCGCAGGCGATTCTGCTGGAGAGCTTTCCGCCGCGCGAGCACGGCACGGCGATGGCGGTGTACGGCGTGGGGATCGTGGTGGCGCCGGTGATCGGCCCGACGCTGGGCGGATGGATCACGGACAGCTACTCGTGGCGATGGATCTTCTACATCAATTTGCCGGTTGGAATCCTCGCGCTGTTTCTCGCCGGCTTGTATATCGAGGACCCGCCGTACATCCGGCGGAAGCTGCAGGGCGCGATCGACTATCTCGGGTTCGCGCTGCTGGCGTTGTGGCTGGGCTCGCTGCAGATGGTGCTGGACAAGGGGCAGGAGTCGGACTGGTTCGGTGCGGTGTGGATCCGCTGGGCGGCGTTTCTCTCGATCGCTGCGTTCGTCAGCTTCCTGTTTCGCGAGTTGCGCTCCCGCGACCCGATCGTGCAGCTTCATGTGCTGCGCAATCGAAACTTCCTGACCGGCACGCTGATCACGGCGGTCTATGGATTCATCCTGTACGGCGTGACGGCGCTGCTGCCGCTCTTCCTGCAGACGCTGATCGGCTATCCGGCGCTCGCCAGCGGACTGGCGGTGAGCCCTCGCGGCATCGGTTCGATGCTCTCGATGCTGGTGGCGGGCGGCCTGGCGGCGCGCATCGACGGCCGCGTGATGCTGGCGGCAGGACTGGCGATCTTCGGCGTGTCGACGCTGATGCTGAGCCGGCTGAATCTGGGGATCGCGATGACGTCGGTGATCTGGCCGAACATCATCAACGGATTCGCCGGCGGCTTTGTCTTTGTGCCGCTCACCACCATGGCCATGGGCCGGCTGCGACGCGAGGAGATCGGCAACGCCTCGGGGATCTACAACCTGATGCGGAACATCGGAGGATCGGTGGGCATCGCGACGGTGACGACGCTGCTGGCGCGGCGCTCCCAGGTGCACCAGAACTTTCTCGCCGGGCACATAACCGCCGACGCGCAGGTGGCGGCGAGCGCGGTTTCGGGTCTGGCGGCGCATCTGGCGGGATCGGGATTCGATGCGTGGGACGCGCACCGTGCGGCTCTGGGCGCGCTGTACCGGATGGTGGAGCAGCAGGCATCCCTGCTGGCCTACTCCGACGACTTCGCCGTCCTCGGTTATCTCACGTTGTTCTCCGTGCCGCTTGTGCTGTTGTTCCAGCGGGTGGGGAGGCACCAGTAGTCGGTAGTTTAGAGTCCAGAGTTTGGAGCTTAGGTTCTTTGGTCACCCGTTGCTTTCTTCGAAACGGCTCGCGGCGATTTTGAAACGACGGCTGATCATAAACGCCAATTTCTGAACTCTAATGGCTAAACTCTAAACTCTGCCCTACTGAATCATACCGCCCATCTTGTCCAGCTCTTCGCGGACGTATTTGAGGCCCTGCATGCAGCGCTCGAACTCGCTGGAGAGGCGGGCGAACAGCGGCGCTTCGTCGCGGTACTCGAACAGGTCGAACTGCGGAGACGATGTAATAGCTCTCCTTGCCGGTCCTGACCATTTCGACGAAGCTGGCGTCGCCGGTATGCCGCCACAACTGGGTGGATTCCGGATACATGCCGGTGGCGAAGAGGGCGTAGTCGCCGATGTGGCGGCGCACTTTGCGCTCCACGTCGAACGACGGCGCGTCCCCGAACACCGGGTCCGACGCCGCGATCATTGCGTGCAGATCCTTCAGCGCGTGCCCCTCGGCGTCGCGCAGGTACAGGTTCTCCGCCGCGGTGAACTCGGTCAGGAGGTCACCGACATAGGAGGTCATCTCCGGGTCGTCGATTCCGGTGTGACGGTGATAGCAACCTGCAACCACTTCGTGGAACAACTGGCGCAATGGATGGCGTTCGGAAATCATGCGTCCCTCCGCACTTCTTCATCCTGCGCCGGTTTGGAGAAAGGACTTGCCCTGCTTCTCCTGCTCCCACCCGGCTGAAGAAGCTCGTTGTGGTATATGAATCGGCATTTTGAGGCATTTGTTGCGCCAGACAAACGCCAAAGGTGGTACACCGGGCAAACTTTCTGGCAGTCGGCATCCCCAATTGCGAACCTGGCTGAGATTCCTGTGGTTTGCATCGCCAGGTTACGTCTCGCTTTTGCGGGACGCGGCGAGGCGAAATGCACGCCGTCGAAGGAAACCACAGGACATCCACAGGAAACGCACCGCCAGCCCGCAGGTGGGCGGGACGCCGCACCACGGCGCGCGTCATCCCGATCGCGAGCGAGCTAGTCCTGGCGCAGCGCTTTGAGCGGATCGATGGCCATGGCGCGGCGGGCGGGGATGTAGCAGGCGAGAAGCGCTAGAGCCGCGAGAAGCAGGGGCGCGCCGATGAGCAGGCGCGGGTCGTCGGTGCCGAGGGAGAAGGCGTCGGAAAACATCGTGGTGATGGCGGTCATGGCTTTGGCGAGGGCGACGGCGCCGAGGAATCCGATGACGGTTCCGACGGCGACCAGGGTCACGCCTTCGCGCAGGACGAGCGACAGCACCTGGGACTTGCGCGCGCCGAGGGCCATGCGAATGCCGATTTCCTTGCGGCGCTGTGCGACTGCGTAGCCGGTGACGCCGGCCAGTCCAATGGCGGAGAGGATGAGGCCAAAGAGGCCGATGCCGCCGAAGGTGCGGAGTGCAGAGCGGAGGGCAGCGCGGATCAGTTCCAGATATTCGCTGAGGGACTGCACGTTGAAGAGGGTGATATTGGGATCGATGGAGGCGACGACGCTGCGCACGCCACCGATGGCGTCCTCGGCGGAGTGGCTGCGGGCGACGATGACGATGCCGCCGCTGGGAGGCTGGGCGAAGTCATGGCGGGTGAGGGGAACATAGGCGATGGCCTGGGTCATGCCGCTGGCGTCTTTGATGTCGGGGACGACGCCGACAATTTCCCATGTCCGGCGGTCCCCGCGGACGTGCCTGCCGATGGCGTTGCCGCTGCCAAAGAGGGCACGGGCCGCTTTTTGACTCAGCATCAGCGGCATGGGCGGGAGCGCGGCGCCGGAAGAGGTGGCGGGGCCGCCGTCGAGGCGCTGATCGCGCTCGTCGAATTCACGGCCGGCAAGGATGGGCTCGTTGAGGACGGCGAAGAAGCCTGCGCCGATGGTGTGTTTGAGGGTGCCTTTTTGCACGGGAGGGGCGGCGTGCGCATCGTCGACGGTGAGTTGGAAGTCGTCGTCGTCACCGGGTAGATACGGCGGCTGCACAGCGAGCGCAAAGCTGGAGATGGAGGGCGTGCCGCGGAGGTGGTCGGGCAGGCGTTCGAAGAAAGCCTGCGACTGGGCGGGAGTATAGCCGTCGCGCACCGGATCGACGAAGAGGAAGGCCATGGTCTTCGGGTTGAAGTACGTCTGGACACTGTTGCTCTTCATCAGGCCGAGGACGACGAACCCTGTGACGAGGAGGAGCAGGAGCGAGCCTGCCACCTGCGCGCCCATGGCGAGGTTGCGGAGCCCGAAGCGCTTGTGTCCGGAGAGCTGGAGCGCCGCGCCTTCCTTGAGGGCGGTGGCAACGTCGGTTTTGGTGGCATGGAGCGCGGGCAGAATGCTGAATCCGATGCCGCAGACGATGGCGAGCGCGAAAGCGAAGAGGGCGGTGTGCCAGTCGATGGAGCGATCCGGATTGAGGGGCGAGCCCGCGGGCAGGCGCGTGTGGTCGGTGATAGCTTCCAGAGCCCAGGCGAGCGCGAACCCGGCGGTACCGCCGAGCAGGGAGAGCAGCAGGCCTTCGGTGACCATCTGGCGGATGAGGCGGAAGCGGCTGGCGCCGACGCCGAGGCGGATGGCGAGTTCTCTGCGGCGGCCAGCTCCGCGGGCCAGCGCCATGGTGGCGAGATTGAGGCAGGCGATGGCGACGACGATGGCCATCATAGCGGCGTAGAAGGCGAGGATTCTGGGGCGGATGTCGCGGGGAATCTGCACACGCGTGCCTGCGCCGAGGAGGATGACGCGTTTGGCTTTGTCGGCCTGGGATGGGGCGAAGGGATCGTCTTTATCGAGGCGGCGGGTGATGCCGTCGAGGGCGGACTCGGCGGCGTCGATGGAGACGCCTGGAGCGAGGCGCATGAGGAACTGGAAATCTCTGGCGGTGGGGTTGTGCAGGACGTCGTTGGCGAGCTCGGGCGCAAGCGTAGCCGGAACGGTAGTGGGGACGAAGATCTCAGCGGGGCTGGGGTTGAGCGCGCCGTCGAATTTGGCCGGCGTCACACCCACGATGGTGGCGGTCTGGCCGTTGGGATGGATGATCTGGCCGATGACATCGGGGTCGGCGTTGTAGCGGCTGTGCCAGTAGCGATCGCTGATGACCACCGCCGGGGCCGAGCCGCTTTTGTCGATATCGGCGCTCAGGAGGCGTCCGCGCTGCGGGGCCATGCCGAGGACAGAGAAGTAATCGGGCGAGACGAGCTGGCCGTAGATGCGCTCCGGCTTCGCGGCGGCCCCGGCGAGCGCGACGCTGAACTGCACGTCATTCTGGACGGCGGCGACTCCGGTGAAAAGGTCTTTCTGCTCGCGGTAGCGCTCGATCCAGGGGAAGGAGGCGGAGGCTTCCGCAGTGACGAGGCCGTTGGGATCGGTGACGCCGGAGAGGGTTCGGGTAAGCAAGCTCCAGGCGGCGGTGTAGAGATTGGTGGTGAGGCCGATGCCGAGGCCCATGGAGAGAATGCCGACCAGCGCGTAGCCTGGAGACTTGAGCAGGGTGCGCACGGCGTAAGGCAAGTCGAAGCGAATCTCGTTCAGGTACTCGATGGGGAGTCGGAGGAGGAGGTCGAGGAGCAGGCGAAAGAGGCCGGCCATGCCGTGGCGGCGAGCGAGGTATTCGATGGCCTCGTCGCCGGCCTGGAGCATTTCGTCGCCGTAGGCGAGCTTGAACTCGTGCGGGAAAGCCAGGGCGAGACGGCGGTAGGCGGCATGCCAGAAGCTCATGGGGTCATCCTCTTTGGTGGGCGACGGCGCGTTTGGACTGAATGGCGTGGACGAGATCCTGGAGGCGCTCGCATTCTGCGTCGAGGACGCGGCGGCCGAGCGGGGTGAGCCGGTAATAGCGGCGGCGGGCGTCATCGAACTCGGGCGCGGGGCGAGAGCGGGATTCCTCGATGAGGTCGGCTTCGATGAGGCGCTTGAGCGATCCGTAAAGCGTGGCGGGCCAGAGGCGGACTTTGCCGGTGGTGCGCTCAAGGACCTCCTGCATGATGCCGTAGCCGTGCTGCTCTTCGCCGGCGAGGGAGAGGAGGATATGAAACCACTGCGACTTGAGGGGGAGAAAGGATTGCACCTTGGCCTGTTCGGTCATGGCCAATATCTATATCGATGAATATAGATATTCGTCAAGAGAAATCGACTGTTCAGCCGCCCCCAGAGGACGGATCTCCCTCGCTCATCGCGAAGCCGGAGTCATCTGCGGTTTACACTCCTCGGGCCATTGATCGCCTATGCTTTTCCGAGGAGATCCCATGCCTAAACGCACTCCCCTGCGAAAAAAACAACACGGCATCCACAGAAGACGACACACAAGCCAAAGCAGGCTGCGCCTTCTGCCACAGGCGATCCAGTTTTCGCTCAGCCGCAGCCCACGCCCGACCCCACCAGCTTTCGAGATCCGGTGACCGACCAGAGCGACAAGGAGGTCGCCGCGGTTGAGCCGGTTCCCCAGCCGACGGGCAACGCCGTCGAGCCTGTGCTCACCCTCGCGCGGGCTTACGGCAGCCAGGGCGCGGGGAAAACCCAGACCATCACCGCCGCCGGCCAGATTGTCTTTCACTGCGTCGGCGATACCGGTAGCGTCAAAGGCCCGGCGACACAGAATCTGGTCGCCGACAAGATGGTGTCCGACTTTAGCGAGGCGAACCCCGCCGATGTGCCTTCGTTCCTCTTCCACCTCGGCGACCTGGTCTACTACTTCGGCGAAGCGAATTACTACTACGATCAGTTCTTCGATCCCTACCGCGACTATCCTGCGCCGATCCTCGCCATCCCCGGCAACCACGATGGCGTCGTTTGGGCGGGCGATCCGGAAACCTCGCTGCAGGCGTTTCTGCGTAACTTCTGTACGGTCTTCGTTTTCGCCATCGCCGGACGCGGGCGGATTGTCGCGCACCACGATGATCCAGCCGGGGGTCTACTTCACCTTCGAGGCGCCGTTTGTGCGCATCCTGGGACTCTACTCCAACGTGCTCGAGGACCCAGGTGTGATTTCCGATCAGAAGGGACAATACCCGAAGCTCGATCAGCGCCAGGTGGCGTTCCTGACGGCCGCTCTCCAGCGCGTGAAGAGCGACAAGTTTGCCGGAGCCGTAATCATCGCCGTGCATCATCCGCCCTTCACGGGAGGCACGACGCACGGCGGCAGCCCCGCTATGCTTGCCGACATTGATTCCGCCTGCACGGCCGCGGGAGTTTGGCCGCATGCCGTCTTTGCCGGGCATGCCCACAACTATCAGCGCTACACGCGCACGGTGAACGGTTTGCAGATTCCGTTTCTGGTTGCCGGGTGCGGTGGCCACTCACCGCTCGAACCTCTCCGCGGCACGCTGAGAACGCCGTATCCAATCGACAGCACGCTGACGCTCGAGAGCTACGACGGCACCGATTACGGGTATATGCGGGTGATCGTCAACGCGGCGACGCTGCGCGTGGAGTTCCATCCGCAATCGGATGGAACAGCGACAAAGACTCCGAACGACATCGTCACGGTCACGCTGGCCACCCACAAGTTGAGCTGAGGGCGCACTGAATCGGGCTGGCTACTCCTCGGTTATCCGATTTGTCATGGATGCAGATCGGTTTTCGTCAGCATCACGAGAAACTGGCGCCAGGTTCGCTGATCCATGGCCTCGGCGATCAGCTTTCCGTCCCGATCGAAGACGAACGTCCTCGGGATGCCCTCAATGTGGAATTGCTGCGACACCTTCCCGCCCTGATCGATGAGAAGCGGCGGGTGATAGTTCCACGACGAGGTGAACTGCGAAACCTTGAATGCATCTTCACTACTGATCGAGAGGACCACCAGACCCTGCGGCTGAAAACGCGTATAGAGGGCGTCGAGATAGGGCATCTCGAGCCTGCAGGGCCCGCACCAAGTCGCCCAGAAGTTCACCATAACGATTTTTCCGCGCAACTCAGAGAGGGTCCATTTCTTCCCTTTCAGATCCTTCAGGGTAAAGTCCGCCTTCGCGATTTGCGCTTCATTGTCGGCCAGAGTCTGCTGCGCCTTTGCGTACAGCCGATCGCTCAGTTCCCCTTTCGCCCCCTCATAGCGGACGAGGTTCGCCAGATCCATGTACGGCATCGGCGTCTCGCCCTTTTTCGAGGGAACCGGAGTCTCACTGAGCGACTGGCGCAAGGTGTCCGCCACGGCCTGAATGGTGTCTTGTCCCTGGTCACCTTCGGTCACCAGGTGCGCCAGCCCGTCGGCCAGCTTCAGCTTCTGCATTCCCGGCGGCAGGGCGCGAATCTCCTGCGCAAGCTGAACTGTCGCTCCGGGCCTCTGCGCCTCCGACAGAGAACGCAGACTGCGCATGCCGTCTTCAATTTTGGAAATGGAGTCAGCCTGAAGGAGAAGCGGCGTGGTGAACACGACTGCGGCGCACAGCAGCAGCCGCTGAGTGATCGACATGATGAGCCTCTGTAACTGGAAGATGGCCACCATCATATCCTGGCGTCCACCGGCGCGATCCGATGACCGCGCTCTACCGATACCCCTTCGTCCGGAAGCGCGAGACGGCGATGTAGAAAGTGTTCGCATCGGTACCGGGGTTGTGCTGGCTGATGTTTGCGTTGGAGAGGTGTTGATAGCGATAACCGATGGTCCAGTCCTGGCGCGCTTTGCGGAAGACGTGGATACCGGTTCCGAAATCGATGCTGTACATCCATTGCGACCCCTGCGGCGACAGCACGCGGTCGGCGAAGTAGAGGGCGCCGCCATTGGTGCTGAAGAAGGGCTGCACGCGCTTCGCAGGGAAGAAATCCGACTCGAACCCGACGGGGCTCACCCCGCTGCCGTAGACACGCTGGCGCAGATGCTGTGCCGCCGGCTCGGCCGTGGTCGGTTTGGCGCCGGGTACCGGCTGGCTGAGCATGGCCAGCGCGGTCAGCTCGGGAGCGTAGCGCATAGTCCAGTGCTGGTGCGCGGTGAACAGATATGTGTAGCGCACTTCGATGGGCATGTACTTAATGTCGCCCGCGAATCCCCAGATGTGCCCGCTGATGATCGAGAGCCCCCACCACGCGCCGAATTCGTGCACGCCACCGGGCCAGGGATACACCGGCGCGTAGTTCGCTGTCGGGTTGCGCACGATGGCCGGCGATGCTCCCGGAATGACCGATGAAACGGTCGAGCTGGATTCCCCTGTCTCTTCGCCCGCGGTATCGCTGGTTCCGGCTTCGGTCCTCTCGAAACGGACTTCGTTCTCGCCCGGGGGATCGCTCCAGAAGGACTTTGCCTTTGCCACGCGATCGTCGCGATACCAGGGTGGCCGCCAGCGAAAGATGTTTGCTGTGGCGTGCGCCGGCTCAAGGATACTGAGCGCCAACATCCCGAATGGATTCCTTCCCGCGCCTTCTGCGGGCGCGACGACGTGCTTATCCATCGCGTCCTCGGCCATCGTCCAGAGCACGCCGCCAACCGGTGTGGTGACCAGCTCGACCCAGCCGGTTTCGTTGCTAAGGTGCTTGCCACTTGAATCGGGAACCAGATGATCGCCGTTATGACCAATCGCTGCCTCGCCCGTGGGTCCGAGCTTCCACCAAAAACTGTACGCAGTGGAGAATGTGCCCGCACGCAGCAGCCGACGCCAGTACGGCCAGGCGTTCGACTGCGTGACCCTCATGCTGCTGGGGTCGTTCTGGATCCAGAGATCGTTCGTGATGGCGCCCATCATGGGGTGCCCGACATAATCATCGAGGACCGGGTTGTAGTCGGTCCAACGGTTCCATGTCCAGCCGGCGGCGGAATTGATGTAGCGGTCCCACCAGTCGCCGTGCGTTGTCTCCCAGCGATACCAGTAGCCGGTGTAGAGATTGCCCGCGTCCTGGAAAGCGTTGAACAGCGTGCCCTCGATGATGAGCTGGTGCCAGTGCATGCGGCATCGCGGCGAGTGGGTTGTGTCGATGGAGCAATCCTCGGAGGGGGTGCGGTCCTGCAAAGGAATGACTGCGACCACGCTGGTTGAATCGCCGCCGGCGGACGTTGCTGGTGCGGGGGCGCCGGGAAAGTTCGGCATGGGCGCATCCGGCAGCAACGGGGTGGGCGTAAGCGCGTCGGCCGCGGAAGCCGCCGGAACGGGAGCATTCGGGAGTTCGGCGACCGAAACCGGCGCGTGCGATGGGGAGACTGCCTGCGCCTGCACCGGAGCGATCCCCAACGATGCGAGGCCGCCCACCACAACCGCATATCCGCACTTGTACAAGGATGATCGATTCAAAATCGGACCCGCGGGGAGGAACGCCTTGAATCCCGATCATGCCAAGCGGATGGCCTCGGGTCAAGCCTGTCTTTCGGCCGGTCGGGTATCGCGTTGGATGCACGAAAGACAAAACAGGCAGCCACAAGGCTGCCTGTCGGTGTTGAGATGTCCGATCGCCGCACAGGACGCGGCTTCCCGAACGAACGCGGAAAACCGAACGCCGAATTCTATCGAGCGCCGACGGGCTTCGGGGACTGCGCCTCCAGTTCGCTCAGCCGCTTCGCCAACAACTGCTCCAGCTGGACCAGGGCTTTGCTGAAGCCCTCGATGCCCTCGCTCAGCTTATCGTGCGCCATGCGATCGGCGGCGTGCATCTTCTCGAAGGTGGCTTCGTCGATGTTCATCTTTTCGATCTGCATCGACTTTGCCTTCTCCGGATCGAGTTTGCGCTCCAGCGTGCCCTCGGTCTTATCCAGCTCTTCGAGCAGGTGCGGCGAGATTGTGAGCAGATCGCAGCCGGCCAGCTCGATGATCTCGCCGGTGTTGCGGAAACTGGCGCCCATCACCTGGGTCTTGTAGCCGTACTTCTTGAAGTAGTTGTAGATCTTCGTCACCGACTGCACGCCAGGATCGTCGGCGCCCTGATAGTCCTTGCCGGTGTCCTTCTTGTACCAGTCGAGAATGCGGCCGACGAAGGGCGAGACAAGCGTTACGCCGGCTTCGGCGCAGGCCACCGCCTGGTGGATCCCGAAAAGCAACGTGAGGTTGCAGTGGATCCCTTCCTTCTCCAGCTTTTCGGCGGCTTTGATTCCGGCCCAGGTGGAGGCGATCTTGATGAGGATGCGCTCCCTGGAGACGCCGGCGCTCTCATACTTTTTGATGATGGAGCGCGCCTGCTCCATCGTCTTCTCGGTGTCGTAAGAGAGGCGTGCGTCGACTTCGGTCGAGACACGGCCGGGGATGATCTGGAGGATCTTTTTGCCAAAAGCGACGGCGAGGTTTTCGAAGGCCAGCTTCGTCACCTTGTCGTCTGCGGCGTCGTCGCCGAGCTGCTTCTTCGCATCCAGCAGCACGTCGTCAACAATCTTGCCGTAGGCCGGCATCTGCGCCGCCGTGGTCAACAGCGATGGGTTGGTCGTCGCATCCTGCGGCTTCGCTTTTTCGATCGCTTCAATGTCGCCGGTATCGGCGACCACAGTCGTCATTGCACGAAGCTGCGCTAACAATGTCTTCGCCATTATTCCTCCTGCCTTCTGTTTCGATTATCCGGCATTTCGCCCGTAAGGCGGAAATCGCGGACGGCCGCTCGAAGAAAATCTCGTGAACGTCTCTCATTGATTTAGATGCCTGAACCCCATCCGTGGCTCATGTTGCATTTCTGCTCGTTTTTCGCGGGACTTTTCCTTCGCTACGCCCTATCCACCGGATTGCTGAGCACCCCAATGCCCTCCACGCTCACCTCGACCCGATCGCCAGGTTGCATCGGCGCTACGCCTGACGGTGTTCCTGTTGGGATCAGGTCGCCGGGGAGCAGGGTCATGGCCGCCGTGATATGGCGCAGCAGGGTGGGGATATCGAAGATGAAGTCCGATGTCGTTCCATGCTGCTTCACCTCGCCGTTCAGCCGCGTTTCGAGCGTGAGGCCGGCGATGGGATCGACTTCGTCGGTGACCAGCGGCCCCATCGGGCAAAACGTGTCGAAGCCCTTGGCGCGCCACCACTGACCGTCGGGCTTCTGCAGATCGCGCGCCGTGACGTCGTTCACGATGGTGTAGCCGCGGATGTACGGCCGCACATCTTCGTCGGGGCCGATCTTCGTCGCGCGCTTGCCGATGACGACGGCAAGCTCGCCTTCGAAATCGACGCGCTGCGACTGCGGCGGAATGCGGATCGGCTCGCCCGGTGCAATGACCGACGACGGCGCCTTCAGGAACACGAGCGGCTCCTTCGGGACTTCGTTGCCCAGTTCCGCCGCGTGCTCGCGATAATTGCGGCCGATGCAGACGATCTTGCGCGGAACCACCGGGGCGAGGAGCTTTGCGGACTGGAAGGGCACCATCTCGAAGACGCTGGTCGCGAGATGGGTCCAGGGATCTTCTTCGAAGGGCGGCAGCAGACGCTCGATCCAGAGGGTGCCTGCGCGATCGACAACTTCGCCGTACTGGGGACCGGCTTCGGTTTGAAAACGGCAATATTTCACTGCGGCATTTCCTCCTCCACTTCCGCTGACTTCGCACTCTCGTTGCCATCCTGATCCACGGCGCTGACGGCATACGCGTACCTGTGTCCGGCGATCACGGTTGGGTCGCTCCAGGTGGGAGGGACCAACGTTTTCGGTGTGAGCCGCTCCATCGCCCCGCCGGCCGTGACGTCTCTGCGATACACCACATATCCGGCGATGTCCGTGTCGGAATCGGGCGTCCACGACAGGTCCAACGCTTTGGCCTGCGCGTCCTCGACGACGGTCAGCCCCGCGGGCACAGTCGGCGGAAACACATCCTTCGCAAAGAGGCTCACCATATTCGAGGGCGCGCCGGCGATCTCCAGCGCGTGACCCTCTTGCTGGACCCGGACGACGCGTTCAACCCAGTACTTCCACTCATGGTCGAGCGGGGCATCGCGATCGACGGCGCCGCCGGGGTCCGCATGGCTCAGATCCACCTCGAGCGTCTGCTCTTCCGGCGGAGGCACGCCTCTGGATTCATCCGGCTTCGGCGCGCCTGGGTTTTTCACAAGCGTGCGATGCATCCGCATCGTCAACCCCGGCTCCGGCGTGGCTGCCTGCCACTGCAGCATCACCCCATCGGCGCGCGCCTTCACTTGCAGGCCGGTCGCAGCTGCCGGCGCCTCCCCACTGGCTACCCAGGCCGCATTCGACGGCCCGGCGGTCTTGCCCGCATGATTCTGCAACTCGACGTAGAACGCCACCGCGCGCGGCGTTCCCGTCGTCAGCTCCGCCGGAAGCTTCGCCATGAAGTCGGCGGGCTTACCCGGAGCAAAGCTTCCATCGCCGGAGGCATGGCACGCCTTCGTATCGAATACAGCAGAAGTCTCCCAGCAAACGTGCCCGCTCTGATCGCCTTTCAGCGGCACATGATCCGTGGTGTTCTTCGGCATCGTCCAATGGAGATGGACCTGGTCGCTCACGCGCGTCGCGGTGAGGTCCTTGACGGGAGCCGGCAGCCACAGCGTGGGCGGCTGCGGATTCGCGGTGACAGCGCACCCGGCGAGCAGCAGCGATCCCGACGCCGCCACAAGACCCATCCGCCACCATTCCCCGCCGGCCGCTTTCCGCCGCCGTGGATTGCCGGGAGCCGTCCTCATCGCAACTTTCAGCCTAAAGCATTTTTAGAGCAGCGCACGGAGCGCTGCGCCGATGTCCGCATCCTCGAACTGGAAGCCTGCCTCCTCGAGTCGCTTCGGGAGCACACGCTGCGAGGCCAGCATGGTCTCCTGGGCCATTTCGCCAAACGCCAACCGCAGAACGACTGCGGGAATGGGCAATAACGCCGGGCGATGCACCGCACGCGCCAGGGCCTGGGTGAATTCTGCATTGGTGACCGCCTGCGGCGCCGTGAGATTGAAGGGGCCTGAGAGGTCCTCGCGGTCCATCAGGAACCCTATGGCCCGCACCACATCGCGCTCGCTGATCCAGCTCATCCACTGTTGCCCACTGCCGAGTTTGCCGCCCATGGCGAGGTGGAACGCCGGCAGCATCTTGCCCAGCGCTCCGCCTTTCCCGCTAAGCACGACCCCGAGGCGCAAATGCACCACACGGATGCCCAGATCGCGGGCCGGTTTTGCGGCGGCCTCCCAGGCCTGGCATGTCTCGGCGAGGAAGCCCGAGCCTGCCGGACTTTCTTCGGTGAGGACCTCATCGCCCCGATCGCCGTAGATGCCGACGGCCGAAGCGCACAGCAACACGGGCGGCGGCCGTCGCACCTTTCGGAGCACCTCACACAACACTTCCGTGCTCCGCACGCGGCTCGAGACAATCGTCTCGCGATATTTCGGGCTCCAGCGCCGTGCGACGTTCGCTCCGTTGAGGTGGACTACAGCGTCAAAGCCCTCCAGCGCCGCCGGATGCACGCCGCGTTTCGTTTCGCCTGGATTCCAGTAGATGGCGCCACCGCGGACCTCGCGATGGCGGCGCACCAGCGTGTGCACCTCAATTCCCTTCTCGTGCGCAGCGCTTGCGAGAGCTGAGCCGATCAGACCCGACGCTCCGCTCACAAGAATCCGCCCAGTCTGACCCATCGCCCACTTTCCGCAGGAAGAAGAAGCTCTAACCTTAATTAGACCTTGACGATAGCAAAATGAACAGCGCACCAGCCTGTTCCGGATGTTCGCTCTGCATAGATGTCGTGGTTACGATTTCCACAGTCCCTGCAACTATTCACAACATCAAAACTTCTTGTGATTCAGGAAACACAATGGTAGTTTCATTCATCACATAAAACCCAATATCAGCGACCCGTAAACCCATGGCAAGCAAGACCAAACCATCGGATCTGTCAGAAAATGCGCCCCCCGCGGTTCTTTCCGCAGAAGCGTTCATTGAAGAAAAACGAATCGGCGAACGAATCCGCCGGCTGCGCCTCAAACGCTCCATGGGTCTGGTAGAACTGGGCCGCCACACCGGGCTCTCGGCGAGCTTTCTTTCGCAACTCGAAACCGGCCGCGTGGTTCCAACCCTGCGCAACCTTGCGCGCGTTGCGATGGTCTTTGGACGAGACCTCTCCTACTTCTTCGAGCCGGAGCCTCACCCGCTGTTCCGGGTTCACCGGAGGTCGGAGCGCGTACGGTTGCCACAGTCGGGGGTCGACGATCCCACGTATTACTTCGAGAGCCTCGCCTACATGGTGCCCGACCGGCAACTCGACCCGTATTTTGCCGAATTCGTACCGGTGCGCAAGGGGATCGAGATTCGGCCTCACGTCCATCCGGGCTATGAATTTCTCTATCTTCTTCAAGGGGAACTTGAAATTCATCACGGGGACCGCACACACGCGCTGGAAGCCGGGGACAGTGTCTACTTCGACGCAGCCACCCCGCACTCGTATCGATGCGGGGGAGCGGCACCGGCCGTGGCTCTGATCGTGACCATGCATCAGATGACGCCGCAGGCTGCGCCCGGCGTGCGTCCGATCCCTCCGCAGCGCGTTACAGCAGCCGCGCCCCAGCCAGCGGAGACGGAGCCGTAGCCTCGGAGACTTCCTGGCGCGGAGCCGTCCGCGGCACCGTGAAGTAAAAGGTGCTTCCCTTGCCAACCACGCTCTCGGCCCAGATGCGGCCGCCGTGCTGGCGCACGATGTTACGGCAGATGGCCAAGCCGAGCCCTGTGCCGCCCATGTCGCGCGAGTCCGACGCGTCCACCTGCTGGAAGCGCTCGAAGATGATGTCCAGCTTCTCGGGGGGAATGCCGCGGCCTTTGTCTTCCACCGAAATGATGGCCTCTGTCGCGCTCTGCACGCGTGCACGCAGAACGATTTCCGTGCCGGCCGGCGAAAATTTGATCGCGTTGCTGATGAGATTGCCGAGCGTCTGCAGGATGCGGTCCTCATCGACCCACAGGGCCAGCGGCGGTGCATCGACGATGAAGCCGATGCCGGCCTTCTGCGCGCTGGGGTGTTGGAGATCGGTCGCACGGCGCAGCAGATCCTTCGCCTCGACCTCCTGAAAGCGCATCGGGAGCCGTCCCGCGCCCATGCGCTCGAAGTCGAGAATATCGTTGACGAGGCGGACCAGCCGGTCGCAGTTCCCGATGGCTACGTCCATCATCTGCGCGCGCTTCTCGGGCCGCTTCTCCAGCGCGCCGCCGGCGATCAGCCCCAGCGCCGCACGCAGCGCGGTGAGGGGCGTGCGCAGTTCGTGGCTCACCGTGGAAATGAACTCGTCCTTCATGCGGTCCAGCCGCCGCCGCTCGGTCACATCCTGGAAGGCCACGACGACGCCGGTCACCTGACCGTTGGACAACATGGGGCAGGCAACATATTCCACGGGGATCGGATGGCCGTCCTTGTGGCGGAAGACTTCATCGCGAGCGCGAATCGGTGCGCTGGAGCGGCGCGCTGCATAGATGGGGCTGTCCTCGATGCGATACACCGAGCCGTCGGCTCGCGCGTGGCCGAGCAACCGCATCAGGTCCTTGTCTTCCATCTCGTCCTGGGTGTAGCCGAGCATGCGCGCGCCGACTTCGTTGACGAAGATGATCTTGCCCTGCATATCGACGCCGTAGATGCCGTCGCCGACCGACTCGAGGATCGATTCGCGCTGCCGCATGACGGCGTGCAGCTTGTTCTCGGCATCGGTTTTCTCGGTGACGTCGATGCCGTGGCCCAACACGAAGGGCATCACCTCCGGCAGGTCGAGCAGGCGGTTGCGCCATGCGATGATGCGCACCTCGCCATTGCGATGGCGGAGGCTGATGGTGCCCTGCTCTTCGCCGGAGAGGCCGATGCGGCGCAGATAATTTTCGAAAGCGGGCTTCTGCTCCTCGGGCACAAAATCTGTCAGGCGCCTGCCCACCATCTCATCCACGCGATAGCCGAGGTTCTCCGCCGCGCTGGCATTGATGGAGAGAATCCTTCCCTCCAGATCGTGGGTGAATACCATGCCCAGCGAGCTTTCCACCAGCTGCCGGTAGCGCGCTTCGCTGGCGTAGAGCGCCGCGGTGGCCTCGCGCTGATCGGTCACGTCCACGCCCGTCATGATGATGAAGTTGATTTCGCCGGAGCCGTCGGTCAGGTTCGTTGTGGTCCATGCAATCAGGCGGCGGCGCCCCTCGCGCGTGAGCCAGTGCAGCTCCGTCGGATCGCGGCGCATATCGCTGCGCGACTGCTCGAGCAACTGGAAAGCCTTGGCTCGCTCTTCGTTGAGAAACAGTTCCTGGGGGAACGAGCGGCCGGCCAGTTCGGCGAACGTGTAGCCGGAAATCTCCTCGCAGGCGCGATTGAAGCGCACGATGCGTCCCGCCGTATCCACGACCAGGACCAGCGCGCTCATCGTGTCGAGCACTGCGGAGACAAAGTTGCGCTCTACCATCAGCGCACGCTCGATGCGCTGGCGGGCCCGCAGGGAGTGATCCTGCCCGCGGGAATGAATCGAATAATCCAGCCGCATCATGATCTGGCGGGCCAGCACGCTCAGGATCGACGCATGTTGCTCGGTGAACTGATTCGGCTTGGGCGAGAGCACGGCCAGGGTGCCGATGCCGCCTTCCGGCCCGACCAGCGGCGCCGCCAAATACGAGCGGCAGTGCACGGTGCGGGTGAGCGGGATGCCGCGAACGGGAAAGCGCGGCTCCATCGCCGCGTCGGCGACCAGCAGCGGCTCCGGCTCGAGGATGGTGTACTGGTCGGCGGTCGCAAGGCGCGGAATCTCGGTTCCCTGAAAACCGAAGCGCGATTTGAACCACAGGCGATTTGCGTCGAGAAAGCCAAGATACGCGTAAGGCGCGCCGGTGACCTGTGCTGCCACGCGAACGATTTCGTCGAAGGCCGGGTCGGCCGGCGTATCGAGAATTTCGTACTCGTGCAGCGACTTCAGCCGGTCAGCTTCACTCCACTGAGCGCTCGTGGCCAGATAACTCATCCCTCTCCACAGACCCTCGCGGGTCCGAGGTCCCCAGGCACATGGATGCACGGCGTGACACTTCCACGCCAAAGCACTGCGTGTGGGGGATCACGAGCATTGTTGCAAACTCAACGGGCCTCGGCTCTTCCCCGTTCGGGTGATGCCAAGTCTTGTAGTATGTATCGCTTACGTCACTTTCCGGTAGTAACGAAATGCCCGGCCTGCTACGGCACTACGGTAACATAAACCGCCTCTCCAGCCCCAAATTGGGTCATTTGAGGCGGCAGCAATCCTCCGGCGGCCCATCGTTGCTTGCATCCAGTTCCACCTTCCAGTTACCGTCGGGTTGCCTCTTCCAGACGGTTATGTACCGTCCCGTTTTCTTCACTGGATTCCCCTGGGTGTCCTTCGAGTCGCCCTCGTAGTGGCCCCACGTAAAACCCATGTCGCCTTCGGGACTCATGCGCGCGCCCTCGGGCGTCCAGCTCAGCTGATAAACCTCCGCTGTCCAGGTGGCGTGCGCTGCGATGGCGTCGTGACCGACAACAGGCGCTCCGCCGTTCTCCAGCGTCACCGCGTCGGGGGCAAACCACGTTCCGAACGCCTTCCCTCCGCCCTTCGCGGTATCGGCGGCAAACTTCGCCTCGAGGTCATAGAGGAACTGATCCTGAGGCGTGAGGCCCGGATTGGTGAGGACGGTTCCGCTGGGATTCGCGCCCGGCTGGGGCGCGGCCGGCTGTAGCAATTGCCCCCTCGCCATTCCGCTGGAAACCGCCACGCACATCAGGACACTTGCCGCCCAAATCGGAGAACGCATACAAAAAGTCTAGACCAGCGCAGTCTCTGGAGTAACGAGTGCAGCGTGCGCTCACTGACCGCCGCCTCCGACCGCCTGTCTGTCCCCTGTACCCTGTGCCCTGTACCCTCGCTTGATATCCTTGCTCTCTCACATGAAACCCGGCGCACCGAAGCCGAATGTGACGCTCCTTGCGACTGCCGGGATCGTTGTCTATGCTGCCGCGGCGTTTCTGCAGCACGAGGCTCCGGCAACACACCTGATCTCGATCGCCCTGCGCATCGCTGCACTCCTGCTGCTCGCCTTTGCCGCTGCGCGCAGGCGGTCGCTCACCGGATGGATCTTCGCGGCGATGCTGGCGGGCATCGAGCTGGGGGTCGATGCCCCGCATGCGGCCATTTCGATGCGGGTTTTCGGCGACATTTTCCTGCGGCTGATCCGCGTCATCGTCGCGCCGCTCATCTTTGGGACTCTGGTCACGGGCATCGCCGGACATGCGGAAGCAAAAACCGTCGGACGGCTCGGGCTGAAATCCCTGGTCTACTTTGAGGTCCTCACCACCATCGCGCTGCTCATCGGGCTCGTCGCCATTGATATCTCGAAAGCCGGCGTCGGCCTCAACATGTCGGCGCACACTGCGGTTGCGGCGGGCTCGCTTCCGGCGCAGACGACCATTTCCTGGCAGCAATTCCTGATGCACGTGTTTCCGGAGAACATCGCCAGCGCGGTTGCCGACAACCAGATCCTCCAGGTCGCGGTCTTCGCGATCTTCTTCGGCCTCGCGCTGTGCAAGGTGCCCGAAGCGAAGCGAGCGCCAATGCTGCGCCTGTGCGAATCACTCACCGAAGTGATGTTCGCTTTCACCAACTTCGTGATGCTCTACGCGCCGGTGGGCGTGGCTGCCGCGCTCGCCTACACGGTCGCGCAGTCCGGGCTGGGCGTGATGCTCAACCTCGGCAAACTGGCGCTCACTCTCTACATTTCGATCATCCTCTTCGCGCTGCTGGCGATGCTTCCCGTGGCGATTCTCGCGCGCCTGCCGATGCGCGAATTTCTGAGGGCCGTCGCCGAGCCGGCGACGATTGCGTTTGCGACCAGCACCAGTGAGGCTGCGTTGCCGCGCTCGATCGAAGCGATGGAGGCGTATGGCGTGCCGCGCAAGATCGTCGCGTTCGTCATTCCGACCGGGTACACGTTCAACATGGCGGGGTCGGCGCTGTATCTCTCGATTGCGGCGATCTTCACGGCGCAGGCTGCGGGTATCCACATGAGCCTCGGGCGCCAGCTCACGATGCTCGGGGTGCTGATGCTCACGAGCAAGGGCGTGGCCGGCGTGGCGCGGTCGGTGCTGGTGGTGTTGATGGCGACGGCGTCGATCTTCTCGCTGCCGACCGAGCCGATTCTGGTGATCCTGGGGGTGGACGCCATCATGGACATGGGGCGGACGGTGATCAACGTGGTCGGCAACTGCCTCGCGTCGGCGGTGGTGGCGCAGTGGGAAGGAGAATTTCGGACGGAGAAGGCGTCGCCGGAGGCGGTGGTGGCTTTGGAGGGTTGAGCCTCTCTTTGCTTGTGTGGTGAGCCGGAAACGCGATCACCGCTCGCGGCTGGCAGTTCTCTTGAACCCCTGCACTTCACACTCCGACGCTGGGCGGCCGGTGGTCCACTTGGACAGTGTGGTATGGAAGCGGTGCATGCGCATGTACACCACGCGCAGGCCGCCGATCGTCTCCGGCATGGAGCGCGGCGTGCGGCCCATGTCGACCAGTACCAGCAGGGCCGGCTCGGAGGGATTGTCGCGGCTCTCGGTGACGCCGACGCCGAAGATGGCGGGATCGTTCATGAGTGCGGGCGCTACGCTCTTCTCGACGACGGTTGCTCCCGCCAGCTTCGGCGCTGACAGGTGAAGACCCGCTTCCAGCACCGGCATGGTGGGCGCGGTTCCGCGCGACACCGAGCCCGCATCCGTCACGATCACCTGGGTTCGCAGGCCGTTGATCATTTTCGGCACGTCCGCGCTCGCGTGATCGACATACACGATCACCGCCGGATCGCCCGGCGCATCGAGGCTGTGGCCGGCAGCGGTTCCGAGAATGCCGTTGCCACGCAGCGTTTCCGACGCGCTCTCCGCTACGAACTGCGCGCGCGCCAGCGCCGCCGGTCCGACATACGGCGGCTCGACCGGCACCGCGGAATCGTAGCGGAGGCACGACACCGCGTGCGGCGTGTTCGTCCCCACAAGGCTGAGTTTGCTTCCGGTTTCCGTGCTCAGCTCGCCGAGCACATCGCCGATGGGGTTGACGACGCTAAGCCCGTTGCCGTCTCCATCGGTGCCGCCGGCGAAGTAGAGCCCGACCGCCTGGGCGTTGTTCGCATCCAGCACCAGCGCGCCGGAGTCGCCGCTGTCGGTAAAATGCGCTCCGCCAATTCCGATCTGATCGATGAAGGTCTTCGTCGTCCAGGGCTGCGTCTCCGCGCAGTCCTTGTAGTAGTCCACCTTCACGGTGAGTGCCACAGCGCTGATGTTCGAGCACGTCAGCCCGGTCGTCCGGCCGCTCTTGACCACATTCATCCCCAGGTTCGCCGCGCTGAGCGCCTCGCCCTCTCCGGCCATGGGCGGAGCCGCGCTCAACACGCCGTCATGTCCTGGCGTGCCCAGACCCAGAATGCTGCCGGACGCGTCCACAGCACCCGGCGTCATCAGTGCGAGCGCCGCATCGACGTTGGTCTGCTTCGACGCCAGCGGCACAAAGGACTCCAGCGTCCCAACCGGCCGCAGCGTCGACCCCGGCCTCGTCAGTGGTGTGCAGGCGCCATCGATCAGTCCTGGCTGATCGATGGTGTCCCCAACGTGTCCCTGGTCCGATTCGGCCAGCACATGGTTGTTACTCAGGATGTAATCGTCTCCCGCCTGATCCGCGACCAGCGCGCCCAGCGTTCCGCCGCAACAGTCGGCGACGAACGAAGCGCCGTCATGATTCTCGTATGTGTCGAAATCGCCGTCGTTGCTGCCCGACGCTCCCAGCGTGACGGCGCCCTGCTGGATCGCCTGATGACTCACCGGGTTCGCTACGATTCCCTGATTGTTCAGCCAGCACGCGCAACGGCGAAGTGGTGGTCGTGCCGTTGACAGCCGCCACCACGTAAACCGATCCGGCGGGAAGCGTTGCCGGCGCGGTATAGAGGACTGAGCAAGAGGTGTAGCGATCGGAACTGCGCTGGCATTCGGAGCTGCTCAGCGCACCCAGCATTCCCGTCGCGTTCTCCGCTCCGGAGGGCGTGTTGGCCAGCAGCCACTTCACGCTGCCCGCGTTGACCTCGGCGATCTGTGCGGTGACGTCGGCCGTCGCGCCTGGCGTGAGGGCGACATTCTGCGGCAGCAGCGGCTGCACAAATCCCGGACGAACAGTAATCGCCAGCGACGCTGTGCTCTTCGCATTGCTGGCCAGTGCGGCATCCACACGCACCGTGATGCTGTCGGCGGACAACGATCCTGGCGCGGTGTAGATGCCATTGGCATCGATGTGGCCCTGCCCCAGAGAAGCCGCGTTGGTTCCCGTCGCGATTTGCCAGGTGACAGACGCCGCCTCGCCTGTGGGCAGCACCGCCTGCAGCGCAATCTGGCCGTTGGTGGCCACGGTGGCGCCGGAGGCGCGCAGCGCAAAGCTGCCGTCGCCGGCCTGGGCGGCGTAATTGATGCTGCCGCAACCGGCCACGCCGAGCGCGAGGCTGGCAAGCAGCAAACGGCTTGTGAGGAATCGGCCCATCGGGGGATCGGTCAACGTCTATCTTAGACGCCGGATGGGAGCCGCCGCCCTCCCCCAAAGGTGAAAAGACAGCTGGGAGCCGGGAGTTGGAAGCGAACAGTGGGATAGAAAAAGCGAAAGGGAGCGCCGAAACGCTCCCTCAAATCAAAACAACTACCACACTACAAGGAGTAAGGAAACTCAGGCGGCAACATTGGGCTTGCGGTCGCGCGGAACCAGGTGAGGCGAGTTGATCGGAACCACCTTCACCTCGCCCGCTCTGGCTGCCCTCATCCGGCGCACTTCAAAAGGTGTCAGGCGCCGCATTTCAGTTGCCGAATAATAAATCTGTTTGCCGCAGTCAAGGCACACCTCGTAGGTCTCGTTGCCGAGCGTGAACGGGCGTGTGACTCGCGCATGGGTGCATCCAAAAAGAATCTCACAAAAGAAGTTGAGAACCGCTTGCAGGCAGGACATCAGGAAGTTCATTTGGGGAGCCCTCCTCTCTTATGTCGTTTCGGGCACTTCTCTCAGATGCAGTTTGAGGCAAAATGTCGCCTGTTCAACAAACATTTCTAGTGCGTCACGGAAGTAACTAGCTTCCCAAAGTGAGCTGCGGACTGCATACGGCGCAGAGCCTCTCCAGCCGCGTCGAAGCTAACTACCTCATCTACCACGGGTTTCAATTTATGTTGCTGGATGGCTCGATTCATCATCTCAAAATCCGCGCGCGATCCCACATAAATCCCACGGAGACGAATCTGTCTGTGAAACAGTAACGGGATCAGTACTCCCTCGGAATCCTGGCTCACCACGCCAATCTGGGCGACGGCGCCACCGATGCGGGTGGCCCGCAGCGACCGGTTAAACGTGCCAGCGCCACCGACCTCGACCACGAGATCCGCCCCGCGCCCACCGGTCTGCTCCATCACCCATCGATCCCAGTCCGGATGTTCGCGGTAGTTCACTCCGCCATCGAGACCAAGCGCTTTGGCGCGCTCCAGTTTGGCGTCGCTGCTCGATGTGCCCAGCACCCGTGCACCCATGGTCTTTGCGAACTGCAGTGCGAAGATCGACACCCCCCCGGTGCCCAGGATGACCACCGTGTCGCCCGTTTTGATCCTTTCGGCACGCGTTAAGGCGTTCCACGCGGTGACTGCGGCGCAGGGGAGCGTGGCGGCTTCTTCGTAGGACAAGAACTCCGGAAACTGCACCACTCCCTGTTCGCGCAGGACGACGAGTTCGGCGAGCATGCCGTCGATGTCGCCCCCGAGCGCTCCGCGCTGCTTTGCTGCGTCGGGTTGACCCTCGATCCAGTTCTGCATGAAGATGCCGCACACGCGATCGCCCACTTTGACGCGCGTGACGCCTTCGCCTGTGGCGATCACTTCTCCCGCGCCGTCGGAGCATGGGATGCGCGGCAACTGCATCTTCGGGTTGTATTGCCCCAGTACCATCCGCAGGTCGCGGTAGTTCCAGGAGACGGCGTGTACACGCACGACAACTTCGCCGGGCCGCGGCTCGGGATCAGGCAGGGTCGTCTGCTCGAGGTTCTCGATGCCAAAGGACGGAATTCGCCAGGCTTTCATTCCTCATGCCTCTGATCACAATGATGCGCCAGGTAGGAAGCCAGTAGCGGTGGGGCTGCTCCAGTCTTCTCGGTACTCTTTACTCTGCACGCGGCACCCTCGACCCTGTACGCTGTACACATGGCCCGTGGCTGGGAAAGCAAATCCGTCGAAGAGCAGGTGGAGCAGCAGCAGTCTTCGGAACCGGCGAAGGGCGGCAGGCTGACGCCGCAACAGGCCACGCGCGAGCGGGAGCGCGCTGCGCTGGAACTGCAGCGGGAGCGCATCCTCGACGAGCGCACGTCGAGTCCGATTCGGCGCAAGGCGCTGGAAGCGGCGCTGGCGGAGATCGAAGCGAAGCTGAAAGCGCTGTAGGGTTGTTCGGTCTCGCCGGGCATTCGCGCTCACCTTTCGAGTTTTTGCGAATCGAAAAATCACGAGTTTGAGGAGTCAGGGACAGCTCACAGTATCCGAACGCCGTCTTCCGGCTCTTCCCTGATTCGCTCGTCTCCCAGGTCCAGCGGTATTAATCCATCCGCAGGCAGCATTCCGTGGCGCGGCGTGTGGCAGACCGGGCACGCCTCTTCTCTTCCTGTGATCTCCGCTCCGCAGCACGCACAAAACGCCGCCATTCAATCCTCCGGGTTTTTATTTGGATGAAACCGAGGCAGCAAAGATTCGGGCTGCCCCTTTTCCTGACCCGACTCTGTCACTGATGCGTGAACGCTTTATCCGGATACGGCGGATGCGGCGGCACCGGCCGCGGGTCCTCCTGAATCTCCTTCGTCAGCTCGTCGATGGCGCTCTGCAGTTCCGCATCGTGGCCTTGATAGGTCGCGTGGGGCAGGTTGTCGACCACAATATCCGGATCGACGCCATGCCCTTCGATCAGCCACTTCCCTTCCGGACCATAGACGCCGGTCTCAGCCGCCGTGGCCACGCCGCCATCGGCCTGGCGATTGCTCCCGCTCAGCCAGATCTCGCCGCCCCAGGTGCGCATGCCGATCAGCTTGCCCATCTTAAAGCGCTTGAAGCCTTCGCTGAACGCCTCGCCGTCTGAGGCGGTTTCCTGATCGCAGAGCACGACGATGTGCCCGCGGAACGCCTCCTGCATGTTCCAGGTAGGATTGCCGACGCGCGGCTGGAAGTAAAACCAGGCCTGGCGCAACAGCTTGCCCAGCAGCCACGAGTCGATGTTGCCGCCCTCATTGTGGCGCACATCGATGATCAGCCCCTGCCGGTTGAAGACCGGATCGAACTCCCGCGCCCACTGGTCGATGTCGTTCGGCCCCATCGCGCGCAGGTGGACATACCCGATCTTCCCCCCGGACGCTTTCTCCACTTCGAGTCGCCGCGTGTACTCCCACGCGGTGTAGCGCAGGTTCTCGTCCTGCTCTTCGCTGATCGGCTTCACCAGCACGTCGCGCGTCTCGCCTTTCGCCGACTTCACCCGCAGCATCACCTGGACACCGGCCTTGCCGCGCAGAATTTCCCGCTCGTCGCGCACGCTCAGCGCATCCGTGCCGTCGATGCTGACGATCGTCTCGCCTTCCTTCACCAGCGAATCCGGCCGGGCCAGCGGAGGCGCCGTGTTCGGCAAATCCGGATCGTACGGGTAGATGTGCTCGACCACGAATCCACCGGCCTGCTCATCGCGCCGCAGCCGCGCGCCCAGCGTGGCCACATTAACGTCGTCTTCCGGCTTTCTCTGGTCCCCTCCCTGGACGAACGTGTGCAGCGCCGACAGCTCACTCACCATCTGCGCAATCACATCGTTCAGCTCATCGCGGTCCGAGACGCGATCCACCAGGGGCAGATACCGGCGCCTGCATCGCAACCCAGTCCACGCCATGCATGTGCCGGTCGTAGAAGTAGTCGCGCTCCAGCCGCCACGCGTCGAGAAAGAAGCCGTGGAACTCATCCCGCGGCGTGGTCATCATCTCCCAGTGCGCCAGATCGACCTTCGCCTTCGCCACGGTCTTCGCGTCTTTCAGCGCCGAGCCCTTCACGTCCGTGTCGAATACGTAGAAGTCGTCGCCTTTGTGGACCAGCATCTTCTTGCGATCGAGCGAAATCTCAAATCCCTTCACGTCCGCCATCACCGTGTCCGGCTCATCGCCCTTGTTCTCGATGTTCAGGCACTGCAGCGTCATCTTCGGATGAATTTCGTCGCTCGCGTTCAGCCAGCACAGCCGCTTCGCGGCCGCCTGCAGGCTGCCGTAATTGCCCGGCGGCACCGGAACCTCCATCAGCCGATCCGCAATGCCGGTGAAATCGATCTTCACCTCCGGCACCTTCTTGTCGTCAGCGCCCTTCGCTTCCTCCTTGCCGGAATCTTTCGGCGCCGAACTTCCGGCTCGGGCTTGCTCCGGGCTCCCAGCTCCCGGCTCGGGCTTCTTCGGCTCTTCCTTCTTCTCTTCCTTTTCCGGCGTGTCGGGATGCAGTTCGTCGGCCGGCAGGAACGGCGAGCGCAGCCCCGGCACCAGTGCGACTTCGTAGATCTTCTGCTGATGATCGAAGTGAGGATCGGGCTGCCGCGCTCCCCAGGGCGATCCTACCGTCGTATTCAGCGCGCGGTCGGAGAGGAAATACAGCCACTTTCCATCCGAACTCCACGCCGGCTTCTGGCTGTTGTAGCGGTCCGACGTCAGCGTCTCGATCTTCCCCGAGTCGACATTGAGAACTTCGATTCGATCGAATTCGTTGTCGGCGGTCTCCACATACGACAGCCACTGGCTGTCCGGCGACCAGCTCAGATCCTGGAACCGCCCGTTCATCGACTGCGCGATGCGCTTGTTCTGCTTCGTCTTCGTGTCGTAGATCCACAGCTGCTGATCCTTGTCGTGGTGCGCCAGCCAGCGCCCGTCGGGAGAAGGCACTCCCTCCCAGCGCAGCACCTTCGCATCGTTGGTCCACTGCTCCGGCGCGCCCTCGCCGTTGGCCGGGAACTTCCAGAACTCCGTCTCGCCGGTCTTCGTCGACAAAGCCACGATGCTCTTGCCGTCCGGCAGGAATCGCGCGGCGCGATACCGCACTCCGGAGTCGCTCCCCGCCACGCGAATGATCCGCCCGGTTTTCGCCGGCAGCGTGAAGATTTCTCCGCGCGCCGTAAACACTACCCGGCTGCCATCCGGCGACAGGTGCGCGTCGGTCAGATACGTCATCGGCTTCGTCACCCAATGCTGGCGCAGTTGATCGAAGTCAGAAACCAGCGTGATGGGGATGACCCCTTCCTGCCCGGTCTTCAGATCGAGCGACCACAGGTCCGCGCTGCTGGCGTAGACGATCCGCCCATCCCAGATCGACGCGCTCTCCACGTCGAAGATTTTCTGATGGCTCTCCTGCTTCAGCCCGTGCCCCTCGGCGTCCATCGACCAGACATTCATGACGCCGTCACGGTCCGACAGAAAGTACACTCGGCCGTTCCAGAACATCGGCGCATGCGACGTCCCCGCGTAATCGCCGGTCAGCGGCACCGCCTCGCCCTGTCCGTCATACCGCCAGATGTGCTGGATGAATCCGCCCTTGTAGCGCTTCGTGTTGCTCCACTGCTTGTCGAATCGCGTGAAGAACAGCGTCTTGCCATCGGCCGAATAGCAGGCCTCGGAGCCGGTCGCCAGCGGCACCATCTCGCGTTCGCCATGGCTGCCGATCAGGATCAGGCTGGGATCGGGCAGCGTTGCGTACCGGCTCGTCTCGATCAGCAGCCGCCCATCCGGGTTCCATCCCGCCGGCTCAGCGCCGCTGTCCCACGTCTGGCGTTGCGGAACCCCGCCCTCAATCGGCATCGTGTAGACCTCGCCCGGCCCCTCGTACTCGCCATGGAAGGCGACGGTCTTGCCATCGGGTGAGATCTTCGCGGCGCGCTCCTGGCCCGGTGCAGACGTCAGCCGGTGCGCGGCGCCTCCGTGCACGTTCACGGTCCACAGATCGCCTTCCGACGTGAAGATGAGGGTGTCGCCATGCAGCGCCGGCTCGCGATAGTACCCCGCTCGGCCAGCCGCATCGTCGCTCGCGTACAGTGCCAGAGCCCCCATCGAACCAACCGCCAGAACCATCGCACAACGACGCATCGCACGCAATGAGAACATGGAAATGAGCACCTTTCGCTCCATGACGCTCCAGTCGCGTCACAGAGAGCAAATTGTCAGGATTGGGGGAAACAGAAATTCACTTTACCACCGGCTGGCCGCTGCACCCAGGCAAATGGGACCAGACGCCCGAGGGATGCGCTCAGGCGCCCCGCAGGTCCACCGCCACTACTTCATGCAGCCCAATCTCCGGCACCTCAAGCACCAGCCGGTCCCCAGCCATGCGATGCCCGACCTCAGTGCCCGCCACCAGCAAATGCACCTTCCTTACTTGCTGTCCTGGCGGAATCCTGACCGACACTCTTTGCTGTGGGATGGGAATGATCTGCCGCACCGGGCCTTTCATCATCATCGGATTAGTGAGGTTCACCAGGTGCACGGTTATTGAATCCGCCTGCTCCCACACCGCCACATCCAGAACCCCCAGGCCCTCCACCGAAACCGGCTGCTCCTCATTCGTCACCCACGCCACAGCATTGCGCAACAGCTTCCCGTGATCCACATCGAGCACCTGCCAGAACGTACGGTCGATATCGCCAGGGAAGTAAATAACCCGCCCCTTCCCCTCCATCCTCCGATACACGCCGGGTTTGTGCTGCGCTCCAGGTGGGGCAAACACCGACTCCATGGGCAGGTCCGGATAACTCGGAACGATCCGCAGTGGAACGAAATGGTTCTCCGCGCCAGGCGCCACGTCAACCTGATTCACCGCGTTCACAATTCGTCCCGCATCGTCGAACCCCTGCACCAGCGGATGAACAATGCTCGATCCCGTGCCATTCTCCAACGACAGATACGAATTCCGCATGTTCTCCTCGACGCGTCCCGCGTAGCGCACGCCAAACAGATCCGCCAGCCCGAACTCCTTCCTCCGCACGCCCCACTCGTCGCAGAGCGAAGTCTCATACGTCGCCACCAGGCCGCCGCCCTGCCGCACAAACTCCCGCAGTTGCCCGCACTGCGCATCGGACAGCGCCGCGATATTGGGCAGGATCAGCGTCCGAAACGCCGCCAGATGCTCGGCATCGAGGCACCGGTCGTGCACCATCTCAAACGGAATCCGTGCCTCCACCAGCGCCTCATAAAAGCCCAGCGCCGGCTCCTCCACTTTCTCCCGCGCCCGCTCTCCGCCGTAGAACCACGCAGTCTGCTGCGAATACACCAGCCCCACCCGCGCCAGCGGCCGCACGTTGTGCAGATACGCCTCGTTGGCGTGATGCCACGCGAATATTTCTTCCACCACCGGCATCCAGCGCCGGTCGAGAGGCTTCGCGTTGAACTTCACAAACCATGGCCGCATCCCCTGCGCGATCCCGTCCGCCGCCCACATCCGAATCTCATCGCCACTTTCCACCGAATCCTTCCAGCGATGCTCATCGTCGATGCCGACACTGAACATCCCCGCCACCGGCTTGCTGCCCATCGTCGCGCGATACTCCTTCGCGCTCTTCCCGTTTGCCCACGGCGCCATCACGCCCCTGCGGCTCTGGCGGTCCGCGCACATCGTCGGCGCCAGCTCGGCCACCGTCTTCATATCCTGGCTGCTCAGCGCCCCGCCTGTGTTCGCAATGAAACTTGCATCGGGGTTAATGGCTCGAAGTTTGTCATTCCACAAACGCCATAACTCGAACAGCCGCCGCTCGTGCCACACGATGTACTGCTTCCGCAGCGGATCCTGCGGATCGTCCGTGCGTGGCAAATCCATCCCCGAGAATGCGCGGAAATTTGTCTGGCAGTGCTCGCAGTAGCACATCCCACTTCCCGCCCACCGATTCGTAAAGACCCCATCGGGCCGATACCTGTGCATGATTTCCTCATGCACCGCGGTCATGAATTCGAAGTTGTACGGACCCAGCGCGCAGGTCAGCCAGTATTGCGGATCCGACGGATGCCGCATCTGCTGCCCATCCGCCCCCACCATGATCCAGTCCGGATGCGCATCCGCCACTTTCTGCCAGCAGGCATGCGAATCTGTCCGCGCCACCACGTTCATGCCCATCTGCCGGCAACCGGCGTTCATCTCGCCAAACGCATCCCGGTCCCCCAGCCATGCGCTTCGCTTCTGCAGGGCGATCTCGGTGGGATAAAAGGCTACCACCCCACCGGCGCTCAGACACGCCGCGTCCGCGTGGACCTTTCGAAAGTATCCCAGCCAGAACTGCGGATCGTAGTTCCCAGGATCGTCCTCCACAAACGCCAGCTGCGCCCATCGCATCGGCCGGTCATACCACCCTCCAGGCGAGTCCCGGTGTTCCAGCGATGCCTCGGGCGCGCGTTCCGCTGCTGCAGCCCATGCATCCTCACCCCGCGGCCGAACCATCCAGCCTCCCGCTACCGCCGCCGACTGCTTCATGAACTCTCGTCTGCTGTTCTTCATCGCCCATCCCCTGGCGTTCGCACGATTCGCCCATCATAGCGGCGCCAGCGCGTTGTTTGCCCTGCGCAAGATCATCCTCACTGGCAATTGCTACTCTCCCGCCGCGCGCGCTACCCTTCTTTGTGATTCCCTCTCTCCGCAGCGACTTTAACGCACGCTTCCGCCCGGAAGCCTACCGCAATCTGCGGCACTCCCTCGATGCCATCGCGCGCACCCACGTCGCCTTCCCCATCGCGGAGACGCCCTGCTTCTTCCCTGAAGATCTGCTCGAGGAGATGGCCCGCATCGGCGCCGATCTTACCCTCCGGCTTGTCAACGATCCCGCCTACCTCGCGCGATCCCTCGCCGCCATCCCCGAACGCTGGCGCTGCGCCGATCAGAATACCCATCCGCACTTCCTCACCGCCGACTTTGGCCTGGTCCGTAACGCCGACGGGGCCCTGGCTCCAAAACTCGTCGAGCTGCAGGCCTTCCCTTCCGTCTTCGGATTCCAGTTCGCCGCCTGCGAAGAGTACCGAATCGCCTTCGCTCTCGATCCATCGCTCCAGTACCTCTTCGGAGGCCTCGACCAGTCCGCTTACTGGAAACTCCTCGCCCGCGCCATCGTCGCCGGTCACGATCCGGAGAGCGTGGTGCTCATCGATGTCGATCCGGCGAACCAGAAGACGCTGCCCGACTTCCACATCACTGCCGATCGGCTCGGCATTCCCATCGTTGACATCGCTGACCTCCAACCCATCGACGCTCCGTCAAAATCCCCGGGCCAGCTTCGGCGCCTGGCGTATCCCAGCGGAAAAAAACTCGTCCCCATTCGCCGCATCTACAACCGTGCCATCGTCGACGAGTTACTTCGCAGACAGGTCTCACTCCAGTTCGACTACCGCGAATCCTTCGACGTTGAATGGGCCGGCCACCCCAACTGGTACTTCCACGTCAGCAAGTTCTCCATCCCGTTCCTCGACCACCCCGCCGTCCCCCGGGCCTTTTTTCTTGACCAGCTGTACCGCAATGCCGAGTTGCGCGACCTTTTCAAGGCCAACCGCGATGACTGGATTCTCAAACCGCTCTTCTCCTTTGCCGGCCAGGGCATCCGGTTCGCCCCCGCCGACGCCGACCTGGCCGCCATCCCCGCTGCCCAGCGAAGCAGCTATATCCTGCAGCAGCGGGTCACCTTCGTACCCGTCATTGACACCCCCTTCGGTCTCACCCAGGCGGAAATTCGTATCCTTTATGTATGGCCCGATCGGGCTGCCCTCACCCCCCTGACCTCCCTCGTCCGCCTCGGCCGGGGTCAAATGATGGGGGTCGACCATAACCAGGGTCAGGCGTGGGTAGGTGCCTCGGCGGCCTTTTTCCTTACCCAAACGTCTACCCCAAAGTAATTTAGGCACTGAAATCCACAAAGAACGCTCTTTCCCACAGACGAAGCCTATCCTGCCCCATTTTGGTCATTGCCACGCCCCATTTGGTCGTTTACAAATGGGAACGAACATGTACACTTTGGTAATTGGCTAAAGCTGGGGTTTGCGGGTACTGTAGGGATAACAATCGCAGCGCCTCTTATGGAATCTGCCGTCTGTTCATCCCAGGAAACCCGTTCCTGGCGCCATTACCGCGGCGCAGCCCGCTACCCGATGAACTTGCGGGTAACCGTGCTCGCCGAAGGCCACGATAGCGAAGCTCTCACCGAGGATCTCTCCGCCAGCGGTTGTCTCTTACGCCTGCGGGAGCCACTTCGGGAGGGGCAACAGATTGATTTCCTTGTGGAGTTTCCGGCGGGCACGCTGGATTTCTCTGTGACTGCGGCGGTGCACTGCTCTGGAAGAATTGTCCGTTCTTATTGGAACAATGGTCAGCCCTTCGCCGCTGTAGTAATCGACGAGTACAGGTTCCAGTAGTCGGACAAAACATTTATGACGCAAACAAACGGCAACGGTAACGGTGTAACCCCCCAGGCGGTTCAACCCCCCTCTGAGGTTCGGGTGATTCTCGCTGACTCGCAGGCAATCTATCGAGTCGGCATGCGCAAAGTCTTCGGACCCGATTCAGGGGTTGTGGTCGTCGCCGAAGCCGACAACCTCCAGGGCCTTCAGGATACCGTGCAGCGTGTCCCCGCTGACGTTCTCCTGCTCGAAGGGGCCATGATCACCGGCACCGCCAACGCGGTCCCGGCTGTGGTGCGCCTCGCTCCCGATCTCAAGATCATCGTCCAGTCCGCCAACAGCGACGAGTCGCATACCGTGGACCTGTACCGGCGCGGCGTGCGCGGCATCATTCCCCGCTCCATCTCGCCCGATCTGCTCGTCAAGTGCGTGCGCAAGATTGCCGCCGGCGAAACCTGGATCGACAATCAGTCCGTCACCTGGGTCATCGAAGCCTATCGCTCCCAGGCTGGCAACCTGAATAATCCGCGCAATCAGCCTCGCCTCAACCAGAAGGAGATGCTCATCATCGCGGGCATCACCCAGGGTAAGCGCAATAAGGAAATTGCCTATCAGCTCGGCACTACCGAGCAGGTCGTCAAGAATTATCTGCGCAAGATCTACGACAAGCTGGGCGTCTCCGATCGCCTCGAGCTCGCGCTCTATTGCCTGCATCATCAGCTGCACAAGACCGCAGCCGAAGCCGACTCGCGCCCGCTCGAAATCCCGGCCCAGCCGTAGCTTCTTCGTTAATCCGAATTTCTGAACAGGGCATGACCTCGCGTCTGCCCTGTTTCAGTCTCCGCCGGTTCCGCTCGCCTTCTGTCGCTTCCCTTCGCCCGAAGCTTCGGGCCCCATCTTTTCCGGCTCCGTCACGAAAGGCATGACCGTTGCAATGCCGACGTACTCCCCCTGTCGCCGCACTTCGTAACGGACGTATCCGGGACGCCTCTCGAAGATCGTCAGCGTCACATCGGGCCACGTCCAGCGCTTCAGCATGCCGTTCAGCTGCGCTTCAAGATTGCGCGCCGCGGCAATCGCCTCGCCGAAGGTGAGCACCGGTTCGCCGTCCTTGTCGAATGGGTAACGATAGAGACCTGAGCGTGTCATCTTTTGGTCCACATTGGCTGTCTCTATCTTTCGCGTGCCGATACATTCCCGTCACTTCCCCGTTAGCTACTATCTCCCAACATCTTGGTAACAATAACGCGGCGACCGCAGGAACCATAGGCACAGTACTCCGCGCAAATTCATTACATGTTTACGCAAAGGGCCGGAGCGGGAGCCTTCCCGGCGCCGAGCGGATCTCCCCGACCTCCGGAATCGCCGCCAATTGCCGCCCCATCCGCATGTTCGCCAGCGAGTAACTGAACCTCGACCCGCACGTCCAGCACACGCAATAGCTCTGCCCGCCAATCGTGAACACGCGGCTCAGTTCGCCGTGGCGGCATCCGAAGAGAAAATCGAAGAACCTCATCGCTCTATCTCCTGTCGCAATTCCCTGGGCCCACTCGGCTCTCAGTTCTAAGCCGTCTTTGCCAGAACCACCCCAGGCTCGGCGGTCACCGATCCGCTCCAGACCGGTGTGCGATCCGCGGGAAAGAGGTAGTCCACCAGCGTCCAGGCGGCATTGCCTTTCCCTGGCGCAACCGGAGCTGCCAGCTTCTGCATCTGCAGCCCGCGCTTGCTCTCTTGTTTCACGTCGCTCCTCCGTGTCGAACCTGGCGGGACATCCGATACCGGAGCCTTCCTGCCACCCGATCTCAGGTCACACAGCGGAGTAGTGCACGGAACGATGCTTTCGTATCAGCGAGCGGCCTCTTCCTGGCCGGGGGCAATCACTGAACGCTGTAGAGCTGGAATGATCCCCAGTAGAACGGCCGGCGAAACTCTCCTGTTTCCGTCCCATGCAGCAGCTTCAGCTTCGCCGCGCGCAGAGCCGCGCTCGGCGGCAATCCGTCCTGCAGACCCTGGTAGAGCGCATCCATCAGCCTGGGCGCCGATGCGTCGCTCACCTCCCACAACGCGCCGATCACGTTGTGCGCCCCTGCGCGCAGGAATGCCCACGACAGCCCAACGAGCCCCTCGCCCGCATACGACCGCGTCCCCCCGCCATAGCAAGCTGCAATCGTCACCAGCCGGGCGTCGATCGGATGCTGCGTGATCTCTCGCGCGTAGAGCTTGAACGAATCCTTCTCGCCTCCCCGGGTGTCTGCTCCCGTCCGCGACAGGATAATCGCCGAGTCCAGCGGATCGGTCCGGCTCGCCACTCCATGGGCGACGAAATCGATGTACGTGAACCGTCGCGGCTCACTCTCCAGATACGCCGCGGTATTCGCCTTTCCCCGCGCAAACACCGTCGCATCCTGCGGCCGGAAATGCTTCTCGATCTCCCGCATCTCGACCGGCGCGTTGGGCAGCTCCGGATAATCCGGCCCCGGCGATACCGCATCGCCCACCAGCAGCAGGTTTCCGCTCGTCGCGTGCGCCGGCTGCGCTGCCACTACCATCCGCAACGACGGCGCCGAGACCACGTCCGCATCGTCGATCCAGTAATGCGGTTTTGGCGCATCGACCAGCAGCGTCTCGAAATTCAGCTTGCTCAGGTCGCCATCGCATAACACAACAACCTTTCCGCCCGGCGTGATGAGATCCTTCGCCGGCGCGACCAGCATCCGGTACAGCGCGCGTCCATCTTCGTTCTCAGCCTGCAGCGGATCCTCCGGGCCGAGCAGCTCCTGCCGGTACCGCTCCACCGTCCGCGCAATTTCGCGCCTCGCCGGCAGCGGAAATACAGCTGTGTTCCGCCGCGTAATCGCCCACAGCCACGACTGCTTTTCGCCCAGCCAGTAGAACAGCAGTGTCGCCCCCGCCCGCGCCGCAATGGGGCCCTGCCGCAGCGTCGCTTCTTTTGCAGACGCCTTGCCGGTCTCCAGTCCCAGCCCCTGCTCCAGCGTTCGCGCCCGGCTCTGATCGGCCGCCGCCAGTGCTTCCTCACTCTTTCCCTGCGAGATCAGCAGCCGAATGTAGTCGTCGTAAATCGGCGTCGCATTCGCGAAATACGGGAGCTTGGAGTCCTCGTTTTTAATCTCCGCCCGCGCCGATTCAAATGTGCCCAGCGCTGTTACGTATTCTTTCCGCGCGTCCTCCGGCCGCTGCTCGGCCTCATACAACCGCGCCAGCTCATGCTCCGCCCCCAGCCGCATCGTGATCTGGCTCGCCGAATCGCCCTCCACCTGCCGAAACAGACTCTCGGCTTCCGCGTCCTGCCGGCGCGCCGCGGCGATCCGCCCCCGCGCCAGCATCACATCCAAAGCATCCAGCCGATTGCCCGACTTTTGAATCAGCGGATCCAGCTGGCGGAGGTAAGATTCTCCTTCGGCAAGTTGATTGAGTTCGATGGAAATGTGAGCAAGACTCTCCAGTGAGTTGATCACGTCGTCTCCACTGTTGATTTGCCGGGCGAGAGCCAGAGCCCGGCGATAAGAGTCTTTAGCGCGCGCCCAATCGCTGCTGTCTTGCTGAACGTATCCGGCCGTCGTGAGCCAGAGAATACTCCCCTTCGTGTCGCCCAGCGCGATGGCTCGCTGCTCCGCGTCCTGAAAGAGGGCGAACGCCTGCTCCTTGTCTCCGAGGCTGTAGTAGGCCCAGCCGAGGTTCCCCATGTTAGTGAGAAGGATTGCCTCGGCACCGAGTCCAGTCGCAATGCGATTGGAGGCATTCATCCAGTCGATCGCTTCGTCGTAGCGTTCTGCGTACAGGCTGGTGTTTGCAAGATTGGCCAGGGCCGTGGCCTCGTCAAAAGGCTGTGCGAACTTCCGCGCTAGTGCTAAATGCTTGATGCCTAGGATGGCAGCTTTGTCGTATTCTCCGCGCTCGATTGCGAGCGTCCAATGCGCATCCACAACATGACTGCAAACGGGACGATCCACTAAGGAGCACAGCTGGTCTGCGGCCGCTAAGGTCTTGTTCGCGTTGTCGTATTGATGAAGATGGATTTCGGCGGCAGCTCTTAGTGACAACCTGCGGGTACCAAGAGTAGTCCCAGCCGATATCGGAAGCTCGTCGGCAAGAATGTGGAGGACTTCCTGGTCCAGCCCGCGCCACGCCGCCGACTGAGCTTCGAGAATTCTGAACTGAGCCGACCACTGCGGATCCGCGCTCTGATATCTGCTGGCTAGTTCCGCTGCCGCCTGCTGGCTAGCATCCAGGGCGCCGTGCTCGAACATGAGCGTGACGCGGCGGAACTGCCCGGCCTCGGATAGTCGAGTATCTCCGGTACAGAGGACCAACAGAGTCGCGCAAACAACAATCGAGACTAGCCGGTACCCCTGCCCTGCCCATTGACGATGGTGTTTCCCCCCGACCCGCTGCCGTCCCCGATGCAGCCCATCTTCACCTCGATCATCGTCAGCTCGATCAGCGTCCGCATCGGCGTGCCCTTCTTTGGGTGTGGGTCGGACTCGTCCAGCCGCACGGTGGCAAGATAAACCTTGCCGAAATGCGGTATGTCGATCACGTGGCCAAACGAACGCCCAGGATAGGAACCCTCCGCCTGGTGCACCAGCGAGCATTCGATCGACCTTTTAGGTGTGGATTTGGATGGAGCTTGATTGTACCGTTGCGCAACCTCGGAGGGAAGCTTCGCCAGGCCCAGCAATTTCTTGCATTGTTTCGCAGCATTGTCGCCAAACTCGCCCCGCGAGTACGGTGCGTCCTTTTTGGGCTTCTCTCCGAAAAGCTCCGTATCCAGATCGACGGTCACCGGATGACCCGCAATCTGCAGATTCTCGAAGCGCGTCCCGAGGAAAGTGACTTCAGGCACATAGCCGTCCAGCGGATGCTCGATCGAAACCTGCGCCACAATGCGGTCCGCCGTCACCACGTCCAACACGTTGAAACCTTCAATCACCGAGGTTGCCAGCGTCACGTAGCCATGGCCCGCTTTGCAGTCCGGATGACCGGAAACCTGCGTGTAGGCATGGCCGAAGGAGAAGACTCCTTCCAGCCGGTAATCGACTGCCCGCTCCGACAAATACCCGCCATTCTCGGCGAGTTTCACGTAGGCCTGCGGCTTCACAGACGTTTTCAGCGGCAGTTGCAGATCGCCTTTGAGAGCGAAAGCTTCTGCATGATAGAGGTGTTCTCTCGGCGTGATTTCTTCAGGCATGAACTTGTGCGTGCTCACTTTCCGGGGGGAGTCTTACTGCTCGTTCAAGCGAACATCCAGCGTCTGCCGCTCCAGTTCGGTGCGGCTGCCCTGAGGGTTGATGCCCGCAATAGTAAGCGTATAAGCACCCTCCTGCAATCCCCCGCCCGGAATCAGCAGCGACATCGTCCCGTCTCCGCCTGCCGGCGCCTTCACCGTCTCGATCCAGATCTGCTTGCCCTGCGGATTCTCGAGCGCGAACCCAAATGACGAGTAACTGCCGTCATTCGGCACATCGATCAGCAGCACCGCCCCTGCCTTGCGATCCGCCATCACTGTTGTGTGCGCTCCAGCTCGCGTTCCCACGTGCAGTGTCGACCATGGCGCCACCCGCGGCGCGTCCGCCGCCGACCGCAACCCCGGAATCGTCGCCAGGTTCTGATATCCGATCACCACCAGCAGCGCCGCAAAAACCGGCACAGCCCACGCCGGCCGCATCCAGCCAAACCAGTCCCGCCTCTTCGTTTCCGTCTTTGCGGACGCGGGCCACTCCGCCACCGGCACAGATCGTGTCATCTCCGGCAACTGCGCCTCCGCTTCCTTCAGAAACGCCGCTTCCGCGCGCACGTCCAGCGCGCATTCATAACACTCGAAGAAGTGTGCTTCAAACGCCTCCCGTTGTTCGGGGGTCATCTCTCCGAGGAGGTACCGCTCCGTCGCCATCAGCTCCACAGCTTCGCTATGATCCATTGGCTCGGTCTCCCTTCCCGTTCTAAAAAATGGTGCATCTGGTCGGTCAAACGTTTCAGCGTCTCCCCGCATTGGGATCTCCTCCCATTCGCCTCACATACTCGGCTTTGAAGTTCTGCCTGGCTCGGAACAGCAGAACCCGCAGATACTCGCCATCCACCCCAAACTCCCGGCAAACCTCTTCCCGATCGCGCTCGTCCAGGAAAACCGCCTTCAGCACACCTCGGTCCCGGGGCGGCATCCCAGCCAGAATTTCCCGCACCTTGTCCTTCAGTTGATTCGCCGCGGCAAGGTCGTGCGCGCTCGCACCCGCAGCCGGCAACTCCGGCCGGTCGGGCTCGTCCAGCGACTCGCTGCGCGATGTCGCCCGGTAGTGTTCGAACAGAACATTGTTGCAAACCGTATTGACGAACGCGCCCAGCCGCTCCGGCTGCCGCAGCCCGTTCTCTTTGCGCAGCGTGGCCAGCACGCGCGCAAACGTCTCCTGGCGCACGTCTTCGATGGCCTGCCCTGAGCGCAGCCGCGAGCGCAGTTTCAGATGGATTAGCTCGGTGAAATACCCGACAAAATGCTCTTGTGTTGGAAGGTCCCCTGCGCAAAGACCTTCGATGTAGCCTGCATCGAACGCATAGAACTGCAACGCGGGCCTCGCAAACCTGGGAGGACGCAAGTATAGCATCGGCCCCGCTGCCGGCTGCCGCGGCCCATGCTCGCGCGAGCCCGGTCTGCGCGGTGTTCCCCCAGCCTTCTGCGCGCCCGTGCCGGGCACAGCGCTCGCACTCATGCCATCACCCCGCACCCCTTCCTGCCTCGCTGGCGAGCCGCGCAGAGATCGGCCCGCCAGTGGAGCAGAAATCCATTCCAGCCGCTGTTCAGCCAGATGGACAGGGGGAAAGAAAACTCAGGGCAGATGCAGGTGCACCAGGAAAGCAGGATCCGGGACGTGTTCCCGTACGTCGGTTGCGCCATCGCAAACTCCGGTTGCGGAGCCCGGCCCCGTGGGTCAACGGCGGGCCCCGCTGGTCAGGTTTATTTCGAGGATTCGCCGCGCTCGTTGGCGTCGCCCGATCCCCTCGCTCCCATGGTGTTGGCCCCCTGACGCGCGTTTCACCCCTTCGGCGCATTTCTTCGCCATGTCATCGAAATGTCGCCATCCGTGTGGCTTGCCCACGTCCCGTGTACGCAACACACATCGGTACAAAGTGGTGACAAATGCCTAACAAATCGCATTTCCCGCCCCCGCATACTCGCCCCCATGGCAAAAGCTTTGGGAGACGACTGCATGAGACCCACCTTCTCCATCCGCCGGGCCATCACCACCGCTCTGCTCCTGCTCGCTGCGGGCGCCGCACTGGCTCAAACTCCCGGCACGGGCGCCATCTCCGGCGTGGTCACGGATCCCCAGAACCGCACCGTCAGCAATGCCGATGTGCTGGCTGAAAACGACGCTACCCACATCGTCCGCTCCGCCACCACTGGCGCCGACGGCGAATTCCGGATTTCCCTGCTCGCGCCCGGCCTCTGGACCGTCACCGTCCGCGCACGTGGATTCACGCCCAACGCCACCCACGCCGTCGAAGTCACCGTCAGCGAAACCCGCTCCCTCACCGTGCAACTGGCCGTGGCCAGCGACGGCACCACCGTCCACGTTTCCGGCCGGACCGAAGACGTCCAGACCGAAAGCGCCACGCTCGGCGGTGTCGTCGACGACACCGCGATCCAGACCCTTCCTCTTGCCAACCGCAACTACACCCAGATCCTCGGCCTCTCGCCCGGCGTCGTGGTCGATCTGCCCAACGCCGCGCAACTCGGCGCCGGCACGCAGAACGTCGCCTCCGATGGCGCAACGCCCACCGCCAACAACATCCAGTTCAACGGCATCGATGCCAACAACCTCGCGGAAAACTCCGCCGCCATCGCCGAGACCTCGGAAGTCGGCGTCGCCATTCCTGCGCCCGACACCATCGAGGAATTTCGCGTCCAGACCGCCAACTTCGACGCAGCCTACGGCCGCGGCACCGGCGCCAACGTCGATCTCGTCAGCAAATCTGGCACCAACAACTTCCACGGCAGCGCCTGGGAGTTCGTCCGCAACAACATCTTCAACGCGAACGATTTCTTCTCGAAGCTCGCGGGCCAGCCGCGCCCCGACCTCAAGCAGAACCAGTTCGGCGCTGCTGTCGGCGGCCCTGTTCTTCACAACCGGACCTTCTTCTTCGGCTCCTGGCAGGGACTCACCGAAGTCAACGGCTTCGGCGACGAGCAAACAGCTGTGCTCCCTCTGCTCACCAACGATCGCTCCGCCGCTACTCTGGGCGCACAGTTCTGCCCGGCCGGCCATCTCGACTCCAGCGGCCAACCGGCGACTGGTTATCTCACTCAGGCCGGCGGCACGCAGGTCGCCTGCGATGGATCGAACATCAACCCTGTCGCGCTCGCCATCCTCAACGCAAAGCTCCCCAACGGCCAGTTCGCGATTCCCAATCCGCAAATCATTCTGCCGGTCAGCGGCCCCGATGCTTCCGACCAGTTTCCCGTCGGTCAGTCCACCTTCGCCATTCCCGCGCATTATCGCGAAGATCAGTTCAGCGTCAATATCGATCAGGTCCTGAGCCGCACCAACACTCTCTCCGGCCGCTTCTTCTACTCGCGTGCTCCCACCACCCAGCCCTTCTCTCCCAACGCCGCCAATGTTCCCGGCTGGGGAACCGATGAGCTGAATCGCAACACCATGTTCGTGCTCGCCGATACGCACGTCTTCACTTCGAATCTCGTCAACATCGCGCGCTTCGGCTACCTGCGCTTCGACGGCCACTCCTCGGTGCAGCATCCCCTCATGGCCCAGGCCATCGGTGAAGGCATTCCCACCGGCGCGCCCACTTCCTCAGCCGCCGCTCCCGGCCTCACCGTCGGCGGCTTCACCATCGGCGATGCCGGCACGCCCACGCAGTGGCAGGTCACCAATAGCTTCATCTGGCAGGACACCCTCGCCTGGACGCGTGGCCGCAACAGCCTTCGCGCCGGTGCTGAGGTCAAGCGCCACCAGGTCGGCGAAGAAATTCCCTTCAGCATCACCGGCCTGCTTCAAATCGCCACCTTCAACGACTTTCTGATCGGCCAAAGCGCCGCGCAAAATGGCAGCCCGGTCGGCCTGAGCAACATTACGTTCAGCAACGCCGGCGGCGGACTCTTCCGCCGCAACGAGCGCTACACCGACTTCGCCGCCTTCACCCAGGACGACTTCAGGCTCACTCCGCGCCTCACGCTCAACATGGGCGTGCGCTACGAAATCTTCGCCGCGCCCACTGAGATCAACGGCCGCCTCGCCAACTTCCAGGTCGCCACGGCACAGCGCGGCCCTATCCCCGACGCAGGAACCTTCAACGGCTTCAGCCTGCCCTCGAACTTCCATGGCACGTTGCCCGCGGGCTACACCAGGACATCCTTCCCCGGCCTCTACCGGACTCCGATGGGTGACATCTCTCCGCGCCTCGGCGTCGTGTGGCAGGTCACGCAGAAACCCCTCATCGTTCTTCGCGGCGGCTACGGCGTCTACTTCGACCGCCACTCCGGCAATCTTGCGGAGCAGACGATGGACCAGATGCCATTCGCCACCCAGCAGTTCGTCGCCGGTGGACCCAACGCCGGTGCCAGTCTGCAGAATCCCTTCGTACCCCTGATTCCGTCGAACTCTGCCTATCCGGTCTTCACGCCCCGGACGCCCTCCTCAATCCCGTTCATCGAGTCCACCAACCCCAAAATGCTCGACGGCCGCACCCAGGAGTACAACCTCAACGTCCAGGTCGGTCTCGGCCGCGGCTACGTCTTTCAGGTCGGATACGTCGGCACGCGGTCCTCGCACCGCTCCGGCCAACTCGAGTTCGATCAGGCTCTGCTCGCCAGCCCGCAGAATCCCATCAACGGCGAGACCAGCAATTCCATCGCAAACGCCACCGCCCGCCTCCCGTATCAGGGCCTAAGCGAAGGCTCGCTGCTGACCGACTCCGTCTTCGTCGCCAATTACAACGCACTGCAAACCAGCGTGCGCAAACAGCTGCAGCGCGGCTTCCAGGTCGAAGCCAGCTACACCTGGTCGAAGAATCTCGACGAGGTCAACGGCGAATTTGGCACCGACGTCTTCGAACTCCAACTCCCCACCAACAACCAGCTCGACCTGCGCCACTCCTCTTACGGGCCTTCCGGCACCGATCGCGATCAGCGTTTCGTCGCCAACTTTACCTGGCAAACCCCGCACCTCTCCTTCGGCCCCGCGCTCACGCGCTACATCCTCAACCATTGGGACTTCTCCGGCATCGGCCTCATCCAGACCGGCATTCCCCTCAGCGTCGTCGACACCAACGCCGGTTCGGTCTACGGCCTCATCGGCGGCGAAGTCCGCGCCCAGCGCACCGGCAGCAATCCCCTCACCCACGGCTCCATGTCCTCGCGCGTGATCCACGGCTACCTCGATCCCGCCGCCTTCACGCGCGCTCCTGAAGCCCCCAACGGCACCAGCCTCGCCGATCAGGACTTCGGCAACAGCGGTGTTGGCTTCCTCCGCGGTCCCGGCCAGCACAATGTCGACTTCGCCGCCGAGCGCCTCTTCCCCATCACCGAAACCCATGCCATCCACTTCCGCACCGAGTTCTTCAACCTCACCAACACGCCCCAGTTCGCCAACCCCATCAACTCCCTCGGCTACGGCGATCCCACGCAGCTCAACCCCGTCGCCAGTCCGTCCTTCGGACGCATCGTCGGCACCGTCACCGCTCCACGCATCGTGCAGTTCGCGCTCAAATACCAGTTTTGAAAACGCGGCGCGGGCCATCCGCGCCCCCGGTTCCCAGGAGACCACCGCGGCAAATGATTTGGACCCTTCAGCAGATCGAAGAAGCATGCGAGAGATCCCAGCCCCCGGCCTTCGACCATTATCCAGGCGATGTTCCCGAAACTCCCCTGGTCGGGACCTTCTATCCCCTCGGCTTCCCGCTCGAGATCCACACCAACTCCGATGAGGTCCTCCAACACTGCGAGATCAAGTGGGGAATCTTCACCAGGCGTTTCGACGTCGCGCCCATCGTCGCCGAGATTGTCGTCCTCGATAGTGACGAAACCGAGTGCCCTCCCCTTCCTCAATACCGCTTCTTCGATGACATGCTCGTGATGACGGCAGACGCTTCGAACTTCTGCGTCGCCTCCTTCCCGCACGGCAAGACTCGCATCGTCGTCACCACGGCTACAATGCGCCACCCCAACTACTTCCGCCAGATTTTCCTCGAAGCCGCCGCTGCCTGCCAGATCGGCTCGGCGCATCTGACCAGTATTCATGCCGCATGCGTCGCCCTCAACGGCCGCGGCGTCATGCTCTGTGGCGATTCGGGCGCGGGCAAAACCTCGCTCTCCTGGGCCTGCGCTCGCGCCGGTTGGGACTTCATCGCCGACGACACCAGCCACATGCTGCACGGCGAAACCCGTCGCGTCGTCATCGGCAATCCCCATCAGGTTCGCTTCCGGCCCTCCGCGGCCGAGCTGTTTCCGGAGCTCGAAGGCGCCTCCATCACTCCCCGCGTCTACGGCCAACCCTCTATCGAACTGCCCACCGCGCCCATGGAACACTTGACCACTCGCGAGTGTGCGCATGTCGACTTCATCGTCTTCGTCAATCGCCGCACGCAGTCTTCACCCGAACTCGTCTCCTACAGTAAGGATGTGGCCCGCTGCTACATGCGGCAGTGGCTCTTCGGAACGCCCGAAACCAAAAAGGTGCAGCGCGCCGCCATCGAGCGGCTGCTCATCGCCCCCGTTCTCGAGCTCCGCTACCAGTGCCTCTCCTGGGGGGTGAAACGCCTCGAACAACTCGTGCGCGAAGGTTTTCGGTGAGCCTTCTGCGCGCCCACGAGCCGGCCCCGGAAGCAGCCTCCGCTGCCGCTGCCTCGTTTTGGCGCAGCCCTGCCCAGTGGCTGCGCAGGAAGAATCTCTCCGCCGGCTACTGGGTTTTCTTCAACGTCGCGTTCTTCTACGACACCGGCTTTGCAGTCTACTGGTTCCTCTTCAATCTCTACCTGCTCGACTTCCACTTCAACGAGCGCGCCATCGGTCTGGTCAACGGCGCGCTCACCCTCGGCGTGTTGGTCGGTACCCTGCCGGTCGGCGCTCTTGGCCGCCGATTCGGCCCTCGCCCCGTGCTCATGTTCTGCTTCATCGTGGCGCCGCTGCTCAACATCGCTCGCGTTTTGTGGGTCTGGGAGCCCGCGGAGATCGCGCTCGCCTTTCTCGCCGGCCTCTCCATGTGTACCTGGACCGTGACTTTCCTACCCGCGGTCTCGAAGCTCACCACCGAAACCAATCGCACCGCTGCCATCAGCCTCATCTTCTCTGTCGGCGTCGGCTGCAGCGCACTCGGCGCCGTCCTCTGCGGATATCTCCCCCACTGGCTGGCCGGGGCCGGCCTGGCTCTGCAGCCCGCGGCCATCAAGCGCATCATCCTCATCGGATCCTGCGTGCTGGCCGCTGCCGGCTTTATTCCTGTGCTGGGTCTGCGCATCCCGCCCCCGGCCAGTACGCCCAAGCTCGCGGCCCAGCCAGTCCGGCTCGCCTGGCTCCGCGGCTTCCGGCCCAATCCGTTCCTCGTGAAATTTCTGCTGTGCATGGCGCTCTGGTCGGCGATCCTCGCCGCCTTCACGCCCTTCGCTAACGTCTATCTCGCCCGCGGCCTCCACATCCCGCTCGAGCGCATCGGCCTCATCTTCTCGGTCGCCCAGCTTCTGCAACTGGGATCAGGACTCCTCGTCCCCATCGTGCTGCGCTGGCTCGGCATGCTCAACGGGATTCTGGCCACCCAGCTCGCCGCCGCTCTTACCCTCGCCACCATGGCCAGCATGCATCACCAGCCTCTGGCGGTCGCCTTCTACCTGGCTTTCTCCGCTACCCAGTGGATGAGTTCCCCCGGCCTCTACAGCCTGCTGATGAACGAGACGCCCGACGCGGAGCGCAGCACCGCTGCGGCTGCGACCATGTTCGCGAATTCGCTGATCAGCTCCGGCGCCACCGCCGTCGCCGGCATACTCTTTACGCAGTTTGGATATTCCCGCGTTCTCCTCTCCCTCGCTGCTCTCATTGCCGTTGTGGCGTTCCTGTGCCGCCTGCTCCTCACGCAAAGCAAAGAGCGCGAGACCATCGGCCCCGCGCCCGAACTTCGCTCTGCCCTCAGCAATCTCGACTGACCACCGGCTGCCTGTGCCGTCTCGGGCCGGCCCAGTTGTTCCCAGCGCCGCGTGAGCCGTTTTGCCGACTGCCAGCCGCCGACCGCTGTCTGCTTCCCTACTGATTGAAGTACTTCAGCAACACCTGCTCGTCGTGCTCGCTCAGGTTCGCGCGCACCCGCATGTGCCGGACAACCGTCCCCGAGATTCGCGACGAGAATCCTTCCGGGGTCGCATGGCACCGCGAGCAGTTCTGCTCAAACACTTTCTGCCCCTCGTCTTCTGCCTGCGCCCTCTTCGCTGCCTGATACTGCTTCACTCGCGGTTGCGACCCACGCGGCGGAGATGCCTGCGTGTATCCCTGCGGCCCCGACATCATGGCCACTCCCATCCCCGCCAACATCAGCAATCCTGGTAACCAGTGCTTCGCCTTCATAGTCACTTTCCTTTCCATGCCGGAAACAGGAACCTGTACACGATCCCCGTCTCCCAGATGTTTTCGTCGCCTGTCGAAGAAAACTGCCGCGAATAGCTGGTCAGAATGCGCGTGTTGTGCGGCAGGTTATAGTCGAGCCCGAAGTCCGCCCGCTGCGTATTCACCAGCGGCACCCCGTCGCTCACGATCGTGTCGCGCCGGAAGGTCTGCTGCATCCGGAACAGCGGCTCGAATCGTCCCACCCAGCTGTTCAGCCCACCGAAGGCGCTGCTCCGGTAGTCCGCCTCGATCCAGTAGCCCTGCGCATGATGACCGCGCGCGTACTCCGAGCGCAGCCGGAACCCTTCATCCTTCGGCTCCCACCACACATGCGCACCGTAGAAATTTTCCTGCGTGCCCTGCAGCGAGCGGTCGTAGGACAACCCCACCTCCAGCCGCTGCTCCGGCAGATAGAGACTCGACCGCCCGCCAAACGAGCGCTCCGAGTTGAAATATGTGTTTCCACTCCTCGCCGAAAACCATGTCGTGTAGTCGATCGAATACTTCGGTGTCCGGATCGCCGAACCGCGGAGTTCTGCACCTACGCCGGTCCCCGTCCCCAGCAGCCCCAGCTGAACGTCCAGCGGTCCATCCTGAAAATTGTTGATCCACACCGGCGACAGCCGCTCGTTGTAAGTGCCAAACGGCAAAATGAAGCTGCCGCCCACCACCGTCAGGTGCGGGTTCACCACGTAGTCGCCCTGCATGTAGGTCAACCCGACAAAGTGCGTATGGTCGTAGCCGCCCGTACCGTTCGGGTTGAAACTCTCCACCAGCAGCGCCCGCGATTCGAACATCAGATGCGGCCCGATCGGCGCCGCCAGCAGCGGCTCGATGATCGGCTGATAACTGGTGTTGCCTCTCGTCGTGTTCGTGAGAAACGCCACGCCGCCGGACAGCAGCGGTGTGTCCTGCGCCCATGCCTGCGTCATCGAGCACAGCGCGGCGCTCGAAACGAAGACCATCAGGAGTGCCTGTCGCAGTCGTTGAGGGTTAGTGTAACCATCCATGACTCCGACGCTATGCCCGTCCTTTTCGCTTCGTGTCCTGCCACCGTCAGCGTTTTGTCAAGCGATTGTCATGGCCCCAGCCCCTCACAGCCCCTGACAATCCGGTGACAATCCCCTTGCACACATCTGACAGCTTCCCGGTCCTCGTGCCCTACTCTCCGATCAGAGATGGCCGGCCTTCCCGAAATCCTGTCCTTGTCTCCGGCGCCGCATATCGACTCGCCCGCGCCCCTGGCAAGGCCACGTCTGGTAACCGAACCCTGCGGCGACCCTGAGGCCCGCGAGTCTGCGCCGCACTTCGCCCGCGCCCTTCACGAACCGTCGAACAGCTTTGCACTTTCTCGCCGCAAGTGGGTACGCGAGGCCCTGCTGCTCACTTTCTGCGACCCCATCCCCAAAGAGTGCCTCCGCGTCTGGCTTCTCGCCCGCGCCGAATGGGAGCAGGCTCTCCACTGGCTCGACCTCAGCGGCCTCGCTCTCTGTTTCCTCGATCGTCTCGAGCAGGAAAACCTCTGCGGCCTCGTTCCCAACCATGTCATCACGCGCCTGCAACGCAATCTCGCCGATAACGAGGCTCGCACCGCGGCCCTCATTGCCGAATGGACCTCCATTCAGCGCAGCTTCCAGAGCGCCGGCCTCTCGTTCGCAACCCTTAAAGGCTTTTCTCTGGGATCGCCCTCCGTGCCCCGGCTCGAGCTGCGTTCCCAGGTCGACCTCGACTTCCTCGTCGCCGAAGCCAGCGCCCCCGAAGCGCGCCGCATCCTTGAAGCACGCGGATTTCGCCTCCGCGCCATCAGCGGACGCAGCTGGGAATTTGCCGCGCACGATGCTCACCCCATGTCCCTGCGCGATCTCTACAAGCCCACGCCTCACCGCTTCGTGGAGCTCCACATCGAGTCCGCCACATCGCCCGCGCCCCTCCTCGACCGCGTCGAAATGCGCCGCCTGCACGGGCTCTACGTGCCGGTGCTGGACCCCGTCGACCTCTTCCTCGGCCAGGGCCTTCACATCTTCAAGCACCTCAGCGGCGAATTCACCCGCGTCGCGCACATCCTTGAATTTCGCCGCCACGTCATCGCACGCTGCGATGACTCCGCGTTCTGGCGCCGCCTCCGTGAACGCGCCGAAACCGACCCGCGCCATCCCATTGGCCTTGGCGTGGTGATTTTGCTCATCACTCGCCTCATGGGCAACTTCGCCCCATCCGCGCTTACCGGCTGGACCGTCGATCGACTCACCCCTGCCCTTCGGCTCTGGGTCGATGCCTGTGGCCGCGACGCGATCCTGGCCGACTCCCCCGGCACCAAGCTCTACCTGCTGCTGCAGGAAGCCCTCGCCTCCGCCGGCATTCCCCCGAAGCGGTCCACCCTGCAGGCGCTCCTTCCCCGCAAGCTTCCACCGGCGTCCCTCACTCCCCCTCCCCACGAACCAATCGCCGTCAGGCTTCGCCGTCGCTGGCGCCGTTTCCGCATCATCCTCATTCGTGCACGCTTCCACCTCGTCGAAGGCTTTCGCTATCTCCGCGCCTCTCGCCGCTTTCACCGGCGCCTCACCGCCTCGTAGCCGATCCGAAATCCCTGTTCTGCCGTCCTCTGACAAAGCAATAACAATTGCCTGACAGCCCCGCCTGCCTGCGTCGGTAATTTTGACTTCATAGATGCGGCGCACATTCCAGGGACACTTCGTCAATGCACTCTTCGGCGTACTCGACTACGCGGCCTGGCCCATCGGCATGGTCCTGGTCGCCCCCGTCATGCTCGGCCATCTCGGCGCCGCCCGCTATGGCGTCTGGGCAGTCGCTGCAGCCGTTGTCAGTGCCGGATCCATCCTCGCCTCCGGCTTCGGCGACGCCAACATCCAGCATGTCGCATCCCAGCGCGGCTCCGGCGAGTCGCACCTGCTCCTCCGCACCGTGCGCAGCTCCATGGGCATCCACCTCGTTCTCGGCCTCGCCATGGCTCTGCTCACGTGGATTCTTGCCCCTCTCGTCGCTCGCCACGTCGTCGAAGCGCAACCGGCACTGGCTCGCGATTGCCTGTTCTCGATCCGCATCGCCAGCCTCATGATTTTCGTGCGCGCGCTGGAAACCGTCTGCATCAGCACCCAGCGTGCCTTTGAGCGCTATGGCCCCGCCGTCACCATGAGTATTGCAGGACGCCTCCTCTCTCTCGTTTTCGCTGCCGCTCTTGCTTTTGCGAACCGCAGCGTCGCCTCCATCCTCGGCGCCGGTCTTGTCATCGTCACGATTTCCGTGGTGCTGCAGATGCGCAAGCTGCGCGTCCTTCTTCAGGCAGCCTCGCTCCGCCCCATCTTCGATCGCAGCGCTTTCCGCGCTCTTTTCGCCTTCGGCATTTTCAGCTGGTTCCAGGCGCTCGCTTCGGTCGCGATCGGCCAGGCCGATCGTCTCGTCGCCGGCGTCGCCATGGGTGCGGTCGCCGTGGCCTCGTACGCCCTTTGCGTCCAGATCGCGCAGCCTCTCTACGGCGTCGTCTCCTCCGGCCTGCACTTCCTCTTTCCGCATCTCGCCGCGCGCCGCCTCACGCTTTCCCGCCAGGACCTTCGCAGGATGGTCCTCCGCGCCTTCCTGGCCAACCTCCTCCTCGTCGCCACCGGCACCGCACTTCTTCTCGTCTTCGGCAACCGCGTCCTGCGCATCCTCGCCGGCCCGGACCTTGCACGTTCTGCCGCGCCGGTGCTCCCGCTCATCGTCTGGAGCACCGCGCTTCTGTCTCTCAGCGTCACCGCTTACTACGCGCTCATGGCTTTCGACCGCATCCGCGTCGTCACCTTCGTCAATCTCGCTGCCAGCGCCGCCATGTTCGCGTCCATGGCGTGGCTCATTCCCAGCCACGGACTTTTTGGTATCGCCGCGGCGCGCTTTGTCTACGCCTTCATCGCGCTGCTGCTCTACCTGCCCCTTGTGTTTTTTCTCTACCCGAACTTCGCTGCACCCGATCATCACCTTCACCTCGTTCCTAAACCCGATCGAGGCAGTGTGCCCACCCACGCCAACGTCCTCGGTGTGCGCATTGAAGCCCTCAACATGTCACGCGCGGTGCAGCGGGTCGCCTCCGTCCTGCACGGCAACCAGAAGGGCTACGTCTCCGTCATCGGCGTTCACGGCATCATGGAAGCCCGCCGCAATCCGCGCCTCGCCGCAGTCTATGCGAACTCCACCATCACCATCCCCGACGGCATGCCCACCGTCTGGGTCGGCCGCCTCCAGGGCTGCCGCCAGATGGAGCGCGTCGCCGGTCCCGACCTGATGCTGGAAATCTTTCGCAGCCCGCGATTCGCGAACCGCACCCACTTCCTCTACGGCGGCGACCCTGGCGTTGCCCAGGAACTCGCCGCCAATCTCCGGCGCTGGTTCCCCTGGGTGCGCATCGTGGGCACCTTCACGCCGCCCTACCGCGACCTCTCACTCGAGGAAGAACGCCACTTCGTCGGCGCCATCAGCCGCCTCAAGCCCGACTTCATCTGGGTCGGCATCAGCGCGCCACGTCAGGAAGCCTTCATGGCTCGCTATCTTCCCCTCCTCGACACGAGGCTCATGCTCGGCGTTGGCGCCGCGTTCGACTACCACACCGGCCGCATCCGCGACTGTGCCGTATGGATAAAACGCGCCGGCCTCCAATGGCTGCACCGGCTCCTCCAGGATCCACGCCGCCTCTGGCGCCGCTACCTGCGCAACAACCCGGCGTTCCTGTGGCACATCACGTTACAGCTGGCCGGTCTCCACACGTACGAGACACCGCGCCCCGAATCGCTGCCCACAGTGACGCTGGCGCATCGCTCCGTCGCGCGCAGGCTCGCTGCAGAGTCGCGGGGAAACCTCGCGACCCGGCTCTAGTACGGGGAGTTGGATGGTTGATCGTAGGGTTGGCCGAACTTGTTCAGATGCGATCCCGCCCGGACCGGCGTAACCGGGATCGTCACCACGCCCAAATCGCCCTGTCGGTCCGCGATGTGCACTTTGCGCGTCAGCCGATTCAGCACCGGCTGAGGCACTCCCTCCGCCCACACATGCAGCTCGTAGTCGCCCGCCGGCACATCATGCAGCTCAGCGGATCCGCTCCTGTCGGCCGTCGCGAAAAATGGCGTGGCCAGCGCAACCACCACCGCGCTCATCTCCGGATGAATATTGCAGAAGATGTACGAAACGCCTTCGCGCGAGAAAGTCACCGTCTTCGTCGACCCCGCCTCGTACAAACCCAGGTCGAACCGCTTCCCATCGAAAAGTGAAAAGACATTGTGATAGAAGGGGTCCTCGTTGGGAAAATTCACGTTGCTCCCCACCGGAACAACCAGCACGTGCGGAATAAAGCTCCGGTTCTTCTGCAGCAGCGTGTAAGGCTTGTGCGGTTCAGCCGCCGCCGGATCCAGCGGCTGCAGTGGCTTCAGCCACACAACCGCCGGCGGCATCGCCGCGACTTTGCCCGGATACGCGATCCGCAGATGGAGGTCCTGACCGAAACTCAGCAGCGCGGTGAAAATCGCCACTCCAGGCGCCAGGATTCTGCAGAGGCAGCGTCTCATCAGAACTTATACCCGGCCGCGACTCCGATAACATGGCTGCTGGCCGCTGGATAATTCGCTGAAAAGCTCGTCAGATGCCGATAGTCCACCGAAAACTGCAGCCACGCGCTCGGACTGTAGATCACATTGCCCATCAGGGTCTGGGTTCGCGCCAGGTTTTGATAACTCCCCGATCCTGTCGCGGAGTAGCGCCTCACCTCGTGCGCCGGCACATCGTCCATACCCACAGCTTCGTTGAACTCCAGCCGCTCTCCGGCCCGCTCTTGCAGTTGCGCCCATCCCCCCACATCGTCGAAGGCCCGAATATAGAAAGTCCCCGGCCTATCCGGGTCGGGCCGCGCACCGTAATCCTTATAGGCGCCTCCGCCTAAACCGCCCAGCGCGAGTCCACGATAGAAATTGCCGCTCAGCTCCAGCCCCCCGGGCAACGGTTGCCGATAATCCAGCGTTCCTGCCCAGGAATCGAAATGCGATCCATAAACCGTTCGGTGCTTCGCAAAATATCCGCCCGCGCCCAGCTGGAACCCGCGAACCTCTTCGCCTCTCACCAGCGCCAGCCGCCCCTCCACACCGGGCCAGCGGCTCTGCTCTCCGGTCGATACCGAATAAGCTGTACTCCCAACGTAGGGCGGATCTCCTGCATCGATGAGAGCCGTCTGCATACGGAACCGCGTGTCCCCGCCGAGCAACTGATCGTGGCGCACACCCACCTGCGGATTCCACGACCACAGATTCCCCGACCATGCCAGCGCCGGACTCGCCACCGAGGTCAGCGACGTCGGCTGCCCCGGGTTGATCAGCGGTCGGTCAAGCGAAAAGTACACTTCTGTGCTCGACCAATCCAGCGCCGCATGCGCCGTCCGCAGCCGCAACAGGCCCGCCGTACCGTACGTTCCCGACCCTCCCACGCTTCCGAAGAAATCCGTGCGCAGATCCGCGCGGCTGGTTGCTCCCAGCACATGCGGCCCGCGCGCGTCGATCCCCAGCACCGTCTGCCGCATCGTCGCCCCCGTGCTTCCCGGACCGGATAACACCACACCCGGAGCGGCCGGAATATCGACCTGGTTCGTATTCACAAATCCATTCAGCAGAATCAGTCCCGACAATTTCACCGGATACTTCGACTCGCTCTCCACCTTGGACCGATCGTGCGTGGCGATCTCGGACTGCTGCATCGCCTGGTTCTCTTTCAGCGCCTCCACCTGCGCCGCCAGCCTGGCGGCATCGTCCGGCGGATCCGCATCGTCGCCGCCTCCACCGATTTGCCGCCGCACCTCGGCCAGTTGCTGCCGAAGTTCGTCGAGCTGCTTCTGCGACTCCGCCAGCTGTGCCTGCGCTTTTCCCACCGCATCCGTCAGCAGTTGCACCTTTTTCGCCAGCTCATCCTGCGTCGGCGTCTGCGCCCGCAGCGGCGCAGCGGAAACTACCAGCAAAATCGCAAAGCCCGGTACCCCGCGCCTCAGAACACCTGGCTTGTGTATTCCTCCACGGCAGCTATGCTTCATGGGCCACCTCTGTTTCCGATTTCTCCGGGTAGACAGCCTCTCCGAGCAGCCCTCGCGCAATCGTCATCCTGAAAATCGTCTCGCCCGGGCGGCTGCTCACCAGCAACAGATACCCTCCGTGCTCGGCCGCAATGCAATGGGCCAGCGTCAGGCCCAGTCCCGATCCTTTCTGCTTGCCCTGGCTCACGAACGGCTGGAACAGGCTTGTCCGAATGTCCTCCGGAACGCCTGCGCCGTCATCGGTCACTTCGAAATGGATCTGGTCGCCCTCGGCCTCCAGCCTGGCCGTCACGTGCACGGCATCATGGGGCGCCCTCCGCGACTGGCACGCGTTGAGCAACAAATTGTACAGCGCGCGCTCGATCTGCTTCACATCCACCACCGCCAGCGTCGTCGCCGCATCGCAGCAACTCGCCGTCAGCGTCACGTTCCCCGCGTCCGGATGCTTCTGCACCAGCGCAATCGCCCGGTCCAGCAGCGTCGCCATCACTTCAGGAGAACGCCGAATCGCCGACCCGGTACGGCTGAAAATCAGCATCGACTCCAGCAGGTCCGTCGTTCCATAGACCGCGGTGTGAATGTCGGAAAGAATCTCCGCCCGCTCCGCCTCGCTCAAACGCTCCGAAGCCAGAAACTCTGCGTTGGCGTAAACCGCCGCCAGATAGTGCCGCAGATCGTGCGAAACCGAGCTCGCCATCCGCCCGATCGTGGCCAGCCGCTCCGATTCCAGCAGCGCCCGGTTCGTCTGCTGAATCTCCTGGCGCATCTTCGAAAACGATGCGCTTAGATCCCGCACTTCCCGCGTGCCCCGATACGGCAGCAGATGCGCGCTGTCCCCCGAACCGAAGGCGCGGACTCCCGCCGCCAGCTCCTCCAGCGGGCGCGTCACCGAATACGAAAGAGCCAGCATCAGCAGCGTTCCCAGCACCATCGCTACCAGCCCCGCCGCCACCACCAGCTGGTCGATCTGCCGGATCGACCGATCCGCCGCGCTGAACGATCGCAGCACCACCAGTTGCAGCGGCGCAGAAGCGCGCGTGGTCAGATTCGTCGTCACCGCGAGATACTTTTCATCGCCAAGATCCATCGACCGCGCCGCCGAGTCCGCCGCCGGAGAAAGCTGCCGGCTCAGCGACTCCTGCGTGCCCGCGGGAAGCGTGCTGGCAAGAATCTGCCCGTTGCTGATGAAGGTGGCATCCACCATCGTCGCCCGGCTGATCTGTTCCAGCAGTTCGCGATCGATGGCAAATCCGCTGATCACATATCCCAGCACCGCGCCCCGGGCCTCGCTGCCGAAATACAGCGGCCGCACCGAGCACGCAAACAAGCGGCCCCCGCTCACCAGATACAGCGTGCCCGGCTTTTCCAGCACCGCGCGCAGATCGGCGGCTGCCTGCGGGTCCGGGACGGAACGGTCCGTGAACGCGGCCACCACGTGGCCTTCCATGTCCGCCAGCGCGAACAAATCGCTGCCGCTCCTGTTGCGCCAATCGACGGCCTCGTTTTCGATGGTGCGCGGATCGTTCGTCGTCATCAGCGACTTCAGCAGCGGCATATCCGCCATCAGCGCGTTTTCGCGATCGAGCGCCTGCAAACGCAGCGCCTGCAGATCCTGAAATGTAGCGACGGAACGCACCAGGTTCGCCGAAAGTCCCTGAGTCACCTGCTCGAGCAGCCGATGCCGGATCAGCAGCAGGCTGGCCAGCGTGGCCGTGGCAATCACCACCGCCATCGCGGCTATCAGCAGCGCGCGCGTTCTTACACCCCGTTTTGTGCGCATGCCCGCTGTTGCCGAACCGGCCCGCATTTCGCCGCCCCTCTATGGGACAAATTTGTAGCCCGCTCCGTAGATGGTCAGCAAGTGCTTCGGATTGGCCGGGTCAGGTTCGAGCTTCTGTCGCAGCTTGAGGATCTGATTATCGACCGTGCGCGTCGTCGGATACGAGTTGTAGCCCCACACCTCGTTCAGCAGCACGTCGCGCGTCAAAACCCGCTCGGCATTCTCGGTGAAGAACTTCATCAGCTTGAACTCATGCGACGTCAGGACCACCTGCACTCCGCCGCGCCGCGCCACCATCTTCTCGAAATCCAGTTCGCAGTCGGCAAACCGATACACCGTCGCCTGCACCGGCCGCCTGCGCCGCCGGATCGCCGCCTGCACGCGCGCCATCAGCTCGCGCGGACTGAAGGGCTTGGTCACGTAATCGTCGGCTCCCAGCTCCAGCAGCAGCACTTTGTCCACCACTTCTGTAACAGCGCTCAGCACAATCACCGGTGTCTCAACGCTGCTGGTCTTGATGCTCTGGCACAGCTCGCGCCCCGAAATCTGCGGCAGTATCAGATCCAGCAGCACCGCCGCCGGGCGATGCGCGCGGAACAGATCCAGCCCCGTCTGCCCGTCGCCGGCAACCACCACCGAGTAGTTCTCCTCCATGAACATGCGCCGCAGAACCTTTTGCATGCGCGGGTCGTCCTCGATTACCAAAATGGTTCCCAGTTCCGGCGCAGGAGAGGTCTCCCGCGTCGTCATCGCAGAAGATTCAATCGTCATTTCCATATCCCTCATTGTGCCCGCTGCAATCGAAAAATGACATTTTCAAGGTCACAAATGACAAAGTATTGACATTCTCACACCGTCGCCTGGCAACCATCGCCCCGTTCAGCGAGCGCCTACAGCCTGCTTCTGATTCTCGTCCATCTCCTGGCTTCGCGTTGAAGGATCTTCCTCCCCGGTCAGTCTCCGATACAGCTCCATGTATTCACCCGCGATCGCTTCCCCGGAAATCTGCGGCAACGCCACCGGCCCACCGCGTGGCTGCTTCAGCGCGCCCTGGATCGCCGCCGCGAAAGCCTCCTCCTCATTCTCACCGAGCACAAAATAGTTGCAGTGCCCGCCACCCAGTTCCCGGAACGGCGGAATATCGGAGCACACGATTTTGCATCCCGCCAGCAGCCCCTCCGCAACCGGCAGCCCGAACCCTTCTGCCAGCGACGGCGCCAGCAGCGCCTCACAATTCCGATAGCACCATTGCAGCTCCGGCTCCGAGATTCCGCTCAGCAGCACCACATTCTGCCCCAGTCGCTCCGCCTCGATGCAGCGGTGAATGCGCTCCGTCTCCGGTCCGGGGATGCCAACCACCAGCAGCATCATCCCGGGTTGTACCGTCTTCTCCCGCAACAACCGCGCCAGCGTTCGCAGCGCCAGCGTGATGTTCTTGTTTCTGCGGTGCTGCGCCACACACAGCAGGAACGGCACATTTCTGCACTGCGGAACCGGACTCCGCCCCACGCGTTTGCGGCCAGGCTCCACCGAGTTGTAGATTCTCGTCGCCTTCGCCGCGACCTTTGTCCCTTCCCACTTCCGCAACCGCGCGAGCGTGGCATCGGAAACACAGGCCAGCGCATCCGCCGCCCGTACACATTGCCGCAGGACCATCCGGTTAAACACCACCTTCGGAAATCCGAAATTTGCCGGGATATCCCACGGATAGAGATCGTGCACCGTCACGACGGCCGGGCAATGCAGCTTGCGGCGGTTCAGCGGCGCCGGATACGACAAATGCACGACGTCCGATTCCAGCTGCGCCGCGATCTCCGGCAGGTCGAAGTAGTACCAGAAATTTCTCGCCAGGTTGTGCGGATCAAGATGCACGCAGTGGATGCGCAATCTCGGATCTTCGATACCAATCGTGTCACGCAGCAGCTGATGCTCCCACGGAGCCGCGATCACGTGAACCACTTCGATCGGCGAATGCAGCAGCAGACATCGCGCCAGGTTGGCGGCGTGCCGCGTCACCCCGGAGAGCTGGGCATTCGACGATACTGCGGCGAGCACCAGTCTCATCCCGCGCATCCTCGTGCCGCATCGGCCATCCCGGCTCCGATATCCACTCGTCCCCGGTCCGCCAGCGGAGGCCTCCAGCTCGTCGCCGCACCCGCTCTCTTCGCCAGCGTCAGGCTCAGCAGCGTAATCAGCCACAGTGGCAGTGACAAATCGAAGTTCTCCGTGTCTGCCAGGCCACGCACCACCACAAAGATCAGCAGACTCGCCACCAGCAACCGTGTCTCCGGCCCCGCCGCTCGCCTTGCATAGCGGTACAGGCTGCCATACGTGCCGATCAACAGCACAATTCCGACCACGCCATACGTGTAGAACTGCTGCAGCAGTTCGTTGTGCGCGTGCCACGCCTCAAACGACCCAAACGGCGGAATCACATTGCGGAACGAATGGAATCCGTGTCCGATCCACGGCTGCTCCAGTGCCCGCGCCAGCACATACGCCCAGATTCCCAACCGCCCGGTCAGCGTCTCCGCCTGGTTCCCCGCGTTTTCGTAGACCGCCGTGTAGTGCACGATCAGCGGCCAGAACGCGCCAATCACCGCCAGACTCGCCAGGCCCACCAACACCTTGTTCTTCCGGCTCATCCCGCGATCGAACAACCAACAGGAAGATCTGCCCCACCGCAAACGCCGCAATCGTCGTCTTGCTCAGCGTCCGCAACAACGTAATCGCCAGCAGCACAGCCACCGTCCGCGAACCCGCGCTCCATCCGCCCTCTCTGCGGCTCAAATACTGCAGCAGATACACCGCCAGCGCGCAGGTGAACCCGATTGCGTTCGGACTGAAGAAGTCATCGTTGCCCGGCCGCAGATCCTGCATCGTCGGCGACAACCACGTAATCAGCCCGATCAGGCATGCGCCCGCCACATAGCCGCGCATCACGGATGCCGCGATCCGTTCCCCGTCGCCCGACCGCAGCACCAGCACGATCATCGCCACCTGTCCCGCCAGCTCACTCCAATACGCAACGGCTACGGACATCGAGACCGTCGCGCTCCAGCTCAGGCTGCACAATCCCACCGCCAGAAATCCCAGCACCCACAGGAAAGGCGGCGTCCTCACCATCGACCCCAGCCGCTCCATACCCGGTCCGAACGAATAGAAAACCGTCGCAGCCAGCAGTGTGGATTGCAGCGCAAACGTCACCATCGCGCCCGTCTGCGGCTCCGCCTGAAAAAACAGATACGTGATGCACAGCCGCGCCGCCAGATAGAACCCCACGCAGCCCGGCAGCAACAGCGGCTCCGTTCTCGCAACTGTAGTCGCGCCGGCCGTCACTGCCCACCTCCGCGTGACGCGCGCCGTCGCGACAAACGTTCCCGAATGGTCGTGGCTACTTCTCGTGCCAACATCTTTCGCGGATCATGCTCCGCCACCAGCTCCCACCGCTGGCGGAACAGCACAAACAGCGCCGTGCCAGCGGTCCCCAGAACCATGATCACCAAGGTCAACAGCGTCCGCGGCGGGAACGACTTCTTCTCCGGAATCCCGGGCGTATCGATCACGCTCACCATCGGCACATCCTTCGCTTCCTCGATTCGCGCCACTTCATACTCCTGCGTCAATAGCTGGTACACCGCTTCCTGCACCCGCACCCGCCGGTACAGCTGCGAATACGGAACCGCCAGCCGCGGAAGTTGTCGCAGTGGCGGATACAATTCCCCCGCTCCCTCGTCGGTCTCTGCTTCTGCCCCGGCCGCTCCTGCCGTTCCACCCATCTTCGCCAGCTGCCGCCCGATCTCTCCAACCCGCGCCTGCGCCGCGCGCACCCGCACATTCGTGTCGCCGTAGACCTGGCGCAACGAATCCACCTCCGCCTGCCCTGCGATCTGCTCGGCCTGCAGGCGCGCGCCCGCATCCACCATCGCCCGCGTCTGTTCCGAAATATCGATCGTGGTATGCGTGCTGGCAAACTCGCTCAGCGCCACCTGCGCCTGCTTCAGGTCCGCCTCGGCCCCGCTCAGCCGCCTCTCGATAAACATCCGCTCCTGCCGCGCCGACGAGTTGCTCGTTCGCACCACCAGCTGGTTCAGTTCATCCAGGTATCCCTGCGCCAGATCCCGCGCCCGCCGCGGATCGCTGTCCTCCACCGCCACCGTGATTACGCCGCTCCGCTTGTCATCGGTGATCGTCGAGTGCCGCGCCAGATACTTCGCCGCATCCACGCGATAACGCTTGCGCCACGCATGCTGCAGTTCGAAGCGCTCGATCAGGTCGTTGCTCACCGTTCCGCTGCGCAGCAGGTCCACAAACAGCGCACTGCTGTTGCGCATGCCCAGCAGACTGCCGGCCAGATTTCCCAAGCCCCCCAGATCGCTCGATCCGTGTCCCGTCAGCGCCGCCAACAGCGCCATACTCGACCCGGCATTATCCGGCGGCATGATCCGTCCCGTCGACGTGTACTTCTTCGGAATCAGAAACGCGAACAGCAATCCCACCACAACTGAAACCACGAACGCACGCGCCAGCAGCCGCCGATGCTCCCACAGCACCGCGGCATTCACCACCCAGTTCGCCGGCCGCGGCTCCGCCTCAGCGTGCATCGCCTCCCTCGCCGGTTCCAGTAATTGCGTTTCCATGGCCCTTCCCGAATCAATCGCTACAAATTCGCAACCGCCGCTGCAATCGCGATCTGCGAAGCCACCTGCGCTCCTGTCAGCAGGTTGTGCCAGAACAGCGATGCCCCGATGATCTTCTGCGGCACCACCACCACATCGCCCGGATCGAGCTTCGTGTCCAGCACTCCGCCGTTGAACCATCCTCCCGATCCGCGCCCCACTACCGATCCGTTCGCGCGAATGATGAAGATCTCCTTCCGGTCCGCGGCACGCGTCGCTCCGCCCGCCCGGCGCAGATACCACTCCGCCGTCTTGTTCGGCGCAAACGTGAGTCGCCGTCGCGTTGAACACCTGCCCGCTCACCAGCACAAAGCCGGGCCGTTTCGGAATCCGCAGCACATCGCCCTTGCGCAATTCAATATCCGCCGCCGTGCCCGCCCAGCTGTTGATGTCCGCGCTGATGTGAATCACCAGCCGCCCGCTCGCCGGCTCGCTCTTCAGCCGCGCCAGCACCTGCTCTTCCTGCGTCTGGATCAGCTGCAGCGTCGCCCCCTGCGATCCACCCTCGATGTTCGGCGAAAGCCGCGCCGCCGCACTGCTCGTCTCGATCTGCCGGATCAGCTCCGCCCGGCTCTTCTCTTCCAGGTCTCGCACTTCAGGCCGCGTCAGCACCGCGCCCTCCGCATACGCCGTCTCGCGAAGCCCGCCGGCGCGCCGCAGCACATCGCTCAGGCGCTCCCCCTCTTTGAATCCGTAGTTGCCCGGATGCGCCACCTCGCCTTCGATCGTCACCGACTCGCCGATGTCGTTCCACCCTGTGATCTGGTGAACCGTGAGCACATCGCCAGCCTTCAGCGCGACGTCCGCGCCCGTAATCCCCTTCACCGCCTCGCCGATCCGAACATCCTGCCGCTCGCCCTCCACGCGCACTCCGCTCTCCACGCGATAGCTCATCAGATCCGCATCGTCCAGCAGCGCATCGCGCCGGAAACCGCCCGCCATCCGCACCAGCTGGGCAGCCGTCATTCCCTCCGACAGCGGATACTCGCCTGGCCGCAGCACCTCGCCGCTCACCGTCACCCGCGGCACATCGGATTCGTAACGGCCGAAGATACGTATTGTGTCGAATGGCTGCAGCGCCAGGTTTTCGTTCCCGATCAGCGCATCGGCCACGCTGAACTCGATCGTCTCCGGATGCAGATCCGGCGGCACCAGGCGCACGATCTCCCCGCGATCCGCCGGCTCCGGCAGCAAATCGCGATAACTGCGGAGCACATCGCTCAGCCGCATCCCGTCGTGGTACGCCGACCGCCCCGGCCGCACCACATGCCCCTCCAGATAAATCACCTTCTCGCTCCACGGCACAATCGGCGCCACCCGCACGCGATCCCCATCCTTTACCGCAAACGCCGCCAGCTTTGCTTCCTGAGCCGTCACATCCTCCCCAACATCCACCGTCAGCGTTTCCCGCTGTTGATGCGCGTCGATCCGCTCCACCGTGATGTTTCCCAGCGCCGCCGCCACCGTCACGCCGCCCGCATCCGCCAGTACGGCATCCAGTGTTTTCTCGTCTTTCAGTTCATAGATCGCCGGCCGCCGCACTGCGCCTGACAATGCCACCTGCGGCCCCGCTGGTGGCACCAGCAGCGTGTCGCCCGCTTCCAGCCGATCGTCGTCGCTGCGCACGCCGTGCAGAAAGAAGTCGTACAGATCCACCTCGCCCACCCGCTGCTTGCCGCGATAGTGCTCCAGCACCCGCAGCGATCCCGCTGCTGTGGGCCCGCCTGCCGCATACAACGCGCTCAGCGGAGTCGCCAGCGAGCTCACGTCATACGCCCCCGGCGACTCCACATCGCCCACCAAATACACCCTCACCGATCGCAGCGCCGCCACCGTCACCACCACCTGCGCGTTCCGATATTGCTGTTCCAGCGCATGCGCAATCGTGTTCTGCGCGCGTTCCAGCGTCAGGCCCGCCACCTGCACATCGCCCGCTTCCGGCAGCGTGAGCCGACCGTCCCGATCCACCACGCGCGTGAAACTCTGCGAAAGCCCGCCCCACAAGTCGATTCGCAGGCTATCCCCAGGCCCCAGCACGTAATCCGGTCCAATCGGCACATCCAGTGACGGCACGCTCGTCGATCCACCCAGCCGCGTCGCCGTCCCCGCGCTCCGCCGCACAAACACATCCGACCCAAATCGTCGCAGCCGCTGTGACGAATCCGGTACCTGTGTGTACAGATCGCGCAGCGACTGCAGATTGTAGGGAGTCGGCTCGCGCAGCACCTCCGGCGCATCGGTGATATTCGGCTCTCGCGGCCTCTGCTGTGTCCCGCCGACTGCGGTGCGCATCTTCTCTGCTGCCGGTGGTTGCGCCGCATTTTGCAGCATTCCACCCGGGCCCAGCGCGAGGGGCAGATTCGCCCCTCCCGCCTCCGAGCCCGGAAGCGTCGTCAGCATGCGCGACGCTTCACCCGTCGTTTCCTCTTCGCTCAGCAGGCTCGTTCCTGTCCTGCTGGCCGCAATCTCCTCATCCGATACATACCCGCGCGCCCGCAGAAACAGCGTCACCTTCTGCCGAACCATCGGGTCCGTCGCGATCTCGTTGTAGAGCATCTCGTCTGTCACCGAGTTCGGATCGATCGACACGCCCTGCTGCTCCAGCTGATCGGCCAGCTGCGTCTTCAGCTCGATCACCACCTCCGGCTTCTCCTGCAGAACTGCGAAAATCTGCCGAGCCGTCAACGTGACTCCGACGCTGCTCGCTCTCAACACCCGCACCCGCCTGATCGTCTCGCCCCAGGCCCGCTGCGGTGCTTCGGCTCCCTGTGTTCGAGCTGCTCGCATCGGATCCCGCCAGGCCCACATCGCTCCCCGGCGTACCCGCCTGCGCCTGGCCGGAATCGCCAGCGCCCGCCGCGCTCTGCGCACGCGCACCCACACTTGCCCACGCGAGCACCGCAAGCACCACCACGACACCGACCTGTCTCCGCATCCCTTGCATCGCGCCTCAGTGCGTGTACATCTCCGGCTCGCCCGCGCTTCCCGCAGCCGGCAGATGCCGCAAAAACACCACAATGGACCACTGCTCCTCGTCGCTCAGCGTCCCCTTCGATCCCGGCATCCCCGACGGCCAGATCCCGTTTTCGATCACCCACTTCAGTTGCCCATCGCTGTAGCTCTGCACGTCGCGTGATGTAAGAGACGGAGCCGGTGGCGACATCACAAACGGAACTCCCGTGTTCTGCCCATCCATCCCGTGGCAGGCCACGCAGTAGTGCCCAAACGCCTCCCTGCCTTCCGCGATCGTGTCCGCGCTCGCCACCAGCGGGTTCTTCTCCTTCCGGTTCCCCACTAACACCCGATGCTTCGCGACCGTCATCACGCGCGTCTCGAACGGATTCGGCGGAGTCGCCTTGCACCCCGCCGCCAGCATCGCAGCCAGCGCCATCGCCGCCAGTCCCATCTCGCGCCCGCAACGCATCCTTACTCCACCACGCGCAGCGTCAGATGCATCGATCCGTGTCCCATCCCGCAAAACACGGAGCAGTGCCCCACAAAATCGCCGGTCTGCTCCGGCGTAAACTGCACCTCGCCCGTCTTGCCCTTCCCCGCCTTCACCTCCACGCCCAGCTCGCGGAACTTCAGCCCGTGCGGTACATCCAGGCTCTTCAGCACCAAATCGACCGGCTCGCCCTTCTTCACCGTGATCGTCTCCGGTTCGTACGCGAACCGCTTCGCCGTCACTTCGATCCGGTGTGGCTCCGTCTGCGTCGCGACAAAATGCAGCGGCGCAGACCCGATGGCAACAAATGCAGCAACCGACCACGCGGCAACAACGCTCTTCATCTCTTCTCCGGCAGAGAACCGCGTCAGCATTCCCCGAACCGCGGCCACTCGCACCGCACCCCAAGTCAGGTTCGTGACAATTGCAGCGCCGTTCAACGCTGTTCCCACGCTATCCACGGCGCTCCGGGCCGGTGTCATGTGTCTGTCAGGGGATTGTCAGCATTCTGTTGGCGAACCGGATCACTCGAACCGCTGCCAAACGCGTCGTCCGGGACGCGGTTCGTTCCGCTTCGCACGCGCAAATAAAACCGGATGCCCGCTGTGGCACGTTTCACGCGGGCATCCGGCAGACCAAGCGCCTTCCTGGCCTGAAATAACGCGAAGCTTGTGTCCACGCTCCGCCGCGGAGTGGTCGCGCAGCCGGCATGGAATCAAAGAGGAGGGCTACCACGCGCAGGATAGGCCGCTACAACCGCGCAATTGTCACGGATTTGTCATTCCTGCGCTGGGTGATCCCTCCAAAGAAAAACGCCGGCCCCGAAGGCACCGGCGCATCCATTCACACAGCCGCGCGAATCTCTCACTCGCTACTTTGTCATGCGGATCTCGAACCCGATATCCCCCTCTTCAATCGTGACCGAGCGGAACTCCGTCTGCCGCAGCATCGCTTCAAACTGCTCCCGCGTGTACGCCCGCTTCAGCAGAAACGTCCTGAATGCCAGCTTCGTCAGCATACGGTTCACCAACGACAGGCCCATGTCGTCCACCGCCCGGCTCAACCGCTCCGGCGTCGCATCGCCGCGCAGATCGATTAGTACTCCCTGCCCCCCCGGCTTCAGCACCCGGCACATCTCCTGCAGGGCCCGCACCGGCTGCGCAAAATTTTTGAACGCCGCACGGCACACCAGCCGGTCAAACGTGTCACGCGGATACGGCAAACTGGCCGCATTTCCCTGCTCGAAATCCACCCGCACGCCCGCCTTCGCAGCATTCTCCCGTGCGATCTTCACCATCGCCTGGCTCAGGTCCACGCCGCGAATCGCGTAGGCGCCCAGCTTCGCCAGTTCCACGCAGAAATACCCGGGCCCTGGCGCAATCTCCAGCACCGTGCCTCCCTCCGGCAACTCGCCGGCTATTCTCCGCGCCAGTTTTCTGAACTCCTCCATCGAGTTCGCCGTGCTCTTCGCATACCAGGTCGCCATCGGCCCTCCGATCGGGCTGTCCTTCCGACCCTTGCGCGTCGCTGCATGATTCATTGCTGTCGCTGTGTTCGTCATCGCATCCTCTCCTTCGCATTTGCGTGATTGATGAAATCGCTTCCGTCCGGAGTTCGCTTTTCGAGCGAACTCCACCGTCCTCCTGTCGCACCGCGCAACAGGAGCCATGCTGTTTCCTGTTTTTTCCTGAGGTCGCGCAGCCCACCGGATCGGCCGCGCCGCAGTCTTTCTGTTCCCTGTACCCTGTTCCCTGTTCCCTGCTCTACTCGCAGTACACCCGCACCTTCGTCGTGTTCCCGTCCTTGCCGTCCACGTCCACCTTCAGATCCTCGAGGTGATCGATCAACTCCTCCAGGTTCTCCGGCTTGATCTGCGACAGCGTCAGCGGCACCCCGTGACTGCTCAGCGCCTGATCCAGCTGGTCGTGCGCCTGCTGCGGAATCAGCCCGGCGAGCCGCACCCCGGCCCGCAGCAACTGCATCGGCACGCGCACGTTCACCGTCGTCGGCCCGCCCTTCAGCCCCGTCATCGACTCGTCCGCCTCCACCTGCACCCGCAGATACTTCGCCTTCGTCTTCCGCTCCCCTGACTCGCCCGCTCCAGCCGCCGCGCTCGCACTTCCTCTCCCCGGCTCCAGCGCCACCAACAGCCGCTCTGCCTCATCGGCGTTGATCTTCCCCGCCGCCAGCATCTCCAGAATCTGTTTCCGTCCCTCACTCATCGCACACCTCCCAGAATCCAGCTCACCAATGCGGCCGCCGGATGCACACCGCCCGAACTCACCGCCTGCAGCCACACTGCGTGCGCAAAATTCACCACCGCCGGCGCCGCGCACGCTCCAAACACCCAGCGGCTCTCCCGCTCCTCGTTCCAGGCCATCAGCAGCCGCTCCGCCTCCAGCGGCGTGATGCGCCCAGCCATCACCATTCCCAGAATCTGCTTCCTGCTGTCCTTCATCTCCCTACTCTCCATTGGCAATTGGCTATGGCTATTGGCTATTCCCTGCCTCACAGCAACCTCACCAGCACCTGATTCCCGTCCGCTTTCACCCGCACATCCGTTCCCGACAAGCTGCACAGCAACCCCCAGAACACCGCAATCGCTCGCCACGGACTCACCCGCCACAGCAGGCAAGCCGCCACCACCACCAGCAAAATCAAGGGCGACACAATCAGCAGCGGAATATACAGCAGGATCAGAGGAACCCACAGCCTCACCCCGCGCCACCGCCAGTACGGATTGTGAACATGCACGACCGCCAAACTCGGAACCATCGTCCGCTCCTTGTAACCTGCAACCTGCAACCTGCACCTGCAACCTGCAACCTGTCACCTGCAACCTGTCACCTGTTCTTCATCCCTTCCAGCGCCCGGATCGCCTCCGTCGCGTCAATCTCGCCTCGCGCCAGCCGCTCCAGCACCTCCGCTCGCGGCGGCCCCGGATCGTTCTCCACAAACTCCAGGCTTCCCGCAATCCGCGTCAGCCGCGCCTTGATCGTCGGATAGCTCACCCCAAACACCTGCTCCATCTCCTTGATCGACCCATGGCTCTTCAGAAACGCCACCACAAACACCTGATCCTCTGCGCCCAGCCGCGCCAGTTGCGGCAGCTCAAATGCTCCCTCGATCGCGATGTCCTTCTCCACCAGCCGCACCCGCTCCACCACCAGCGGCTGTCCCTGCGTCAGGCGCGTCAGCTCCTGCCACTCCGCCGCCCCGCCTTTGCCTTCATTCGCCATCCAAGCCTTTCGCGATCCTGTGTTCTCACGAATATGAACCAAGAATGCGCTTAATCTTAAGCTTTGTCAATTGAAAAATTTAGTTTCTTAATCTAAACCTGTGCTCCAATCAAAAAGATCAAGGATCAGGCCTCTCGGCCGAACGTCGACTCTCAAGGGAGGAATTTTACAGTTCAACTGGAGAACCAAGGTTAGCCACAGAAAACACAGCACTTAACCTCTCCTCGAACCCATCCAGGAGAAGGTCGGGGCCTCGATCGACGAAGAGGGCCTACGTCTTGATTCGGCCCAGAATGTGCGGGCCCCGTCAGCGCACCAAACGGCTTTTCCCGAATCAGAGTCTCTTCCCGCTCATCGATCCGTCTCGCCGCACTCCGCCCATGCCTCCAGAAACTCCAGCAGTTCGTCCGGTGGCCGCAGCCACACCTCGGCCACCGTCTCCCGCCATTCGGGTCGCACCAGCACACTCAGTGCCCGCACTCCTTGCTTTGCCCCGCGCATCGCCACAAAACCTTCTTCGTCCGTCGTGTCGTCGCCAAGAAACGCAACCGCCGCCGCATGCTTCTGCTCCCCGATCAGGGCCCGCACCACACTGCCCTTGTTCGGTTCCGGCGGTCGAATCTCCATCCCGCCGTCAAACGCCTGCAGCAACATCCCCGCCCGCTCCGCTATCGGTCCCAGGGCAGCCTGCGCCGCGCGGCTCGCCCGCGCCATCTCTTCCGCCGGCATCCCGCGCCAGTGCAACGCAAGACTCCCCGGTTTACTCTCCGTCCGCAAGCCGTACCCGGAATGCTCCACCCAGGCGCCCGCCGCCTCCAGAGCCTCCTCTTCGCATTCCTTCAGCGGCTCGATCGTGCAACGCCCGTCCGGCCGCAACCTCTGCCGCCCATGCACGCCCCAGATCTCCGGCGCCGGACGAATTCCCAAAAGCTCCCGAACCTCCTCCGCCCTTCGTCCGCTGATCAGCACCACCCGCGTCTTTCCTGTCGCCAGGATTCTCCCGATCGCCTCGCGCACTCCTGGATAAGGAACCGCTTCCATCGGATCGAAGCGGAAGGGCGCCAGCGTGCCATCGTAGTCCAGCGCCAGCACACCGCCGCCCAGGGCGCGCAGCCTTTCGAAAAATGATTGCAGCACGAGCTTCGAGCCACCGTTCGCCATGTCTGAAGCTTCAGTGACATCCTGGCTGCTGCCCATCCTCTTCCTCCGCGACTTCCTCCCCGACGACGAAACCGATGCGATTCTTCGTTGCGCCCTGCTGTTGCGCTTCGCGCCACAGGAATCTCCAGGCGCTGCCGCTGCGCGCGTGTATTCTTGTGTACCAGATTCACGCACAAGGGACCCGCTTCACCGCTCCTCAGGCCGAAAAACCATCGGCCGAAAGGCCTAAACCGCCGTGCAGATCTTCCCGCACCTGCCGCCCGACGCCGTCAAGATCGTCCTCGTCCTCTTTCTCTCTTTCCTCATCGGCCTCGAGCGCGAGGACCACAAAGCCCAGTCCGGCACGTACTCCTTCGGCGGAGTCCGCACCTTCCCCCTCATCGGCCTCCTCGGCTACTCCCTCGCGCTGCTCTCCGGCAACCAGCTTCTCCCGCTCACCATCGGCTTCCTCGTCATTGCCAGCTTCCTGCTCCTCTCCTACTGGCACAAGCTCACCAAAGCCGAAGTCGCCGGCGTCACCACCGAAATGTCCGGGCTCACCACCTTCCTCGTCGGCGCCCTCGTCTGCTACGGACATTTCTGGATCGCGACCACTCTCAGCGTCGCCAGCCTGCTCCTCCTCGACCTCAAAGTCGCCCTGGAAAAGCTTGCCGGCCGCGTCGCTCCGCGCGAGATCCTCACCTTCGCCAAGTTCCTCCTCCTCACCGGCGTCATTCTCCCCGTTCTGCCGCGCCAGGAGTTCACCCGCTTCCACATCAATCCCTTCAAAACCTGGCTCGTCGTCGTCGCCATCAGCGCCATCTCCTACGGCAGTTACATCCTGCAGAAGGTCACGAAATCCCAGGGCGGCATCGTGCTCGCGGCCCTGCTCGGCGGCGCTTACTCCTCCACGGTCACCACCGTCGTCATGTCGCGCCGTTCTAAACAGGAGCAGCATCCGCACCTCTTCGCCGGCGGTATTCTCATCGCATCAGGAGTGATGTATCTCCGCCTTGCGATCCTGCTCGCGCTCTTCAACCGCCACCTGATGTCGCTGCTCGATGTGCCTTTCCTGGTGCTGGCGGTCTTTGCGGTTCTTGCCGGCTGGCTTTGGACGCGACGCGCCGACCCCGCCGCTCAAGCCATCCAGCGCGAATTCGAGCCCTCCAATCCTCTCGAACTCGGCGCGGCCTTCATCTTCGCGGCCCTGTTCCTCACCATGCTCATCGCAACCCAGCTTGCCGTCACCTACCTGGGCAGCGCAGGCGTCAACACACTCGCCGCCATCATGGGCGTCACCGACGTCGATCCCTTCATTATGGGCATGACCCAGGCCGCCGGCACCCTCACGCCGCTCAGCGTCGCTGCCGGAGCCGTCCTCATCGCCGCCTCCAGCAACAACATCGTCAAGGGCATCTACGCGTACAGCCTCGCCGACCGCAAAACCGGCATGCAGAGCCTCGTCTTTCTCGTCTCGCTCGCCCTGCTCGGCCTCGTCCCGCTCTTCTGGATCCTGTAGCCCCGCCCGTCGAACATCCGGCGCACATTTTTCCGCAGGCTTTTTTACTTCTTTACCGCCTCTGAAACTCCGGCGAACCCAGCAGCAAGCCGCCCAGCAGCGCCGCCTCCTGGTCCCCCGGCGGTGGCAGCGGCGCCACGGAATTCAGCAGCTGCCCGAACTCCCCAGGACGAACGAAGTTCACCGGCCGCGCCATCTTCCGCGGCCCACCCATCGGCGCAGCAGCATCATTGCCGGATTGTTGGGCCAGTTGCGCCAGCACCGCGCTCCGCGTGTGATCCGACACCGCGCCGTCCAGCAACAAATTCTCCAGCTTGCCTTCCTTCGCGTCCGCAGTCACGCCTGCCTGGCCGTCAACCCCCATCAGCTTGTCCCAGGCCATCACGGCCCCGGCATTGTTGTCCGCCAGCGCCATGCTGAAATTCATCCGGTCCAGCAGTCCCCCGCTGCTCAGCCACGCATCCGCCATCCACGAGTAGCCATTCGGCGTCTGGCACCCATACAGCGGCATCCCCAGCTGCCCGATCGCCTCCACCAGCGCCGCCGGATGCACCACGTCCCCGCCCGTCGCGCGCACCGCCGAGATCACATACTCCTCCGGCGTCTTCACCTTTGCCCGATACGCATCCTTCGACCAAAACTCCGGCGACTGCAGCATGGTCCGCATCACTTCGCGGATATCCCCTCCCGTCTTCACCCACGTCGCCGCCATCCGATCCACCAGTGTGGCCGGCGGATGGTCGCTTACGAACCGCTGCGCGATCTGGAGCGACACGTGATGCGCCGTCACCGGGCTCGTCGCCAGCAGATGCAGCACCTCCATCCCTTCCGACTCGCCGTTGTTCGCAAACTTGTGCCCCAGCGCCATCTTCTCTCCCGGCTCATGCCGCCGTGGGTTGAACACGAAATCCCCGCCCTCGTCGGGCCGCTCGATCCCCCACCCGGTAAAGATCTTCGCCACTTCCGTGACATCGCGCTGCGTATAGCCGCCGTCCACGCCCAGCGTATGCAGCTCCATCAGCTCGCGCGCGTAATTTTCATTCAGGCCCACTGGTCTCGCCTTCGCGGCCGGCCCGTTCATGCCCATCTCCGAGCGCCATGCGGCGAACGAATGCGGCCCCACGCTCTCGGTCTGGTCCAGATAGAACAGCATCGCCGGACTCTCGGCCGTCGCCGCCAGCAGGTCCTCAAATTTCCCCAGCGCATGCGGCCGGATCACCTTGTTCTGATAGTCCGCCAGATACCACGCCGCAAACGGTCCCTTGCGCAGATACACATTGAAATGGTTCAGCCAGAAATCGGTCATCACCGCTTCCAGCTGCCGCTCGCTGTACGCATCGCGCAGCACCCGCGTCACCAGCAGCTCGCCGCCCACCACCAGCTGCGGATTGATCAGCGCAAAAACCGTCTCCTTTTGCTCCGGCGTCATTCCTATGAACAGCGCCACCCGCTCGGGCCGCTGTAGTCGCTTCAGAAAGTCTCGAAACTCCTCCGGCTTCATCTCCACCAGCTTCTTCACCCGCTGATCCGGTGCCAGGTTCACGACGTTGGTCGCATCCAGATCCGCATACAGCTTCTTTTCCTGCTCCTCGATCGGCGGCTCAGCAGGCTTTGCTGGATCGTTCGCCGGCATCATGTCCGGCGCTGGCGGCGGAGCCATCTCGTCCCCGGTGCCCGGTGCCCTGAGCCCGGTGCCCGTCGTTGTCTCCGGTGCCCCGCGCCCGGTGCTCGTCGTCGCACCCGGCTGACTGCTGACCGCTACCTGCTGTCCTGTAACCTGTACCCTGTCCCCTGCACCCTGTGCCGTCTTGTTCTCCTGCCGTTGCCGCAACACCGCAATCTGATCCTGATAGATCGCCCGCTCCACCGGATTCCATGGAAGCCCCCTCTTACCCTGCTCCGCCTGCCGGATCATCGCCGGCGAGGGAAACCTCTCGATCAGATCGTGCCGGCTCAGCCGCATCGCCGGATACGCCGCCAGCCGCGTCTCCAGCGCCGAATCGTCAATCGTCTCCGGATTCAGCTGCTCATTGATCCACTTATCCAGACCCATCGCTTCGACCGCAGCCACATCGCCAGGCCGCGGCCCGAACGTCAGCCGGTTCAAAGCATGCAGCGCGCGTTGATCCTGTGTCAGCGCCGATTCGTTCGCCGCCCTCATGTCGGCCTTCTTCTTTTTGCGCGCGAAAGCCACGGGCGCGCCGGTTGGCAATGCCAGCAGAGCGACGAGGCTCATGACAACAAAACGATGGATTCCTGAAGTCAGATTCGTGGGCATAACGGGGACGTCCTCTGGGACAGTCTGTCCTCAACCTGCTAACCCGCGCAACTCCCAAAAAGTCGCGGGCTACTTAATCGCCGCTTAGCTCCGAGCTACCGGCTACAGGCCACCGGCTGGCGCTACTCGTCCCGCAGCAGGATCATCGGATCCACGCCCAGGGCCTTTTGCGCGGGAATCCACGCGGCGATCAGTCCCAGCAACACCATCGACACCACCACTCCACCCAGCACCACAGGGTCCTTCGGCGTTGCCTGGTAGACGATGTACGAAAGCACCTTCGTCGCCAGCACGCCGAGGACGATACCCGCGAGCGAACCGGCGGCCAGCAGCATGAAGGCCTTGCCCAGAACCGCCCGCAGCACCTCCTGCTGGCGCGCCCCCAGCGCAACGCGAATGCCCAGCTCCCGCAACCGCTTGCTGACGACATACGATGCCATGCCGAAAATTCCGGTGACGGCAAGCATCGCGCCCAGCAGTCCCAGCACTCCCAGCGCTACGCTGGCCACGCGTGCGGCGAACAGTGCGCCGTCCAGCTGGCGATGCCACGTTCCGACTGACAGCGGCATCGTCGTATCCAGGTTATGCAGGCTCCGCTGCAGTTCACCCGCCATCTCCTGCGGGTCCCGCGACGAACGCACCACCAGGAAGAAGCCGCTCGACTCATGCTGCAGGATGGAGAAGAACATCGCGGGCTGCTGATCCTCAATCAGCGTCCGGTATTTCCCGTTCTCCACCACTCCCACCACCTGCGCACGATCCCCGCCCCAGAACTTGAAGTATCCGCCGACGGCTTTATCGACCGAGCCAAACACTTTGCGCGCGAACTCCCGGTTCACCACCGCCACCACCGGCGCCTTCTTCTCGTCGTGCCAGCTGATATCGCGCCCGGCCAGCATCGCGGTCCCGGCCGCTGCGAAATAGCCGGGCGAGACGTTGTAGTCCATGGCGTCGGCTGCGAAGTTCGTCGGGCGAAGGTCCGTCGTCGCGTCCGAATAAACGAACGAATCGCCGCTCCCCAGCACCAGCGGCAGGTTGTTGGTGTAGCCAGCCGCCGTTACTCCTGGAATCGCAGCCGCCGTGTCCAGCATGCGCCGCTGCATCGCGGGCACCCGATCGCCCTCATAGCCGGCCCACTTCAGGTCCGTGATCGCCAGTGCCACACCCTCCGCACGGAAACCGAACTCGCTGTGCATCGACCGGGCCAGACCGCGGACCGCGACCAGCGACGACGTGACCAGCACCGCGCAGATTGCGATCTGCACCACCAGCAGGATGTCGCGCAGCGTGAACCGCCGCATGTGCACCAGCGACGCTCCTCCCGACCGGATGATCTGCCACGGATCGGACTTCAGGACCTGCCGCACCGGCACCAGGCCGAAGAGCACACCGCTCACCACTGCCAGTGCGAAAGCCACCAGATAGGTCCACAGATCCGGATTGACAGGCACATTAATGGGAATGTTCGGGATAGGCTGCCACGCACTGAGCCAGCGCAGGATCAGGATCCCGCCGGCCAGACCGGCCACTCCGCCGGCCAGCGACAGCAGAACCGCTTCGGTCACCATTTGCCGCACGATAAGCCGCCGCGGCGATCCGATCGCCATCCGAACGGCGATCTCCTTCGCGCGATCCCCGGTCCGCGCCGCAAACAAGCTGCCCAGGTTGGCGCACGCCGCCAGCAGAATCAGGCCGGCCAGCATCATCAGCCCCGCCACGAACGCGCGCGCCGGCCCGCCGAGCATGTCGCCCACCAGCCCCGGCCGCGCCAGCGTGAACTTCACCCCGTCATCGTCGTGCGGATAGGTTTTCGCCAGCCACGCCCCGATCATGTTCAGGTCGGCGGTGGCCTGCGCCGCGCTCACACCCGGTCTTAACCGGCCGATAACGAACCCGTCGTGCTCTGCGCGCAGTTCCAGACCGTTGAACCCCTGGAGCTGCGGCTGTTCCGCCATAGGAATCCAAAGAGCCGGAGTGAAGAAAAGCTCGGTCCCGCGAAAATTCCGCGGCGCAACCCCCAGAACCGTGTACGGATGCTTGTTGATCCCTACCATCCGTCCCACCACGCCGGGGTCGTCGTGAAACTGCGCATGCCAGAGCGCGTAGCTCAGCACGACGTAAGGCGCGCTGTTGGCTCCATGCTCATCCCCGGCATGAAAAAAGCGTCCCAGATAGGGCTGAATCCCAAGCCCGTCGAAGTAGTTCCCGGTCGCCAGGTACGGCCACACCGTTACCGGATTTCCCCCGCCGGTATCGAGCCCCGTGGGTCCGATGATGGTGTAGGAAATCAGGCTGTCGAAAGTGTGGTTGCGGTCGCGCAGATCGCGATAATCGGAGTATGACTGCGACGGGTACTGGAACCGCTGTACCATGTACAGGTTTTTCGCGTTGGGCACGTTGAGCGGCTTGAGAACGATGGCGTTCATCACGCTGAACACCACCGCGTTTGCGCCAATCCCCAGCGCCAGGGTCAGAATCGCCGTAACCGTGAACCCCGGCGACTTCTTCAACTGCCTCAGTGCGTACTTCACGTCTGCGAACATGACTTCGCCCCCGTGTCTTGCTACGCAGTACGCTCCACCCTACGCCTCTGTTCCCGGTCTGTATCGCTATTTCTTCGCCCCGCAACTGACTTCCGTAACTGCGGGCCGCACACTTTCGACACAGCACGCCACAGGCTACCGGCCACAGGTTACTAGCTATTGGCTATTGCCTATTGCCTATTGCCTATTGGCTACTGGCTACCGGCTACCGGCTGCTTTATTCCTCCCGCAGCGCCTCCATCGGATCCACCCCAGCCGCGCGCCGCGCCGGAATCCAGCTCGAAATGAGCGCAATCACCGCAACCGACACCACGATGCTCCCAAACACCATGGGATCGTTCGGCTTCACCCCGAACAACAAGCCGGCGATGCCTCGCGCCAAAAGCACCGCCATCGCCACGCCCACCGCCGTGCCGATGCCTGTCAGCACACCCGCCCGCCGCAGGATCATCCGCAGCACGTCCTCGCGCCGCGCGCCCATCGCCAGCCGCACCCCGATCTCGCGCCGCCGCTCCGCCACCAGGTTCGCCATCACTCCGTAGATCCCGATCGCCGCCAGCAGCAGCGCGATCGCCGCGTCCACACCTAGCATCGCCGTCGCGTACATCAGCCCCGTCGTCTGCTCGTGTATGTTCTGCTCGTACGTTTCCATGTGGTCCAGAGGCAGCGCCGCATCGATCGACGTCAGCGCGCGCCGCACCTCCGGTCCCAGTGCGTTCACGCTGCCGTCCGTCGTCACCACATACTGCATTTCTCCCGGCGGCGACTGCAGAGGATCGGTATACATCGCCGGCTGCGGTGTCTGATCCACCCACTGGTACGCCGCATCCTCGCTCACCCCGATAATCCTCATCCACGGCTCATGGCTGTCGCTCGCCACGTCCATCTGGATCCGATGCCCGATCGGATCTCCGCCCGGAAAATATCGCTCCGCGAACTTCCGGCTCACCACCGTCACCGGCTCGGTGCCCGGTCCATCGCTGGCCGTAAATCCGCGGCCTTCGACGATCCGGATCCCAAACGCCGGAAAATAATCCTGGCTGGTCGAAACCCGTACCGCGCTGTCGAACTTCCCCGGCGTCACCGGCCGGTTCTCGATCCGGAAATCGTCCGTCCACCCACCCTGCCCATACGGCAACATCGTCGTCACTGCCACCCGCTTCACGCCCGGCAGCGTCTGCAGCTTTTCCACACTCGACTTGTACCAGGCCTCCTTCCTCACATCGTCTCCGTAATGCACCGCCGGCAGCGTCACGCCGAACGTCAGCACCTGCCTCGGGTGATACACATTCGCAAACTGCAGCGTCGACCACATCCCCTTGCACATCAGCGCCGACCCAATCACCAGCGCCACCGCCAGCGCAATCTGCGCGGTCGCAAAAAAGTTCCGCAGTTTGTGGCTCCTGCCGCCCGTCCCCGTCCGCGAACCCGCCTTCAACTGATCCGCCAGGTTCACCCGCATCGCTTCCAGCGCCGGCGCCAGCCCCGATACGATCCCCGCCGCTACCGCCAGCCCTGCTGAGAACACCAGCGCTCGCAGGTTCAGATGGATCGTGTACCAGCCCGCCACCCAGCGCGCCACCGCCGGTGGCATATACATCAGGCAGACGTGCAGATCCAGCCACGCCAGCAGCATTCCCGCCGCGGCCCCGGCCAGCGCCAGCACCACATTTTCCGTCAGCAGTTGCCGCAGCAGCACCTTGCGCGGCGCCCCCAGCGCGGTTCGCATCGCGATCTCCGGCCGCCGCGCAATGCCCCGCGCAAACTGCAGGTTCGCCACGTTGGCGCAGACAATCAGCAGCACAAACAGCGTCCCGCCCATCATCAGCCGCATGTACATCGGCGTAAGGCTTCCGCTGATGTTGTCCAGCAGCGGCTCCACCTTCACCGACCACCCCAGATTCGTTGCCGGATACATCTTCTGCAGCCGCGCCGCGATCCCGCGCAGTTCCACGTCCGCTTCCCGCGCCGTCACCCCCGGCCGCAACCGTCCCACCACCATATATTCGTGATCGGCCCGTTCGTGAAGCTGCGCCGGAGTCAGTGCCAGCGGCAGATACAAATCAACCGACGGCGGATACACCAGCCCCTTCGGCATCACGCCGACAATTTCGTATTCCCGATCGTCCAGCCGGATCCTGCGCCCCAGCACCTGGCCGTCTGAACCAAATTGATTCTGCCAGAAGCTGTAACTGAGCACGGCAACCGCATCCCGCCCCGGTTGGCACTCATCGGGGCGAAATACTCGTCCCATGAACGCGTCGATCTTCAGCACGTTCCAGAAGTTCGCCGTCGACCGGTTGGCCGAAACGTGGGCCGCTTCGCCCGCACCGGTCAGGCTCATCGAGTAGCGCTTGAACAGCGCGAGATTCTCGAATGACTTGCTCTGCTGCTTCCAGTCCTCGTAGTTCGCCCCCGTGACCCACTCATAGGCGAACCCTCCCCTCCCGCGATCCTCCGCCACCGTCATCACGCGGTTCAGATCCGGCACCGCCAGCGGACGCAGCACGATCGCATCCATCACGCTGAATGTCGCAGCGTTCACCCCAATCCCGATCGCCAGCGTCAGCAGCGCCGTAATCGCAAACCCCGGCGCCTTTCGCATCTGTCTCCACGCATATTTCAGGTCCGCCATCATGGCCCTTGCCCCTCTCTCGTTCAGCCCCGCCCGAATCGCGGACTTGTTGTGATACCTCTACTCCTGCCGCAGCAGAATCATCGGATCCACCGCCAGAGCCCGTTGCGCCGGAATCCACGACGCGACCAGCCCCAGCACCATCATCGTCAGCACCACCCCGCCCAGCACCAGCGGATCCCTCGGCGTCGCCTCGTAAACGATGTACGACAGCAGTTGCGTGGCCATCACCCCCAGCACCACGCCCGCGATCGAGCCGATCGCCAGAAGGCGGAAAGCGCGCCCCAGCGCCGCCGCCAGAATCTTTTGCTGCCCCGCGCCCAGCGCCATCCGGATCCCCAGTTCGCGCATGCGTTTGCTCACGATATAAGAAGCCATGCCGAAAAGCCCGGTGATGGCCAGCATCGCCCCCAGCAATCCCAGCACCCCCAGCGCCACCGTGGCCACCCGCGAGGCAAACAGCGCCGAGTCCAGCTCCCGGCCCCAGGTCGTGATGTTCAGCGGCAGTGCCGGGTCAATCCCCTTGAGCGTTCGCTCCAGCGCCGCCGAAATCTCCTGCGGCTCGCGCCCCGATCGCACCACCAGCCACACGTCGCTGGCCGGCTCCTGCAGGAAGGAATAGAACATCGCCGTCTGCGGTCGCTCGGTCAGCGTTTCGTACTTGCCGTCCTCCACCACGCCCACCACCTGTACCCGCTGTCCTCCCCACCTCCTGTAATAGCTGCCCACCGCCTTATCGACCGAACCGAACATCACCCGCGCGAATTCCCGGTTCACCACCGCCACCATTGGCGCTTTGCTCTCGTCGTGCAGAGTAAAGGTCCTGCCCGCCAGCATCGTGGTTCCTGCCGCCCTGAAGTAGTCCGGAGAAACGTCGAATTGCTGCGCGTCCGTGGTGCTGTTGCTCGGCCTGAAATCCGTTACGCTGTCCTTGTAAACGCTGGAGTCGTTCCCTCCCAGGCTCAACGGCAGCCGATCGGCATAGCCCGCCGCCGTCACGCCCGGAATCGCAGCTGCCGCGTCCAGCATCTTCTGCTGCACAATGGGCTGCTGTTCCTTCGCGTAGCCGGCCATCTGCAGGTCGCTGTGCACTAGCATCGCGTTCTGCGGCTGGAATCCGTAATCGCTGTGCAGCGATCGCACCAGCCCCCTCACCGCCACCAGCGAAGACGTCACCAGCACCGCGCAGATTGCGATCTGCACCGCCAGCAGCAGGTCGCGCAGCGACAAGCGCCGCATGCTCCCCATCCCCGTTCCCCCCGCCCGGATCACCTGCCACGGGTCGGAGCGCAGCACCTGACGCACCGGAACCATTCCAAAAAGGAATCCGCTCGCCAGCGCCAGCAAAAGCGCGACCATGTACGTTCTCCCATCGGGGTTCACCGGTACATTGATCGGAATATTCGGAACCGGCTGCCACGCACTCAGCCAGCGCAGAATTCCGACCCCGCCCAGCATTCCCAGCGCCCCTCCCGCCACCGACACCAGCACCGCTTCAGTCAGAAGCTGGCGCAGAATCAATGCGCGGCGCGATCCCAGCGCCATGCGCACGGCGATCTCTCGCGAGCGGTCCGCTGCCCGCGCGGCAAACAGGCTCCCGAGGTTCGCGCAGGCCGCCAGCAGAATCAACCCCGCCAGCAGCATCACGCCAATCATGAACTCCCGCGCCGGCTTGCCCAGGTAATCCCCCACCAGGCCCGGCCGCGCCAGGCTGAAGCGCAGCCCGTCATCGTCCTTCGGATAGGTCTTTTCCAGACTCGCCGCAATCGCATTCAGATCCGCCGTCGCCTGCGCCGGCGTCACCCCCGGCTTCAGGTGTCCCACGATCCACGCAAAATGGTCTCCGCGCTCGTGCAGCGGGTCCCACCCTTCCAGCTCCTGTATGTCGACGATGGGCAAAAACATGGCCGGCGCGAAGAACAACTCCGTCCCGCGAAAATCCGGCGCCGCCACCCCCACGATCGTGAAGGGGTGCTTGTTGATCCGCACCGTTCGCCCTACCGCCGACGGATCGGCCCCGAAATGGCTTTGCCAGTACGCATAGCTCAGCACCGCGTAAGGAGCGCTGTTGGGTCCCTTATCATCGCTGCTGTGCAGGAACCGTCCCAGGTAAGGACGCACTCCCAGGCCATCGAAATAATTTGCGCTCACCAGGTACGGCCACACCGTGGCAGGGTTTCCCCCGGTTTCCACGCCCAGCGCGCCCGTGATGTCGTACACCACCAGGTTTTCGAACGTGCGGTTGCGATCCCGCAGATCCACATAGTCCGGATACGCCTGCGACGGGGAGGCTATCGTTCCCACCGGACGCTGAACCATATACAGGCTCTGCGCGTTCGGAACCTGCAGCGGGCGCAGGATCAGTGCATTCAGCACGCTGAACACGATAGCGTTGGCTCCGATGCCCAGCGCCAGTGTGAGCACCGCGGTGATGGCAAACCCCGGCGACTTCCGTAGCTGGCGTATCGCCAGTTTCACGTCGTCCAGCATGTGGGTTCCTCCCCCTGCCTGGTTCTCTGTACGGCTCCCCGCTCGCGGCTCTTATGGAATACGCACTCCCTCAGTTACTCGTTCACGTCACTCCATCCTTAATGTCTTGATCGGATCCACACTGGCTGCCCTTCTCGCCGGAACCCATGCCGCTGTGAGTGCCAGCAATGTCATCAGCACCGGCACGGCGCAGAACGTCACCGGATCCACTGCCTTAACGCCGAACAGGAAACCGCGCAGCAACTGCGCCACCAGCGCCGCACCGGCCAGCCCGGCCGCCGATCCGCCCAGCGCCAGCACCAGGCTCTGCCGCACGATCCCCTGCATGATCTGCCAGCGCTGCGCTCCCAGGGCGAGCCTGATCCCGATCTCCCGCGTCCGCCAGCTAACGATATAGGCAATAAGGCTGTAGACCCCCACGCCCCCAATCACCACCGCCAGTCCCCCAAACGCCAGCAGCAGAATCGTCAGCGACCGTGGCGCCGACTCTGAGGTGGCGACCACCTCGTTCAGCGAACGGACTCGCGTCACCGGCACCTGCGCATCGATCTCCGCCACGGTTCGCCGCAGTTCTGCCGCCGCCGCCTGGACGCCGCTTCGCGTGCGCAGCAATACGTACATCGTCGGGCGCTGCCGTACCGGCGTCATCGGCAGATAGACCTCGTCGCCGAAGCCGCTCGCCAGGCTGCCCTCATGTGTGTTGTTCACTACTCCAACCACCGTCATCGCCGCCGCCGGCACCCACACGGCCGGGGTTGCCTCGTCGCTCACATTCAGGATGTGCCGTCCCAGCGGATTCTGATTCGGCCACAGCCCTTCCGCCATGTGCTGGCTGATGACCACCGCGCGGCTGGTTCCCGAAGCATCCTGATCCTGGAGCAGCCGCCCGCGCACCAGACCCATGCCGAGGGTTGCGAAGTAGCCCGGCGTCACCGTACGTCCCGTGGCTAACAGCGCTCCCTGGCGCGCGTCTCGTGGGATGCCCTTCCGCGTCGTACACGTAGTTCGCAATCGGTCCGTTCAGCGGCAGTGCATCGGTCAGCGCCACATTCTCTTCTGCCGGCAGGCCCTGCAGCCGATTCAGCAACGTTGCAAAGAACGCCTGGCAGCGGCCGCTGCCCGTTGCGGTGCTTGTGGGCGCGCCGGGTGCAAGCGGGCACGCTGTCGCATCCATCGACACTTCCGCGGTCATAATCCGGTCGGCGCTGAATCCCGGATTCACCTGCGCCAGGCTCCACAGGCTATGCAGCAGCAGGCCGGCTGCCGTCACCACCACCACCGACAGTGCAATCTGTCCCACCACCAGCATCATCGACACGCGGAACTGCCCCGCCTTCCCCGCCACCGTGCGGCTGCCCGAGTGCAGTGACTCGCGCAGGTTGGGCGATGCCATGCGCAGCGCTGGAATCAGCCCGAACAAAACGCCCGTCACCACCGATGCCGCCGCTGCGAACAGAAACACCGGCCAGTGCAGCGATACGTCGCTCAGCCGCGGTGTATCGGCGGGCAGCAGCGTCACCAGCGCTTGCAGACTCGCAGCTGCTGCGATCAGACCCACCAGTCCTGCCGCCGCCCCCAGCACGACGCTTTCCGCCAGCAATTGCCGCACCAGCCGTGCCCCGGTCGCGCCCAGCGCGCTGCGCACAGCGATCTCCCGTTCCCGTCCCGCCGCCCGCGCCAGCATCAGGTTGGCCACGTTCGCGCACGCAATCAGCAGGATCAATCCCACCGCGGCGAACAGCAGCATCAGCCGCGGACGCATATCGCCCACTTCCACGTCCAGCAGCGGCACCACCGTCGTTTGCGGAGCCCACGTGTCCGGCATCCGCCACGGAAACAGCGGCAGCATCAGCCGATACAAGCCGGCGCAGTTCGCTCTGTGCCTCAAGCGGCGTCACCCCAGGCTTCAGCCGCCCGAAGGCGCGCAGGTCGAAGTTCTGCCACGGATCGAGCGCGATCGCCGCCCTTGAACGTCACCGGCGTCACAAACTGCGTATCCGCATACGGGAAGCGCACGCCCGCCGGCATCACGCCGATCACGCGCCGCGAGATGCCGTCGATGCGCAGCGTCTGCCCGACAACTTCCGGATTCGCGCCAAAATGCTGCCGCCAGTACCCGTAGCTCAGCACCACCACCGGGTCATGGCTGGAAAGCGCGTCGTCCGCCGTGAAAAAGCGTCCCCACTACCGGATGCAGCCCCAGCGTATCCAGCGCATTCGTCATCACCTCTGCGCCAAACACGCGGTCCGCCGAGTTCGCGTCGCCCACGTTCGACTCGGCATCCGGACCGAACCCGCTCACCGACTCAAACGATGCCGAGTGCTCGCCCAGCGCGCGAATCCATCCCTTGGGAAACGGAGCGTACGATGGGTCGGCGTCGACCGTGCTGTGATAACCGATCCGCATCAGCCGGTCCTGCTGCGGATAAGGCAGCGGCCGCAGCATGATCGAATCCACCAGCGTGAAGATCGCCGTGTTCGCCCCAATCCCCAGCCCCAGCGTCAACACCGCTGTCAGCGAAAACCCCGGCGACTTCCGCAACTGCCGCAACGCAAATCTCAAATCACTCCACATTTCCCATCACCTCGGATCGAGCAGTTGAATCTCGCCTTTCGCTCGTCTTTTGCTCGCCTCTGCTCGGTTTGTGCTCGTCTTTTCCGCTACTGCCTACCGCCTACCGCCTACCGCCTGGAGCGAGTGAGGCAACGCCTCACTCGCTCCTCAACGCCTCCATCGGTTCCACCAGCGCCGCCCTCCGTGCCGGCAACAGACACGCCACACTTCCCGCGATCAACAGCACTCCCACCGCTCCAGCCGCGATGCCCGGATCGTACGGGCTCACCTCAAACAGCAAACTCCCCACCAGCCGTGCCGACCCCAGCGCGACCGCCATCCCCGCAACCGCACCCGCAAACACCGGCGCCAGCCCTTCGCGCAGGATCAGCCGGTAGATATTCACGCGCTGCGCGCCCAGCGCGATCCGCAGTCCGATCTCCCGCTGCCGCTGCACCACCGAATACGTCACCACGCCATACACGCCCAGCCCGGCGAGCAGCAGTGCGCTCACCGCGAACACCAGCAGTAGATCCATCTCGAACCGCCGCGTTGCTACCGAATCCGCCACCACCCCGCTCAGCAGCCGCACCTCAGGCACGGCCACGCCCGCATCCACGCTCCAGATCGCCCTCCGAATCGACTCCGCCATCGCCCCCGGCGCCTGCCGCGTCCGCACCACGATCCCGCCGTTCGAGTCCGCGCGGAACCAGTACGGCACATAAATCAGCATCGGATCCGGCTTCGCCAGCGTCACCGTCCGCGCATTCGCCACCACGCCCACCACCGTGAACGGCGCCTCGCCGTCCGCGCCCGCCCGATGAAACTGCTGCCCTACCGGATCCTTACCCCCCCACAGCGCCTTCGCCGTCTGCTCCGAAAGCACTGCCTCGTTCTTTCCCCACTCGCTGTCGTTAAAAAAGCGTCCCCTGATCAGCCGCAGATGAATCGCTTCAAAATAATTCGGGCTCACCCATCGCCAGCTTTCCCCAGGCAACTGTGTCCATGGCCGCGTGTCTCCCGGCAGCTGCGCCATGTCGCCCCAGCCTTCACCGTTCAGCGGCAGGATCGACGTCAGCGCCGCCTGCTCCACCCCCGGCAACGCATTCAGTTTTGCCAGCGCATCGCGATAAAACTCCGCCCGCTTCGGCCGATTCGAATAGTTCTCAATCGGCAGTTCCACCTTCACCGCCAGCGTCCGCTCCGTATCGAATCCGCGATCCACCCGCATCAGCTTCATCAGGCTCGCCACCACCAGCCCCGTCATCAGCACCAGGGCCACGCTCACTGCCACTTCCACACCCACCAGCACCCGCCTCGCTTGTTTGCTGCCGCGCGATTCGCTCGCCAGCCGCGACTCGCTGTGCAGAACCTCCTGCGGAGCCGTGCGCGACACCATCCACGCCGGAGCCGCCCCCGCCAGCAGTGTCGCCGCCGCCGCCAACAGCAAGGCGCATCCCGCCCCCGCCCAGTCCAGATGCAGCGCACCGCGGAAATTCAGCTCCGGCGGCAGATAGTGCTGCATCAGCGGCACAATCAGCATCGCCAGCAGGATCCCCAACCCGCACCCCGCGCCCGCCAGCACCACCGTCTCCCGCATCGCCATGCGCAGCATCTCGCGGCGGTTCGCACCCAGCGCCGCCGCCACCGCCATCTGCTGCTTCTGTCCTGCCGCGCGCGCCAGCAGCAGGTTCGCGATGTTCACGCAACCCACCAGCAGCAACCCCGCCACCGCCCCCAGCAGGATCATCAGCGGCTTGCGGCTGCCATCCACCAGATCCTCCTGCCACGGCGTCAGCACCGCCGACAGCGTCGCCTTCTCATTCGCCGGCAGCGTCGCCGCAATCGCCCGCTGCTCCGCATCCAGCTCCGCATTCGCCGCCGCCACCGTTACGCCCGGCTTCAGCCGCGCCAGCCCGAAGTAGTTCAGGTCCCCCATCGTCTCTTCCAGCAGATCCTTGTCGAACGCCATCGGAATGATCGCGCTCAGGGGCTCCTTGCCCCCCCACGTCGACGGCATCCGAAACCACGCCGGCATCACTCCCACCACCGTGTACGTAAAGCCGTCCAGCTTCACCGTCCGTCCGAGGATCCCCCGATCCGCCCCGAACTGCTCCCGCCACAGCGAATCCGAGATCACCGCCACGCGCTCATGTCCCTTGTGGCCTTCGCTCTCGTTGAACGCGCGTCCCAGCGCCGGCTGCACGCCCAGCACCGTGAAAATTCCCGGCGTCGCGCTCACCACATCCACGTGCACCGCCCGGCCGCCCTCGGAGCCGGCCGTCTCCAGAGGCATGGCATACTCCTCCAGCGCCGCTATGGCCGCGAAGCTTTTGCTGTGCTGCTGCCAGAAAGTGAAGTGATTCGCGCTCACCGGCAGCGTCGGATACATATCGGTCCACTCCGCCACCTTCTCCTGCACGCGCACCAGCTGTTCGGCATGAGGCAGCGGCAGAGGCCGCAGCATCACGTCGTACACCAGCGTGAAGATCGCCGTCGTCGCCCCGATGCCCAGCGCCAGCGTCAGCACCGCCGTCAGCGCAAACCCCGGCGCCTTCCTCAACTGCCGCCACGCATATCGCACGTCACTGACCATGCAAAGAACCTTTCACATGTGCCGACTGCTTTTCCCGGATGCCGAACGCTTTTCTGTAACCTGTAACCTGTAACCTGTGACCTGTGACCTGTAACCTGCTTGCTCACTCCGCCCTCAACGCTTCCACCGGATCCAGATTCGCCGCCCGCTGCGCCGGAATGATCGCCGCCACCAGTGCGGCCAGCCCCAGCAGCAACGTCGCCGCACCCAGCATCACCGGATCCCACGCCTTCACGCCAAACAACTGATCGGCGATCAGCTTGCCCGCTCCAATCGCCGCCGGAATCCCCACCAGCAATCCCACGCCCACCTGCCAGAACGCGCCGCGCAGCACCATCTTCACCACGCGCCCGCGATCCGCGCCCAGCGCCATGCGCACGCCGATCTCCCCCGTCCGCTGCTCCACCGTGTATGCCGTCACACCGTACAAACCCACCGCCGCCAGCACCAGCGCCAGCCCGCCAAACAGCATCGTCAGCGTCGCAATCATGTTCTGTTGCGCGAAGCTGGTGTCCAGCAGATGCTGATACGGATCCACGCTGTACAGCACCAGGTCCGGATCGATCTCCCCCAGCGCCTTCCGCACTTGCGTCTCCAGGTTTGCCGGATGCCCCGGCGCCCACAGCACCAGGTTGTACAAGTAGTGCGACCACGCCTCGCCCGCCTGATCCGACGGCGGGACAGGATTGGTCTGGGCCTCGGCCAAAAAGAACATCGGCCGCGCCGGCTTCTCCATTTCGTAGGAGTTGTAGCGAATCGTCTTCGCCACGCCCACGATCTCCCACCAGCCCGAGTACGCCGCCTTGTCCGGACCAAAGTGCTGCCCAATCGGGTTCTCGCCCTTGAAGAACTTCTTCGCGAACGCCTCGTTGATCACCACCACCCGCCGTGACGACGCCGTATCGTCTTCCGTGATCGGCCGCCCCATCAGCATCGCGTTGCCCACCGTCTCGAAGAATCCCGGCGTCACTCGCACCCACATCGCTCCGTAATCTTCTTTTGCGCCGGGCTCGGGCTTTCCCTCGATGTGCACACCGGTGTTCCAGCTGTCCCCGCTCATCGGCGCATAAAGGCACGCCGTGACCTTCCTCACTCCCGGGATCGCCCCCACCTTCTCTCCAATCACTTTGTAGAGGTTCTCCAGTTGTTCTGGCTTGTAATTCGCCAGCAGCGGATCGACCCACGCCACATAGCGTCCCTGCATATCGAAGCCGTAGTCCTGATGTTCCAGGTTCCTCAGGCTCTGTCCCAGCAGAGCCGCCGCACTCAGCAGCACCAGCGACATCGCCGCCTGCGCAATCACCAGCGCCCGCTGTGGCCACCGCGCCTTCGTCCCCGTTGTTCCGCGCGATCCGCGCAGCGCCTCGATCGGTTCCGCATGCGACGTCATCCACGCCGGCGCGATTCCGAAAACAACACCCGTCAGCACGGCAACCCCCAGCGTGAACAGCAGCACCGGCACCGATGGCGTCGCCTCGATCGGCACATAGTTGTTCGCGCTGGCAATCCCGAACGCCAGATGCACGATCAGCCGCGTGCCCGCATACGCCACAGCCACGCCCAGCGCGCCACCCACCACGCCCAGTGTCACGCTCTCCATCAGGGCCTTGCGCACCAGCCGCCCGCGCGACGCGCCCAGCGCCACTCGCACCGAGGTCTGCTGTCGATTCTTCAGCCCCCGCGCCAGCAGCAGATTCGCGATATTCGCGCACGCTACCAGCAGCACGCACCCCGCCGCGGCCAGCAGCAGCTTCAGCCCCTTCTCGTACTGCTCCCGCATGTCATCCACGCCTGCGCCGCCCGGCGACAGGTACAGCTTCTGCTGCTGCCAAATCTCCTTTTCCTGCGGAACCATGTCCGCCACGTGGCTCGCCTGCCAGTCGTGCAATTCCACTCGCAGCTTTGCTTCCAGCTGCTTCGAATCGGTTCCCGGCTTTACGCGCCCGATGATGTCCAGCCAGTGCTGATCGGGAAGCTTCAGCCGCGTGGTCGCCGGACTCAGCATCGGCTCCTTCGTCACCGGAAGCCAGATGTCCGGCATTCCCCATCCCGCCAGCTTCGCGCCAAAGAATCCCGGCGCTGCCACGCCCACCATCGTGAAAGGATGCGCGTTGATCTGGTACACCCGGCCCACCACGGCAGGATCGCCGCCGTACTTCTCCTTCCATACTCGATAGCTCATCATCGCCACTGGTGGCGCGCCCTCCTGATCATCGGAAGGCTCCAGCACCCGGCCGATCCACGCTCCCACGCCAAAGGTCCGGAAGAAGTTTCCGGATACAAATTGCCCATTCCTCGTATCGGCCTGCTGCTGGCTGCCTGCCGGCCGCACCCCCAGCCCCAGATTCCCAGCCTGTAAAGCCGCCAGATCCGCAAACTCCGGCGTGTTATCGCGGAAATGCCTGTAGAGGTCGTACGAGAAGATCGAAAAATCCTCGTCCTGCGTGTACCCGCCCCAGCCGCAGCAGTGAATCGACTTCCCGATCCGCCACAGCTCCCCAGGCTTCGTCACCGGCAGCGACTTCAGCATCACCTGCTGGACCAGCGTAAAGATCGCCGTCGTTGCTCCGATCCCCAGCCCCAGCGTGATCACCGCGGTCGCCGTAAACCCCGGCGCCTTCCTCAACTGCCTCCACGCATATCGCAAATCACTCAACATCATCCCTCCCTGTCATCCTGAGCGAAGGTCGGCACGCATAGCGTGTCGACCACAGTCGAATAGCCTGGCCTGAGCAAGCAGCCGAAGGCAGCGCGTCGAACGGCGACCTCCCGAGCGTCAGTAATCCCGACGAGCGCCGCTCGCCGGGATTCGCGAGGGACGCACACCCTCTCCCAGCCCCGATTCCTCACTCCGCCCGCAGCGATTCCACCGGATCCAGATTCGCTGCCCGCTGCGCCGGAATCATCGCCGCCACCAGCGCGGCCACGCCCAGCACCACCGTCGCCGCGCCCAGCATCACCGGATCCCATGCCTTCACGCCAAACAACTGATCGGCGATCAGCTTGCCCGCTCCAATCGCCGCCGGAATCCCCACCAACAACCCAATACCCACCTGCACGAATGCGCTCTTCAGCACCATTTGCACCACGCTCCGCCGATCCGCTCCCAGCGCCATGCGTACCCCGATCTCCCCCGTCCGCTGCTCCACCGTGTACGCCGTCACGCCGTACAGCCCTACCGCTGCCAGCACCAGCCCCAGCCCGCCAAACAGAATCGTCAGGGTCGCGATCATGTTCTGCTGCTGGAAATCTCCGTCCAGCACGTCCGAGTACTTGTCCACGCCCTGCACCACCAGGCTGGGATCGATCTCCGCCAGCGCCTTCTTCACCTGCGCCTGCAGATTCGCCGGATGCCCCGGCGCCCACAACGCGATGTTGTACAGGAAGTGCGACCACGCCTCCCCGCTGTTCATCTGCGCTTCGTCGAAGTGCGCCGTCTGCGCTTCGGGCAGATAGTACATCGGCTCGATCGGCCGGTCGAAATCCCACGCCGTATACCGCATATCGCCCACCACGCCCACGACCGTATACATTCCCGCGTACTTCCCCATGGCCGGCCCAAAATGTTGTCCGATCACGCTCTTGTCTTTGAAGAACTTCTTTGCAAAGGCCTCGTTCACCACCGCAACGCGCTGCGTCACGTCTGTGTCGTCCTCCGTAATCGGCCGTCCCGCCACGACCCGGTCGCCCATTGTCTGGAAGAAACCTGGCGTCACTCGCGAATAGAGAGCGCTTGTTTCGTCTTTCGGGCTCGGCTCGGGCTGCCCCTCCACGCGAATCCCCATACTCCAGTTGTCGCCGCTCATCGGCGCATAGGTCGCCGCCGCCGCGCTCCGTACTCCGGGAATCGCCGCCAGCCGTTCGTCGATCCGTCGGAACAACTGCGGCATCTGGTCTGCCGGGTATCCCGTCAGCTGCGTATTCGTCCACACCAGATACCGGTCCTTCACTGCAAACCCGAAGTCCTGATGCTCCAGATTGCGCAGGCTCTGTCCCAGCAGCGCCGCCGCGCTCAGCAGTACCAGCGACATCGCCGCCTGCGCCACCACCAGCGCCTTCTGCGGCCACCGTGCCCGCATTCCCCCTGATGCCCCTGTTGAACCCCGCGCCCCCCGCAGTGCCTCTACCGGCTCGGCATGTGACGTGATCCATGCCGGCGCGATCCCGAACAGCATCCCCGTCACCACCGAGATGCCCAGCGCAAATCCCAGCACCACCGACGAGGGCGATACATCGATCGGCACCCAATTCCCCGGCCCGCCGATCTGGAACGCCAGATGCACGATCAGCCTTGCACCGCCATACGCCACGCCGATCGCTGCAATTCCACCCAGCACTCCCAGGGTCACGCTCTCCACCAGCGCTTTGCGCACCAGCCGGCCACGCGATGCGCCCAGCGCCACCCGAATCGAGGTCTGCTGCCGATCCTTCAGCCCACGCGCCAGCAGCAGATTGGCCAGGTTCGCGCACGCCACCAGCAGCACACACGCCGCGGCCGCCAGCAGCAACTTCAGCCCATCGCCGTAGTTGTCCGCCATCGTGTCCACGCCGGCACCGCCCGGTACCAGGTGCAGCGTGTTCTTCTGCCAGGTCTGTTTCTCCTGCGGACTCATATCCGGCACGTGGCTCGCCTGCCATGCACGCAGTTCCGCGCGCAACTGCGCTTCCAGCGCCTTCGGATTCGTTCCAGGCTTCACCCGCCCGATCAAATCCAGAAATTTCTCGTTGGGACTCTTCAGCCGCGAAGCCGCCCCATCCACCAGCGGCTCGCTCGTCAGCGGCAACCAGAAATCCGGCATGTTCCAGCCCGCCAGAATTGCCCCGTAAAACGACGGCGCTGCTACGCCCACCACGGTGAATGGATGCCCATCGACCAGGTAATTCCGCCCCACCACACCGCGATCCCCACCGTAATGCTGCAGCCAGGTCCGGTAACTCATCACCGCTACCGGCGGCGCGCCCTCATGGTCGTCGGCCGGCGTCAGCAACCGTCCCATCCATGCCCCGACACCGAACGTCTGGAAGAAATTTCCGGAGACAAACTCGCCGTTCCGCGTCTCGGCCTGCTCTGCTCTGCCCGCCGCACGAATGCCCAGCTGCGTGTTTCCCGCCTGGAACGCGGCTAAATCCGTAAACGCCGGCGTGTTGTCGCGGAACTGCTTGTAGAGCTCCCAGGGAAAAAGGCTCCACTCGTTGGGCGCGTCATCGCTGCTCTCTGTATAGCCTCCCCAGTTGCAGCACCGGTTCTTGTCGCCGATCTTCCACAACTCGCCTGGCTTCGCCACCGGCAGCGTGCGCAGCATCACCTGTTGCACCAGCGTAAAGATCGCGGTCGTCGCCCCGATCCCCAGCCCCAGCGTCAATACCGCCGTCACCGTAAACCCCGGCGACTTCCGCAACTGCCGCAGTGCCTGTCTCAGCTCAGGAAACACGCTCGACCCCATGGACCTCGATTCGGGATTTCAAACTGTGCATGGAGAGAACTGCATGCGCCGCGCCAGTCTGGTGCCGCACTAAGCCCATGAAAATACGGGGATCCCAGCTCAGCTGTCGAGCCCGGCTTGTCCGGTATCAGCCTCGTCTGTTCACAATCGAACAGTGACAGGTGCCCGCAACCTGCCCTGAGACATGGCTGATCGAAGGGAAAGCCCGCGTCGATTCGCCAGGCCCCCACCGGCAGCTGCCCTCAGGCCAGGTTCACCCCACAGCCAAAAACCCACTTCCGGACACCTGGTGGCACGCCAGGTTCACCCCACAGCAAGCAGCGGATACCTCTGCCGTCCAGACATCAAGAGGAAATGTTCTCTGCCTTGGCCAACGGTAATCCACTCGATGCAGCCCTGAACCGTTTTGGGAAAGGAGACGTTGGAGCTCCAATAACTGGCCTGAACAAGAGCTGATCGAAGAGCGCTGCGCATCGAATGGTCCGGCCTGGTTTTGGCAAAACACGAGCCCTCCAGTTCCTGGCCACACCGGCGACTGTCCCAAGGCCAGGTTCACCCCACAGCAAGCAGCGGATACCTCTGCCGTCCAGACATCAAGAGGAAATGTTCTCCGCCTTGGCCAAAGGTAACCCAGAGATGTAGCCCTAAACCGTTTTGGGAATAGCAGACGTCGGGAGCCCCATGATTGGCCTGAACAAAAACGGATCGAAGAGCGGTGGGTATCGAATGGTCCGGCCTGTTTTGGCAAAACACAAGTCCTCCAGTTCCTGGCCACACCGGCGACTGTCCCAAGGCCAGGCTCACCCCACAGCAAGCAGCGGATACCTCTGCCGTCCAGACATCAAGAGGAAATGTTCTCTGCCTTGGCCAACGGTAATCCACTCGATGCAGCCCTGAACCGTTTTGGGAACAGCAGACGTCGGAGCTCCACAACTGGCCTGCACAAGAACGGATCAAGAGGATGCGCGACGAGCGGCGCCGGGCCTGAGCGAGCGCCGAGTGGTACAAAGGCGCGTCCGAACAGATCCGGCCTGTTTTAGCAAAACACGAGCCCACCCGCCCCAGCGCCACCGCCGATTACCCTCCAGGCCAGGCTCACCCCACAGCGCGCGGCGAAATAGCCGGGCCTGAGCGAGTCCGCGTACGCGGACGAGTCGAACGGTAGTTCTGCGCGCTTTTTTGGCAGATGTGGCAAGCCACAAGATCTAAGTCCCGCCAAAAAACCCACCCCCACACCTGCTGGGACGCCGTTCACCCCACAGCAAGCAGCGGATACCTCCACCATCGACTCGTCAACAGATTTGATCCCGAGTTTCAGCCGACAGTAACCCCAGCGCTTCCCTGAATCCCATTTTGGGAAAGATGGCCGCCTTTCGCAGATGGAGAAAGCCTCAATCCCGGGAAAACTCCCCCGCCAAAACCCACGCCGCCGGACCCCGGCTGACGGCCAGGTTCACCCCACAGCAAGCAGCGAATCCTCTGCCGTCCAGAAATCAAGAAGAAATGTTCTCTGCCGTGGCCAAAGGTAATCCACTCGATGCCGCCCTGAACCGTTTTGGGAATAGCAGAACCGTGTATGCACACCTGCCCCTTACCGGGCTTCCCATATTTGCCTGATTTGAATCCCGGTTCTCACTCGACCTTGACCCCTTCCCGCTTCCGGCTACTGGCTATTGGCTGCCTGCAGTCCCAGCGCCCCCAAATATCCCGCATTCACGCGCTCGCCCGAGAATGCAATCTTCTTCATCAAATCCGCAAACGCCGCATCGATATCCTCTTGCGGAGGCCGCGCCGCCAGCCTCTTCTCCGCATCACCCGTCCCGCTGGGCAGCTTCGCGTACGCCACAATCTCGTCCCAGTGCGCCGGCCGGTCGAACGTCACCACGCATGGTGTCGCATCCATCCGCTTGTAAGTCCAGAACGCCCACCCCACATGGTTCTCCTCCAGCGTCTGCCGGAACCCCTGCACCCACGCATCCTTGTTTTCGCCCGACTCGCCCAGCCACACCGGCACATGATGCTGGTGCCGGAAATCCAGATACTCCTGGATCACGCTCTTGTCCGTCGTCGGCGTCCAGTATTTGTGGAACGTAAACATCATGTTCGGATCGAACGTCCCGCTGAACACCCCGAAGTTCGTATCCCAGTTCGCGCCGCCCAGAATCAGGACGTGATTCTTATCTACTTGCCGGATCGCCGCCGAGATCTTCATATACACCGGCACCAGCTCCCGCTTCAGCGCCTGCAGCTTCGGCCAGTTCGGAATGGGCTCGTTCAGCAGGTCGTAACCCAGCACCGTCGGATTCCTGCTGTAGTGCGCCGCAATCCTCTTCCAGATCGCCACCGTCTCGTCCTGTGCCGCCTGGCTCGTGTAGAGCCACGGATAGCCCCAGCTGTCGTCGATATTCGCGCCCGTCTGTCCGCCCGGCGCGCAGTGCATGTCGAGGATCACGTAGATCCCGTCCTTCTGCGCCCACTGCACGAGCTGGTCCACGAGCTTGAACCCTTCGGCATCGTCGCTCGTGAAGAACTTCCAGTGCAACGGCACCCGCACCGAGTTGAACCCCATCGCGTGAATCCGATCGATGTCCGCCTCGGTGATGTAATTTGCCCGCCATTCTTTCCAGAACGCCTCCGCCTTCTCCGGCCCCAGCAGGTTCTTCGTCAGCTCCTCGATCTCGCGTGGCGCCTGCGGCCCTCCGTCGAAGTGGAACATGTACCCCTCCACCTCGAACCAGTTCCCCAGGTTGATTCCGCGCAGCACCAACGGCTGCCCATCGCCATCGACCAGCTCTTCGCCCCGCGCATGCACAAACCCATGCTTCGTCTGCGCCGCAAGAACCGCGGATAGAAAGCTTGAAGTGGAAACAAAGAAACCCAGAAGAAAGAGAGCTCGGAACCCCCGCAGATTTTTCACGCCCTCCAACCTACTCGCACCCTGCGCACACAGCAACCCTCACGCGAGAAAGGCGGCCAGGTCCCGGATGCCCCACAACCTGCCCTGAGCGAGCCTGCCGGAGCGTTGTCGAGCCGCCACCCGCCGCAGCAGATACGACCGAAGAATGGGCGCGCCCTATCTGCCCCAGCTTCCCCGCCAAAACCAACCCCCAGGGCCCCGGCAGACGGCCAAGTTCACCCCACAGCAAGTAGAAAACGCCTCGACGATCGAATCGTCAACAGATTTGATCCCGCGCTTCACCCCACTGTAACTCCCAGCGTTTCTTCAGCCCCATTTTGGGAAAGATGGCCGCTTTGGCAGGATATGGGGAGCCTCGAATCCCGAATACTCGCGGCCATAGCCCCCCAAACCCCAGAGCCCGGCAGACGGCCAGGTTCACCCCACAGCAAGCAGCGGATACTTCCACCATCGAATCGTCAACAACTTTGATCCCGAGCTTCAGCCGACAGTAACCCCAGCGCTTCCCTGAGCCCCATTTTCGGAAAGATAGCCGCCTTCGGCAAGATGGGGAAGCCTCAATCCCCGAAAACTCCCCGCCAAAACCCAACCCCCCAGGGCACGGCAGACGGCCAGGTTCACCCTACAGCAAGTAGCGGATACCTCCACGCTCGAATCGTCAACAGATTTGATCCCGAGCTTCAGCCGACAGTAACCCCAGCGCTTCCCTGAGCCCCATTTTGGGAAAAAAGATGGCCGTCTTTCGCAGACAGGGGAAGCCTTGGGCCTCACCCGCCTGCTACGGCCTGCTTACCAGGTGTCCCTCAACCCAGCAGTCATTCCAGAGCTTTCGGCGCCCCTGCCGGATGCCCCTCATTGCCCCTCGTGGACGGATGTGCGGAGGCACAAACCGCCGCTACTTCGCCAGAATCTGCTCGAAATAAGCCAGCGCCCGCGGATCGTGCGTCTGCCCCAGCCAGAAGATCGCATCCTTCCGCACTGCCGGGTCAGGATTCGTCTGCGCCACATGCAGCAACTCCGGCACCGCCTCGTCCTTCGGCAGCTGGCTAAGCGCAAACACCGCCTTCTTCTTCACCTCGACCTCAGGATCGTTCACCGCCGTATCTTTCAGCAGTTCCACCGCCTTCCTGCTCGCCTTCTGCCCCACCCAGAAGATCGCCTGCTCCCGCACCCGCGTGTCCGCATCCGACTTCGCCATTTTGATCAGATCGTCCACCGCCGACGGATCGCGATTCACCGAGAAATCAAACGTCAACTTCTTCCGGAACTCCGGATCCGAGTCCCCCGCCAGCTTCTCCAGCGCCAGCAATCCGTCATGCCCGCGCTCCGCCCCCAGCCAGAACCCCGCCTTCTCCCGCAACCACAACGGGCTCGACGACGAAGCAAATCCCGTCAGCGCCGCCGTCGCCTTTCCCGTTTCATGCATTGCAATCGCCGCCAGCGCCTGATCCGCGAGCCGCTTGTCGTCCTCCTTCACCAGGCTCGACAACCACGCCACGCTGTCATCCGCCTGCACACCCGTCAGCCACGTGAACTGCAGCCCGCCCGCATCCAGCCGGCACCCTGTCCCGATGAAGCGAATCTTGTCCACCTTTCCCTGATCGATCCGCACCAGCACATCGACGCTCGTCTCCACCGCCGGACTTCCATCGTCGGAATTCCGGAACGTGTTGTCGGAATCCTCTAGTCGATAGACACCGCAACATCCATCCTCCATCGATCCCTGCGCGTCGCCCGAACACACAGAAAAACGCGATCGCGGTTGAGCTGCCACCTCATAGCCCAGCCAGAGCGGTCCACCCGAATGCTGAAATCGGTCCACCGTCGCGGACAGTCCTGCGCCGGCCGGCTCAGTGTGAAACTGCGCGTTCACCACCTTCGGCGTCGTCTGCCCCATCGCCATCAACGACACGCCGAGTACCCCTGCCACTAACCAATCCTGTCTCATTGGGGATCTCCTCGCTACCCGTTCCAGAATTTGTGCCGATAACTGTTACACTCGCGCGCGTTGCTCTGAGTGCAGAGTTCTGAGCCCTGTGACCTGCGACCTGTGATCTGCGCCCTGCAACCTGCAACCTGTGACCTGCAACCTGAGCCCTGCGACTTGCGCCCTGTCTTACTTGTTCAGAATTTCCATCATGTAGTCGGTGGCCTCCTGGCTATGCATCAGGCTTAGCTGCTGCACCAGGTACTTCTTCATCTCCATGTCTTTCTCCGCTCGCGCCAGAGCCACCAAATCGTGCGCGTCACCGGCCAGGAACAGCGCCTGCGCTGCCGCCTTCCGCGTGTCCTCGTCCTGGTTCTTCTGGTACGTCGCTACCAGCGCCGGAGTCACCGAGCTTCCCCCCGCGATCCCAAGATTCCGGATCGCCTTCCGCCGCAGTTCCGCATCCGGCTCCGACTGCGCAATCTCCGTCAGCGGCCCTACCCCGTTCTTCCCCGCCGGAATGAACGAGTTGATGATGTCCGCCTTCGTCTCCGCATTGTTCGTCGCGCGATACAGCGTCAGCAGATCCTGCCCCGCGCCCATCGCGCCCAGTGTGTGGACCGCCGTCCGTACCAGTTCCGGATCCGTCTCCGTCCGCGCCGCCGCCAGCTCCTTCTCCGGATCTCCGCTCACCAGATACGACTGCAGAATCGCCCGCTTTACCTGTGTGTCGCTCGTGTGCTGGTAGATGTCTGCCAGCGTGTCGTTCGCCCGTTTCCCCTGGGTGGCCATCATCCGAATCGCCTTGATCTGCAACGCCGGTCCCGACTGGCCCTGCGCAATCTGCTTAATCAGCGCCTGCGCTTCCGGCGACCCGCTCTGCGCCAGCACAAACAGCGCCCGGCTCTTCAGTTCTTCCGACTGATTGCCCGCCAGAATCTTCTGCAGGATCGGCACTGCCTCCTTCTGGTCCTGCTGCATCAGCGCATTCAGTGCCAGCAGCTTCAGGTTCTCGTCCGCCTCGGCCTGCGGCTCCACCGGATCCCCGCTCTTGCCGCGAATCTCAATCTCCAGCGCCCCGCACTCATTCAGCCACCGGCTCTTCGCATACTGCTTCCGCAGCTCGCCGCACGTGCTCAGCGCGTTCGCCTGCTGCCCCTCCTTGTTCTGGGCGTACGCCTTCCAGTAGAGCGCGCCCTCCGCATGCTCGCCATGCATCTCGGCCACGCGCCCGAACAGCCCCACCGCATCCTGCCAGCGGCTTTCGTTGATCGCGCGCGTCCCATCGGCATACAAACTCGCATCGTCGGCACCCACACCCCCACTACTCATCGCCGGCGAAGGCTGTGGAGCCTCCGCATACGACCGCCACGGTGCCACCGTCACCGCCGCAGCAAGAAGAAAAATGACCCACCCTTTCGCTTTCATTAGATCGACGCTCCCTTCGCGGATTTCGGTCCGCTTCCCTGATCCGGCGTCTGCGCCCGCAGCACGCGAATCTCAAACAAAATTCCTTCCGTGTTCATCTCGTCGCGCACCCGCTCCAAATCCGCTCGCCGTCAAATTCGGATCGTTCGCCACCTCCGCCAGCACGCCCTCCAGCCGATCCAGCGCACCGGCCAGCGCCGGATCGCCGGCGTTCGTCGCCGTCGTCCGATACAGCCGGTTCGACGCCAGCAGTTCCCGCGCCTCCGACTGCAGTTGCGCATTCTCCGTCCGGTCTGAGGAATCCGCATGCTCCAGCGCCACCAGCAACCGCTCCGTTCGGTCCAGATGATCCGTCAGCACCACCAGCACCACGCGCTGCTTCGCCTGCGGACTCGCATTTGTCGCAGTTGTAGTTACTTTCTGGTGCCGCTCCCAAATCCGCCCGCCGAAAAACGCCGCCGCTATCAGCGCCGCACACCCCACCGCCAGCACTGCCACCTTCCACTGCACCCAGCTCTTACCGAAAAACCTGTGCCATTCCAGCGTCTTCTTCTCATACGGAATCAGCCGCGGCCGCATCGCCTCCCACACCCGCTCGCCATACTCCGCGCCCCGCTCCGGAACCGCCGCCATCCTTGCACCCTCAAGATCCCGCTTCAGCTCTGCCAACTGCGCCGAACACTCCCGGCACGCCGTCAGATGCGCCACCGCCGGCGCCCCACCCTCCCCGTAATACATCTCGATCAGCTCTTCTTCGCTCAAATGCTTCATGCGGTCCCCCGCAGCGGCGCCAGCTCCCGCCGCAATTTCTGCACCGCGCGAAACACCGCCTGCTTCGCCGCGTTCGGCGCGATGCCCAGCACTACCGCAATCTCACTCATCGATCGGTCCTCCAGATGCCGCAGCACAAACGCCGTCTTCTCCACCGGAGTCAGCCGCTGCATCGCCACCTCCTGCGCCGCTTTGATCTCCCGGCTCAGCAGCACCCGTTCCGGACCCGCGTCCTGCGCCGCCACCTGCACCGTCTTCTCCTCCGGATCGCTCTCTTCGCCATGCCGGAACTCCGCTGCAATCTCCGTCTTTCCCACGCGGTTCAGCGCGCAGTTCACTGCGATCCGGTAGATCCACGTCCCGAACGCGGACCGCTGTTCGAAGCTCTCCAGTCGCTGATACCCGCGCAAAAACGCCTCCTGCACAACTTCCTCCGCATCGGCCTCGTTGCCGACAATCCGAAACGCCGCTCGAAACACAGTCGCGCTGTGCGCGCGGACCAGCGCACCATACGCGTCCTTATCGCCGGCCAGCACCGCCCGGACAACCGAGTGATCGCTTCCCTGCATGCAGCGTCTTAGACAGCCCCCCAGATTCGCGGTTAGGAAAATATTTTGCGCTTTCTACGGGTGCCCCATTCTGATTGCGCGCGATGTTCGCGCAATCAGGGTGGGCATCGTGCGCCAGCGCGATCTACTCGGCGTACCGAGTGCCGACAGCGACCTCGGAGAATCACCACATCAGCGGCTGGAAGTTTATTTCGGATCTTGGCCTCAGCAGAACCCCCGACCAGCCGAGGACGGCCAGGTTCACCCCACAGCAAGCAGCGGATACTTCTGCCGCGGCAGAGTCAAGAGACGCAATTCCGCATGTCAAACGACGGTAATGCCCTGGGAATGATCCCGTGCCATTCTGGGAAAGTACTGACCACCATTCCGCACCATCCTCGTTCCGGCCCATGCAGCCGGAAACCCAGACTGCCCGTCCCAAAGCTCTCAATCAACGAATTGGCGGTTTGTCATTCGTTGAGAGGGGCTGGCGCTTCCAGGGTGAGAAACCTGTCAAATAGTGTTCGTTCCTCTGCTGTCGGTGCCTGGAATGCGCTCGCCCACTGCAACAACTGCTCTGGTTTGATTGGCGGATTCTCCATACCCCGTCTCTGAACCCTGTCGAGAGGAACCTCGATGGGGCAGAAAGATCGTGCAACTCAACGGCGGCTCCAAGCTCTCGCGCCTGGAGTCGCAATGCGTCCCGCTCCCACTTTCGCCACGTACCCCATTCAATAATCACAGTAAGACCGAGGATGAGGAGTTGCTGACCGAGTTCCCACTGCAGGCACTCAATCTTCTCGCGCCGTTCCTCATCCCGGATATCCAGCGAAAGAGTGTCCATCCATTCGTCGGGACAGAGGCGAATCGCGCGCGACGCGGCCGTAAGGTGCCGCGCATGCGTTGTTTTTCCCGAACCCGGCAGGCCGCACACGATGATCAATCTCGCGCGGGTGTTCGGTGTTGTCATAGAGACGGCGATCCCTAATGCTGGGGCGGTTGCGGCGATGATGTCGCCCCGCTCAGCTTGCCGTGCATCTCCGGGTGCGGTCCCTGCATGTACTGCTCGAGCTTTTTCCTTTGCTGGTCGTTGAGTATTTCGCCGATCTGGTCGTGCGCCCTGTAGCGAAGGGGTCTCACCCTGGACAGCCGCTCGTCGCGCGACAGGCTCTGGTCCCGCGATATCTTTACGGTGGCGTCATGCAGGCTCTGAAGGATTGGTTTAATTTTCGCCTGCTGACCGTCCGTGAGATCAAGCTTCGTAGTCAGGACTTTCAGCTGTTCGTCGGCGCTCGGCACATTATCCTGCGCCCTGAGTTGGCCTTGTTTGCCGTTGCCGGCAGAGCCAGGTGCGGTAGCCGTTTGTTGGGCGGCCACATTCAATGCGAAGATCAGGATGATCCCGAATGCGGCTGAATGGAAGCGATTCATCATCGTTCTCCCTTGTATCCTCACTTGCTGATTTGAGAAACCGTGCAACTGTTTCTCCCATGATTCGCACTGTAGCGATCAGTCGGCGCCGAGTCGATGCCGAATTCGAAGTTGTTGAACATAGAGGCGGTCGATGTCCAGGAATGAGGGTGCCGCACCGGACCCAGTCGACAGAGCCGCTCCCTCAACTCACCGACCCTCCGCGCCGCTTTCGCTACAGGCCACCGGCTACCGGCAACCGGCTGTACCTGGAAAAACTGTCAACCCCCCACCCTCTTCACCAAAGTAATGCCCTCACATAACTCACCACTTACACGCCAGCTAACCCCAGCAAACTTGGCAGACTTACTCCCCCAACCTGATATTCTGAACTTAGAGTAGAAAAAGGAAAAAAGCCCGCCCAGCGCGGGCTCTTTCAGTTTCGGAGACACCCCATGGAATGCCGCCACATCTTTCCCAACGGCAAGCGCTGCCGCTGCCGCGCCGTCGACACCCACGTCTTCTGCTACCATCACGCCCCGCAGCCCCGCCCGCGCACCCTCCGTCCCCGATGCACCGGCCTCGCCACCTGGCGCGACGTAAAAATCCACCTCGCCACACTCGCTTCCGACGAGGTTCCCGCCGCCATTCTCACCCTGCTCAGCGCCCTGCTCGAAGACGGCCCCCGCACCCTTTCCGACCGTAGCGCTGGAGCCCTCCTCCGCGCCCTCGTCCGCCGCGTCGGATCGGTCCCGTTCACCCTCCCCTCCGACCCGGCGCCTCAGCCCGACTTCGCATTCGATCTCTCCCAGTCCATCGATCGCGTCTGCGACATTATCCAGCGCAACCAACAGAGCGCCTGTCTCGAGTCCGCCCCCCTGTTTACTCGTCTGTAAACACGGCCAAAGCCCTGATCAAGTTGTCAAGAGAGTCACCTATCCGCAACCGCAGCAGAATCAGCAATCCTCCCGCACGACTTGTCGACGCACCGCCGGTTTCCTGATGACAAGTGAGTTAATCGCCATTGGCAGTGCTCGGTGCTCGGTGCCCTGTGCCCTGCGACCTGTGACCTGTGACCTGTAACCTGTAACCTGTATTACGGATGCTCCGCCAGCCACGTTTCGATCCGCTCCGCCTCCGCATCGCTCAGCCGGAACGTCGCCGCCGGCACCACGCCATCCACCTGATCCGGCCGCCGCGCACCCACAATCGCCGCCGTGATCGCCGGATGCCGCAGCGTCCACGCAATCGCCACCACGCCCGCCTGCACGCCATGCTGCTGGCCAATTTCTTTTAGCAGCTCCGCCAGCGCCAGGTTCCGCTCCAGCTTCGGCGACTGGAAGTTCGGGCTCCGCTTCCGCCAGTCATCCTCCGGCAGATTCTTCACCCGCTCTGCCGTCATCTTCCCCGTCAGCAGCCCCGACACCATCGGCGAGTAGTTGATCACGCCAATGTGATTCTCCAGGCAGAACGGCAGAATCTCCTTCTCGATATCCCGGCGAAGCAGCGAGTACGGCGGCTGCAGCGACGTGATCGGAGCAATCTTCTGCAGGCGCTTCATCTGCGCCACGCTGAAATTCGACACGCCAATGTACCGCACCTTCCCCTGTTCTTTGAAACGCGCCAGCGTCTCCCACCCTTCGTCCAGTTCGTCCTCGGGATTCGGCCAGTGAATCTGATACAGATCGATCGCATCCACGCCCAGCCGCCGCAGCGACCCCTCCAGCTCCTCCTGCAACGACTGTCTCTTCAGGCTGCGATAAATCTTCCGATCCGCGTCCCATCGCATCGAGCACTTCGTGAACACCAGCGGCTTCGTCGCGCGACCCTTCAGCGCCTTACCCACCACTTCTTCCGAGTGCCCCAGCCCATACACCGCCGCTGTATCGATCCAGTTCAGCCCGCTGTCCAGTGCCCGCTCGATCGCTGCAATCGCCTCGCTCTCATCCTGCGAGCCCCAGCCAAACTCCCAGTTGCCGCCGCCAATCGCCCACGCCCCGTATCCAATCGGCGTCAGATGCAGATCGGAATTCCCCAGCGTCTTCGTCGCAAATTTCGCAACAAACTCTGCAGCAGAGTTTGTTGGAGTAGAAGTTGTTGCAGAAGTTATTGTCGCCATGTTTTTTCGATGCGCTCCTCTCAGCGCAAGCTTCACAATCCCTATGCCTCAATCAGAAATTTACCGTCGCGCATAATTTGTTCGTCTTCGATCCAGATATTGAACCGCAGCCCCACCACATCAATATGGGTCGAAGACCGCCACTCCGCACCCGTGTGCTCCCCGTACGGATTCCCAAACGCAATATGAATCCCAGGAAACTTCTCGTCCTGCAGGATGTTCCCGATCACGCGCTTCACGCCAATGTTCGTCCCGATCGCAAACTCCCCCACCCGATCCGAATTCTCATCCGTGTGCGTGTACGCCTCGAACTCCCGTTGCAGTTCCGCATTCTCCGAGCGGCAGCTCACAATCCGATTTCCACTAATCTCAATGGTCAGCGGTGTCTTCTCCAGCAACCCAAACTGCGCGCACAGATAATCGCCGACCACGCCATCCACAACGAACACCCCGTTCACCTCGCCCGGCGTCGTGAAAATCTCGCCCCCTGGCAAATTCCCCCACTTGTCCCGCGAGATGATGCCCGACGTTTTCAGCCACTTGTACTCCGGATTCATCTCCGCCCGAATATCCGTCCCCGCTGCCGTCGTCGCGCGAATCCACCGCGCTTTGCTGCGCCTTCTCGATCACCTTCTGCGACAGCCGGTCTACGCGGTCGTAATCGGCCCGCATCCCCTCGCACATGATCTGCGGCGTGATGTTCACCATGTGCGCATGCCGCATCCGCCGCCGATTCACAACTTCGGTCATCTGCATCCGCGACTTCAGCTCGTTGCGCTGCACCTGCACAGCAAAAATGCTCACGTCCGATGTCTCCATATCCGCGAGCACCTCACGCGGCATATCGGTCAGCGGCCGTGGCGCGAGATCCTCCAGCACAAACGCATTCCACCGGCACCCCACCCGAACCAGTTCCTGCGCCAGCGACGCCGCAATCGGCGCCGTCTCCCGATCGCAAATGAGCGTCACCTTGTCCTCAGCCTGCACGCGCAGACACGTGCCAACCGCCGCCCGCGCCCCCGGCCCAAATTCCGCCGAAAACGCCATCTCCAGCAATCTCACTCGAGCCGGCGACCCCGGCTCCAGAACCGACAAAACCTCGCCACTCATCTGTTCAGGCTACCCGAATTGTCTTTGAGGAAAAACCCGCACCACGCAGCGCCGGCCCGCGCGCATTCACGCCGCGCTCTCGGCCGCCGGCTCGAACAGACCCGCCTTCGTCTCCTCAGCCATGTAATCCACCACCGCCTTCAGATCGTTGGTCTCTTCGTACACCTTCAGTTGACGATCCGCCCCCGTCCCCGTCTTCAGAATCGTCCTGATGTACTCGATCGCGTCGCGGCTCCCCAGCTCCTCCACCTCTGGCTCGATCAGAGCGAGATACTCCTCCATCAGCTCTCGCACCGGAACCTCTTCCTGCCGTCCGAAATCGATCAGCTTCCCGTCCAGCCCGTACCGCACCGCGCGAAATTTATTCTCCATCAGCAGCGCCCTCGCATACTGCCGAAAATCCTGATTGGCCGCGTGCAGCCGATACAGGCAGGCCGCCGTCGCCTGGATCAGCGCCGCAATCGCCACCGTCTCCTCCGCCCGCAGCGGAATATCGCACGCACGCACCTCAATCGTGTTGAAGAACGGATGCGGCCGAATATCCCACCAGATCTTCTTCGCGTTATCGATGCAGTTCGTCTTCACCAGCAGCGCCACGTAATTCTCAAACTCCGAATAGCTCGAGAACGCATCCGGAATCCCAGTCCGCGGAAAATTCTCGAACACCTTCGCCCGATACCCCTTGTAACCGGTGTTGAGCCCCAGCCAAAACGGAGAGTTCGTCGCCAGCGCCATGATGTGCGGCAGAAAATACCGCATCGAGTTCATGATCCGAATCGCTGCCTCCCGATCCTCCACGCCCACGTGCACGTGCAGTCCGAAAATCAGGTTCGCCCGCGCCACCAGCTGCAGATCCTTCACCACCTGGTGATACCGCGGGTCCGGATAAATCTCCTGCGTCCGCCAATCGGCAAATGGATGCGTCGCTCCCGCCACCAGGATCAGATCGTGCTCGCGCGCGAGCTTGATCATCTCCCGCCGCAATTGGTACAGATCCTGCCGCGCCTCCTCAATCGTCTGGCAAACACGCGTGCCCACCTCGACGACCGAAGTGTGCATCTCCGCCTTCACCCGCTCTTCCAGCCGCACCTTCCCCTGCGCCAGCATCTCCGTGGCAATGTGCGAACGCAGATCCCGTGTCACCGGATCGACGGTCTGATATTCCTCTTCAATGCCCAGCGTGAAAGAAGGCCGCATCGTGCTTGCCGTTATATGACGGAAGCGTCCCGTGAATCAAGCGAATATCTTGGGGAGCCCCACTCAATCGCCGAACCCGTCGGCTCCCCCCACTCTTCGCGCTCCTGCCGCTACTTAGCAGCAGTCTTCTTCGCTGCCGGCTTCCCCGCCGTGCTCTTTCCCGCACTCTTCGCCGGCTTCGCCTTCGCCGCAGCCTTCGCCGTGTCCGACGCCGCCCCGAGATACACGCTCCAGTGGAATTCCGGCACCTTCGGTTTCGCCGCCTTCGCCTTCATCACCGCCAGATCGGCCACCGCCTCCACGATCCACTCAAAATTGTCTTTCCCCACGGAATGCAGATCCGCATCCGGCGCCGGATTCATGAAGTCGATCGCGTACGGCACCCCATCCTCCACCGCAAACTCCACCGTGTTCAGGTCGTACCCCAGCGCCTGGCACAGCTTCCGCGCGTCCCGCTCCACCCTCTCCAGCAGTTTCTTCTCCGCCGGTTTCGGATTCTTTACGTACCGCTCGGCATGCGGCCGACGCGGATCGTAGTACATGATCCGCACCTTCTCCTGCCCCACCACATAGCAGCGGAAATACTCGGTGAAGTTCACGCCCCGTTGCAGCATCATGCACAGGTCGCGGCTCTGGTCGTAGGCCTGAAAGAACTCCTCCTGCGAATGCACCTGATGCACATCCCTCCACCCGCCGCCGTTCACTGGCTTCAGGAAGGCGGGAAACCCCACGTACGCAAACACCCTGTCCCAGTCCAGCGGAAACTGCAAATTCCGCATCGACTTGTCCGTCGTCCCCGGCGGATAGTGCTTGTGCGGCAGGATCACGGTTGGCGGCGCCGCCACGCCCAGCTTCGCCGCCAGCGAATAGTTGAAGAACTTATCGTCCGCAGACCACCAGAACGGATTGTTGATCACCCACGTCCCGTTCAGCACCGCGTGCTTCAGAAACGCCCGGTAGAACGGAATATCGTGCGAGATGCGATCCACGATCACCGACCACGCCGACGGTTTGTCGAGGCGTATGGCGCCAATCTCCACAAACTCCGCGCTGATCCCGTCGATATTCCTGCTGTTGATCTTCTCCACGAGCGCGCCGGGGAACGTATTTTCCATCCCGAACAGGACACCAATCTTTTTCACGTTTCCGCCTCTCTGGTTGTAGTCGGGGGGACTGCGCGTCCTGGCTCGCTCGGCACGCGCCTGCACAGGAGTATGACTCAACCTTAGCTGAGCTTCATCCTCGTTGCAAAAGAGTCAACAGCACGACCGGAAAATCCCACCTACCGCTTCTTCAGCGCCTCCAGCTCGTCCAGCGTCTTCGGCCAGTCCTGCTTCAGCAGTCGCGACAATCCCCGATCCGCCAGCAGCTTTCCTCCCGTCTGGCACCGCGCGCAGTAGTCCGTCTCGTTATCCGCATACCGGATCCGCTGAATCTTTTCCCCGCATCGCGGGCATGGCTCGCCAAACTTCCCATGCACCGCCATCTCCGGCCGAAACGCCGTCACCTTCTCCGGAAAAGCCTCCCCGGTCTCCTCGCGCAGCCGCTCGACCCACAACCGCAGCGTCGACTGCGTCGCCTCATAAAGCCGCACCCACTCCTCGTCCTTCATCCGATGCGTCAGCAGTACCGGCGAAAGCTGCGCCGCATGCAGAATTTCATCCGAGTACGCATTCCCAATCCCGCTCACCCATCGCGGATCGGTCAGCGCCCGCTTCAGCGCCCGATTCTCTGCCGTCAGCGCTGCCCGGAACTCCGCCAGGCTCGACCCCAGAACATCGATCCCGCCCGGATCAAGCCCCCGCAGCCCCTCTTCCCCCGCCACCACATATAAGGATGCCCGCCTCTTCGACCCCGCCTCCGTCAGGACCAGCGTCCCGGACGTGAAATCAAAGCCGGCGAGCGCATTCCGCCCCGCCAGCTTCGCTCCCGCCGCCTTCCAGTGCAGCCGCCCTGCAATCATCAGGTGCAGCACCAGCCACACGTCGTTGTCCAGGCCAATCGCAATCCGCTTTCCGATCCGCCGCAGCTCCCGCACCGTGCGCCCTTCCGCGCTCTCCAGCCGCGGCTCCACTGTCCGCAGCAGCGTAAAACTCTGGAGCCGGACCTTCTCCAGCTTCTCTCCCTTAATGCGCTTTTCCAGCGCCGTCAGGTACGCTGTGATGTCGGGCAATTCAGGCATCGATTCGTATGGTATCTCGCATCCCACCTGCCTCCGTGCAACCCGAATTAAATGCCCTCTGGCAAAGGCGCACCACCGAATCCGCGTCTAATCAAACCAAATGATGGAATTCCACATTGCGCGTGAGGTCCGCGACCGCTACCAGGTCAGCGATACCCTCTTCAACTTCGTCGGCAACGTCATCTTTGCCGACCTCGCCTCCTGTCGCGAACTCGCTTACCGCATGACCGAGGTCCGCACCGCTGCCGGCCTCGACCCCATCCACCCTGGCGCCCTCTTCGCCATGGGCCTTATCGACGAGATCAGCCACGCCATCGTCGCCCGCTATCGCCAGAGCCGCGACCCCCAGGTCAGCCAGGCCGCGCTACAGTGGTTCGCTGAGCGCGTTGGCGATGACAACGTCGAGCGCCTCCTCCGCACCTTCGTCGAGGAATTCCCCAACGTCTCCATCTATCGCGGCGAAGTCTCCCTCGACCGCTGGCTCGACCACTCCACCGAAGGCCTCCAGCATCGCGAAGCCGTCCTCGAAGAGCTGATGCTTCTCTGGCTCGCCAACCAGAACCCCGCCTTCCGCCCCTTCCGCGAACTTTACGACGACGCGAAGCTCGCTCAGAGCACCGCCTACAAACAGGTCACCGCGCAGCTCGGCAGCTACTTCGCCACTCGTCCCGCAACCGGTATGGGCCGCGGCAATCTCCTCGACCTCCTCATCGCCCCCATGCAGGCCGCCCCCGATTCTCTCAGCGGCCAACTTGCCTGGATTCGCGACAATTGGGCGAACTACCTCGGCGAGAGCTTCAGAAAAATCCTCCTCGCCACCGATGTCCTCAGAGAAGAAGAAATCGCCATCTGGATGCGCTTTCACCCCACCGATGCGCACCGCTGGCATGCTCCGCTCAGCGACACGCCCCACTCCGAAGTCCCCGACTTCCGCTCCATCCACCCGGGCGACATCGAATACGAGCGCTTCAGCCCCGATCAGGACTGGATGCCCAACGTCGTCATGATCGCCAAGAGCACCTATGTCTGGCTCGCCCAACTCACACGCCAGTACGGGCATCCGATCGAGCGCCTCGACCAGGTCCCTGACGAGGAACTCCAGACCCTCGCCAACCGCGGCCTCAACGCCCTCTGGCTCATTGGCCTCTGGGAGCGCTCCCGCGCCTCGCAGCGCATCAAGCACATGCGCGGTCAGCAGGATGCCGTTGCCTCCGCCTACTCCCTCTTCGACTACCGCATCGCCGACGACCTCGGCGGCGACCATGCCTACCGCAATCTGCGCGATCGCGCCGCGCGCTTCGGCCTCCGCCTCGCCTCCGACATGGTTCCCAACCACATGGGCATCGACTCGCCCTGGGTCGTCGAGCACCCCGAGTGGTTCCTCTCCCGCCCCGATCGCCCCTGGCCCTCTTACAACTTCAACGGCCCCGATCTCTCCTCCGACGGCCGCGTCGAAATCAAAATCGAGGATCACTACTACGACCAGTCCGACGCCGCCGTCGTCTTCCAGCGCCGCGACAACAGCTCAGGCCACACCGAGTACGTCTACCACGGCAACGACGGCACCAGTTTCCCGTGGAACGACACCGCGCAGCTCAACTACCTCCGCGCCGATGTCCGCGAGCAGGTCATCCAGACCATCCTTCATGTCGCGCGTCTCTTCCCCATCATTCGCTTCGACGCCGCCATGACCCTCGCCCGCCGTCACGTCCAGCGCCTCTGGTTTCCGCTCCCCGGCAGCGGTGGATCCATCCCCTCACGCGCCGAGTTCGCCATGAGCCAGGAAGAATTCGACCGCGCCATGCCCCACGAGTTCTGGCGCGAAGTGGTCGACCGCGTCGCCGCCGAAGTCCCCGGCACTTTGCTCCTTGCTGAGGCCTTCTGGCTCATGGAAGGCTACTTCGTTCGCACCCTTGGCATGCACCGCGTCTACAACAGCGCCTTCATGAACATGCTTCGCGACGAGGAGAACGCCAAATACCGCTCCGTCATCAAGAACACCGTGGAGTTCGATCCGGACATCCTCAAGCGCTACGTCAACTTCATGAGCAATCCCGATGAACGCACGGCGATTGACCAGTTCGGCACCGGCGACAAATACTTCGGCGTCTGCACCATGATGGCCACCCTCCCCGGCCTCCCCATGTTCGGCCACGGCCAGGTCGAAGCCTTCACCGAAAAGTACGGCATGGAGTACAAACGCCCGCGCTACGAAGAGAACCCCAACCAGCCTCTCGTCGACCGCCACATGCGCGAGATCGCGCCGCTGCTGAAAAACCGCCACGTCTTCACCGAGAGCGCCAACTTCGCCCTCTTCGACTTCTGGCTCGATAACGGCACCGTCGACGAAAACGTCTTCGCCTGGTCCAACCGCGCCGGCAATCAGAGCGCCCTCGTCGTCTACCACAACAAGTACGCGAACACCTCAGGCACCCTGCACCGCTCGTCGTACCGCACCGACAAGAACACCGGTTCTCTCTACAGCATCGCAGCTTCACGACGCGCTCGCACTCCCCGGCGGCCACGATGCCGTCCTCGCGTACCACGACAACGCCACCAGCCTCCACTATCTCCGCCGCGCTGGCGAGGTTCGCGAGCGTGGCCTCCGCCTCGACCTCCACGCCTACCAGTACCACGTCCTCCAGAACTGGCGCGAGATGATCCCCACTGCCGACTACCCCTGGGACGCGCTCTGCTCCGACCTCAACGGCACCGGCGTCTGGAGCCTCGACGACGCCCTCGCCAAATTCAAGCTCCGCCCTGTGCATCACGCTCTGCGCGCGGCTCTCCACGCTGAATACGCTGCGCTGCTTCTCCGACCTCATCGAAGCCGAAGCCGTCGACGCCGCCGTCCGTCTCCCCAGCGCGCATCAGGCGCCCTGCAGCCGCGAAGAAACCCTCGCCACCCTCGAGAAAAACGCCGAGCGCTTCTTCCAGGCTGCAATCGACTCCCTCCACCTCAGCCAGGCGACTCAGCCCGTACGCCGAACCGCGACCCAGCACAACGGCCGCAGCTCGCCAGCCGCCGAACCGCCAGTACTCGAACCCAAAATTCCGCAGCCCGCCGTCCCAAAAACTCCCGCGGAACTGGCCCGCGCCGCGCGCGAGCACTACCACCAACTCCTCACCGCTGCCGAGAAACTTCCCAACCTCGAAAAGGCCTTCACCCGCAGCTGGCCCTCCGACGCTCGTCTTGTTTTGCCCAGCTACAGCCCGCAGACCACGGCCGTCAACGTCCTCGCGCCCGTCGTCGCCTGGTGTCTCGTCCGCGCCCTCATCGACGTGCTTCCTTCGACGCAGCATCCCGGCGAGATATTCGATCGGCTCTACCTGCCCTTTGCCCTGGCCGACGCCTTCCAGCCCCTCGGCCTCGACGCCGACTCCGCTTACCGCGCCGCCGCCCGTGTCCACATCCTTATCTGCTGCGCCCCAGCGCCCGCTGCCCTCCGCCACCCAGCCGCTCCTCTCCTGGGACGACCCCGACACCGTCTGGCTCACCGGCCTGCACACCGCCCAGGGCCATCGCTATTTCAACAAGGAAGCGCACGAGCAGCTGCTGTGGTGGTCCGCTCTGCCGCAGCTCATTGCCGCCGCCGAAAGGGATTCCTCAGCCAAAACCTCCGCCACGCGCATCACCCTCCGCGCCCTCGAAGGCCAGATCGAGGAAGCCACCACCGCCGCGGCCCAATCCGGCTACCGCCTCGACCAGCTCCTGCAACCCAGCCTAGCCGCTGCCGAAAACAGCTCTACAAAATCTGCTCCCGCAGAAGAACCAGGCCGCTCAGAAGACGAACCCGTCTCCTCCACCACAGAGCGCACTCGTCGCCTTTAAGACCCTGGTAAGAGACTCGCTCCAGGCTCCAGGCTACCGGCTCGCTTTACTTCCGCCCTTCTCGCTTCTGCGCCACCACCAGCCCCCGCGGCGTCGGCAGCAGCACCACGGAGATCAGCCCCTCCGCCTCCAGCCGCAGCGCCGCCTCCCGCACCAGGCCCGGATGCGAACTGGCGTCGTGCATCAGGATCAACCCTGTCGCCCGGATCTGCGGCAGGTACCGCCGCACTTCCTGTTCGCGAATCTCAAGATCGCTGTCGCTGTAGAACAGGTCAATCGTCCCCGGCACCTGCATCGTCAGGCTCGATTCGTTCCGCAACTCGATCCACTCCGCCACGCCCGACTCCGCAATCTTCCCCTTCGCCTTCTCGAACACCACCGGATCGAACTCGCAGCTCACGATCCGCCCGAAGCCGTTGCGCTTCAGGCCCTGCGCCATCCACACCGCGCTCACCCCGAGAAACGCGCCCGTCTCAACGATCAGCTCCGGCTTCACGGTCGTCACCAGCGTCGCCAGAAACTCCAGCACCTCAACCTCGGCCGTCATCGAGTCGTACATACTCCACCGTTCCGGGTGCGTGCACTCCGGCGTCGCGCGGTGATACTCCGGCAGCTGCTCGCCCGCCGCCCGCTCCGCCTGCAGCATCACCTTGTGTTCCTGCTTCAGCTTCTTCCGAAAAAGTCCCAATCGTTTGCTCCGCAACCACAACCGATTCTAGAACCTGCCCCTGCACTCCCTGTACCCTGCACCCTGTACCCTGTACCCTGATCTCATGAAAGTTGCCCTCCTCGGATTCGGCACCGTTGGCAGTTCCGTCGCCCGCATCCTCTGCGATCTCCAACCGGAATCCCTCTCGCTCTCCCACATCTTCAATCGCGGCGTAGCCCGCAAGAAGGTTGACTGGGTCCCGAACCACGTCACCTGGACTGAGGACTTCGACGAAGTCCTGCGCTCCGACGCCGACGTCATCGTCGAGCTGGTCGGCGGCCTCGAACCGGCCGGAACCTGGGTCCGCCGCGCGCTCGAAGCCGGCAAATCCGCCGTGACCGGCAACAAGAAGCTCATCGCGAAGCACGGCATTGAACTCGACCGCCTCGCCCGCTCCAACGGCGCGCATCTGCTCTACGGAGCCGCCGTCGCCGGCGGAATTCCCGTCATTCCCGGTCTGCTCCAGGGCCTGGCCGGCGATCGCATCACCCGCATCGAAGCCATCCTCAACGGCACCTGCAACTACATCCTCAGCCGCATGGAAGCCGGCGACGCCTTCGCCGATGTGTTGCGCGACTCCCAGAAGCTTGGCTACGCCGAAGCCGATCCCAGCGAGGACGTCGACGGCTACGACGCCCGCGCCAAACTCGTCATCCTCTCCCGCATCGCGCTGCGCGCCGCATTCGAAGTCGAATCCGTCGCCTGCCGCTCCATTACCGAAGTCGATGCGGTCGACCTCGTCTACGCGCGCGACCTCAATTGCACCATCCGCCAGATCTCCAAAGCCGAGCTGCGCTCCGATGGCGTCTCCGCCGCGGTTGGCCCCATGCTCGTTCCGCTGCGCTCGCCCTTCGCCTGGTCGCGCAGCACTGAGAACATGGTCCTCGTCTCCGGTCAGTACGGCGGCGATGTCGTCTTCTCCGGCCATGGTGCGGGCGGCAATCCCACCGCCGTCGCGGTCGTTTCGGACCTCATCTCGCTCGCCCACGGCTCTCGCGCCGTCGAGCTCCCCAGCCGCGCCACCCCCGTCAGCGGCGAGTTCCAGCTGCGCCACTACATCCGCTTCGTCGTGCGCGATAAGCCCGGCATCGTTGCCGAGATCGCCGGCGCTCTCGCCTCCGAAAAGATCAATATCGACGCGCTCTTCCAGCGCACCGGCTACCAGAAGGACAACCTGCCCTTCGTCGTCACGGTGGAGCCCTGCGCGGCTTCGGCTCTGCGTCGCGCGCTCGACCGCATCAGCAACGCTGCCTGGCTCGCCCAACCGCCGCTCGACATGCCGATCCTGGGCGAATGAATAGCCAGATGTTCGCCACTATCATCGCTGGCGCTACCACCTTGCTCACCATCGCCGGGCTCGGCTACTACCTCATCGCGCTCTGGAGCGCTCGCAGCTTTCTCCGCCGCACCCGCTTCCCCGCCGGATTCGCCCCGCCCGTCAGCATCCTCAAGCCGCTGCACGGCCTTGACCCCGGCATGCTCGAAGCCTTCTCAAGCCACTGCCATCAAAACTACGCCGGCGATTACGAGCTACTCTTCGGCGTCTCGCGCCTCGACGATCCGGCCGCCGCCGTTGTCCAGCAGCTTCTTACGGATTTTCCCGAGCGCCCGATCCGCCTCATCCAAACTCCCGACGTCCTCGGACCCAACGGCAAGGTCAGCAACCTCGCGCAGCTCGTGCATCACGCCCACTACGACTACCTCATCTTCAGCGATAGCGACATTCGCGTCGGACCCAATTACCTGGCACACGTGATGGCGCCCTTCGCTCCGCATGAAGGCCACAATCCAGTCGGTCTCGTCACCGCACTCTATCGCGGCCGCGCGCATCGGACCCTTGGATCGAAGCTCGAAGCCCTCGGCATCTCCACCGATTTCGCCCCCGGCGTGCTGACCTCGCGCTTTCTCGAGCACGGCATTCATTTCGGACTCGGCTCGACGCTCGCCATCTCGCGCAACGCCCTCCATGCCATCGGCGGCCTCGCTCCGTTCGCCGAATATCTCGCCGACGACTACGAACTGGGCGCCCGCATCGCCCGCTCCGGCTTCGGCGTCGAACTCAGCGCTGAAATCGTCGAGACCCACGTCCCCGAGTGGACCTTTTCCGGCTACCTGAGCCACCAGCTGCGCTGGGCGCGCGCCATGCGCGACTCGCGACGCGCTGGCTACGCCGGCCTGCTTTTCTCCTACGGACTCGCCTGGTCCATCCTGAACCTCGTCGCCTCGGGCCTCAGCCTGCCCGCCTTCGCGCTCTTCAGCCTGGCGCTCATGTTTCGTGTTTCCCTGGCACTCGGTGTTGGCGTCGGCATTCTCGACGACCGTCAGGTCCTGCGCGATCTCTGGCTCCTGCCGCTGCGCGACCTGCTCGCCCTCGCGGTCTGGGCGTGGAGCTACGCCTCCGACGCCATCGCCTGGCGCGACGAACGCTTCGTGCTGAGGAATGGCAAATTGATCAGGATCGAACGAACGCCACCGGTCGCAGGAAGAACGCACGCCGGCGCGAAACAGTGAGAGCTTCAGTGCGAAGGTGGAACGTATTCCTTCGGCAGCGCCGCACCCTCGCCGAAGAAGAACTGCTCCATCTGCTCGACCAGAAACTCCTGCGCCTGCGGAGTCCAGGGCTGCAGGCGATACTCGTTCAACAACATCTTCTGGCGCTCTGCCCACTCCTGCCACGCCTTCTTCGACACGTTGTTGTAGACCTTGTTGCCAAAGTCGCTGTCGAAGGGCGGCTCGTCCAGTCCTTCCAGTTCCTGCTTGTAGCGGGCGCAAATAACCATGTGCGGCATCGTCGGCATCTCTCCGAGTATTGTACAAGGCATGCCATTCCGGCTCCGCGTTGTTGCCGCAGGCTGGTACAGCCACATCTTGTCGTCCCAAACGTCGAATCATCACAGTCCCGGAATCCGTGCGGTCAGGAAAAATCTTGCCTTGGCTCATCCGCCCTCGCAGCGATATAAAGAAGTTCTGCCTATGAGGATTCCTCGGCTCCCCCCAGCCCACGTTGGGGACGATCGTTCATGAGAAATGCCGTTTTACTTGCACCGGCACTGGTCGCCGCGCTCCTCCCTGTTCTTGCACTTGGCACCCTCAACGCGCAGGCGGCTGAAGAGATCGTCAGGACCGTCGTCAAAAACGAGCTCGATGCCGACTACAACGACCACACGCCGTGGATGTATCGCGACGCCTACAAGTCTCCTGAAAAAGACATCGTAAAAATCGTGATCGAAACGCCGCAGGGCAACCTCTCCGAGGTGATCGAAGATCACGGTCAACCGCCCAGCGCGCAGGTGCATCAGGACGACCTGAACCGTATCCAGCAGATCGTCAGCGATCCGGCGCTGCGCGCGCGCATGAAGAAGGCCGAGCAGCACGACGGCCAGCAGGCGCGCGATATGCTGAACCTGCTGCCCAGGGCGTTCGTCTGGAAGATCGTCGATCGCTCCAACGGCGACATCAAACTCACCTTCCACCCCGATCCCAACTTCTCGCCGGACAGTATGAGCGGCAAGGTCCTCGCCGCCATGTCAGGCACCCTGACCGTCGACGAGAGCCACATGCGCCTCAGGGACCTCTCCGGCCATCTCGATCACGACGTGACGTACGCCTGGGGCATCCTCGGCCGCATCAACGCCGGCGGAACTTTCCACATCATCCGCGAAGACGTCGGCTACGGCAGCTGGCAAATCACCGAAATGCATGTCCACATCTCCGGCCACGCCCTCTTCTTCAAAACCATCGGCGATCAGGAGGACGAAATCACCAGCGACTACCACCGCGTGCCGGAGGGTGTCGATATCGGCAAAGCGGCGCAGATGCTCAAGGATGGCGAAGTAGCACGGGAGCTACACGTCGAAACACCGTTCGGTGGCTAGTGCAGCTTTAGCTTCCACGCGGTATAGCTAACAATCTCGTGCGTCAATCGCTGGAATCTCTGAGGAGCGGGAATACTGCGCCCTGCAGGTCGCGGCGACGTATAAACGCTGAGTCCATCCTTCTCGCAAATCGCATGAATGCGAAACAAATGCGTGCCGTCGCTCACCACATCGATCGTCCGCAGCCCATTCGCGCGCGCAATCACCGCCAGCCGTTCGGCGGATTGCTCCGTGTTATCGCTCTCGGTCTCTGCGATGATGTCTCGCTCCGGAACGCCGTGAGCCAGCAAATAGTCGTGCCCGACGCCGCCTTCCGAATGCACATCCTTTTCTTCTCCGCCGCCCAGCGTGATCACCAGCGGCGCCAGCCCGCGCTTGTACAACTCCAGCGCGTGATCCAGCCGCGCCCGCAACACCGGCGATGGCCGTCCGTCGTACTCCGCTGCGCCAAAGACGGCGATCGCATCCGCTGGCCGCGCCTCATCGAGCCGCGCATAGTACCGAATCTGACCATCCACCCAGAGGACCCAGCCAACGGCCCCCGCAATCGCTGCTCCGATAATCCATAGCGCTATTCGATCGCGCAACCATCCAGCCGGCTTTGGAGGCCCACGGCGTACGGATCGCAGATTGTCCCTCGGCACGATCACGGTCCGATCATCGCTCCTGGAGTGCGAGTACGATCGCGTGCGTTGGAATCGCGCCTTCCCGCAGAATTTGCCAGCTGCCCTCCGGCCCTGACAAGTCCACAATGGTCGTCGGCACGCTGCGCCCCGTCGGGCCGCCGTCCACGATCAGCGGAATCCTGTCGCCGATCTGGTCGCGCACGCAGTTCGCATACGTACACTCCGGCAGCCCTGCCAGATTCGCCGCCGTCGCCGTAATCGGCATGCCCAGCTCCGCCACCACCGCGCGCGGAATCGCCGCATCCGGCACTCGCAGCGCCACGTTGCCCGTGTTCGCCGTGCTGCGCAGCGGCAGCCGCGAGCTGGCCTTCACAATTACCGTCAGCGGCCCCGGCCAGAAACGCTCCGCCAGAAGATCGAAACAGATTCCGCACTCCCGCGCCAGCTGATACGCCTGCGCCAGCCCCGAAATCAGAAGCGAAAGCGGCTTCTGCTTCAGCCGCGACTTGATCTCGTAAATGCTCTCCACCGCCCGTAGGTTGACCGGGTCCACGGCCAGCCCATAGAACGTGTCCGTTGGCATGCCCACAACTTTGCCATTGCGAATACAAGTCGCAACATATTGAATCCGGTCGGGCTCAGGCTCATCCGGATGGATGCGCAGAATCTCCGCTGTCAAGGGCTCTCCCGTTGCAACATAGCGGCGCAGCCACTCCGCAGACGAAACCGGGCCTGATCGATAAGTGCCAGGCGGAGGTTTAGAATCCCCCCATGCCGACGGTTTCGGATCGCTCGCGCCTCATCAGCATTGTACAGAGTCGCCAGAACGCGAGGGTCCGTGAACTGCGGGCAGCTTTCGCCCAGAGCGGCCGCGAGGTGCCCGAAGTCATCGCCCTCGAGGGCGAGCACCTGCTCCTCGAAGCTCTCCGCAGCGGTCTCCACCTTCGCTCCGTCTTCATCCGCACCGATCCGGACCACCGCAGCCTCCGCCGGCTCGAGCACCTTGACCTGCCCGCGACCGTTCCCATCGTCTCTCTCAACCCGGCCGTCTTCGCCAGCGCCGTCGAGACCGAGTCCCCTCAGGGCATCGCCGCCCTCGTCGAAACCCCGCGCTTTTCGCTTGCCCAGAATCCTCTCCGCGAATGCCGTCTCCGGACCCCGTCCCCTCGTCCTCATCGCCGCCGCTCTGCAGGACCCCGGCAATTTCGGCACTCTCGTGCGCTCCGCAGAAGCCTTCGGCGCTACCGGTGTCATCGCACTTCCTGGCACCGTCAGCATCTGGAACTCCAAAGCTCTGCGCGCCTCCGCCGGCTCGGCATTCCGCGTGCCTGTGATCGTCGAGAAGTCTGCACCTGCCTTCGCAGCCGTCGCCGAACGCAACATCCCGATCCTGGCCGCTGTTCCCTACTCCACTCACCCCGACGCCATCCCCTGCACCCGTGCCAACCTCGCCGGCCCCGCGGCCCTCCTCATCGGTAACGAAGGCAGCGGCCTCTCCGCGGACCTGCTCGACCGCGCCACCGGCCGCATCGCCATCCCCACACCCGGCCCCGTCGAATCTCTCAACGCCGCCATTGCCGCCAGCATCCTCCTCTACGAAGCCGCGCGCCAAAGAGCTGAGCGTTGAGGTTCTCGATCCAACATCGCCAAAACCAACCGCTCTCCGTTTCCCTCGTCCCATGAGATTGCCGGGAACCTTTCCCCCACCCCCTCCGTATCATCCCGGCATGAAGACAAAGCTCGTCCTGGCTCTGGCCTCGCTCGCCATCCTCCCCGCGTCTACCGCCCTCGCCCAGGATGCCGATCACTCCTGGTCCAAAACCTGGGCCGTCACCGGCAAGCCCACGCTGATCTTCGAAACCTCCGACGCCAGCGTCGAGTTTCATCCCTGCGGCGACTGCCACCAGATCAGCATCCACGTCGAGGTCGAGGGCCGCAAGCTCAGCGACTATCGCCTCGAGGAAAGCCAAACCGGCGACGAGGTGCACTTCCTCTTCAAAGAGCTGCCGCACATCGGCGTGCATATCACCTGGCACATGGAGCGAACCCATGTCACCGTCGAGACCCCGGCCCAGCTCACGCTCCAGGCCCGAACCTCCGACGGGAACGTCAGTCTCACCGGCCTCCAGGGCGAACTCAGCCTCACCACTGGCGACGGCGAGGTGAACATCGATCATGTCTCGGGCGACCTCCGCATCAGGTCCGGTGACGGCCGCGTGAAGATCACCGACGCCGACGGAGCCATCGACGCCCACACCAGCGACGGCAGCCTCACCGTCGACGGCCTCTTCCACGTGCTCGCGCTCCACACCAGTGACGGCCGGCTCGACCTCAACCTGCGTGAGGGAACGAAGCTCACCATGGCTTCGACCATCCAATCGTCCGATGGCCCAGTCACTATCCACGTGCCGCATAACTTCGCCGCCGACCTCAACGTGCACACCAGCGACGGCCACGTCGACTGCTCTCTCCCCGTCACCATGGACCACTACCAGTCCGGCGGAGGCGGCCACGAGTTGCACGGCAAAATCAACGGCGGAGGCACGCCCCTCACCATCCACACCTCCGACGGCAACGTAAGAATCGAGCAACTCTAGACAGATACAAAATCCCGAAGCCGCCCGCGCCTCCTCGAGAATCCAGCAGCCCCGCCCATCTACAATCCCGGGATCTCGCCGCCACACCGACCCGCTATACTCCAGGTGAGTCCCTCGCGACACCAGGACCGGGGGCCTTTCGCGAAGCGGTCCCGCTCGAGCGGGACGACGGTAGAAGCCCCGGCCTTGAGGCCGGGGAACAGGCGACTCGAAAATCTCCGGCCTTTAAGGCCCGGAAGACTTCAGGCGGTCAAGGCTACCAGGCGGACAAATCCCATGAAGCTCATATCGCTCAACACCGGGCTTCCCCGCGAAGTGGTGTGGCACGGCACAAAAGTGACGACCGGAATCTTCAAGGAGCCAGTCCTGGGCCGCATTGCTCTGCGCACCCTCAATCTGGACGGCGACCGCCAAGCCGATCTCAGCGTTCACGGCGGCCCTTACAAGGCCGTCTATTGCTATCCCCTCGCCCACTACGACTACTGGAAGAAAGAGCTGCCCAATCGAGACCTCCCCATCGGCATCTTCGGTGAAAATTTCACCCTCGATGCCCCCCTGGAAGACGCAGTCCATCTCGGCGATCGATTTTCCGTCGGCTCCGCCGAAGTGGTCGTTACCCAGCCTCGCCTCCCTTGCTTCAAACTCGGGATACGATTCGACGCCGACGACATGGTCAAGCGTTTCTTCCTCAGCCGCCGCACAGGTTTCTACCTTGCTGTCACACGCGAAGGAGAAGTCGGCGCCGGCGATGAGATGAAAATCATCAGCCCCGACCCCAACGCTGTCCCGGTTTCCGAGATCACCCGCTTGTACGCCGAGAAACGCTACGGCCCCGCCGACGTCGCCTCGCTCCAGCAGGTCCTCCGCGTTTCCGCCGTGCCTGAAAGCTGGAAGGAGTACTTCCGCGAGCGCCGCGAGCTTCAGCAGATTCCCGCATTCGGCTGAACTCCAGGATTTTCCCCCGCCTTCCAACCAGCGCCTGAGCGATGATGAAGGGGTCCATCGATGAGCCTCTTCGCCCCCACCCCCGACCAAAGAACCGCCGTCGCCGCCCCTCTCGCCGAGCGCATGCGTCCCCACTCGCTCGACGAGTTCCTCGGCCAGGAGCATCTCCTCGGCCCCGGCAAACCGCTCCGCGTCCAGATCGAGCGCGACGACGCCTCTTCGATGATCTTCTGGGGCCCGCCCGGCGTCGGCAAAACCACCCTCGCCAAAATCATCGCCGAAACCACCAAGGCCACCTTCATCGAATTCTCCGCCGTCCTCGCCGGCATAAAAGAAATCAAGCAGGTCATGGCCGACGCGGAGAAGGCTGCCTCCTGGGGCACCCGCACCATCCTCTTCATCGATGAGATTCACCGCTTCAACCGCGCCCAGCAGGATGCCTTCCTGCCCTGGGTTGAGCGCGGATCCATCCGCCTCATCGGCGCAACTACTGAGAACCCCTCCTTCGAAATCAACTCGGCGTTGCTCTCCCGCTGCCGCGTCTACACGCTGCAACAACTCACCGACGCGCAGATCGTCACACTCCTCCAGCGCGCGCTCTCCGATTCCGAACGCGGCCTCGGCGCCCAGCACCTCACCGCCGCCGAAGGAGCCCTCGAACTCCTCGCCGGCTACGCCTCAGGCGATGCCCGCAACGGACTCAACGCGCTGGAGGTGGCAGCCAAGCTCGCGGCCAGCGAGAAAACCAGCATCATCACGCGCGAAATCGCCACCGAAGCCCTGCAGCAGCGCGTCCTCATGTACGACAAGCAGGGCGAGGAGCACTACAACCTCATCTCTGCGCTGCACAAATCCGTTCGCAACTCCGATCCCGACGCCTCGCTCTACTGGCTCGGCCGCATGATGAAAGCCGGCGAGGATCCGCTCTACATCGCGCGCCGCGTCGTACGCATGGCCGTCGAAGACATCGGCCTCGCCGCGCCGGAAGCACTGAACCTCTGCCTCTCCGCGCGCGACATGGTCGACTTCCTCGGCTCGCCCGAAGGCGACCTCGCCCTGGCTGAAGCCGTCGTCTACCTCGCGCTCGCGCCCAAATCGAACGCCGTCTACACCGCTTACGGCGAGGTCATGGCCGACATCGAAAATACCCGCCAGGAGCCGGTCCCGCTCCACCTTCGCAACGCACCCACCAGGCTGATGAAGGAACTCGACTACGGCAAAGGCTACGAGTACGCCCACGACACCGAAGGCAAAGTCGCCGACATGGAATGCCTGCCCGAATCCCTGCGCGGCCGCCGCTACTACCACCCCACTCAGGAGGGCCGCGAAAAACTCCTCGCCCAGCGCATGGAGGAGATTCGCCACATCCGCGAATCGAAGCGTTCCGGAGAATAACGTCTCAGCCCTTACGGCTGGTTTGAAGGTTCGACCACCCGAATCGTCGCTCCGAAGCGGTGGTACCCGGTGAAGCTCACCTCATTGATTCGAGTTACCTGCCGAGTGCTGTTTTCACCTCCGGCATAGGTCTCCGCCATCGACAAAGCCATACTGTGCACCGGACAGATGTAGCTCTTGTCTCCCTCAATCGTCACCGGGCCGTAATCGATTGCAACCCCGGCCCGCGTAAGTGGATCGGAAGACTTCATTTCCGCCTCCAGCGTCACCCGCAGAATGGCCCCGGTCGCCGGGTCGATAAAAACCTCTCCACGGTAGGCCGGTCTGCCGTGAAATGGAATGGGCATTCCGCTCGCGCCGAAGGGACTCGGTACCTCGGAGCTCTTCACACAGCAGAAATCTACGTTATAATGCGAGGCTTTCTCCGGCACCGCATAGTGGAAGACAGCCGCCACGCCGGCGGCCGTCGATTCCCAGTGACTCCACCCGATACTCCCATGGGAGGTGTCCCGCAGAATCGTCGCCAGCAGCGGGCCAAATTCTCCGGAGGAGGTCAGGCCAGGTGGCCCGGACGCCCTGGCGCCGCCGCCCACTGTCGCCCGTTCTCCCGTGACTTCCTTGCCCTGACGATAGGTAATCCCCTCCTGAAACGTCCCGTCCGCATGCATCGGTTCCGCAGGGGCCCATCCGCTGTGGGTCACCACGGTCGGAGCGTTGTCATAGCTCTCCGTCGTTCGCGTGGCAAAGAAGTCGGGCAGCCGCCGCATCATCACCGCGACGAAATTCGCCAGCCCATTCATCATTGCCTGTTGCTCGGCAGCGCTCGGCGCCGGCCTGTTGGGCAGTTCGTTCGACGGAGGCACCAGAAAGCCTGAAGCATCCGCCAGCAGTTGCAGCGATTCCCGTGCCTGCGGACCCGCATGGAGAGTCTCTTCCAGCTGTGACAAAGTCGCCGGCGTCAAACGCTCCGACAGATAGATCGAGTCCACCCTCCGCGCCAGTGCGTCGTCCGAATCGTGCTGAGCCGGTCCAGCCAGATACTGGCTCATTTGCGCGACGGTCATCGTCTGCCTGTCAGAATGGGAGAGGCCGAACGCCAGCCCGCAGAGAATAGCGGCACATACCAGAGGTCGCAGCATTGCCTTCCTCCCGACCACACAGCCACCCTGGCAGAATACCCGATGGCCGATTGCCCGTCGCGGCCGCCGCTGGTACCACCCCACCCAGGAAGGCCGCGAAAAGGTCTTGGCGCAGAGAATGGAAGAGATTCGGCGGATTCGAGAAGAGAAGCGGAAGGAGTAGCCGGGAATTCTAGTGGCTCGCCACCGGCATGAGCCTCTGCTCCGTTGCCCCGATGCGGTGGTAATTTGTGAACTCCACTTCGTTGATCCTTCGCACTGCGCGAGGGGCGTAGAGGCCTTCGATCTGTTTACGGGCAACAGAGATGGCTACGCTGTGGACCGGGCAGATGCAGCTTTTGTCTCCCTCGATCGTCACCTGGCCGTAGTCGATCGCCACGCCTCCCTCGGTGATCGGGTCGGAGTGTTTGAGCGAGGCCTCCACCGTCATGCGCATGATCGCCCCTGTCGCCGGATCGATGGACAGCGTGCCGTGGTAGCCGGGTGTCCCATGATAGGAATTGGGGACTCCGCTCGACTCAGGTGTGTAGCTGTCCTCATACTTCCGCACGCAACAGTAATCGACCACGTAGTGCGACTGCGCTTCCGGAACATCGTATTGAAATACTGCCATCGCGCCTGCAGCCTTTGTTTCCCAGTGACTCCACGCCAGCTTCCCATGCACCATGTCACGCAGGATCACGCCCTGCAAAGTACCAAACTCGCCCGTTGAAGTCAGCCCCGACAGAATCGCGACTTTCCCTCCCGGCGAAGCCTTTGCCTGTTGAGCCCCAACCCCCTCTTTTCCGTCCCGAAAGGTGATCTCCTGGCTGAAGCTGCCGACGTCGTGCATGGTGCCGGCCCGGGCCCAGCCCTCAAGCAGCAGAGGCGTCGGCTGATCGTCGAAACTATACGTCGTCCGTGTGGCAATGAAATCTGGAAGCCGTCTCTGCGTCACCGCCACAAAATGCACCGCACTGTTGATCGCCGTTTGCTGCTCGGCGATACTCGGCGCGGCGCGCGCCGGAATCTCCGCCGGCGGCGGATCGAGAAAGGCCGAAGAATCTCTCAGCAGGCGCAATGCCTCTCGTGTCTCCGGACCCGGGTGCAGCGCATCGTCGATCTTTTCAACACCGGCCGCCGTCAGCCGTTCCGTCAAATGCACCGACGCAATCCTGTGCGCAATCTCCGCGTCGCGTTCATGCGCCGCCTCCACCAGCACCATCCGCAACTGGTCGACAGTCACACCCCGATTGCCATCCGGCGGCTGGCCGTCTGCCAGCCACGCCGCAAACATCAAGCCGATCAGCGCATGCATCATTCTCCGGCTCCCGGGCAAACCCCCATCAACCTACCATGCTCTGGCTCTTCCTTCAATCGCCTCGCCTCACAACTCGTCTCTCCGCTCGACTCCTCGCTCGCTCTACTGGCTCCCCGCCGGCACCATCTGCACCGTCGCCCGGAAGCGATGGTAATCCGTGAATTCCACTTCATTAATTCGCCGCACCATCCGGGGAGCGAAATCGCCTTCCACCTGGCTCCGCGTGACCGAAATAGCCACGCTGTGCACCGGGCAGATATAGCTTTTATCCCCTTCAATCGCCACCGAACCATAGTCGATCGCGACGCCGCCATCGGTGATCGGGTCAGAGTCCCTGAGCAAGGCCTCCACCGTGATGCGCACGATCGCCCCTGTGGCCGCATCGATGGACAACGTTCCGTGATATCCAGGCCTCCCGTGATACGCGTTGGGTATTCCCTCTGGCAGATTGGTGTAGTTGCTGGGATCCTCATAGCTCCGTACACAGCAGTAATCGACCTCATAATGTGATTGCGCTTGCGGAACGTCGTACTGAAAAACCGCCATGGCGCCTGCAGGTGTTGTCTCCCAGTGACTCCACAGTACCGTCCCATGTGCAATGTCGCGCAGAATTAACGCCTGCAAAGGACCGAATTCCCCCGTCGAAGTCAGACCCGACAGGATCGCTGCTTTCCCTCCCGCTTTTCGTCGGGCTCCGACCGCCTCCTTGCCCTGACGAAACGTGATCTCCTGGCCGAAGGTTCCGTCGGCGTGCATCTCACCAGCCGGAACCCATCCACTGTGGGTCGCGATCGTCGGCAGATCGTCAAAACTCTGCGTCGTACGCGTGGCAAAAAAATCCGGCAGCCGCTTCAGCCAGACCGCTACAAAGTTCACTGCGGCATTCGTCATTGCCTGCTGTTCCGTAAGGCTCGGCGCCGCTCGCGCCGGAATCTCCCCCGCCGGCGGATCCAGAAACGCCGACGAATCGGCCAGCAGCCGCATCGCCTCTCGCGCCTGCGGTCCTGCCCGCAACGAATTCTCCAGATCGGTCAGAGTGGCAGGCGTCAGCCGTTCCGACAGGTGCAGCGATCGAATCTTTTGCGCAATGGCAGCGTCTGGCTCATGCGAAGCCTCGACCAACCGCGTCCGCAACTGATCGACGGTCACACCCGAATTGCCGGCCGGCAACTGACCGGCAGCCAGCCACGCCGCGAACACGAAGCCGATCCACGGTTGCAGCATTTTCGTGCCATCCAACGAACCCCACCAGGTTAGCACGGCTTTCCACCCGCCTCTCGCCAGCCTCTTCTCGCTCGCAGTTGGCTCGTTCTTCGACTCGCATTTCCACTCGTCTTTCCGCTCGCCCTTCGCTCGCTTTTCGCTCTTTTGCTCTTGCCTCCCGTCTCCAGTCTCCCGCCCCCCATGTGCTATATTCCGAATGAGTTCCATGATCTTTTCCCGTGAATACGTCGGCTATCTGGCGCGCCATACCGTAAGGCACCTCATCGACGCCAAAATGATTCAGGCCACAAAACTTTCCGCCGTCCAGGAGCGGGTGCATGCCGGCCTGCTCGAAGAACTCTCCCTCGAAGACCGCATCAACGAAGAAGTCCGCGTCATCCTCGACGCCTACCAGGACGAGATGCACCGCACCGGCGCCAGCTACTTCGAGATGTTCAAGAAGGTCAAGACCGAGCTCGCGCGCAAATATAAGGCGGTGCTGTGAGAATCTCCCGCGACAAACTCAACAAGCTCGCCCACGTCGTCGCCGATACCCTGGCCGAGACCCCGGAATGCGACTTCCTCGAAGACCGCAATACCATCCGCCAGGAAGCGCGCAAAGCGCTCGAACACCTGCTGCTGGAAGAGATGCGTATCGATCAGGCCGCCCGCCAGAAGATCGAATCCCAGCGCCGCATCATCCCCGAAGGCTCCCAGGAGTGGGACATCCTCTACCGCAAGTACTATAACGAGGAAGTCAAAAAGCTCGGCATCTAGCTGTGAGGTTTCAACAGGTTGTCCATCGGATCAAGAACTGGGAAGCTGGGTTTGCGAAGACGCTGCGCTCAGGAGAACCGATGGACTACACCAGAATGCCCGACTGACGATCCAGTCGAGAGCAGTTAGCCAGAGAGTGTAATGGAGGGATGCACGCTGAAGCTGGCCGCGGCCAGCTTCGGCGTGAGCGCGAAGACTGCGGCCCGCTGGGTCCGCCGTTATCGTGAGCAGGGTGCAGCGGGACTGCGCGGGATCGCAGCTCGCGTCCGCACGGCTGCGCCGCGCCAACACCGAGCGAAACGGTGGAACGGGTCGAACAGTTACGCCGTCAGCGCTGGACCGGACTGCGGATTCGCGCAGCAGACCGGATTAAGCCGAGCCACTGTCAGCCGCATCCTGCGCCGGCTGAAGCTGAGCCGGATGCGCGATCTTGAACCGAAGCCTCCGGTCAGGCGTTATGAGCACGCCCGCCCTGGCGATCTGCTCCACCTGGATATCAAGAAGCTGGGGCGCATCGCGCGGCCTTCGCCACCGGGTGACCGGCGACCGTCGCGAGTCGGTCTCCGGTATCGGTTGGGAGTATCTGCAGGTGGCCATCGACGATCACTCCCGCATCGCTTTCTCGGCTATTTATCCGGATGAAAAGCAGACTTCGGTGCTGGCCTTCCTGGCTGCGGCTCTGGCCTACTATGCCCGCTGCGGCATCAGCTTCCGGCTGTGCTCACCGACAATGGGCCGGCCTACCGTTCGCGCGCCTTCGCTCAGGCCTGCCACGCGCTGGGACTGAAGCATCGCTTCACCCGTCCATATACACCGCGCACGAATGGCAAGGCGGAGCGCTTCATCCAGACCCTTCTCCCCGAAAGGGCTTATCCCCGTACCTATCGGAACTCAAACGAACGCAGCCAGGAGCTTCGCCCCGGCTGCATCAGTACAACTGGCATCGGCCGCATGGTAGTCTCGGTGCGTCGCCGCCCTTCAGCCGATCAGCTCTCGATCGGAACAACCTGTTGAGACTTCAACAGTCCCGCTTCTCCCAATCAACCCGAAAGTACCGTTCCCCCCAACCCCCGTCCCTTTTTGGAACCGCGCATCCCAAAAACACCCCCGCTTCCATCCGCCAAATGCATCCCCCCACCACGCCCCAATTCCCTTGCCGCCCGAACACCCCTTTCAGCTACACTGAGACCTCCCGCGATGAACCCCTTCTCCATGCACGTCGACAATCTCGCGTCGGTCAAGGACGACATGGTCGCCTTCATCGCAGGTCACGGCATTCGCCGCGTCCCCGCCCACGCCGGCGACGACCTCCCCGTCATCTACTGGGAGGACGAGAACAATCCCGACAGCTGGAAGGACTTCGTCGAAACTGCCAAAGCCGCTGGTGCCACCTTCATCACCATGACCGACGTGGTCCTCGAGAAAGAGGACGTCGAGCTGCTCATCGAAGAAGTCCAGGAAGAGGACTACGACATCCAGGCCACCACCGCCTCCGAACTCGACGAAGCGCAGTCTCTCGTCACCCACATCGGCAAGGTCGGCCATCTCCAGCTCGGCTTCCCCCACCAGGGCATCATGTTCCTCTTTGAAACCTCCACCGACTGGTACGAGCGCTACCAGCAGCTTCTCGATTCCGTCGGCGACCTCAGGAACATCGTTTTCGAAGATGAGGATGAAGACGAGCAGCCCTGAGTTTACGGTCCCGCCCTCTTCGGATGAAGTCGCCAGCGCGGCAAACGTCGCTTCCGCTCCAGCCGCGATCTCAAGTCCAGGTCCCGCTCGGCGTTGGATTCTCAACCCCTGCCGCACCGAAGAGGCCGCTTTACTCGCCCGCACCGCAGGCATCCCGCCTATCGTTGCCGAGCTGCTCATCGCCCGCGGCATCGCCACCGCCGCTGACGCGGACCTCTTCCTCCATCCCAACATCGACCACCTCCTCGACCCCTTCACCATGCTCGGCATGGATCGCGCCGTCGACCGCGTCCGCCAGGCGATCGCCGCGCACGAGCCCATCCTCATCTACGGCGACTACGACGTCGACGGCACCACCGCCACCGTCCTGCTCAAGACCGCCATCGAGATGCTCGGCGGCACCGTCCGCTTCCACATCCCCCACCGCCTCCGCGAAGGCTACGGCATGCAGCGCGAGATCCTCGAAACCGCTGCCCGCGAAGGCGTGCGCCTCGTCATCAGCGTCGACACCGGCATCCGCGCCTTTGCCGCTGCCGACGCCGCTGCCGAACTCGGCCTCGACCTCATCGTCACCGACCATCACCTCCCCGAGCCGGAGCTCGGCGTCCCGCGCGCTCTCGCCGTCCTCAATCCCAATCAGCCTGGCTGCGGTTACGCCTGCCGCGACCTCTGCGGCGCCGGCGTCGCCTTCAAGCTTTCCCAGGCGCTCCTCGAAGCGTGGGACCTCGAACGTGCCCGCACAAAAATCCTGCCCTCGTTCCTCAAGATGCTCGCCATCGCTACCATCGCCGACGCCGTTCCCCTCCTCGGCGAAAACCGCGTCTTTGTCGCGCTCGGCCTCGCCGAGTTGCGTCGCCCCGTCGGCGTCGGCCTGCGCGCCCTCATGCGCGAGGCACAAATCGACACCGCCCGCCGTCCGCTCACCCCCATCGACGTCGCCTTCCGCCTCGCACCCCGCATTAACGCCGCCGGCCGCATGGACATTGCCTCCGAAGTCATCGAGCTCTTCACCACGAAAGACCATGCCCGCGCCGACGACCTTGCCGCCAAACTCGAGCGCCTCAACCAGGAGCGGCGCGCCGCCGAAGCCGCCGTGCTCGCCGAAATTACCGCCCGCCTCGACCAGCCCTGCTTCCGTGAAACGCGCTGCATCGTCATGGACGGCGACGGCTGGCACCGCGGCGTCATCGGCATCCTCGCCTCGCGCATCGTCGAGCACACCGGCAAGCCCGCGCTCGTCCTCACGCGCGAAGACGGCGAGGCCTACGGTTCGGGCCGCTCCATTCCGACGTTTCATCTTCTCGATGCCATCGAAAGCTGCCACGAAATCTTCACGCGCTTCGGCGGCCACGCTCACGCCGTTGGCTTCTCGCTCCCCGCCGATCGCGTCGAAGAACTCCGTGCTCGCCTCGCCGAGTACTCCGCGAGCCATCTCCGCGAAGAAGACCTCGGCAATCCCCTCGAATGTCACGCTGAGCTGCAGCTCGATCAGATCAATGGCCAGCTCTTCTCCTGGCTGCGCCGTCTTGAGCCCTACGGTATGGGCAATGAAGAGCCGGTCTTCATCGCGCGCAACGTCCGCCTCATCGCCCCCCCGCTCTTCATGAAAGAGAAACACGTCCGCCTGCGCGTCAACCAGGGCGTGACCTTCTCCGCCGTCGGCTGGAACCTCGCCGGCCGCGTCCGCGAACTCAACCTCGCCCCCGACTCCATCATCGATCTCGCCTGGCGCCTGCGCGAAAACGATCATCCCGAATTCGGCGGATTAGAACTCGAAATCGCCGGCATCGCCACCCCTGCGGCTTCCGGCTAATGTTTCTCGCTACTGGCTACCGGCTCGCGTAATTTCACATTCCGCGCCTCGACACCAGGTCGGGCGCATCTTACTGTTATCCCCAGGAAACTCGCGCAGAAGAATCGAGGTCCCAATGACCGCTGCCGTCGCCGCCCTTCCGGAAATCCTCAGCGACCAGGAACTCAGCCGGATGAACGCCTACTGGCGCGCCTGCAACTACCTCTGCGCCGGGATGATCTACCTCTACGACAATCCCCTGCTGCGCGAGCCGCTCAAGCCCGAACACATCAAGAAGCGCCTCCTCGGCCATTGGGGCTCCGATCCCGGCCAAACCTTCCTCTGGGTCCATCTCAACCGCCTCATCCGCAAGCTCGACCTCAACGTGATTTACGTCTCCGGCCCTGGCCACGGCGCGCCGGCAACCTTGTCGAATGCGTGGATGGAAGGCACTTATTCCGAGGTCTATCCCAAAATCAGCCAGGACTTCGAAGGCCTGCGCAAATTCTTCCGCCAGTTCTCCTTCCCCGGCGGCATCGGCAGCCACTGCACGCCGGAAACTCCAGGCTCCATCCACGAGGGCGGCGAACTCGGCTACAGCCTCTCCCATGCCTTCGGCGCCGCGTTCGACAATCCCGACCTCATCGTCACCTGCGTCGTCGGCGACGGCGAAGCCGAGACCGGCCCCATGGCCACCTCGTGGCACAGCAACAAGTTTCTCAACCCCGTGCGCGACGGCGCCGTCCTGCCCGTGCTTCATCTCAACGGCTATAAGATTGCCAATCCAACCATCCTCGCGCGCATTCCTCACGAAGAACTTGAATCCCTCTTCCGCGGTTATGGCTGGGATCCACACTTCGTCGAAGGCGACGACCCGCATACCATGCACCAGCTCATGGCCGCAACCCTCGAGCACTGCATCGATCACATTCGTTCCATTCAGCACGAAGCCCGCAACCAGGGCAAGCTCTCGGGAGACGGTGCCGGATGGCCGCGCTGGCCCATGATCGTCCTGCGCTCCCCAAAAGGCTGGACCTGCCCCAAAGAAGTCGACGGCCACAAAGTCGAAGGCTTCTGGCGCGCCCATCAGGTCCCCATCCTCGAAGTCGCCGAGAACCCCGAACACCTCCGCCTGCTCGAGGACTGGCTCAAGAGCTACCGCCCCTGGGAACTCTTCGATGAGAAAGGCACGCCGATCCCCGAACTCCGCGCGCTCGCCCCGGACGGCACCCGCCGCATGACCGCGAATCCCCATGCCAACGGCGGCCTCCTGCGCCGCCCGCTGCACATGCCCGACTTCCGCGATTACGCCGTCAACATCGACAAGCCAGGCAGCACCTACGTCGGCGCCACCGAAATCCTCGCTCACTTGCTGCGCGACATCATGCGCGCGAACCCCGACAGCTTCCGCGTCTTCGGCCCCGATGAAACCGCCTCCAACCGACTCCAGGCCATCTATGAAGCCAGTCCCAAAACCTGGATGGAAGACATCCTCCCCGAAGACGCCGATGGAACCGAAATCGCGCCCACCGGCCGTGTCATGGAGATGCTCAGCGAGCATACCCTCGAAGGCTGGTTCGAAGGTTACGTCCTCACCGGCCGCCACGGCTTCTTCTCCACTTATGAAGCCTTCGTTCACGTCATCGATTCCATGTTCAACCAGCACGCGAAGTGGCTCGAGAAGTCGAAGATGGAACTCCGCTGGCGCGCCGCGATCTCCTCCATCAACCTGCTCATCACCTCCGTCGTCTGGCGCCAGGATCACAACGGCTTCTCCCACCAGGACCCCGGCTTCCTCGACGTCGTCGCCAACAAGAGCGCCTCGGTCACGCGCATCTATCTCCCGCCCGACGCCAACTGCCTCCTCAGTGTGGCCGACCACTGCCTGCGCTCCACCGACTACGTCAACGTGATCGTTGCTGACAAGCAACCCCACCTCCAGTACCTAAGCATGAACGACGCGATCCTCCATTGCACCAAAGGCATCGGCATCTGGAACTGGGCCAGCACCGATGACGGAGTGGAGCCCGACGCCGTCCTCGCCTGCGCCGGGGATATCGCAACGATGGAAGCCCTCGCCGCGGCCGCGATCCTGCGCGAACGCTTCCCCGACTTAAAGCTTCGCTTCGTGAACGTCGTCGATCTCTTTCGGCTCCAGCCGCAAAGTGAGCACCCCCACGGCCTCTCCGACGCCGATTTCGACTCCCTCTTCACGCGCGACAAGCACGTCATCTTCAACTTCCACGGCTACCCGCTGCTCATTCACCGCCTCACCTACCGGCGCCACAACCACGACAACTTCCACGTCCGCGGCTACAAAGAGAAGGGCAACATTAATACACCGCTGGAGCTCGCCATCGAAAACAACGTCGACCGCTTCAACCTCGCCATCGACATCATCGATCGCGTGCCCCGCCTGCGGAACATCGGCGCCCACGCCCAGGAGTGGCTGCGCGACCAGATCACCGAGAGCATCAACTACGCGCATACCTGGGGCATCGACAAGCCTGAAATCCGGAACTGGACCTGGCCACAGTGAGTCACCCTGTGAGTGAGTGAACCATGAGCAAATCCGTGAATGACTTCGTGACTACGCCCAATATTTCCCAATTGAACCTGCGCCGTCCCGCCCTGAATGACTTCGGGGCTACGATCAGGGTTTCGAAATTGAACCCGCGCGGTCCTGTTCCGCGGCCAGGTTCACCCCACAGCAAGAAGCTTCGGCCTCTGCCATTTCACTTGTCAGTGACGTGCTTCGCTTCCCCAGCCCGAAGGTACCGTCTCTCGACCCGTTTTGGGAAAAACATCATCCCCGGAATGAAGAGCCTCAACCCGTCTTTTGCCATCTTCCCCAGCTTCCGTTGTCGTGCCGCTAATCGCGAACCATCAACAGAGCTTCAGCCCCTGAGGATTCCCTTCTCTGAATTGTTCAGTGAACTTCAGGAACAAAACACCAAATCCATGAGGGGCCATTGAGCGCAACCGAAGAACTCGTCCTCGCCGTCAACAGCGGTTCTTCGTCGCTGAAGTTCGGCCTCTATCGCCACCCGCCTGGCGACTGCAATCCGCAGCTCCTCCTCGCCGGCGGAGCCAGCGGCATCGGTCATCCCAACGGCCGTCTCGAAGTCAGGAACGCTGCAGGCAAAAAGCTGCTCGACGAGGCGTACAAGCTCAACTCGCAGGGCCATGCCCTGCAGGAAATCCTCGGCCAAATCGAGAAACAGGGCCACGGACGTCCCGCAGCCCTGGGTCATCGCGTGGTCCACGGTGGTCCGCACCTGCGCGAGCATCGGCTCATCGACGCCGCGCTTCTGGAAAAACTCGAGGCCGCAACCCAGTTCGCTCCTATCCATATTCCGGCGGCCATCGCGCTCATTCGCGAGACCGAGAAACTGCTCCCCGAGGCGCAGCAGTACGCCTGCTTCGATACCGCCTTCCACAGCACCATGCCCGAAACCGCGCGCCACTTCCCTCTTCCGCAGCGCCTCTACGACCTCGGCATCGAGCGCTACGGCTTTCACGGCCTCTCCTACGAGTCGATCGTCACGCGCCTCGGCACGTCGATCCCGCAACGCGTGGTCTGCGCACACCTCGGCTCCGGCGCCAGCCTCGTCGCGCTGCGCAACGGCAAATCCATCGACACCAGCATGGGCATGACGCCCGTCGGCGGCATCCCCATGGCCACCCGCAGCGGCGACTTCGACCCCGGCGTCGTCCTCTTCCTCATGCGCACCGAACAGCTCAACGCCGACCGAGCTCGAGTCGCTTCTCAACCACGACTCCGGCCTTGGCGCGCTCTCCGGTGGCGAGTCCGACATGCGCCTGCTGGAAGAATCCGCTGCGAAAGGTGACCCCAAAGCCCGCCTTGCCATCGCCGTCTTCGCCCATGCGGTCCGCAAAATGATCGGCGCCTACGCGGCCGAACTCGGCGGTCTCGACCTGCTCGTCTTCACCGGCGGCATCGGCGAGCACAGCACCGGCGTCCGCAACTGGATCTGCGATGGTCTCGACTTCCTCGGAGTCACCAGCGGCGACCCCTCCCTTTGTCCAAGGGTCCGTGTCCTCCCCAGCGAAGAAGAACTGCAGATCGCCAGGATCGTCTGCCGCTTGCGCCAGCCGTAGCTTTCAAACAAATCACGGCAAAACAAATCCCTCCGGGCACGACTCCAGGCATATCCAATTCAGACAGATCGCTGGAGCCTGCAAACAAACCACACCCCAACCAGGAATGGACGGCCAGGTTCACCCCACAGCAGGCAGCGGAATCCATCCAGATCGGTTTGTCAAACGATTCGATCCCAGCGCTCCACCCGTAAGTACCACCGCCGGAAACTTTTGGCCCGTTTTGGGAAAGCGCCCTTCCGCCAGCCTTGAGACCCTCCACCAGCCCTCAAAGTCATGCCCTGATTCACAGCCCCACGCCGGAGCAGCGCTCCTTACCGCTTCCCAAAAAGTTGACGCTCCTTCTTCCGGCCACCAATAATAAAGATTCGCCCTCCGACACCGTTTTCCCACAAACGCGGCCGCCACAGGCCGCCCGCAACCACGCAAAGAGGAATCCCCGACGTGATGAAATCCAGGGCTGGACAAGCGCGATGAGTACTGCAATCGCTGGACCGCGCCAATACCGAGCGCCGAGTTTCTGGCAATCCACCAACGGAAAGAAAGCAGTCATGGCCGTGACCGGAGCGATCCTGTTCCTCTTCGTCATCGGCCATCTCGCGGGCAACCTGCAGATCTTCGACAGCCGCGAGCGCCTCAATGCCTATGGCAAATTCCTCAAGAGCCTCGGCGAGTTGCTGTGGATCGCCCGCATCGGCCTCATCGTCTGCGTAGTGCTCCACATTTGGGCTACCGTTCAGCTGGCGCTCATCAACCTGAAGGCCCGCCCCATCGGCTACAAAGTGAAGAAGTCCGTCGCCTCCAACTACGCCGACCGCACCATGTACTGGAGCGGCCCCATCATCCTCGCCTTCGTCATCTTTCACCTGCTCCAGTTCACCGCCGGCACGCTGCATCCGGGTGCCCCCGCCTTCAGCGACACCGACATCTACTACAACATCGTCGCCGGCTTCAGTGTGTGGTGGGTCTCCGCCTGGTATATCTTCTCCATGATCCTCCTCGGCTTTCATCTGCGGCACGGCATCTGGAGCGCCTTCCAGTCCCTCGGCGCAAATCATCCGCGCCACACGCCGGTGCTCAAACAAGCCGCGCTCTGGATCGCGATCGCCATCACCGCCGGTTACATCTCAATTCCGGTCGCAGTGCTGGCCGGGTGGGTGAAGTGATGACGGATGAGGTAACCATGGCGATCACACTGGACGCACGTATTCCCACCGGACCCATCGAACAAGCCTGGGACAACGCCCGCTTCGAGATGAAGCTCGTCAACCCCGCCAACAAGCGCCGTCACCAACTCATCGTCGTCGGCTCCGGACTCGCCGGCGGCTCCGCGGCTGCCACCCTCGGCGAGCTCGGCTACAACGTCAAGTGCTTCTGCTTTCAGGATTCGCCCCGCCGCGCGCACTCCATCGCCGCGCAGGGCGGTATCAACGCTGCCAAGAATTATCAGAACGACGGCGACAGCATCTACCGCCTCTTCTACGACACCGTCAAAGGCGGCGACTTCCGTGCCCGCGAAGGCAACGTCTACCGCCTCGCGCAGAACAGCGTCCATATCATCGACCAGTGCGTCGCCCAGGGCGTCCCCTTCGCCCGCGAATACGGCGGCACCCTTGACAACCGCTCCTTCGGCGGCGCCCAGGTTTCGCGCACCTTCTACGCCCGCGGCCAGACCGGCCAGCAGCTCCTGCTCGGCGCCTATCAGGCGCTCGAACGCCAGGTCGACACCGGCCAGGTCACCATGTATCCGCGCACCGAGATGCTCGACCTGATCGTCATCGACGGCCAGGCCCGCGGCATCGTCACGCGCAATCTCATCACCGGTAAGCTCGGCGTGCATCTCGCCGACGCGGTCATCCTCGCCACCGGCGGCTACGGCAACGTCTACTATCTCTCGACCAACGCCAAAGGCTCGAACGCCACCGCCATCTGGCGCGCGCACAAGCGCGGCGCACTCTTCGCCAATCCCTGCTTCACGCAGATTCACCCCACCTGCATTCCCGTCTCCGGCGACTACCAGTCGAAGCTCACGCTCATGTCCGAGTCGCTCCGCAACGACGGCCGCATCTGGGTCCCAAAGCAAAAAGGTGACAAGCGCAAGCCCGATCAGATCCCCGAAGACGAGCGCGACTACTACCTCGAGCGCAAATACCCGGCCTTCGGCAACCTCGTCCCACGCGACGTCGCCTCCCGCAACTCAAAAGCCGTCTGCGACGAGGGCCGCGGCGTCGGCGAAACCGGCCTCGGCGTCTACCTCGACTTCAGCGACGCCATCAACCGCCTCGGCGTCGAGACCATCCGCGAACGCTACGGCAATCTCTTCGATATGTATCAGCGCATCACCGACGAGGACCCTTATAAAGTCCCGATGCGCATCTACCCCGCCATCCACTACACCATGGGCGGCCTCTGGGTCGACTACCAGCTGCAAAGCACCATCCCCGGCCTGTTCGTCCTCGGCGAAGCCAACTTCTCCGATCACGGCGCCAACCGCCTCGGCGCCAGCGCGCTCATGCAAGGCCTCTCCGACGGCTACTTCATCATTCCCTACACCGTCGGCAACTACCTCGCGAGCGCGAAGCCAAAACCGGTCAAGCCCAACGATCCAGCGGTGCAGTCAGCACTCGCCGCCACCGAACAAGGCATCGCCAAGCTGCTCTCCATCCAAGGCAAGCGCACCGTCGACTCCTTCCACCGCGAGCTCGGCAAAATTATGTGGGACGACTGCGGCATGTCGCGCAACGCCAAAGGCCTGCAGGAAGCCATCGGCAGAATCCGCGCCCTTCGCGAAGAATACTGGCAGAACGTCAACGTACCAGGCTCGGGCGACGACCTCAATCAAAGCCTCGAGAAGGCCGGCCGCGTGGCCGACTTCCTCGAGCTCGGCGAGTTGTTGTGCATCGATGCCCTGCACCGCAACGAGTCCTGCGGCGGCCACTTCCGCGAGGAGTACCAAACCCCCGACGGCGAGGCGCAGCGTGACGACGACCACTTCAGCTACGTCGCTGCATGGGGCTGGACCGGCCCCGGCAACCAACCCGAGCTCAACAAGGAGCCGCTGGAGTTTGCCTACGTCCACCCCAGCCAGAGGAGCTACAAGTAATGAGAGTCAAACTGACCATCTGGCGCCAGAAGAACCCGGCAACCCCGGGTAAATTCATCCGCTACCCCGTCGAGGTAGAGAACGGCGAAATGTCCGTGCTCGAATTGCTCGACGTCCTCAACGAGACCCTCATCGAAAAAGGCGAGGACCCCATCGCCTTCGATCACGACTGCCGCGAGGGCATCTGCGGCATGTGCGGCTTCATGATCAACGGCGTCGCACACGGACCCATGCCCGCCACCACCATCTGCCAGCTCACCATGCGCCACTTCAAAGACGGCGAAGAGCTGGTCCTCGAACCCTGGCGCTCCACCGCCTTTCCCTTCATCAAGGACCTGGTCGTCGATCGCCGTGCCTTCGACCGCATCATCCAGTCCGGCGGCTACATCTCCATCTCCACCGGAAGCGCCCAGGACGGCAACAGCATCCCCATCGGCAAGGAGATTGCCGATCGCGCCATGGACGCAGCAGCCTGCATCGGCTGCGGAGCCTGCGTCGCCGCCTGTCCCAATGGTTCAGCCGCGCTCTTCACCGGCGCCAAGATCGCCCACCTCGGCATTCTGCCGCAAGGCAGACCCGAAGAAGATCACCGTGCCGTTCGCATGGTCGCGCAGATGAACGTCGAAGGCTTCGGCAGCTGCACCAATATCGGCGAATGCACCGGCGTCTGCCCTAAAGAAATTCCCCTCGAAGTCATCGCGAAGATGAACCGCGACTACCTCACCGGCGCCTGGAAAGAACGCAAAGAGGTGGTCAACGCGATCGCGCCAGTGACCAGCTGGGAGCTGGAGAAGTAGGCTCGGCGGCAGTTTATTGCTGATTCCTAACCATTTACTGTATGCACCATTTCTATCACCGAAACAGTGATAAGATTGGTGCATGCGAGCGACCGTATCTCTTGACGATGAACTTCTCCGCAAGGCGCAGCAATACAGTGGCCTTTCAGAGCGCACCGCTCTGCTCCGCGAAGCCTTAAAAGCGCTCATCGAAAGAGAGGCCTCGCGCAGCCTGGCCGCACTCGAGGGCACCATGCCAAACCTCGAAGACATCCGCCGGCTGCGAGTCGACGATCTGTGATTCTTGCAGATGCCAGCGTCTGGATCGAGTTCTTCCGCTCTCGGATGCCAGAATTACGCCGGCTGCTGGAGAACAAGCAGATCGTCATGCATCCCTGCCTCGTTGCGGAGTTGGCTCTCGGCTCGTTGCGCGATCGCGAACTCACTCTCGCAAAACTGGACAGCATGCCGATGTTGCGACTCGTTGATCTCCGCGATGTGCGGCGCATGATCGAGGCCCGCATGCTCTGGCCGAAAGGAATCGGACTCACCGATGCCCATCTGCTTGCCTCCTGCCTTGTAACTCCCGGCACGCAACTCTGGACCACAGACGTGCGGCTTGGCAACGAGGCGGAGCGGCTCGGACTCCGCGTCAACCCGGCCTGACAAAGCGATCCACACCGATTTCAGACATCTTTGAAAGAGATCGAAAGAGTCTGAATAAGCGCACTCTCCTGTTCGTCCAACAAATTGCAAGCCAGCATTGTGTCCGCGTCATACAGTTCTACCGGATCTCGAACCGCCAGCATGGCTACCTGTCCACTGCAAACCAATGCATAGATGACCGCAGCGTTGGCTGTCCCCTCGAACTCCTGAATCGAATGCAGCTCCCGCCAGTTGTGGGACTTGTAGAGTGCAAAGAAATGCCGAAGTTCGTCTGTCTGACCTCGCGCGATTTGACTCGCAAATAATGAGTATCGATGCCCGTCGCGAGGTTCGAGGCGTTTTTTGCCGCAGATGGGGCAAGGTGATGCAAGTCGACAAATCATTTCTCCGGTTGCGTCATCCATGGAAAGCGTCCCCTTGCATTCTAGTCAGCTTCGAATCAATCCTCGGCCCAGCACGCTACAATCCCCCTTACGGATTTCTTCAGCATGATGCCTCTGCGGCCATTCGCCCTCCTTGCCCTCACCTTATCGATTCCCCTCTCCTCCACACCGCAACCCGCCGCGAAAATGGCCAACAAACACACGCCCGTCAGCGCAACGATCGTCCACCGCTCCGCCATCGTCATCGACACCCACGCCGACACCCCCCAGCGCATGCTCGACGACCACTACGACCTCACCGATCCTCTCAACGGCGGCTACCTCAACTTCGCCTCCGCGAAGCAAGGCAACCTCGGCGCCGAGTTCTTCTCTATCTGGGTTGAGCCGAAGCTCAACGAAGGCCACTACGCGCGCCGCACCCTCGAGCTCATCGACGCGGTCCGCCAGCAAGCCCTCAAACATCCCGACAAAATGATGATGGCGTACTCGCCCGAGGACATCCTCCGCGCCCACCGCGAGCACAAGCTCGCCGCGCTCATGGGCATCGAAGGTGGCCACTCCATCGAGGACTCCCTCGGCCTCCTGCGCGACTACTACCGCCTCGGCGTCCGCTACATGACCCTCACCTGGTCCAACTCCAACGACTGGGCCGACTCCTCCGGCGACGCCGACGACCCCACCGTCCACCACACCCAGGACGGCCTCTCCGACTTCGGCAAAGACGTCGTCTACGAAATGAACCGCCTTGGGATGATGGTCGACATCTCTCACGTCTCCGACAAGACCTTCTACCGCGCCGTCATCACCTCGCGCGCGCCCGTCTTCGCCTCACACTCCGCGGCTCGCGCGCTCACCAACGTCCCCCGCAACATGACCGACGACATGCTCCGCGCAGTCGCCCGCAGCGGCGGCCCCAACAGCAAGGGCGGCGTCGTCATGGTCAACTTCTATTCCGGATTCGTCTCCGACGCCTGGTGGCAGGCGTGGAAGGCACAGGCCGCCGAGCGCAAGGCCAGCGAGGACGCGCAGATCGCGCAGTGGAAAGCCGAAGGCAAGACCATCACTTACGAAATGACCGACGCGCTCGACAAGCAATGGGCTTCGAAGATTCCCCGCCCGCCGTTCAGCGCACTCATCGACCACATCGATCACGTCGCGAAGGTCGCCGGTATCGACCACGTCGGCCTCGGCTCCGACTTCGATGGCATCCCGTCCTCACCCGAAGGTATCGACTCCGCCGCCGATCTCCCGAAAATCACCGCGGCGCTGATGCAGCGCGGCTACTCCCTCGAAGACTGCCGTGAGATTCTCGGCGAAAACTTCCTGCGCTTCTTCCGCGAAGTCCAGGCAACCGCAAAAGAACTCCAGGCGCAATCCGCCGACCGCCCAAAGATCACCAATCAGCAGCCCTTCAGAAAGTAGCTTCTGGACGGAGCAGTTTCGTAAAAACATTGGGTGCCCCACAACCTGGCCTGAGCGAGCAGCGCGAGTCGAATGGCTCCCTGCTGTCGGGGATGTGGGCATCGCGCAAAGCGCGACCGTCTTTGTGTCAGGGCACTACTTCAGAGCTCGCGGAAAAATGCGCGGTTTTGAAAGGGCCCGTCTTCAGCCGCGCCGTATAGGACGCAGAAAGACTCTGACTTAGCCGCTGAGCGATGAGCTTTCCGTCATAACGCGACCTTTTTCCGCAGGCTGTTCAGCCGCGCCGTCCCACCCTCTTCCGCTCACTTCTCCACTGGCCGCCCAAAGCACAACACATACCCGTTGTTATCCGCCACTTCAAACGCCCGCAGCCCATCGCTCGTGTCTGCCAGCTCCCGATGCATCGCAACCCCCTTCGCCACGAACTCCTGATACAGCCCGTCCGGATCGTCGGCAAGAACATACGCATCCCACCGCGCCCACTCGTGCCGCGACGAATTCGGCTGCGGATGCACCTCCGGCGCGATGGCCTTGAACATCAGCATCACCTGATCACGCCCAACAAACGCCCAGAAGTCCCCACTCGGCTCGTCTCCGCCACCCTTGTACAGCACACGAAACCCGAGCTTCGACTCATAGAAGTCGACGGTCGCCTCCAGATTGTCAACGATGAAGAAAGGTGCGACGCTCTTCAGCATGCTGAAAAGCTTACCCTGGCGCTCAGTAACTAATGTTGAGTTCTCGGTGCCCGGTGCTCGGTGCCCGGCCCCCGGTCCTACTTGCCGCCCTTGCTCAATCCCGACGCCGCATCCGCCGTCGCCAGCTGCTGCACCGTCTCCCGCAGATACCGATACGGATTTACCGGCGTGCTGTGGATGCGCACCTCATAATGCAGGTGCGGTCCGGTCGTCCGCCCGCTCATGCCTACGTACCCGATCACTTGCCCACGGCGCACTTGCTGTCCGGCCGTCACCCCAAAGCCCGACAGATGTCCGTACAGGGTCTCGATCCCGTTGCCGTGGTTCAGCAGAATCTCGCGTCCGTAGCCGCTGGCCATCGATGCCACCTCGACCGTGCCATCCGCGGTCGCGCGCACCGGCTCCCCGAACGTCCCCGAAATATCCACGCCCGAATGGAACGCGCCTTCTCCGTTGAACGGGTCTTCGCGTTCCCCGAACGAGCTCGTAATCGCTCCCATGATCGGCCAAAGCGACGGCGCTCCTGCCAGATTCACCCATCCCGAAGGCACATTCGAAGCCATCCCCGCGCTGAACGTCCGCAGGCCCCCCGAAAGCGCGCTCGCCCGCAGCAGCGAAAGCTGATCCAGCGACTGCACGTATGCCTGTTCTGTAAATGGAGCCGATGCCGGATCCGCGCTGCCAGCAGCCACCGGCGTCGTCGCCGCCTTCGCCACCAGACTCTTGCGCAGCCCATAGAGCGCGCTCACTTCACTCGCCAGCGAACCCAGACTCGCCGCCTGGATATCCTTCTCATGCGCCTCGCGCTGCAGCTGGCTGTAATCCTTGCGCAGCGCTTCCTGCTGCTGCCGCACCTGATTAAAGCTCGCCGTCTTCAGCAGCATGCGGGAGTACGCCCCCGCCATCCCCGTGATCGTGAACGCCCCCACCACCGCCGCCGCCACAAACACACCGGCGTAGTGGAGCGGGATCGGGATCTTGCGGAGACGCCCGTCCTTCTCTCGTGCAACGAAAATGATGTAGTATCGCGAGCGCAATGCCAAGTTTTTCCGGATGCTCCCGGAGAACCCCTCAAATCGGTCTTTCGAAGCCAGGGCAGACAGCTGATTTCTTTTTTTACTGCTTGTTGTGGCTTGAAAAGTACCAGCAGGCTGTTTGCAGGTCAACCGACCATTCGGGGGATCAAGTACTCAGGTAATCGTGCGTTGATGAACCAGTGCAGACCGTTCGTGCTCCCTGCTGCGCTGTGACTTTGAAATCCACGACTTATCCAATGTTAACAAATTCGACAATATCCGTCGGTTCCGTTTCGATTCGGGCCCACTGTAGTAACCGCATCCCCCGTTGGTTTTCATCGACTCGCCGCCGGCATTCGCCGTCCGCCACGAAAACCGGAAACATGCCCACAATGAAAAAGGGATCGTTTCAGACGATCCCTTCTTCAATAGTCTAGCAAGCCAACCCCGCTGCGCAACCCAAATCTTGCCGGATCGTTACCTTCGAACCGCGATTTTCCACCGCCCACCAGCCTGCGTTCCGGCAACCCGATCTCTCTCCACCACATCACACGCATGCCAGTTTGCTTCTTTTTTCTCTGCCCGTCTCGTTTCCTTTTACTTTTTTGCGTTCTCCGATGCATCAGGCAGTTCGCCGTTCTGCATTCATCCCTGTTCGATCTGTCCCGGAGCCGCCGTGCCGCAAATGTCTGCCACCGGCCCGACGTCCAGCGCGTCTACATCGTCGACGACGAGTGGATCATCGCCGAAACCCTCGCCGCCATCCTCAATCGGAACGGCTTTCACGCCCAGGCCTTTCACAGCCCCAACCGCGCCCTCGTCCGCGCCCTCGATCTGCCCCCCGACATCCTCCTCACCGACGTCATGATGCCCGACCTCAGCGGCATCGACCTCGCCATCAGCCTCCGCCGCGCCAACAACAACTGCCGCGTCCTGCTCTTCTCCGGCCAGGCCGGCGCCCTCGATCTGCTTTGCGACGCCCGCCGCCGCGGCTACGACTTCGAGCTCCTGCAGAAACCCATCCACCCTCTGCAGCTGCTCCTTCGCCTGCGGAACACCAAACACGCCGGGAAACACCGCCTGCCGGAGCCCGACATGCCCGCCACCGATCCCGGCGCGGATTCAGCCTCCGGCACCAATCCCGCCGCCTGATTCCCCGCATCGTCCCCCTTACCGCGCCAGCGACTGCAGAATCGCCTGCGCCGCCACCGCAATCCCCCGCATCGCCAGCTTTAGCAACCTCGCAACCCCCAGCACCGCCAGTTCCCCCAGCAACGCCCCCGCTAAACCGCCCACAAAACCCACCACCACTCCTCCGACCGCAGAGCCGATCGGGCATCCGATACACGCCCCCAGCACCGCCGCGGCAATCAGCAGCCCATCCGGCAACCTGCGCGCCCATTCTTTTTCCCCCTCCTCGCGCGACACGTCCCCCCAACCGCCTTCCGTCGCCGGCAACGCAGGCCCCTCGTCCTGGAGCGCCACGACAAGCGGCAGCTCGCTTCGCTCCCGGGGGATCTGTCTCTGCGTTTTAATCCAGGCGACGAACTCACGCTCACGCTGTGCCGGATTGTTCCCCATACACCTCCGAGAGCGCACACCGCTGGCGCTCGCTTCATCGACTGCCGGGGAGGCGCGCGCGGACAAATTTCTGATGACCCCGCGCGTCGTGATCCGTGATCCTACCCAACCCCTCCCGCCAACACCATGCCGAATCCGTAACCCAAAACTGGAACCCGTAACCTGTGCTTCCAGCTGCCGTGCTTCCTCCTCCCCGCTCCCTCCTCCCTGTTCCCGGCTCCCTGTAACCTGTCACCGGTAACCTGCAACCTGCAACCTCCGACCTTCCCCCCGCTCGCTGTAACCTGTAACCTGTCACCTGTTACCTGCCCTATGCGACTCAACCCCCTCCTTCTTCGCAGCACGCTGGTCGGCGCGCTCGGCGGGCTCCTCTTCGGCTTCGATACGGCCGTCATCGCCGGCACCACCCATCAACTTACGCAGGTCTTTCACCTCAGCGCCGGTGCGCTCGGACTCACCGTCTCCATCGCGCTCTGGGGCACCGTCGCCGGAGCCATCGGAGCCGGCCCCCTCGGCCAGAAAATCGGAGGCCGCGAAGCCCTCCGCATCATGGCCCTCCTCTACGTCGTCTCCTCGCTCGGCTGCGCGCTCGCCTGGAACTGGCCTTCCCTGCTCTGCTTCCGCCTCATCGGCGGACTCGGCATCGGCGGCTCCTCCGTCCTCGGCCCCGTCTACCTCGCCGAACTCGCCCCCGCGCGCCTTCGCGGCCGCCTCGTCGGCCTCTTCCAGATCAACATCGTCGCCGGCATCCTGCTCGCCTACGCCTCCAACTACGGCGTCGCCCGCCTCATCAGCACCGCCGACGCATGGCGCTGGCAATTCGGCGTCGCCACCATCCCCGCCGCCCTCTTCGCCCTCTTCCTCTTCGGAATCCCGCGCAGCTCACGCTGGCTCGTCACCCAAAATCGTATTGACGAAGCCCGCCAGGTCCTCCAGATGATGGGCACACCCAACACCGAGGCCGAGCTCAAAGAAATCGTCGACTCCATCCACCTCGAGCGCGTCTCCAAAAACGAGCCCCTCTTCCAGCGCAAGTACCGCCTGCCCATCTTCCTCGCGATCACCATCGGAATGTTCAATCAGCTGGCCGGCATCAACGCCATCCTTTACTACGCCAACGACATCTTCGGCTTCGCCGGCTTCTCCTCGCTCTCCGGAGACAAGCAGGCCGTCCTCCTGGGCGCCATGAACTTCTGCGCCACCATCCTCGCGATGACCGTCATCGACAAAATCGGACGCAAATCGCTGCTGCTCATCGGATCGGTCGGAACCGCCGCCTGCCTCGCCGGAGTCGCCGCCATCTTCGCCTCCGGAACGCACCAGTCCGACCTGGTCTGGCTCCTCGTCGGCTTCATCTTCTTCTTTTCGATCTCCCAGGGCGCCGTCATCTGGGTCTATATCTCCGAGGTCTTCCCCACCCGCGTCCGCTCCAAAGGTCAAAGCCTCGGCTCCAGCTCCCACTGGATCATGAACGCCTTCATCTCTGGACTCTTCCCCTGGGTCGCCGCCCACTCCAAAGCCGCCCCCTTCGGATTCTTCGCCGCCATGATGGTCCTGCAGTTCTTCGTCGTCCTCTTCCTCTACCCCGAGACGAAAGGCGTAACCCTGGAACAACTCCAGCACAAACTCGGCATCGACTGAACCTATCCCGTGTCATGCTGAGCGAATCGAAGCGAGCGCAGCGAACTGAAGATGAGTCGAAGCACCCCCCGAGCAACGCGAGGGGAGTTGGTGCGCAGCGCCAACCGTTTCTCCGTCCCCTGCACTGCCGCCCCCCCAGGTCGAGCTGGTGCAAAGCACCAACCGCTTTCCCTCCCCGGAAGCTTCGACGCGTAGCACCAACGGTAACGTCCGCATCACCAAAGATTGGTTGGATCTGCCGCATAGCTCGCTATCTTCAACCCAATGCACGACCGCCTATACTTCGTTTACATCATGGCGAGCCGCTCAGGCGTACTTTACATCGGCGTTACCAACAGCATTCGCCGTCGCTGCGCTCGAACACAAATCGCGCGACTCCGATACCTTCACTGCGAAGCACCGCTGTACGCGCCTGGTTTGGTATGAAGTCCACCGGTCGCCCTCTGTCGCTGTCGCCCGCGAAAAACAACTCAAAGGCTGGACCCGTGCCAGAAATTCGCTCTCATCGAACTCATGAATCCCCATTGGCTCGACCTCAGCGAGCAATGGAGCCCGCCGCCTATCGACCGCGTCCAGTCCCGATTCCAGACCAGGAAACATCCCCCTCACACTCCCCCGGCAGATCAAATAGCAAACGATGCGTGTCATGGCGCGACCTTGGTCCTGCCGCAAACGCCCTCCAGCAAAACTGTCATCCTGAGCGGAGCGCGGCCACAGCTCTCGCCAGCGGTGTAAGACCCCAATCCGCGCGGAGTCGAATGGACCCCCCGGAGCCCACAGCCGTCACCCGGCACGCGCTCCCAAGCGGAGGGGAATCGGTCGCGAAGCGGCCGACAAACTCTCAAGCGGTGAACATGCCGCTACCTCCTCTGCAAACCTCGCGGTAAGAAGATATCTGTCATCCTGAGCGAAGCATCGAAAATCAGCGCGCCAGCTTTTTGGCGCGCTGAAACAATCCAGACGCGAGTCGAATGGACCTGCATTTCGTTTCGACGTCGCTGCCCGCCCTCAGCCACGCCCCACCGTCTCCAGCCGCTGCAGCGTGTCCGGATAAGAACGAACCAGCAACAACTGCGCAATCGCCTGTGGATTCGGCCTCGCCTGCCCCTGCTCCCACTTCTTCAGCGTGCGTTCGTTGATGCGCAGCCTCCGCGCAAATACCGCCCGCGAACAGCACAGCTGCTCCCACGTCTCCCGACTGAACGCCGAATCGAGCGCCGGCAGCGGAGCGGGTTCGTGGCGGAATGATTTTGCACACTGTATTCGCCGTTTCTTCGCTATACTGTCAAAACAGGACCCGATATCGGCGGCTACTTAGACCGCCCGGATTGGCCCCTGGAAAGGGACTTATCTTCGGGTTCGCCCGGTCAACGAGGGGCAGATAAGTTCTTGATTGCGTAGATATCAGCGCTACAATCCGTCGAGGCTCTCGTAATAGCCCTCGCCTTTAATTGCGCCGTAGGAGTGTTCAAATGGCAACCACTATCATCGCGGCAACGTTATCTGCCATAGTCGCCGGTTTAGTCGTCTACGTTCTCGCTCATCGCCACGCAAGGCGTGAACTCTCGGGACTTAGTGCCAAGCTAGCCGATTTAGACAAGGCAGCCCTCGCATCCGCCGCCAGCGCCAACAGTATTCAGGAAGAGCTACGTGTCCGCCTCAATGAGGCACGCGACCGCGAGACTGAAGCCAACCGCAAGGCCGCCGAGGCCGAGAGACGACGGGATCAAATATCTGAGGAGCTGAAGTTCGCAATCGAGGGCAGGGGCAGGGCAGAGAGCGAAGCTGGCCGCGTCGAAGAATTGCGGAACGCCGTTGCCGCACGCGACACGCAGATCGAAGGGCTTCATGATCGCGTCGCAAACCTCAGTCGAGAGCATGCCATCGCGGTCTCCGACGCCGAAGGCGAAAGGGAGAAAGCCTCAGAACTCGTGGCCGCCGAGCGGCGCACACACGAAGCCGTCGTGAAAGCGAAGGATGATCAGATAGAGCAGCTAAACGTCTTCATTGCGAGCGCACACGACGTCCTCACAAGGGAGTTCAAGGAACTGTCAGGCGACGCGCTGCGTGCGACATCAGACCAATTGATCCGAACAACCGCCGAGATTATCGACAAGCACGATGAGAAGGCTATGGATGACGTCAAGCTGCAGCGGGAACGAATCGAGCACCTGCTCAAGCCCGTAGAGGACACCGTGAAGAGCCTCGACAGACACCTTGAGGACACTAACATCGCCAGGAGCAACGCAGAGGCGGTGTTGGGGCAGGAAATACAGCGACTAGCAGGCGCAAGCGAGTCCCTTACCAACGCACTAAAAAAACCGGTTGTCCGAGGAACATGGGGTGAAATGACACTCGAAAACGCGTTGGAAAACGCCGGGCTCCAGCCAGAGATCGATTATATCCTCCAGCACTACACGGACGCTGAAGATGGACGAAAAAGGACCGACGCAATCGTTAACCTACCGAAGGGTCGCAAGCTAATCATCGACAGCAAGAATCTGATGGAGACCTACCTGGCATTTGCGGCCTGCGGAAACGAGACGGAAAAAGCGGCGCTGTCCGAGATTCATTCAAGAGCCCTGCGCGCGCATGTGAGGGCATTGTCGGATAAGGAGTATTGGCGGCGATACGACGGGCTTGACTGCGTCATACTCTTCATTCCCCACGATGGCATGTACCATGCCGCCATACAGGACGAAGCAGAACTCATTCGCGACGCCTGTGAGAAGAGAGTTTTTATTTCAAATCCGATGACATTAATACCGCTCCTCAAAGCAGTCCGCTTCGTTCTAGACCAAGAGAAGCTCAATAAGAGCGCGGAGCAGATTAGCAGAGTGGGGACGGACCTCTACACCGAGATCACACGTTTTGCGGAGAATATGATGACTGTCGGGAGCAAGATTAGAGCAACGGTTGAGGCGTACAATGACGCAATTCCCGGGCTCGATAGGTTCATACTCGCGAAGTCGCGAAAGCTGAAACAACTTGGGGCAGCTAAGGGAGCTGAACCAGAACTACCCAAGGAGCTGGAAGTAACCCCGAGACGTTTCGCTGCCCCAGAACTACAATCGCTCAATAACTTATTGTTCGCCGACGAGCCGACCTTGGACGGGAACGAACCCGTCGAAGAACTGCAGACCTCAGAGGTCGTCACCACAGAGTGACAACAGGGCTCTCGGCAACCGAAGCTCGTCAAGCGTTCCGGGCAACCGTACGGAGCTGTTCCCCCCTCCTTTCACGACCCTTCCCTGCCACGGACCCCAGAGATATTTGACAGGTTTTTCGACTCAACCTATTCCCGTTGCCGTCCCACGTCACCGGCCGCTGAATCCCATGATGGTTTTGCACGGAGCGCCGTCGCTGGCCGCGGGACGAACAATCCGCCCGCCCGCCTCTATGGCGGGTTGCCACAAGATATCGATCCAGCTAACTTAAGTAATATAGTCTCGAAGACAGAAGAACTCAGATAAGTACAGATACCAGCTGTTCCACGTGGAACTTAGCGCATTCGATTTTTTGTCAAGCTTTTCCCCCACAGTACGAAAGTGTTCCCCCTCATTCCACAACCCTTCCCCGCCCCAGCACCCCAACAACTTTGGCGCACTTTATAACTCAACTTGGTATTCTAATAATAGGGAGATAGAAACAAAAAAGGCCGCCACTTAGGCGGCCTTTCTCTTTACGCGATGCCGAACCAAACTCATGCCGACGCCAGAATCCCGCTTCCACCTTTCGGCCCATTGGCGCCTCTATTCTTCCGGCTCCTGGCTAAGCACTTAGGAATCTTATGCAAAGACAAGTTGCACTTTGAAATCAAATGCATACGGGTCACTGGTTTTCAGACCTGTACGTACGCATTTGATTCCACAACAGATAAGCGCAAACCATTGACGAATCAAATGCTTGGCTGTCACTTAAAAATCGCCGCCCCAGCCGAATCAAATGCTTGCGCGCCATTACCCCCAACTTGTCTCCCCGCGGGAACAACAACTTCCGCGTGCACCACAATCAGTGCACTGCGCCTCACCCCACCCCACCCCCCAACCCGCCAACAGCGCCGCCGCCAAAGTCGACACCGCATTGACCGCATCGTTGTTCAGCCACCCCCGACGCTCCGGCCCCGCCCCCAGCACCGAGTCCACCAGCGTTCCCGCAACCCCCGCCGCCAGCGCAACCCCGGCATTCAACCGAGACAACAACGGCAGCGCCAGCAACGCCACCCCCACCACGACCGCCGCCGCCACAACCCCAGCCAACGTCCCCACCAGCGACACAGCCCCATCCGTCCCCGCAGGCACCCGCCTCAAGCTCGTGATCATCCGCGGTGTCCCGCCCAGCACCTGCCCCAGCTCTGACGACACCGTGTCCGCCGTCGCCTCCGCCATCGCCGCCACCATCGCGGCCAGCGCCGCCCGCCCTCCGAAAGCCACCGGCGTAAAGACGTGTGCCGCCGACAGCGGGATCCCCGCCAGCGCCGCCACTCCCAGATTGGCTGCCACCTGTGAGGCCGTCCGCCCGCGCCGTCCCTCTGCGATCCCCAGCAACTCCTTGCGCCGCCGCCCAAACCGCGTCGCAGAAAAGGTTACCACCAGCAGCGTCAGCAGCGGCCACAGCGCGGTGTGCAGCCCAGGCGTCTGCAACCACAACGCCGCCGCAATCACCGCCCCGGTTAGTGCCGCTCCCGGCGTAGCCGCCCGCGTCGAGAAGACCACCGCAGCCAGCAGCAAACAGATCGCCGCGCCGATCCAGAGCGCTGCGTCATGCGCGTACCAAAGCTGCCCCGCCTCCAGCGTGACCCACACCGCCGTCACCGGCACCAGCAGCAGCAGCACCGCCTGCGACTGCCAGCGCAGCGCGGCCTGGTGCGAACGTGGATCAGGACTCTTTGCTTCGCTCATCGTCTATAGTTCAGGCGCGGCCGTACTCGCGCCCCCGTGCAGTACAATCATCTTTTCTATCAGCAAAGAGTCAAAGCCGCGTCCGGCATTCCCGGCCGGCCTGAGGAGTCGGGTATTGCGATTGCGTTGTAAGGCATCTTTCCTGAGCCGGCCGGTGCGCGGAACCGGAATCCTTTCTCATCGATTCTTTGCTCCTGCCGTTGTCGGAGCAGCGCTGGTCGGTCTGGCCGGCGTTCTCGTCATCGGCTGCGGCAACCAGTACCGGCCGGTAATTACGCCCATCAATCCGACGGGCCCCTCGGCATCTCCCACCGCGTATGTAACGGTCATCTCGCAGCCAGGCTTCTCGCCGTTGCTGGCCGGAGTCACCGGCCCCTGCACCGGCACGCAGTACGCGACGCCGGCCATCTACACCCTGCTGGACTTCGCCGGGGATTCCGTCATGGCGCAGGCCAATGGCGGCCTCGGCCCCATCACCTTTTCGCTGGATACCTCCGGTTCCAGCGTCTACACGCCCAACTGCGATGGCTCGCTGACGACCGCGACCTCCACGACCTCGTCCCTGCAGTCGAAGAACGTCCTGACCAGCACCCTGCTGCCCGGCGCCGAGCCCACCAACACCCTGTTGGCCAACGGCGAACTGTATGTAACCGAGGTCGGCCTGCACGGGCCCAACTGCCTGACCACCAACTGCGTCGCGCAGATGACCGGCCTTCCCCCTGCGCTGAAGCAGGAGATTCCGGTCGCCCCCTCCCTCATCAACCTCGCTGGATACAGCGTGGCGGAGCGCATGTACGCGATCAGCCAGGGGAATACAGGCGCCGGTGCGCAGCCGGCGTGGGGCGCCTGTGCCAATCCTTCGGCGGTCACGGCCACCGGCGAGGCGGACGCGATCGAGACCACGACGAACACGATTTCCGCGCGCCTGCCGCTCGGCGTTTGCCCGGTCTACGGCTTCATGACCCCGGATCAGCAGCGGACGTTCTTTATGAACCGGGGCAGTGGCACCGTCACAGTGATCAACTCGCAGCTGAACGCGATCGATTCCACGCACCCCACGATCGCCGTGGGCGCCGGGCCGGTCTTCGCCGACTACTACCACAACGGCCAGGTGCTGGTGACCGCCAACTACGACGGCAATTCGATCAGCATCATCGACACGAGCCTCGATATCTACGGAAACGACAGCGTAACCTTCGGCAAGGTTCTCGCCACCATCCCCGTGGGACTGCATCCGGTGGAAGTGGCGGTTCTGCAGGACGGCAGCCGCGTCTATGTTGCGAACCAGGGCGACATCAACGCCGGCACCCCCGGCAGCGTTTCGGTGGTGGATCTTCGCAACTACCAGGTCCTGAAGACGATTCCACTGGAGGCGAATCCCCACGCCATTGCGGCGGTCTACAACTACCCCATCGGCAAGGTCTACGTGGCATCGCAGAATAGCCCCTTCCTGACGGTCATTCGCACCGACACCGACATTGTGAGCGACACGATCGAGATGGAAGGCAACATCGTGGACATGCGCGTGAACTCGCAGTACCCCGGACAGGCATCGGGGGGCGTGCAGAATTATCGGACCGAGAGCCGCTCCGTGGGCAGCGGGGCTCCGTAGGGAATAGAGTTTAAGAGTTGGAGTTTAGAAGCCCCTGCGATCATCGCCGGGGCTGGTTTTTGGGGCCTGCGAGTTCTCGCACATTTCTAAACTCTAAACTCCAATCACTAAACTCTCGTTCCGCGCTCCCTGCCCTACGGACTGATTCCCATCTCATAGTTCAGCGTCGACAGCGCCAGTCGATACTGATACCGCGCGCTGGTGTCCTCGATCTGCGCGCTGGTCTGCTGCAGCTGCGCCTGGCTCAGTTCGACAATCGAGCTGAGCCCGAGTTTGTAGCGCGTCTGCGCCAGGTCGAAGGCGAGGTTCGCCTGCTTCACCAGCTGGGCGCTGACCGCCATGCGCTGCCAGCTGTTGTTCGCCTGCAGCCACGAGGTGCGCACGTCGCGCACAATGCGGTCGCGCAGATCGCGCGCGTTTTCTGACGCCGCCTGCGCGCGGTACCTGGCCTCCTTCGCTTCCGAGCTGTAGAGAAAACCGTTGAAGACCGGGATGTTGATGTTGCCGCCCACTCCCCCCCACCAGTTCGTTGTGTAGTAGGTGCCGGGGTGGACGGGGATCGTGCCGACAGTGCCCGCTGCCGAAATCGTCGGCAGCATCTGATCCCATTGTGCACGCGCATATTTCTGCGCGGACTCGGTGTCGAACGTCAGTGCCTGCAGATCGGGGCGCTGTTCGAGCGCTGTCTGGATGAGCGGACCGACGACGGCAGGCGGCGGCGCTGGCGCTGCCGCATCCTCGACAAGGCTGTAGCGGACTTCGTGGTCCAGACCAAGCACCGCGTCCAGAACCGCAAAGGCCGAATCGGCGTTGTTCTGCGCGTCCAGCTGGAGCAACTTGGCCTCGGAGAGGTCCACGTCGGCGAAACTGAGGTCGAGCGTCGACTTTAATTTGTTCCGCGTCATCTCGCCCACCTGGCTTTCCGTGGTCTGCCGCGTGGTGACGGTTTGCCGGGCGACGTTCAGCTCGGCCTGCCCGGTGAGCGCGTTGTAAAACGCCTGGTCCGTGGCAAGGATGATTTCCTCCGTGGTCGCGAGGGCGTTCGCGTTCGCTGCTTTCTCCTCGAACTTCCGCGAGAGAACCAGGTTGTGCGTGTGGCCGAAGTCGTAGATCAGCTGTGTGACATTCGTGCCCGCGCCGGCGTGCTGCAACAGGCGCGATGAGGTCAGCGAGCCGGCTCCCACGCGGCTGGCCTCCTCCGCCTGAACCCCGGTCGCCGCGATGGTGGCCGTGGGCAGCTCGGCGGAGCGCGTCTCGCGCGTCATTTCGTGCTGCGCAAGCGCCTCCAGCTTGCCGACCGTGATGCGCGGGTTGTTGCGGATCGCCATCTGCTCGGCCTGGGCCAGGGTGAGCGTGGGCAGATTCGTGTTAGGCGCCGGCGGAGCTGTTGCGGACGAGGCTGGCGCTCCCGGCTCCTGCAGCGACGAAAGCAGCTGCGGTCCAGGTGCCGCGGGCAGTGCCGACTGTCCGAACAGAAGTCCGCAGAACAACAACGCGGCGGAGCTGAAGATCACGGTCGTTCTCATGCTTCGGCTCCGCGTCGCTCGTTAGCCCCGCGCTCCTGACGGGAGTGAATCGCCAGATAAACCGCGGGGACAAGGAACATGGTCACGACCACCGAAACGCCCAGACCGCCGATGATCGCCCGCGCCAGCGGCGCGTACTGCTCGCTGCCGGCTTCGGCTCCGATGGCCATGGGGATCATGCCCAGCAGCGTCGCCATGGAGGTCATGACGATGGGCCGCAGGCGCATCTTGCAGGATTCGATGGTGGCGTCGAGCAGCGGCAGCCCCTGGTTGTGAAGGATGTTCGAGAAGTCCACGATCAGAATCGAGTTCGAAACCACGATGCCGGTCATCATGATGGTGCCCATCAGCGACATGATGTTCAGCGTGCTGCCGGTGAGCACGAGGATAAGGACGACGCCTGCCAGCCCCGGGGGTATGGCCATCAGGATGATGAACGGGTCGACGAAGGATGCGAACTGGGCCATCAGCACCAGATAGACGAGCACAACCGCGAGAACGAGCCCAAGGCCGAAGTCGTGGAATGCCTCGTTCATGTTGACGACCGCGCCTCGCAAGCTCAGGCGCATGTTGCGATCCGTTGGCGTGCTGGCCAGCAGCGCTGAGACGCGTTTCCCGACTTCTCCCAGCGCTTCTGTCTTCGTGGCCACGTAGATATCGATTTTCGGCCGAAGCTTGTAGTGATCCACCTCGGTGGGCGTATTGATGCGCTCAATCTGCGCAACCGACTGTAGCGGCGTGTAGCCGCTGACCCCGTCGCCGCGCAGCGGAATGTTGCGGAAATCCTCCATGTTCATGTTGTCCAGCTGGTGCGTCGAGTACTGGACCGTCACCATGTAGTTGTTGCCCGACTTCGGATCGATCCAGTAGCTGGGCGCGATCACGCCATCGGAGGTCAGAGCCGTGATCACGTTGTCGACCACGCCCTTCGTGGTCAGACCTACCTGGCTGGCACGCTCCCGGTCGATGTTCAGCTCCAGCCCCGGGTAGCGCATGTTCTGCGGAATATACACATCGCTCACGTCGGGGATCTCGCGGATCTTTGCAGCCAGACTCTCCGCCAGGTCGTAGTCCTTGTTCAGATCGCTGGATGAAACCTGAACGTCGATGGGCGCGGCGAGGCCCTGGTTGATAACGGCGGAAACCAGACCGCCGCCGTGGAAGAACGTGGTCAGCTGGGGCATCTGCCGGGAAAGCTGCTCTCGCACTCGGTTCATGAATGCGAAACTGCTCGTTTTGTGGTCGGACTTGAGGCTGACCTCGACAAACGCCGTGTCCATGCTCGAATTGCTGCTGTAGATCGTGGACGGCCCGTGCGTGACCCCGATATTGGACACGATCATGTCCAGCTGCGATTTTGGAACAACCGACCGAATAATCTGCTCCACCCGGGCAATGTAACTATTGCTGACGTCGAGCCTGCTGCCGCTCGGCATCTCGATGTTGACGGTGAATTGGCCGGCATCGGTTCGCGGGAAGTAAGCCTTGCCCATAAACGGGAACGTGACCGCCAGGGCGAGCGCGCAGCCCCCGAGGATGACGGCGGCGGTCAATCCTGGCCGAATGAGGGAGCGGCGCACCAGTCCTTCGTACCAGCTCACCATGCGCTGGAAGTACATGTTGAATCTTTCGACGATGGGCTGGAGTCCGAAGCGGCGTTTGCGCGGCTCTTCGTGTTTGTCCACGAGTTCGCCGGCCTCGTCGCGCTCGCCGTGACCGTGCCCCTTCAGGAAGAGCGAGCAGAACAGCGGGACCACCGTCATCGCAAAAATGTAAGAGGCGAACATGGACAGCACCACCCCCAGAGCCAGGGGGGTGAACAGGTACTCGCTGACGCCGGACAGCGCCCCAACCGGCAGAAAGACGATGGAGGTGGTCACCGTGGCAGCGAGGACGGCGAGCGAGACCTCGGTACCGCCCTTTTCCGCTGCGATCCGCGTGGGCTCGCCCAGTTCCATGTAGCGGAAGATATTCTCCAGAACCACCACGCCGTTGTCGATCAGACGTGACAGTGCCAGAGCCAGTCCGCCCAGGATCATCGTGTTGATCGTGCCCCCTGCCCCATCGACCATCAGCAGGCAGGCTATGGCCGAGAGCGGGACCGAAAGCAGGACGGCCACCGTCGCGCGTGGGCTGCCCAGGAAGAGCAGAATCATGAGGCCAGTGAGGACAAGACCGATGACGGCTTCATTGACCAGCTGCTTCAGGGCCAGCTTGACAAACACAGACTGGTCGAAAACCACATCCGCCTTCAGGTTGGACGGAACATCGGTCAGGTGTTCCACCGCATTGCGCACGCCGTCAACGATGGTGATGGTATTGCTCCCACCGCCCTGCTTCATCACCGGCACGTAGACGGATTTCTGCCCGTCAATCCGCACGATATTCGTCTGCAGTGCACCGGCGTCCTCGGCCTTCCCCACGTCTCCCACCAGCACGGAGGCGTTTCCCACGGTCTTCAGCGGCAGTGAATTGATCTCCTTCACCGCCGGGAACTGCGCGTTGGCATAAATGTTGTAGTCTTTCCGGCCGATTTGGACGTCGCCGGCGGGAAGGATCAGATTCGAGCTGTCCACGGCATGGACGACATCCATGAGCGAAAGATTGTGGGCTTCCAGCTTGAGCGGATCGACGTAGACCTGAATCTGCCGATAGGTGCCCCCATACGGATCCGGAACCGAAGCGCCCTTGACACCCGCAACCTGGTTGCGGACCGCGTACTGGCCAATGTCTTTCAAATCGGTCTCACTCAGACCCCGCCCCTTCAGAGTGATCAGGCAAACCGGCTGGTTGGCGGCGTTCATGCTCAACACCACCGGAGGCAGCGTACCTGGAGGGAGCCGCCGCAGGTCGGCCATGGCCAGCGTTGCGATGTTACTCAACGCTGCATTGGGGTCCGTTCCAGGCAGGAAATAGACCTTGATCAGGCTCACGCCGGTCAGCGACCGCGACTCGATGTGGTCGATATTGTTCCCGTAGGTGAAGAAACGCTCGAACGTGTCCGTGATGTCTGCCTCAATCTGACTGGGCGGCATACCGGCATAAAAGGTCGCAACCACAACGACGGGAATATTGATGTTGGGGAACAGGTCGACCGGCATGCTCACGATTGCCACGGTGCCAACCAGTGACACAATCAGGCAGAGCATGAGAATGAAGTACGGATACTTCAGAGCGAACTTCGGCATTATTGCGTGCCCCCCTGGTCGTTATGAAGATCGACCATACTGCCCTGGGCGCGCTCGGTATCGGAAGTCGGCTGCTTCGTCACGATCGGGCTCACCACTTCTCCATCGTGATATTTGCTTAAACCGCCCACGATGACGCGATCGCCCGGCTGCAGGCCCTCCGTCACCTGCACCAGCAGCGATCCCTGGAACCCCGTCTTCACAGGACGAATGTGAACCTGGTTGTCGCTGTCCAGAGCGTAGACCTCGTCGCCGTTGGCGGAGAGCTGGATCGCCTCCTGCGGAACTGTGGGCACGTTCGTGACATGTCCCAGCTGCAGTTGCGTGTTCGCGTACATACCGGGATCCAGCGTGAGGTCGGGGTTCTTGACGTCGATCTCGGTTTCCATCGTGCGCGTCGCCGGGGCTACATCGCGGGTAAAGCGCACTACTTTCCCGGTAAATGAACGCCCCACCGCATCCACGCGCACCTGCATCGGTTGGCCAATATGGACGTATTGCACGTCATCCTCGGGAACCGGCACACGCAGCCGCAGCAGTTCGCTCTGCGAGAGCCGCACGATGGGCAGGGATTGCGAATCCGAACCGGTCCCGGACTGTATCAGCGCACCTGTGTCGGCATAGCGCCATACGATGACGCCGTCCAGCGGCGCGATCACGTTGGTGTAGTCCTCAATCGCGCTGACGCGCTCGTTGTCGGCGCGGGAAACCTCCATGCCCTTTTGCGCCGCCGCGAGGGCAGCCTTGGCAGCATCGACCTCCGCGGCGGAGGAAAGATCCCTGGCCTGCGCGTCATCCAGTTCCTGCTGCGCCACCAGGCCCGGCTGCGCCTTCGACGTGTCCAGCAGCCGCTGGTAGTCGGCGTGCAGCGCGGAGTGAGTCGATTCGGCGCGCCGCACCTCGTGCTGCGCGCGAACAATTTCATCGCTGCTGCGGGCGACTTCAGAGACGGTGCCGGAGAGCTGGGCTTTCAGCTCGGGGACTTCGAGAACAGCGAGAATTTGCCCCTGATGCACCCGATCGCCGATGTCGACGTAGATGTGGCGCACGAAGCCGGAGACTTTGGGATGGACGTCGACCACCTGGTAAGACTGGAATTGTCCGGCCAGGGTGAGAACCTGGGCGATGTCGCCGCGCTGGACCAGTGCGACCTCCGCCGCCGGTGGACCGGGAGCGGCTTCCACGGTTGCGGTGCGATGATGGCCGCGCCACACCAGAACCCAGATCGCAGCAACAATAATGACGGCAGAAAAGACGATCCAAAAACGCTTGCGCATATCGGGTGACACACCTTCCTGAGAATGGGCCCAGGGCTGAACCAATTTGACCGGAATAGGAAGCGGGCGGCGCGTCCATCGCGCGGATTTCCGGCGATGGAGAACGGCTAACGCCGATCGCTAAGAGATTAGCGAAAACGGGGAGGAGGCCGGATGTAGTTTTGCCGCACACGGTGCCCAGGCAGGCACGGGACGGCGGCGGCCCGCGATCAGCAGCGAAGACCCGAACGCGGCAACGATGCCCGGATGTTTCAGGAGCAGAACCGAGAAAATCAGGCCGGCAATGAATGCCGTCGCGGCTACGCCGGATGCAGGCCGCAGATCGACGGCTGGCACCGCGCGACGCTCGTTGCCGGTGAGCAGCTTGGCGGCCGGCATGTGACGGGACATGGAGTGCGGCGGGTCGTACAGGGACAGCTTGTACCGCAGCCCCCAGGCAAAGACACAAACCCCCAGGCATGCCAATCCTATGGCGAGCGCGCGCAGAGCTGGACGCTGGTTACGCAATCGGGTGGGCTGTGGGATCGTCACCTTGCTCTGGCAACGATGATGCCACACCAGTTGGACGTTTACCAACCGAGCCGGTAAGCGGGACGCTGAAGAAGACCGGGCAAGGCGGCTGGTTTACGGCGATTTACAATCGCGGCATGCAAGCTGGCGAATTGGCGCGACGCGCTCGAAGCCGAGCTCCGTGGCGCACCCGATGTCGAAATCACGGGCGTGGCGGGAATCGAAGAAGCCGAGCCCGGACAGATCACCTTTGTCGCGAATCCGAAATACGCCGGCCTGGCGAAAACTACGCGGGCCAGCGCCATCCTTGTCACGCCCGACTTCCCCGATGTGCCTGTCGTCACCTTCCGCCTCAAAAATCCATACCTCGCCTTTGCGCGCGCCGTCGAGATCTTCTATCAGCCGCCGGCCTGGCCCGACAGGAATCCACTCCACCGCCGTGGTCCATCCCACCGCGCAGATCGGCAGGAACGCCCGCATCGGCGCCTATGCGGTGCTCGGGGAGAACGTCGTCATCGGCGACGACGCCACCATCCTGCCCCATGTCGTGATCTACCCAGGCGTTCGCATCGGCGACCGCTTCTTCGCCCATGCCCATGCGGTGGTGCGCGAAAACTGCCGCCTCGGCAATGACGTCGTCCTCCAGAACGGCGTCGTGGTCGGCTCCGACGGCTTCGGCTTCGCCAAGGACGAGCACGGGCAGTGGCACAAAATCCCGCAGTCCGGGCCCCACCATCCTCGGTGATCGCGTCGAGGTCCAGGCGAATGCCTGCATCGACCGCGCCAGCGTCGGCGCAACCCGCATCGGCGACGGAGTGAAGGTCGATAACCTCGTTCAGGTCGGCCACGGCTCGTCGGTCGACGAGAACACTCTCCTGTGCGCCCAGGTCGGCCTCGCCGGATCCACCCACGTGGGCAAAAACGTGATCCTCGCCGGCCAGGTCGGCGTCGCCGGGCACTGCAAAATCGGCGACAACGTCATCGCCATCGCCCAGGCAGGCCTGCACGGTGACATTCCCCCTGGGTCGATGCTCGCCGGCTCACCCGCCTTCGACCACAAGCAATGGCTGCGCGCCACCGCGCTCTTCGCCCGCTTACCGGAGTTGCTGCGACAATTTCAGCGCAAACCGAAGCGCGAAGAGTAAAGTAAAACGAACGCATCCAAATTATCTGGCGGCTAAAACAGCACCGTCGCCGTCTATTGCATCAAAACAAGACTTATGCCCACGAACGACCAGGACTCCACGCTGTCGCTGGTGCAACCCTCCACCGCGCCCATTCGTGTGCTGCTGCTGGATGACCATCCCGACAATCTCCTCCTGCGGTCGACGATCCTGCGTAAATACGGCTACGTGACCCAGACGGCCAGCACCGTGGAGGAAGCCGAGTCGCTGCTGGACGAGATCGATATCGCGGTCCTCGACTATCACCTCGGTGCGGGAAAATTTGGCACCGATGTCGCCGGGCGCCTCCGCGAGCTGCATCCCCAGGTCCCCATCATCATCCTCTCGGCCACCCTCGAGCGCCGCTTTGGCGGCGTCGAGGACATGCACCTCCTCAAGGGCTACAGCTCCATCGACGATCTGGTCACGGCACTGCGGTCATTCGAGGCCAAGCGGCGCGGCAAGCCCGTCGTCGTCGATGCGCGCGACTTCTTCTACTCCCGCATCAACATGGCCATGGGTGATGACGTGGTGCTGGAAATCCTCGACGGCGAAGGCACCTGGCAGTACGTCAACGAAACCTGCGCCCGAGTGCTGGAGAAGCCCCGCGACTGGTTCCCCGGCCGCAACATGTTTGAAGAAATGCCCGAGCTGGCGGTCGACTGGGCCGATATTCTCAGTACCGTCGCCGAGACCCGAGAGACCTACATCGACCGCACCTTCCGCGGCGTGCTCAACCTGCCCAGCAAAGGCGACCGCTGGGTCTGGAATGTGCTGGCCTTCCCCATCACCCTGCACACCCGCGAAACCGGCGTCGTGCTGACCGCGCGCGCGCTCGAACGCAAGCCGATGATCTAGGCCTGTCATCCTGAGCGAGCTTTCCGAATTCGTCGCGCGCCCTTCGCGCGACATCAGTCAAGAGGCGAGTCGAATGGACCTGCATTTCTGCCGGCATCATCGCTCTCTTTGAGAAGCAAGAAACCTCATCTACTCGAAAGCACGTACATGTTCCCGTCCGGGTCCTTGAACACCGCCGACGTGCCCCAATGTTCCTTCTTCGGCTCCTGCGCGAAGACAACGCCCTTCTTCTTCATCGCCTCGGCAGTCGCGAACACATCGTCGGACCAGAATGAGATCGACTGGAAGTGCCCGATGCGGCTCTCGTGCCCTTCCGGCGTGAAGAGTGAAATGCCGGTGTCGGCGCCCGGGACCTTCAGTTCGATCCAGCGCTGTTTCTCGTTGAACGGCTGGTCGGTCGTGACCTTCATCCCAACCGCCTCGGTCCAGAACTTCAAAGCGCGGTCCTGATCGCTGACCGGAACGCCGATGAATTTGATGCCTTTGATCATGGTGCCTTTCTCCCCTCGATCTCCGGAGCATAACGAGGGCGCGCGACGGGCGCAATCGTCCAGGGATTGCTATAGTAGCGATTGGTATAGCCCAATGGCGAACGTGGACGATTACGTCATCGACGTGCTGATGCGCGACCTGGTCGGACACGACCGCAGGCCGGTGAGTTTCCTGATCTATCTGTGGCTGGCCGCTGCCCAGGCGCGTGCCGGCGCGGAAGTCCGGATCAGCTTCCAGGAGATGGCCGAGTCCGTCGGCGTCTCGAAGAGCGCGGCGCAGGCTGCCGTCCGCTGGCTCCTGCGCCGGAAGTTGCTCCACACGGCCAAAGCCAACGCAACGGCAGTTCCCTGCTACAAGGTCATGACACCCTGGAAGGACGCCGCCCGCCGCGGACGCGGATGATACTCTGGCCGCGGATGAGACGAGCGCATCGTTGGCGGGCGAACGAGTGCGGAGCAGCGCTGGTCGTTCTCGCCCTTCTCGCCGGATGCCAGTCGCCCTGGATCACCTGCACGATCGTCAATCACCAGCCGACTCCGGTCTCGCTCGTCGAGGTGTCCTATCCCGGCGGATCCTTCGGCATACAAACCATCGCACCCGGCGGCAGCTTCCACTATCGTTTTCACGCGCTGGGCACAGACGCGACGAGCATCGACTTCACCGATGCAGCGCACAAGAACCATACCATCAAGGGTCCGGAGCTGCAGCTGGGTCAGGAAGGCACGCTCCGGATTGAAATTCAGCCCGACAACCAAGTGACCTGGACGCCGGCCCTGAACATGCGCTGAACACGCTTGCCCGTTGCGCCCGGCAGTCAAACAGCGCCTTTCGCGTCAACTCGGCCCATAGCCGGACGCTCCTCTTTCTGGCAAACTAGACAGATTGTCACAACTGCAGCTTTTTTCTTCGGGAGGCACAGGCCGTGATTCGTGTCGAAAACCTCACTAAAACATTTGGCGATTTCACCGCAGTCAAAGACATCACCTTCCAGGTGGAGTCCGGGGAGATCTTCGCCTTCCTCGGCCCCAACGGCGCAGGCAAAACCACGACTATCAAGATGCTCACCACCCTGCTGCGTCCCACAGCGGGGCGCATTCAACTCGACGGATTCGATCCCTGGGTGAAGCAGCGGGAGGCGCGGCAGCGCTTCGGCATTGTCTTCCAGGATCCCAGCCTCGACGGCGAGCAGACCGCGTACGAAAACATGGAGCTGCACGGCATCCTGTACCACGTGCCGCATAAGGTGCGCCTGGAACGAATCGAGCATCTGCTGAAGTTGTTCGAGCTGTGGGAGCGGCGCAAAGATCTCGTCAAGACCTTCTCGGGCGGCATGAAGCGGCGGCTCGAAATCGCCCGCGGCTTCCTGCACACGCCGAAGATCCTCTTCCTCGATGAGCCGACCCTGGGCCTCGATCCACAGAGCCGCAACCAGCTTTGGACCCACGTGAAGGGGCTCAACGAGAAAGAGAAGACGACCGTCTTTCTCACTACCCACTATATGGACGAGGCCGATCGCGTGGCCCACCGGATCGCCATTATGGATCACGGGGCAATTGTGGCCACGGGCACGTCGGCGGAGCTGAAAGTGAAAACCAACACCGACTCGCTGGAAAACGCCTTCCTCGCGCTAACCGGCACTTCTCTGCGCGACGAGGGCGCCAACTCAGCGGATGCGATGCGGCGGTTTGCGCAGATGTGGCAAAAGCGATAAGCAAGCTGCAGCACAGGCCGACAAGGAGAAGAACATGGGCGCGATTTACATCATGTGGCTGCGCGAACTGAAACGCTATTTCCGCTCGAAAGCGCAGATCGTCGTATCCCTGGGCCAGCCGACGCTCTACCTGCTCGCGCTGGGATTCGGCTTCGGTCCGGTCTTCGCCAAAGCCGGCGCAGGCAACTATATCCAGTTCATCGCCCCAGGCGTCATCGGCATGACCGTGCTCTTCAGCTCCATCTTCTCCGGCATGGCCATGCTCTGGGATCGCCAGTTCGGCTTCCTGAAGGAAACGCTGGTCGCCCCGGTACCCCGCATCCAGATCATCTTCGGACGCACGCTGGGCGGCGCGACCGTCGCGAGCCTGCAGGGGCTGCTCATGCTCGTCGTGTGCCTCATCGCAGGCTTCCGGCCACTACACCAGAACGGAACGGGCCACAACTGGATCGCTCTTCCGGCGGCCGGCATCTTCATCGGCATGATCGCCCTGGTCTTCGCCGCGCTGGGCGCCTCGATCGGCTCGACCATCAAGGACATGCAGGGCTTCCAGATGCTCATGAATTTCCTCGTCATGCCCCTCTTCTTCCTGTCCGGAGCCCTCTTTCCGCTCAAGAACCTCGGCCGGATCCTCACCTGGATCACGCGCGTGGATCCCCTGGCCTACGGCATCGACGGCCTTCGCGGCGTCCTCATCGGCAACTGGCAGTTCAGCTTCAACTGGCAGTTCAATTTCATGCTCGATTTTTGCCTGCTCGCCGGTCTGGCAGCCATTTTTCTGGGCACCAGCGCCTGGCTTTTCTCGCGGATTGAGGTGTAACGAAGCAGGTTCTCCCCACTCCACGTGCAACCCCACGCCAGATTCCTGCTTCTGGTAACGTGATAGTCAGACGATGATAAGTCTCCTCTCCGCGTTACTTCTTTTCCAGGATACGAACCCCGTCGCGCCTCCCACCAACAACGGCAGCGCGGTCTGGGAGATGCTCCAGAACAGCGGCGTGATCGCCATGACGGTGCTCGCCGTCCTGCTGGTGGCAAGCCTCTTTTCCTGGGCCATCATTCTCGGCAAGTGGGCGTCGTTCCGCCGCGCCCGCGCACAGAGCCATCGCTTCCTTCGCGCCTTCCGCAAGGCGAACCGCCTGCAGGAAATCGCAACCGTCAGTGAGCAGTTCAAGCCCAGCCCGCTCGTCAATGTCTTTGACGAGGTCTACGAGACCTACCGGCGCCAGACCGGCGGATTTGGCCCGCCGCGCAACATCACCGCGCTCGAGCGCGCCGGACAGACCGCCGCCAGCGAATCCCTCACCGCCATGGAGCAGCGCCTGACGTGGCTGGCCAGCATCGGCTCCATCGCTCCCTTCGTCGGCCTCTTCGGCACCGTCATGGGCATCGTCGATGCCTTCCACGGCCTCGGCACCGAGGGCACGGCGACGCTTCGTGCTGTCGCCCCAGGCGTCTCAGAGGCGCTCATCACCACCGCCGCCGGTCTGCTCGTCGCCATTCCCGCCGTCATCGCCTACAACCAGTTCACCGCGCGCTGCCGCGATTTCGCCGCCCGCATGGACGACTTTGCCCGCGAGCTGCTCAACAGCATGGAAGAAGCCGCGCTCGCGCCCGGCCAGGATCCAGGGGAGGCCGGCCGTGGCCTTCACAAGTAGAGGCGGCCACACCCAAACCGCGCTGGCGGAGATCAACATCACGCCGCTGGTCGACGTGGTGCTCGTGTTGCTGGTGATCTTCATGCTCACCGCGCCCGTGCTGCAGTCGGGCATCCAGGTCAACGTCCCGAAGACCAAAACCGTGCGCGAAATCACCGAACAGCGCATGGTGCTCACCATCGACAAGGACCAGCAGGTCTTTCTCAACGACAAGCTCGTCAACCTGAACGACCTGCCGAATATTCTGCGCGCGCAAAGCTCCGACACCTCAAAGCAGGTGATCTATCTGCGCGCCGATCAGGCCGTCTCCTTCGGCGCCTTCGCCACGCTCATGGACGCCGTGAAACAGGCCGGCATCACGAACGTGAGCATCGTCACCACGCCCGCAGAGAACGCAAAAACGAAGTAGCCCCACATCCAGATTGGGTGCCCCGCTTCATTGGGTGCCCCGCTTCCCCTGCCTTCGGGGAAGTGGGCATTCGCGCCATGCGCGAACTGCTTTGCGTTCAGGCACCGCTTGTACATCTCGCGGAAAAGTCTTCGTTTTGAAAGGGCACGGCTTCAGACGTGCCGCAAAAGCCACAGGATGAACCCGGCTTCAGCCGCTGAGGAACGCTCTTCGCTCCAGGCGGAGGAGTCTTTGTTTTGAAAGGGCACGGCTTCAGCCGTGCCGCAAAAGCCACAGGATGAACCCGGCTTTAGCCACTGAGGGATGCTCTTCGCTCCAGGCGGCACGAAGCACTGTGTTCCGCAGAGCCGGGCTCACTTCCCGCCAGCGATCATCCTCACGTAGTCATACCAAAACTGCACGCCTTTCCAGTACGACACTTCCGGCAGCCGCTCATCCTTGCCATGCGCGCGGACATCGCTCGTCTCCAGTTCGATCGCCGACCAGTTGTAAGTCGGGATACCCGCGGCGTTCGTATAAATGCTGTCCGAAGCTCCATCCGCCATGTCGGCCACAACCGGCGTGCCGGGCCAGTAAGCAGCGACCATCTTCTCCAGCGGCTTCATCGCTTCCGGCTGCAGCGCCACCGGCGGCAGGCCTTTCGCTTCCGGAGCGGTGGAGGAAACCCTGCCGCCATCGTCAACGTAGTTCACCGTGATCTTCTTGTCGTCGATGATCCGGATGATGTCCTGGCGCACCTCTTCGCGCGAGTGGCCCGGCAGAATGCGGCAGTTCACGTTTGCCTGAGCCATCTGCGGCAGCGCGTTGTTCGCGTGCCCGGCCAGCAGCCGCGTCGCCACGCAGGTGGTGTGCATGGTGGAGTTCCACTCCGGCGACTTCGACAGGCGCGCGATCGCAGCCGCATCGGGCGGCGTCGCCAGCATCGCACGCATATCGGCCGCTGTCTGCGCCGATTCCAGGTTAGCGAGCTTTTCAAAATAGCCGCGCGTGATCGTATTCAGCTCGAAAGGAAAGGTGTAGTTCTGCAGACGCTGCAAAGCGTCCGCGATGTGATAAATGGCGTTGTCAGGCACAGGCAGCGAGCTGTGGCCCCCCGGGTTCGTCGTGAGCAGCTGATAGTCCGCGTAAAGTTTCTCGCTGGCGTCTACATCCGCCGACACGGCCTTGCCGTTCTGCAACTCCACGCCGCCCCCGTCAGGATTAAATGCGAAAGCAGCCTTCACCAGCTCGGGCTGATTCTTCAGCAGCCAGTCCACGCCGTTCGACTTGCCGCCCTCCTCATCCGCGGTCAGCGCGAGGATCAAATCCCGATCCGGCTTGAAGCCCTCCTTGTGCAGCCGCAAAAACGTCGTCACCAGGATGGCGTCGTTCTCCTTCATATCCTGCGTGCCGCGTCCGTAAAAATAGCCGTCCTTTTCGATGAACTGGAACGGATCCGTGGTCCAGTCTTCGCGCTTCGCCTCCACCACGTCTTCATGACCGATGAAGAGAATCGGCGCATGAGCGCCCGTGCCGCGGTACCGGACGACCAGGTTCTCCTTGCGATCGTTCGGCCCGCCCACATAAACGTCTTCCGCCGGAAAGCCCGCGTCCAGAAAGCGCTGCTGCATTGCCTTCGACGCAGCCGTGACGCTGCCGACCGAATCCGTCGTGTTGATCTCGATGAGCTGCTTATAAATGCCGAGCGCGAGCTGTTTCGTTGCGGGATCGGGCTGTGTATACGTGGGTGCGGACTGCGCGAACACGGAGGATGCTGCGATCGTGGCGGTCAAAAGCAGCAGGGCGAAACGGTTACGCATGCGGCGGGGCTCCTGGTAGAAACGAAGAAACAAGGTAACAGATTCACTCCGGGTTCATGGCGCGTCTTTTGCGCGCTGGCGTTGCCCCGGAGCTTTTGCGTAAGCTGATCCAGGACTCTTGATGCAGGACTCTTGCGAGGGCAAAGAATGCGAGCCGGTGTATTGCGGTGGTGTATGGGGATGACGGTCACAGCAGCCATGATGACGGGAGCAGCGCTGGCACAGCCTGCAACAACCGGGCAGCCCGCATTTGTGAATACCCTGATGCCGCAACCAGCCCACCTGACTGTCGGCGAAGGATGGCTTCCGATCGCTCCCGGGTTCTCCGTCAGCTTCGACAAGATGCACGATGAGCGCCTCGAGGCGGCCGTGCAACGGGATCTTCAGCGTCTGAAAAATCAGACCGGCGTGATGATCCAGGACGCAGCGTCAGGCTCCGCCGGCACGCTCGCGATCTCCGTCGACGGCCCAGGCAAAGAGGTGCAGGGCATCGACGAAGACGAATCCTACACGCTGGAGATCACGCCCCAGCATGCGCACTTGCACGCGGCTACTGACGTGGGCGCAATGCGCGGCCTCGAAACCCTGCTGCAGCTCATCCAGGCTGACGCGCGCGGCTTCTCGCTGCCGGCCGTTTCCATTCAGGATGCACCGCGCTTCCAGTGGCGCGGGCTCATGATCGACGTCGGCCGCCACTTCGAACCCGTCAGCGTAATCGAGCGAACCCTCGATGCGATGGCCGAGGTGAAGATGAACGTCTTCCACTGGCACCTCACCGACGATCAGGGCTTCCGCATCGAAAGCAAGCTCTATCCGAAGCTGGCCGGGATGGGCTCGGACGGCCAGTACTACACCCAGCAACAAGCGAAGGAAGTCGTCGCCTACGCTCGCGCGCGTGGCATCCGCGTCGTCCCGGAGTTCGACATCCCCGGCCACACCACATCGTGGATGGTCGGCTATCCCGATCTGGCCAGCGCGCCAGGACCCTTCTCCATTGAGCGGCACTTCGGGGTCTTCAACCCGGTGATGGACCCCACGCGCGACACCACTTACGAGTTCCTGGACAAATTCATCGGCGAGATGGCCGAGATCTTTCCCGACGCGTTTATGCACATCGGCGGCGACGAGAACAACGGCGTCGAGTGGCAGCACAGCGCAAAAATCCAGGCCTTCGCTGCAACGCACAACCTCCACGGCACAGCGGCGATTCAGGCCTATTTCAATCAGCAACTGTTACCCATTCTCACGAAGCACGGCAAAAAAATGATCGGCTGGGACGAAGTCCTGACGCCGGACCTGCCCAAAGACGTCATGGTGCAGTCGTGGCGCGGCTTTGACTCCCTTGCCGCTGGAGCGAAGCAGGGATACAGCGGCATTCTCTCGGCCGGCTACTACCTCGACCACATGGACCCGGCCTCAACCCACTACCGCGTCGACCCCCTGCCCGCCAACAGCGATCTCACCCCTGACCAAGCCGCGCGCATCCTGGGCGGCGAGGCATGCATGTGGAGTGAGTATGTGGGACCACACACCATCGACTCCCGCATCTGGCCGCGCACCGCAGCCATCGCCGAGCGTCTGTGGTCGCCGCGCACCCTTACCAGCGAAGACGACATGTACCGGCGCCTTTCCGTGGAGTCCCTGCGTCTCGAGCAGTTCGGCCTCACCCACATCGCCCAGGAGGCGGCGACCCTGCGCGCACTGGCCGGCACACCGGACATCGACGCGCTGCGGCCGCTGATGGCCGTGCTCGAACCCGTCGACTTCGACACACGTTCAAAGTGGTCCGAACACCACGGCGTCACCACGCTCTCGCCGCTCGACAACCTGGTCGACGCGCTTCCCCCCGATCCGCCGTCGCGGCACGACTTCGGAGACCTCATGAGCACGTATCTGCAGGATCCGGTCGGTCATCCGGAGATCGAGGCAACGCTGGAGGAAACCTTCCGCTCCTGGTCGGCAGATCCGCGCAGGATGGAACTGCTGTCCAGCTCTCCGCAGCTCGCCGAAGCTCTCCCCCGCGCGCAACAACTGGCGGAGATGGGCACGATGGGCCTGGAAGCGCTGTCGTATCTGTCGTCGGGAGTGCAGCCGCCACCGGAATGGAAGGCGCAAAAGCTCGCCATCCTGGACGAAGCCCAAAAGCCCGTCGCCCTCACGCGATTCACCATCCTGCCCGCGATGCGCGCGCTCGAAAACGAAGTGCATTGAAGCAAGCCGCACCCAGCTTTCAGATTATAGGTTCGATACCACGACCCCACTTAGCCGGGTGGCAGGAGCTTTCGATCCTTCATCATCTGGAAAACATCCTGATGAGCAACATAGACGAGGATCCTGGGTTCGGAACCACCCATGTCAACAAGAAACGACGAACCTACGTCCATGCTTGTTCCCGGCTTACCTTCAGAAGCGAAATTCATCCGCCACTTGGTTTCGACGAGGACATAGCGCTCACCGAGGCGCAGATCTCGTCGCGAAGTCAGCCGGGCGGATTCGAGACCGGCTTCGTCGAATAGCCGCTTTCGCGCGGGCAGTTTCTGCGCAAATACGGCCGCTGGAACGATTACCGGACCCTGCGGGCCGGCAGCAAGAAAGTCGTCCGCGAATTGAGCAGCAACTTGAGTTGGATCGTCGCTCGAGGTATTGCGTTCATAGGTGGAAAGGAATTGATCGAGAGCATCCTGGGTAAACGGCATAAGTCAGCCTCCACAGCAGCGTCGGCAAAGTAACTACCTTTAGTATTATATCACATTGCCGAAGAAATAGGCAAACAGCCGGCGTAAGCCGTTTGCTATTGGCTATTGGCTATTGCCTATTCTCTGTTGCCTGCCGTGATCCAGCCCCCGCCCACCACTTCATCTCCGTCATAGAAAACCGCAGCCTGCCCAGGCGTGACCGCGCGCTGCAGCTCATCGAAGACGCCTTCCACTTCGTCAGCACCCACCCTGCGAAGAGTGGCCCACGCCGGCTCGTGCCGATGCCGAATCTTCGCCCGGACCCGCATCTCACCTTCGAGCGAAGGAATCGAGATCCAGTTCAGCTCTCGCGCGCGCAGCGTTCGCGTCGTCGCCTCGGCATCGGAGCCGACCGTGACCCGGTGCGAAGCCGGGTCGATTTGGATCACGTACAGCGGATCGTGCGAAGCCACCCCGAGCCCCTTGCGCTGCCCGATCGTGAAATTGTGAATGCCCCCGTGCTGCCCGATCACCTCACCCGAAGTCGAGACCAGCTCACCCGCCGTGTCGGGGATCTCTTCGCCCCGCTCATGCAGATAAGCGCCGATGAACTTCTTGTAGTCGCCTCCCGGGATGAAGCAGATCTCCTGCGAGTCGGGCTTAATCGCCACAGCCAGCCCATGCTGCGCAGCCAGCGCGCGCACCTCAGGCTTCCTGTACCCGCCGAGCGGGAAGAGCGTGCGCGACAACTGCTCCTGCGTCAGTCCAAAAAGAAAGTAGGTCTGGTCCTTCGACTCATCCACCGGCCGCGACAGAATCCAGCGGTCGCGCACCGGGTCGTACGCATTGCGCGCGTAGTGTCCCGTCGCGATGCGGTCCGCGCCAATCTGCCGCGCCCGCACCAGCAGCTGGTCAAACTTCAAGTGGTTGTTGCACAGCGAGCACGGAATCGGCGTGCGCCCGTTCAGATATTCGTGCACAAACGGCCGAACCACGTCGTCCTCGAACCGCTCCTGCTCATTCACCACGTAGTACGGAATGTCCAGCGCCTCAGCCACGCGCCGCGCGTCGTACACATCGTCGAGCGAACAGCACCGCCCCGTCACCTGCTCCGGCATCCCCTCCTTGCCGGCCAGTCGCCGCTGATTCCACAGCTGCAGCGTCAGCCCGACGAGCTCGTATCCCTCCGCACGCAGCATCGCCGCGACGGCCGACGAGTCGACTCCACCCGACATGGCAACAGCAATGGTGTTATTGAGGGACATGGGGACCCTGTCATCAGTATGACAGGCGAGCGAAGCCGATAGCGAATAGTCAATCGCCCCTTGTCGATGACGCTGGCCACGTCTTGCTGTTGCCTATTGGCTATTGCCTGTTGCCTGTTGCCTGCCCTACTGATTCACCCCGCTGGCCAAAAATCCCCCGTCCACCACCAGCACCTGCCCGGTCACAAACGACGCCGCGTCCGAAGCCAGATAGATCGCCGCCCCCACCAGCTCCTCCGTCTTCCCGAACCGAGCCATCGGCGTCCGCATCAGCAGTTCCTTGCCGCGCGGCGTGTTGTCCAGCAGATCGGAGTTGAGCGCGGTGCGAAAAACTCCAGGAGCAATCGCGTTCACCAGCACACCCTTCTTCGACCACTCCACAGCCAGCGAGCGCGTCAGCGACGCAACCGCAGCCTTACTAGCCGCGTACGCCGCCACTTCCGCCAGAGCGACGAAGGAGTTCAGCGAAGCGATGTTAATAATCCGTCCGTAGCCGCGCTCCAGCATGTGCGCACCAAAGATCTGGCAGGCCCGCAGCGTGCCCGTCAGGTTCGTATCCACAATGTCCCGCCACTCCTCTTCCGGAAACGTGAGCGTCGGCGCTCGCTTGATCTTCCCCGCGCTGTTCACCAGGATGTCCACTTTGCCGAACGCCTTCACCGATTCGTCGAGCAGCCGCTGCAGCGAGGCGCGATCCTGCGTATCGCACGTCAAACGAAGGCTTTTGCGACCCGTCGCCTCGATGGCTCCGGCGGTTTCGTCCACCTGCTCCTGCCGCCGCGCCGAAGCGACCACGTCAGCACCGGATTCAGCAAGACCGATCGAAATCGCTCGCCCGATCCCCGAGGTTCCGCCCACCACGATAGCCGTTTTACCGTTGAGTTGGAGGCCCGGAATGCTCATTTCGCCTCCGCGTGGGCCAGCACCGCAACCGGCGAGGGTTTGCCGAGGAACACCGGCGCAATGTGGCGCTCGTACAGATTTTCAGTCACGTTTTTAGCGATCACTTTCTCGTTGGAATCAAGCAGCCGGATGTACTGATCGCCCATTTTCGCGGCGATCTTAAACCCCACATGCAGCAGCTGCCGCAGGCTCGGATTGTAAGCCGGCGAATGCGGGTCATGACGCAGTGCGGATGTGAACTGCGCTGACGTCCACTGCGCGACGACCGACGGCGCGGGGAGTTTCGCGGGGTCGATATCGATCACCGTCGCGTAGGGCCCGCAAAGTTCTTCGCGATGGTCGTAGGCCTGCGCGTAAATCTCCTTCGCCAGCTCAAGCCCCGCTCCGCCCGCTTCGGCCAGCCCGATAATCTCCTCCAGCCAGGTCGTGCCCGCGGTCTTCAGGTGAACGCCCGACTCTTTCGTCGCTTCATAAATGGCCGCGTAAATCGAAAACTTGTCGCTGCCGGAGTGAACGCTCAGCTTAAGATTCTTCGGCAGCCCAAGATTCGCCGTAGCCCAGGCAATCGCCGCCACGTCCAGCACAATCTCGCGGCGGAACTGATCGACGTTGCCCGCGTAATCGACGCCCTTGTTGAACCGCCCCGTGAATTTCGGCGCAATCGTCTGGATCGGGATCCCCTCATCGGCGATCGCGGCCAGAATGATCAGCAACTCCGCCGGCGTCTGCGCAGCGTCTGTCTCATCCATCGAAACTTCGGGAACGAAATTCCCCTTCCCTTTCGACAACTCGATCTTGCGGTAGACCTTCCCCGCCTCCTGCACCGCAAATAGGAACTTCGAAGCCGTGGCGCGAAGCAGCTCCGGCGTGATGTGAATCGGTTCCCTCACGCCTTCCAGCCGAATCGCACCCGTCAGATCGGAGCGGCGCTTCAGGAATCTCTCGATCGAAGCCGGCTCGGCGGTCTTGCCGATGTAATCGGCCACATCGATAGTAAAAAAATCGCAGGGCGCAAGGAAGCGATCTACCGTCGTCAGGTTGATATGGTCCGCATCGCAGAAGTACGGCTTCGTCCACCCCAGCGCCTGCACCGCGGCATCGGCGGCCGCCCGCGTGGAGTACGGCTCCGACCCGATAATGTTGTGCTCGCGATTCGATTTGTTCCAGACCGGAATCACCTCGATGCCGGCGCGACCCGCCTCGATACATGCTTGTAGCTGTGCTTTCGCCTGATGAGCAAAACGATCGCCCACCCCGATAGAAAATTTGCCCAGTTCAACCATTGCCATAAGTACCTCAGTTTTTAAACCGGTCGCGGTGCGCCCAAAGCCCAAGCCCAGGGTTCGCAACAAAGAAAATTTCTTCCCCATCCACCGTATTGAAACCGTGCCGCAGCTTCGCCGGATCGTAGCGGCGCATCACCACACTCAGAGCACCATAGTTGAAGCCCACGCCTTCCACTTCTTCTCTCGTCAGATGCCCCGGGCACCAGGTGATGGTGAAGCGGCCTTCCGACGATGCGTGGATCAAATGCGCAGCAGCGCTCAGATCCGCTGCCAGATCGGCATTCTTCGCCACCGCATCCAGCGTCGCCGGTGTGCCGCGATAACCATATTTCCGGATCAGCGCATCAATCGTCCGGTCCTCGCCGAACTCCTTCACCGCCGGGGCCAAAATGATCAGCTCCGCGCCATCCGCCAGCGCCATGCGTGTGCGATAGATGGCCTTACTGCCGAGCCAGGTGCTGCGGAACTCATGCGGATCCAGATAAACCACCGCCTTGCGCAGCGGCTGGTCCAGCATCTCGAAATTCACCTGCAGGCTCAGTTCCGACGCACGGAGAAAGCACTCCGCATCGTCTCCGATGTAAAGCCCCCGCGTCGCCAGCCCGCCATCCGCCCCGCGGCCCACCACCGTCTGCACGTAAACAATGGGTAGATTCTTCAGGAAGCGGTCTGACGCATAATTCAGCACCCGCCGCACGGGATTATCCGCCCGCCCCATGATGCGTTCCATTCCGTAAACCGCGCCCAAATAATGGCTCCGATTGATGCCTTCCCTGCCCCCAGTCCCGATCAGCACGTTCTTGTTGTAGTTGGCCATGCCGATCACTTCATGCGGCACCACCTGCCCAATCGAGAGGATCAGATCGAAGTTGCCCTCCAGCAGCAGCCCGTTCACCTGCGCGAGCCACGAGTAGTGCAGCTTGCCCTCGGACTGCTCCTCGATAAACGCCGCCGGCACTTCCCCGATCGTCTCGATGTCCGTACGCCAGTTGTGAATATGGAACAGCGACTGTGGCACATCCCCGAACATGCGCGTCATCTGCTCCGCCGACATCGCCGCGTGCGTGCCCAGCGCCGGCAAAATTGCTCCGAGCCCATCGCCATAGTACTTCCACGCGAACCGCGTCAGCTCTCCAGCGTGCGAGTGCAGGCGCGTGATGTCCGGCGGAATCGCCAGCACCCGCTTTCGCGGCCCCAGCTTGTCGAGGCTCTTCGCCAGCAGATCGTTCAGCTGTTCCCCGGAGAGATCCGTATTGGCGCTTCCCACATTGCAATAAAGACTCATGCTCTGACCTCTCCTTTCTTTACGATTCGATCTGTGCCGGCGCCAGCCTCGGCGTAATCCCATGAATGATTGCAAGTGCCAGCACGTATGCGACGCACGCAATTACGAACAGCGGCACGTAGCTGTTCGTGATTTTTACAATGTACCCCGTCGCCGGCTGCATTAAGGCCCCGCCAATGGCCCCTGACATACCGCCAATTCCAATCACACTGCCCACCGCCGCCTTGGGAAACATATCCGAGGGCAGCGTGAACAGATTGGCCGACCACCCCTGATGCGCAGCCGTCGCCAGACCCACCAGCCCCACCACCACCCAAAGGTGATGAATGTGCGGCGCCGCAAAGACGGGCACGACGCACAGCGCGCAGATCAGCATGGCGGTCTTGCGCGCAACGTTAACGCTCTTGCCCGCATTCAGCAAAGCGGAAGATATCCATCCGCCTCCGATACTGCCCACCGTCGAAACGCTGTACACAATCACCAGCGGCAGCCGGTTCGAAGCCAGGCTGAGTCCAAACGTCGACTGCAGATAGCGGGGCAGCCAGAAAAGATAGAACCACCAAATCGGATCGGTGAGAAACTTGCCGATCGCGAATGCCCACGTCTCCTTGCACGGTAAAACGCGGCTCCACGGAACGGTTTCGACCTTTTCAATCGGGTCGCTGAGAATCAGTTCCAGTTCGGCTTTCGAAACGCTGGGGTGCCGCTCCGGCCGGCGGTAGTAGATGAGCCAACCGATCAGCCACACAATCCCGGCGCCACCGGTCACGACAAATGCGCCCCGCCAGGTCACAAGCACAACCAGCGCCGGGACAATCAGCGGCACGACGATGTTGCCGATATTCGCTCCGGAGTTGAAAATTCCCGTGGCCAGCGCGCGTTCACGCTTCGGAAACCACTCAGCCACAGTCTTAATACACGCGGGGAAGTTCGCCGCTTCGCCCAGCCCGAGCAAAAACATGGCCACGCCAAACGTGATCACCGAAAACGCCGCGCCGGGCAGCATCGCCGCCACGCTCCACAACCCAATGGCGATTGCAAATGCCTTCCGCGTTCCCAGCTTGTCGGTCAGCCCTCCGGCCACCAACATACCGATCGCATAGGCGACCTGAAACGCGGCCAGGATGTATCCATACTTGACGCTGTTGAGTCCTGGGATAATCCCTTCGAGGAACTTCTCCAGGTAGGCGATCACGCCACGATCGACGTAGGCAATGACGGTGGCAAAGAAAAGAAACGCGCAGATCACCCAGCGCTGGTGGGATATGCGATCCGGGGAGCCAAGCGTTCCGAAAAACGAGCGAGATTCCGTGCCTCGTGCCGCCATTCAATCTCCGCTGTCCGCCGTCCCAGCCGGGGAACGCCCCGCCGGAAATGGCGGGACGTTACAGCTTGTACGCCTTCCGCACCAGATTGTAGGCGAGATCATGCGCAACCTCCACCGCTTCGTCTTCGTCCAGACGATGCTCCGCCACCAGACGCGCCAGCCACACGCAGTCGATGCGTCGCGCCACATCGTGCCTCGCCGGAATCGACAGGAACGCCCGCGTGTCATCGTTGAATCCCACCGTGTTGTAGAACCCCGCCGTCTCCGTCACCTGCTCCCGGAAGCGCAGCATCCCCTCCGGGCTGTCGTGGAACCACCACGGCGGACCCAGCCGCAGGCATGGATAATGCCCCGCCAGCGGAGCCAGCTCGCGCGTATACGTCGTCTCATCGAGCGTGAACAGGATCAGCGTCAGCTTCTTTTCGTTGCCGAAGCGATCGAGCAGCGGCAGAAGCGCGTGCACATAATCCGTGGCCACAGGAATATCAGCCCCCACGTCGCGCCCGTACCGCTCATAGATTTTCCGGTTGTGGTTGCGGAACGCGCCCGGATGCAGCTGCATCACCAGCCCGTCCTCTACGCTCATCCGCGCCATCTCGGTCAGCATCTGCGCGCGGAACAGCTCCTGCTGCTTCGCATCGGCGCGCCCCAGCCGCACCGCGTCATACAACGCCGAAGCTTCGGCCACAGGCAGATCGGCCGTCTGCGCCGTGGGATGGCCGTGATCCGTAGTAGTGCAACCCAACGCCTTGAAGCGTGCCCGCGATTTCTCCAGCGCGCGCAGATACCCCTTCCAGGTTCCCGTATCTTCGCCTGTCATCCGGCCGAGCTTCGCAAGATTCTCCGCAAAACCGGCGAATTCCGGATCCACCACCGAGTCCGGTCGAAAGGCCGGAATGATTCTCGGTGCGGTGCCGCGCACCTTCCAGCCGGAATCGCGAATCGCCTGGTGGCTGGCGAGCGAGTCAAGCGGCGTATCCGTCGTGGCCAGCACCTCTACCCGAAAGCGCTCGTACAGCGCCCGCGGACGAAACTCCGGCGTCTTCAGCCGCTCCGCAATCACGTCGTAATAGAGATCAGCCGTCGCGCCCGACAGCCGCTCCTCCAGCCCAAACAGCTCATGGAACGCGAAGTCCAGCCACATACGCGTCGGCGTGCCCCGGAACAAATAGTAGTTCTCCGCAAAAATGCGCCACACCCGCCGCGGGTCCTTCATTTGCTCGGCGCCGATTTCCAGCTCTTCCATCGTGATGCCCTGGCTGTAGAGCATGCGGAAAACGTAGTGATCCGGCTGCACGAAAAGCTTCGCCGGATCCGGGAACGACTCGTCCGCGGCGAACCAGGATGCCTGCGTGTGCCCGTGAGGACAAATCAGCGGCAGTTCGCGGACCTCGGCATAGAGCCGGCGGGCAATGTTGCGCATCGTCGGATCGGCAGGAAAGAGCCGATCGTCATGAATCAGGGCCATAGCACCGGTTGACATCGGACTGGTTGACCTCCTCGCTCGTCAGAAAAAGTATTGTGCTGCCGTGGTCCGACCACTAGAATACACCGCTGGGTGACGAAATCACCTCATCTTTTGTTGGACCTTACAACAAACACAGCGTAAGGTACTGTAAATTTCAGAGCGAGCGACAAAATGACCCCCTACGGAACCCCGCACGGCGAGGAAGCTATGCCGAAATCCGATACCCACATGACCATGCGGGTGGTTAACCACATCCGCACCATGATCGAAACCGGCGACCTGCAGCCCGGCGACCGCATTCCCCCCGAGCGCGAGTTTGCCCGCAAGCTGCGTATCAGCCGCGCCAGCCTGCGTACCGGCATCGGCTATCTCGCCGCCATGGGTGTGATGGACGTCCGCCACGGCGTCGGCACCTTCGTCGCCAACGGCCCTCCGGAGCTCGGCAAATCCTCGCTGAGTCTGCTCGGCGCCCTCCACGGTTTCCAGTCCTGGCAAATGTTCGAGGCCCGCCGCATCCTCGAGAGCGAGCTCGCCGCCCTCGCCGCCGAACGCGGCCGCGAGCAGCACTTCGCCGCCCTCTCCGAAGAGGTCGCCGAAATGTACGCCACCGTCGACAACCCCATGGAGTACCTCATCCACGACGTGCGCTTCCATCGCGTCATCGCCCAGGCCTCCGGCAATCCTATCCTCGCCGCCCTCATGGAGACCATCACCTCCGCCCTCTACGACGAGCGGCGCAAAACCGCCGAGCGCTCCCGCGACCTCAAGGAATCCGCCGACCTGCACCGCGAAATTTTCCGCGCCATCCGTTCCCGCAACGCCGCCGAGGCCCGCTCCGTCATGGAGCGCCACCTCACCCGCGCTCAGTCCGCGCAGGACCTCGAGATCAACAGCCCGCCCCCGCCGTTTCCCTCCGCCAACGGCCAGACGAAAAGGGGACGCAGGCGAGAGTAGCGCACACCGCGATCAACCCTGACCCGCGATGCTCAGCGCGATCCCGCCCCTCTTGTTCGCCACACCCCAAGCCGTCTAATCCTGTGAATAGACCCGCCGGAGAAGAGCGCTGTAGCGCTTGTCGGTGCGGATATCGTCCAGCATCGGATCCACCTTCAGCCAGGTCATCATTTGACACCGTTCGTTCACCGCTTGAACGAAGAGTGGAAACGCCCGGTCGCGATTCCCGGTGCGAAGATAACTGACTCCCAGGTCATAGGCAGCACAGTGCTCTTTTGCATAAGGTTGCATCACTTCTATGCGCGCCAGCCAATAGGCTTTCCAGCCATCTCGTTGGTAGACAGAATGCAGTCGATCGATGTTGATTTTCGGCCTTGTAATGCGCAGCCCCGACAGATCGGCGTTCACCGCTTCGTCCCGCTTTCCCTGCTTTTCGTAGATCGCACTCACCCATAAATCGACAAAGTCGGCCTTGCCTGGCTCCATCTCGCGTGCTTGCCCCAGATGGTAGAGCGCCTCGTCATAGCGGCGGGCGACGTAAAGTGTCGTTCCCAGGTGCCGGTTCATGTAGAACGACAGCGGATCCAGTTCAAGCGCCCGCCGCATCGCCGTAACCGCTTCCTCGGGGCGGTTCATTGCATCGAGAAAAATGGCGTAATGAAGATATGCGTAAGAGGAGCTTGGACTCAGCGCGACCCCTCGCTCCAAATCCCGTTCCGCCGCATCCAGGTTCCACTCGTAGTCGGTTTCGATGCTTCCCAGCACGGTATAGGCTTCGCCGCTATTGGGATCAATCTGAATCGCACGTTTTGCGGTTGCCAGAGCTGCCGGCATGGCCTGACCGGGTGGGACCAGTCCAATCACCCATTCCGAATGGAGCGCATTCGCCAAACCTGCGAAAGCCGGCGCGTACCCCGGCTCCATCGAAGTTGCTTTCTGGAAATAGGCCACGCTTGTGTCCGCTTCGCGCTTTTGCAAAAAATAAAGCCCTCGCAGATAGGCATCATGTGCTGCCGGGTCGATGCGTCTCTCGGCGCCGATGTTTGTGCTCGCCACCGGCGCAAGTGCAATTTGTGTCTGGAGAGCGATCTCGGGTGCAACGCTGCTCTGCAACGATAAGACGTCGCTCAGCTCACCCTCGAAACTCTGCGCCCAGAGATGTTTGTCGCTTCTTGCGTCGACCAGTTGGGCCGTGATGCGCACCCTGTCTCCTGAACGCGCGACCGACCCTTCGACAATTCCATCGACATTCAATTCTCCGGCAATCTGCCGCAAAGGCTTGCGAAGGCCTTTCTCCTGCATGGCGGACGTCCTCGAAACCACACGCAGCCCGGGGATCCTCGCCAACTCCGTAATCAGTTCATCGGTCATGCCATCCGCAAAGTATTCCTCGCTGGCATCACCGGAGAGATTCACCAGTGGGATGACAGCCAGGGAGCGGATGGGTTCGGCCGTACGCCAACGCCTCTGGATCAGCAAGCCGACAGCAACGAAAAGCGCGGCAGCGATCATCGCTGAGACAAGCCATCCCCCCCGGGACCTGAAGAACCGGAGCCTGGGCGCAGCATCGCTGGTGACAAGCGAGACGCCCGGCTCAGGCTGGCCATTCAGACTGTCCGATACGTCGACGGGGCGCAGAAATCTATACCCAACCGTGGCTACGGTCTCGATGTAGCGCGGGTTGCGGACTTCATCGCCAAGCAGCCGCCGGAGCTGGGCGATGGTCCGCGTCAGAGAACTCTCCGTGACGGCGGCATCGCCCCACACTGCATTCAGCAGTTCTTCCTTCGCGATCAGCTTCTGAGGATTGCGCAACAGGAACAAGAGCACGCGAAATGTCTTCGGTTCGACCGGCAACACCTCGCCAGCCTTGACGAGACAGAACTCGCGCTCGCGAACCTCCACATCGGCGAATTTGAAAACAAGGGACTTACTTCCCGTCATAAGTTCCTCATCCGCCCTCCGAAATTGATCCGGAGACCATCAAGACCGTGCACCCCCAGGCGCGCAGAGTTCCCTGAGCCAAACCCGCGAAGGACCTCTCGCGATGACAAAAATCAAGTGGCTGGCTTCCGTCGCTGTTGCATTGACCTTTGCCCTAACTACCGCTATGGCGCTTCAGCGCGGAAACCCACTGCCCGGGAAATGTTGCCAGTGTACCCCTCCGCCTCAAGAACCACTATCAGGTAATCGTGGCCATATCCGTGAACCATGCAGGCACTTATAACTTCCTGTTGGATACCGGCACCCAGGTCACCATGGTTAATCCCTCTCTGGCCGCTGAGCTCCATCTCAACCCTCAGGGAGCAGCCGCACTCACAGCCGTCGGATTGCATGCAACCGCCTCCCTGGCGCAGCTGGACCTGATCGAAGTCGGCTCCCATGCTGTAACGCACCAACCGGTACTCGTGTACGACATGCAGAATCCTCACTTCGCGGATTTGCGCGTTCGCGGTGTCCTTGGTGCGGATTTTCTCGGACGATTCGACTACCTGATCGACAACGCGCACAGCATGCTCTGTCTCGACGACTCCGGCGCCATGCCGGCCCACATGAGAGGCCCGCACATCGCCCTGGCCATGCCTCATCAGGCGCATCGCGGGCTCTTGCCGATCATCTCAGTCGATTTATCGGACGGTGTCCGGCCGGTCCGCCTGGAGCTCGATTCTGGCATGAACACCTCCTTTCTTTTCGATACCTCTCGATATATGCGGCTGGAATTCCTGCGCAATCAGTCCTTGCCTGGGAGCGGCTTGGATGGAGCAGAACGTTCCCTCTCGACTTTGCCGCCGCAGCACCTGACGATCGGCCGACTCGAGTTGCCGAAAGTCACCTTTGTCACCTTCACGCGCGCGCAAACCGATCCCACCCCGCCGGACTTCGATGGACTCCTGTCAACGGCCCTCTTCAGCCGCATCTTCATCAGCCACACCGATCGCTTTGCCGTCTTTGACCCGTGGTAGGAATAACCGGAATTTCGTCACTCTTCTATTGACAATAGATAGGAAGCCACTCACTCTCCTATAGATATTCGATACGAAGGCACCCCCCCATGGCACCCTGGAACCGCATCGCCAGCACCTTTCGCAATCTGACCCACCGGCGCGCAACCGAAGACCGTCTCGATGAGGAACTCCGCGCCCATCTTCAGCTTCTCATCGATGAGAAAATCGCCGCCGGCCTGGATCCCACCGAAGCCCGCCGCCTCGCTCAGATCGAGATCGGCGGCATCGAACCGGTTCGTCAGGCGGTCCGCGATCGTCGCGCCGGGGCAGGGTTCGAACGCCTCGCGCAGGACCTCCGCTACGGCCTGCGCCAGATGCGCCGCAACCCCAGCTTTACCCTCACTGTCCTTCTCACCCTGGCACTTTCGGTCGGCGCCAATACCGCTATCTTCTCCGTCGTGAATGCGCTGCTTCTCCGCAGCCTCCCCTATCCGCGCGCCGAACGCCTCGGCACCATCTTCACCCGCATCTCTGGTCCCCATCCCACCTGGGATCGCCACCACATCGACGGCGAGCAGTGGGAGCTGCTGCGCGACCATGTTCCCGCTCTGCTCTCGGCCATCTCCGGCATTCGCCCCGCAGGCGTCAATCTCCAGGCCGGCTCCCATGTCGAGTATCTTCACGCCGCTCGCATCTCAGCCCACTATCTCGATGTCCTCGGCATGCAGCCCTTCATCGGCCGCAATTTCACCGAGGACGAAGACCGTCCCGGTGGCCCGAAGCTCGTCCTTCTCAGCTACGGCCTGTGGCGGACCACCTTCGACGCCAACCCCGCCATCGTCGGTCAGCCCATCCTGCTCAAAGGCGAGCCCTCAACCGTCATCGGCGTTCTCCCCCAGGGCGCCGTCACCCCGCAGAACGCCGATCTCTACACGCCCATCCAGGCCAGCCGCAACGGAGAAGGCGGCGGCACCAACTTCATCGACATCGTGCGGCTCCGCGACGGCGCCACCTGGCAACAAGCCGACGCCCAGCTCAACCGCGCCTGGTCCCTGCGCGCCCATCCCTATGAGCTTCAGGACAACCCCGGCGCTCAGGTCGCCTGGTCCATCGTTCCCCTGCAAGCCGGCGCAACCGCAACTCTGCGCCCGCAGGTGCTCACCCTCATGCTCGCCGCCGGCTTCATCCTGCTCATCGCCTGCGCCAATATCGCAGGCCTCACCCTGGTCCGCTTCCTGCGCCGCACTCCGGAGATTGCCACCCGCCTCGCGCTCGGCGCATCACGCTGGCGGATTGAGAAACAACTCTGGATCGAGAATCTTCTCCTTGCGTCGCTGGGTGGCGTCGCCGCCATCGGCATCGGCTACCTTGCTCTGCGCGGCCTGCTGCATCTCCTCCCCGCCAATCTGCTGCCCGTCGCAGCCGTCCCACTCGATGCCCGCGTCCTTGCCTTCACCCTCATCCTTTCCGCGCTCACCAGCGTCCTCTTCGGCATGTTGCCGGCCCTCGCCACGCGGCGCTTCGACCTCCGCTCCGCCATGGGATCGCGCACCGTCGTCGCTGGCGGTCATCTCCGTATCCGCCAGATGCTCATCGCCGGTGAAGTCGCCCTCACCGTCGTGCTCCTCGCCGCCTCCGGCCTCCTCCTGCGCAGCCTCATCCATCTGCAGACGCTGCCTCCCGGCTTCAATCCCAGCGGAGTCATGACCGCCACTGCCTCCCTCGACAACGTTCGCTACCACGATCCCGCCGCCTTTCGCACCCTGCTCGACGAAAGCACCGATGCCATGCGCCGTATCCCCGGCGTTCAGGACGCCGCCGTCGGCCTCAGCCTTCCCTATGAGCGCTCGCTCATCATGGCCGGCATCACTTTCAGCGGAAAAGAGGCCGGCCAAACCGCCATCGCCGACGAAACCTACGTCACCCCCACCTACTTCTCCACCCTCCAGATCTCTCTGCTCGCCGGCCGCGCGTTCACCCCCGCAGACGGCCCCACCACCCAGCACGTGGCCATCGTCAACCGTCTCTTCGTTCGCCGCTATTTTCATGGCGATGATCCCACCGGCCGCATCCTGAATAAGGACACTCGCATCATCGGCGTCGTCGACGATGTGGCCATGGCGCCCGGCATCGACCCCACCGCGCCGCTCACCGGTGAGCCAACCCTCTACATTCCTGCCGCCCAGCTCGAGCCTCAGCAGCTGGCCATCGTCCACGTCTTTTTTCAGCCCAGCTGGATCGTCCGCACCGCCGCCCCACTCCCCGGGCTCACCGCGCAAATGCAGCACGCCCTCGCTGAGGCCGATCCCGGATTGCCCTTCTCCGGCTTCTACAGCATGCGCGACATCCTGGCCACAACCCTGGCCACGCAGCGCCTCGAAGTGGCCCTCCTCGCTGCCCTCGCCGCCCTGGCCCTGCTGCTCAGCGGGGTCGGCATCTTTGCTTTGGTCGCCAGCGTCGTCGCGCAAAGAACCCGCGAAATCGGCATCCGTCTGGCTCTCGGATCCACCACCCGGCAGGCCATGCTGCACATCGGCACTCCCGGCCTGCGTGCGTCCATCCTCGGCCTCCTGGCAGGACTCCTTTTCTGCGCAGGCGCGCTCCGGGCGATGCGCAACGTCATCTACGGAATCGGTGTCTACGACCTTCCAACCATCCTCACCGTGATTCTCACCCTTGCCGCGGTCGCCCTCATGGCGACCCTCATTCCCGTTCTGCGCGTCGCCGCCATCGACCCGGCCAGGACCCTGCGCGAGGAGTAGCCGAAGCTCGCCCGCCCTCGCCGTTTCCCTCCGCCAACGGCCAGACGAAGAGGACTCGGAAGAAGCCCGTCGAGGCTAGAGCGCAGGCATGGTTCGCGCCGCTCCGATCCAGAAAACCTCGGGCATTCCGGCCTTGACCTTCGCCAGCCCGCGCGCGGTCTAATGCACTCCCTGCAAATACTGCTGTAGCCACGCGATAGTGCGGGTCAGTGCCTCGCGCTGGTGCTCCCGCTTGACGAAGCCGTGTCCCTCCTCGGGAAAGTAGACAGCATCGACGGTCCGGCCCTCCGCCTTCAGAATGCTGACCACCTGCTCGGCCTCTTCGCGTGGCACCCGGATGTCGTTATCGCCCTGCAGCACCAGCAGCGGGGCCGTCTCATTGCGAATGTAGCGGAGCGGCGAGCTGGCCTCATAAACAGCGCGGTCCTTCACCGGATCGCCCAGCAGGCTCTTCTCATACTCCTGGAGACGCGGATCTTCGTGCTCCAGCATGCTCAGCCAGTTCAGGATGCCGAACTCATCGACGGCGGCCGCCCACACCTGCGGCGTTTTACCAATCGCCATCAGCGTCATGAATCCGCCGTAAGAGCCGCCCCAGATGCCGACGCGTTTCGGATCGATGAAGCCGGTGGCTTTCAGAAAATCCACGCCTGCAATCTCGTCCTTCAGATCCCCTCCGCCCAGGTCCTTGATGTTCGCGTTCTGGAAATCCATGCCATAGCCGGTCGAGCCGCGCACGTTGGGCGCGATCACCACGAACCCGCGCGAAGCCAGCAGCTGGGCCGCCCCGTTGAAGTAATCCTCCGTCTGTCCGGTGGGACCGCCGTGCGGCATCACCACGGCCGCGGCGGAGCCGTCGCGCTTCTGGTTGAACGGCACCCACACGAACGCCGAGATCATCAGCCCATCGAAGCTGCGGTAGGTGACCAGTTGCGACTTCGGCAGGACGATGTGCTGCAGCGTCTCATTCGCGTTGTGCGTGATCTGCGTAAAGGTGTTGTCCGGAGCCAGGCGGTACAACTCTTCCGGATGGCTGGACTCCTCGTGCGAAAGCAGCATGGAGCCGTCCGGCAGGAAAGGCGTAGGCTGCCCGGTGGGAATATTGAGGCCGGCAGGCACGCCCCGTTCGGACACCTGCATCGTTTTCAGGTCGATGAAGCGGGTCGAGATGCGCCCATCGGCGTTCAGCTCAATCACCGCGCTTCCGCCATCCGGCGTAAAAGTCACTCCGCTTGCCGACCACTGGGTATCGGTCAGCCAGCGCAGCTTCCTGGTCGCGAGGTCGAGCAGGGCCAGCATTCTCATAGCCGCCTTTCGCGTTGGAGGTGATGAGCAGCGTGCGGCCGTCGCGCGACACATCGGCAGTGGTAATCCGCTGTTTGCCGGTGTGCTCCAGCAGTTGCTCGGCTCCACCGGTCGCCACGTCCAGGCGAAAGATCTGCGAGTCGTCGATCCCGATGGACCGTGTCGCATAGACAAACCGGCCATCCGCGCTCCACGCATCTTCTGCCCACGAAGCCTTCGGATCGGTCTCGTGGGTCAACTGGCGAATCGCGCCGTCCGGCCACGACATCACGGCCAGGTCGGTGGACGGTGTGGTCTTCTGCTTGACGCTGACGACCAGCAGCTTGCCATCCGGCGAGAAATCGTGCACGGTCTCGCTCTTGTCAGGAGTGTTGGTCAGGTTGCGGGGCTCGCCTCCGGCGACGGGCACCACGTAGATGTCTTCATATTCGTTGCCGCCGCGATCCTGGCTGTAGACCACAGCGCTGTCGTCGTGGGTAAAGCGGGGGTGCGACTGCCGGTCGTTGTTCGTCACCAGCTGCTGCGCGCCGCTGCCGTCCGCGTTCATGATCCAGAGATTGGGCCGGCCGGAGGCGGTGCTGATTCCGGCCAGCCTGCGGCCGTCGTTCGAGTGCGCGATGCCGCCTATGTACGTCGTGGTCAGCAGCGCTTCGACCGGCAGCGGCTCAGATATCGCAGCGCTGGCGGAAGTCACGGCGTGCGGATCGGTGGCCACGCGGTTTACCGGACCGTCGGCGAATCCGGCCAGCGATGCTGAAACGAAACCACACCATGCAGCCACAGCAAGGCGCATAACCGTCACCTCGGAAAAAGAGTGCATCCACTCTATAGCAATCAGCAGGCCTGTGGATCGGAGAAGACCTGGATTCCTCCCCGCGTTACCGCCGAAGGCTGGGCAGGCCTCCAGAAACAGTTGCCGGCCATACGACGACTTGAGATGAATCCGGAGGCCCACATCCGCCGTCGTGGGCCGTGCTCAGACCCTAACCGTTTTCCACCCGCTCCTTAATATCCGAGTACGCCGCCTCGATCAGCCTCCGCAGCGCTGCGTCATCGGTCGCCGTTCCCGGTCTCAGCTTCACATGGCGCATGAACTTGCCGCTGCCCTCGAGCAGCCGCGCTGGATCCCGCAGCGCCGCGCCCTGAAAAAATCCCACGTTGACGTGCGACGTGAATACGTTCACGTAGCCGAAGGGCGCATCGCCCAGACACGCCACCGGACAGCCGTCATGCAAAAGCTCCCGGACCTCGTCCCCGCACCCGCGCATCACCTCAAACCACGCCCGCGCGATGGCTCCCAATTCGCCATCGTGTTCCTCCATCCACGCATCGATGGCAGGATCGCGTTCGACCGCACCGTTGAACCGCAGCAATTCCGTTCTCATCGTCACGCTTGTCCTTTGGGACACATTATGTGGCGCGGGATGATGCTGATTCCAGTATGAAGAGAAGTAAGCCGGGCGCCCTGTAACCCGAGCCCTGAGCACTGTGATCTGCGACCTGAGCCCTGCGACCTGTGACCTGAGCCCTGTTCTACGATCCGGTCCGAACCGACCGCGAGATCACCCGGGTCGACCGAACCGGCTTCTTGCGCGACGCGACCAGCTTCGGCGTCGCGGCCTCTTCCAGCCCCGACCGCCGGTCCATCCACTCATCGAGCCGCGACTTGCGGAACCGCCAGCGGTTCCCCAGCCGAAACGCCGGGATGAACCCGGTGGAGGCATAACGATAAAGGCTGTCGGCGCTGATACCGAGATAGTGAGCGGCCTGGCGAATGTCCATGACTTCGCGGATCTCGGGCGTGGCGAGCGGGGCTTTCACTTCGGTCCTCCCAGAGCTGTGAGGCACGCTCTTTGTACCACACTCCGCAGCCGGAAAGGAATCACGATTTAGCGGGGTATTTGAGTGACCACCCCATCCAATTCAACTCTATCGGGATGAATGAGATGGGGCCTGTGTCTTAAAGTTTTGGCTCCAGCGCGCCGATCAGCGACAGGAAGCTCTCGTCCAGCGTCCGGTTCTTCGCGATCGCCTCCGCCAGCGGGATGTCCTCGATCTTCGTCCCGCGCAGCACCACCAGCCGCCCGAACTTGCCCTGGTGAACCAGATCGATCGCCGCCAGCCCGTATCGAGTCGCCAGCATCCGGTCGTACGCCGTCGGTGTGCCGCCGCGCTGCGTGTGCCCCAGGTTCACCGACCGCGTCTCGAACCCGGTCTTCTTCTCGATCTCCTCCGCCAGGTGCTCGCTGATGCCGCTCAGCCGCGCGTGCCCAAACGAGTCGACCTTGGTCCCCTTGGTCGCCTGGCCGCCGATCTCCGGCAGCTTTGCCCCCTCGGCCACCACCACGATGCCGTACTTCTTCTCGCCCGCGTAGTTCTTCCTCAGGATGGCGCACACGTGCTCGAGGTCGATCGGCTTCTCCGGCACCAGGATCACGTGTGCGCCCCCCGCGATGCCGGCGGTCAGAGCGATCCATCCCGCGTCGCGCCCCATCACTTCACAGACGATCACACGCTCGTGCGACTTGGCCGTCGTGTGCAGCCGATCCACGGCCTCCGTCGCGATCATCACCGCCGTGTCGAACCCGAAGCAGACGTCCGTGCCGTTCAGGTCGTTGTCGATCGTCTTGGGAACGCCAACGCCCGGCACCCCCGCCTGAATCAGCGCGTTGGTCACCGACTGCGTATCGTCTCCGCCCAGCGCTATCAGTGCGTCGATCTTGTTCGCCTTCAGCACCTGCACGCACTTCTCGATCCCGCCCTCCACCTTACGAACATTGGTGCGCGACGTGCGCAGGATCGTCCCTCCCTCGGTCAGGATGCCGTCCACCTTCTCCAGCGTCAGCGGAACCGTCTTGTTCTCCAGCACGCCGCGCCAGCCTTCGAGGAACCCGACGAACTCGTCGCCGTAGTGGTTGATCCCCTTCTTCACCACTGCGTGGATCACCGCATTCAGACCCGGGCAGTCTCCGCCGCCCGTCAACATACCAATTCGCATCGCTGTCTCCCTTTTCCCTGGAACTCCAACCCTGTCGACGAAGAGCCGTGTCGCTCTTCGCGAGAAGCCTGGTCCGCGCAGCACCGGCCTCTCAAGCTCGAATCAAACGCGTGACCTTACGGTCATGATACCGGCGCCCCTTCCCGCCCTTCAAATGACGAAGGTAAGTTGAGACGTTTCTAGCGGGCGTCCGAGCCCGCTGCCGAAATCCTGAGCGACCCTGAGTAAGCGGCCGATGGCCGCGCATCGAACGGGGAGTCGAAGGACCTCATCGGGTCGACAGATTCCTGAGTACCGGGGAGTCAAAGGATCTATCGTCACACGAACTGAAACTCACTATCGTTAGAATCGGTGCATGTCTCTTCTCAAGGTGATCGTGCTCGCCGTGATCCAGGGCCTCGCTGAACTGCTGCCCGTCTCCAGCTCCGCTCACGTCGTCGTGGCGGAAAAGCTCATGGGCATGGACCCATCGTCCCCCGCCATGACCCTGCTGCTGGTCATGCTCCACACCGGCACCATGTTCGCCGTCATCGTCTACTTCTGGAAGCAGTGGGAGCGGACCTTCTTCTCCGACAGCGAGGCCACCAAGCGCTTCGTGTGGCAGGCCGTCATCGCAACCGTCTGCACCGGCGTGGTCGGCGAAGTCATCATCAAGATCATCGAGCACACACTGTTCAAAGGCGCGCCGAAAGCCCAGATCGAGGACCTCTTCGGCCACCTCGAGATCGTCGCGCCCGCACTGCTCGCGGCCGGAATCCTCATCCTGATCGCCGGCCTCAAAGAAGGCCGCCGTCCCGACTCCGAAGAGTCGGACCAGATCGGCTTCGGCCAGGCCGGGATCATCGGCGCCGTGCAGGGCCTCTGTCTTCCCTTCCGCGGTTTCTCCCGCTCCGGCGCAACCATCTCGGTCGGCATCCTGCAGGGCATCAAAAAAGTACGCGTCGAAGCCTTCAGCTTCGCCCTGGCGGTCATCATCACCCCGCTGGCCATCGGGCGCGAGGCGCTGCGCCTGCGCCATGCCGACGCGAGCGGCTTCGCTCATGCGGCGATGCCCAGCCTGCTGGGGATGTTCTTCGCCTTCCTCGCCGGCCTGCTCGCGCTGAAATGGCTGAGCGCGTGGCTGGAGCGCGGCCGCTGGTACCTCTTCGGCATCTACTGCATCCTCGCGTCGATCGTGGTCTTCGCTCTGCACGCCAAGGGCTACTGAACCCGACCGCTGACCGCCGACTGCTGACCGCTAACCGCTAACCGCTATACGCTGGTCCTTATGTGGATTCGCAGGCTCCGCATCGAGCGCATCACAACGGCCGGAGTGCTAATTCCCTGTCCCCTGGCCTGGATCGACAACTTCGCCATGCGCACCTTCACCAACGACGCCATCTTCGACGACACCCTGCCCGCCGGCGACGGGCTCCTCGAGGCCGGCTTGCACGTGCCCCTCGATCGCCTGCAAACCGCGATGGAGGACTGGTTCCGGCGGAAGGGCTATCTGAAACCAGACGAGAAACTGCGCGTTCAGGAAATGGCGCGGTAACCCGCTTTACTCCGCCTGCTCGCCCTGCGCGTAGCGCAGGTAGATGTACTGTTCGAAGGGCGTGGCAGCGCCGTTCGTGATCTGCGGCGCGAACGTCAGGTGCTTCGCGAACTCCATAGCGTCGTGGATCAGGTCGTCATCGTCGGCGTCGATCAGGTCCGCCTTGTGAACTTTGCCGTCCGCGTCCACCTTAACCCGGATGAGCAGATTCCCGTAGAGCAAGGCGAGATGGACGGGCTTGAAGCTGACGACTTTGTGCGGAGTGGCCCCGTTGTCCTCGGGCTCGCCCATGTCCGGCTCGTTGGGCGGAATCGTGAAAAGTCCTGGAGGGAACGACTTCACTACCTCGGCTTTGCCTGAGGCTTCGACCATGATCCGGCCCGCGTCGTAGATGCGGAAACGGCGCGCCACCGTATGCGTGCCCATGGGCTGCCAGTCTTCCCATGTCACCGTCTGATTGAACATCTCCGCAAAGGCCAGCACATGCGCAAGCGGATCGAAACAGACGCGCATCTGAAAGGACTCGCTCGTGCAGCTGAAAGGCGAACCCTGGATCTGCTCAAAATGGACCGCGTGCCCAGGAAGCGCGAAATACGAGACCGCGAAACCGGGCTCGGCGTAGTTCTGCAGCAGGTCGTACACCTTGAGCGGCATCACGGTGTTGAAGTGCCGCCATTGCGCAGTGTGGACCAGATCCTCGATGTGCGTGTAGTGGAAGTCGCCGGCGACGATGTCCATGCGCGTCGAGCGGAGCGGATCGCTCCACATGTCCAGGGTGCCTTTGGTCAGCTTGCCCGTATGGCTGTAAAGCTTCAGGTCGTAGTGGATGTGGTGGGGAACGTCGGTGGCCAGCGCGCCGGCTTCGAGAGCCCGGGCGCGGGCGATGGCCGTCGCGAAGGGCGTATTGGAGACCACCTGGGCCAGGACCGCAGGCCATTGGCACAGCACGATCAGCAGCAACAGCAGACTCTGCATCGCGAGGCCTTCTCCTCAGGAAACGCGCCATCATAACAGACGGCTGACAGCCCATAAGGACTCCCCGACGAACTCTGCGCTTTGAAGGGCATGGCTTCCGGAGCTTGCGGAAAAAAACAAAGAACCCCCCGTACTGGATCGACCAGGTTCACCCCACAGCAAGTAGCGGAAGCTCCCGGCTTTCGAAAGTCAACAAAACTCCACTCTTCGCCCATCCCGAAAGTACTGTTCTGGACCGTTTTGGGAAAAAAGACCGTCCCGCCTCTGGCCCTCGACTCTTTCCGCAAGTTGTTCCGTGCCGATCAGCCTGAGTAAGTTGTCGTCTTGAACGGGCACGGCTTCCACAACTTGCGGAAAAAACAACACACCCCAAATACAGGGCAGGCCAGGTTCACCCCATAGCAAGAAGCGTGCTCCACCCCCGGCCCAACATCAACGCAAATCGTCAGCGGCCCCACCCCAAAGTACTGCCGGGTTCCATTTTGGGAGCAGCAGTGCCCCAACCCGATCGCCCGACACACGAAGTGAGATCCCGGCTTGTTCAAATCTCATATATGGGCACGACTCTGAACCAGCTTGCGGAAGAAACTCGCCGCTTTGAAAGGGCAGGGCTTTTCAGCCGTGCCTTATAGTGGCCGCGCATGACTCCGGCTTTAGCCGCGGAGGGATGGTTTTCCAGGTCCTTCGGAGCTTCCCCCAACATCGGCCGCGTGGGTTGCGATTCGTCGTGACGGTGGTCACTGCCGGGTCATGTGTTCTGCGAGTACCATCCGCCGCAGTGGCGGTTTCCTTTATTTCGACGAGCACGGCTGAGGCTCTCATGCTGGGGCTGGCCACCGGCCCGGTATGCCTGGCCTCGTGTGGACCAGTGGTGTTGCCGTGGATGCTGGTGCAGCCGCAGGGAGTTCGCGTGCACGCCCGCCAGATGTCCATCTTCCTGGCCGCGCGCCTGGCCGGGTATCTCCTGTTTGCGTCACTCGTCTGGTCAGCCGGCGCTGCCATCGCCCGCTCCTGGGGCGAGCACACCTGGGTGTATGGCGCGGTCCAGTTGCTGCTGGCGGGTGGGTTGTTGATCTACGCGGCGGGCTGGCCGCACGCGCACTGCGTCGTGGCCCGATCCGAACCACCCGGGCTGGTGCAGATCGGCCCGGCCCCGCCCCAGTCTCCGCAAACGCGGCCCACCGGCGCCCTGGCGCTCGGATTCCTGACCGGAATCAACCTCTGTCCACCCTTTCTCATCGCCGGCGTGCGAGCCGCTCAGTTGCCATCCCTCGCGAATGCGCTGCTCTTCTTTGCGCTGTTCTTCGTCGGAACCGCCGTGTGGTTCATCCCCTTCCTGTCCCTGGGCGTGGTGCGGCGCACGCCATCCTTCCTGACCGTGGCACGCATGGCGGCCGTGCTGCTGGCCTGCTGGTACGCCTTCAGCGGAGCCTCGCTCCTGATCCAAAAAGTGATTTATGGCTAGCGCGGCAATTCCCCGTCCGAAGCGCCGCCCTGCACCATTCCGAACCGTGGGGCGCTCGCTTCTCCTCACCCTGCCCATCGCGCTGTGGGCATTGCTGATGTTCACCCCCACGCTGCGCTCGCCCGGGCTCAACCATCACATCGGCGCCGCCGTCGCCATCGTCTTCATGACCCTGCTGTTCTTCCTCATGATGCGTACCGGGAAGACGTATCGCTGGCGACGCTACTTCTTTGTCGCGCTCGGATTCCTGTTCCCGGTGGGGTTCATCGCCAGCCTCATTCACCTGCGCGGCAGCATGAGCATTTCGCTGGAGCACATGCTCGGCGGCGACACTCCGTTCTGTCACATGGTCATCCCCATGATCCTGTTACCGGCGGCCCTCACGCGGACCGTCATCTTTCCGGGATCGATTCTGCCCACCGCGACCAATCCGCACTCGGTTGCGGTCATGATCGGTCTATGGCTGGCGTTCACGCTGGTCCTGGGCAAGGCGTGGTGCAGCTATGCCTGCTTCTTCGGCGGTATCGAGGAGGGTTTTGCGGCACTGCCCAAGCACATCAGGATCCGCAAGATCGACCGCCGGCTGCGCCTGGTGCCCTGGGCGCTGCTGATCGTCGTCGCAGTTCTGTCCGCCGCGCTGTTTGAGCCCGTTTACTGCATGTGGCTGTGCCCGTTCAAAGCGGTGACCGAGTTCCCTGCGGTGACCGGGGTCAAGACCGCCATCCAGATGGGCATCTTCGTCGTGCTCTTTGTCGGACTCGTCGTCGCCCTGCCCTTCCTGACGAAAAAACGCACCCAGTGCGGGTTCTTCTGCCCCTTCGGCGCCTTTCAGTCGCTGTTCAACAAGATCAACCTCTTCGAAATTCGTTTCGACCGCACGAAGTGTGTGGACTGCACGCTTTGCCAAACCGCCTGCCCAACCATGGCGCTGTCGCCGGAGTCGATCCGCGAAGGCAAAACGCTGCTCAACTGCATGAAGTGCGGAGCCTGTGTGGACAGCTGCAAAAAGAATGCGGCGGTGTGGCACCTCAAGGGGACTCCCGTCGCGGTGAAGCCGGAGCGGGCGCGGCTCCTGTTCCTGTACGGAACCTGGGCGCTGGCCACGATGCTGGGCGGCAGCATCATCGCCAGCTCGCTGGCGACGATCCTCGGCTTTCTGACGATCCGGTGAAGGAGGGTACTATGCACAAGCGATTGCTTGCGGTTCTTGCTTATGTGGGCGCGGCCCTCTCGCTGATCGTCGCGGCTTGCACCCCCTTCGTGCTGATGGGAGCCTTCTCCCAGGCAGTAGCGCGGACGGGTGTGCACGTCGATGCCGTCTACACCGGGGGCACGATTGCACGCACCGTGATGCGCGAGGGCTACCAGATTGATGTGTACCGCCCAGTGCAGCCCCATGCACTGCAAAATGTAGACCCATTCGTGCAGATCGCCTTCCGGCCCGCGGCTTCCCTCCCTCGGCGTCTCAGCACCGACCTCGACTTGGACGGCGATGGGCGGCCCGATGTACGAGTCAACCTGGTCATGCCCAGGGATCCCCGTGCGCGTCCCAGCGGCGAGGTGATCGCGCTCAACGACGCGTACCGGTCGTTCCGGATGCCGGGGAGCGAGATCGGGTTCTCCGAACTGATAGCGCAAAGCAACGGCGCGGTCCTGGTGCGCATCCCTGTGAACCCGTCCAGCGCACAGCGATGACTCTGCGGTTCAACCCGGCATCCCACTGAATGAGCCGGCCACACGAGACGGCCTGCCGGGCCCACCCTCCTGCTGCGCGATGCCGGCGCTATTTTGCATTCCCATCCCCAGGGAGAACCACTCATGAAGAATGAGAACCTACGCGAACTGCTCGTCGAAGAGCTGAAGGACCTGTATTCGGCGGAGAACCAACTGACTAAGGCGCTGCCCAAGGTCGCGAAGAACGCTTCCGACCCTCAACTGAAGAAAGCAATCGAAAACCATCTGAAGGAAACCGAAGGGCACGTCGCCCGACTGGAGCAGATCTTCGAGAAGCTCGATGAGAGCCCGAAGGGCAAGACCTGCGAAGGCATGAAAGGCCTGATCACCGAAGCCGACGAACGAATCAAAGAAGGCGGCGAGCCGGCGGTGCTCGATGCGGGTCTGATCGCGGATGCCCAGCGCGTGGAGCACTACGAGATTTCGGCCTACGGGTCGGCCCGGACCTTCGCGAATCTGCTCGGCGAAAAGGAAGTCGTGCGCCTTCTGGAACAGACGCTGAAGGAAGAGAAGGCCGCCGACGAGAAGCTGACCTCGATTGCCGAGAGCATCAACGTGGAAGCCAAAGCAGCCTGAGCAGGCCCAGGGTTGCGAAATGGGAGGGAGGCTCCGGCCTCCCTCTCCTTGTCTCTGGCCATTGTGGTTTGACTGGGCCGCCCCTCCGAGAAATCCGATTTCCACAGGCCTGAACCCGCAATGATGGGGGTGTCATCAGGAGAGGAATCAATGCACCTTCACACGCAGCTGAACTTCGGTGGGAATTGCCGCGAAGCGTTCGAGCTCTACGCAAAGCACCTTGGCGCCAAGGTGACAGTGATGATGGCTCGGGGCGACGCACCGTTGCCGGATCCAGGTATCGCTGGCGGGGGAGCGAAGGACGCAATTATCCACGCGCGGTTGGCGCTGGGCGGCGCCGAACTGATCGGCAACGATGTACCGCCAGACATATTTCAGCCGGTGCGAAGTTCTTATCTGTATCTGTCGGTCGATTCAGCTCAGGAGGCTGAGCGCATCTACACCGTCCTGAGCGAGGGCGGCCAGGCGCATATGGCCATGGCAGAGACCTTCTTTGCAGAGCGGTTCGCGATGCTGCACGACCGCTTCGGCGTGGGCTGGACCGTGATCCGGGAGAAGCGGATGTAGGGATCTCCCAGTGCGCATTCGAGCCGGGGACGCCGGTGATACACGCTCACACGTGCTGCAGCGATTCTTCTGCGGCGATCGCTGAGGCCGAGGCGGGAAGCGCCTCGATATCGCAGCCGTTGTAGATTTTCTCCACTACCGGAAAACCTGGGAACTGGACGAGGTAGACATCGCGCAGCGGGAGTTTGAGGAAGACCCGGCCGATAGCTCCACTGTGCAGAATGCGGACTTGCTGCCCTGCTGTGTAGACCATACCGTTGGGAAGGCTAGGCCTACAAAAGGACAAGTCGGAATCCCCTGAGAGTGTCAGAAGAGGCACACCTTGGGAATCTTGCGGAATGGTTACTACCCGCGTAGACGCTGCGGTTGACGCACCGAAACACCCCGTGTCCCCAGGCGAGCAGGGACACGGCGCATCGGGTGACTGGATAACTGTGGAACCTCTGACCCAGCTCCGGTAGAACCTCTGACTCAGCTCCAGTGGAACCTCTGATTCAGCGCCGGTAGAACCTCTGACTCAGCTCCAGTGGAACCTCTGATTCAGCGCCGGTAGAACCTCTGACTCAGCTCCAATGGAACCTCTGGCTCAGCTCCAGTGAACCTCTGGCTCAGCTCCAGTGAACCTCTGATTCAGCGCCGGTAGAACCTCTGACTCAGCTCCAGTGGAACCTCGGACTCAGCTCCAGTGGAACCTCTGATTCAGCTGCAGCGGACCTCTGACTTAGCTCCAGTTTTGAAAGGGCACAGCTTCACAGCTCGCGAAAAAAAGCCAAAAAGCCTGTGCTGGGCGGCCAGGTTCACCCCACAGCAAGTAGCGGAAGCTCTCGGCATTCGAAAGTCAACAAAACTCGATTCTCCGCCCATCCCAAAGTACTGTCCCTGGACCGTTTTGGAAAAACAACGTCCTACCCCCGGCCCCTGGGGCACAGCTTCACAGCTTGCGGAAAAAACAAAAACCCAGTGCCGGGCGGCCAGGTTCACCCCATAGCAAGTAGCAGAAGCTCCCGGCATTCGAAAGTCAACAAAACTCGATTCTCCGCCCATCCGAAAAGTACTGTCCCTGGACCGTTTTGGGAAAAACACCGTCCTACCCCCGGCCCCTCGACTTTTTCCGCAGGTGTGAAGCTATGCCATAAGAGCCATAAAACCAGACCGGCTTTAGCCGCTGACGGATGGTTTGATGGCTAATCGCAGCCTGCTCAGTGCTGGCCGTAGACCTCCGGCGCCGCGGTAACCCAGTTTGGATCGGCGTAGCTCTCCTTCGCGTTCACCGCGAACAGATTGCTCTGGCTCGATTCGATGCAGGCGGCAGCGAGGTCCTCGATGCGTTTCATCCCGGCGGCTCCCTGAGCGGCCATAAACGAATTGCCGGCCGTCATTCCCTTGTCCAGTTCCGCCAAAGAGCGCATCGGATTAATCACCACATACTCGCCACCGTTATTTTCCCCGAATCGACTCTCGTACATGGCCCAGTGCTGATCGGGCATCTTGGCGAAGCCGTCGGTGTAAATCTTGACCAGGTCGGTCCAATCTTTCTCGTGTCCGGCCTTAATCCGGTAGACGGTGAACTCCCAGTAGCGCTGGTGCGGAACATCGACGCGATCGTGCAGGCTCATCTCCGGGTGATAGACGAAGGTGTTGGCGTCATAGCGCGTCAGCAATTCGCCGTCGGCCAGCGAAGCTGCGTCGATGGCGGCGGCAAAGTCGGCGTTCTTCGCCTGCGCCTCCTGGTCTTTGCCGTAGGCGTCGAACGAATCGTACGCGAACATAAAAAGAGCGCGCGTCGGGCCGGACAGCGAATCCATCGCGATGTAGTGCGTGGGCCACTTGGCATCGGTGGAGGCCTTGATGAAGGCGGCTTCGGACTGCGCATGGACATTGCCGGCTTTCCCAGGCTTGAGGTATTCGCGCTGGATCACGAGCACTTTGGGTGGTGGTGGCGGCCCTGTATCCTGCGCGGCGGCGAGCACGGCGGTGGCCATGAACAGACTGGAGAGACTAACGGAAACGATCGTGCGATGTTTCATGGTGGGTTGCCCTCCCTGGGGCTGACGGTTCTCCGCGAGTTGCTTTCGAACGAAGACGGCGGCCGGGATTCGGCGGCCTGACGCGCGGAGACGTGGGTGAGTCAGAGCGGTGCGGGAACGGCGGGGCCCGGCGCTGCTTACTGTGGCGGATGGGGGAACGGATACGTGCTTCCGGCAGAAGCGGGAGCAAAGGATGGGACCGCTGGAGAAGGCTTCCGGGAAAGCACGGCTATGGTTCCGCGAACGCCCGGCCTTGTCAAGGTAATTGCGACGCTGATGATCGCTTCGCCAGGAGAGCCGCGGCGCTCACATCCACTTAATGCCGCTCTCCCCGACAATCACAAACACCTCGAGCAGATGCGTGATCCCGAGCAGGTGGCGAATCTGCTTGCTCAGGTGCGCCAGCTCCAGACTGCAGCCTGCCGACTTCGCACCAACGTAAAGCCGCACCAGCGCCCCCATCCCCATGCTGTCCGTGTGTTGCAGGTCCGATAGATCGAGCACCACGCGCTTGTGGTCCGCAAATAGAGGGCGCACGCCTGTCAGGAGAAGATCCGTGACCCCGGCGACCAGCTTGCCATGGCAGCGAACGATGGCAACGCTGTCGGGACACTGTTCCACTTCAAACGTGAAAACCGGAGGCGCGGCGGTCTGCGACATAAAATGCCCTCGTCAAAAAAGGCCATACAGCAGGGTTTCAGCGGGGTCCAGCGATTATCGCACAGCCGCCACTGTGCGGGATCACGCGGCTGGCACGCTGGAGGCAACCGGCAGCGAGGCGGCATCCCAGGCGGCGAGTCCCCCGGCCACTTCCACCAGATCCGTGATTCCCTGCTGCTGCAAAAGGCTGGCCGCGATCGAGGAGCGATAGCCCCCGGCGCACTGCACGGCGATGGTCCGATCACGCGGGATCTCGGCGGCCTGATCGCGCAGGCGGTTCAGCGGCAGATTAAGGCTTCCATCGATATGCCGCGTCGACCACTCGCGCGGCGTCCGGACATCGATCAGCAGCGGCGGCTGCGCAGCGGCCATCAGCGCGGCCAACTCCGGCGCGCTCGAACGGCGTGTGTACGCCAGAAGCTCGGTGTGATCCGAGAGCGCTTCCATGCCGTCGCGGAGATACCCCTCAACCCGGTCGAAGCCGATGCGGCCCAGCCGCAGTGCCGCTTCATGTTCCCGACCCGGCGCCGCGATCAGCAGGATCGCGCAGGCGGGATCGAGCACCGTGCCGGCCCACGTTGCGTACTGGCCGTCCAGACCGATGTTGATCGACCCAGCCAGATGCCCGGCGGCGTATTCGTCGGGATGGCGCACATCCAGTACCTGCGCGCCCTCGCCCGCATGAGCCAGAAACTCGCCCAGTTCCAGCGGATGCAGAACCAGCTCGAGATTCGTTTCCAGCGTCGTCCGCTCCCGGGTGTTCAGCACCGCGTCCCAGGTAAAGTACGGCGGCGCGTCTGGCTGGTCGGCTGTCACGATGGCGATGAACTGCTCGCGGGTCATCGGCTGCAGAGCGTAGTTGAAGCGGCGCTGCTCACCCATCGTGGACACCGTCTCCTTCGAGATGTTCTTGCCGCAAAGCGAGCCGGCCCCGTGCGCGGGATAAATAAGCACCGCGTCCGGCAGCGGCAGCAGCTGGTTCTGCACGGAGTCATAGAGATGGCTGCCAAGTTCCGCGGCCGTCCAGCCAAGCGAGGCGCGCAGGTCGGGCCGCCCAACATCGCCAATAAAGAGCGTATCGCCCGTTAGAACCGCGAAGGGCTGCTCGGGATCGCGCTCCTTGTCGTAAACGAGAATCGAGATCGACTCGATCGTGTGCCCGGGAGTCTCAAGCACCTGAAGACGGAGACCGGAAAACTCCAGGGTGTCGCCGTTGTTCATCCCCACAAAGGGATATTCGGCTTTTCCGCGCGCGCCGAGGTGAATCGCAGCGCCGCATCGGTCGCGCAGCTCCAGGTGGCCGGCCACAAAGTCGGCGTGGAAATGCGTCAGGAAGACGTGGCGGATGGTAAATCCGTTCGTCGCCGCATCGGCCAGGTACTGCTCGATGTCGCGCTGCGGATCGACCACGATCGCCGTGCCGGATGCCTCGTCTCCCAGGAGATAAGAAGCATGGGCCAGACAGCCAAGGTAGTACTGTTTCAGGAACATTGCGTAGAAGCTTCGCCCGAACACAGCGCTGCGGTCAAATCAATTCCGAATATCCCCCAAAGCCCCAGCAACCTCACCCTTCTCGTCGGCGCTGAGCGGCAGAAGCGGGATGCGCGGAACGCCGCCGTAGTAGCCGTTGAGGTCGCAGGCATGCTTGATGCCCGCGATGCTGTATTTGCCCGTCACCACGCGCGCGGCCTCGATGAGGCGCCGCTGTTTTTCTTGCGCCACCACCGGGTCATTCTCTTTCCAGGCGGTGTAGACCTCCTGGCAAGCCTGCGGGGCGCAGGCGGCAAAAGCCAGAACCGCTCCGGAGGCTCCCGCCTGAAGGGCGGAGAGCAGAGTATCGGCCGAGCCTGAAAGTACCTGGAAGCCGACTTCCTTGTTGCGCATCGTTTTAACTACAGGAGGAGCGACAGCAACAGGCGTGATGCCGGATAGAAGCTTGGCAGAGACAAAGCCCGGGATGGCCACAGCCTCCGTCTCGGCCATCATCATGCGGCTGGTAACGGCGGTAAAGACCGGCGTGACCAGGACGCTGCGTTTGGGTGCGCTGCGCGTGGCCGCCAGCAGCGACTGGATGCGTTCGAGGCTGCCCGAGGAGTCCTTGATCCCGATAATGTTGGGGTGCTGAGCCAGATCGGCGACCACCTCCACCGGCAGCTCGACGTTCGTGAAGCGGGGAATGCTGTAGAGGACAACAGGCAGGGGCGAGCGGTCGGCGATCGCGCGGTAATACGTCAGCATCGGCGTGCCGCCGCTGGTCAGGCCATAGGAAGGCGTGTAGAAGTTCGGCGTGCGAATCAGCACTGCGTCATATTGCTTCTCCGCCGCATATTCGGCGAGTCGCAGGGTCTCCGAGAGACTTTCGCGGGCGACTCCGGCCAGAAGAACCTTGTCCAGAGCGGCTGCCGACGCGGCATGACGCAGCACATCGCGCGTCTCCTCGTCGCCCAGCATGACGGCTTCGCCGGTCGAGCCGAGCACCACCATGCCCGCGCACGGCGTGCGGCTGTAGCGCTCCACGTTGTGTTCGAGCTTGCGCAGATACAGGCGGCCGTCCGGATAGAACGGCGTGGTCATCGCCGGGAAAACGCCTTCAAGAAGCATAGAACGATTGTAATGAGTTACCAGAAAAATGGAGACACTCTCTGCAACTGCAACCAGGGCGCGTTAGTCTGAGAAACAGATGCGATTCGGAGTCGACAGTTGAATTCGCGGCCCGTCGAGAGCCTGGGACCCCAGGAGACGCGCGTCCTGTTCCAGGCGATGTGGTTCTTCTTTCATCTGATCCTGTGCCTGGTCGCCTGGGGCATCGCGCTGGGAGCCATCACCCTGTTTCACCCCTCCTACGTGCCGCCTCTGGTCACCCTGATCGTTTCCTTTGTGGTGCCCCTGGTGGCCGGCTTCGGGTTCACCAAGCTGCACCCCACCGAAAGCGCCACCCTGCCGTGGATGATGGGCCTGATCTGGTGGATGGTGTGGGGGCTGCACGTGCTCGACATGCCCACCGGGCCGATGGCCTGCTACCACTGCGACGCGGCGGATAAGCTGTGGCTGACCTTCCTCAGCCTGAATTCCGACAGCGGGTTGCTCGATGGCCAGGGACGGTTCGTCGCCACCTGGCCGGCCGTGGCCATGATCGGATACTCAATTGGGGCAAAGCTCGGGCTGCTGAACGCGGATATCCCCTTCGAAAACAACTGAGCGTTCCGCGGGCGGCCTGCTGAACTGCGGCCGCCCATCAGCTATTTCTTCATTACCTTGCCGGTGCTGGCATCCACGATGGCGGCGTACCCGGCTTTCTTTGTGCCCCACAGGATGTACCACACCGGTGTCGAGAACTTGTAGGTGTCGCCCAGTTCCAGGTCGGTGACCTCCAGCTTCGGATCTTTCTTCAGCACCTCCGCGGCCTCTGCTGCAGCCGCCCCATAGGCGGCGTCGGAATCCGCGTTGAACATCGACGTGTCGAGGGTCATCGCGTCCCGCGTGGGTCCGTTCCAGGGTATCGCCATTCCTGCGTCCACACCCTTGTACACGTTGGGCGGAGCATCGGCGATGGCATAGGTAAAGGTCCGGTAGCTGCGCAGACTGCTCGAACCGAAGGCGGCCTCCCACATCCCCGCCTTTCCGCCTGCGCCCTTGTAGCCGGGGAGTTCCTTCATCGTCAGGCGTATCGGCTCCGCATCGGAAGCCCACGCGTGAGCCGTCTTGTACATCTCCCAGAACGCCGTTTTCCCGGTGACGATCTGGGGCGCGGCGGCTGCCTGGGTCGTCGCGGCGGGCTGCGGGCTGGGCGTGTTGCTGTTGCTGGAACTGGAACAGCCGGAGAGGAACAGTACTGCAACTGCCGATACCGCGACTTGGCGCAAGAAAACCATCGTTGTTCTCCACTTCTGGATCGAAAAGCGGCATCCGTCCGGGGAGCAGTATAGAGCCTCGGCGGCCGTCCGCAACAGTATGATCCCCGGTCCGGTGAAGAAAACGATGTGACCCCTGTCACGAGTACTTCTGCAGGCGAAAAGAGAACCGCCGCCCGAGTGGATGACCCGAGCGGCGGAGGTGAGGCGAGACGCCGGCTATACGGAGTGCGCGGGCTGCCACGCGGAAACCGAAGCCGATGCTCGCGTCGTTCCTCGAGGCGATCCTGCGCTTTTGCTCTCGTCGTCGAGCCGGAACTGCTGGATCATCGTATCGAGATCCACGGCCAGACGAGACAGATCCTTCAGGGCTGCAACCGCTTCCTCGGCGCCTCGAGTGTTCTGTTCCGCCAGGTGAGAAATCTGGCCCGCGGACTGTGAGATTTCTCCGGATGCCGCAGTCTGCTCGGTGGCAGCCGAGGCGATGAGCTGAATCTGGTGCTCGACCTGGCGCGAGGCCTCGATGATCTCGTCGAGGCTGCGCCGCGCTTTGGCCGTTTCCTCCATGCCGGAGTCGACCGCGGAGCGGCTCCCAGCCATAACCTCCAGAGTCTGGCGCGTCTCATCCTGAATGCTGTGGATCGTGGCGCTGATCTCTTCCGTCGCGGCCTTGGTCCGCTCCGCCAGGCGGCGCACTTCTCCCGCCACTACCGCAAATCCGCGCCCATGTTCGCCCGCTCGCGCTGCTTCAATGGCCGCATTCAGCGCCAGCAGGTTCGTTTGTTCGCTGATCTCCTGAATTACGTTCACGACGTTCCCGATCTCCTGGGAACGATGGGCCAGCGACGCGATGCGCTCGGAGACCGAACTGGTAGAGGCGGCAATCTTCTCCATCGTCTTGGCGGCAGCCTGCATCACCTCGCCGCCGCGGTTCGCGGTTTCGGCCGAAGCCCGGCTGGCCGTGGCGGCGCTCTCGGCGTTGCTGCTGATCTCACCGATCGTCGCCGTCATCTCCTCAGCGGCGGTGGCGATCTGGCTCGTCATCTGAGACTGGTTCTTCGCGTTGTTCGCGCTTTCCTCAGAGCGGGTGCTGATTTCCGTGGTGGCCGCGGAAAGAGTTCCCGCGCTGCGGGCTACCGACTGGAGCACGTCCCGCATGGCCGCGATGCTGCTGTTCAGGGCTTCCCCCATCCGTCCGATTTCGTCGCTCGCCGTCACCTCTACGTGCGCGGTCATGTCTTTGGCCTGGACCTGCTCGGCCATCCTCATCACACTGTGAATCCGCGGGGTGACGAAGCGGTTCAGCTGGAAGCCAATCAGGATCGAGGCAACGACGATGGCCAGCGTCATGACCACGCTGATCCATGTGGTGCGGTCGCTGGCGGCAGCTACGGCGCCGGCCTTCTCATCGGCCGCCTTCACGTTCGCCTCGAGATTCTTATTTGCGGTGCCCATCACCTCGGAGTGGCCCTTGATCTGGACGGGATCGAGGACTATCTGGCGTGCCTGATCCGTTTGGCCGGCGGCGAGGGCCGCCATAGCGCGATCGGTGGCCTCGGCATAGCGCGTGAAAGCGGAAGAAAACTGCTGGTAAATATCGCGCTCCCCGGGCGAGCTGATGAGCGGCTCATAGTCTTTTGCAGCGGCACGGAATCCCTCCAGGGACTGCTGGCGGACGTCCTTGTAGTGGGCGGTGCAGTCCGGCGTGGTGCAGAGGATCAGAGCCAGTTCGGCCCGGCGAACGCTGTTGGCGTCGTAGCGCATGCTCGCCAGGTCGACAATGGAGGGGACGTTGACGCTGCGCACGCCGGTTGCCATCGCAGTGATGCCGCGCATGGTGATGAAGCTGTACACCGCCAGCCCAATGCAAAGCAGGCTGATGATGCCGAAGGCATAGATGAATTTGCGAGCGATGGGAAGATTGCGGATAAACGACATGACGATGGAACCTTTCTGCTCCTGGGCTTATGTATTGGGATCAATCTTGTTTTGAATCCAGCCGAGGGCTCGCGCCTCCCAGTCGGGCTTTTGTCCAGCGTTAATGTAGCGCTCGAACGCGAAGATGCCCGACTCATGCGCGATCCGCTCAAACTGCATCGTCACGGTCGCGGATTGCAGGATGACACAGCTGCGTTCCATCCCGGCCTTCATGAAGAGCCCCTGCCCGTCGACCATAATCTTCTGAGCATCGGGCTGGATGCCGCCTGGCTTCAGCGTTCGCATGTCAATCACCACCCCGAAGGAGCGTCGCGCACCCACCAACGCGGCCCTGGCCTCCTCCCGCCACTGTGTCATCTCGGCTACATCGATGTTGTCTCCAAAGGTCAGCTGAAAGCCGAAGTCCTTCTTCGCAATCCTGTGCATATGTCCTCTCCACGCCCTCCTGGGGCGCTACAAGGCCATATCGGCGCCGGATGGCCGTTCCATGACTGTGGAAGCATGATTTCCGGTGCAGGCAGAGCGCATCTCAACTGGAATGATCCGACCCTGCTTTCTGGTCATCGAGACCGCCCTCCTGAATGTCATCACCCCCTGCAGCGCCGAGGAGGCCATCGCCACGCTCACGCGCTTCCCTGCCGTCGACGGCGCCGTGCTGGATACCGAAGTCAGGGGAAATGAACTGCCGCGATCTGATTGAGCGCCTCCGCGCCGTGCGCAGCGACCTCCCCATCATCACGGCTTTCACCCAGCGGCCACGACCCCTGCGGCACCGAGGACTTTCACGTCTCCTCCTGCGACCCGCAGGATCTGCTGGAGCAGCTGAACCGCATCTGCTCAAAGGAAACCCGCAAAACCGCCGAGGAGAGCGACTACCCGCGATAACCCAGCCGCCGGCCAGCCTGGCATCAGCGAAAAAAAAGAGGGCTCGCAGCGTGAGCTGCGAGCCCGGTGAGGTAGATGCACCCTGGGGGCGATCAGGCCGGATGGCACTGCACCCCCGGGTCTCCGAATCGGAAACGCCTGTAGCTGGCTCGCTAAGCCGAGCGGCGCTGACGCTCCCGCTCCTTGAACTTGTCGATCTTCTCGTTGGCCTTGTTACTGACGTCCTCGACCTTCTGCGCAACATTGTCGCGCATTTCCGAGGTTTTGTGTTGACGTTCTTCTTCCCGGGTCTTCGCAGACTCATGGGCGGCATCTTTCACGTTACCCCACGTTTCCTGGGCGGCGCCCTTTACCTGGTCCATGACTCCCTCGTTAGCCACCCGGTCGTTGCCGATGACTTCACCGGCACCCTGCTTCACTTTCCCAACAACCTGATTCGCCTTGCCTTTCACCTGGTCTGAATTCATAAATGGTCCCCCTGCGGTTGCGAAAAACTGTCGTGGTCGTTTCGAAAACAATGGCGGACACCCCGCCATCGACTTCAAACCACCGGTCTGCGCCCACTGATCAGCTGAATGACGAGCACGACGAGCGCCAGGACCAGCAGAAGATGGATGTACCAGGCGACGACGTGAAAACCAATCAAACCGACCAGCCAGGCAATCAGAAGGATGATGAACAGTGTCCAAAGCATCCGGTGATCTCCTTTCTGTCTTTCTGCGTTTTTACAAAGCCAACGCTATGGATAGAGGCCACGCGCGTCCTCAGGGTTGCCGTTACCATACAAATGAAGGAGAAAGGAACAGGATGCGGATCGCCATCCAGGGCGAGCTAGGATCGTTCAGTCATGAAGCCGCGCTGAAGGCACAGCCCCAGGCAACCATTCTGCCCTGCGCTCTTTCCCCAGATGTGTTCGCCGCGGTCGCCGCAGGCAACGCGGATGCCGCCATGATCCCCATTGAGAACTCCCTGGCGGGCTCGGTGCTGGAGCACTATGACCTGCTCCTGGCGCATCACGTGGCCGTGGAGAGCGAGTGGCTCCTGCGCATCCGGCACAACCTGATCGGAGTGCCGGGAGCCAGCCTCGACAGAGTTCGCCAGGCGTACTCCCACCCGGTCGCGCTGGCGCAATGCCGCCGATTCTTCCAGGAACATCCCGAGATCGAGGCAGCCCCCTGCTACGACACCGCCGGCAGCGTGAAGCAGCTGATGGAACTCCGCGACCCCAGCGTAGCGGCCATCGCCAGCACCCAGGCCGCCGGGCATTATGGCGGGGAAATTTTGCAGACCGGTATCGAAGACAATGCGGAGAATTACACTCGGTTTTTCCTCATCCGGAAACGGGAACAACTGAACGCCGAGCTGCATCCCGATAAAGTGAGTCTTGCGTTTTCGGTGGAGAACCGGCCGGGAAGCCTGGTGGACGCCCTGCAGGTCTTCGCCGGACTGGGCACCAACCTGACCCGTCTGGAGTCCAGGCCCGTCCCGGGGCGGCCCTGGGAATACGTCTTTTACGCCGATTATCAGCTGGAACGGCCGGCCACCGCCGAGGTGGCCCTGAAAATGCTCGCGGATCACTGCTCCATGGTCCGGGAGCTGGGACGCTACCGCGCGGCTTCACCTGCCTGACGGAAGGGGCTATTCAGCCCTGGGCGAAGGCGCATTCTACCGGACGCCATGGTTTCTGCCGATAAGGCTGGGCAGGGTGGGATATCCACGCATAGTGGGTGAGTTTGGGCATACATTGTTGATCGTATGACACTTAGCGTTGATCCGGCGAAGTTCGACCGGACCAGCAGGAGCCTCTGAGGGCTCCATGGTGTGAGACTTTTTGAAACTTGCGGAATCCAATGAGTAATTATTTGATATAAGGACACTCATGGCTAACGATTTCATTAGCGTTATTGAGCCCGGCGACCCGAACAAACGGGAAGGCGGCGACAACCAGGGGCTCCCCATCCTCCCCGTCCGGGACACGGTGCTTTTTCCTCACGCCGTGCTGCCGCTCACGGTCGGCCGGGAAAGCTCGATTCAGTTGATTAACTCCCTCGGTGAGGAAAAGAACATTATTGTCGTGGCGCAGCGCGACGCTCGCGTGGATACGCCCCAACCCCAGGATCTGCACACCTTCGGCACCCTGGCGACCGTCCACAAGGTCGTCAAGATGCCCAACCAGAGCCTCTTCGTCTTCACAGAAGGCACCGAGCGCGTGCGTCTGGGCGAGTTTTCGCACACAGAGCCGTTCATGGTCGCCACCGTGGAGACGGTCCCCGAAGTGCCGGCGCCAAAGAACCCGGCGGTCGAGGCGCTCCAGCGGAATGTGATCACGCAGTTCCAGCAGATTGTGACGGCCTCGCCGACCCTCTCCGATGAACTGCAAACCATCGCCATGAACATCGACGAGCCCGGACGGCTCGTGGACTTCATCGCCTCTTCCCTGCCTTTCCTCGCGACCGGAGACAAACAGGAGCTGCTCGAAACCGCCGACGTCACGGCACGCCTCGAGCGCATCAACAAGCACCTCGCCAAGGAGCTGGAAGTCCAGCAGCTGCGCAACAAAATCCAGACCGAAGTCCAGGACCAGGTCCAGCAGTCCCAGCGCGACTACTACCTGCGCGAACAGCTCAAGGCCATCCAGAAGGAACTCGGCGAAATGGACGAGGGCCAGAAGGATATCGAGGAGCTGAAGCAGAAGATCGAAGCCGCCGGCATGCCCGAGGAGACGAAGAAAGAAGCGCTCAAGGAGCTCAACCGGCTCTCGCGCATGTCCCCCATGGCCGCCGACTACTCGCTCACCCGCAACTACATCGAGTGGCTCGCCGTGCTGCCCTGGTCGAAGTCTTCCGGCTCCGGGGTGGACATCGCCAAGGCGCGCGAGATCCTCGACGAAGACCACTACGACCTCAAAAAGGTCAAGGATCGCATCCTCGACTACCTCGCCGTCCGTCGTCTCAAAGCCGACATGAAGGGGCCCATCCTCTGCTTCGTCGGACCTCCAGGCGTGGGCAAGACCTCGCTCGGGCGCAGCATCGCCCGGGCCCTCAGCCGGGAGTTCCGCCGCATCTCGCTCGGCGGCATGCACGACGAAGCCGAGCTGCGCGGCCATCGCCGTACCTACATCGGCGCGCTGCCCGGCCAGATCATCCAGAACCTGCGTCGCGCCGGCGCCAACGATCCGGTGTTCATGCTGGATGAAGTCGATAAGCTGGGCCGCGATTTTCGCGGCGACCCGGCCTCCGCCCTGCTCGAGATTCTCGATCCGGAACAGAACAATACCTTCCGCGATAACTATCTCGATCAGCCCTTCGACCTCTCCAGGGTCCTGTTCATCTGCACCGCCAACGTGCTCGACACGGTGCCGGAGCCGCTGCGCGACCGCATGGAGATCATCGAGCTGCAAGGTTACACCGAGGAGGAGAAGAAGCACATCGCCTTCCGGTATCTCATCCCGCGCCAGATTAAGGAGAACGGCATCACCCCGGAGAACATCGAGTTCCCCGACGATTCCATCGGCTACATCGTCCGCCACTACACGCGCGAAGCCGGCGTGCGCAAGCTCGAGCAGCAGATTGGAACCATCTGCCGCAAGCAGGCGCGGCGCATTGCCGAAGGCAACACCGAGAAGCTGGTCATCACAAAAGAGGTGATCCAGGAACTGCTCGGCGGCATCAAGATCCGCGTGGACACCGAAATCGCCGAACGCACCAAACGCGCCGGCGTCGCGGTGGGCCTGGCCTGGACCCCGGCTGGCGGCGACGTGCTCTTCATCGAAGCCAATCGCATGAAGGGCAAGGGCGGCTTCACCATGACGGGCCAGATCGGCGAGGTCATGCAGGAATCCATGCAGGCCGCGCTCACCTGGGTGCGCTCCAACGCCAAAGCGCTCGGCCTCGAAGAGGACCTCCTCAAGGACACCGACCTGCACATCCACGTGCCCGCCGGCGCCATCCCCAAGGACGGGCCTTCAGCCGGCGTCACCATGGCCACGGCGCTCGTTTCCCTGCTCACGGATACGCCGGTGCGTCCGCTCACCGCGATGACCGGCGAGATCACCCTGAGCGGCAACGTGCTCCCCGTCGGCGGCATCAAGGAAAAATTCCTCGCCGCCAAACGCGCCGAAGTCACAACCATCATTCTTCCCGCAGAGAACCGGCTGAACGTGGAAGAAGACCTCATGCCGGACCAGATCGCCGGAGTGGAAATCCACTACGCCAGCCGCATCGAAGATGTGCTGGCCGTGGCCCTGCCCCGCACGCGCGCCGAAGAACACCACGACGAGCAGGTGCGCGAAGAAGTCCTCCAGCACATGGCCTGAACAACGGCGCGGAGTTTCAAGACCAGGGCGCGGAATCATCCCGCGCCTTTGTTTTTTTGTTGCGGAATCATCCCGCGTCTTTGCTTTTCCCTGCGGAATCCCACAGCTGGCGGGTTCTGCCCACAGGGCGAAACCTCAGAGGGCAGGACCCGCCCAACGCGGCAGCCCGAATCGACTGCGGCACTCGATCGATCAGGCAGATCGATCAACCAGCAGCCCATCGAAAACGCCACCACCGCCGACTACCCCCACGCCAGGTTCACCCCACAGCAAGAAGCGGATACCTTCCCCGTCCAGAAATCAACAGGAAACGTCCTTCGCTTTATCCGAAGGTAATCCCGCTCGATCCACCCTGATCCATTTTGGGAAAGCAGCCTACGAAAGCCCAATCGACTACGCCAGCCCAATCAACCGGCAGCCCATCGAAAACGCCACCACCACCGACTACCCCCACGCAAGGTTCACCCCACAGCAAGAACCGGACACCTTCCCCGCCCGGAAATCAACAGGAAACGTTCTCCGCTTTGTCCGAAGGTAATCCCCCTCGATCCACCCTGACCCGTTTTGGGAAAGCAGCCTACGCCAGCCCGATCGACTACGCCAGCCCAATCAACCGGCAGCCCATCGAAAACGCCACCACCACCGACTACCCCCACGCCAGGTTCACCCCACAGCAAGAAGCTCTACATTTCCCGCCCAGAAATCAACAGGAAACGTTCTCCGTTTTGTCCGAAGGTAATCCCCTTCGATCCACCCTGACCCGTTTTGGGAAAGCAGTCCCCCAATGGCGGCAGCCCGACGCCCGCCTTCACGGCAGTGGGTGGATCGTGGTGTTGAACAGATACGGATCCTGAAACTCGGTCCGCTCGCCCGCCTTCTTCCCGGGCACCGGCTGCAGCCGAGCCGAAAGCGGCTTGTTCCATTTCGTCGCCAGCGATGCCACATCGCCGTAGATACGCTCCATCTGCTCCAGACTCACATCGCCGGGGAGCGGAACGGTGTCGAGCCCCGTGCCGCAGACCGCCGAGTAGGCCAGCAGCGAGTCGATGTTGTAGGCAGACTCGGCCCATCGCTGCGCCAGCAGCTTGTCTTCCATGATCGGCACCATCAAACCGGAGTAGCCGGTCTGCTGCACAGGCACCGCCTTGACCGCGGTGGTGATGATGCGCGCGGCCGTCATGGTTCCGCTGGAGCCGAAGCGCGCGCCGGTGTAGTCCTCAATGGCCGCCCCAATCGAGACATCGGCCAGGGGCGCCGGCGTCGGATCGACTCCCACATACGCCCATCCGGTTTCTGCCGCGACCTTCCGCCCAATTGTATCGGCCACGGTTGCATATTCGCTCAGGACCCGGGTCAGATCGGCAACTGCCGCGTCGTACTTTCCCCGGTCTTTGGTGAAGACCTCGGCCACCACCCCCGCTCCTTCAAAACCGATCGCAAACTGGCGTCCCGGACCATCATGCCAGGACCCCGGAAAGAACGGTCCCAGCGGTTTGAGCATCGCGGTTGCAGTGAAGTTGAACGTTCCCTGGGCGTGCGGGCTGTGCTCCGCGACATACTGGGCCAGTTCCGCTGTGCGGTGAATCGTGCCCCAGTGAATGCCGTCGCCGTCGGCGATGATGGCGCTGCCCTCGACGTTCGGCAACGTGGAGAGCGCACGCTCCAGCAGATGCATGGCTGCGGGATCGTCGCTGTCGTGCAGCATGGCCGGTCCGACATCGGGAAGAAAATCTTCTTTAACAGAGAGACGATCGAAATCGCCGAGGAACGCCAGCGCCTGACCCTCATTCTCACCGCTCACCAGCTGCGCGAGCGGCTGAGTGGTGATGCGGACACTTTCCACCTGATAGCCCTTCGCCTCAAACTCGCTTTTCGCCTTGCGCAAAACCGACAGAGTATCCGCGATCTGCTGCTGATACGTGTCTCTGTCGAGGCGGACGAAACCGGTAATCGCTCTGACTTTCGGCAGCGATGAAACCGGAGCAGGGGCGGATTGCGCGAAAAGAGGCGCGACCAAGAACATGACAACCAGCGCGAATCGCATCACGGAAGACCTCGAAACAGACGTGGTGGCGGGAGTGCAGTATAGCAAGTTGATCCGGCAGCTCTGCGAGGCTCACGAAGGCAAACGGAGCGGAATGCTTCCCGCGCCTTCCTGGTTCCCCACCAGCGTCGGCCCTTCCACCATCGACGCGTCATACAGCCGCGACACGTTTCGCCCCGCGCCCTTCGCCGCATACAGCGCCACGTCCGCCTCATGCTGCAGCTGATCCCAGGTCACATCCTTACGCTCGTTCGACACAGCGATCCCGAAGCCATACGCCAGCCAGCGCAGGCTTTTGCTCCCGCGATCCTGCAGTGCCATGCAGGTCAGCACGACAGCAAAACATGCCAGCTGCACGTCCTGCACAAAGCCGATGGCGTAGGTCAGCATGGCTGGCTCGCTGCAGCCGCGCACGCGAGCGCAAAACCAGACGGGATGGAAGGCTGCATTACCTCAGTGGCCCAGGTCGCGAGTACTCGTTGGCAACATCTTAACGGCCCAGGCCGCCCTGCCACTGTCCGGAATCGCTCCGCTCCATGCGTCCTTCGTGGGAGTGGCGGCCCCACCACCCGATGCTAAATTGCCTGCGGAAGCTCAGGAGGAACACGTGCTGTCCTTGCGGGAATTTCTCACCAGCCAGCTCATCGACGTCATCCAGTGGAATGAGCCGGAAGACGGCCCCCTCGCCTGGCGCTATCCCATGGCTGATGCGGAGATCCAGAACGGCGGGCAGCTCACCGTGCGCGAATCGCAGCTGGCCGCCTTTGTGAATGAAGGCAGGATCGCCGATGTCTTCGGCCCTGGCCTCCACACCCTCAACACCCGCAACCTTCCCCTGCTGACCGACCTCATGAATTGGGACAAAGGGTTCCAGTCCCCCTTCAAGTCCGACGTCTACTTCTTCTCCACCCGCCTGCAGATGGATCAGAAGTGGGGCACCGCCACGCCCATCACCATCCGCGAAAAGGAATTCGGCGCCGTCCGCCTGCGCGGCTATGGCATCTACGCCTACCGCATCAAAGACCCGCGCAAGTTCTTTACCGAAGTCTCCGGCACGCGCGACACGTACTACGTCTCCGACCTCGATGGCCAGCTCCGCCAGACCATCGTCGCCCGCATGACCGATGTCTTCGCGGCCAGCGATGTTCCCTTCCTCGATATGGCGAAGAACCAGGCAGCCCTGGCGCAGAGAATTGCCGCAGCCGCGCAGCCCGCCTTTGCCGCACTTGGCCTCGAACTGAATTCGTTCACCGTCGAAAACATTTCTCTCCCCGACGAGCTCACCAAAGTTATGGACCAGCGCATCGGCGTGCAGATGGCCGGCAACCTCGGCCCCTATACGCAGTTCCAGGCCGCCCAGGCCCTCGGCACCGCGGCCGCCAATCCTGGCGGAGTAGCCGGCGCCGGTGTGGGCATCGGTGCAGGCGTTACTCTGGGTCGCGCTCTGGCCGGTTCCATGACAGCCAGCGAGATCAACAACTCCGGCGGCGTCACCGCGGCCGCAACGACGCAAAAATTCTGCACATCGTGCGGTAAGCCGATGGCGCGCCTGGCGAAGTTCTGCCCCGAATGCGGCGCCGCGCAGTGAGATCGACCCCATGAACTGCCCCTCCTGCGGCGCGCCCATGCGTCTTGAGTCGGGCGGCCGAAAGCCTCACCTGCGACTACTGCGGCAACATCGTCTTCCCGGAGAAGAACGATGACGGCGTCCGCATCCTCGGCGACCCCACCAGCGAGTTGTGCCCCACCTGCGGCATCGGCCTGGTCGATGCGTCCTTCTCCGGCGCCCAACTCCGCTACTGCACCCGCTGCCGCGGCATGCTCATCGACATGGACATCTTCGCCGACCTCGTCCAGACCCTCCGGCGAGGCAGCGGCGACGGCGGCGTGATCCTCCACCCTCCCGATCGCAGCGAACTCCAGCGCCGCCTCACCTGCCCCCATTGCCGCCAGGCCATGGAGACCCACTTCTACGCCGGCCCCGGCAACGTCATCCTCTCCGACTGCGAGCGCTGCTCGCTCGACTGGCTCGACCACGGCAAGCTGATGCGCATCGCCCACGCCCCCGACGCCCTCCGCGAAGAAGCAGAAGTCTAGGATCAGCGCTCATTGCTGCTTGAAGGCGGCTGCTCGGATTCTGCTAGAGTGGGCCCTCGAATTCCGGACTTCTGGGGAGCGACATGGCCCGTAATCTGCTTCCGCTGCTCTGCGCGCTGGCCCTGGCGTCGCCGGCCCAACTTCCTTCGCAGCCAACGCAGCCCCAGGCGCAGTCTTCTCATTCCCTGGTCGGCACCTGGTCTGCGACCGTGAACTGGAACCTGCCCTCCGGGCTGATGATCACCACCAGCTTCACCGCCAACGGCCGCGTCCAGTCGACTACCCAGAATCATCAGGGCATGAGCTTCATGCTTTCGGGCGTCTACCAGTTCAACGCCGCGCAGGGCACCCTCAGCTACAAGTGGCAGGATTTCTCGCCCAGACAAATCTGCATCGGCGGCAACTGCACGCCGGCCCCGCCGCCGGCGCCGATGGGCGTGGTCACCACCAACAAAATCCGGTTCCTGAGCCCCACCCAGTTCGTCGCCACCTCATCCGACGCCTCGACGACCTACATCCGCACCAACGGGGCCGGTTTCCCGACTCCCTGAGCACGCGCGCGAACTGCTTGCGTCACCAGGACTGTGTCACCTCCTCTGGCCGAAGCACACGAAAGACACGAAACCTGCGCACCCGGCCGCGGCAAGGCGGCTGATAGATGCTTCACTTCAATGCTCCTGGCGAACTGAGATAACGAGCAGGGAGATTGCGGCGAGCTACCGATTGCATTAGACGAGTAGTTCAGCGCGCCAGTTGCCCGGGCAGGGCGACGAGCTTCCGGAATCGATCCGGCGTTATACGGAAATAACGGTCAGGGCTGCTGGGATCGGGCTGAAATGTCCGTGTCGCCGACCAACCGGCAACTTAGCCCAAAGGCTGTCATTCTGACGCTGAGCATCGCGAGGCGGAAGTACCTGGCCTGAGCAAGCAGCCGCAGGCGGCGCGTCGAATGGCACCTGCGGTTGCTTTTCGCAGCGACCCGTAGGCTCGAAACTTCCGGGATATCGACAAACCAGACATTACTCGGGAAAATGGCCTCGATGAGCGCATTGGTCTGATAGCGTCAATCGAAATTGCGGGACGGTAGTTGATCGTTGCACGGCCGGCACTCGCGATACAAAGGGCCTCAACGAAGTTGCATATTGTTCATGGTTAGCAATAGAGGTACGACGGAGAATGGCTGCTCGGATCGTGAGTCTTCATGTGGTCGGTGATATCGACGCCAACGCCAATCATGCGCTGGGAACCATCGCCCATCATCACACCGCGTGCATCAACCCAGCAGATTGAACCATCCGGTCTCAGAACCCGATACTGAGCCGCGTATTCGTCTGTTTCGTGAGCAATGACCTTTCGAATTGCCGATTCCACAAACGGGCGATCCGAGGGGTGGATCCTGGGAACGGCATCCGCGACCTTGCTGGAAAACGTGTCGCGCGTGAATCCCCATTGGCGATACGACTCATCGGACCAGACAACGGTATTCGCTCGAATGTCCCAATCCCACAGCCCGATGCGTGAACCTGCGCATTCCGCCAGTTCGATTCGCTTCCGCCAACCGGTTTCGACGAGTTCGATTCGCTTCATGTCTGTGATATCGCGGAGCACACAGGCAACCGATTCCACCACGCCGCAGACCTCAATAGGCGAATAGGAAACGCTTAAGTCCCGCACCCCGATCCCGGGCAGGTCATACTCCATACTGAAAAGGACCGGATTCCCGCGGAAGCACCGGTCGAGGTTCGGGATGACAATTCGTTCGATCACATCCCTGTCTCTGAATTCCAGGATCGACCGCCCTTCGAGCCTCGCGCCGGCCCCGCCGAACGCTTCAAGGAAAGCGCGGTTTGTGAGTACATAGCGATGATTCCGGTCCACAACGGCGACCATTTCATCAAGACCTTCGACGAGTCGTTCGTATTGCCGGAGCCTATCCTCGGCAGCTTTTCGAGCGGTAAAATCCTTCACCGCGCAAGATACGCCCAGGACCTCCCCGGCCTCATCAAATGCCGGCTGGTACGAAACAAGGAAGGTTCTCCGGCGATGCCCGTGAGAATCGGGCTCGCGAATCTCCAGGTCACAAGTCCCCGTTCCATTAAGGGCCTTTTTTACGCGGGCTTCGAGAAGCGGGTATAACTCCGGGATGACCTCGGCGAGTGTTTTTCCATAGTGGTCGTCAATCGAGAGACCGTGCAGCTCGGCGAGCCTGCGGTTGATGTTGATGTATTTCAGATTTCGATCGAGAAAACCCAACCCTACGGGCGCGCCGTCGTAAACCGCCTGGAGTTGAGCCAGACGTTGTGACGGAAGCCCCTCCCTGCAATTGACTGCGTACCCAACGCCTTCATCACGGCTGCGCGAAGCCGCGCGTGGCTGTCGCAAGTCGATGAGTGACGAAAGCTCATCAGCCGGCGCCGGCCGGCCGTAGTGCCAACCCTGCCCGATCTCGCAGCCAAGGCGCAGGAGCATGTCCGTCTGTTCCTCGGTCTCGATGCCCTCAGCCACCGTTTTCAGCCCGAGACTTTGTCCCAGGCCAACCACGGCGGCTACGATCTTTCGGCTCTCGCGTTCCGTGGTCATGGAGCTGACGAATGTCCGGTCTACCTTCAATTCGTCGAAGGGGAGAGACTTCAAATGATAGAGACTGGAATATCCCGTTCCGAAGTCGTCCAGCGCGATGCGGCATCCCATCGCTTTAAAATCCGCGGATATTCTGCGGGCCGCAGTCATGTCCTCTGCCATTGCGCTCTCAGTGATTTCAACGGTAGCGCATTCAATTGGAAACCCGGCGTCCTCCGCAATCTGCCGGATATGTCTGGGCAAAGTCAGATCTTTTAGTTGCAGCGGGGAGATATTGAACGCCAGTCGGAGACCCTTTCCATGGGGCGCGATCGCCTGAAATGCCTTCTGCAGGACCTGGCTGCTGACCTCGCCGATCCAGCCATTGCCTTCGGCCATTGGGATGAAAATTTCTGGAAAGATCAAGCCGAGGCTCGGGTGCTGCCAGCGGGCGAGCGCCTCAAAACCGTACAGCTTGCCCGTTGCAAGAACCACAAGTGGTTGAAAATGGGGGAAGAATTCCCCGTTTTCCAACGCACGGCGAAGGTCCCGCGGATCAAGTTTCCGTGCCTGGCTCATAATTCGCAATGACAACATATATAGAACATATATAGGTTGAGGTCACTGCCGATAACGTGATTTAAATCACACTTCTGTGTGAGCAGACGCCAAAGGCACACCGGGGCCTGACATGTCGAGCGGGTTCAGCACCTACCGTACTCACCGCGACCCGCGGAGCGGATTGTCCTTATTTTAAGAGATTTTCGCGAGAGCACTTCTCGATTGACGCACAATCGCCAATTCACTCATCGACTCCCGTTCTGGGCGGATAACCGGCTTTGCGGAAGTTTCGCCACGTCGGCACAAAACACCCCGGGAGCACCCCACCTGAATTGGCCCTTCTCCGCTAACGGCTCTTTCGCTAACCGCTTCTTAACTAACCGCTTCTTAGCCAATCGCTTCTTAGCTGACCGCTTCTTAGCCGACCGGCTCTTAGCTGTTTTCCTGTCAAGCTTTTCCCGTACGGTACAAAAGTGTTCCCCCTCATTCCACGCTGCTTTCCCGCCCCAGCACCCCAACAACTTTGGCCGACTTTATAGCTGGACTTGGTATTCTGATAATAGGGAGATAGAAAGAAAAAGGCCGCCACTTAGGCAGCCTTTCCCTTTGCGACCCATGCCACTCCACGCCCAACTCGCCTGCCGTTTGCTTCCTGCTTCCAACTTCCTGTTTTGCCCCTTCACAAGTGCGAATGACGCATTCACAATCGCGCCTGCCTCACTCCCACACGCGACCCCGGCATTCACAAGCATGAATGCAGCAGTCGCGACCGTGAGCCATCTGACTTACCCTCAGTCATCTGGCCCCCTCCCGAGTGCCAATGCTGCATTCACAACCACGAATGCAGCATTCGACAACATGAAGGATGTGCCCTCGTTCCAGTCACATAGCATGTTGTCAAACTTGCAAACTCGGCCTAAGTCCCGGCAACTCAATCATCTGCAATTTGTCCCCCGGGAGAACGTCAGTGCTTGCCGAACATCTCCATCACGTCCTTGCGCAACGCCACCCGGCTCGTCTCCCGCGTGTAGAACATGTGCCCGCCAGGAAACTCATGCACCGACACCCGGGTCGGATCGCCCATGATCGGCATCTCGTTCACCGTCAGGATGGACCCCATGAACGGGCACGACAGGTCGTTCCACCCATGCACGATCATCACGCGCAACTTCGGATCGGCCGCCACCGCCTCACGCAACTGCGTCACCGAGCCCCGACGCATCTCGTCATCCCGGCTCCAGTGTGAGCCCACCTCGTACGACAGTGCGTTGTACCGGGCGTCGACCTTCCATCCCACCGTGTGCGTCACCCAGTTCACCATCGCCGTCGTCGTTGGCGCGATCAGCGTCGCCAGCAGTGGATCGTTGGCGCGCTGCTCCGGCGCATAAGGAAACGGATCGAACGTCGTCACGTTGGAGTCGTACACCGAACCCAGCTTGCCCTGCTCGCGATGGACCTCGCGCAGATACGCGCCCGTCTCCAGCCGTCCTCCCGACTGCTTGACGAACGTTGGATCGAGACCCGTCATGTCCGTGACCTTTTTGATCATCGCGTCGGTCGCGGTCGGATCGGCGTATCCGTGTACCACCGTCGTCAGGTAGTCGCCCAGCGTGTAGTCGATCACCGACTTCATCGCCTCCGGCGTCAGCTTGCCCTGCCGCTCCAGATTCGCAGCCGTGATCGACGGCAGCGTCACCAACCAGGGCAGCGGCGACAGGTCGCCATTCTGCTCCAGCGTCGGGTTCAGGTAAGGCGAGACCAGCACCACCCCGTTCATCGCCACGCCCAGCTGCGACTGCAGGAAGTAAGTGATGCGCGGTCCGCGAAACCCGCCGTAGCTCTCGCCCACCAGATACTTCCGCGACTGCAGCCGATCATTTACCACCAGCCAGTCATAGATCGCCCGCGACAGATACTCGATGTCAGGCTCGGTCGACCAGAACAGCTTCTTAGTCTGGTCCTCATCGACCAGGGACCGGCTAAAACCGGTGCCGATCGGATCCAGAAAGACCAGGTCGGTGAAGTCCAGCCACGTGCCTGGATTGTCGACCAGGGTCGCCGGATCCGATGGGCTGTCGCCTTCATTCCCCGCGTTCAGATGCTTCGGGCCAATGGCGCCGAAGTTGAGGTATACCGAGGCTGCACCCGGTCCGCCGTTCACCGCAAAGGTCACCGGCCGATTCGGTTCGTCGACCGTATAGGCGGTGTAGACCAGCTGTCCCACTGCCTTGCCTTCAGGATCGCGAACGAACAGCGTGCCCACAGTAGCGGTGTAGTTGAGCTTCTTGCCGTCGAGCGTGATGCTCTGCGCCACGTGTGCGTCGGGCGGCAGCGGCGGCAGCGGATTCTTCTCGGCAACTGGATTGGGGCCGGGCTTCGAAGGCTCAGAAGCCGCGGGCATGGGCGGATGAGGGCGTTCGTTATCGGACTGCGCGGCAGCCGGGAGGCAAGGCAGCGCGGCGAAGGAGCACACCGTGAGAGCAAGAGCCAGACGCCTGGGAGCGCGGGCGAGCGATGAAATTTTCATGACGAATACGATATACGGAAAGCCGGTCCGCGAACGCAAGGCGGCTCGCTCACACGAGATTGTGCCCTGCGCCGGCCGTTTACCAGATGCGCACGCGCTCGTCCGGCGCGAGGTAGAGCGTGCCACCGGGCTTCACCCCAAACGCCGCGTACCAGGCATCGATGTTGCGAACCACATCGGCGCGGTACTGCCCGGGCGAGTGTCCGTCGGTGAGAACCTGACGGCGAAGCGCAGCCTCGCGCGCTTTGGAGCCCCAGTTCTGCCCAAAGGCGATGAAGAACTGCTGATCCCCGGTGAAGCCATCCTGCATCGGAGCTTTGGCGCCCTTAAGCGAAGCGCGATAGCCATCGTAAGCAGCGGCCACGCCGCCCAGATCGGCGATGTTCTCGTCGATCGTCTGCTTGCCGTTGACGTGAACCCCGGGGAACGGCTCATAGGCGTCGTACTGCTTCTCGAGCTTCTCTGCCTGTTGCTCGAAATGCGCATGATCCGCGGGCTTCCACCAGTTGCGCACCCGGCCTTTGGAGTCGAACGCGCTGCCTTCGGCGTCGAAGGTGTGGCTGATTTCGTGGCCGATGACGGTACCGATAGCGCCATAGTTCACCACCGCAGGCGCCTCAGGATCAAAGAACGGCGGCTGCAGAATGGCCGCAGGAAAACTGAGGGCGTTCTGCAGTGGCAGGTTGACGGCATTCACCGTTTGCGGCTCCATCGACCACTCATGGCGATCGACGGGCTTTCCGATGCGGGCAATCTCGCGCTGATAACTCCAGACTGAAGCGCGCCACGCGTTGCCGAACGCATCGTCGGACCGAACCTCGTAAGTGGAGTAATCCTTCCAGGTCTCCGGATAGCCGATGCCAACGTAAAGCGTGTTGAGCTTGGCCTGGGCTTCGGCCCGCGTCGAGGGGGCGAGCCAGGTGAGCTGGCTAATCCGCTTGTGGTAGGCCGCGATCAGGTTGGCGACCATTGCCTGCGCTTCGGCCTTAGCCTGGGGCGAAAAATACTTCTGTGCGTAAATCTGGCCAACCGCGTCGCCCAGATCGGCGTTGACGAGGGCCACGCCAAGTTGCCAGCGCGGACGCTGTTGCTGCACGCCCGACATCACCTCGCCGAAGAAGGAGAACTGCTCCTCGGCCAGCGCGCGCGGCAGTACATTCGCATACGTCTCGATCAAGTGCAGGCGCAGCCAGTCCTTCCAGGTTTCGATCGGCACGGAAGCCACCAGCGCTGCTTCGCCGGTGAGCGCGGATGGCGTCCAGACCATGAACTGCTTCTGCTGGCCCAGGCCGGCGCCGTCAAAATACGCGTCCCAGTCCAAACCAGGCGCTTTCTCGCTGAAGTCGGCGCGCGTCCAGAGATTGTCGGCTTTTGCGATGTCTTCGATATCGGCAAGGCTGACGTGGGTGGCGGCGATGTCATGTTCCAGGTTGATGATGCGGCTGGCGCGGGCTTCCGAATCGTCAAGGTCGGCGAGGCGCAGCATGCCGGCCACATGCGTGTAGTACTTCACACGCACATCCTTCATGTGCTGCGACTCGTCGAGGTAGTAACTGCGGCTGGGCATCTCAAGACCGCCCTGCAGCAGATAGGGCATGTAGTGGTCCGAATCACTGAACCCGGGCGCCACCCAGAGCCCTAAGAGATTCGGCGTTGAAAAAACCGCGTTGTTCAGCATGTCCACGTCGGCGCGCAGAGTCTTGCCCAGAGCAACGGCCAGGTCACGCCGGTCGTGGATCGCCGCGATGGCGGCCAGTTGAGGCTCCAGCGGCTTCAACCCCCGCGCCTCGATAGCCGCCTCGTCCATGAAGGCGTTGTACAGATCGGCGATCTTGCGAGCATTGGAACCGTTGGGAGCTTTGGACTTCGCCGCCTCTTCGATAATCGCTGCGACGTTCTTGCTGCTTCGGTCCGCCAGGATGGCGAAGACCCCGATCCCGGCCCGGTCCGGGGGAATCTCGGTGCGGGCAATCCATCGTCCGTTAGCGTAGCGGTAAAAATCGTCGCCGGGTTTGACAGCGGGATCGATGTTGGCGACCGCGATGCCGTGCCGCGGCGCATTTGTAACCGGCGAGGTTGTGTTCTGCTGGGCGGCTCCAACGAAAGGAAAAACTGCGGCAACGGCAAACGCGACCGCCGGCGCGAGGCGCGATACGGAAGGACAAGAATTGCTGATCAAGGCAACTCCTCGTGGATGAATGGCGGGGCAGGGCTAACAGGGGAAGCAGGATGATAGCACGCGATCAGCGCTCGGCGCGCTGGTCGGCCACCTTGTCGAGCTCCCGGTAGATCTGCTCGTTGCGCAGGATGGCCTCAACGTATTCGCGAGTTTCGGTGAACGGGATCGACTCCACAAACTCGTCCATGCCGTGATAATTGCCGATGCTTTGCCAGTCGGTCACGCGATCGTCACCGGCGTTATACGCGGCGAAGGCGTACTCCGGCTGGCCGCCGAACCGGTCCAGGGTTTGCCTGAGATACAGCGTGCCCAGACGGATGTTCGTGGTTGGATTGAGCAGTTCGCTGGTCTGGAAGTGATGGATGCCTACCTGGCGGGCGAGGGCCCGACCCACCGACGGCAGCAGCTGCATCAGGCCGTAGGCGCTCTTGTTCGAGATGGCTCCGGGGTTGAATTCGGTCTCCTGCCGGATCAGCGCCGCCACCATATACGGATCGAGGCCGTTGCGCTCGGCGTCGGCTTTGATGTCGGTCCAGTAACTCTGCGGGAACAGAATGCGCCAGTAGCCGATGGGAATCGCTTCGAGGGGAGCGGATGTGTAGAACGGGATGGCGCGCTTGAGCAGGCGCATCGCATGCCACGACTCGCCGTAGGAGGCGTAAATCTCGGCTTCGGCAAACGCGCCCCACTGGTCGCTGCCGTCGGAAGCCTGAATCTCGGGCGCGATGTATTCGTTCAAACCGGCATTCGCCAGCAGCCGCGCCTTGACGACGTGTGGATCGTCTTCAGGAACATCGTCGGTCAGTTCCGGAATCGTCATCGGTTGCAGCGCGTCGAGGATGGAGTTGGGATCCGGCGTAACAGAACCCAGATGGCTCACCCGGTCCTGCGCCAGCATCGCGTAGTAGTAGTGCGGATAAACGCGCAGGATCGTCCGGTAGTACTCCGCTGCGTCGGCAGGCTTCTTCTCCTGGTCTTCGTAGATCCGGCCGCGCCAGTATATCGCTGAAGGGATTTCCTTGCCTCCGGCGTAAACGCGAATCTGTTCATCGAAGAGTCGCGCGGCTTCGGGGTACTGGCCGAGGCGATAGTTGAGCCACCCTGTCCGCCAGTGGGCGCTGGGCGCATAGTGGCTCGTCGGGAAGCGGCGCGCCAGCTCACCATAATAAGTGATCGCGTGCGGGTAATCCTTCAGCAGCAGATACATGTTGCCGCTGGAATAAAGCGCCTCCGCAAGCCACTGGCTCGACGGAAAGCGTGTCTCCATGTCGGAGACGATCGACTGCTGGGTGCTCTGGTCGCCGCGATCGCGGGCCAGTTCCATCAGCAGATACATGCGGCGCGCGCCGGCTTCGTCGCTGGTGTCGGGTATCGAATTGAGCTGGGATGGCGAGAGGCGATGCAGCTTCCACTCGCACTCGGCGGCGGCAACCAGCAACGCAGTGCGGCTCGCTTCATCGATGTTCGATTGCCCGGCGAGCGAACGGTATTCGTCCTCCGCGTCGGAATAATGGCCGGCGTCATACAGCGCGTCGGCGTGGTGGCGGCGCTGATCCGGCGGCAGTGTGGCCAGGACGCCGCTGGTCATCAGCTGGCTGCGGGCCGCGGCGGCCTCAATCGAGAGCGGGTAATCCAGGTAGACATGCTCGTAGAGGCGCTGCGCCTCGGCACTGTTGCCGGCCAGGGCTTCTGCTTTTGCCAGAGCCAGCTGGAAATCGGCCTTGCCGCCGACCGGTTCCTGGCGGTGCGGATTGAGCGCGGCGAGCGCCGCCTGGGGATCGCCTTCCTGAACCATCAGGTTGGCGCGCAGGATGGGCACGCTGTCCACAAAGATGCTGTCCGGATACTTGTGCGTGAAGCGATCGAGCACGCTTTCCGCCTGCGGCAGCTGGTTGTTCTGCAGGTACGCCTGCGCGGTGAGATAGTCGACGTAATCAGCCAGCGCGCCGTCGGGCTGGGTCTTCGCGTGGTCGGCACGATCCGCGGAGTTGAGAGCGGCCACCGCCTCAGGGAATTTGCGCTGCAACAGGTACGCGTGGCCGACAGCGAGATACGCAGCGGCAGCAGCTTCGCCGGAATGGCTGTGCGCCCAGGAATTCACCCCGGCAAACGCGGCCGGCGTCGGGGTCCTGGGCAAGCTGCTGCGCCATGGGCCGCAACTGCGATGAGGCGACAAAGGCGTGCTGGTAACGCCGGCTGCGGGCCCGCTCGCGCGCCGTCAGCACATGGCGCCGCCGGCGGCGATGCGTGGCTGCGCTCGCATGTGTGGTGTGGCTGATCCGGGCCCCGGCGCTGTGCGAAGCGTGCGCGTTGCTGGGCGTGGTGGGCTGGTGCTTCTTCGCTGGATGCGTGGCGGCAGGGTGTTCGGTCTGCGGCGCGGAGGATGGGTCCGAGTGGACACGAGCCCATGCCGAGTGCTGGCAGAGCGCAAACAACAGCGCAATGGCAATGAAAAACCCCTTCGATGCCCGAAGGCGACCCAACACCGACATCCATTTCCCTCTTCACTACCAGAGTAAGACGAAATGGATTGTCTTTCGGAACGGAAACCCCCTGGCTGACCAAAAAGTTGCAACATCACGTACCGGAACAAGTTCCCAACCCAGAGTCTGCTCGTTTTGCTCTAGCCATTCTGATCGCTTTTTCCCGTTCGCCTCTTCGCTCGCATTCCGCTCTCCTTGACAGTCTGGGAGAACCCGCGCTACTCTCCCAGACAATCTAGGAGAGGCAGCCACGAATGAGCGGCGACACGGCCATCGACTTACTGCAGGGCACGCTCGACATGCTGGTGCTGAAGGCGGTCTCGCTGGGACCCCTGCACGGCTACGGCGTGCTCCTGAGAATCCAGCAAATCTCGCAGAACCGCCTCGAGGTCCAGCAGGGCTCGCTCTATCCGGCCCTCTACCGACTGGAACACGAGGGCTGGATCGCCGGCGAATGGGGCCAGAGCGAGAACAAGCGCCGCGCGCGCTTCTACCGCCTCACGGCCGCTGGCCGGCGCCGCCTCGACGCGGAGACGAAGAAGTGGAGCCAGTTCGCCGAGGTCGTCGGGACGATTCTCAACACCAAGCCGGAGCAAGCATGAGCCTCCGCAGCCGCATCACGACATGGTGGAAGGCAATTTTTCGCGCCGACGCCCTCGACCGGCAAGTAAGCGAGGAGCTGGCCTTCCACATCGAAAGCTACGCCGAGGACCTGATGCGCAGGGGCGCGACGCGGGAGGACGCGATGCGCCGCGCCCGAGTCGAGCTCGGCAGTCTTGCGGCAGCGCGAGAAAACTCGCGTCAGGCGTGGGGCACGCGCTTCCTCGATGAGCTCCGCGGCGACCTCCGGCTCGCGTTCCGCGTGCTCGCGAAGAGTCCAGGCTTCACGGCGATCGCTGTCGGCTCGCTCGCCCTCGGGATCGGCGCAAATACGGTGATCTTCACCGCCGCGCAACACACCCTGCTCGACCGGCTTGACGTGCCTCACCCAGAGCAACTGCGCCTGCTGGAGTGGTCAGAGCCCCACGGCGGTGTCGTGGAAAGCCTGTGGGGATGGTTCGACGACGGACCCTGGGGCGCCATGTCCAGCTCATTCTCCTACCCGGTCTACCAGCAACTTCGCCGGCAAAGTCACGCGCTGGAGAACCTCTTCGCGTTCAAGCCGCTCGACCGGCAGACCGTCACGGTGCACGGGCGCGCAGAAGCTCTGCCGGTGGAGATGGTCTCCGGAAACTACTACTCCTCGCTGGGCGTGCGGACCCAGCTCGGCCGCGGCATTCAGGAATCCGATGATGAGACCGTCGGCGCCAGTCCGGTTGTGGTCATCAGCGATCGCTTCTGGACGAGCGAGTTTGGCCGCTCGCCGGACGTCATTGGCAGGACAATCCTAGTCAACCTGACGCCGATGACCATTGTCGGCGTCAATCCGCCGGGATTCACCGGAGCGTATTCCGCCCAGGGCATGACTGACATTTTTCTGCCCTTCGCCATGCAGCCGGTCGTCGTGCCGCAGGACTTCATCGGATCCCGGCAGCCAATCCCTGCTTGCGAATACGAACCTGTGGTGGGTGCTGGTCATGGGGCGCGTCAAGCCGGGTGTAGCCGACCGCACCGCAGAGGCGTTCGCTCAGTGCAGCGCTTAACGCAGCGGTGCGCGGCACCATGACGGTGAAGAAGAGCCAGCCGGTTTCGAGGCTGCTGCTGATGGATGGCAGCCGCGGTCAGAATCCTTCCGCGGAAGGCCTGACAAAGCCCATCTGGTTGTTGATGGGGCTGGCCGGACTGGTGCTGCTGCTGGCCTGCGCCAATCTCGCCAATCTGCTGCTGGCACGTGCCGGTGCGCGGCAGCGGGAGATGAGTGTCCGCCTGGCGCTTGGCGCCCGCCGCGCGCGCATCCTGCGGCAGATGATGACGGAGAGCCTCCTGCTCTCGCTGCTCGGCGGTCTCGCGGGACTCCTGCTGGCTTTCGCGGTGCGCAATGCGATTCCCCGCATTCTGTCCAGTGCGTGGGCGCCGCCGTCCTTCTCGGCAAAATTCAGCTGGCCGATCTTCATCTTTGCGGCGGCCATTTCCATTCTCACCGGGCTCGATCTTCGGCCTCGCTCCCGCATGGCAGGCAACGCGGGTCCAGGTGAGCACCGGCCTCAAGGACAGCGGCCATACCGTCACTCGCCGTCGCCGCAGCCTGGGTGGCAGGGCCATTGTCGTCTTCCAGGTGGCCCTGTCGATGCTGCTGGTCGTGGTCGCAGGGCTCTTTGTGCAGACGCTTAACTCGTCTGGGACACGCGCAGCTTGGCTTTCGCCCCGACAATCTGCATCCTCTTCGACGTGCAGCCGCCGCAAACGCGATACCGCGGCCCTGCAACCCTCCCTCTTTACAGGCAATTGGAGCAGAAGCTGCGCGCCGTGCCCGGCGTGCAATCCGTCACCCTGGTGCGCACACCGCTGATCTCCGGCAATGTTTCGTTTCGCACGATCGTTCCGGCGGGCACGCAACGGAAGCCCGACGACAATCCCAGCGCTGAATTCAACAATGTCGGCGAAACTTTCTTCTCCATGTTCCGGATACCCATCCGTGGCAGGACGCGGATTCACCGCCTCCGATACCGAAACTTCCCGCAAAGTGGCCGTGGTCAATGAGAGCTTCGCGAAAAAGTACTATCCGGGCCTGAACCCCGTCGGCCGGACCTTCGAAGTCGGATTTCGCCAGCCCTACACCGTGGAGATCGTCGGCGTGTGCGGCGACGCGAAATACGACAGCGTACGCACGAATCCCGAGCCATTGTTCTTTCTTCCCTGGCGGCAGGAGACAAATGGCATTGGCGGGGTGACATTCGTGGTGAAGACCAGGGCGGGCACCGCCGCTATCCTCCCTGCCGTGCGCCACGCAATGGCTACGGTCGACAGCAATCTGCCCCTGCTGGATGTCCGCACTCAGGACGAGCAGATTGCGGCAAGCCTGCAAAAGGAACGGATTTTCGCGAATCTGACCAGCGGGTTCGGCGTTCTCGCCCTGGTGCTGGCGTCGATCGGAATCTACGGCACCATGGCGTATTCGGTTTCGCGGCGCACGAACGAGATTGGCATCCGCATGGCTCTGGGAGCACAGCCGGGACGGGTGCTGCAGATGGTGTTGGTTGAGGCATCATGGCTGGTCGCAATGGGTGTTGCGGCAGGCCTCGCGGGGGCACTGGCTCTGGCCCGCCTGATTGCTGCGATGCTTTACGGCTTGAGGCCCTGGGACCCGCTCACGTTCGCCGGATCGGCCGCGCTGCTGATTCTGGTGGCGCTCGGCGCCAGCTGGATCCCGGCGCGACGAGCGGCCGGCGTCAATCCCATGAAGGCGCTTCGACACGAATAAGTCTCACCAGGGGCCATCGCTACTGGCCCACAGTGGCCGTAATCACAATCTCTCCGATCATCTTGTCGTGGCCGCGGCCGCAGGCGATGCTGCAGTGCATCAGGTAGGTCCCCGGAGTCTGTGCAAGGAAACGAATCACCGCCGGATGCTCCGGCTGCACCGGCTCGTTAATGCCCAACCCCGAAACCGCGAGCTCGTGTTCGACGTCCGTCGAACTCACCACCAACTCAACGCGCGCGCCCTGAGGGATTTCAAGCCGATTCGGGACGATCTCCCATTTCTTCATGATGATCTGGCGAACCGTATCCGGCGGCCCGGAGAAAGTCGGAGTCTTCTTTCCGCAGCCGCTCATCGAAAGAAGGAACCCCAGAGCGCCGAGGAGTGCCGGTCTTGTCTTTGATCGGCTTGCCCTGCGCCGTTTACTATGGAGGAAGGTCCCGTTGTCCGTTGCTGTCCAAATTCTGAAGCCATTCATGTCTTCCTCCATCCAAACACAAGGGACGCCTGAAGTTCATCCCGACGTGCTGCTTGTCGAGCGGGCGCGCCAGGGCGATATGGCGGCGTACGAGAAGCTGGTGAAGCAGTACGATCGCCAGGTTTTTCGCATCGCGAACCATATCGTCCAGAACCGCGAAGACGCCGAAGACGTCGTCCAGGATGCGTTCCTGAAGGCGTACGAGAAGCTCAATCAGTTCCAGGGGAATTCGAAGTTCTACACCTGGCTGGTGCGCATCGCGGTCAACGAAGCGCTGATGCGACTCAGGAAGCGCCGCACGGGCAGGATGGTTTCCATCGATGAAGACGTGGAGACCGAAGAAGGCTCGATGCCCCGCGACCTGGCCGACTGGAGCCCGGACCCGGAGGCGATGTATGGACAATCGGAGATGGCGGACATCCTGCGCAGAACGATTCAGGGGCTGCCACCAGGCTTCCGGGTGGTGTTTGTGTTGAGAGACGTCGAAGGACTTTCGACCGAGGAGACCGCCGAGACGCTCGGACTGAGCATCCCGGCGGTGAAATCGCGGCTGTTGCGGGCTCGGCTGCAGCTGCGCGAACGGCTGAGCCGCTACTTTAAGCGTGGTCAGCCCAAACAGGCCCAGGCCCAGGCGGGTGAGAAGTGACGTGCACGGAATTTTTGGCCCAGCTCGATGACATGCTCGATCAGGATGCGGCGATTCCGCTGCGCGCCGACCTCGAGCAACACCTGCGCGAATGCGAGCACTGCGAGATCACGCTCAGTACCACGCGCAAAACCATCCAGATTTACCGCAGCCACGAGCTGTATGAGCTCCCCGACGATCTGCGCGAACGGCTGCACAAAGCAATTCTGGCCAAGTGCCGCAAGTGCTGACATGATCGCCGGTCCGCCGATCATGGGACTGGCTCTTTCGGCTCTCGTCGCTCACCTCAGGACAGGCTGCCCAGGCGTAGGCGCTTCGCGTCTCCTGTGAATGAATTGGATTCCTTCGTACCCAACTGTATCCGAAAGAGGGATTCAGCATAGCCGTCCAGCGTCACTAGAATGGGCGCGATGGCAGCCGCAGCCCAGCTTCCGGGCAAGACCCAAACCTCCGACTTCGCCGACCTGACGATCGGCGTCGCGTGCGGATTTGTCCTGGTCGTCACCGCTCTGCTTCTTGCAGTCCTGGTGCAGAAGGGCGGCCTTCCCAACTCCTGCGACTTTGCCTCGTACTGGGCCACCGGCCAACAGCTGGCGCATCATGCCAATCCTTATGACCCGAGCGTGATGGGTAGCCTGGAACGGACCGCCGGCTACACCGGCCAGGGCTCCTACTACATGCGCAATCCGCCCTGGGCTCTGCCGCTCGTGTTTCCGCTGGGATATGTAAGCGCACGGGTCGCGGTGCTGCCGTGGTCGCTGCTGATGCTAGCCCTGCTGATTCTTTCCGTTCAGCTCCTCCAGCCTGTGCTCGGCCTTTCAGGATGGCAGCTGCGACTCCTCGGCTGCGCCTTTCCTCCCGCGCTGCAATGCGTGGTGGTGGGACAAACATCGCTGTTCGTCCTGCTGGGCCTGGTGGTGTTCCTCCGCCTGTACAGGACGCAGCCCCTCTGGGCTGGCGCGGCGCTCTGGCTTTGCACCCTCAAGCCGCATCTGTTTCTTCCCTTCGGGCTCATTTTGCTGGTGTGGATCGTCATCACACGCAGTTGCAGAATCGTCCTCGGCGCTGCGACCGCCGCTGTGGTCACTTGTCTCGGGGCCCTCTGGATCGACCCCGCCGCGTTCTCCCAGTACTGGCAATGGGCGCATTCCTCAGGCATTTCGGAGCAACCGGTTCCCTGCTTTGGCGTGCTGCTGCGCCGGCTCATTGACCCCGGCGCGCAGTGGCTCGTGTTTGTGCCCGCCATCCTCGCCAGCACCTGGGCTCTCGCGTATTTCTGGCCGCGACGGAAGAGTTGGGACTGGATTGAGCACGGCAGCCTGCTCATGCTCGTCTCGATTGTCGCCGCGCCGTATTGTTTCTTCTTCGATCAGAGCCTCGCTCTTCCCGCCGTGCTGTATGCCGCCTCGCGCACAAATTCGCGCCGGATGCTCGCCACCGTCGCAGCGCTGTATCTGCTGGTCGAGATTGTCCCCTGGTTCCATTTTGGCCCTACGACCTTCTTCTATTCCTGGCTGTGGCAGGCTCCGGCATGGCTGGCGTGGTACGTTCTGGCGCGCCGAACGACGCAGCATGATGCCGCACCGGTGGCTGCGTACGCTCCAACAACGGCATAATCCGTCCCCGAAGCCCAGCATCCCGAGAACGCGCCACCCGCGCATGGCCGGAAGGTGGCATCGCCGGAAGGCTACGCACTTCCTAGAATTGATCTGATGGCCGCTGCCACCCAATCGCTCCCCGCAAAACGGCACACCGACTTCGCTGATGCGATGGTGATCCTCGCGTGCGTCGTCACTCTAACGCTGACGACGTTGTTCCTCGCCGTCATGCCCCTGGTCGGCCGTTTAGCCGGGGGTCGCGACTACGTCGTCTACTGGTCGACCGGCTATCAGCTCATCCATCATGCCAACCCCTACGACCCGGTCGCCATGGGGCAGCTCGAGCGCTTTGCCGGTTTCGACGGAAAGCCCGGCTCCTACTACATGCGCAATCCGCCGTGGGCGCTGCCGCTGGCGCTACCGCTGGGGTTTGTGGCGCCGCGCATCGGAGCCCTCCCGTGGTCGCTGCTGATGGCCGCCATTCTCGCCGCCTGCGTTCGCATCCTGTGGAAGATGTTCGGCAGGCCAGGCACCTACCTCGAATGGCTCGGCTACTCGTTCCCGCCCGCGCTGCAATGCGTGATCATGGGCCAGACCTCGATCTTCCTGCTGCTGGGTCTGGTGCTCTTTCTGCGCCTGCATCGCACGCGGCCCTTCCTGGCCGGCGCCGCCCTGTGGTTCTGCACGCTCAAGCCACATCTGTTCCTCCCCTTCGGGCTCATTCTGCTGGTGTGGATCGTAGTGACGCGCAGTTATCGCATCCTGCTCGGAGCCCTCGCGGCGCTTGCAGCCAGCTGCGCGCTCACCTGGCTCATCGATCCTGCAGCTTTCTCCCAATACGCGCACTGGGCGCACGCCTCCGGCATTGCGGATGAGTTCATCCCCTGCCTCAGCGTCGAGCTGCGACAGCTGGTGAACCCAACGGCGAAATGGCTGGTGTTCGTGCCGAGCGCATTGGGCGGGATCTGGGCGCTGAGGTATTACTGGCCCCGGCGGCACACCTGGGATTGGCTCGAGAACGGCAGCCTCCTGATGCTCGTCTCGATTGTGGTCGCGCCCTACTGCTGGATCTACGATCAGTCTCTGGCGCTGCCCGCGCTGATGTACGGCGCGTGGCACAGCTCCTCGCGCGCGGCCGTGGCAGCTCTGGCGGCTCTGTTCATCGTGGTTCAGCTGCAGCCGTTTTGGGCGACCATCGGCCTGGGATCGAAGTGGTTCCTGTGGCCCGCGGTGGCGTGGCTGGTGTGGTATCTCTTCGCTGCAAGGCGGAAGAGTGCCGAGGCCACAACTATTCCGGCCACCGTGCAGGCCGCGCCCGTCGCCTGAGGCCGGGCGTCCTGCAGGTTAGAACGGAGCGGGCAATCCTGACCGGGAGCGCATCAACGATAGACTGAGAGTGCGAACATTTCATCTCCAGGAGAATGCAATGGCTGATGTGAAGATCACGGTCCGGCCCAACGGGCCCTACCGAGTGGAAGGTCCGGTGACGCTGGTGGACCACGAGGGCAAAGAGTGGGACCTGACCGGCAAGCCTGCCTTCTCGCTGTGCCGCTGCGGCGCGTCGGTGAACAAGCCGTTCTGCGACGGCACCCACTCGAAGATCGGCTTCCAGGCGGCGGAAGCGGCGGTGCGCGCCGAGAGCAACCCCACCACGCCGGGCGATCCGACCATGCCGGTAAAGATCTAAGCGAGCGGTCAGTGGTTGGCGGTCAACGTTAAACCGACCGGGCGACTAGCTGCTCTTGAGGAATGTCAGCGTCAGTTCTCTCTTGCGCGGACCGTCCAGCTCGACCAGGATCACCCTCTGCCAGGTACCGAGCACCAACGATCCGGATTCGACCGGCAGCGTCAGCGCCGTTCCAATGAGGGAAGACAGGATGTGATCGGGCACGTGCTCCGGGTTATGCGGATGCCGATAGGGCAACTTCGGCATCATCGCCTCAAACGCGTCAAGCATGTCAAGATCGGTGCCCGGATCCAGATCCGCCGTCGTAAGCGCCGCCGTCGTGTGCAGGACATTGAGGCAGCAAATTCCGCTCGCGTCCGTCAGCTGGCTCTCGACCTGCTCCGTAATATCGACGATCGCGCGCTTCTTGTGTGTGGCGACGCTGAATTTCATTGCGGCGGGTTCGGGTTCGGATTTTGCTGCTGACTGTCGTCCTTCTTGCCGAACAGACGTCCCCAGAAGCCGGGCTTCTTCTTCTTCTTGTCGTCCGGGTTCTGCTGATCGCCCGGATTCTGCGCAACGGCCGGCTGCGCAGGCTTGGCCTGCGTCGGTGGCAGAACCGGTTTCGCCTGCTGTTGCGGTGGAGGCGCCTGGGTCACCGGTCGCTGGCCCAGGCCGAAGATCTTCTGGAAGAGGTTGCGCTGGTCGCCCATCGAGTGGTCGCAGGTGTCGGTCGGCTGCGTCCCTTCGAGGAAGGCGGCGGTGTAGTCCTGCGGACAAGTCGCGTCGGCCAGGAGGTTCGTGGCATTGTCCAGACTGACCTGAACGACTCCAGCCGGAGGAATAAAGTCTTTTGTATCTGAATATTCCGGCAACTTCACCGCGTTTTTCATGAAGTCAGCCCAGATGGGTCCGGCGGCCTTCGCGCCCTCCGCATTGATGACACCCAGCTCGGTCTTGATGTCGGTGTAGTCGTCGTTGCCGATCCAGACGATGCACAGCAGATTGCTCGTGAATCCCGCGTACCAGGCGTCGTGCGACGTTCCGGTTTTGCCTGCCGCCGGCGAAGTGAAGCCCATGTTGCGAACGCCCGCGCCGGTGCCGTGCGGATTGTTCAGCACCTGCTCCATCATGCTCACGGTGAGGAACGCCGCGCGCGGATCGAGCACTGGCTTCAACTGCGGCGAGTAATCCGCGAGGACGTCGCCGTTGGGCGAGCGCACCGAAGCCAGCATCCATGGATCGATGTGCACCCCGTCGTTGGCAAAGACCGTATACGCACCGGCCATCTCCAGCGGCGTCGCATCGTAGGCGCCAATCGCCATCGCCGGCGTGCCCCGCGCGGATTTGATGCCGGCATCGCGAGCCAGTGCGGCGACGTTGTCGAAACCGACCATCTGCGCCAGCGCGATGGTGGGGTTGTTGAGGGAGCGGTACAGCGCCTCGGTAGCGGTGATATCGCCGTAATACTTGTTGTCGAAGTCGCGCGGTGTGTAGTCCTGGTTGTCGAAGCTAAACGTAGTCTGCTCGTCGTGCAGGACGGTGACCGGTGTGAAGACCGCGCTGGCGCCGTCGGCATTGGTGAGCGGCGTTCCGGCGAGCGCGGTGTTGAAAGCCGCCGCGTAGACGAACGGCTTGAAGATGGATCCGGTGGGCCGGTGCGAAACAGCGTGGTCGAACTGGCTGATGCCGTAGTTGCGGCCACCCACGAGCGCGAGCACCTGGCCGGTGTGCGGATTGAGGGCGATCAGCGCGACCTGGGGTGACTCCGCCGGCGGCGGCGCCGTGCCGGCTTTAAGGGCCGCACGCACCAGATGCTCGCGACGCTGCTGCACCAGTTCATCGACATGCTTCATGCCCGCGGCCACGGCATCCTGGGCAATTTGCTGCAGCTGCGGATCCAGCGAGGTGTAAATCCGCAGACCCTGCTCGTTGTAATCGGCGTCGCCGAGCCGCTGGATGAGCTGGTCGCGGACGAGGTCGACAAAGTATGGCGCCTCACCGGAATCGAACGCACCGGGATCAAGACTGAGGGGCGCGGCTTTGGCCTGCTCCGCCTGCTGTTTGGTGATGTCGCCGGTCTCCACCATGGCGTCGAGCACGACGTTGCGGCGCTCGATGGCGCGCTCCGGATGGCGGAAGGGATTCAGCCGGCTGGGACTCTGAATAATGCCCGCCAGCAGCGCGCACTCCGGCAGATCGAGCTGGCGCACGTCCTTGCCGTAGTAGGCCTGGGCGGCTTCGCCGAAGCCATCGATAGAGAAGCTGCCGCGCTGGCCGAGCGGAACCTGGTTGGCATACATCTGAAAGATCTGCTGCTTCGTAAACCGGTGCTCCAGCTGGAAGGTGATGATGATCTCGATCAGCTTGCGTTTGATGTGCTTTTCGGGTGTGAGAAAAAAGCCGCGCGCCAGCTGCATAGTCAACGTGGATCCGCCCTGGCTGTAATGAGCGCGCCGCAGATCGTCGATTCCGGCGCCGATTAGCCGGAAGTAATCCACTCCGCCGTGCTGGAAAAAATGCCGGTCTTCGATCGAAGTCACAGCGGGAACGAGATACTTTGGCAGCTCCTCGTAGGTCACCAGCCGCCGCTTGGCGCGATTCTCGTCGGAAAGCCCGGTGATGAGCAGCGGCTCCAGCTCATACGCAGCGAGCTGCTGCCCGTTGTCGCCGGTGATCTCGTCGACATCGTTATCGGAAAAGCTGATCGTCGCCCCGTCCTGGGAGTGGTACGACTGCGGGCCGGGATGGATAGTGATGGCGTGCGCATTGACCGCGTAGGTCCCCATGGCCGAAGCAGCACCCTGGCCATCGAGGGAGTAGCCCGCCTCCTGCAGCTGCTGCACGACATCGGTCGCGGTCAGCTTCTGGCCCGGCCGAATTTCCGCGGGAGCGGCGTAGATTTTTGCGGTCTGCGCGAAAAGCGGCTGCTTCAGGCGCTCGTCGACAATGTGCCCGTACTTGTTCCAGTAGAAGGTGAAGACCAGTCCGCCCAGCACGGCCGCCACACCGAAGAACATCCCCGCCACAATGAGCGCTTTCTTTGCGGTGATCCGAACCGCCACCCGGGGGACTTTAACTTTTACTGCCATAAAGATCGATTCGCCTTCCCTGCCTGTTCAGACGAGCCAGAACCGCTTCGCGGCTCGTCGTCAGGTTCCACGCCGAACTTGTGCACACGCAGTGCCATCCTGGATGCGTTGAAAACAAGCACCTTCGTAGCATTCCGCTCCGATTCGTCGTGTCGCGGGTGACACGCCGTGGGCCGGCTGACACGCATTTTCGGCAACAACGACAGCGGGTACGCCTCCCCTTCTAGTGTACCGGGGCGACGAGGCTCAGTTCGCGAACGAGGTCCGCGAGGGCGACGTCCACACCCGACGCCGTGGCGCGCGTCACCAGCTCGACCTTGCCTTCGGCAGCCTTCTTGCCTACCGTCACCCGATAAGGGATACCAACGAGGTCTGCATCCTTGAACTTGACCCCCGCACGGTCGTCCCGGTCGTCGAGCAGCACATCGAACCCGGCGGCCTCAAGGTCAGATGCAATTTTCTCGCCTGTGGCTTTGAGCGCGGGGTCGGCGACGTTGGTGATGGTGACGACCACGTCGAAGGGCGCGATGGAGCGCGGCAGCCAGAAGCCGTTGGCATCGTTGCCCTGCTCCACCGCGGCCGTCAGGATCCGCTCGATCCCGATGCCGTAGCAGCCCATGATCGGCGTCACTTCCTTGCCGTTGGCGTCGAGTACCCGCGAGCCCATCTTGCTCGTGTAGCGGTCGCCGAGCTTAAAGATGTGTCCCACCTCCACGGCTTTTGCGATCCTCAGCGGCGCGCCACACTGGGGGCAGCCCTCGCCTTCGACAGCGTTGCGAATATCGGCGATGACGGTCCACTGGAAATCACGCCCCGGCACGACATTGCGGTAGTGATAGTCGAGCTTGTTCGCGCCGCAGACGAGGTTCCTGCGGTTCTCGAGGCCGGGATCGAGGACGACGTTCGCCTTGCCATCGTTGATCTTCGCCGCCGGTTCGAGCCCAATCGGCCCCAGGTATCCCGCCGGCCCGTGGAACCACCGATCTAGCTCTTCGGGCACCATGGGACGCACTTCGGTCGCGCCCACCACCGCCAACAGCTTCGTCTCGTTCACGAAGTGATCGCCGCGGAGGAAGGCGATTACGGGAGACTCCGCCTGCAGCGATTCCTTTTTGTCGCCCTTGCCGGCCACGGGTATCTTCGCCATGTAGGCGACGGTCTTGATGTCGGAGCTGGCTTCGATGTTGAAGAACTTCGTCACTTCGGCGATCGCGGCCTGGCCCGGCGTCGATACCAGCTCCGGCTTGCCGTCGCCGGTCGCCTCCATCTCCTTCACCGGACCCAGCCGCGAGGTCGCCTTCTCCATGTTGGCCGCGTAGCCGCACGCGGCGCAGCTGGCGATCAGGTCTTCGCCCGCGTTCGTGTAGACCATGAATTCCTGGGACTGGGAGCCGCCCATGGCGCCCGAATCGGCTTCGACAACGACAAACTTCAGTCCGCAGCGGGTGAAGATCGCGCGGTACGCCGCGTCGTGCTGCAGGTAGCTCTTGTCCAGACCGGCCTCGTCGAGGTCGAACGAGTAGCTGTCCTTCATGATGAACTGCCGAACGCGCAGCAGCCCCGATCGCGGCCGAGGCTCATCGCGAAACTTCGTCTGGATCTGGTACCAGGTCTGGGGCAGCTGCTTGTAGCTGCGCAGCTCGTTGCGCGCGATGTCCGTCATCACCTCTTCATGGGTCATGCCCAGGCACAGGTCGGCGCCCTTGCGGTCCTTCAGCCGGAACATGTTGTCGCCCATGATGGTCCAGCGGCCGGACTCCCGCCACAGGTCGGCGGGGTGGATCGTGGGCAGCAGAAATTCCTCGCCGATGCGATCCATCTCCTCGCGGACGATCCCGATGATGCGGTTGATGGACCGCTGCCCGAGGAACAGATAGGAGTAAATGCCGGCGCCGAGCTGGCGGATGTACCCGGCGCGAACCAGGAATTTATGACTGGCAACTTCGGCGTCTGCGGGAGCTTCGCGCAGGGTGGGGATAAAGAGCTTCGACCAGCGATGCATGCTTACGAATATGCCTTTGTGCAGGTGCTTCCCGTTCAGTGGGAGACCCTGCGAGGAATGAGTGAGTGCAAAGCACCATTCTAAATGGGCGCGCCGACTCCCCGCGCACCGACCGGTATCGCTATTCCCAGCGTGTTTCGATCCGTGCCACGAGCTCTGCCATATCCACGGCCTTCTGGGTGTCGACTTCGATGACCGAACTGAGGGCGAACGGCTCTTCATATTCCATCATCCGCTCCGGCGCCATCTCCGCCAGCGCGTGCGCCGGATGGTGCCTCACCTCGCGCGCCCGTTGGGCAAAGCGGCGCGAGGCCTCCTCACGCGGCAAGCGGCAATAGACCTCCACCATCTGCGCCCCGCCCGCCAGCAGCCCCGCCACCTGCTCCCGCTCGCAGTCGCTCTTCGTCCGGAAATTCGCCTCCAGCACGACGGCCGGACAATGGGGCGCGAGCGACCACAGAACCTCCATGGCGGCCGAGCCGATGCGGCGCGAAAATTCAACGTCGCCCGGCGCACCGTGCATCGCCGTGTAAAGGCTCTCCTTGATGTCGTCCTTGGTCAGCAGAGCGAAGCCCAGCCGCTCTGCCAGCGGACGGGCGAGCGTGGTCTTGCCCGAGCCGGGTGGCCCGGAAACGAGAACGACACGATGTTTCGATCCGCGACTCATTGGGTCGATGGCGAGGGTGGGGATACTGAATGGGGTATCTCTTCTGACACAGAATAGCCATGTGCCAAGGGGTTCCCAGTCACGTTTTTGTGGTGACTTTGGATGTAGCGGTGTGCCATCCTGAATGCACCAAATTACCCCGGTGATGTTGGCCCGTTGCTGACCTGGACGTTGTGCTCGAGCCCGTTGGTGTGCCGAGCAGGCCGGTAGGTGGAGGTGTTGAACGTAGCACCCATGTATACGCCTTTCTTAATGTGCGGTTATGCGGCTGCTCTCCTGCTCATGCTGGTCGGCTTTCGGGGCGTCCGCCGCAGCACTCCCGACCTCCGTGGCAGCCGTCAACTCTCCTGGTTCATCGTGTCCGCGTTATTCGGCGTTCTGCTGATGGGACTGCGTCCCTGGACGCCGGCGCTGCTGAGCCTCGTGCTGGCTAATTTCCTGCTGTTTACAGGCGGCATCTTTCTCTATCTCGCCGCATCGGACATTCTGGAAGCCGCTTCCCACCTGTTTCCCTGGCCCGCGGGCATTCTGATCGTCGCCCTGCCAGTCTTTATCTGGTTCACCTTCGCCAACGACCAGGTCCTGGCGCGCCTGATGATCCATGCTGTCGTTCTCGGCGCTATCTTTCTCACCACGTCGGTTAGGCTCTTCCGCAACCATCACGATCCTGAAACCCGCCAGGCGGCGCGCGCCTGCGCCTGGCTGCTGATTCTTGCCGCCTGCCTGCAGGGAGCGTGGTGCCTCTTCGAGTTCCGCCTGCCCCCCAGCCAGATGAACTTCGTTCATCCCGATCTGATCAACGTAGGGTTCAGCTATCTCTCGATGGTCCTCGCCCTGGCCATCGTGATCGGGCTGCTGTGGCTGGCGCTGACCGTGCACCGGCAGGCGCTCCACAAAATGGCGCAAACAGACTCCCTCACCAGCCTGCTGAACCGCCGCGCCTTCGAGGAGATCCTGCGCCGCGATCTGATGCGCAGCGACCGCAGCGGAAATGCCCTGGGCATCATGCTCATCGACCTGGACTACTTCAAGCAGGTCAATGATTCGCTCGGCCATTTCGCGGGCGACGATGTTCTGCGCCGCATCGCCATAGTCCTGCGCGATGGTACCCGGCCCTCCGATGTGCTGGCGCGCTATGGTGGCGAGGAATTCGTGGTGCTGCTGCGCAATGCCGGCGTGACGGAGTCGATGATCGCGGCCGAGCGCATCCGTACCCAGATTGCCGGTCTCGCCGGATTGCCCGGCAGCGTGAGTCTGACGGCCAGCATCGGCGTCGCGGTAAGCCTGCCGAAGGACACTGCGACCGAATTCCTGCTCCGCGCCGACGAGGCCCTGTACCGCTCCAAGCGAGAAGGACGCAACCTGGTCAGCCTCTACCGCGAATCCGACGAAGAGCTCGTCAGCGCCGGCACCGTCTTCGCTCCGGGCAGCTGACCTTCTGAATGTCCTCTGAAACACGAAAGGCTGCGCTCCACGCGCAGCCTTTTAACGTGGTCACGAAACCTTAGACAGCCTGCTTCGCGCACAGCTCATTGAAGGCGCGCGACAACTCATCGGCGATCGCCTGGGGCGCGCTGTTCTCGATGATGAACCGTTGCATCAGGTACACCAGCTTGCCATCCCGAAAGATCGCCACGGCGGGCGAGGTGGGCGGATTGCCTTCAAAATAAGACCGAGCCCGCTCGGTCGCCTCGCGGTCCTGCCCCGCGAACACGGTAACCGAACGATCCGGAACGACGGAGTTGCGCAGCGCCAGGCGTACGCCCGGGCGCATCTTGCCGGCCGCGCAGCCGCAAACGGAATTCACCACCACCATGGTGGTGCCAGGGCTGGCAACTGCGGCGTCAACGGCCTCGGCCGTGCGCGCCTCCTCAATGCCCGCGCGGGTCAGTTCCTCGCGCATGGGGATGAGCATGATTTCGGGATACATTCGGCGGTTCTCCTTTGGTGCAAAGCGTAACGATCTGAGTTCCATTGTACGGGCCGTGTGGGGGCAGTGCCACCTTCCTTCGACTGACTGGCGCATGCGCGCCAGCCCTGGCTCAGGATGACCCTGCCAATCGCCGCTCCAAAGCGGCGAATGACTGATATATCTCTCTAAGATGCTCCTGCAGGAATACGTACCGCTCGCCCCGTATACGACCTTCGGCATCGGGGGACCCGCGCGATGGTTTGTGGAAGCGGCCGACGAGGGATCGGTCGTCGAGGCCGTGCGCTTTGCCCGCGAAAAAGCCGTTCCCCTTTTCGTCCTGGGTGGCGGCAGCAATCTGCTTATATCGGACGAAGGCTTCCCCGGGCTCGTCCTGCACATCGCACTCCGGGGAATCCAGCAGGAAGGCAATCTCTTCCGCGTCGCAGCGGGTGAAAACTGGGATCGGTTCGTCTCGCACGCCATTGCAAGAGGCTATGGCGGCATCGAGTGCCTCGCCGGAATTCCCGGAACCGTGGGTGGAACCCCCGTCCAAAATGTCGGCGCCTACGGCCAGGAGGTCGCCGAGACGATCGTGTCGGTCCGCGTTCTGGAGCGCAACAATCTCAACTTCTCCGAATTGCCGGCTGCTGACTGTGGCTTCTCCTACCGCCGCAGCATCTTCAATTCGACCCAACGCGAGCGCTTCATCGTGACCCGCGTGGACTACAAGCTGCGGGCTGAGGCGCTCCCTGTCCTGCAGTATCCGGACCTCAAGCGTTTCTTCCAGGATCGAGATGAAGCGCCAACCCTGGCAGAAACCGCCGCAGTCGTGCGCGAGATCCGTCATCGCAAAGGCATGTTGCTGGTGGAAGGCGATCCGGATTGCCGCAGCGCTGGAAGTTTCTTTAAGAATCCCATCGTCCCCCAGGCCCAGTACGACGAAATTGCCGCCCGCCAATCCGGGCCGGTTCCCTGCTTTGCCGCGCATCCGGGCTTCGTCAAGATCCCGGCAGCATGGCTGGTGGAACATGCGGGTTTTCAGAAGGGATTCACGCTCGGAGCAGCTGGCATATCCAGCCGCCACACGCTGGCGCTGATGAACCGCGGCGGGGCCACGGCCGGTGACGTCATAGCGCTCCGCGATCGCATCGCTGGCTCGGTGGAGTCGCAATTCGGTATTCCCCTGGAGCCTGAACCTGTCTTCGTCGGACCGGAGAATCACTCATCCTCAACAGGCTGAGCTTGCGCATGGCTTCCGCGGCACGGGAGAGCCGAGCCTGTTGCGGCCTGGTCCGCGCTGTGGTCGAATGGCGGCCATGGATCGAAGGGCCTTTCTCAGGAACTCTGCGCTCGCTTCGGGTGCGGCGCTTTGCGGGCACAGGGGTTTTGCGCAGACGGCGTCGCCCGTTTCACTGCGCCTGAAACTGGATCCGCACAAGCGCGGTAATGCGATTCCCGCCGATTTTACCGGGCTGAGTTACGAAACCTCGCAGTTGAGCGATCCCGATTTCTTCTCCCCCGACAACACCGAGCTGGTCGGCTTCATCCGGCGCCTGGGAAAATCCGGCGTGCTGCGCGTCGGCGGCAACAGCAGCGAATACGCCCACTGGTCGCCTGAACCGGCTGCGCAGACCGGCGCAGCAGAGCGCGAGGAAGATCAGGCCAACGTACTGCAACAAGCTCTCCGCGTGGACCTGCACCAGGGGCCGGCAAAACAAACGAAGACCACGCCTCAGGCGGTCCGCAATCTGCGCGGCTTCATCGACGCCACGGGCTGGAAGCTGATTTACGGACTGAACATGGGCACCGGCACAGCCGAAACCGCAGCAGCGGAAGCCGACTTCGTGATGCGCACCATGGGCGACAAGCTGATCGGCTTCCAGCTCTGCAATGAGCCGGACCTCTTCTATCGCAACACCCTGCGCAACTCCGACTACGACTTCGCACAGTTCGCGAAGGAGTGGCAACACTTCCACGACGTGATCCGTCAGAAAGTGCCGCATGCTCCCTTCGCTGGACCCGACACCGCCTTCAACAACGAATGGCTGGTGCCGTTCGCGAAGCAGTTCAAGGACGAAGCAGCTTTCCTGTCGCAGCACTACTATGCGGAGGGTCCGCCGACCGATCCTTCCATGACCATCGAACGGCTCCTGCGGCCGAGTCCTGCTCTGGCGCGCGAGTTCGAGGGCATGGCGCAAACGAAGCAGGACTCCGGTCTGCCTTTCCGACTCGCGGAGACGAATTCCTGCTACCGTGGCGGCAAGCGCGGCGTGAGCGACACCTTCGCATCGGCACTGTGGGGCGCGGACCTGATGTATCAGCTCGCAACGGCCGGCGGCGTCGGCATCAACTTCCACGGCGGCGGGTACGGCTGGTACACGCCGATTGCCGGAACCGTGGCCAGCGGCTTTACGGCGCGTCCCATCTACTACGGCATGCTTCTCTTTGCCGAAGCCGGTCCCGGGCACCTGATCGATGCGTCGCTCGACAATCAGCAGGCTGCGCCGCTGCTCACGGCGTACGGCGTGCTGAACGACACGGCCGAAGTATCCCGAACCGTGCGGGCCGTCATCTTCAACAAAGAGGCGGACCGGGGCGTTCATCTGACCATCGATTGCGGCGAACCGGTCGAGCATGCGCGCGCCCTGCGGCTCACAGCGCCTCGTCTCGACGACACGCAGGACGTAACCCTGGGCGCGAACCCCGTGGGCGCCAGCGGCACGTGGCAGGCGGCGCACGAGGAAACTCTGGCGGTACACGACGGGACTGCAGCCATCGAGCTGCCGGCGGGAAGTGCGGCGCTGGTCAGCTTCCACGTCGGCAGATAGCAACAGCGCGGGCAAGTTGCGCCGCAGGAGAAGAAATGAGAGCAGTTTCGCGAAGAGAATTTGTTGCGGGTGCGGCGGCGTGTGCGGCGATGCTGGGTACCGAGAGATTATGGGCCAGCGCGCTCGGTCTGCCGGTGGGATTGCAGCTGTACTCGGTGCGGGAGTTTCTGCCGAAGACCTTCCAGGACACGCTGAATCAGCTGGGCGCCATGGGATACCGTGAGTGCGAGGGGGCCGGATTCTTCGGTCACACGGCGGCGGATGTGAAGCAGGCCATGGCGCAGGCCGGCCTTCGCTGCGTCAGCGCTCACTACGCGCTGCCACTGTTGCTGCAGACATCCGACGAAATCCTCCGCTTCGGCCGCGAGCTCGGTCTCGAATACATCGTCTGCTCATCGCCCATGCAGCGCGACTCCGCGAAAGCGAAAGGCCTGAGCTGGGCGGCGGGTCTCGAAACGATGAGCGCCGACGACTGGAAGTGGGACGCCGACCAGCTCAACGCAATGGGCAAACGCGTGCGGGCGGAGGGAATGAAATTTGGCTATCACAACCACTACGCCGAGTTTCACGAGCACGACGGCTTCCTGCCCTACGACCTGCTGTTGCAGCAAACCGACCGGCAACTGGTCGACATGGAAATGGACTGCGGCTGGGTCGTGATCGGCGGCCACAAGCCCGAGGATTATCTGACGCGCTACCCGGACCGCTACGTCATGCTGCACGTCAAGGAGTTCAAACTCGAAGGCTGGAAACCGGGCATGGACCCCGTCTCGACCGAGATGGGGCGTGGCAGCATCGACTACAAGAGCATCTTTGCCGCAGCGAAGAAAGCCCGCATCCAGCACATCTTCGTGGAGCAGGAAGCGTTCACCGATATGCCGGCCATGGATGCGCTCAAGGTGGATGCGGACTGGATGAAGCAGGCGTGAGCCCCGGGTCACCTCATCGGCTTGCATAACCGGTCCGGCTTCTTGCCGCCCTGATTGACAGCGGCATACAATGACCCGATCTCGCCGACGGCGTCGAGAACGATGAAAGCACCCTTCTTCCTGAAGGCGGCGTTTGTGTTAGCAGGGCTCGGATGCTCGGCCGGGCTCGTATCGGCGGTGGCTCAATCCGCTGCACCAGTCCAGGGGAGCTGGCCTTGGCCGGTCATTCCCGGATGTCTCTCCGATCCGGAGATCAGAACAAGCGGGACGACCAGTTATACATCGCCGATTTGTCCCCTCTACGATCAGCTGCTGGCCAGCGATGAGACCGATGTCGAACTGAAGTCGGCGCGACTGATGAACTGGGAGATGGATGGCGTACTGTACCCAGCCTTTCTGCCCGGAACAGAAGTCGTCACCTTTATTGTGTCCGATGCATTCAGCAAGTCCTTTACTGGCCAGAGCCGCCTGGTGAGAGTCTCGACAAGGGCCGTGGCGGCGCGCAGCGGTTCCTGGTGGACGACCCTGGCGACAGTCAGCAACAACGGAAAGCTGATGACCCCGGATGAGATTCGGGCCAAGCTCGCCCTCACCGACACACCTTCCTGCATCGCCTATGCCGACGCGGTGAGGAGCGGGGTGCGAGGCTACATGGGCGTGGTCGCTCCCGCCTTCGACGAGCCAGGCGGAGGGGCCGAGTTCTGGTTTCCTCCCGATGCGGTGAGCGCGAAAACGGTTGGAGACATACCCGGCGGCGCAACCTGCCAGTAGAGCGGCCTGTCGTTGAACAACTCGTCCGCGGTTGCCATACCGATCTGCCTCTCTACCGCGCCGCGGCCAGAATGCCCACATTGATCAGGACCATCAGAACTGCCGACGCGGGAATCACCAGCAGAGCCTTGCGAATGCGTTTGGGATCTCCGCCGGCAATCGCGCCGATCAGATGGGAGCTGACCGCCAGACCCGCCCATCCGCAGGTGATCACGATCCCGATCGCCGTTGAAGTCATGCGCGGAAAGGCGTCCGCCACGATGGCAAGCGTCGTCGGAAACACCGGCGCCATCGACAGGCCGGCGAGAAAAACCAGCACCGCGGCCGTTCCCGGTTTGCTGGTCCGCAGCATCAGGAAGGTTGTAACCGTCATGGCTACAGAAGCGGCCAGCGTGACGTAGATCGGCGGCACGCTGATGAGAATCGGCGAAACCACGGCGCGGCCGATCAGCAGGCCAAGCGCAAATCCGAGCGAGAGGATATTCAAGGCGCGGGATTCCGGAACGCCCTGCTCCACCAGGTGACGCACCAGCCAGTTCCACACATCGACCTCGCAGCCGACATAAAGGAACAGCAGAAACCCGAGCAGGAACAGCATCGGCCTGCCGAGAACCGGCCCCGCATCGGCAAAGATGAATCGCCCTGCGCCGCTCGGCGGCGGCATATGTGCCGCAACCTGAATCAGCAGAGCAACCAGCGTGAGCCCCGCGACGGTGTAGCAAAGCCGCACCCAGTTGCGCTTGAAAAGATTCGCCGCAATGAAGGGCGTAGCCAGTCCGCCAAGCCCAAAGAAAATGTTGACCAGGTTCAGTGCCGTGGCGCGGTGCGCTTCCGCCACGTCGCTGGTGAGCGCGTTGGCGCCGGTCACAACGATGCCGCCGCCGCATCCGAGCAGGAACAGAAGAAAAACGATGCTGCGATAGCCGGAGATTTTCGGCAACAGGTTCAGGCTGAGTCCAATGAGGCCGAGACCGATGATCAGACCGGCTTTCTTCCCGAAGTCATCCAGCAGCGGCCCAACGCCCAGCGATGCCACCATCAGGCCGATGGCCTGCGCGAACGCAATCGTGCCGTTTTGCCGTGGTGTGAGCTGGAATCGGCGGGAAAGATCCGGCAGGATCGTCCCCAGCATGGCCGCAGTCATGCCGTAGACAAAGATCGCAACCACCGCGGCGAGAATCAGCAAGAACGGCTCCTTCCGACTTCCGGTTCACAACAAAGTTCTCCGCTACGCAACTTACATAGCAGGAACGTCAACCCAACTGTGCGTCCGATGGCTCTCCAGTTCCCTGCCGAGGATCACCATCTGCCGCAGCCCGTCGATGAACTGCGGATACTCCGGCGTCGCTCCGGCATCCGCAATCGATCCATAGAAACGGCGAAAGACCTGCTTAAACGTGTCGTCGTAGCCCTCGCTGTGGCCACCCGGCAGATCGGCAAAACTGCGCGCCGCCGGTTTCAGCAGCGACGGGTCTTTCACGATGACGCAGTTGGCGCTGTTCCGATGCCCGACCCACAACTCATCCGGCCGCTCCTGATCCCACGCGACGCCTGCCTTCGTGCCGTACATCTCCATGCGAAGCCCGTTTTTGCGCCCGGCTGAAACCTGGCTCGCAGTCATCGAGCCACGCGCACGATCTCCGAGTCGGAACACCACCGCGCCAAAATCCTCGGTGTCGATGGGTGTCTCGATCACTTCCTCGGCGGAGAGCAGTTTGTTGGCGAAGGTCTCCACGCTCCCCTTCGGCTGCTTGCGCGTCTTGTGCACCGTGTTCAGATCGGCGCACAGCGACGAGACGCGCAGCCCGGTCAGGTGCTCCACCATGTCGAACCAGTGCGAGCCGATGTCGGCCATGCAGCGTGACGGGCCTCCGGCTTTGGAATCCACGCGCCAGTTCCAGTCCGTGTCATACAGCAGCCAATCCTGCGAATATGTACCCTGCGCGACGAGAATCTCGCCCAGATCGCCGTCCTGGCGCATGGCGCGCATCTGCTGAACCATGGGGTAGTAGCGCAAATTGTGACAGACACAGTTGCGTAATCCCTTTTGCGCGGCAAGGGCGGCGAGTTCCTGCGCTTCTTCCACACTGGTGGCCAGCGGCTTCTCGCAAAGCACATGCTTGCCCGCCAGCAGCGTCGCCTGCGCCATGGGAAAATGCTGTGCGTTCGGCGTGCAGATGTGGATGGCCTCGATGGAAGAATCGCGCAGGATCGCATCCGATGCCAGGTACGGAACGCCGAAAGCCGAGCCCAGCTTCTCCGCCGCTGCCACGTTGCGACCAGCAATCGCAGCCACTTCGACGTTCTCCGTGCGGCGGAGCGCCTCTAGGTGAACGCGCCCCATGAATCCTGTGCCAATGACTGCGGTGCGAATGCGTTTCGTCATAAGAAATGCCCCGGATTTCTGCTGAAGGCCTTACACCCACCACGCCGCGCTCGGCTGCTCACGCACAACCAGCTCATTGAGGAAGTTCGCGGCTTTCGTCAGGCCTTCCTCGGCAGAGAGCAGCGAATCTTCATGCTCGATGGACAGCACGTTATCGTAGCCGTACATGCGCAGCGTCGAGACGAACTCCTTCCACCACTCGGCGCCGTGGCCGTAGCCGCAGGTGCGGAAGATCCAACTGCGATGGCGCTCGTCCGTGTAAGGCTTGGTGTCGAGCACGCCCGTCAGCGAAAGATTCACCGGATACAACTGCGTGTCCTTCGCGTGGACATAAAAGATGGCGTCACCCAGCCGGCGAACCGCGGCGATGGGATCGATGTTCTGCCAGAACAGATGGCTCGGATCAAGATTCGCTCCGACCGCAGGCCCCGCGATCGCCCGCAGCCGCAACATCGTCTCCGGCGAGTAGGCCACGAAGCCCGGATGCATCTCGATCGCAATCCGAACACCGTGATCGGCGGCAAATTTGCCGTGCTCCTTCCAGTAAGGCGTGACCACCTCATCCCACTGCCACTTCAATACGTCGAGATAGTCGGGCGGCCACGGGCACGTCACCCAGTTCGGCGCCGTCGCCCTCGGCGAGTCGCCGGGGCAACCGGAAAAATCAACCACGACCGGGACGCCGAGCTTCTCAGCAAGAAGCACCGTCTTGCGGCTCACCTCGCGATGCTGTGCGCCGACTGCGGGGTTCGGATGCAGCGCGTTGCCGTGGCAGCTGAGCGCGCTGATCACGATGCCGTGGTCGGCCAGAACCTTGCGGAACTCGCCCAGAGCTTCGGCATCGTCCAGCATAGTGAGCTTGCAGTGCGCATCGCCAGGATAGTTGCCGGTGCCGAACTCCACGGTGTCGATGTGGAGCGCCGTGAGCTTGTCGAGCACGGCAGGCAGCGGAAGCTGCGAGAGCAGCGGAGTAAAGACTCCAACTTTCATGCGTAACAGGGTACAGGGTGCGGGGACCAGGGTACAGCGCTCCGGGCAGGGTCCCGCAACTCGGTACACACCCACCCCCGACGCGACGAAAATGGGACGCATGGATTCTCTTCAGGTCAGGGAGGGCCCGGCTCGATGGGATGAGGTGAGCCTCGGCGAAGTGATGCTGCGGCTCGACCCCGGCGAAGGACGCATCCACACCACGCGCACCTTCAGTGTGTGGGAGGGCGGCGGCGAGTACAACGTGGCACGCGGCCTGCGTCGCTGCTTCGGCCTGCGCACCGCGGTCATCACGGCCCTCGCCGACAATCCAGTGGGACGGCTCGTCGAGGACCTCATGCTGCAAGGCGGCGTCGACACTTCCCTGCTCCGCTGGATGCCCTATGACGGCGTTGGGCGCACCGTGCGCAACGGGCTCAACTTTACCGAACGTGGATTCGGCGTCCGCGCCGCGGCCGGATGCTCCGACCGCGGCCACACGGCAATTTCCCATACGACACGCGAGACCTGGAACTTCGAAGAAATCTTCGGACCTGCGAACGGAGCCCGCTGGTTCCATACCGGTGGCATCTTCGCGGCCCTGTCGGAATCGACGCCGGGCGTTGCCGAGGCGGCGATGGATGCGGCGCGAAAATTCGACACCCCAATCTCCTACGACCTGAATTTCCGCGACTCTCTCTGGAAAAGCATCGGCGGCAAGGCCAAAGCGCAGGAAGTGAATCGCGAACTGGTGCGCAAAGTCGATGTGCTCCTCGGCAACGAAGAGGATTTTTCGGCGATGCTGGGCATCGCGCTCAAGGGCGTGACCGACGATTTTGCCGAGCTGCACGTAGAAAGCTATGAGCAAATGCTGCGCGACGTGGCCGAAGCGTATCCAAACCTGAAGGTGATCGCGACGACGCTGCGCACAGCACACACCGCGACCCGTAATGCCTGGGGCGCGATGGCACTTGCTGAGGGAAAGATTGCCCACGTGCCGCAGACCGACGTCGAAATCCTGGACCGGGTCGGCGGCGGCGACTCGTTTGCCTCGGGGCTGATCTACGGCTTCCTCGCGGACAAGCCGCTGGAGTGGGCCGTTCGGTGCGGCGTGGCGCACGGAGCGCTCGCCATGACCACGCCTGGCGACACCAGCACGGCGACGCTGGCCGAGGTGGAACGCGTAATGAAGGGCGCCTCGGCGAGGATTGCGCGGTAGCGAAGAGGCGGCCGGCAGACAGCGAAAACCGGCCAGTAGAAGACGGTTTCAGGCGGAGAGTGAAGCAATGATGCAGTCGGAGACCAAACAGTGGATTGAGCGGCTCGGAATCATGCCGGTTCTGCGCGCGCGTTCCGCCAAAGAGGGCCATGCTCTGGCCGAGGCGCTCATGGCGGGGGGCATCACCGTCATGGAAGTGACCATGACCGTCCCCGGCGCCGTGGGCCTGCTGCGCGAGCTAAAGAAGGAGCACGGCGACAAGCTTCTGGTGGGCTCCGGAACCGTGACCGACGCGGCGCAGGCGGAAGAGACCATCGACTCCGGTGCTGAATTTGTCGTGAGCCCCAGCTTCCATCCCGATGTCGTCGCGAAGACGAAGCAGATGGGCAAGGTGTCGATCCCAGGAGCGCTGACACCGACTGAAGTCATCACCGCCTGGCGCGCCGGCGCCGACTACGTCAAGATCTTTCCCTGCTCGGCAGTCGGCGGCGCGCCTTATCTAAATGCGCTGCTGGCGCCGTTTCCTGAGTTGCATCTGATCCCGACCGGCGGCGTCACCCTGCAGACCGCAGCGGATTTTCTGAAGGCCGGCGCCCGGGCACTCGGAGTCGGAACGGACCTGGTGAATCCAAAAGCCATCGAAGAAGGAAACCCGGGTAAAGTCACCGAGATCGCGAAGGCGTATCTGGAGATCGTGGGGAAGTTCCGCACCGCTTCCCCACGCTCCTGACGAACTACTTGGACAGCGAATAGACGACGGTGATCGTCGTCTTTACTTCTACCGGCTCTCCATTCAGCAAAAACGGCTTGTAAGTCCACTGGCGCACAGCGTCGAGCGCGGACTTCTGCAGCGCATCCGGCCCTGAAGCAACGGTGAGATGCTCCACCGTCCCATCCTTCCCGATCACCGCATTCAGCAGCACCTTCCCCTGAATCCTCGCCTTCTTCGCCTCCGGCGGATAAACCGGTACCGGGCCGTTGACGCGCTGGCCCTGCATGATTTTCGGCGAAACGGCGATGGGACCGGAGGGTTGCGCCTTGCTCTCCGCCTCCGGAGCATTCACGCGCACGTGCAGCGCAATTGCCGAGGAGCCGACGCCGATCCCAAAGAGAGCGCAGGCGGCGATCACCGCGATACGGCGGAGCCCGCAGATAGGTTGAGCTGTTTCGGTAAGGCGCATAAGTCTCCTTTCGAAGCTGTGAGAGTCGAAGATTCCGACGGCGTATGGAGTGGTGACCGGCCTGCCTTCCAGAAGAAGGTTGGCAAGCCGCAGGAGCGAGCGCGCATACTGGCGGCGCGGTGCGGTCTGGGCCGCGATCTCGTCGCAGATCATTTCGCGGGTGACCAGGATGCGTTCGCGAATCCCCCACGGCAACGGGTGATAACTCACCGGCAGCGCAATCAGTTCGCAGAGGAGGTTCTTGGCAAAATCGTGGCGCCGGATGTGGGCGAGTTCGTGCGCAAAAACGGCTTCCAGATCGGCGGCGTCGGCACTGGAAAGCAGGCGAGCGGGGAGAACGATCAGCCTGTGCACGATCCCGATGGTGATCGGCCCGAAGATGCGCGGCGAACTGGCAAGCACAACGTTGCGGCTGCTGAGGCTTTCCCGGCAGCGCCGCCAGCTACTCGCAGCATCGCCGGCCAGGTCGATTCTGTCTGCACAGCGACGGATGGTGCGAAGGCGTGCGCATTGCCAGACGAGCCGCGCGGAAAACCACAGGCAGACGGCTGCGTAGATCCAGGCGATCGCGGCGAGCCATCCATGCGATGATGCAGACGAATTGAGCGCCAAACCCAGGCCGGTGAAGACAGCGACCTGCCCTTCATCAGCATGCGGCGGGAAAAGCCAGGCAAGCCTTGTCAGAAAGTTGAGGGAAAGAGACGAAGCGGCGGGCAGGATTACGCTGAGCAGCAGAACAGTGACCCAGGCGCGGTGCTCGGCGCCCGGTCCCACGCCACGCAGAGCCCTCGCCACGAGCAAGCCCCCCACGAACAGCAGGGGGATTTGCCAGAGAGAGTTGAGCAGGCAGGAGAGAAGCCAGGTTTCGACGGCGGCCATTACTCACTCTCCTCATTCCGATTGAAGCGCCGCGTCAGCTCGGCCAGCTTTTTTGCATCGATCTGCCCGTTCTTCAGCAGGCTCACCACCAGTTCCTCGCTGGAGCCGCCAAACATGCGGTCGATCAGGTCGCGCACTCCCTGCCCGAGCGCTTTGGCCTCCGTCACGCGCGGCGTATACAGGTAAGCTCGGCCCTGGAGTTCGCGCTTCACCTTGCCTTTGCGCTCCAGGATGTTCAGCACCGTCTGCACCGTCGTGTAAGCCAGCGGCGGTTGCAGGTCGGTCTGCACCGCGCTCACGGTGCTGCTGCCGCATCGCCACAGCACCTGCATGATGCGCAGTTCGAGGCGAGTCAGGCCGGACGCTCCAGGCCTTTTCACCGTACACCTCCTAATGTCATAGGTGAGTAGCTCGAGGTGGAAAGGTTGTCAACTATAACTTTAGGAGTCGCGACCCCGCGAAGGAAACCCCGCCCTGCGACCCGATACAATGGCCGCCATGGCTGCAAAAAAAGCTGCGAAGAAAGCTGCGAACCGGGCCGCGAAGAGACCGTCCAAACGCCTGCCGGCAAAAGCCGTCGCGAAAAGATCAGCCGCCAAACACCCGGCGCGCGTCACCGGCCCCGGCCTCGAACTCGATCCCAAGCGCATCGCAGAACTCCTCCGCCGCCTCCAGGCAGCCTACCCAAACGCCGAGTGCGCCCTGCATCATCGCAATGCGTGGGAGTTGCTGGTGGCAACGATCCTCTCCGCACAGTGCACTGACGCGCGCGTGAACATGGTCACGCCCGAGCTGTTTCGCGAGTTCCCCACCCCGCAGGCTTTCGCCGCAGCCTCCCTGCCGGCGATTGAAGAAAAGATTCGGTCCACAGGCTTCTATCACAACAAAGCAAGGTCGATTTCAGGCGCGGCGAAGAAGCTGATCAGCGATTTTGGCGGCAAGGTCCCGCAAACCATGGCCGAGCTGCTGACGCTCCCCGGAGTCGCACGCAAGACGGCCAACGTGGTGCTCGGTGTCGCCTTCGGCAAGGCAGAAGGAGTGGTGGTCGACACGCATGTCCTGCGCCTCTCGCACCGCCTGGGTCTCACCCGCGCCGAGGATCCGAAGAAAGTCGAAGAGGACCTGATGCGCATCATCCCCCGAGACCACTGGATCGCCTTCTCGCACGAGATGATCCACCACGGCCGCCAGATCTGCATTGCACGCAAGCCGCGTTGCATCGATTGCCCGCTGGAGACGCTGTGCAACGCGCCCGATAAGATGTGGACCAGCCACTGACTGAGACAGCGAAGAAGCGGTCAGCCTGGCTTCACAGGAAGTCGGTTTTTCGCGACTGGATGAAGAACGCGAGACCGAGAAGCAGCGGCACCATGAGCAATTCGGCCAGAAGCACGATCCAGGCGGCTGGAGTCCAGTGCACCTGCTTGCCCCACATGTAGGCCGAGATGCCCCGCAGGTGCGCGAAGACAAAGCCAAGGACGTTGATGCCAAGACTCGAGCACAAAATGGCGACGGTCGTGCCTGCCTGCGATTCGGTGATCAGGCCTGCAGCGATGATGAGGCAGGTGGTGACCAGCTCGGAGTGGGGAGCCAGGAGCTCGGAGCGGAAAGCTCCGGCAAATCGAGTGCTAGACTTCCGGGGGCAATTGCGTCACGAGTTCAAAGGGCGTGAAAAGCCATGATCTTCGGGAGGTCAGGATGACGGGTCAACGCGGAGTCGCGGGTTCGATGTTCACGCGGAGGCGCTTTTTGCAGACCGCCGGAGCCACCGCACTCGCCGCCCGCAGCAACTGGGCGCGCGCGGCGTTCGTTCCCGCGTCGGATCGCATCACCATCGGCGCGATCGGCTGGGGCATGATGGGGCCGGCGAACACGAAGGCGTTCCTCACCATGAACGACTGCCAGGTCGTCGCGGCCTGCGATCTCGACAAGCCGCACCTGCAAACGGCGCTGGATACGATCAACGGGAGCTACGGCAATCAGGATTGCAAGGGCTACCACGACTATCGCGAGATGCTGGCGCGCACCGACATCGACGCCATCATGATCGCTGTGCCCGACCAGTGGCACGCAATCATCGCGACCGAAGCCGCCCGCCAGAAGAAGGACATCTACGGTGAGAAGCCGCTGGCCCGCACCGTCTTCGAGCAGCAGGCGATCGTCCGCGAAGTCGAGAAGCACAACGTCATGTGGCAGACCGGCTCCTGGCAGCGCTCGCTTCCCTCCTTCCGCAAAGCCGCGGAGATCGTCCGTAACGGGCTCATTGGCGACGTGACGCATGTTGAAGTGGGCTTGCCCGGCGGCCATCACGATTTCCCCCACACGCTGCCGGCGCTGATGGAAAAGCTGGCCTCGCTGCCCAACAAGCCCGAGAGCCCCGCGCAAATCGTGCCCGGTACCCAGGCCTGGGACCTTGCCGTTTCCGATCCGCCCGCGGACTTCGACTACGACATGTGGCTTGGACCCTCGAAGAAAGAGCCCTACATCGCGGTGCGCGTCTACCAGAACTGGCGCTGGAACTACAACACCGGCGGCGGCCAGCTGATGGACTGGATCGGACACCACGGCGACATCGCGCACTGGGGCCTGGGTTTCGATCGCACCGGCCCGTCGCTGGTGGAAGGCCACGGCGAGTTTCCGCCGGAAAATGCCGTCTGGAACACGGCGACGAAATACACGATCGAGTGCCAGTACAAGAAGGAAATCACCGGCTATCCGGTGGACGTGACCATGACCATCGCAGGCGGATCGCCGGCCATCGCAATGGGAACGAAGTGGATCGGGAAGAACGGCTGGGTATGGGTCGATCGCAGTGGCTTCGATGCCTCGAATCCGGAGTGGGTGAAGGAGGAATCGCTGCCGGACTCGGAGCGCAAGGTGCAGCTCATCGTTTCGAACGAACATCGGCGCAATTTCCTCGACAGCGTCCGGTCGCGCAAGCCGACCATAGCACCCGTCGAAACGGCGCATCATTCCACAATCCCGGGGCATCTGGGCCTGATCTCGATGCTCGTCGGGCGCAAGATCGAGTGGGATGTAAAGAAGGAGACGATCCTGAACGATCCGGGTGCGTCCGCGCTGCTGATGCGGCCGTATCGGGAGCCCTGGAAGCTGACGTGAAAGAGACAGCCTGTAGCCGGTAGCCTGTGGCCGGTAGCGATCGCGCATCCCAGCCGGTACGCCAGGGTCAGCCCGGGCCATGCTCCGAATCGTCCGCGGTCGCCGGAACCGCGCGACTTTATAATCACGAGTGGTGCAGGGACAAGCAAGAGATCGCGGAATCGCAGCTTTCCTTCTGCTGGCGATCCTGGCATGGGCTGGGTTTGCCCGCGCGCAGGAAGCTTCGGAAACGAAGCCCGCGGAACCGTCCCAGGCTCACGGCCGTCTGGTGCTGGTGCTGCCCTTTGAAAACCGCAAAGACGACAAGAGCCTTGACTGGATGGGCTCGGCTTTTCCCGATGTGCTGAATCGGCGCCTTGGGTCCGCCGGCTTTCTCACCATCAACCGCAGCGATCGCCTTTACGCCTACGACCACCTTGGCCTTCCCACCGATCTGCAGCCAACGCGCGCCACCGCCATCCGCATTGCGCAGACGCTTGACGCCGACTATGTGGTATTCGGTCACTTTGCCAAAGGGAACGATGCCGCCGCGAATCAGCTGACCGCCGAAGCCGTGACCCTCGACGTCTCCAGCCTCCACCTGAGTGGGCCGATCCAGCAGCAGGGCGAGCCCGACCACCTCCTCCAGATGATCAACAGCCTGGCCTGGAAGGTGGCGCGGCAGCTGGATCCATCGCTGGGCGTCGATGAGCTAACCTTCGTCGCCGCCGACAGCAACCTGCACACCGCCGCCTTCCAGTCATACATCCAGGGACTGGTGGCGGCGGATCCGAAAGAGGGCATCGGACTTCTGCGCGATGCGGTGAAAATCGATCCTGAATTTGCGCGCGCATGGCTGGCGCTGGGACGTGAGTACTTTGCGGACGAAGATTACGATGACGCCGCCACCACGCTCGGGCACCTGCCAGCCGACGATCCCAACGCGCTCGAGGCGGACTTCTACCGCGGCCTGGCGTTTTTCTATACCGGCAATTACCGCGAAGCCGAGGACGCCTTCGCCTTCGTGAGCACGCGCCTGCCCCTCCCCGAGGTCGTCAACAATCAGGGAGTCGCCGCCAGCCGCCGCAGCAAAGACAGCGGCGCGCTTTTTGAGCAGGCCATCGCCTCCGATCCACGCGATCCGGACTACCACTTCAACCTCGCCATCGCGCTGGCGCACCGCAACGACACCGCCGGAGCCGTCAGGGAACTCGATCAGGTGCTGACGCTGCGACCGGGCGACAGCGAGGCGCAGTCGTTCGCCAACCAGCTGAAGAACCCTGCGCCGGCCGGAGCCAATCCGGACCCCGGGCATGCCGTCGCAGACACCCAGGGTCCGCTTACCCGCATCAAGCGCGGCTACAGCGAAGCCGGGTTCCGCCAGGCCGCCTTCGAGCTCGAACAGCTGCAACAAACCCAGCTGGCCGCGCTCCCGCCGCCCGAGCGCGGTGCACAACTGGTGAAAGACGGCGATCAATTCTTCCAGCGGGGACTGGTCCTCGAAGCCGAACGGGAGTATCGTGAGGCACTGAAGGCGGATGCGCATTCGGCGCTGGCCCACGCAGGCCTCGCCGCCGTTGAGGAGCGCGATGGCGAAGTGGAAGCTGCCCGCCAGGAGGCCCACGCGTCGATCCAGCTGGAGCCGAGCGTGCAGGCTTATCTGGTGCTGGCCCGGCTCGATCTGCAGGCCAATCAGCTCAGCGCCGCCGCCAGCGACGTCAGCGAGGCGCTCCGGGTCGATCCCCAGAGCGCGAGCGCGAAGGGCATGAAGCTGGCACTGGAACGGCGAGGTCAGACGTTGCCATGAGACTGGTCGTCCACCACGAACGTCACGGAAACCACGGATTCCTGTTCCTGCTGATCCTCGTTCTGCTGTTCTTGTTCTGCGTGCTGGGACCCTGCACCACCCGCGTCGCGGCGCAGACCCCGCAGGTTGTCGTTCTGCACCTCGATGACACCATTCAGCCCATCAGCGCCGACTATCTCAAGCGCGGCATCGATCGCGCCGCCGAGATCCATGCCCAGGCCCTGCTGGTCGAACTGAACACCCCTGGCGGTCTGCTCGATTCCACGCGCAGCATGGTGGGAGACATCCTCAATTCCCCCTCGCCCGTGATTTTCTACGTTGCCCCGGCAGGCAGCCGCGCCGGTTCGGCGGGATTCTTCCTCCTGGAATCCGCCGACATCGCCGCGATGGCGCCGGGAACCAACGCGGGCGCGGCGCATCCGGTCGTCGAACTGGGAAAGATCGACGACACCATGAAGCAGAAGATCCTCAACGACACGCTGGCGTTCCTGCGTTCGTATGTGTCCAAGCGTGGGCGTAATGTCGATGCCGCGCAGGATGCGGTGCAGAATTCAAAATCCTACACCGATCAGGAGGCGCAGCAACTCCATCTCATCGACGTGGTGGCGCCCGATGACCGCGCGCTCCTCGATGCGATCGACGGCCGCCAGGTGAAGCGCTTCAACGGCATGACCCAGACCCTGCGCACGCGCGGCGCGAACCTCGTGGCTGTGGAACCCACCCTGCGCGAGGAGATCATGGATCGCCTCATGGATCCGAACCTCGCAGTGCTGATTCTGCTGGCCGGCGCGCTGCTTATCTACATGGAATTCAATACGCCGGGAACGATTATTCCCGGCGCGCTCGGAACGTTGCTGGTTCTGCTCGCGCTCTTCTCGCTGAATCTGCTGCCGGTGCGCTACACGTCGCTGGCGCTGATCGTCGGCGCCATCGTTCTCATGGTGCTCGAAGCCAAATTTCCCAGCCACGGCATCCTCGCAGCCGCCGGTACCGTCGCCCTGGTGCTGGGTACGCTCACCCTGGTCGCAGGGCCCATCCCGGAAATGCGCGTGCAGCTGGCCACCGCCATCGCCACCGGCCTGGCATTCGGACTGATTACGACATTCCTGGTGCGCATCGCCTGGCGAGCCCGACAAAACAAGGTCATGATTGGGCCCGATGCGCTGGTGGGATCCGTAGGCATCGCCCAGGAACAGCTGGCGCCACGAGGTCAGATCCTGGTGCACGGCGAACTCTGGCTCGCGGAATCGCCGGAAGACCCCATTGCACCCGGAGAAACGGTCCGCGTGCGCGCCGTGGATGGGCTCAAGCTGTTGGTGGAACGCGTGCGGCAAACCGTCGCGGCCGGCGCACCGCACTAATCGCAACGTCTGGCATCGGAAGCAAACCACCAGCCCCTGTCCCCGGCGCCAACTACATCGAGAACTCAATATTGGTGGGCGTGTTCGCCCGCCGTCTCGCCCGATTCCGCCTCGTCACTCCGCCGAACCGGCTTCCGGATGGTCGCGCCACGCCTGCGCAGCATCCGCTCCTCACCGCAGATGACGCACTGCCACGGGTAGCGCCCGAACATCGGCAGAATCCGCTCCTGCCAGAATCCGCGCCGCGAAACCCGCGCCATCTCCCGCTGTCCGCATCGCGGGCACTTCATCTTGGTCTTGGTTTTGCTTCCCAGATATCCCGGCGGTGTCAACTCTGCTCCTTGTGGGGTGTGCCCACATTGCCTACTCCACACCGGTGGCTCCAGCAGCCGAACGCATCAACCGGGCCCGTTCCGATTTCCTTGTCTAACTTTTGTGAAGCAGAAGATTACCATGGTGTTCTGCGGAAATAACAACTCATTCCAGCGAAACATGGTTACTAAAGTCGCGTATTTACCCCCGAAAGTTTCCCCAGTTAAACTAAGAACGATGATCCCTACTCTCGAATGGACCCCCGAAGGCGTCCGCTTTCTCGACCAAACCAAACTCCCCCTCGAAGAGACCTATGTTCTGGCCACCACGTATCAGCAGGTGGCTGACATCATCACCACCATGGTCGTCCGCGGCGCGCCCGCCATCGGTGTCTCCGCCGCCATGGGCCTGGCGCTCGGCGTCAAAAACAGCCCCGCCACCACCATCCCCGATCTCGGTGCCGACTTCGACACCATGTGCACCACCCTTGCTGCCACACGCCCCACCGCGGTCAATCTCTTCTGGGCCATCGAGCGCATGCGCCAGCGCTTCTCGAATCTCGCCGCCCGGGCCGGCGCCACCACCGCCAGCATCCGCACCGGCCTCATCGCCGAAGCCCAGCGCATGTACGAAGAGGACATCGCCGCCTGCCGCCGCATGGGCGCCCATGGCGCGCCGCTCCTGCCCAAATCCGGCGGCGTCCTCACCCACTGCAATGCCGGAGCCCTCGCCACCTGCGGCTACGGCACCGCCCTGGGCGTCATTCGCTCCGCCGTCGAACAGGGGAGCAGCCTGCACGTCTATGCCGACGAGACCCGCCCCTTCCTCCAGGGCGCGCGCCTCACCGCGTGGGAGCTCATGCACGACCACATCCCCACCACCGTGCTCTGCGACAATATGGCCGCCAGCCTCATGCGCCAGGGCAAAATCAATGCCGTCGTCGTCGGCGCCGACCGCATCGCCGCCAACGGTGACGTGGCCAACAAGATCGGCACTTACAACGTCGCCATCCTCGCCCGCGAGCACGGCATCCCCTTCTACGTCGCCGCCCCCTGGTCCACCATCGACCTCAAAACCCCCAACGGCGATGCCATCCCCATCGAGCAGCGCCCCGCCGTCGAAGTCACCCACCACGCCGGCAAACAGCTCACCCCGCACGGCGTCGGCATCGAAAACCCCGCCTTCGACGTGACGCCCGCTCAATATGTAACAGCCATCATTACAGAACGCGGCGTCCTCCGCCCACCCTACAGCGAGTCTCTCCAGGAGCTGGAAACGACCGCCACCGTAATCTGAGACCTGTGCTCTGAGACCTGTGCCCTGAATTGCAGGTGCTTCGCGCTCGCCCCTCACATCCCCTGCAGCCACTTCGCATACGGATACAGCATCAAAAACACCACCAGCGCCAGCACCAGCACATCCGCATACAACAGCAGCAGCACCCCGCCGTGATAGAAACTCCACTTCCGCTGCAGGCACCGCGTCGTCTCCCACGTCGACCACCCGGCCAGCGCCACCGGCAATACCATCAACAGCGAAGCGTGCACGTTCGGGAAGCCGCCCAACATAAATGCCAGGACCAGGCTCCCCAGCATCAACACCGTTCCCCGAACCAGCGATCTTGCTCGTATATTGAAAACGGCGTACCGCATCGGCCAATGACGAGTCTACCGAATTCCGGGTGCCCCATTCTGATCGCGCCCGTGTTTGGCGCGATCAGGGTGGGCATCGCGCAAGCGCGATCCAGAGGAGGTCCACCAGGAGATTCCGGTCGGATATGCCAACGCCGCAATGGTCCTCGTATATTGAAGTCGGTCGACCCATGACAACTCCGCGCACTTTTATTGCCTCTCTTTCCCCCGCTGCCCGCCGCGAGCGCATTGTTCGCCGCGTCGCCCGCGAGCTGCGTGACGGCTTCTACGTCAACCTCGGCATCGGCCTCCCCACGCTGATCGCCAACCACGTTCCCCGGGGCATCGAAGTCGTCCTGCAGTCGGAAAACGGCATGCTCGGCGTCGGTCCCTGGCCGATCGCCGGCCAGGAAGACCCTGACCTCATCAATGCCGGCAAAGAGACGGTCACCGCCCTTCCCGGCACCGTCTACTTCTCCTCGGCTGACTCCTTCGCCATGATCCGCGGCGGCCACATCGACCTCTCCATCCTCGGCGCCATGGAGGTCGACGAAGAAGGCACCCTGGCTAACTGGATGATCCCCGGCAAAATGGTTAAAGGTATGGGCGGCGCCATGGACCTGGTCGCCAGCGCAAGGCGCGTCATCGTCGCCATGGAGCACTGCACAAAAGAAGGGTGCCCCAAAATCCTGAAGAAATGCACGCTGCCCCTTACCGGCGTCCGCGTCGTCGACACCATCGCCACCGACTTAGCCTGGATCCGCGTCACGCCCGAAGGATTAGTCCTCGAAGAACTAGCTCCCGGCCTAACAGTCGAAGACGTTCAAACCGTCACGGGACCAAAGTTGACGGCAAGTTCAAACCTCAAAGAGATGAGTGCCTGACAACCACCTCGAAGCATCACGAGATGTGCCCATGGCAACCCGCCTTGTATTTGTGTCGAGGCCCTATTCAAGCGATGCATTGCGTCAGGGCACGACTTTCACAGCTTGCGGAAAAAACAACACACCCCAAATACAGGGCAGGCCAGGTTCACCCCACGGCAAGAAGCTGTGCTCCACTTGCGCGCCAATACCCCCCTTTCACCCCTCTGGGAAAAACGACAAAACTCGGTGCACCAAACCTGATGCAATGCGAGCCCCTCATGTCTCCCCTCCCGCCATCGGCTGCAAAGCGTCAACGGTCCCCGTTTCCCGAGGTGAACGCGCCCTCCTGTCCGCTGTTATCAAGCGAGTCAATACCAGCCAGGTTCTGCAGAATCAACGACCCTCCCGCACCGACACCCGAGGGGGTAGTCCCGGCCAGCCAGGTAGAATTCCGCTGTGAGCGACGCCCGCAACCCGCATGCACCAGGCCGCCCTGCAACGCTGGAGAGGTGCGCTTGCTCCATCCCACGAGCCCTTGTCCTCCTTCTCGCCTCCTCCCCGCTGCTGGCGCAGCAGAGCCCGAAACCGGCCGCAGCCGCCGACCCCGCATCGCCCTCCACTATGCACTTCCGCGATGTCAGCCGCGAGGCCGGCCTGACCACGATGCCGCATTCGACGACCGACCGGCACTACATCGTCGAAACCATGGGCGGCGGTGGCATCGCACTCTTCGACTGCGACAACGACGGCAAGCTTGACATCGCGGTCGTCAACGACACCACCATCGATCGCTACCTGGCGGGCGGCGATCCCATGATCACCCTCTACCACCAGGATGGCACCGGCGACACGCTTCATTTCACCGATGTCACCCAGGCCGCCGGCCTAACAACGCGCGGATGGGGCATGGCAATTGCTGTCGGCGATTACGACAACGATGGCCTGCCCGATCTCTACGTCACCGGTTACGGCCACAACGTGCTGTACCACAATCTTGGAGGCTGCCGCTTCAAAGACGTTACCGATCGCGCAGGCGTGAAGCTGGGCGGCTTCAGTACCGGCGCCGCCTGGGCCGACTACGATCGAGACGGCCACATCGACCTGTTCGTTGCCCGCTACGTGCACGCCGACCTGCATCACCTGCCTCCTCTCGACCCCACTGCTGTGGGCTACCGATCCGTCATCCTCCAATTACCTGCAGAGATGCCGGGAGAGTCAGACTTCCTCCTGCGCAATCGTGGGGACGGCACGTTTGAAGACGTCTCCCGAAAGGCCGGAGTCAGCAACCCGACCGGGCTGCATGGCATGGGCGTGGTTTGGGGAGACTACGACAACGATGGCTGGCCCGATCTGTTTGTCGCCAACGATGGGGGCACGAACTATCTCTTCCACAACCTCCATAACGGCCGGTTCCAGGACGAAGGCATTGCGACAGGGACCGCGCTGGGATCGAACGGAGAGATCTTCGGCAACATGGCCGGCGATTTTGGAGACTTCAACCACGACGGCCGGCTCGACCTGGTCACGACTCGCTACAGCCGCCAGCCTCTCAGCCTGTATCGAAACGACCAACTCACCTTCACGGATGTCGCCACCGAAGCGGGCCTCGCAAAAGCGACCATACCACCCGTCAAATGGGGAACGGGCTTCGGCGATTTCGATAACGACGGATGGCCCGACCTGCTGATCGCCAATGGCAACTTCTCGTCGCCGATGGACAGCCTGAAGAACGAGGTGAGTTTTCGTGAGCGCCTGCAGCTCTTTCGCAATCTCCAGGGGCTTTCCTTCGCCGATGTCGCGGATCAGTCGGGTTTGAATGCGGGCACTCTGCAGTCTCGTCGCGGTACGGCCTTCGGAGACATCAACAACGACGGCAATCTGGATTTCGTGGTCTTCAATGTCGACGGGCCGCCTTCTGTGTTCATCAACCAAAGCCGCAACGGGAACCATCGCGTTCTCTTCCGCCTGGTCGGAAGCAGGAGCAACCGCATGGCGATTGGCGCCCGCGTGACGGTGGAGGCGGGCGGAATGTCGCAGATCGACGAGGTGAGAGCGGGGAGCGGCTACAACTCAAGCAGCGATACGCGCCTGCATTTTGGCCTGGGGAAAGAGGCGGTCATGTCGAAGATCGAAGTGCGCTGGCCCAGCGGCCTGGTCCAGGACTTCCACCAGGTCCAAGCCGACGCCATTTACCAGATCGATGAAGGGCAAGGCATGCGCAGGCTCATAAGCCTTCCGGCGCCCTCCACACAATAGCCAAAAGCAAAGAAAGAGACCGCAGCTCTGCTTCAGTGCCCATGCCCGTTCGGAACTACCTCGGCCGCCGTTGTCGGAGCCGGTTGCGGTTGCGGCGACGTCTGGCCGTGCAGCAGCCCGTACAGCGTGAACACCGTTACCAGCACCACCGCAATCGCAGCGGCGATCACATACGGAGCCTTCGGCCAGCGCGACATCTCGGGCTCGCCGTCCTCCATCATCATGTCTTCTTCGCGCCCGCTCGGCAGTATCGACGGCTCTCCGAACAAGGCCCCCTGCGCCGGCACGTCCATCGGCCGCATCGCAATCACCCGCGGCGCTGGAGCAGCGGGCGCCTTTGCCTCGAGCTTCGTGGCCGCCGGCATCGGTGGCTTTTCCACATTAGCGTCCAGGGCCGCATCGACTTTCGGAGCCTCAACCTTCGGAGCCTCGACCTTCGAAGCCGCAATGAACCTGGCAACCTTCGACAGCGGCTCGATCCGCGTCGCGTCGCGTGCGATCTCGAGCCGCGTTCCGGCCAGGGCGGCCACTTCGGTCGCTCCTGCAATCCCGCTCAGCGCCCGCCGCACTGCGCGCGCCATCGATTCGGGCAGCAACTGCAGCACCGGATCGTTCTCGTTCGCCGGGAACCGGCCCGTCACCGCATGCGCCACCATCCGCGCCGCCCAGCGCACATCGTCGGCCGCCGCCGTTCCGAATGCGGATCCCGCCATCTGCATACAATCGCTTCGCAGTTTGATCGTCTCGCCGATTGCCACCACGCTGGCCGCCTCCACATGCTTGTGCACCAAGCCGTGCGCATGCATTGCGCCCAGCGCCGCCAGCACCGCATCCAGAACCTGCCGGCCTTCGGCTGGCGTCAGAACGCGGTCGCGCAGCACGTCGGCCAAGTTCTCGTCGGTTAGTTCCATTTCGGCTACGACCACCGGAACGTCGTTGAGATGCGAAATCGCCGCTTCATGAATCGCGACAACATTCGGGTGATGGATCTTCTCCGCCGCGCGCAACCGCTCGATGAGCTCGTCCTCATCGTTCAGCGCCTCGGTAATGCTCAGCATCACCGGCAGGCCGTCCGGCCCAATCGCTTCGAACCACGCGCGCCGGCCCTCCGGCCGCACCAGCCGCCCCAGCAGCCAGCGATCCTCGAGCCTGCGGCCTTCAAAGTCTCCCCACAACATCATTCGATTCAGGCCTGCTGTCGCCATATCCTGCTTCCTCCCGCGGACTCGCAGCACCCGAGCCGCAACCCGCTCCGACACACTTCTATCCCTATAATCCAGTAGACAGCGTCCAGCGTCCGGATGGACGCCAATTTTCGCGCGCGTACAAAAGTTGGTACGAATCTGCACCGTCAATTCCGACTCCAGCATTGCTCAGCAAGGTCCCCGCGCGGAACGCCTCCCTGACCGTTGACGGTGCTAGGCTCGACTCAGCAATGTCCTCCTCCTCTTCCAATCCGCCACAGGCTCCCGCCACCTCGCAACCCGTTAAGCTCTGGTGCCCTGTCTGCGCGCGCTCGGTGGACGATCCTCTCGTTTGTGGCGACTGCTCCGCCGTCATTTGTCGCGTTTGCGGCACGCCTCTTGAATCTCCCGACGAGCTCGCCTTTGGCTAAGAAGTTGTCGCGTGCACCGCAACCCGCTGCCGAACCCATCACCGTCAGCCCGCGCTGGCTGGCTGCTGCTTTCGCGCTGATGCTGCTGCTCGCGGCGCTTTGCGGATATGGCGCCCTCTGTCTGCTCTTCTATCAGGGCCAGTGGCAGCTTCTCTACCATCCATCGCGCACGGTCTCGACCACGCCCGCCAGCGCGGGCATGCACTTTGACGAAGTTCACTTCGAAGTGAACAACGCGGGCCAGCCACAGCTCTACGGGTGGTGGATTGCCGCCGATCCCGGCGCACCGTACGCCTCATCGACAGTCCTTTATCTCCATGACGCTCGCGGCTCGCTCTCCGACTGCCTGCCCGCGCTGGCGATGCTCCACTCGGTCGGCATCAACGTTTTCGCCTTTGACGATCGCGGCTTTGGCCACTCCACCGGCGCTCATCCCACCGAGCGAACCGCTACAGCCGATACCATCGCTGCTTTCACGTACCTCACCGACCTTCGTCATATCCCGCCGCGCAGCCTCATCGTCTTCGGCGACGGCGTCGGCGCCACCTTTGCCGCTGATCTTGCCACGCAATTCGCTCCTGCCGGAATCATCCTCGAAGACCCGAACCAATCCGCCCGTCAGATCTTTCTCACTGACGCACGGGCGCGGATTCTGCCCTTGTGGCTGTTACAAAATGAGAAGCTTGATCCCACCGCCGACCTCGCCACCGCGCACGTTCCGCGCCTCTTCCTCGATCTCCATGGCGACTCGGCCCGTACCCGCGCCCTTTTTGCCGCCTCGTCCAACCCGAAGCAGTACTTCGATCTGCGATCCACTCCGGAGGCCGTGGTTCCAGCTACACTTCGCCGCTTTCTGGACGACGTTCTGCTCTGATCAGCCCGCGGATTTCTTCCGTCCGGCCATCCATCCTCCGCCCGCGCCGCCCAACAGCTTCAACCCATGCGCAAGCACATAAACGAAGGGTTCCGGCTGGGCTCGGGTCAGTGCGATGTAGATCAGCATGGCAACCACGCCCACCAGCAGTCCGTGCACAACAAAGCGGGTCTGGATTCCGCGCGCCACCCACCAGGCCAGCAGCAAACACGTCACCAGCGAACCCACAGGCGCGACATACAGCAAGGGGTGCTGTCCGAACTTCAGGTTGATGGGAATCACAATCAGAATCAGCAGCGCCTCCGCCAGAAAACCGCCGATCAGTACGCGGACCCAGTGCATCTGGCCTGGCCCTCCGCTGGTTTCACCTGCAGTCATCCTCGCCTCCTCCCGTCCTGCGTCTTCATTCTGGGCCTCCGGACGGAACCGGAATTGTAAAGACTTTACCCCGCCTTGTCCTGGACTGCTTGTTCAGGCTGTCAGAAATCAGTTACGCTCCCATGCGTCGGATCCCATGCCGCCCGTCCGCATCGCCGTGCTCCTTGCCATCAACACGGCACTCGCCGCGCAGACGCCATCCTTCCGTCAGGTCACGATCCCAACCGGGCCCAGCCCCCGCTGGATCGCCGTCGCCGACGTCAACCACGACAACAATCCGGACATCCTCGTCGCGAATGCCGGCAGCGATAAGGCCGACGACGGCACCATCATGGTGTTGCTCGGCGACGGCAACGGCGCCTTCCATCCCGCACCTGGTTCCCCGTTTTCCGCCGGCCATCTCCCCAACGACATCGCGGTCGCCGACATGAATCACGACGGCCATCCGGATCTCGTTGTCGCCAATCATCAGTCGCCGTATCTGCGCATCTTTCTCGGCGACGGTCACGGCAGCTTCCGCCTCGCTCCCGGCTCGCCCGTCGACGTCCACTCCAACCCGCATCCCCATGGCGTCGTGGTGGGCGACTTCAACTCCGATGGCAAGCCCGACGCCGTCACCGACAGCTGGGGCAACAACCGGATCGAATTGCTGCTCGGCGACGGCACCGGCCGGCTCCTCACCCCGGGCACGTTTTTTGCCACCGGCCGCCGCCCCTATGAACGCCTCCGCTCCGCCGACTTCAATCGCGACGGCCATCCCGACATCGTCACCACCAACCTCGACGACGGCACCGTCTCTGTCCTCCTGGGCGATGGGCACGGCGGGCTCCACAACGCATCCGGCTCACCCTTCTCTGCCGGCGCAAAACCGTGGCAGTTCGCCATCGATGACCTCAACAACGACGGCATCGCCGACCTGGTCATGATTCCCTATCAGCGCGACATCTCCGGTCCCGCGGAGAACGGCGTCACCATCCTCCAGGGCGACGGCCACGGCGGTTTCCACCCGATGACGGGATCCCCTCTCTCGCTCGGCGATTGTCGTGGACCCAACAGCGTCGCTGCCGGCGACTTATCCGGCCATGGCCGTCACGTCATCGCCGTCGCCTGTGCCGAAAGCAAAACCCTCATGCTCTACGAGCGCGGCGCGGACGGCCGCTTTACCTCGTCTTCGATCCCCATCCGCGGTGGCTGGGGATCGGTTGCCATCGCTCCGCTCACTCGTGACCAGCGCGGAGCCATCATTACCACCAACGCCGATGCGGGCTCCATCACTCTCTACTTTCCTGAACGCTGAACGCCGAGCGCTGCACCCTGTCCTGGGTTGACGGGTAGGGGGATAGCAGCCGGGAAAAGTGCACCCCCCCAGACCAAACAGATGGCGATGGAACTCGCCCCGGGCTTGCCAACTCCCCGAAGTCCCGCTTACCCAATAAAGACGCGAACGCTTAAGGCAAAGAATTGGCCCACCCCGGACAATCAGCTGAGCAGCGATCTGATCGGCATTCAGGACAGCCGAATCGATAGACCGCCCCAACTAGTTCCGAAAGCCTAATAGCGTTCACAACACTTTTCTCAGTAACCCGCTCAAGATACTCTCTGAAACCCTGGTATTCAAAGTCTGCCCGGGCGGTCAGCTTGCAAATCCATGAGAATACATCCGCCAGCTCCGACGCCATCTCTCCGTCGACCAATCGTCTCTGTGTCCCCGGTTCAAGCTTCTTGAGAACATGAATCCATTTGGCCACTTCCCCGAGCTCCTCCATCAAATGGAGAAAAACTCCTTCAATGTGAGCTGCCTCGTTGTGCCCACCGTAGATGCCCCAAAACATCTCAACATATCCGTCTAAGGTTACTGGTCGCCGCGCAACGTTCTTCTTCCCAAACTCCGCCAATAGTGCAGGGTCCTTTTGCCTAGCATGCCGGCCGAGCTCTCTCTCTTTATGAGGACTACATATGCATTTCTCCTTGTAACACGTCGGACAAATGAGTGGAAAGTAGTACCACACTATCTCTTCGATGGAAAGACCAACCTTAGTGCAAAATGCACAATACCAGCAGAATAACTGAGGAAGTTCACTCAGCAAGGAATCCATCATCTCTTTTCGGACCGACCGCGCCACTTCGCCAGCCTGTTTCACAACCTGCAGCCACATGCTCGAAATTCCTTTTGTGAGACCCTTGCCAAATCGAGTTTCGTTAACGGCGCCATAAATGTTGTCAAACTCTCGTTGGATCTCTCTCAGCGTTATTTGCGCATCGACCATTCAGTTTGCCTCACTAACTCCACACGTGTGACCGCGCGGCGTTGCTCGTCGCCACTTCGCTTGCAGCTCCGCTCAAACTGGGGAAGATAGCTGTCCGATTTGTACTCCACGACAATGAGCGGACTCTTCTGGAATCCGCCTTGTCTCTCACGGCTTGCCAGATCGGAAAATCGGCTGCTGCGTTATGTGCCACTTCCTCGCAAGCGCCACACCTCCGATCGACGCCACACGGCATTTATTCCGAGCCGAGCTCCTCGTCGAAATTGAAGTGACCCTGCGGATCAAGGTCGCGTTGCAGTTTCAATAGAACCTTCCACAACTTTTCCTCGACGTTCTGCTCCGCGATGCCAGCTTCAAATAAGCGATTCCACGCGCTCGGGGCGAGAAAAATACGAGGCGTTCTCGCCCAGTGTCGAAATGCGTCACTAACAGCTTCAGCGAGTGGCGATACTTCTTGGATCGGGCGCATTTGTGTGGGTTGCCCGCCGACCTGAATCCAAACATTCTCAACTTGGTCTTTTCCGGGCGGTGGAATATCGACTAGGACTTCGCCTTGGGAGAAAGTTACGCTACTCTTCAACTCGCCGGAGAGACCATTTCCGATTGCCTCTCTCAGCGCATTCCCCCCCGGACAAATTCCACAGGGTCACGAGCCTTGTTCAAAGCGTCTGCCCATCCCGTAATCGTGGCCGCACCAGTCCGCGATGTCCTTGTCCAGAGAAATGGATTCACTTCCGGTAAAGACATCGGGGTATTCGGCCTTTACGGCCTTGAAGATCGTCCGAATGCGGTCAACCATACGCTGCGGCTTCTCATCCACGCCTACCCGGAACTCCGGCAGGTCATCAGGAGCCGTATCGAGTTCGTCGTAAATCTTGCAGAAGAGGATGTTCATCATCTCCTGTGCCAGCGCCTGGTCTCTGGTGATTCCCGTTGTATTGCCCGCCAGATGGTTTCGGATGTCCTTAAACACCGTCTTCAGGTTGGTTGGGACAGATAGCTGGCCTCTGGTGAGCAATCCGATGTCCGAGACGGATTGTCCCCACTTTGGGAGCGTGGGGAGTGTGACCCATTCGATAGCTCCCCGGCGATACTGCTTCAATATGTAAAGGTGATCCTTACCGTTGAACCAAACCCCGATGGCCGCATCTGACATGGTGAGGTAGAGCTTCAACTGCTTTTCGCCATCTTTGCGGGTCTTACGCTTGCACTCAACGAGCATGTACGCATCGTCTTCAAGCTTGCGCTCAGAGGAGAACACGGCGATATCAACCGGATATCCTGATTTGTTTTCCGAGGAGGGACGAGGACGGACGCGGAACTGAGGCCGAGTAGTTATCACGGCCTTGGGGTAGCCAAAATCCTCGACAAGCCTCTTCGCGAAGATCTGTACCGCCTCAATCTCCTCCGCCGTGGCTCTGACCTTCTCGCCGGTAATGAAATCGAGTACGTAGCCAGCAGGAGCTTCAGTCGCTGGTTCGGTCGGGATCTGGTTAGCCAAGTATGCCAATTTAGTTCTCCGCGTCCCGAAGGACGATGGTAAGGGGGTTACGCTCCCGAACGGTCTAAGAACTCTGATAAGGCTTCCTTCAGGATTTCTTGATTGGTGGTTCGCCTCATCGCCCGAAGTGTGCTTAGGCGCACGTACGTGTGGCCGTCCACTTTAACCGTCAAGGCAACCGGCTTTGCATCGTTGGTCGGGGCTGCACGATTTGAGATCAAGGCTGACCCGCGCTTGCCGATACTCTTGAGCATTTGGCTTCCCTCGAACGAAAGTATAGCGTATTTACGCAAATGCGCGTATGAGGCGGTTCGCATACGGATGATGGATACGCATATACGTACCATTCACGTCCTAAATCTCACGAGATGCTACCCAGGAATCATGGACGAGAATCCCGTTAGCCGATCAACAATTTGAGAGAACTGAATCGCTTGAGAACCGAACTGGGAAAGCTCGCGGCGAAGAGTATCGTTCAGAAACTTGCGCCTTGTTATCGAGCGGAGAGAATTTGCGCAACGCGCTTTTCTTCGTCTTCAGTCAAACGCCGTGACACTGAGCGGATATACTCGACAATCTGGCGAAAGTAGTTGGAGATGTTAACAAGTTGGTTCTTGCCATTGTCCTCGCCCATCCTCCGACAACGAATCCTGATGTCATAGGCCACAGGAGATTTGGCGTCTTGAAGGGTCAAATTCAAAAATTGTGGCCGGGCGTCTTCGAGGACGACCTGCAGTTTTTCATCTGCGAGAAGGCTGAGTTGTGCGGCGATGCTCAGCCTTCCGACCCAGTCGAGGTTGCTTTCGTCGTATTTCCGGTATCGCCGAGTGGCCTCATCGTTGCAGGCGACGGAAATCTGCGTGAGGATCGAGAATGTGGAATCAGGCATTGTTTCGATGAGATCGTAATCTAGGCGAAATGCACCTTCGGCGTAGCCCCAAGTCTCTGCCCAGTCTGTGGTTGAATTTTGTGAACGGATTCTGCCCTGCTCAGGATTCGTTACTTTCGCTATTGCCGCAAGCAGATTGCGGAATCCGAGCTCAAAATCATTACGGAAGTCCGCGTATTTCTTTTCTCGAAGAAACGTCGGAATTTTACAATCTTCCTTCAGAACGGGCAGAACTACGACCCTTTTCTCTTCGAGTTCCCGGACGAGCCCTGCGTTCAACTCTTTTCTGCACCACTCAGACTCGACGGACGTCTTTGAGAGGATGACAAGCAGCGCACCCGCGTCCTGTATCGCAGTTTGGATTTTGTCGAGCAGGGAGTCGCCGACATTCAGTTCCCACGAGTCAACCCATATGCGGGCATTTTCTTCCACAAGGCGCACTGCGAGCCTGTCGACGAATTCTGAATCCTGATGAGAATAGCTAATAAAAATGGCCATTTCCTATCCCTCTGACTCACTGGCTTCTGTCGAATTGTATCCTCGGACGGACCACCGAAACCTCTACGCCGAGTGCGCAGAACAGAGGGGTGCACTTTTCCCGGCCGCTATCCCCTACCCCTGTCCTGGGTTGACCCCACCCTCCGAACCCCGTAAACTAAGCCTTTGCAGGCGAGTCCGCCTACGCGTCTCTTCCGCCTGCATCCATTCCGAAAGCGAGATTCGATTCACCCATGGCGAACCACGTTTCTGCGCTCAAGCGCGCCCGTCAAACCACGAAGAAGACCGCGGTCAACCGCGCCAATAAGACTCACTTCCGCGGTACGCTGCGTGCCCTGCGGGAAGCGCTCCAGAAAGGCGATGCGCAGACGATCACCACTGAGTTCCGCACCGCGGTGTCCCTCATCGACAAGAGCGCTCAGAAGGGCGTGATCCACGCCAACACCGCATCCCGCTACAAGAGCCGCCTGAACGCCCGCGTGAAGGCCGTCTCCGCCGGCACTTCGTCGTCGGCTGCCAAAGCGTCGGCACCGAAGAAATCCGCCAAATCTGCTCGCTAGAGAATCTCCGGCGAAGCTCCCGTTTTGAAGGGGCTCGGCTTCAGCCGTGCCATAACAACCTGCGAAATGATTCGGGCTTCAGCCCCTGAGGGATGTCTTGCTGGCAAATCACCGCCTCCCGAGAGCGAAGCCCGCTTCCTGCTTCTTCCTTCCAGCTAACTCTATTCTGTGCTCAGGAAGCCCGTCGGCACGTAGTTGGTCGTGACACTCCCATTGTCGACGGTCACAAACGTTACGCCCTCGCGGTCGCCAAACTGCTTGCCTTTCCACCAGTTCCCGCACACCGCGCCACCCGTCACATAGCGGATTCCCATGCGGTGCACGCTTTCCGAGATGTGCGTGTGCCCCTGCAGCAGTGCGATCACGTCGTAATACTCCAGCATGGGAATGATGTAGTTAGCGTTCAGCACCGGCTGATAGATTTTGCTATCTGACCCCGGCCCATAGCTCGCGATGCTGGTGGCCAGGGGTACGTGGCTGATGACGATGGAGGGCGTGCCTTTGGTCGCCTGCAGCACGCGCTCCAGCCACGCTGCCTGGGTGATGTCGATGGCCGGATGCCAGTCGCGGCCCTTGATCATAATCGAATCCAGCACAATGAAATTCACGCCCTGGTGCTGGAACGAGTAATACGTCGGCGTATTGAAGACTTTCTGGAACAGCGCCTTGCCGAAGATCGCATCGTGCGAGCTCATCCCGGTCTCGAGCCCTGCCACATCGTGATTCCCAAGCACATGCCATACCGGCATGCGCAGCGTCTTTTCCGCTTCCGCATACAGCTGGTACTGATCGAGGATCCGTTCCTTGTGCGCCTTCAGGGCGTCGAAGACATGGTCGCCGCCACAGATCGCAAACTCTGCATCGGAGGCGTTGATCACCTCCATCGCCAGCTCCGTACCCTGCGGCGCATCCATCTCCGGCTCGATGTGCACGTCGGTAAAGAACGCAAAGGTGAAGCTGCCGGTCGACCATGCGGCTCCCTGCTCGCTCTTCTGCGCGCGCGCCTGCATGCCGCCGAGCGCGCAACCCGCCGCGGTCAGCCCGGAACCCCTCAGAAAATTCCGCCGATTCATGCCGCCCATCCTGACTGCCAACGGTAGGACTTACACCCGCTTTGCGCTATTCCGCACTGGTAATCCGAGAGCAGTACTGTCGAAAGTAACCGCTCTTCCTGAATTGCAACTGTGACACTCATCACCCAGTCGCAAGGGCCCGTCAGAGGGTCCTGATTCGGAAGTCGCAGTCGATTCGCTGGGGGATGGGCCCATCCAGCGTATACAACGCCGGGCATTTTCGGAAGCAAAAACAAGAGAGAATTTCGAGCCGGGCCAAGAGTAGAAACGCATTCGGCAAGGGCTGAGATCTACTCTTCCTAGCGCTGGCCCGGGATGCAGCAGTCCTTCGCACCAGGAATCCCTTCGAGGTCCAGCTCGTCGCCGAAATCCAGCGATCTCAACGCAACTCGCTCAGCAACGCAAGGTCGTCACTCCAGCAGCTTCAGCACGGTCTCCGCGTTGCGGGCGCGGTGCTGTAGTTCGTCGAGGCAGGTTCGCAACTCCTGGGCCGCGGCCGAGTTCTGAGCAGAAGAGGCGGCGATTGGTGCGGTATCGTCGACGATCCCGCGCACAGCGGCCATCGCGCGGCGGGCGTGGCGGATCTTTCCCGCCATGGCCAGGCTTGCCACCAGCGAGCAGAGGGCCTCGCCGACGCGCATGCGCAGTTCCGTGGCCTCATCGAGCGATGCAGTCGGAAAATTCGGTTGGGCGCTCATGCGCTTCTCCTCCGCTCTTCGCGTTGGGCCCTGACCATCAAACTTCAAATTCCCTGGGCCCGGCCGTTCCAGCGAAAGAGAGCGCAAGTGTCCCGGAACTAAGAGATGCAGGCAAATTGCTTTGTGTTGTTACAGTTCGCGCGATGGAAATATGGTTACTTTTGGGGTTTCAGCGGGATGCAACGAACGTCACCGCGAGTTCGTGCAACAACGACCGGACAAGCGAGCACCAGCATCGGCGGTCGCGAAATAGCAGGCGGAGCGCTGCGCGAGGGTCAGCAAAGGAAGCGGTCGGCGGTACAACTCGCCGTTCTTTCCACGGCAACGATGGCCCTGGGTGTTGGAACTGTCTGGCCGCCGGGTGCGATCGACGGGGACGCTGCGGGCAGAGGCAGGATTGAAGGAGGGCGGGTCGGGAGCTGTACGTTCAACCACAGGTTGATACCTCGTTTCGAGCAAAAGGGTGTCAGGAATGGCGGGAATGCAGCACCGGCGCCTTCGAGCAGCAGACAAAAAGGAAGGGTTCGCACGCCACGCGAACCCTTAAAAGCCGGAGGAAACCAACATAAGCAGGAAAAGGAAAAGGCCGCGCAGGGCGGCCTTTTTTCCTTTTCTACTCTAAGTTAAGAATATCACGTGCAGACAATAAATCTGCCAAATCTCTCCGGGTAACTTGCCTTGTAAGTTGTTATAAGTCAGCGATCATTACTTTGGATTTTGCGGTCGGGGCTTGACAAGAATTCCACATTCTGCGGAGAACCGCAAAAGCCGTTCCTCGACTATGACGCAAACGGCAACCTGCTCACCACCGGCTGCTTCACACACGCCGCCACCCGCCGGAGCGCCAGCTTTCCGCACGGCGATGACTGGAACCACTGAGTGCTGTACCGCTCGGGCCGGTCCGGGATCTGTCCCGAACCGGCTCGGACTTCGCAGGAAGGATTCAGTTATTTCCCCGGCTGAAACAACGTTAACCGCACGTGCCACGCGACGGACTTGCCGGGATCGAGGGTCACCATGCCGGTGTTCGTGCTGCCCCACTCCTTGCCGAACGGATCGCCGAAGTTGAACTGCTCCTCGATAGCCGTCAACTGCCTGGTGGGCGGGGCGTAGACCTGGACGGTGCGGATCTCGGGCGAGAGACCGAGGATGTGGATACCGTAGTTGCTGGCCGGGTCGGCCAGGGTAACATCGACGGCGCCATCGGTGCGCTGCAGCGTCGACCAGTTGTCGTCGAGCATGATGTCGTCGAGCGCTTTCCCTTTGGGAGCAGTGAAGTCATACTTGGTGCCTTTGACGGACATCAGGTCACCGGTGGGAAAGACGTCCTGATAGTTATTGATCTCGGCGACCTTTGTCGCCGGGACGTGCAGCAGCGCCTGCTTGCGATCTCCGCTGGGCACAGCGAACCATGGATGCCACCCGATCGCCATCGGTTCGGGATCCTTACCGACGTTCTTCGCAACGATGGTGCAGTCGACGGCGGACCCGGTGAGGGCAATGACAAAGCTCAGGTCGGTTTGGGAGAGCCAGTGGCCACCGAAGTCGGCGGCGTGGATGATGCCGGTGAGGGACTGGCCGTCGGGGATGTTCGCGGTGGTCACGTCCTGGGCCTGCGAGGCGAGGATGAGGCCGTGCATGGCGTGCTTGTCTTTGGAGGGGTCGGCGCTGTTGTGCCAGTTGGCGGGCAGGGTGATGGTTTTGCCGTGCCATTTCGCGATGACGGATTTGCCATCGGGAGTGAGCGGTCCGACGATGCGGTTGGGATAGGGCACGAGGAAGGCGCCGCCGAAGGAGAAGCTGGCGTTGCCATTTTGGTCCGCGGGTCCGCCGTTGAGCGCGGATGCGGCTTCTTCAAGGGTGGGCGAGGCGAGGATGGGAATTTCACCCTTGCCCGGAACGTTGGCAGTGATCTGGAAGACGTTCATGCCACGGCCGGGCAGGACGGTGGCAGAGAGAAACTCCATGCCCTGGCCGTTGCCGGTGGCGGGGCGTGTGATCTTAACGACGGGCTCGCCGCCGATCTGCGGAACGGGCGCCTGCGCGGGCTGCGTGGTGGCCTGCGGTGCGGGCTCGGACTGCTTACAGCCGGGAAGAAACGCGACAAGAGTCAAAGCGAGGGGCGCGACAAGGAGCTTGCCTGGATGGGACATGCGATGGGTCTCCGATGGGAAAAGGGTTCTGCGCGTAAACGCTTTCCTGAAGCGGTCCCATTCTACGCCTGGCCGCAGTTTTCGCTACGGTAGCTAGAATCGCCTTGTGGCTGCAATTGTTGAACGCATAACAGCGGCGTCGCCATTGGTTGTCCTCAACGAGCGCATCGTTGCGTGCGAGCGGTGCGCGCGGCTGCGCGAGCACTGCACCACGGTGGCGATCGAGAAGCGGCGCGCGTATCGCGAGTGGGAGTACTGGGGAAAGCCGGTGCCGTCGTTCGGCGATCCATGGGCGCGCGTGTTGTTTGTGGGGCTGGCGCCGGGCGCGCACGGATCGAACCGCACAGGACGGCCGTTTACCGGCGACGGGTCAGGGGATTTCCTGTATCCGCTGCTGCATCGGGCAGGGTTTGCTTCGCAGGCTTCGTCGCGGAGTCGGGACGATGGAATGCAGTTGCGGGACGCGTGGATCACGGCGGTGGTACGCTGCGCGCCGCCTGGCAATAAGCCGCTGCCGGAGGAGATCGCGAACTGCGCACCGTTTCTCGATGAGGAGATTGCGGCGCTGAGCGAGCTGCGGGCGATCGTGTGCCTGGGCAAGATCGGGTTCGACGGAGTAGTGGCGCATCTGCTGCGCACCGGGCAGATTGAACGACGCGGAGACTTGGTGTTCGGGCACGGCGTGGAATATCGGATCCCCGGCCGAGGAAATGCAGGAGACCGCTGGCTGCTCGCCAGCTATCATCCGTCGCTGCAGAACACGAACACGGGCAAGCTGACCCAGGCCATGATGCTGCGCGTGTTTCGCCGCGCGCGGAAGCTCGCCGGGTTGCCTGCGTCTTAATTTGCCGAGGCGAACATCCCTGCCGTAACCGGGGCGCATCTTGTCGTAAAGCCTGGGAGCGACAAGACTCCCGCGCACGAGGGGATACCGATGATTACGATTCTGCTCATCATTTTGATCCTGATGTTGGTTGGCGCATTTCCCGCGTGGCCCTACAGCCGTGGCTGGGGCTACTACCCGAGCGGAGGCCTGGGCCTGATCCTGCTGATCGTGGTGGTGCTGTTACTGCTGCGGGTCATTTAAGAGCAGGAGAACCAACTGAGAGGGCACAGAGAGGAACTGCACCGAAGGTGGGTTTCGGCGAGCTTTCACTGTGCCCTTTCGGCGAGGAGAGCGAAGCGATGTCGTGGGCGCAACCTACGACTGTCAAGCCAGAGGACGGTCATCAATCGGTGCGCGTCCATCCGTTGGGTAATTGCGAAGCACGGCAGATGAAGAGCGAGATCTTTTCTCTGCGACACATGGACTTCACGTTCTCGAGAAGATGCTTCTCGTCTTCTGAATAGGCGTCGGGATTCGTGGTGACGATCCACAGGCCGTTCTGCTGAACGCCTTGATCCTGTTTGCGAACGTAGGCGAGAACTTCGGCCGCGGTCTGGAGCACAGGACGCTCGGCCTCTGGCTTGAGGCGCGGTGACGAATCGACGGTAAAGCCCCAGGGCATCCCTCCGATGTCGGCCACGCGCCTGGGCAACATGTGCACCGAGATTCCCTGCGAGCGCTGCTGGGTGTGAGCCGTGAATGCGACGAGGCTACTGCACAGCAGGAGCGCGGCGACACGAGTTGTGATGCGCTGCATCGGGTTCATCTACTTTGCTCGCAGTGTTGCGCAGAGGTGGAGCGGGAGACCGGGATCGAACCGGCGACATTCAGCTTGGGAAGCTGACGTTCTGCCACTGAACTACTCCCGCTCGGCAGGTCGGTTGGCAACATTATACGACCCGGCCAATACACGGCAGTCGCCGGCTGGAGTGGTCGTTCGCCAACCACAAAGTAACGCCGACGTCCGTGTTCCCATTCCGCGTACTCGATGGTCCAGAGCGATTCCGTCAGATCGGGCAGGCGATTCGTGGGCACGGCGAGTTGCAGCAGGAACCCTTTGCCGATGACCTTGTACCAGCAAACGGCGGCGCCGAATTCGTTGCACGCCAGGGTCGTGGTGACGTTGCGAGGGGAAACGCCTCCATTCACGACGAGCGGGCTCTCCAGTCCCCAGCGCATTCCGTCCGTCGTGGGCGCTGCGGTATGGTAGCCGCGCTCGTCTTCGAGCGGGAGAGGCTCGATTCCGAAGACTGTCTGCAGGCTCTGGTCGTCGATGCCGACTGTTTCGCCGGATTTCGGATCGAGGGCGAAGTCCACCGGCGGCATACCGAGGAAAGATGACGCCGCCACCGGAATCGACGAACCGGCGAATCGGGGCCGGCCCCTTCGACGTATCGCAGATCGCGCCGGGCATGCGGTTATCCGCAAAGACGATGAGACTGGTGGAGCGGCCGGCGATCTGGTCGTCGATCGCCTGCTCGAGTTGCGCCCGATCGATGCGCTCGAAGCCGGAGCGAACGAAGAAGTCGCGAAGGGATTCGTCGACGCCTTTCGGGAACCAGGAGAACGACTCGGCGGATTGTGGGTCCTCCCAGTACACCAGACGGCGCACTTTGTTGGGACATCGAAACTCGGCACATTCTAATCACGCCATCGCGGCGGCGGACGACTACGGCTGGGTTTTGTGACCGAACGCGCGGAAGCGACTCCCACCGGGCGCTTTGTGCAGATGATGGGAAATTCGGAGCGCTTCCGGGAGGAGGATGACGCCTAGGTTGCTGCAGCAGGAAGGGGTCGTTCACGAGCAAAAAAGAAAAGAGCCCTCGGGGCTCCTGACCGACCGAGGGCTGTGAACGAGCTTCACCGGATCGTGCATGACAGCTCAGTTCCGACCATAAGCCCAGGGGGACGATTTCGTATCCTATCGGAGGGTGCACTTTCGCCAATTGTTCGCCTATCTTTCGGCGCGAGAGAGAGATCACCGTCGAGCAGAATTACTTCGTCGTCATGTTGGTAGCGCGCTTCAGGGTCATGTCCATCGGGGGCATGCCGCCGTCGGACTTCGTGTGAATCTTGATTTCGTCGCCGGTGATGGTGCCGTCGTGGGTGATGGTGGTGCCGTTGATATTGACGGTGAAGGAGAACTGATCACCGTCGACTTTCCCGTTGTCGATGGCCAGGGGATCTCCCTGCGGGCCGGTGACGGTGCCAGTGAGCTTTGCGCCGTCCTGTTTGAATTCGAAAGTGAGGGTGAAGGAACCGCCGTCGGGAGCCTTCATGTCGGTGGTGGTCCACTTGCCGGTCATGTCGGAAGCGGCAAAGAGCGGCGCGGCGCTGAAAAGCACGAGCAAAGCGGCGCAGAGAACGAGCGAGGATTTCAGGCGCGTCATCGAGGTTCCTCCAGTTGCAGCAACGGCGGGATGATACAGGAGCGATCGCGCGATTTGCCAGCGATCCGCAGAGACACGGATGAAGAAGCGCGACGGCGGCTGGAACGTTTGAGCAGCGGCAAATCGAGGCGCTGAGCGACGGGGAAGGTGATAGCCTTGGTGCGTTTGTAAAGTCGCATCGTGCCGGAGTCGATCGGCGTGAGCGACAAAAGGACACGGTTCTCCGATGAAGAAGACTGCTGCTTCCCTGCTCCTGACCTTCGCGGTTCTGGTGTTCCCGGCCCTGGGCCAGCAAACAAAGTATCCCTTCAACGATCCGAATCTGCTCGCTGAGAAGCGCATCGACAATCTGCTGTCGCTGATGACCGTGCAGGAAAAGATCGATGTGTTGGGCACGCGGACCGGAGTGCCGCGGCTGGGAGTAGGGAACATCGGCAGCACCGAGGGGATCCACGGCGTGGTGCAGCGTGAGCCGCGCTTCGGGCACCAGCCCATCACGACAACGCAGTTTCCGCAGCCGCCGGGCATGGGCGAGACGTGGGATCCGGAGCTGGTGCGTCAGGCCGGCGATGTCGAAGGGTACGAGTCGCGCTACATCACGGAGAACGCAAAGTACGACCGCCAGATTCTGGTGGACTGGGGACCGCAGTCGGATTTGGATCGCGATCCACGCTGGGGGCGCAGCGAAGAGGTGTACGGCGAGGATCCGTTCTTCAACGGAACCATGGCCGTGGCCTTTGCCAAGGGGATCGAGGGCGATGGCAAGTACTGGCAGGCGGCGCCGCTGCTGAAGCATTTTCTGGCGAACGAGAACGAGAACAACCGCAACGGGTCCTCATCGAACTTCGACGAACGCCTTTTCTGGGAGTACTACTCGGTGCCCTTCCGCATGGCGTTCCAGCAGGCAGGCGCGAGCGCGGTGATGGCGAGCTACAACGCGTGGAACGGCACGGCGATGGCGGTGAACCCGATTCTGAAAAGCATTGTGCGCGACCAGTGGGGTGTGGATGTGCTGTCGACCGATGGTGGCGCAGTGACGCTGCTGGTGAATCCGCGGCATGCGTTTCCCAATCATGAGGCGGCGGTGGTGGCGTGCATCAAAAACGGGATCAACCAGTTTCTGGACAAGTACGCCGATGAGACGAAAGCGGCACTGAAGGACGGGTCGCTGACAGAGGCCGACATTGATAATGTTCTCCGTTACAAATTCCTGATCGCGCTGAAGCTGGGGCTGCTGGATCCGCCGCAGATGTCGCCGTTCGCGGCGATGAAGGATCAGCCGGAGCCATGGGGGACGAGCCGGGATAAAGACGTGTCGATGAAGATGGCGCTGGAGTCCGTTGTTCTGCTGAAGAACGACAAGGACCTGCTGCCGCTGGACAAGACGAAGATCAAATCAATTGCGGTGATCGGGCCGCTGGCAGATTCGGTGCACTGGGACTGGTATGGCGGAACGGCGCCTTATAAGGCGACGCCGCTGGACGGAATCAAGGCGGAGGTCGGACCCGACGTGAAGGTGAACTACGCGCCCGACGACACGATGGCCGGCGAAACGGACGCAATGAAGGCGGCGAGCGAGTCGGATGTGGCCGTCGTGGTGGTGGGAAACGATCCCACCTGCGGGCCGGACATGGGGCACGCGTGGTACAACACGCCGGAAGAAGGCGGCGGCATCACGCTTCCCTGCACCGTTCCAAGCGAGGGGCGCGAGGGACGCGACCGGGAGACGATGGACCTGTATCAGGAGCAGCTGATCAAGCAGGTGATGGTGAAGAATCCGAAAACCATCGTGATGCTGATTTCGAGTTTCCCGTACACGATCAACTGGACCGAAGAGCACGTGCCCGCAATTCTGCACATGACGCACGCGTCGCAGGACGAGGGGACGGCGCTGGCGAAGGTGCTGTTCGGGGAGTACAACCCGGGTGGGCATCTGGTGGAGACGTGGCCGAAGTCCGCCGATCAGCTGCCGCCACGAATGGATTACAACATCCGCGATGGCTACACCTATATGTATTTCCGCGATGAGCCGCTGTATCCGTTTGGGTTCGGGCTGAGTTACACCACGTTTAGGTTTTCGAATCTGAAAACAAGCGCGCCTTCGCTGAAGAGAGACGGGACGGTCACTGTAACCGTGGATGTGACGAATACAGCAACCCGGACGGGCGATGCGGTGGTGCAGTTGTACGTGAAGTATCGGCTCTCGCAGGTGGCGCGGCCCCGCCAGCAGCTGGAAGGATTCCAGCGCGTGACGGTGGACGCGGGCAAGACGAAGACCGTCGAGATTCCGCTGCCGGCGTCGCGGCTGGCGTACTGGGACGTGAAGGCGGGGGCACTTGCGGTGGAGGCGGGACCGGTGGATCTGATGGTGGGAGATTCGTCGGCGAATTTGCCCCTGCAAGCGGCTCTGCGGGTGGATTAAGACTCTTTGCAAAGAAAGAAACAGAAAGGGGCCTGGTTTATGAGGGAAAGAATCGCATGCACGCTGATCCTGGCAACTACCCTGCTGGCTTGGACGGCGGCTTTCGCCCAATTTCCGGGAATGACTCCGCCGAAGCATTATGCGTGGTCGGATAAGAGCCTTTCTCCGGATGAACGCGCTGACCTGGTCATTAAAGAAATGACGCTGGATGAGAAGATCCAGCTCCTGCACGGGCTGGGCTGGCAGGCGATGTTTGTGCCGCCGGAATCGGGGCCGGGAACACGCGCGGTTTCCGCCGGCGGGTTTATCCCCGGTATTTCGCGCCTGGGAGTGCCGGATCTGCAGATGACGGACTCGGTGGAGGGTGTTTCGGGAGCGGGTGTGAAGGGGCGGTACGCGACCGCTCTGCCCTCGGGCGAAGCGATGGCGGCGGCGTGGGATCCGGCGCTCTCGTATGAGATTGGGACAATGCTGGGACACGAGGTGCGCGCGATGGGCTACAACATGTCGCTGGGCTCGGGGATCAATATGATTCGCGAGCCGCGCGACGGGCGCACCTTCGAGTACAAGGGCGAGGATCCGCTGCTCGCCGGGACGCTCGCCGGGCAGGAGTTGAAGGCCGAGAAGGCGCTGCACATCGTCACCGATGTGAAGCACTATGCGGTGAACGACCAGGATGCGGGTCGCACGACCGTGAACTCGATCATCGACAAGCGCGCGATGCGGGAGAGCGATCTGCTGGCATTCCAGATCGCGCTGCACGATTCGAGAGCCGGCGCGGTGATGTGCTCCTACAACCGCATCAACGGCACGTACGGATGCGAGAACCCGTACACCCTGGGCGATGTGCTGAAGAAGGACTTCGGATTCAAAGGATTCGTCGTTTCCGACTGGGGCGCGACGGAGAGCACGGTCAAGGCTGCGCTGGCGGGCCTGGATGTGGAGATGCCCGGCAACGATTCGTTTGGCGAGCCGTTGAAGAAAGCCGTGGAAGCCGGCGATGTGCCGATGGAGCGGCTGAACGACATGGTGCACCGCGTGCTGCGCACCGAATTCGATGCGGGCATCTTCGACGATCCTCCGCAACCGGAGTCTCCGGACGTGATGCGTGGATTTGAGGTGGCGCAGAAGACCGAGGAGCGAGCTGTGGTGCTGCTGAAAAATGCAGACAACGTTCTGCCGCTGAACGCTGCCGCGGTCAAGTCGATTGCGGTGATCGGCGGGCACGCCGATGTGGGCGTGCTGTCCGGCGGGGGTTCGTCGCAGGTTTCGCCTGCGGGCGGCAATCCCGTTCCGGTTCCACCGGAGATTCGGAACAATCCGCTGGAAGCGTGGATCCTGAGCGAGGTCTATCACCGGTCGGCGCCGCTGATGGGTATTGAGGCGAAGGCGCCGCGTGCTGTGGTGAAGTTCGATGCCGGGACCGACGCGACAGCAGCGGCTGCGCTGGCGAAATCGTCGCAGGTGGCGATTGTGTTTGCAGTGCAGCACGAGTCCGAGGGCATGGACCTCAAGGATCTGTCGTTGCCGAACCACCAGGACGCTCTGATTGAAGCGGTGGCGGCGGCGAACCCGCACACGATCATCGTGCTGGAAACAGGTGGGCCGGTGCTGATGCCGTGGCTGGACAAGGTGGCTGGCGTGGTGGAGGCCTGGTATCCGGGAATTCGCGGGTCCGAGGCGATCGCGAATGTGTTGTTCGGCGATGTCAACCCGTCGGGAAGGCTGCCGCTGACATTCCCGCAGAGCGAAGCGGATTTGCCGCATCCGGTTCATGTGGATCCGCCAAAGGCCGATGCGGAGCATCCGGCGCCGAAGCTGGCGGGATTTCCGATGCCGATTTCGATCGCGATGGTAGCGGGACCGTGGTTCGACGTGAACTATGACGAAGGCCTGAAGGTGGGCTACAAGTGGTACGACGCGGAGAAGAAGCCGGTGCTGTTTCCGTTTGGATACGGCTTGTCGTACACGACGTTCGCGTATTCGGGATTGATAGTGACGCCGGGTGATTCGACGACCGTGTCATTCACGGTGAAGAACACGGGCCGGCGCGCGGGCATCGAGACGGCGCAGGTGTATGCGTCGTTGCCGGATGCGGCCGGGGAGCCCCCGAAGCGGTTGGTGGGCTGGATCAAGGTCGATTTGGCTGCCGGCGAATCGAAGCAGGTCTCGGTTCCGATCCGTCGCGATCGGCTCAGCGTCTTCGGTGAAGCATCGGACTCGTGGAAGCTCGTGCCTGGGGAATACATCTTCCGCGTTGGCGGCTCATCGAGGGATCTTCCTTTAGAGAAGGCGGCGACCTATTGAGTCCGAACCGAACGCGAATCGCTGCAAGCATTCAGTCTCCTGGTCGCAGAAGGGCGCGCCCATGCGATGAAGTGTTAACCTGAACGGCTGGGCCGGTACATCGGCGCGGGCAAGAGTCATCATCGATCATTTTTCCGAGGGCAAATCGTGTTCAGGTATGGAACGAGAATAGCGCTGCTTGCGTTTTTCCTTTGCGGTGTTCTGCATGCACAGTTTTTGCCGCAGAGCCTGAATATCGAAAAGCAACTGCCGGAGGGCGAGCGGGCGACGATCGCGCGGATCGAGAACCTGAGCCATCTGCCGCCTGGAGTCTGGCATTATCACGTGGGCGATCTCGCGCATGCGGAGGATCCTTCGCTCGATGACTCGTCGTGGCCGGTAGCGCAAGTCGATGGCAGGTTTCCGAAAGAGGCGCTCTGGTTCCGGCAGTGGGTAGAGGTGCCGAAGAATCTGGATGGCTACGATCTGACCGGCACCCGCATCTGGTTCCGCTTTCAGGCGTGGGTGAATGGGCCTCTGCCGCAGATCATTTATTTCAACGGGCGGCGCGTTGCTATGGGCGACGATCTGGAGCCGATTGTGCTCTTCGATCGCGTCAAGCCTGGCGATCGCGTGCTCATTGCGGTGAAGCTGATGGCGACCGTCGACGAAAAGCACTTCGGCGGCAGCCCGATGAGCATTTCGTTTGCACCCGAGCGGCCCAGCCCTCAGGACGTGGGCGAGGAATTTCTCTCCGCGGCGGTCCTGATCCCGACCCTGTCGAAGGATCCTGACGCCGATAAGGCGACGTTGTCGAAGGCGATCGGGCAGGTGGACGTCAAGGCGCTCGACACCAGCGATCAGATGGCCTTCGATTCATCCCTGCGCGACGCGCAGAACACCATGGGCGCGCTGGAGCCCATGATGCACGAGGCGACGCTCCATCTGACCGGCAATTCGCACATCGACGCGGCCTGGTTGTGGCCGTGGACCGAGACCGTCGATACGGTGAAGAACACCTTTTCGACGGCGCTGCAGTTGATGAACGAATATCCGACGTATACCTACACCCAATCGGCGGCGGCCTACAACGACTGGATAGCGCGGGATTATCCGGAGATCGATGCGCAGATCAAACAGAGAATCAAGGAGGGCCGCTGGGAGGTGGTTGGAGGCATGTGGGTGGAGCCGGACCTGAACATGCCGGACGGCGAGTCGACGACGCGGTCCATTCTGATCGGCAAGCGCTGGTACCAGCAGCGCTACGGCGTGGATGTGCGCATCGGGTGGAATCCGGACTCGTTCGGATACAACTGGCAGCTGCCCCAGATCTATAAGAAAACCGGCATCGATTATTTCGTGACCCAGAAGATGACCTGGAACGACACGAATCAGCTGCCCTTCAAGTTGTTCTGGTGGGAGTCGCCGGACGGCAGCAAGGTGCTGACGTATTTCCCGCACGACTATGCGAACACGAACCTGAATCCGGTGCGCCTGAGCGTGGACCTCGAAAAAGCGCGCGAGTATGCGCCGGGGATGACCAACATGATGGACCTGTTCGGTGTGGGCGACCACGGCGGCGGGCCGACCCGCGCCATGCTGGACGAGGGCGTGCATTGGATGCAGGGGAACAAGGTGGTGCCGAAGGAGGAGTTCGGAACGGCGCAGCCGTGGTTCTCTACGGTGGAGAAGGAGCTCGCGGCCGATTCGCCCGTGTGGAACTACCAGACCATCGCGCAGGGATATCACCCGCCATCGCCGATCGAGGGGCAGATTCATATCCCAACGTGGAAGACCGAGATGTACTTCGAGTATCACCGCGGCGTGTTCACAACCCAGGCCAACCATAAGCGCAACATGCGCGAGAGCCCGGAGTGGACGCTGAATGCGGAGAAGTATGCGTCGCTGGCGTGGCTGGATGGGAATGCGTACCCCGGCGAAGAACTGACCGAGGACTGGAAGAAGATCACCTTCAACGATTTTCACGATCTGGCCGCGGGGTCGGGAATTGGAGTGATCTATAAGGATGCGCAGAAGGACTACGACGCGGTGCGCTGGTCGACGAATGAGATTTCGGCCAAGGGGCTGAAGACCGTGGCGGCACACGTCGACACGCGTGGGCCGGCGGGTGTTCCGGTGCTGATTTTCAATCCGCTGGCGTGGCGGCGTTCGGGCACCGTGAAGGTGGATGTGCAGATGCCCGGTCCAACCGCCGACGTATCCGTGCTGGATGCGAAGGGCGCGGTGCTGCCCTCAGACGTGCTCGATAAAGATGCGTCGACGAATACGTTCCACCTGCTCGTCGAGGCGAAGGACGTACCGTCGCTGGGATATGAAGTGCTGCATGTGGTACCGGGAAAGCGGCCATTCACGAGCGATCTGAAGGTGACAGGAACCACGCTGGAGAATGCGGATTTGCGCGTGGTGGTGGACCCGAAGACGGGATGCATCACGGAGCTCTACGACAAGAAGGCTGGGTTCGAAACACTGGCCAAAGGAGCCTGCGGGAACGAGCTGCAGGCGTTCAAAGACACGCCCAAGGATTACGACGCGTGGAACATCGATCCCGGCACGCTGGATCAGCCGCCGACGCTGATCAACCAGGCCGACTCGGTGGAAGTAGTTGCGCGCGGGCCGATGCGCGCCGCGGTCCGGGTGACGCGGCACTGGCAGAATTCGAAATTCGTGCAGGAGATTCAGCTGGAAGCGGGCGCCGACCAGGCGGTCGTGGTCAACGACATCAACTGGCACGAAACGCATGTGCTGCTGAAGGCGGCGTTCCCGCTGTCGGCGACCAGCCCGTTTGCGACCTACGAAATTCCGTTTGGGACAATCCAGCGGCCGACGACGCGCAACAACAGCTGGGAGAAGGCGCAGTTTGAAGTCGGCGCGCAGCGCTGGGGCGATCTCGGCAATGCCCAACACGGCTTCAGCCTCATCAACGAGGCCAAGTTCGGCTATGACGGAGTGGGGAATCTGCTGCGGCTCACGCTGCTGCGCTCGCCCGTGTGGCCGGATCCGAATGCGGACCGCGGGCATCAGCACTTCCGCTACGCGCTCTATCCGCATGCCGGCGACTGGAAGCAGGCCATGACAGTGCGGCACGGCTACGACTTCAACTATCCGATGCAGGCAACGCAGGTGGAGGCGCACACCGGATCGCTGCCGGCGGAGCACTCGTTTGTGGGCATCACGCCGGACGATGTGGTTCTGACCGCGATGAAGAAGGCCGAGGACTCGCATTCGCTTGTCTTCCACTTTTTCGAGTGGGCAGGCAAAGGCGGAACGGCGGAGTTGCGCGTTCCACCGGGCGCCACCGGTGCGGTGGAGACGAACCTGATGGAGAAGCCGGAGGGCGCCCCGCTGGCGTTGAACGGCGATGCAGTGTCCGTGCACTTTAAGCCGTTTGAGATTGTGGCGGTGCGAGTGGACTATCCGCAGAGCGCGCGTTGACCCGTTGCAAAGGCGACCGATATACTCAGGAGGAACCCAAGCGGGAGTAGCTCAGTGGTAGAGCATCGCCTTGCCAAGGCGAGGGTCGCGGGTTCAAGTCCCGTCTCCCGCTCCAAGGTGCACCGGGCGCGTTCCGCGCTGGCCGGTGGCGCCGGTCTGGCGTAAGATTTCCTGTTCAGGGCGCGGTACCCAAGTGGTAAGGGAGAGGTCTGCAAAACCTTTATGCGTCGGTTCGATTCCGACCCGCGCCTCCACACACAAGTTACTTTAGAATGAGCGGCTTCTCTAGCCTCTCATGTTCTTTCATTCCCTGTCCGGCGATCCATTGCGCACCTCCATCGACACGGTCGCGGAAGTGCCGCGCGCGATGGGCTTCGAGAACGAGAAGTATCCGTTTCGCGCCCCTGCTGGGCAAGTTCGCCAAGCCGTCGGAGGTGCAGTTCCATCACGAGGTCTGCAACCAGTTCCTCTTGAATCGGTTCTGAGGATTGGCCGTCCAGGCGGGCGCGCCTGCGGCGCAAAGGCCGAAACACAAACTGGCCTCGTGATATTGCCGGGGCTTCTCTTTACTGCGGATCCCCGTGTGGAATCGCGCAGACCTGCTGTTTTCTTCGGGTATCATCGCGTCATACTTACCGGGGAAAAAGAGGATGAAGCTTGCAGGCTTAGGGTTGCTGCTTTCCGGATGGATCATCGCAGTGGCAGCTCTGTGCCTGCTGCCGCAGCTCGCGCTGCGCGCAGGTTTCATCGTCGCGGGTCTGATGGTGGAGTTCGTCGGGCTGTTCCTTGTGGGTCGCGCGCATCGTGAAACGCGGGGAGTACGCGAATGAACGGCGACTCCACCCTTTGCCTGTTGCTGATCGCCATCCTGCCGCTGGCTCCGGCCGGGCTTTCGCTGGTGAACTGCGGACTCAACCGCTCACGCAGCGCTGCGCAATCGCTGCTGGGCGCTCTCTGCGTGGTGGCCGTAGCCGCGCTGGTCTACTTTGCCTGGGGGTTTTCGCTCGAAGGCTTCATCGGCGGCAGCGGCTACTCGCTGCAGATGGGAGGGGTCGCCTGGAACTGGGCAGGTGCCGCTCCGCTGTTTTTTCGCGGACTCAGCGAAGCGTCTGCGCCGATCGCTGCTTTTCAGCTCTTTGCTGTGTCATTCGTCGCGCTTATTCCGTGGGGATCCGGGGCGGATCGCTGGCGAATCGGAGCGGCCTGTCTCCTGACCGTGGTGCTTGCAGGATTTGTTTATCCGCTGTTTGCTCACTGGGTGTGGGCTGGGGGTTGGCTCGCGCAGCTGGGTGCCACGTTTCAACTCGGCGCTGGCTTTCTCGATCCTGGCGGTGCCGCCACGCTGCAGGGACTCGGAGGGATCGCGGCTCTCGCTGTTGTGTGGATTCTCGGACCGCGGCGCGGCAAATTCCCGGCAGGTGGTCCGCCTGCTGCCATTCCGGCCCACCACATCGTGTACGTACTCTTCGGCTGCATGGTGGCGACCGTCGGATGGCTCGCGCTCAATCTGCTGGGTGCGATTTTCTTCGCTCAGCTCGGCGGCGTCGCGCTGGCCATGACCGAGGTCAACACGCTGCTTTGTGCCTCCGGCGCTCTGCTGGCGGCTCTGTTCGTTACTCGGCTGCGCTTTGGCAAACCGGACGCCTCGCTCTGCGCGAATGCCTGGATCGCCGGGCTGGTCGCCAGCAGCGCCGTTGCTGCTCTGGTTCCGCCGGCTGCGGCGCTGCTGGTGGGCGTCGTCGCCGGTGGCGTGCTGTCGCCGGCCATCGAGTTCCTCGAACTGCGCTGCGCCATCGACGATCCCTCCGGCGGCATCGTCGTGCATGGCTTCTCGGCGATATGGGGCTTGCTGGCCGTGGGTTTTCTCGCCAGAAATGCTTCGGCAGGGCAGATGATTGCCCAACTGGTTGGCATCGCAACGCTGCTGGGACTGGTGCTGCCGGCGGTCTACGGTCTTGGCTGGCTGCTGAATCGGGCGCTGCCCTTCCGCACGCATCCGCATGGCGAACGCGTTGGCATGGATCTCCATGAGCTGGGCTCGGGCGCGTACCCTGAGTTCATGACGCACACCGACGAGTTCATTCCTCACTAATTATCCCCCGGCAGAGCCGGGGGGATTACGATGTGAGCCGCTCGAAGCGGCTATGCGGGGTCGCTAACGCGGCCCCGGCTGTTTTCGCCACCTGAAGGTGGCCTTCAGCGCCACAGATTCATCTGGTCCAGGCGCTCATCTTCCTTCTCCTGATTCCGGATGTAATCCCGAATCACTTGCTCATCTCGCCCCACCGTTGACACGAAGTATCCTCGCGCCCAGAAGTGCTGCCCCACGAAGTTCTGCTTTCGCTCCCTGTACACCCGCGCCAGGTGGATAGCGCTCTTGCCCTTGATAAATCCCACTACCTGCGACACTGCATATTTGGGCGGAATCGAGATCATGATGTGCACGTGGTCCGGCAGCAGATGACCCTCCTCGATCCGGCATTCTTTCTGTTCGGCCAGCTTTCGGAAAACTTCCCCCAGATGCTTTCGCAACGCCCCGTACAGTGTCTTCCTGCGACACTTCGGGATGAAAACCACGTGGTATTTGCACTCCCATTTCGCGTGGCTTAAGCTTCATACTCGTCCATCCGGATTCTCCTTTTCGTGCGCTTGGCGGCTCACGTCCCGGAGTTTCTGGATGGACTCCCGTAACTGTCAAACTTCTGCTGCCTCCCCGGCAGAGCCGGGGGGCCTCCCATGATTAGCTAGAGCCGATCAACGCTTTCGCTACCTTCGAACCCGGCCGGCAACTCGACCACTACTCCGTCGCGGCTAACTGACTGCCAAACAGGCTTCGCCGATCTGTGGATCATCCCCGTGGCCCGGCCGCCCGCGCGCGCCTCTCGAACCGTAGTCGCTCCAACACGGCCTGCGCCAGAGCATGCCAAAAAAGATGCCCGTGGCCGGAGACGGGACCACGGGCTTTCAGGAGGCTTCAACTCAGTCGTCGGCGCCAGCGCCGCCTCGGGGCGCATCTCGGTGCCGGAAGCGGGAGCACACGCCCGCGACCATGCGCGGAGAGCCATGCTCGCCAGGATCCTGATGGATGTTGGATTCTTCGACAGGGAAGCGAACTGCGAATAGTTCGGCTCTTCAAACGGGGGAAGAGCCGTTCATGCGTAGCGCTCGGGCAACTCAACGCTCACGCCATGGGCTATTCTTCGCTCAGCGGAGAAGAAGGCGCAAGCGTTATCGAGAAAAACTCTTCGCCGGATAAACAAACTCGAGCAACGGAGTGGATGAACGGAACCTGATTGTCGTCAGGTAAGGTCTCGGGCTGGAGTTGGTGTCGTCTTCCACCACCGGCGCACAGCAACCAGCGACCACACCCCCTCCACGGCTCCGAAAGGCCATGCGCCCTGTAGAAATCCGTAGGCAGACGCAAGCACGCACGATCCCGCAAATGCCAGGATGAACCAGCGGCTCCGCGATTCCAGTGCATAAAAAATCAGCATGGCTGAGACGGCGAACAAACCGAAAGCGGTAAGGCGATCCATTGGCCTCAGTCTAACCGTATCCAAACAACATTCATGCCAGACTTTGTGCAATCTCGTCATGGCTGCCGATGTGATCCGCAATTCCGTGGCCGCGCGTAAGGGCTATGGAGTTCACACTGTGACACTGCCCAATTTACGATCTCTTTATGGAGTTGCTCCGTATACTGCATCTGGCTCACTCCCACGTAATGCCTCAGCTTGCCTGAGAAGGGAAGGAAAACAACACCAGTAAAATATGCCCCTATTTACTGAGTTAGAAACAGGCCAACAGATCGACCACTATCGTGTGGACGGCCCGGTCGCTGAAAGCGGCATGGCGGCCATCTTCCGCGCGACCGATCTGCGCGACGGCCGCACCGTTGCCCTCAAAATTCCCCACGCCGCCATGGAATCGGACCCGATGTTCTTCGACCGCTTCAAACGCGAAGACGAGATCGGCGTGACCATGGACCACCCCAACGTGATGCGCACGTTTCCCTCAGAAGAGCGCTCGCGGGTGTACATGGTGATGGAGTGGGTGCCGGGCCGGCTGCTGCGAAAGATCCTCGCCGAAGAGGGCAAGCTGCCCCCGGGACGCGCCATCAACATCACGCTGCAGATTCTCGACGCGCTCCAGTACATCCACAGCCGCGGGGTGGTACACCGCGATCTGAAGCCGGAAAACGTCATGGTGGACGATCACGACAACGTTAAGTTGATCGACTTCGGCATTGCTTCGAAGGAAGGTTCGCGACGGCTCACCTATGCCGGCTTTTCGCAGGCGCTGGGTACGCCGGACTACATTTCCCCGGAACAGGTCAGGGGCAAGCGCGGCGATCAGCGCTCGGACGTTTATGCGATGGGCGTGATGCTGTACGAGATGTTGACGGGTCGCACCCCGTTCTCAGGTCCGTCGCCGCTGGCCATTATGAATGACCGGCTGATCAATCACCCCTATCCCCCGCGCGAAGCGAATCCGGAGATCAGTCCGCAGTTGCAGGAAGTGATCTATCGCGCCCTCGAACGCGATCCACACCATCGCTATCCCGATGCTCATGAATTCGCGCAGGATCTGCGTCATCTCGACCAGGTGGGCGCGGCCGATCGCATCGAGCTGACAGACTGGAAGAAGCGCCGCTCCGGAAGGACACGGAAGTTCTTGTATTATGCGGCTCTGGCCCTGATGCCATTTGTGCTGTTCCTTATCATGGTGCTGTTGGCGCGGCATCGCTAGCCACGCATCCCGCTCGCTCATCATCTGCGAGGAATCCGAGCGCTCCCATCGGCTCGCGTCTTATACCACATTCTGAATCAGGATTGCATCGATATCTGCCGGGAATCCCACCCCCGGCTCAGGGTCGCGGTCCGTCCACCAAATTCCGGACAAGTCCTGCCGGTTTCTTCATGAATTCCTCATGACTTCTTTGCGTTCATAGAGACACCTCGAACAGATAAGACACTTCCCTTTCCAACAGCGGCGGAGGTGCATATATCGGGCGAGGGATTTGAAGAACTCTATGGGGAGGACCGACACGATGTTTAATTCGAACCGGATTGTTCGAGTCACCGCCGGCGCTCTCACCGCTCTGGCGCTGAGCGCGGTTGCTCAGACTCAGAGCCCACCGCCGGCTGCGGCGCCCGCACCAGCAGCCAGCACACCCGCCAACTGGCACTTTGCAGGGGTCGACTGGACCGGCTTTCTTGACGGCTACTACAGCTACAACAACAACCATCCGACCAACGCGGCTAACGGCCAAAGCAACGACCTCTATAACTTCGCCGACAAAACGAACCAGGCCGATCTGGACTCGGCCAGGATCACCTTCAATCGCGACCCCGCCTGGGTCGGGGTTCATGGCGACTTCATCTTTGGCCGCACCAACAAGCTGATCCACCCCGGAACCGCCAAATACGATCCGTACGCGGTGGAGCAGGCCTTCGTCTCCTTCAAGCCGCCGAAGGCTCACGGAGCGGAGTTCGACCTTGGCCAGTTCGTGACCTCTGCGGGCGCTGAGACGATTGAGGCGAAAGACAACTGGAACTACTCACGCTCGATCCTTTTTGCGTGGGCGATTCCGTATTATCACTTCGGTCTCCGCACTTCTGTTCCGGTGACGAAGACCTGGACGCCCGGCATTCAGCTGGTCAACGGCTGGAATAACGTCGTGAATAACGAAGGCGGTCCGACCGTTGGACTGACCAGCGCCTATACCGTTGCGAAATATACCTGGTCGCTGAACGTATACACGGGCCCGGAAAAGAGCGGCGGCGTGGGCGAATACCGCAACCTGATCGACACGACGCTTCTGTTGACGCCTACCTCGAAATTCAACGCCTATGTCAACTACGACTTCGGTCTGAACCACACCGATGCCTTCACGGTAAAGGGAGTCACCACCCCGGCCAGTTCCGCCGACTGGCAGGGAATCGCCCTTGCCGCCCATCAGCTTCTTCCCCACAACAGCGCCCTGAGCGCCCGCTGGGAGTATTTCAACGACGCTGATGGATTTGCGACCGGAGCCGCACAGCACGTTCAGGAAGCGACGGGTACTTTCGAACACCAGTGGTGGGCCAGCCGCTTTATCGGACGTCTCGAATACCGCCGCGACTGGTCCAACCAGGATTTCTTTCATAAGGGACCGAACGAACTGGTCGATGCCCAGTCCACGCTCACTGGCGGAGTCATTCTCGTGCTCGCACCCAAGCGCTGAAATGGCCTGACGACAACCTACACACCTCAACAGGAGACTGAAATGGCAGACAAGAAACCAACCGGACAGATGCAGGCGACGCTCGGACTGACCGGCCTGACCAGCAACGCTATGGCTCTCATTGCTCCCGGAGCCTTCCTGTGGCTGACGTTTGTCATCCAGGCGGGTACCGGTTCCACCGGACCGGCGATGTGGGCAGGCATCTTCGCGGCCCTGCTGCTTTGCCTGGCAACGGCAGTTTCTTATGCTGAGATTTCCAAGCTGTATCCCGGAACCGGATCAAGCTACTACTACGCCGAGCAGGCGCTGCTCTCCAGGGAGAAGGCGTTTAAGTATGCGCGCCTGCTCAAATTCATTGTCGGCTGGGGCTCACACCTCTATTACTGGGTGTATCCGGGGGTGATGGTCGCAGTAACCGGCATTTTTGTCGGATATATCGTCGGTTTCCTCTATCCAAACTTCATGAGCGGCGCGAACCCTGGCCCGGTGTTCACCGCTCTGGTAGCAATCGTGTTCTCGTTTGGAGTCGCCTGGATTGCGCAGAGAGGCGCTAACGCCTCCACCGCGGTGAACCTGGCCATCAACATCGTGCAGATTTCCGCCCTGGTTCTCTTTAGTGTGCTGGCGCTCGGTTATCGCATGAACCACCCCGCCGGCTCTCCGGCGTTCCAGTACGACACCAGCTCACTGGCCACTTACACGTATGAATTCTCGACGAAGCCGGACGGCACGATCGTCCGCGACGCCAGCGGCATCCCACAGCCCCAACTGGACAAGGACGGCAAGCCCGTGCCGTTCCACGTGCAGTATCCGGCTCTGGACTCCAGCGGCAAGTTCGTCTCACACCCCACGGCGAAATCCGTGATCGCCGTTCACAACTTCAACTGGATGATGATTCAGGCAACGGTGGCCATCCTGATCCTGGTGGGATTCGAATCTGTGACGGCGCTGGGAGGGGAAGCAAAGAACGCCAAACGCGATATTCCCATTGCGGTGATCGCATCGCTGCTCATTCAGGGGCTGATCTGCTATCTGTTCGAATACTTCGCTGCCAACTACTTCCTGAGTACGGGGTACAGCATGCAGACCGCGACCAGCTCGGCAGCGCCGATCGGCGACATGATGATCATGGTCGGCGATGCGCTGCTGGGGCAGGGTCACGGCAGGTACTTCATGCTTGCCGAAGCGGTCACGGTCTTCCTCGCCCTGATCGGGACGACGCTCTCCTGCATGAATACCGGGGCGCGCGTGACCTATGCGATGGGCATGGACGATGAAGCGCCCGAGCATTTCGGCATGCTGCACTCGAAGAATCTGACTCCGCATCGCGCCATCTGGACGCTGGCCGGCATCTCCGCCCTGATCGGCGCGGTCGCGGTCAGCCTGGCCTTCGGCGACGCGGTTGCCCTGAGCGATGCCAGCGTCGCCGCCCTCCCCCATGGGATATTTTCCAGCTTCGGCTACTTCGCGCATGACAAGATGGCGGCAATGCCCAACACGCTGCTGGCGGTCACGCTGACGTCGAACTTTGGAACCTTCATTCTGTACGCCCTCACCTGCTTTCTCTGCATCGTGGCATTTCACAAGCGGGAGGACTTCAGCATGCTGCGGCACGTGCTCATTCCGGGTTTCGGGCTGCTGGCCAATCTGGGGTGCATGATGTTCTACCTGATCGGTCCGACGATGGGATACGGGACCGTGAAGGAGCCGCTGATCGCCATTGGCGTGGCAGGAGTCTGGGGCCTCTACGGCGCCTTTTACTTCCTGCGCGCTTCGAAGTCGAAGGGCAAATCCGTGCTGCTGGATAAAAGGGCCGAAATCGCCTAGCTTCATAGCTGTCCAACGCGGCCGGGAGGATCTTGATACCCTCCCGGCCATTGCCTTGTGTCTCCTGATTCCTGGTGAACCATGCTGGAAATCGAATTCGGCCAGGCGACCAACCCGGGCAAAGTCCGAACCAATAACGAAGACACCGTCGGGCATTTCGCGCCGAGATCGCGCCTGGAGGCTCGCTCGCGAGGCTGGCTCTTTGTTCTTGCCGATGGTGTGGGCGGTGCGGATATGGGAGAAGTCGCATCGGCCCGGGCTGTTCAGGTGCTGTGCGACGGGTTTGCCGACGCCCAGGAGAACACCTCGCTGCTGGCCTTGTTGCCGCGCCTGATCCAGCACGCTAACGCCGCTGTGCACGACGAAGGCCTGGCGCGCGAGCGGCGCGGCAGGCCCATGGCCACAACCATCGTGGCCTGCGCGCTGCGTCACGACCAGGCCTTCATCGGACATGTGGGCGACTCGCGCTGCTACCACATTCGTGATGGCCACGCTACCCCGGTCACCCGCGACCATACCTGGGCAATGGAACAGCGAAAGCTGGGGGTGATTTCATCCGCAGAGGCCGACAGCGCAGAGACCCGACACATGCTCACACGCTCGCTGGGACCGGATCTGTTCGTTACCGCCGACACCAGCACAATCAGCCTGCTCGCCGGCGATCGCCTGGTCCTCTGTTCCGACGGTATGCACAACGGGCTTGCCGATCCTGATATCGGCCGTATTGCCTCTCAAAGCAGGGATCTGGACCAGGTGGCGCAGGATCTGGTCTGTAGTGCAGTCGATGCCGATGGTTCCGACAACGCAACCGCCTGGGTGATCGCCGTTCGATCGGTCGAAGCGATGGCCATGTATCGCGGCAGGCTCTATCCCCGCCCCGGCGCTTAATAGGCTGAGGTTGCCGTTCGTCCTTGTACCGGGTTCTTCCGATGATGCGTTCAGCGCTCGGGGGAGGCGGAGCGCGTTTAGTGCTTCGGACCGAAGAAGGCGATGAACGCCACCGTGAGCGTGGACTGCGCTTTAACGCTTCCGGTGTTTCCTTTAGGGAAGAAGAGCTCGTCGGACCAGTCGCGGCGGTATTCGGCACGGGTCAGCAGGCCCTGTGCCCATTTGTATTCATAGGTTCCGGTAAACTCCTGAAGATTTTGCGCGACCCCCGTAGAGAAACCGACATTGTCGTTGAAGTATTCGTAGCGTTCCGTGAGTGCGACCTTCCCCGTCGCCTGCTCGTGCGCGGCAAACGCCACACCCTGCCAGTGATCGGAGGACTCAGGAACAGCCGTGCTGCCGGAGCCGGAAGCCTGCGTCCTGTTTTGGCCGTAGTCGTAGTTGATATACGCGTTGAACTTCGCGTTAGGCGTGAGCAACAGCGTGGTATCCACGAGATTGCGGTAGCCCTTCTGCGTGTCGAAGTTCTGCGGGCCCGTGTAGTAATCGAGGCTCCAGGTGTATTTGGGCTTGGTCAGTGTGCTGTTCAGGCCGATGGTCACGCCGCCATTGTTAGCCACGACGTTGTTCCAGCCGTTCACTACCTGCAGGCCGGCCGTCCAGGTCTTGGTGAAAGGCGTGGAGGTACGCAGTCCGAAATGGTAGTAAGGAATGGCCCACACAAACAGGATGGAACGGGAGTAGTTCCAATTGCTCATCGCCGGAATGACTTCCGCGCCGGCGAAGGTGACGAACTGGCCGAAGTCGAACTCCGAGCCATGGGTTTTGGCGGGCGTATAGCTGATGTAAGCCTGTTCCAGATAATTATCGGTATCTTTTTCAGAAGCGGCGTGGATCAGAGCATTGGTGCGCCCGAAGATCACATCGGCATGCACGCCGATGGGATCGGGATTGTGGTTGATGGCCAGGTCGGCCCCGGCCAGGTTGAACTGATCGGTCTTGTCGTTGAAGTTGTACAGCGTGTTGATCTGGCCGTTGGCCGTGTTGCTGGGACGGTTGGCGTTGTAGCTGTAATAACCGTCCAGGTAGCCGCTGAAATCGAGCCCTCCCACACTCCACACGGGAGCGGGAGCTGCAGCCGGCGGTGTCGGCGCCTGGGCAGGGGCGGGTGCGGGTGTGCTTTCTGTCTGTGCGGCCGCGGCAACGGCGAAGCAAAACATCCAGCTCGCCGCAATGTTGAGTAAACCACTGGGCTTGAGGCGTATCAGGGTCGTTCCTCCGGACAGGGTGATGTGCCTTCCGTGCGCCGGCATCATTGCTGTGCCAGGACCAGCGTCCGGCGCTCTGAAGCCGCCCGCCACGGGTGTTTCTATCTACGCAAAGAACTCGTGAGGAACTCATGAGGAAGTCATAAGGAATTCGCAATCGGAAGATGAGTCTGTTGCTCAGCGGCGGCGCGAAAAGCCTCGCAAATGTAAAAAACTTGAATTCTCATCCGGCATTATGCAAATCTGATTGCACATCTGGTATAAGGCCGGATCGTTTCCGGCCCCGATGCCGTGCCACCGGCGCTCTTCTCACCGCGGCATTTCTGTTGACGCCGAACTCTTCGCAGGGGAAAGCTCTTGAGAGAAAGCAGACCCAGTGCTCCAGGCTCTCCTGGAGAGATGCTCGACCCGCATCTCCCGGACGACCCCCGGCGCCCGCCGGAGAGGCAGCCGATCGCTCTGGAGGAGGCCGGCCGGATCGCCGCGTTCGTTCAGGCTGCAGCCCGGCTCGACCTGCATACAAAACCCGGTCCGCAGCTGGCCTCGCTGATCCAGGCCATCTTCGAAGTGGAGGCAGTCGCGGTCTTCGACGCCGATCTGAATGAGACCTACCAGGCCGGCGAGTGGTTCGCCGACCCCGAGCAGTCGGTGCGCAACATCTGTGTGTTCGAGACCGTGCGCGATGACCCGGAAACGGGACTGATCCGCCGCGTCCTGCGGGTTCGGGATATGCCCATCGGAGCGTTGCAGCTGCGAGGAGAACTCAGCGCGTCCACCAGCAGCACGCTTGCAACGCTGATCGCGATCACCTTCGACCGCTATCACTCCCTGGCCAACGAAATGCGGATGGAGAGCGCAAAGAAGACCGAACAGCTGCGGACAACGGTCCTCGACAGCCTGGCGCACGCGTACAAAACGCCGCTAACCGCAATTCGTGCCGCCAGCAGCGGGTTGGCGGAGATGGGCAACCTCAGCCCCGCGCAAAGCGATCTGGTTTCGCTCATCGAGGAGCAGACGAAATTGCTGAATCAGTTAACCACTCGCCTGCTGAAGACGGCGCGTCTGGATGGGCAGGCGCTGAACGTGGAACGAGTGGCGATTGCGCCCTTAATCGAGGACGTTATCGCCGCCGCGGGCGAGCAACTCCGCGGCGTCTGCGTGCAGGTCGACGTGGCGCAGGACGATCTGAGTATCCTCTGTGACCGAAACCTGCTGGAGGCGATGCTGACGCAATTCGTGGACAACGCGGCAAAATATGCCGACGTGGGCACGACGGTGACGATTACCGCCACGGAACTGTCGTCGGCCCTCGTGGTTTCCGTGCATAACCGCGGACCCGCTATTCCTGCCACCGAGCATGAGCGGGTTTTCGACCGCTACTTCCGTTCCGCCGACGCAGCCAATTACGCATCCGGCACTGGCATCGGCCTCTCGGTCGCAAAACAAGCGGCCCTGGCGCACGGCGGCGACGTCTGGGTCACCAGCGATGCAAACCGGGGAACGACTTTCTTCGCTTCCCTTCCCTTCGTTCCGCAGGGGGTTCAGGCGTGAATCGGGAAAAGATCATCCGCATTCTGCTGGTCGACGACGAGCCCGCGATTCGCCGTGCGCTGCGCACTCCACTCCAGGAACTGGGCTTTCATACCGAGGAGGCTTCTCGGGGCGAGGACGCGCTGCATCTGATCCGTGTTCAGCCCTTCGACGTAGTGCTGCTGGACATCAACATGCCGGGCATCGGCGGCATCAGAACCCTGGAGCGGCTCCGGGCATTTGCTCCCAGGCTGCCGATTCTGATGCTCACCGTGCGCGACGAGGAAGAGGACAAGGTGGAGGCGCTGGAGCTTGGCGCCGACGACTACATCACAAAGCCGTTCAGCGTGCGCGAGGTCATGGCGCGCGTCCGCTCCGCGGTTCGCCGCGCGCAAACCCCTGAGCGGCCCGAGGATGCGCCCATTCGCATCGGCAAAATCGAAATGCAGCCCGCGCGCAGAACCGTCAAGAAGGCCGGCCACCCGATTCGCCTCACGCCCAAGGAATACGACATCCTCTACTATCTGATGGCTCACGCCGGGCGTGCCGTGACCTACGGCAAACTGCTCAGCTCCGTGTGGGGCGCGCAGTATCGCGAAGAGGTGGATTATCTGCGGACCTTCGTGCGGCAATTGCGAAAGAAGATCGAGGACGATCCCTCGAATCCCGTCTACCTGGTCACCGACGCCTGTGTGGGCTACCGGTTCAATGAAGAAATTCCCAGGCTCCGCCGTGATGACCCGCACCCGGGCGAGGCCTATCTGCCCGTCACCTAGAACCATTGCGCGAGACTCAGCTCCGCCACGAGGCAGTCCGCACAAGGCGACACGCGGTGACCCCCCGAATCGGATCGCGGCAAACAAGAGAAACGCCCCGGCAATCTCACCGGGGCGCTTGTAGGTTGGCTTTTGCGGCGAAGCCGCGCCCGCCTGGACGGCCAGTCCTCAGAATTGGTTCCAGAGAAACTGGTTGTACACCTCATGGTGGAACTGCACCTCCGACGGCTTGACGAACGTGCCCAGCAGGCGCGCGCAACGATCCGCCGAGCCCTGTTTCAGGTCTGCATAACGGCTCTTCACGTCCTCGCCCAGCAGCTTCGTCGTCCACGACGCCGACCGGAAGTCGTCAATCGCGGTGTAGATGTTGTCCGGCAGATAGCGCTCCGCCTGGCGCAGGTTCGCCACCTTCGCCGTATCGCCCTCGATCCCGGTCTGGAACACTGCCAGCATTACCAGATACGGGTTCGAGTCCGGCGCCACCGAGCGCACCTCCACGCGCATCGAGCGCTCGTTGCCGATCGGGATACGGATCATCGAGCCGCGATCCACCGCCGAGGCCTTGAGCTGGTTCGGCGCCTCGAAGTGCGGATCCAGCCGCCGGTACGCGTTCACGCTCGAGTTCAGCAGCAGGCAAATGTCGTTGCCGTGCGTCAGGATGCGGTCCACAAATTCCCATCCCATCGCCGACAGCTTTTCCTGCCCCTTCGGATCCCAGAACAGATTCTTGCCATCCTTGCTGATCGAGACGTTGGTGTGCATCCCGCTTCCGTTCACACCCACCACCGGCTTGGGCAGGAACGACACCGTCATGCCCTGCCGCGTCGCCACCTGCCGGCAAATCAGCTTGTAGAGCTGGATCTGATCGGCCGCTGCCACCACTTCGCCGTAGCCGTAATTGATCTCGAACTGCGACGGCGCTACCTCCGGGTGATCCTTCTCGTTCTCGAAGCCCATCGCGCGCTGCACTTCCGCCACCGTGTCGATGAAGGTCCGCAACGGATCGCCCGGCAGCGAATGATAGTACCCGCCGGTGTTCACATACTCGAACTTGCCCGTGGTCTGGAACGTCCGCTCCGCATCGATGCCGGCGAACAGGAAGCCTTCGATCTCGTTGGCGGCGTTCAGCGTGTACTGATTCTTCTCATACTGGCGCGCCGCAAAGGTCTTCAGCAGACCGCGCGTGTCCCCTCCGTACGGCGAGCCGTCCTTGTCGATCACGTCACCAAACACCATCACCTTGCCCGCTCCGAAAATATCGGCCGGCGCATAATAGAACGCGCTCCAGTCGATCCCCAGCCGCAGATCGCTCTCCTTCTGCGCTGTGAATCCGCGGATCGACGAGCCGTCGAACGTCAGGTTCTCGTACGCTTTCAGCAGGAATTTCTTGTCGTAGTCCAGCATGTGCAGGCGGCCTTCCAGGTCGCAGAACAGCACCGTCATCGCCTTGATGTCCTTGTGGTCGGTGAGAAATTTCAGCCGCTCTTCCTGGATCTTTCCCGCATCCACCCGATTCCGCCGCTGTTCCTTAGCCTTTAGGTTCAACTCCTCCAGCTCCCCGTAACTCAGCGCCAGAAAGTTCCGATATTCAGTCGACATGCTTCTCCTTGAATGCAATAGATTAGTTGTCGCCGGCCGAACCCCTCCTGCAGCCCTGCAGCCAACCCGCCAAACCCGGAAGAACCAGGCTTGAAAGTGCCTGCTGCAAGGGACCTTATGAGGATCGTGGCGTTTCGAAAATCAGGGTAGCCCCCACGATATAAAGATTTCCCCCTATAAAAATTTGTGATCGGGGAGATTGGCGGGCTTTATCGAAGTTCCGGGTCTGCTCACAACTGCCTCCGCGGGCGGGCCTCGAGGAAGTATTCAGTCCGCGGTCAGCCCCAGCTCGGCGAGAATCGCCTCGTTGTGCTCCCCCAGCATCGGCGGCGGCAATCGATAGGTGGACGGCGTCGCCGACATCCGCATCGGATTCGCGATGCTCCGCACCGAGTCCAGCAGCGGGTGATCGAGTTCCACGATCAACCCGCGCGCGATCGCCTGCTCGCTGGTGAGCGCTTCATCGACGCCATGAATCAGCGCGGCCGGAATGGCAGCCTTCTTCAGTCGAGTCACCCACTCAGCGGCATCCCGGCCCGACAGAACCGTCTGCAGCAGGGGAATGAGTGCCTCGCGGTTCTGGATGCGCAGAGGATTCGTGGCGAAGCGCGCATCGGCCCCGATTGTGTTCTCCGCGTCCAGCAGTGAGACGAACCGCCGCCACAGAATATCCGTCGCAACGCCCAGCACGAAATACCGTTCGTCTTTTCCCTGGAAAAGCTGATAGGGCACGATGCTGGGGTGGGCATTGCCCCATTTTTCCGGCAGCAGGCCGGCATTCAGATAGTTGCTGCCGATGTTGGCCAGCAGCGTGAGCTGCGAATCGACCAGCGCCATATCCAGAAACTGCCCACGGCCACTGCGGTGGCGCGCCAGGAGCGCGGCCAAAATTCCGGTCGCCGAGTAGACACCGCAGATCAGATCGGCCAGCGCGACGGGATAACGGACCGGCGCATCGCCGAGGCTGCCCGTGAAGCTCATGATGCCGGCTTCGGCCTGCGCGATGATGTCGTAGCCAGCCTGGCCTGCGTTCGGCCCGGACAATCCATACCCGGTGATGGAGCAGACGATGAGTCGCGGAAAGCGGGCGAGCAGCGCGTTGGGATCGAGCGAGCGACGGCGCAGCGATTCCAGATTCGGCTGATTGACCAGGAAAACGTCAGCCCGCCCCAACAGGCGCTCGAGCGCCTCACGGCCGCGGGGTTGGTCGTAATCGAGGACGATCGATCGCTTGTTGCGATTGGCGGCCAGAAAGTAAGCAGATTCTGAGCCGCAGTACGGTGGTCCCCAGCGACGCGCCTGATCGCCGATCTGCGGCCGCTCGACCTTGATGACGTCGGCGCCAAGGTCGCCGAGCAGCATGGCGCAGTAGGGCCCGGCGAGAGCCTCGGTGAGTTCGACAACACGGATGGAATCGAGAGCTGAGGTCATGGGCGCGATCTGCGGTGCGAGCACTTCGACCGAAAAGTATAGGCGGCGAAACAGATTGCCTGAAATGAAATGCGCGGAGGCCCGCAGCAGCGGCCAGGCGCCGTTGAGCCGGGAGGCTCCTGCTCCAATCTCGGGTACCAGCCGCTGGTCACGCCGGGGTACAATCGTTGCGCTCAACAACAAATTGCCTCGACCCGGAAAGGGAGCCAGAATGACCTGCAAACAACTTTACCCGCCCGTGTCCGCGATTGTGCAACGATGTCGGGGGTTCATGTTAACCGACCAGGCTATAGCGATGGCCCAGTACCCACAATTTCATTGACAGGGGCCAAGGGGGCAGCGTAAATTCGCGTGCCATCAAGAGACTCATAGTTCAAGTCTCAAACAAAATTACGGTAAGCCGTTTTTTATTGAGGAGGATCAATGAAGAAGGAGACTTTCTGGGAGGCGGTCGGATCCGTTCGGCTTTTCCGGATTCTGGTTCTTGGCGTCCTGGTGGCATGCACCGGATATGCCTTGGCACAGACCGGCAACGGCGCAATCACAGGTACGGTGACGGATCCGCAGGGTGCCGTTGTGTCCGGGGCCAACGTCAAGGTCACGCAGATCAACACCGGGACCGCCCGAACCGTCACCACCAACGGCTCGGGCCAGTTCAGCGTTCCGTCCCTGCAGCCGGCAACCTACTCGGTCACCCTCGAAGCCCAGGGATTCAAGAGCTACGAGCAGAACATCGTCCTGCTCGCCGATCAGATCCGTGACATGGATGTGAAGCTCGAGGTCGGCGCACTCACCCAGCGCGTCACCGTCGAAACCTCTGCAGTCCAGGTCAACACCGTCAGCCCGGTGCTGGGCCAGGTGATTGAGCAGTCGCGCCTGGTGGATATTCCGCTGAATGGCAGAAACGCTGCGGATCTGACATTGCTCGTCCCCGGCGCCATCAATTTGTCGGCGAACAACGCCGGCACTCAGCAGGGAGATACGAAACAGGTTCCCGGCGCGGAGGCCATCTCCGTCAACGGCACACGGCCCGACCAGATCGGCTACAACCTGGATGGCGCCGACAACGAAGACCTGATGAGCAACACCAACAACCCCTTCCCTTTCCCTGACGCGCTGCAGGAGTTCAGCGTGCAGACCAACAGCTTCGACGCGCAGTACGGCAACAACGCCGGCGCCGTGGTCAACGTGGTGACCAAGTCGGGAACGAACAACTGGCACGGCGACGCCTTCGAGTTTGTGCGCAACCGGGTCTTCAATGCGAGGAACTACTTCGCAGACAAGAAAGACCCGCTGAAGCGCAATCAGTTCGGCGCGACCATCGGCGGTCCGATTCACAAGAACACTACGTTCGTCTTCGGTGGATGGCAGAAGACCATCCTGCGCAGCGCCAATAACGCCAGTAATGCAGTCATTCCGACAGCGGCGAACCTGACAGGAGACTTCTCTAACGTCTCAACACCGATCTACAACCCGTTTACACACGCCCCGTATGCCAGCAACAGCAACATCGGACCGCTGGATCCCGTAGCGCTCAACATGGCCAAGCTGCTGCCGGTTTCGTCGGCCTCAGCGAGCGGCTCTGTCACTTATTCCACGCCGATCCAGCAGAACCTTGACGAGTACATCGTGCGGGTGGATCAGGTATTCCGCGGCCAGGACCGGCTCTTTGGCCGCTTTTATCTCGATCGGTACCACCACGCGCCCACCTATGACGGCAAAAACCTCCTCACCGTGGGACCGGGCTCGACAGTACAGACGCAGAACTGGGCGGTTGGTTACACCCGGGTCTTTACGCCGCGTGTGGTGAACACGCTGACCCTCGACATCGTGCGGGCTGCATCGGATCGCGGCCAGCAAGGCGGTCCGGGAGGCACGGTTCCGGATATGACGAGCTTCGGTTCGAGCATCTGGCAACTGCCAAAGGCCCAGAGCGGCATGCGGAACTTCGCGGTCCAGAGTGCCTTCACAATCGGCAACTTCACCGACGCGAAGTTCATCCGCAATACCGGTAATCTGCGGGAACTGGTGAACTGGACCAAGGGCAAGCACGACATGACGTTCGGTTACGATCTGGAACTGGATCAGTCCAACATCAACAACACCGATCTCGAGAATGGCAGCTTCAACTTTACGAAAGACGTAACGCAAAACTCGATTGCGAGTTTTTTGCTGGGCTATCAGCATACCTTCAGCCAGACCTCGGGCGACTTCTCCGATTCACGTGAGAATCCCATGGGCCTCTACGCGAATGACAAGTGGAAGGTGTCGCCGCGTCTGACCCTCGACTACGGACTGCGCTGGGAGCCGCAGCAGGTGATGAAAGAGATCTGGGGCCGCATCGAGCAGTTCTGGCCGGATGCTTACGCTGCTGGCGTTCACTCTTCGATCGTTCCGAGCGCACCGGCCGGACTTTTCTTCGTCGGCGACAAGTACAACGGCAAGACGCTCCCCGATCGCGGCGAATCCGGCGACTTCAACAACTTCGCTCCTCGCGTCGGCCTCGCCTGGGATGTCACCGGTACCGGCAAGATGTCCCTCCGCGCCGGCGGCGGCCTCTTCTACTACTCGCGGCTGCCCGGTCTGTTCCTCAACGACGCCGCTATTTCGGCTCCGTTCAGCCTGCGCATCGACCTGAACGACTCCACCACGGGTGCTTCGCAGATTGGTCCGCTGTCCAATCCTGAGGTGAACTATCCCAGCTTCTCGTCCGGATTCCCCCAGCGTTACATCCTGAAGAACGTGCCCAAGAACGCCACGTTCGTGGCCAACCCCACCGTTTTCGGCCTGCAGCCGGGGGTCAAGTGGGTAACGCCGGAAATCTACGACTGGAACGCAACCTGGGAATATCAGGTGCGCAATGACACCGTATTGCACGCCTCCTACGTCGGCACCCGCGGCGTGCACCTCCGCCAGGACGTCAATCTGAACCCCGGCGTCTACACCGCGGGCAGCACGGCCTCGCTCCAGGCGCGGCGTCCCTATCAGCCCTTCGGCGTCATCTATCAGAACCGCAACACCGGCGCCAATGGTTACAACGGTCTCCAACTCGACCTCGAAAAGCGGCCTGCCGCAGGAACCGGCATTCTCAACCAGATCACCTTGCTGGCCAGCTACACCTACTCCAAAACCATGGACTACGGGCTGGCCGAGAATGGTGGCATCACCGACATCGGATCCAGCATCGGCTCCGGCATGTCCTTCTACGATCCGCGGCAGCATGCGTTCGAGACCGGCTACTCCGTTCTCGATCACCGGCACCGCTTCGTCGCCTCCTACGTTTGGAACCTTCCCAGGATGACCGGCTCCAGCGGCTTTGTCCGCAACATCGTTGGCGGATGGCAGTGGACCGGCATCTACTCCATGATCTCCGGCGACCCGATGACTATTCTGGCCGGATCGGACCGATCGCAGACCGGCAACAACGTCGACCGCGCCGACTACGTCGGACCGGCAAACCAGTTCGGCAAACAAGGGCCCGGCAGCCAGCGCGGCGGATGCAAAGCCGCCGGCCTTACCCACTGTGTCCCCTGGATGGCGACCACGACGGTCTTCGCTGCGCCCGCGTTAGGCAATTATGGGAACACCGGAAAAGGCAACTGGCGCGGTCCCGTGCTGCAGGACGTGGACACGGGCCTGCTCAAGAATTTCGTTCCGCTCACTTCGCACGAGAACTTCAGCTTCCAGTTCCGCGGCGAATTCTTCAACATCTTCAACCACCCGCAGTTTGCTGATCCGAACCTGACCTTCTCCAGCGACCCAAACAACCAGTTCGGCAGTGTACGCGGGAACGTCGGTCAGAACGCGGATTACCGCATTGTCCAGCTCGGTCTCAAAGCGTTCTTCTGAGCCAGCGGCGGACCTTCGGGCCCGTGACAGCCTGTTCATGAAGCCTCCCTGGAGAGAACGGTTCGCCCCGTTCTCTCCTTTTTTGCGCGCCCCTTGCCTTCTCGCTGTCACAGCACGCCGTGTTCAGGAACCTTCGAGCCTGTAGTCGCGTAGTGTTAGACAGATGGACGGCCACTACAGCTGGACCTGGGTTGAGGCGCGCGTCGCCGAGACCAGCGCGGTATGGAGCACGTGTGCGGGGCAGCTCATGCCAGAGAGCCATCGTTTCAGCGCCCACGAGCAGCAGCACCGTGAGCGGACCTGGGATGAAGCAGCCGATGCTGTCGAGCGCGAACTGCGCCAGCCTCGCGCGCATCGCACCCAGGCGGCGCGCCGGGAGACCCAGAAGCGCATCACAGCCGCCTTTGCTCGCTTCTCCGCCGTTGCGCTCGATCTGGGCGACGACGCCATCGAGCTTCTCACGCAGGATTTTCTGCCCGCCGGCACGCGCCTCGCGCGGTGGGCGCGCCATTTCGATCCCGCGCTCAGCATGCCGGACATCATCCAGGCCTGCCGCAATGCCTGGACCGCCTGCGGCCTGCAGCCGCTGCTCGGCCAGCGCGTGGAGCTCACGCCCTCGATCCTCGGCTACAGCATGCTCTATCCCTACAGCGACAACTTCCTCGACCGCGAGAGTCTGCCCGCCGACGTCAAGCTGCGCACCAGCCGGCGCTTCCGGGAGCGCCTGCGCGGCGAGCGCCCGACGGCCGAGAACGAGCTGGAGACCGCGCTGTGGGCCCTGGTGGAGCTGATCGAGGGACAGTACCCCCGGGCCCGGTTCCCCGACGTTTTCGACTGTCTCCTTGCGATCCACCGCGCGCAGGAACACAGCCTCGCGCAGGTCCGTAGCGGCGCCTCGGACCCTGAACTCCTGCTGCTGAGTTGCGCCAAGGGTGGCGCCTCCGTACTGGCCGATGCCTGCCTCGCGCGCGGCTGGCTCACCGAGCAGGAGGCCCGCTTCGCCTTCGACTGGGGCGTGCTGCTGCAGCTGGGGGACGATGTGCAGGACGTGCGCGAGGACCTCGAACGCAGCTCCATGACCCTGTTCTCTCAACCGGCGGCGGTCGGCGAGCACCTCGACCAGCGTGTGATCCAGTTGCTGACCTTCGCCGAGCACGTGGGCCAGGAAATGGAAGAGATGCAGAGCGGTTCACCGATGCTGAAAAGCCTGCTGCGCATGAGCTGGCGCTCGCTGATCCTGATGGCCGTGGCCGCGTCGCACCAGCACTTCTCAGCGCAGTTCCTGGCCGAAGCGGAGGTCTTCTCGCCATTCCGCTTCGCATTCCTGCGGGAGCGGCGGCAGCGGCTCACTGGCCGCCAGGGCCTCTACGCCATGCTGTTCAATGCCCTGGTGGAGCCGGCGGAGGAGGGTGAGGTGTCTCTTCCTGACACATCTCGCGGCCACGCTCTCAGCCCATCGCTCGAGTTGCCGCCCGCGTAGCCGCGCACGCATGCGCCGCCCGCTGAAACGCCGGAGCCCTTCAATTCACTAGCTTGATGTATCGCGCAGGTTCCTTCGGTGACTGCCCGTGTTGCTCCTTCGGATACTCGCCCTGGCGTTACGAAAAAGCTTCCGGTGGGTGAACAAGTGAGGGTATAGTGGCGGGTAGCCAAAATGCCGGGCCCGCTGCTCCCCTTCCTTTTCCGGCGGCTGCTCCCTGCGGTTTTAGGTTGAAAAACAACAAGGCGAAAGGGATGGTGACGCATGGCTTTCTGTGGGAAGTGCGGAACGTCGATGGCGGACGGGGTGGCCTTCTGCCCCAAATGCGGAGCGCCGGCTGGTCCGGTAGTGATAGGTACGCCAACTACCGCCCAAGTTTCCGGGCCCGTCGTGACTTCGGCAACGAGCGGATTGGCTGAGAATGTTGCCGGACTCCTGTGCTACGTCCTGGGCTGGCTCACGGGACTGATCTTCCTACTGATCGATAAGCGACCCTTTGTGCGCTTCCACGCTGCCCAGTCCATCGTGGTGTTCGGAGCCCTGACCATCCTCAGAATCTGCCTGACGTTCTTCCTGATTGGCGGATCTGGTTTCGGCTTGTGGTGGCTTTGGTCGATGATCTCCCTGCTGGTGACCCTGGCCTTCTTTGTGGCCTGGATCCTCCTCATGGTCATGGCCTACCAGGGCAAGTGGTTCGAGGTGCCGATCGCGGCCGGAATCGCGAAGAGCATCGCAGGCAACCCAAAGCTCTAGCCCTGCCGCCCGCAGGCAAGCAGCATCGGACTGCGAGCAGCGCCGCGCAACGGCCTGCCCAGGGCACATGAATCCGAACCGAGAAAGCGAGAGAAAGTATGGCAGGCTTCTGCACGAAGTGTGGCGCTCCCCTCAACGAGGGCCTGGCGTTCTGCACAAAATGCGGCGCACCCGCGGGCGCGGCTGCCGGAGAGGCGGCGCCATCGCCGGCGCCCTATATGCCCCCGGTCTCGAACGCACCGGCGGCCTGGGCTCCCCCCGCTTCAAATGCCCCGGGAGCTTCGGCATACACGCCACCCTCTTCGGCATACGCACCACCGCCGGGCTACGCAGGTGCCGGGGCTCCGCCGCAAAAGAGCGGCAGCAGCGCGCTCAAAATCATCCTCATCATCGTGGCGGTGTTCGTGGGCCTGGGCATCCTCTCCGTCGCCGGAATCATGTTCGGCATCTACCGGGTCTCGAAAGCCGTCCACGTAAGCAACAATGGCAGCGTCGAACTCACCACACCGGGCGGCACCTTCAGCGCCGGCGACACGGCCGTGTCGGCCTCCGATCTCGGTGTAGATCTCTACCCTGGTTCGAGCCAGCAGAAGGGCGCGGTCCGCATCAGCACGCCGAAAGGATCGACGGTAACGGCGGTCTTCGAAACTGACGATTCGCTCGACAAGGTGCTGGCGTATTACAAAGACAAGCTCGGCTCCGGCGCCTCGGTCTTCCAGAGCGACAAAAGCGCGGTCCTGACGCTGGCCGACGACGCGAAGAAGACGAGCGTGATGGTCACGATCAGCAACGAGGATAACGACGGCAAGACAAAAATCGCGATCATGCACTCGGTCGGATCGTAAGAACCAGCGAAGAACCGCTTAGCGTTACAACGGTTAGCAAAGAACGGTCAGCAAGCGACGGTTAGCAGGAACCTGATCTCAGGCACCGATCACTTTCCGCTAAAACGTCTTTCGCTAAACGTTCTTTGCCAAGGTTTTTTGCTAAACGTTCTTTGCTAGTTCTTCGCTAACAGTCTTTCGCTCCGACTACCGGTGCTGAACCTGCGTGTCCTTCGCCACCTTCAGCGTGAACAGGCTGCTCGACACGTGCGTGTTGTAGCGGATGTTCGAGTAGGTCACGGTCCGCGAATCCCCGTCCGGCTGCATCATCACCTGCTTCAGCGAGATATCGCGGGCCAGGTCAACCCAGATCGTGAGTTTCGAGATGTTGTTGCGGATGTTCGCCAGCCTCGGCACCAGGTCCAGCTTCGCCGCATGCATGCCATCGATGGCTTCCATCCCCTGGTACGTCACCTCCCACCCGGCGTTCAGGTCTTTACTCGTGGCGCCGAAGCCCGTGGCCAGCAGGCTGTCGTATTCTGCGCGATTGGCGCCCGCCGAGAAGATGGTCTCCTGCTTCGCGCCCGGCTGGTAATAGACCAGCTGGCCGTTCTTGTACAGGATGTCGCGCTCCCCCGGCTGGCCCTTGTCCAACGTCATCGCCATCTCGATCGACGACCCGGCACGCCGGAAAGCGGTGCTTCCCTTCTGCATCTGGTGATCCTGAACGACGGCAGTGTAGTTGTCGACGCCGATGTCAGCCTGCACGTCCTGGAACTTTGCCGCGGATGCATCCATCTGCGTGTAGACCTTCTGCAGGTTCGCGTCCTGTGCGTGGCCGAGGAATGGAGCCGCGAAAAGCAAAGCGGCAAAAGCTGCGATCCGTTGGATGGCTTTCATGAGATCAGGGGCGTCCTCCGAAAACTTAAAGCAAAACCTGAAAGCATAGATGCAGTTGCGAACCCGGGATTTTGCCGGAAGATGCACCGCTGACCGGACTTTAGCTGACTGCTTCTCTGCCGACCGCTTCACCCACTGGCCGTTTCATCACTGACCGGCTCATTGCTCGCGTCAGCGGTGTGCCCAGATACGCCAGGCAACGATGCTGCCGCCGATTTCTTTGATCGGCTCATAGCGGTCCACGACGATGGGGCCCGCAGTAGGCGCGATGGCATTCGCGAAGTCCTGGTCGGCAGGCTCGGCGCCGTGCGTTTGGACCATCTCGATGGGAATCTCGTAGACCATGCCGCCCGCCGGGTTGACCGAGGCGCGAATGACCGCGGCGGGCCAGTCGGGCTTGGGACGGTCGCCGTAATTGAAGTAGTGCGGTGTAATGAAGATGAACGCCAGGATGAGCGTGACCATCACATCGTACTGGACACAGCCCCGCTCGTAAGTCCACCAGATGTAGCTTTTCAGCGTGCGTCCGAGGCTCAAGGTCTACGCTCCCGGGCGCGGCCCAATCGTCCGCTGCCCACCCATATAGCATACCAGGGCGTCAGGGACGCGGACCGTGCCGTCGGCCTGCTGGTAGTTCTCGAGGATCGCAAGCCACGTGCGGCCCACTGCCAGGCCGCTGCCGTTCAGCGTGTGCACGAAGGCGGTCTTTCCCTGCCCCTTCGGCTTGTAGCGGATGTTCGCGCGGCGCGCCTGGAAGGCGTCGAAGTTGGAACAGGAAGAGATTTCGCGGTAGAGATTTTGCCCCGGCAACCACACTTCGAGGTCGAAGGTCTTCGCGGAGCTGAAGCCGGTATCCCCTGTGCACAGCAGCATGCGCCGATAAGGCAGCTCGAGCCGCTCGAGGATCTCCTCGGCGTCACACGTGAGCTTCTCGTGCTCCGCGTCGCTCTCCTCGGGCCGCGTGAACTTCACCAGCTCCACTTTCTGGAACTGGTGCTGCCGAATGATGCCGCGCACATCCTTGCCGTAGGAGCCGGCTTCCGACCGGAAGCACGGTGTGTAGGCGGTGAGCGAGATGGACAGCTTCGCCTCGTCGATGATCTCGTCGCGATAGAGATTCGTCACCGGCACTTCGGCCGTCGGAATGAGCCAGTGATCGTTGTCGCGATACTCGCCGGTGGTGAAGCCCTCGGCATCCGTGCAGCGGAAGAGGTCTTCGGCAAACTTGGGAAGCTGGCCGGTGCCAAAGAGCGATTTGCTGTTCACCATGAACGGCGGCAGGACCTCCGTATAGCCCTGCTCTCGCGTGTGCAGGTCGAGCATGAAGCTGATCAGCGCGCGCTCCAGCTTCGCGCCATCGCCCCAGTAAACGGCAAACCGGGCTCCGGAGATTTTCGCAGCCCGCTCCAGGTCAAGGATGCCCAGTTGCGCACCCAACTCCCAATGCGGCTTCGGCTGGAAGTCGAACTCTGGCACCTCGCCCCATTTCTTCACTTCGACGTTGCTGCGCTCATCGGGCCCGACTGGAACTTCATCGCGACAGAGGTTAGGGATGCGCGTGAGGATCGCGCGCATCTGCTCCTCCGATTCACCGGCGCTGGCTTCCAGCTCGTCGATCCGCGTCTTCAGCGTGCGCGTTTCCTCTATCACGGCCGTGGCGTCCTGGCCGGACTTCTTCAGCCGCGCAACTTCTTCGCTGAGTTTATTGCGCTGAGCCTTCAGCTGTTCGGTCTCCGTGATGCGCTCGCGGCGCATCTGGTCGAGCTGCCGAAAATCGCCCAGCAGCGCCGCGGGATCCTGCCCGCGGTCGCGGACCTTCTTCTCTACCAGTTCAAGATTGGCACGGACAAAGCCCAGATCGAGCATACGTAATCAGGGTAACGCAGGGCGCAGGGTACAGAGCACTGCGCTCGGCCTAGTCCATACGGACCAACCAGGCCTCTCCCTCTGCTGGCTGCAGCGACTGCGCAATGGCTGTGGCGACGGTCCGGTCATCGTTCGCCGGGCGAATCCTGACCCAGTACCCCGTGGGCCCCTGGAATTCGATCACGTTAGCCGTGCGGTACTCGTGCTCCAGCCGCTCCTGGAGCTGCAGCGCCGATTTCTGATGGATGAAGGCGCCGATCTGCACGCACCACCGGCCGCCTTCGTCCATCGGCTTCGGCGTACTGAAGACGTCGATGCGGACATCGCCGAGGCCCGCGCGCCAGATGCCCACCGCTTTGGCGGCGCCGATGGAAAGATCGAGGACGCGGCCCGCGACGAAAGGACCACGATCCGTCACGCGCATAACAGCGGACTGGCCGGTTTTCAGGTTGACGACGCGAATGAGCGAACCCATGGGCAGCGTGCGATGCGCGGCGGAGATGCCGTTCTCGTCGAACACCTGTCCATTGGCGCCCACGCGATTGTGGTACGGCGGCCCATACCAGCTGGCAACGCCCGTTTCCGAGTTGATAGGCGTATGCGTGTCGACAAACTGCTCGTCCGCGCTCTGGGAGGGAACCGGCGCAGGAACCGGAGCAGGGGCCACAGTGGACGCGCTGGGTTCCGGAGCCGCTGCCGGTGGCGGAGGAGGCGTGTATACCACCTCTCTCTTATGCGAACAGCCGGCAAGCCCCACGAGGCTCGCGCCGAGAAGGAGCGCAAGACGCAGACTCTGCGACGAGATCGAGGGGCTGCGATGGAGGGGGAGTGTTTTTGCCATCGTTCCGGTTCAGGCTCGCCGGGTGTGCTCAAGATGATCGGCCAGGCGCGACAACTGTTCGGCAGCGATACGCAGGGCCTTCGAGGAGTGATCGCGCACTTCCGGCACGACCTTGTCATTCAGGTATGTGATGACCCGCTTCACATCGTCTTCGATGCGATCGCTACAGACGCCGAAGTGCTCGTCCATTTTGCGCCCGATGTTTTCAAAACGACTGTTCGATGTTTCGGCCATGGGATGCTCCCTGCCTGGTTATAGCTGCTTCGTGCGGCTGCTTCTTAGTATTGCGAGGCCGGCGGCGCCGGTCAATCGCCCGGCGGGTGCCAGCGAAGGGTAACCAGCAGCAAACGCCCGGCAATACATCCCAGGAGACGGAAGTCTCTTCCAATCCCCGTGATCCTCCTTGCGGCATCGGCCCTGACGCCAACCTACTATCCCGCTCCGAGCGCGAACGCGGGTGTTGTAATGGAAACCTGGGCGACATCGATTGCCGGATCGGCGGGCAACAATCTGTTTCTGGAGTTTGTGCCGGACGCGTTCAACGCGTGGCGGCGGCACAGGCAGAGTAAGCGCTCGTCCGGGACGCAGTGATCTTCGTCTAACTCGGCAGCCACGCGGACCACGCGCCGCAAACGGGGAGGAACATCCAGCGGGAATGCTCTCAGGCACGCCGCGAGAAGCGCGAAGACGACAGCATGATCGGAAACCTCCCGCAGGTTGGCGGCAATCCTGCTTCCGGGTCGTATGCTGGAGTTGTCGCGTGATGCTGGTGCTGATCCCGGTGGCGACGGGCCATACGCAGACGGAACTGCCCGATGCGCCGGCGCCGCACGCCGATGTGGTTGCCGGCAACGCTGCGGAGAACCCGGACTTCCGCCTGAGCGAGGCTCTCGCGCCTCGACTAGAGACGACTGCACTGGACCCCGCTGCAGGGCAGCAGACGTTTCCCCCGGAAGCGCGCCCGCGCCTGGGGCTGAGCATGCCGGGTCTGCAGCCGACCTATGTGCCCGCGCCGAAGTGGTGCGTTACCCAGGCGTGCAGCAACGCTGCGCCCCTGCGCAGCTGCTGCCAACCAGGCGACGACATCTTCGGCGACTATCTGCGTCAGTATGCAGTCCACATCTACACGCCGAAACAGCTGGGACGGCTCGCGATCCACGGGGTCATCGATCCATTTAACCTGCTGACGATCGGGGCGACATCGCTGATTTCGGTGGCATCGGATTCGCACACGCTCTACGGGCCAGGTGTGGAAGGCTGGGCCAAGCTGAGTGGCGTCACGCTGACCGAGGACATGACCAGCGAGTTCGTGGGAACGTTTCTGATCCCATCGATCGACCATCAGGACCCGCACTATCACCGCATGCCGAACGCGTCGATGACGCGGCGCATCCTGCACTGCGCGTATCAGCCGTTCTGGACGACCAGCGACACCGGCAAGGGGATGATCAACTACTCCACGTTCGTGGGATCGATGGTAGAAGAGGCCGTGGATGTGAGCTACGTGCCCTATCAGAAGCAGGGCTGGGGTCCGGGCGCGGCGCGGATCGCGGCGGGGTGGGTGAGCGCGCCGGTGGGCAATTATGTCACCGAGTTCTTCCCCGACGTGGCGCGGCACATCAATCTGAAGGTGGTGTTCCTGCAGCGGATCGTCAACCGGGTGGCGATTGAGAATGGCGGAGCCGTAGAGACAGGGCTCGGTAACACCGGCACTGGCGTTTCTACTTCGGGAAATATCTCGGCGTCTGACCGGGAGACCAGGGGTCGTAGTGCGCGGCAAACCGGGCACGCTCTTCCGTGGAAGGGTGGTTGTAGGTCCAGAACTCGACGAAGCGGATTCGGGTTGGGATCGTCGAGCCAGACCAGAGCATCGCTGCAGAAGGAGCTGACCACCGTCGCCTGCGCATCGGGCACGAGGCCGTGGATCGCTTCCTGGCCGTAGACGTCGGCCTCATGCTCGATGTGGCGGCTGATGGTGTTGGCGATGGGCTGCGCAAGGAAGTTGAGCGAGTACGCCACGAGCAGGAAGAGCCCGAGCGACGACCAGCTTTCGACCGCGGCGATGCGCAGCGTCGCGCCGTAGCGGTGCACCAGCCAGCGCATGAGCCGGAACGCGAACCAGTAGAAGACCAGGATCACCAGCGCCGACCAGGCGATCCCCTGAGCCACATGATGAAGAACGTAGTGCCCCTGCTCGTGGCCGTAGGTGAACAGGATCTCGTTCGGTGTCTCGATGCGCAGGGTCGTGTCCCACACGACGATGCGTTGCGACGCACCGAGTCCGGTGACGTAGGCGTTGGCGCCGGTGACGCGGGTGCTCGCGTCCATCAGAAAAATGCGGTCGTGCGGAATGTTGAGCCCGCCCCGGACGGCAACTCGCTCCAGTTGATCGACCAGGGCGGGGCTGGTCTGCGCCAGCGGCGTGAAGTGGTTGAAGAGCGGATCGAGGAGGAGCGGCGCGGCCCAGGTCGCCACCACTTCGAGCGGGATGGTGATAGCCCAGAACCAGATCCACCAACGGCGCGGCGAGCGGCGCAGGATCGCGTACAGACTGCCGAGGCCGACGATGGCCAGCACCAGCAGGATGCCGGTGGACTTGAGCCAGTCGATCCACCACGAGCCCCAGCGCTCGATGGAGATTCCGAAGTGGATGCTGATGTTGTGGCTGAGGATCGAAGTGGGCAGCGTGATGGCGCTGTAGAGAAGGACCCAGAGGGGGATGACGATGAATCCCTGCAGCCAGGGCCGCGGAGAGACCCGTTCGGCCAGGCGAGCAATCGCGAAGCCGATGCGCAGGCGAACGAGGATCCAGAGAGCGAGAAGGATCCACGCAGTGCCGCCGAAGTAGAGAGCCGTGCGCCAGTGGCTCAGGGCGATCGCCTGGGCGAGTTTGCCGGGAGGCAGCGGGCAGAGCGGGTGCGAAGCGGTGAAGGCGAGCAGAGCAGCGGCCGGATGCACGGCGCTAGAGGTTGAACAGCTCGCGGAGGCGGCGGGTTTGGGCGCGGCTGACCGGGACCTCGGTTTGCTTCTTGTCGTCCATGCGGAGCTGGTAGCTGGACTTGAACCACGGAACGACTTCGCGGATGTGGTTGATGTTGACGAGGAACGACCGGTGCGCGCGCCAAAAGGTGGCGGGGTCGAGCAGGTCGAACAGCTCTTCGAGCGTGCGGCACTTCGACTGGCCTTCGATGGTGGGCGTGACCACGGAGATGACACCCTCGTCGATGGAGGCGTAACAGATGTCCTTCTGATCGACGAGGAGCAGGCGGCTGCCGGCCTGGAGGACGATCTTGCCGCTGTGGGGTTTGGGGGTTTGGTGCTGCTCGATGAGCTTGAGGAGCGTGTCGACGCGAAGGTCGGCGGGAACGGATTTGGCTTCTCCGCCCTGGCCGGCTTCCTGAAGGCGGAGGCGCGCGCGCTCGACCGCCTGGAGAACGCGGTCGCGGTCGAAGGGCTTCAGCAGGTAGTCGATGGCGTTGACGTCGAAGGCGCGAACCGCGTACTGGTCGAAAGCAGTGGCGAAGATGATCTGCGGGAGCTGTTCGCCCTTGCCGAGTTCGAGCAGCTTCTTGAGGACCGCGAAGCCATCGAGGCCGGGCATCTGCACGTCGAGGAAGACAACATCGGGGTGATGGGTGCGGATCAGGTCGACCGCTTCCACCCCGTTCTTGCCCTCAGCAAGGACATGGACGTCGCCCGCCGTGTCGAGGAGGTACTTGAGCTCTTCGCGCGAGAGCTGTTCGTCATCGACAATGAGCGCGGTCATGGACATGCAGTTCGAGTATAAAGGGGCGGGTTGGGGCCGGCGAAGATGTGGCGAGCAGTCAGGAGGTCAGCAGTCAGCAGTCAGCAGTCCGCGGTCGGCGATCAGCATTCAGAACGCTCCAGGCTCGGACGAGGCCAGGGTTCCCTTTCGTTTCGCAGCGTCTTCCGAAAAATCGATTTTGAGGGGGTTGACCCCCTGGGAAGTTGTTGATTCCGGGGTGGGGTTATGCCGATGGACCCCTGGTGTTAGCAAGTTGGTGAACAGGTCTCGGTCTGAGCTTTGGCCAGGGCGCGGGCCTGCTCGACTTCACGGTCCTGCGCGGCGAGGTTCTCGAAGGGCGTGGCGCGGGCGGCCTTGAAATCTTCCGGGGTTTCGCCATAGCGCCGGACGTACATGTCCGATGCCTGGTTTCCAGTGCGCTGCAGGGACTTGTCCCAGTCCTTCTTGAGGTCGCGGAAGCGGAGGTTTTTGGGCGGGACCTTGGTGGGGTTGGGGGATAGGCCTGCGGGTTCCGGGCACCTGCAGGCAGGTTCGGCGCTGGCACCGGGTTTCGCGCTGGCGGGCTCTGGTGATGCTGGCTCGAAGATTTCGTGTTCGGGGATGCCGAGGCGGCGGAGCTTGAAGCGAAATTTGGCGGCTTCGAGGCGCTGGGTTTCATGGAGTGGGCGAGGCGGCAGCCGTTGAGGAGGGCGTGGCCGTTGGGGACGGGGATGGTTCCCCAGGCGAGGGCCTGCAGGGTTTGGGAGAGGAGGTAGACGATGGAGGCCTCGTCCTCGAGGAGGGGAACGTCGATGGGGACCTCGGGGCGGGCGTGGAGGTAGCGGTGGTGGCGGAAGCAGTGGTCGTGACCGCGGAGGGTCCAGTCGCGGCACGGATGGCCGTCGGATTTGGTGTAGTGGCACTGACGATCGGCGGGTGCGAGGCCGCCGGGGTTGTGAGCTGATTATCGGATTCGTGCATGATGATTCTCCTTTTCGTTCGCTGAGGTCCGGTCAGCTGATGAAGCGGTCAGCGGTGCAACGGTCGGCAACGGTGCTGAAAGTCGATTCGCTTCCTGTTCGCCAATTTGTCGAAGATGTTGTTTTGTGACGGGGGTACAAGTTGCAGGTCCTTTGTTTTGAAATGCGCAGCGATGTTTACAAACCTGACAACTTTGAACAGGTCAGGGCGTGCGCGGTACCTAAGTCATTTTTTTGATCCATGGATGAGGCAGCGCTCTCGGGCATGGCTGGACTCCTTACTGGCGAGAGAAAAGGCTCGCCGCGGCGAGCATGAAAAAGCCCCGCCGCGAATGGCGAGGCTTTTTCCTTTTTCTATCTTAAGTTCAGAATATCAGGTTGGGGGAGTAAGTCTGCCAGGTTTGTTGGCTTCTAAGTCGCGTCGAGTCAGCGGAAGTTACTTTGGGGAAGTGGTGGAAACTTGACAAGAATGGATGGGGGGTCGGGGGCGGCAGAAGAGCTTGCGAAAGGGGTTCGCTTTTCCCGAAATGGCACAGGGATTCGGTCAGGCACGGTACTGTCGAGTGCGGCAGGCTGGGAAATTGCTTGAAAATCCGATCAGAAAAACTTTCGCTTCTTGCTGTGGGGTGAACCTGGCCGTTCGGCGTTAGGGGTGGCACTGTGGGGTGAACCTGGCCGTCGTCCGAGCCTGGTAGTTTCTGGCGCGAGGTGTCGCTCATAGCGCTGAGCCGTGCCTTCCCGAATTGGTAGAGGCGACTCCCGGCACAGTACCTCCGGCATGAGCAGTGCATTGATTCCCATGGACTTTTGGGTATCTGAAGTATCCGCTTCTTGCTGTGGGGTGAACCTGGCCGCTCGGCGTCCGGTGGGGGGTGGCGCTTTACGGCCGGAAGGAGCCTCCCCCGGTTACTCGGCGAAGGCGTGCAGCCGCGCAGGCGGATTGTCCGCGGCGAGGTTATGGCCGCAGTAGACGCAGTAGAGGTCGGTGATACGCGCCGTACGGTGGCAATTGCCGCAGCAGGCCGCGACCTGGTAAGAGCACTGCGGGCAGAAGTGGTAGTCCGCTTCGATGCGCGCGTTGCAGGCCGGGCAGACGGAGAGCACGGGCAGACGCAGCAGGAAGTAGAGGACGGCGCCGATGCCGCTGGGGATCACGACGCAGACCACCATCCAGAGAGGCACGCTCATGCCGCGGCGCGGGGAATCGCGGGTGATGTAGCCAATCATCAGCACGTAGAGGCCGGCAAGGAGGCCGATGCTGATGTCGATATAGAAGCGGAACCAGAAGGGCAGGTTGGGCGGATGGTGGCGGTGCGCGGGGACGACCACCCACATCAGGTACTGCATAAGTCCGAAAACAACGACGGCGCCCACGACGGACCAAAGAGGGATGAGGGTGAGTTCCCCGGAGAGGCCTTCCGCATGCAACTCTGCGCGTTGACGAAGATCGTTGTTCATCGCATCGGTCCCGACGGGCTATCGTTCTGCGCGGGTGCCCCGGTCTCCCCACGTCACCAGCAGGATGGCGAAGGCGGAGGCAAGGAACACCAGGAAGAGCGTCAGCACGAGCACAGGCAGGTCGAAGAAGTGCTCGCCTGTACTCAGATCGGTGACGGCGCTCCAGAGCAGGGGCGCAACCAGAAGCACGAGCGCACCCATGGCCAGCAGAGCGATACCGGCGTGGCGGCGCTTGCGCGTCCGCTGTGCCTGAAGTTCAATAGCTGCTTCCATCACAGAGCGACGTGTACGGAGCACGACTTCGGGGACCGGGTGACCGTTTCTGCGGGGACGGAGTACTTCGCTGCTCATCGAGCCTCCATCCGATCAGAAGGAGCGGCAACGGAACGGGTTGCCGATTCGACGTGAGGTTTCAACGCGGCCAGTCCGCGATAGAGACGCGACTTGACGGTGGAGAGCGGAGCGCGCGTCATGCGGGCGATTTCTTCCAGCGACATTTCCTCGTGGAAGCGCAGCAACAGGACCTCGCGGTGGAGCGGGTCCAGGGTCAGCAGCGCCTCGGCGACCAGTTGTCCGCGCTCCAGAGTGGCGAGGTGGTCGAAGGGGGTTTTGTCCTGGCTGGCAACCTCGAAGGGGCGATCTTCTTCGCCGGCCTCGCACATCTCTTCGAGGCTGGCCATGGAGCGGCGACGGCGCAGATCGATAACGAGGTTGCGGGCGATGGTGAAGAGCCAGGTATCGAAGCGGGAATTGCCATTGAACTGCGCGCCGCGCATGAGCACGCGCATCCAGGTTTCCTGGAAGAGGTCTTCGGCCATTTCGCGATTGCCGGTGAGATACAGAAGATAGCGCAGGAGGCGATGCTGATACTGCAGAATGAGCTCGTCGAGCAGCTGCGGATCGTGGCGGCGCAGGCCTTCCACGACGCGGGCATTGTCTGACCGGACAACCTCAGCAAGTTGGAGCGCTGCCGTGCTCATGTCAACTGCAGAGACGGTAGACGGAGCACGAAAGACGCTTCCGATTACGAGTTTCTCGACCTTTCGCGTCAGGTCCATCACTTGCCTTTCCGACGGGCGAAAGCTCCCGGCGGGCTATGTTTAGGTAACTCTACCATTATCAGTCGGATTTGGCCTGTCTGCAACGATAGACTTGAGAGGATGGACGTGCTTTTTGGATTGCACCCGGTCGAAGAGGCGCTGCGGTCGGGGTCGCGGCGCTTCGACCATATTTGCGTGGCCCGGGAACGGCACGACCGCAGGCTGGCGGAGGTGATGGCACTGGCGCGAGCGGCCGGGGTTGCGGTGCGCACCGAGCCCAGGGAGGCGCTGACCCGGCTCGCCGGCACGACGGCGCATCAGGGTGTGGTGGCGGTGGTGGGGGAGCGGTCGTTTCTGGGCGTAGAGGATCTGCTCGAGGGCCGGAGGAATCCGCGGCTGGTGCTGGCGCTGGACGGCGTGGAGGATCCGCAGAACCTGGGCGCGCTGCTGCGCACGGCGGAAGGTGCCGGGGTGGATGGCGTGTTGCTGACGGAGCGGCGGGCGGCGCCGCTGAGCGCCGTAGCGGTGAAGGCATCGGCGGGGGCTGCGGAGCATCTGCGGCTGGCGCGGGTGGTGAATCTGGTGCGCGCGCTGGAGACGCTCAAGGAGCGGAACCTGTGGTGCGTTGGCCTGGACGAGCGCGGCACGATGGATTACGACCGCTACGATTTCCGGTCCAACACGGTAATTGTGCTGGGGCGTGAGGGAGCGGGATTGCACGAGCTGGTGCGAAAGACATGCGATCATCTGCTGCGGATTCCGATGGCGGGGAAGGTGGATTCGCTGAACGTGGCGGCGGCGGGCGCGGTGGTGCTGTTTGAGGCGGCGCGGCAGCGGCGGACGATCGAGGTGCAGGAGACGCCTCGCGCGCCGAAACCGGGCCGGCCTCAGCAAAAAGGTCTGGGTTCATGAAGCTTTGGATGGTCTGCGCCGCGATGCTCGGCGCTTCTTTTGGATTCGCTCAGCAAAACGATCCGTCCGCACCGCAACCTTCGCAACAGGGTCGGGGGCAGGTGTTGTTTTCCGGGCAGCCGGCGTCGCGTGAGAAAGCGGCGGGTTCGGCGACGACTGCGACCGCATCACCGGTCACCGATGCGGAGCGGCGGTCGGTGGCGATCACGGCGTGGAATCTCGATGTGCATCTGAGCCCGCGCGAGCAGGCGATGGAGGTGCACGCGCGGGTGACGCTGCGGAATGCGGGCTCGGCGCCGGTCAGCAGGATTGCTCTGCAGCTTTCGTCGACGCTGCATTTTGAGACGGTGGGGCTGCGCGGGAAGAAGGTGGCGTTCACGCAGCATTCGGTCGCAAGCGATGCGGATCACACAGGGAAATTGCAGGAGGCGGTGATTCCGCTGGCGGAGGCGCTTGCGCCCGGCGCGGCGATGACGCTCGATGTCGACTACGGCGGCACCGTGCCGCTGACGGCGGAGCGGCTGACGGCGATTGGAGCGCCGGATGCGACGGCCGAGGCGTCGGACTGGGATCGGATCACCGAGGATTTCATCGGCGTGCGCGGGTTCGGCAACGTGGTGTGGTATCCGGTGAGTTCGGTGCCGGTATCGCTGAAGGACGGAGCGAAGCTGTTCGCGGAGATCGGGCGGCAGAAGCAAATGGATGAGGACGCGACGGTGAGCCTGCGCGTGACGGATGAGTTTGTCGCGCCGGTTCCGAATGCGATGCTGCTGGACGGGCATTTTATGGACGGCGTGCAGCCGGTGGCGATGCCGACCGCGTCGTTTCCTGGAGTGATGACGGCGGTGCTTCCGGCGACGCGGCTGGGGTTCGAGACGCCGTCGTTTTTCGTGGCGCGGCGCAGCGCGGTGGAAGGACACGGCCTGCGCGTGCTGGCAACGGAGGCGGATGCGGGCAGCGCGCAGCGATACATTGCGGCGGCGGAGTTGGCGGAACCGCTCGTAACAACCTGGCTGGGAAAGCCGAAGACGACCTTCACGATTCTCGATTTACCGGAGGCAGACGATGCTCCGGCGGAGACAGGCGAGATGCTGGCGACGCCGCTTTCGAGCGACGATGCGCAGCATCTGGCGCCGGTCGCGGTGCACGCGCTGGCGCATGGGGCGTTCCAGTCGCCGCGGGCGTGGCTGAATGAGGGCGTGGCGGCGTTCCTCGGGACGTTATGGATCGAGCAGGACGGGACTCAGAATGCGGGGCGGCAGGCGGCTCTGGAGAATCTGAATGCGGACCGGCCGGCGCTGGCGCTCGCAGAGCCGGCAACGCCGGGCGAGGGAGCGGGCGAGGATTTGATGCACGCGACCAGCGCGGTCTACTACCGGACCAAGGCGGAGTACGTGCTGTGGATGCTGCGCGACGTGGCGGGGGACAAGGCGCTTGCAGAGCGCACTGCGGCCTACGATCCGGCGCAGGATACGACGCCTGAATATTTCGAGAAGCTGCTGGAGAAGGCGAGCGGCCGCGATCTGAAGTGGTTCTTCGACGACTGGGTGTATCGGGACCAGGGGCTGCCGGATTTATCGATTGGCGGCGTGTATCCGAGCCGTGAGTCGGCGCAGCAGGTGCTGGTGGCGGTAGAGATTCGGAACGACGGGTATGCGGCGGCCGAAGTGCCAGTGACGCTGAAGGGGATGAACGGGGCGGTGACCCGGCGGGTGTTGGTTCCGGCCCACGGGCGCATCACGCATCGCATGACGTTCGGGGAAGATCCGGTGGAAGTGGACGTGAACGACGGCACGGTGCCCGAGGTGCGGGACAGCGTTCACGAGCGGATCATCACGGCTGCGAAGGCGCGGTGACGACGGGCTCGGCGAGTGTGCCGCCGATCTTTTCGTCGCCGCGGCGCGTTTCGAGGGTGAGATCGAGGTCGCGGTCGAAGGAGATGGAGCCGTGCAGGGCGCTGATCCGGCCCGCGCGCGCAACGCCGCCGCTGGCGATCTTCAATGTGCGGGAGGCGATGGTTCCCTTCCCCGTCCAGCGTTCGAACGGCACGGGCGGCGCTGTGCTGACGGCTGTGGCTTTGGCGGGCGCGCCGCCCGGCAGACTGCCTGGCCAGGCGCCATTCTGCCAGGTGAAGGAAAAGTCGCCGGTGGCGGAGCTGGTGAGATCGGCGGCGCGGTAGCCGGTCAGGATTAGCGCCGCGTCGGCGTTGATCTGCCCGGGGCCCCACTTTTCCTGGAAAAGCTCGGCGGCGGCAGCGGAGTTGGCGCCGGTAAAGTGCGTCTTCAGCTTCCAGTGCGGCGTTCCGTTTTCGATGCTCATGTCTCCGCTCCAGTGGAGAGTTCCGCCGAGTGCTGCTGCGTCAAACGAGGAGAAGGTGAGCGTGTTGCCGGCTACGCTGAGCGATGCGGCGACGTTGCGCAGCGGAAGCGGACCAAGGTCGAGCTGCTCGCACTGCAGCTGACCCTGGAGCGTTGGCCAGCCGGCGTGGTTCTCCCCGAGGCTGAGCAGCTTTCCAAGAAAGCCGCTGTCCGGGTTGACGCCGAGCGCGGTCTCGATGGCGTGAGCGCTGGTCGATGCGAGGCCGAGGGTGAAGGTCGCGGGACATCCTGCGGGATCGGTACAGAGAACGGGAAACTGCAGCGAGCCATGCATGGGCATCTTCTGGTACGTGAGGGTGACATTTTGCCAGGAGATCCGATCGGGAGCAAGGCTGACGTCGGCCGACTGGACATCAACCGGCGCCGGCAGAAACGCGGGGCGCAGTTGCGCAGACTCCAGAACAATAGATCCGCTGGTGGCGATGCCGTTGCCTGCGGTGGTGTCCGCAGAGGGCCGCAGCCATTGGCCGGTCGCGGTGAGGTTGAGTGTGGCGCGCCCGCGCGGAGCGACGAGGTTAGTGGCGTTGTGGAGGACGCCGAAGTTGGCTGCCACGGGAAGAAGACGGGCGAGCGAGGCCGGACCGGTGAGGTGGAGTTCGAATCCAGCAGTGGTGAAGCGGCTATCTGCCACCAGAGGCTGCGGCTCACCCATAGCAATGGAGATAGGGAGGAGCTGAATCGCGTTCTGCGCTGAGGCGGCAATCGGCTGTGGACGCTTCACATGGCGCGCAGGAGTGGCCTGCGCAGGCGGAGCCGCGAAGTGCATTGCGGGAAGGTTCAGCGTGCCTCCGGAGTAGCGGAGCGAGACGCCGGTCACATCGGCGGTACCGGTCAGCAGCGAACGATCGGTGGTGACGAGGTGAAAGCTGCCATTCACAATGCCGCCGACCGTCACGTTCTGCGCGCCGGGGCGGATGAGCTGGAAGAAGCGGATGGGGAAAGCAGCGGGAACGCGATTGATTTCAAGCTGGAGATCGGCCTGGGGAGCCTGCAGGCCATGAACGCTGCCGGTAAGGAGAAGATGCCCGTCAGAGACCGGCCAGAAGCATGTGATGTTGTCGAGCGTGTGCACCAGGTGGTGGTACTGGCTGCGGCAGGTGGCGTCGATATCGACGGTGGCGGGCGGCTGGAATTCCTGGCGGCGGAGGTCGGCGACCTGAAGGCGCGACTGCAGCTGCAGATCGCCAAGGTTGCCGCTGAGGGTGGTGGTGAGGTCGAGGTCGCCGCGCCATCCGCTGTCGCTTCCGGCAAGGAGGCGAGTAACCTGGCCGAGCTGGGCGCCGCTCCACTCGGCGCGCAGATCGACGGGCATGGCGTCGAGCGTGGGAGCACGGCGAAGAGAGCCTTCGACGTTGAGCTCGCCGGTATCGGAGAGGTGAAGCTGCGAGGTCAGTGCGGACCGGCTGCGCGCGCATGCGGAGGCGCCACTCGTCGGTGCTGGCCTGCCACATGGAGAACTCGGCGTTCATCAGCGAGAAGGGCTTCTTCTCGACGCCGTCCTTGAAGTCGATGCGGGCATTAGTGGCTTCGATGTAGGGAAAGCGCGGACGCGCGCTGAGGCGGCGCTGGCCAGTGGGCGCATTGGCAATTTGCGAGGCGCGCAGCAGGACTGACCCGATGCTCCACTGGCCGGAGGCGTTGCGGACGATGTTGAGGTTGGCTTCGTCGAGGCTGATGCGGCTCACTTCGAGGCGTCCGCGCCAGAGCGAAGTGAGGCGGAGAGAGGCGACGACAGAAGTGGCATGGAGCGCGGGCTCGTAGCCGAAGGCGGGATCTTCGTCGACAGTGAAGTCGGTCATCACGATGCCGGGTGTGGGCAGCAGGCGCAGCTGCATGCCGCCGACATACACGGAGCGGCCCAGTGCCTCGGACATGCTGGCGGTGATGCGGCGCCGATACTTGCCGAGATTAATGTAGGGCGGAAGGAAGATCGCCATCAGCAGCAGGACGATCAGGGACGCCCCGATAGCAACGCGCAGCCACGGAAAAGGCCGAGGGCTGCGAGACTCCTCGGAGGATACAAGCTCCTCCAGCGAAGGCATGGCTATTTCACTCGGTGGAGGGTGCGGCTCCAGCGGGTCTGGTCGAAGAAGTGGAGGGTCTCATGCAGAATCCAGCCGACCCGGTCCGCGACCGAGGTTTTGTACTCCTGAGACTCGGGGGTCTCGAAGGACCAGTAGACGAAGAGAGGGCGGCCAACGATGTTGGAACGCGGAACGAAGCCCCAGTAGCGGCTGTCGAGACTGACCAGGCGGTTGTCGCCCATGCAGAAGTACATGCCGGTGGGAACGACCAGATCCTGTCCCTGGATGAAGCCGGGGAGCGCCTCAGCCCACTCGGCGGTGACATTGCCGCTGAGGCTCGGGGAGACAGAGGGAAAGTCATCGCGGTAGGCGTCGTAGTCCGCGTCGGAGGGTTTGCCGGCGTAGGGCTCGTCCAGAGCGACGCCGTTGCGATAGACGATGCCGTTGCGGAGGTGGATATGGTCGCCGGGGATGCCCATGACACGCTTGACGAGGAAGAGGTGATCGCCATTGGGCTCGAGGGTGGGCTTGTAGAACACAACAATGTCGCCGTGTCGCACATTGCGGTAGTAGACAAACGGCGCATAGCGCGCGGGGGGCGCGAGGGTGATGCGATCGACGAGGACGTGATCGCCCACGAGCAACGCCCTGACCATGGAGGAGGAGGGGATGGCGAAGTTCTGAAAGATGAAGGTGAGGACGAAGAGGCCGACGGCGAGGACACCGCAAATGGAGGCAAAGGCCTCGAGCGGAGTTTCCTCGTGCTTATGCTTCGACGGGTGCTGCTCCTCGACTTCTGCCATCAGGGTTCCAGGTATCCTCAGCGAACGATGCGCATCAGGCGGTTCCAGCGCGCGACGTTGACGATTTTGTCCCAGAGATCGTTTTTCTGTCCGAGTCTATCATCCGGGAGCTGGGCGACATCGGTGGCGGAAGGCTCGCGCAGGGAGAAATAAACGATGAAAGGGCGGCCGACAATATGGTCGCGGGGAACGAAGCCCCAGTAGCGACTGTCGCGGCTGAAGTTGCGGTTATCGCCGAGGACGAAGTAGCTGTCGGGCGGGACGACGAGGTCGCCTTCCCGGACATCGGTGCGCATCTGCATCCACCAGTGCGCGTCAACGCCGGGATCGGTGTAAAGCTCGGTGGGGAAATTGTCGCGGAAGTCGTCGGGGTAAGCGGGCTCGAAGACGACCCAGTTTTCGTCGACGGGCCGGCCATTGACCCAAGCCAGGCCGTTCTGCAGGTGGACGTGGTCGCCGGGCAGGCCGATGACGCGCTTGACGACGTGCTCGGGCGGATCGGGCGGAAAGTGGAAGACGATGATGTCGCCGCGCTGGACGGTGCGATAGGGGAGGAGCCGGCTCCAGCGGCCTGGTGGCGCGAAGGCCATTTTGTTGACGAGGAGGAAGTCGCCGACGAGCAGGGTGCGCTCCATCGACTCCGACGGAATGCGGAAGGGCTGAACGATGAAGGTGAGGATGAAGAGCGCGATGACGAGAACGACGAGCAGGGAGCGTGCCATCTCTATGACGCCGGGAAAGAGGATGATCTTGCGCCGGGGCTTCGGAGGGGGCACGGATGTTTGCGCAGTCTGCAGATTCGCGGGCACCGGGCTCCGGGCGCCGGGCTCCGGGGTGAAGGGAGGATTCTGCTCCGGCTCGGCACCGGGTTGTGGAGGAGCGCTCATGGCTGAGGCTCCGCGGCGTTCGGTTTTTCGTGGAGTTTGTCGATGGCGCGGCGGGCGGCATCCTGCTCAGCATGCTTGCGGGTGCGACCTTCGCCCTCGGCAAGAACCGCGCCGGCGATACGGACTTCGACATAGAAGCGCTTGCGATGGTCGGGGCCGGTTTCGGCGGTGATGCGATAGTCTGGCTGGCCCTGTTTGCCAGCCTGGAGAAGTTCCTGCAGGACGGACTTGAAATCGCCCATGCCGCCGCGGGCGGTGAGCTGCTCGCGCAGATCGGCTACAACCGGGGCGATGACACGCGCGTCGATGAGCGCGCGCACGGCTTCAAGGCCGGCATCGAGATAGAGCGCGCCGATGACAGCCTCCATGGCGTTGGCCAGGAGCGCAGTCTTGGTGCGGCCGCCGCTGCGCTCTTCGCCGCGGCCGAGGAGGAGAAAGCGGCCGAGGTCGAGACCGGAGGCGACGTCAGCAAGGTGGCGGCGGCTGACGAGCGCGCCACGCAGACGGGTGAGGTCGCCCTCGGAGAGCTCGGGGTAGAGGCGAAAGACATGTTCGGCTGCGACCATACCGACGACAGCGTCGCCGAGAAACTCGAGCGTCTCGTTGTCTTCGCGCTGGGGCTCGGCGGCTTCGCGCTCGTGAGCGAGAGAGCTGTGGGTTAGCGCGCGACGGAGCAGGTCGGGATGCGCGAAGCGATGGTTCAGCAGGGTCTGGAGTGCGTCGATGGCGGCGGGGTCGGCGAGGGGAAGATCGGCCGGTGGGGGCGCGTCGATGGAGGGATGGGCGGAGAACTTCATGCGCGGGCCGCTGCAATGATTATTGCAGAGGGATGAGGAGCGAGCGTTCAGCGCTCAGAAATCTAACCAGAGGACGGAGAGCGCCCAGGAATGGCGAGCCGCGCCCGAGTGGATTATTGCGGGTGAGAAGGATTCGACGACGCCGGAGATTTCGACGGAGTTTGGGCGCTGTTGTCGTTCGATGAGTCGTCGTGCTGGGGCAGGGCGAAGGGCTTTTTGATGCCGTCTTCGGCCGCGGCTTTGGTGTCGGGCTGGCCATCGCGGCTGGCGAGGGCGGCGCGGTATTCGGCCAGAGCGTCGTCGCGTTGTTCTTTCACATCGAGAATGCGGCCGATGTAGATGTGCGACCAGGCGACCATGCGAGGATTTTTGCTCGCGGCGACGGTGTTGCGGAAGGCGGCTTCGGCGTCGTCGATTTTGCCGTTCATCAGATCGACGCGGGCAAGGATGAAATCGGCCTGGCCGGCATCGCCGCTGTGGGTGTCGAGTGCCTTTTGCGCGAGCTGCGCTGCGCCGGCTACGTCACCCTTCATCAGCTTCAACTCGGCCAGGTCCAGTTCCTTCGCCTGAGGGGGGCGCTGCGGCGAGCGACGCATGACGTCGCCTTCGCCGTGTGCGTCGAACGTGATCTGTTGAGCGCGGTGCGTCTCCACGCTCATATCCATGCCATAAACCATGGGGCCGATGGCTTCGTTGAGGCTCTCGGGATTTTTCTCGAAGCCGCGGAGCTGGTTGTAGAAGTACTGGGTGAGGACGTAGCCCTGGGTCATGTCGTGGTTGACGAGCTGCTGGCGCACAGCTTCCTGGCGCTGCTGAGCAATGGTGCGCGCCTGCTCATACTGCTCGGTCTCGCTGTGGGGAAGGTTGGTGGGAACGCGGACGTCGGCAATGCCGGTGTTCATAGTGCGCGCTTCGATGGCGCGGATCATGCACTCGATCACGAGGGCAACGATATCGCTTTTAAATTCGAACTCGAGGGGTGCATCGTCAACGGCCCGCAGGATGGGCATCAGACGGTCCATGGAGTTGGCGCGCTGATACAGGAGCGGCTCGATGGAGTAGTGCAGGTACGCATGGCGCACCAGATCCATGGAGATTTGGCCATTGGTGGGTGACGCCACAACGACGTAGTCGGAGCCGTAGACGCGGGCGTTGGTTTCCAGTGGCGAGAAGAGTGGCTCGATGACCACGAGGAAGTGGCGCCCGCTATAGGACGAGGCGGGCATCTTGAGGTAAATGTTGGTGGCGACGATCATCTGCGAAAGCGGATTGTGCAGCTTGTTAACGAGATCGTCGTAGGCAGTGCGGTTTTCGACCCAGATGTGGTGGAGATCGATGTCGGCGGCGAAGCGGCGGACGAGGGGAAGAACCAGCTCGACGCCGTTGGCGTCGGGAGGCAGGTCCTGCTCTTCGACGCTGGGTGTGAGCTGCGGCGGAGGGGTAAGGTAAAGCGCAAGCGACACGTATTGGGCGAGATTGCGCGACGGGTCGTCGGTGCGATGCTGATCGATGAAGAGGCAGAGCTTGTCACGGTCGTCGCGCGCATCGGCCGAGGCCCGGGTAGCGGCGTTGATCTCATCGCGAACGGTTTTGCGGACGGGCTCCGATTCGTCGAGGCCGCGGTCGTAGCCGCAGGCATTCAGCGCGGCGCCGATGTCGAACATGGCTTCGCTGGTTTCGAGGCTGACATCAGGTCCGGCGGGATCGATGAGGGCGGGCGCGGTCGATAATTTCTGCTCGGGCGGTGAAGTGGGACGGCCGGGCGAGGGAATCTGGGTGGGGTTGAGACCCGGAACCTGGCTGGAGCTGGACCCGGGAGGATTCTGATTCTGCTGGGCGAGGCAGGGGACGACGGGCAGCGATCCCGCGAGAAGGAGCAGGAGAAGAAAATGGCGGGAACGCGACGACATATATGGGTTGGACGGATAGACTGCCCTTCAGTCTAAGCGTGGGGGTGAGGAGGGTCAATGATGTCGTTCGGCGTTCCGTGATCGGCGTTCAGGGAAAACAAAGTTCAGTTGTCACCGTTCAGAGGAGCGGGGATTAGGGGCTTACAATTCTCGAATCGGTGTTCGTTCCCTGCCTATGAAAATTCCTCAGCATCGCGTTCTTTGTTGGCCGGTCGTTTTGTGCGTTCTTTCCGCGGTGGCGCTCCCGGTCGCGGCACAACAGGCAAAGCCCGTGCACGATGCGGCTCCTGACGATGCGGGCCGGAGTGCGATCGCGTACCAGAGCGAGGAGCCGGTGCGCACGCCGCACGCGATGGTGGTGTCGGTGCATCACCTGGCGACCGATGCGGGCGTGAGCACTCTGAAGGCGGGCGGGAACGCGGTGGATGCGGCGGTGGCGGTGGGGTTCGCGCTGGCGGTGGTGCATCCGGTGGCGGGGAATATCGGCGGCGGCGGTTTCATGCTGATCCACGAGCATGACGGGCGGAACCTCTTCATCGACTATCGCGAGAAGGCGCCGCTGGCTGCGACGACCAACATGTATCTCGACGCGCAGGGGAACATCATTCCGAACGCGAGCATCGTGGGGTATCGCGCAATTGGCGTGCCGGGCGCGGTGGCTGGACTCGTCTATGCGGAGAAGAAGTACGGCAAGCTGACGCTCGAGAAAGCGATGGCGCCGGCGATCCGCCTGGCGTCGAATGGCTTTGTCCTGAGCGACGAGGAAGCCGGGGAGATGCACGACAAAATCCTGACCGGGTTTCCGGCGTCGCGAACAATCTTTCAGAGGGATGGCGATTTCTACAAGGCGGGCGAGGTCTTCCGGCAGCCGGAACTGGCCGAGACGCTGCGAAAGATTGCGAAGGACCCGGACGATTTCTATCGCGGAGCGATGGCGAAGCAGATTGCGGAGGCCGTCCAGAAGGGCGGCGGGCTGATCACCGCCGAGGATATGGCGCGCTACACGGTGAAGGAGCGCGCACCGGTGACGGGTACGTATCACGGATACGAGATTGTGAGTGCGCCGCCGCCGTCGTCGGGAGGCGTGGCTCTGATGGAGATGCTGAACATCCTCGATGGCTACAATCTGCGCGCGCTCGGCGATCGCACGGCGCCGGAGATGCAACTGGTGGTGGAGGCGTTTCGCAGGGCGTATATGGACCGGTCGAATTACCTCGGCGATCCGGACTACGTGAAGATTCCAGTGGAGAAGCTGATCAGCAAGGCGTATGGCGAGGCATGGCGCAAATCGATTGAGATGGATCACGCGAGCGTGTCAGCTTCGCTCGAGCGGCCGGCCGGCTTTCTGCCGCCGGCGCCGACGATGAGCGATGTGCGGCAGGAGGCGGCCGACACCACGCACTATTCGGTGATGGATGCCGAAGGCGATGCGGTCGCGGTCACCACCACGCTGAACGGCGGGTACGGGTCAGGCGTGACCGTGCCGGGCCTGGGCTTCCTGCTGAACGACGAGATGGACGACTTCGCGTCGAAGCAGGGCGTGCCGAATATGTTCGGCCTGATCCAGGGGCCGGCGAACGCGATTGCGCCGGGCAAGCGGCCGCTCTCGAGCATGACACCGACCATCGTGCTGAAGGATGGCAAGGTCGCCATGGTGCTGGGGTCGCCGGGCGGCGGCACGATCATCACCACCGTGGCGAACGTCTTCCTCAGCGTGGCCGATGAGGGCCTCAATATCCAACAGGCGGTCGATGCTCCGCGCTTTCACCAGCAGTATTTGCCGGACGCGGTGATGCTGGAGCCGGGGATTTCATCCGCCGCGATCACTGGATTGCGGGCGATGGGATACACCCTGAGAATCGGCCGCCACTGGGGCGACGGGGAGTGCATCGCGGTCGATCCGAAGACCGGCGAGCTGGAAGGCGGACAGGATCACCGGCATCATTACGGAGAAGCGGCGGGGTATTGATATCGATCGTAACGTTCGCGAGGTCCGGCCTAAGGTTTAATCTGTAGAAAAGCGCACAATTCCAGGAAGTTTTCCTGCCGAGGGAGTGACATGCCAGAAGCCACGTGTGACATAGGCCTGATTGGCCTTGCGGTGATGGGCCAAAATCTTGTCCTGAACATGAACGATCACGGTTTCAAGGTGGCCGTCTTCAACCGCACTGTGTCGAAGGTGGACGATTTTCTGGCCAATGAGGCGAAGGGGACGCAGGTGGCCGGCGCGCACTCGATCGAGGAGTTCGTCGGGATGCTGAAGAGCCCGAAACGCGTGATGCTGATGGTGAAGGCCGGCGACACTGTCGATCAGATGATCGAGCATGTGCTGCCGTACCTTTCGCCGGGGGACATCATCATCGACGGCGGCAATTCCCTGTTCACCGATTCGAACCGACGCACGAAGGATCTGGCAGCGAAGGGGATCCTGTTTATCGGGACCGGCGTGTCGGGGGGCGAGGAAGGAGCGCGCTTCGGACCGTCGATCATGCCGGGCGGGAATCCGGATGCGTGGCCGCATGTGAAGGACATTTTCCAGTCGATCGCCGCGAAGGTGGACGAGAACGGCCAGGCGACGACCTCGAGCGGCAAGGGCACGCCGTGCTGCGACTGGGTGGGCGATGCGGGCGCGGGCCACTACGTGAAGATGGTGCACAACGGCATCGAGTACGGCGACATGCAGCTGATCTGCGAGGCGTACGACCTGGTGAAGCACGCGCTGGGGCTGACTCCTGATGAGCTGTCAAGCGTGTTCACGGAGTGGAATAAGGGCGAGCTGGACAGTTATCTGATCGAGATTTCGTCGCAGATCTTCGCGAAGAAGGACGACGACGGCACGCCGATCGTGGATAAGATTCTCGACACCGCCGGGCAGAAGGGTACGGGCAAGTGGACGGTGGAGAGTGCGCTCGATCTGGGCATGCCGGTGACGCTGATCGGCGAGTCGGTGTTCGCGCGGTGTTTGTCCGCGATCAAGGAAGAACGCGTCGAAGCGTCAAAGATTCTCACGGGGCCGACGGGGCAGGCGGCCACGGCCGATCGCGCGGACTTTATCGAAAATGTGCGGCGGGCGCTCTATTGCTCGAAGATCATTTCGTATGCGCAGGGCTATATGCTGCTGCGCGAGGCGGCGAAGGGATTCGGCTGGCGTGTGAACATGGGCGGCATTGCGCTGATGTGGCGCGGAGGCTGCATCATTCGCAGCCGATTCCTGGGCAAGATCAAAGAGGCGTACGACAAGAATCCGCAGCTGCACAGTCTTCTGTTCGACAGCTTCTTTGCCGGCGTACTGAATGAGTATCAGGCCTCGTGGCGCAAGGCGGTGGTGAAGGCCATTGCGCTGGGGGTGCCTGCTCCCGCGTTTTCGACGGCGCTGTCCTTCTACGACGGATACCGCACGGCGCGGCTGCCTGCGAATCTGCTGCAGGCGCAGCGGGACTTCTTCGGCGCGCACACTTACGAGCGGGTGGACAAGCCGCGCGGGCAGTTCTTCCACACCAACTGGACCGGGCGCGGCGGACGGGTTTCGTCCTCGACCTACAACGTATAGCTGTAGGCAGGGCGGCTTGGAGATGCCGCCTTCACGGCTCAACGCTTCGACTCCTTGCTGAACGAGCCTCGCACCCCTGGATGCGGGGCTTTTTCTTATCGGCAGAAATGGCGCGGAGATGAGCCAGCTGGAGCAGATCCTGTGCGGCGGTCACTTCCCTTCCCGGCCAGCGTTCCCAAAGCGGAAAAGTGATGGCTCGAATTAGAACCCTCTCATCATTCTGCGCGGCGGTTCCGATGCACAGGACATATGAGAAACCTGTGGCAGTCGGCGCTGGTGCTCCTGCCGATGGCTGTGCTAAACGCTTTCGGCCAGCAGATGGCGCTGCTGAATGCGCCCGAGCCCCTAGCGGCGTCGGCCGGTTCGTCGTCGTCGAGTTTGATGGCGGGCGCATCGGGTTCGTCGGCGATCATGCCGGTGACGCGGCGGCCTGCGGCGGAGCAGCAGCCGGGTTTGGTGCCGATGGACTGGGCGCTGCTGGGGGCGGGAGCGGGGCTGCGCCTGCTCGACTACAAAACGACGGTGAAGGCGATGTCGGACCCGGCAAACTTCCGCGAGGTGGAGCTGCCGAACGCGCTGGTTCACTGCCGGCCGGGGCTGGGGGCGTTTGAGGCGAGCACGGTGGTGGGAAACTACTATGCTTATCGCTTCTTCGTCGAGCATCGGCACCGCAAGCTGGCGCGATGGGGCCAGGTGATCAACCTGGCGGCGTTGGGCTGGACGGTGGGGCGGAATTACTACGAGCTGAACGAGTACTGGCCGCGACAAAACACGTTGCGGGCGGACCACAAGTAGCGGGTAAAGGGATCACGGCGGGAAGTTCGCTGACGTCGGCTGGAATTGTGAGCCGCAATACCGGAACGCCTATACTGACGGCGTGAAGCTCCCGCTTTCGGGTGAAGACCTCATCGCGCTGATCGTGGCCGTGTCGTTTGCCGCGGGGCTGAACGTCTACGCGACGGTGGCGACGCTGGGGCTGTTGGCGCATGCGGGCGTGCTTGTGCTTCCCGATGCGCTGCAACTGCTCGCGAACTGGTGGGTGATCGGTGCGAGCACGGCGCTGTTTGGGGTGGAGTTCTTCGCGGACAAGGTTCCGGCCTTCGATCTGGTCTGGAATGCGCTGCACACCTTCATCCGCGTGCCCGCAGCGGCTTTTCTCGCGTGGCAAGCCACATCGACCCTGAGCCCGGGCGAGCAACTGGGCGCCTCGCTGCTCGGCGGGCTCATCGCTTTTGCGGCGCATGGAGGCAAGACCGCTGTGCGTGCGGCGGTCACGCCATTTCCGGAGCCGTTCTCGAATATTGGCCTGAGCTTTGGCGAAGATGTCCTGGCAATCGGACTCACGTGGCTGGCGACGCGGCATCCGGTCGTTGCGGGTTCAATCGCCATGGTGCTCGTGCTGATCATCGTGCTGCTGGTTCGCTGGATCTGGCGGGCACTGCGCCGGCTTTTTCATGGCGCCGAACAGGTCTTTCAGACGTGAAGGGGTAAATGCTCCCTGCGGCCGACGCAGGCGCGGGCGTTCGTGACTTCGCAGTGCGAGTTGATACGTCTACGGTGCGACGCAGGTGAAGTTCGCAGCGTCGTTCGGGTCGCCGGAGCCGGAGTAGTGAGGGACTTTCGGCCAGGCGCAGAGCGGGCGGGTGAAGTCCACCTGCATGGCGCCGTTCTTCCCGGCGCTGTACTTGGTTGCGATCACGTCTCGTCGGGGGAACCTTTCTCGACCCAGTTCTGGAGCGAGTCGAACAGGCCGTATTTGGACCCCTTCGCGGTGGGGGCGCCAAACGGTCCGAATGCGGTTGCGCCAGGGCCGCCGGTGCAGTGCTCCATGCCGGGGATCATGTAGAGGCGAGCAAAGGACGCGACCTTGTCGCCGCCCATCTGCTTTTGCACGCTTCCGAAATATGCGACGGTGTTTCCGGGTGCGATCGCAGGATCGTTCCAGCCGTGATAGAGGATGAGCTTTCCGCCGCGCGCCGCGAACGCGCTCAGGTCGGGGTTAGTGGCGTCCAGCTCGGCGGCTTGCTTCGCTTTGGACTGCTGCCATAGCTCGTCCACGCTGGTCGCGAGCACGTTCGCTTTGGGATCGCCGGTGACCATGTAGCGAAAGTAGTTCTGCACGAACTGCGACGAAATCGACGCTCCGGGATCTTCTCCGACGACCCACTCTTTCCAGCCCGTCTCGTCTCCCATGGTGAAGCCGGGAAAGATGAGCTGACCGTGGCTGTCTTTGATTCCGGCATAGAGCGCTTTCGCTGCGTCGATCTGAGACTGGGTCAGGCAGTCGGATGAGTCGCCGCCTTTGCAGAGGAGAACCTGAGGATCAAAGCTGCATTTCGCTGGATCGCCGATCACGCCATCCTTTGCGCCATCGAGCGCGTCGCAGGCGGCCAGCGATGCGCGCTGCATGGCCGCCAGTTTTCCATCGGGAATATACGCGTTCGGATCGTTCATCAGGGCCTGCATGACGCCTGCGCCGTCGGTCAGCAACGCGGTCCAGGCGTTGGCGGGAGCGCCGGCAAGAATGCCATCGTAGTCGCCAGGAAACCGCTGCGCTTCCATCAAACCTTCGCGTCCGCCATCGGAGCAGCCGTCGTAATAAGACTTGTCGGCGGGCTTGCCATACAAGGCGCTCAGGATCTGCTTCGTGGTCTCGGCGGTCAGGTGGAGAGCGCGCCACCCGAAGTCCTTCACCTTTTCCGGATGTCCCCAGGCAAACGTGGCGTCAGTGTTCTCCGCTTCATGGCCGGCGTCGGTGCCGGAGACGACAAAGCCGCGCTGCAGATAGGACGCCATCTGCGGGTAATAGATCGCGCCGGCAAAACCACCGTTCCCAGTGCCAAGAACGCGGCCGTTCCAGTCCTGCGCGGGAAGCCAAACTTCGAATCGGATGTCGGAGTCGCTGGTGGGATGCAGCTCACCGGCTACCCGGCAGAAGGCGGGGAGACCTGTGAGAGGAGCGCCTGCATCGGGAATGTCGAGCGTGCCGGAGGTGACGCTCTCCGCGAGGGTGATGCTGTGTATTGGCGAGCGGCAGGTTTTTGAGGCTCGCGCAATCGGCGGCAAACAGGAGCGGAGAGAATCCAGCAAGCAGAAAGACTAACCCACGACGGATCCAGGGCAAGGAACAACTCCTGACTTCGAGCATTGGCACAAGGCCTCCGTGAAACGCTGTGCAAGGGGGTTTCGCTAGCGTATCGCGACCGTCGTGCGGTGGTCCAGCGAAGTTTTGGCTGCCTGATGTCGCTCGCGATCACCAGCCCATCTGGCGCTCGCGCTCCTGGATGAGCGCGCTGTAGTTGTTCATGCGGTCCGGACGGCGGCGGCGAGGAGAAGGCAGAATCGCGGCGAGGCGCGCGGCCTGGTCGGGATCGAGATTGTGGGGCGCGGTCTTGTAGTAGTAGTGGGAGGCTGCGTCCGCTCCGTAAACGGCCGGCCCCCATTCGACCTCATTGAGGTAGAGCTCGAGAATGCGCTGCTTGCCAAGCATGAACTCTGCGACGGGAACAAGACTGGCCTCCGCGCCTTTGCGCAGGAAGGAGCGGCCGGTTCCGAAGAAGAGGTTCTTGACGAGCTGCTGCGTGATCGTCGAGCCGCCGCGCAGGCGGCCGCCTTCCATATCGTTGTCGGCGGCGAGCTGGATGGCCTGCCAGTCGAAGCCATGGTGCTGGTAGAAGCGCGCGTCCTCGGCGGCGATCACGGCGTGCTGCAGGTTGGGCGAGATTTCGCGCAGCGGGATGAAGTTATAGCGCGCGTGATACGGCTTGTTGTGGATCCAGGCCTGGAAGCGGCGCTCGACATGGACGGCAGTGGTGGGCGGATCGATCCAGCGGTAGGCGACGAGCGTGAGCGCGGCCAGCGTCCACAGGCCCACGACACCGAGGACCAGACATAGCAGCAACAAGCGAAGCAGGTTCCTGCGGCGCGGCGTTCTGAAGGGGCGGGTCCTTGCGATCACACTTCAGAATAACGGCGGCGGACTGGTCGGCGAGGGAGGAGGAGTTGCGGCCGAGAACGCAGGTGTCGCCGTACTGGCTGCGAGCCATGGCAAGGCCAGAGAACCGCCCTGGCGCGGGCCGGAGAGGTGGGATTCCGGCCTCGCGCGTGACGGAGAGTGCATCGAACCGCGGCGCCGAAGCTGCGCCGGGGGTGCAACAGTGGGCTACATGAGATGCTGCAGAGCATCCCAAACGTAGACGCCCAGGATACACACGGTAAGAAGGCAGGTAGCTCCGGTAACGACCCGGATGAGTGGCTGAATTTTGTTGACCCTGGCCAGAAGGTCCTCCTGCTCCTTTTTCTGATGGTTGGCGGATTCGTCGAGGAAAATCTGGTCTTCTTCGTAACGAGTGAGATTGGAGCGATAGACCAACAGGACGAGCAGGAAAGTGATGACTGCCGCCCAAACGATCCAGACAACAGGCATGAAGCTCATGATGGAGCTCATAGGCGCCTCGTGGGGGATGAGTTCCGCCTCGGGAGCGGAGAGGGGGCGAACTCGAGAGAGGCACCGGTGAAGAGCAAGACCGGCTGCAACCGGGAGCGCGTCCGACAAACCGAGCCACGGAGCGGTTGAGCCGACTCCTGGTGCCGGGCGGGTCCGGAAACCCTGGCAATCCGGGCTCGGAGGGCATGAGGGGCCGTCCGGAGGTGATGTTAGCGCTGTTAGGCATGGCGTTGAACAGGGAAATTTTCGGGCCGGATCGTTACCAGTTGGCAACTCTCCGCGAATCAGAGGATTCCATGCAGATGCGAGGGGGAGAGAAAATGCGGGAACCCAGGTGGACAGAGGTAGCGATTCGAATGGCGGCGGCGGCGACTGGTGTGCACGGCGCTGCTGTGGGTGGCGGGGTGCAACTGGAACGGGAAGCCGGAGTCGGACCAGCAGATCCAAAAGCAGGCACAACAGGCCACCGAGAAGGCAAAGGTGGATGCGCAGAAGGCGGCGGCGCAGGCGCGGGTGGCGGCTGCGGAGGCCGAGCGCGAGGCGCACGATGTAGCGGTCGGGGTGAAAGCCGGGCTGCACAACGGGAAGGGTGCGGTGGATCTGAACACGGCTAGCCGCGCGGATCTGGAGACGCTGCCGGGCGTGACGGCGACGACGGCGCGGCGGATCGAGGCGCATCGGCCGTACGACACGACGCACGATCTGGTGAAGAAGGGCGTGGTGAGCGAGGACGAGTACGAGCGGATTGCGGGGGATGTGGTGGTGAGGTGAGAGCAGGGTACAGGGTGACAGGGCACAGGGCACAGGACTCTGATCGTCATCGATCCCTGGCTCCTGCGACAGAATTCCGTAGCCGGCGGCGCTAGACTCGAGGGGATGGGTGCATCGGGTTCTGCGAAGAAGTGGGTGTGCGTGTTTTGCGCGTCGGCGGCGGGCGCGGCGCCGGCGTATCTGGAAGCGGCGAGGGAGCTGGGACGGCGGATCGCCGAGCGCGGGTATGGGCTCGCGTACGGCGGCGCGACGGTGGGTGCGATGGGCGCCGTGGCCGATGCGGCGCTGGCGGCGGGCGGCGAGGTGATCGGCGTGATCCCGGATGTGATCCGGGAGCGGGAGATCGATCACAAGGGGCTGACCGAGCTGCACGTCGTGCGGACGATGCACGAGCGCAAGGCGATGCTCGCCGAGCGGGCCGACGCGTTCGTCGCGCTGCCGGGCGGATACGGCACGATGGACGAGTTCATCGAGATCGTGACCTGGGCGCAGCTGAAGATCCACGCCAGGCCGTGCGTGCTGGTCAACGTGAATCGGTTTCTGGGATGGGTTCCTGGCGTTTCTGGATCACTGCGTCGCGGAGGGGTTCATCCAGGCGGAGAACCGCGGGCTGGTGCAGGTGGCGCGCGATGCGGAGGAGGCGCTGCGGATCGTGGAGCAGACGTGGCGGGAACGGGCGGAGGTTCCGGCGCACGACGAGCGGTTGGATGCGGTGGTGAAGTGAGCGCCGTCAGCTAAGAAGCGGTCCGCTAAAGTCCGGTCGGCGAAGAGGCGGTCAGCTTGAAACCGGTCAGCGGGCGGGTCTCCTTCCTGGGCTGATGCGTTCGTTCCTCCTTTCGAGAAAGGCCATTTGAGGGGGTCGACCCCCTCGGATGTTGTTGATTCCAGGAGCGAGGGTCCCTGTCGACCCCCCTGGGGTTGGGCGATTTGGTGAACAGCGTTTCGAGCGCGACGATGGGTGGCTTTCTCCGTCGCCTCGCGTCGCGAGGCCTGCAGGGATCTCCTGGGGTCGATTCGCCTTTTGTGCGCCATTTTGTCGATGGATGTTGTGGGATTGGACGCGGGTACAAGTTGCAGGTCCTTTGTTTTGAAATGCCTGGCGATGTTTACAAACTTGACAACTTGGGGCGAGCCGGCGCCTGCGCGGTACTTAAGTCAGGTCTGAAGTGGGTGATGAAGCGCGCGGGGCTGACATCGAGCGGGGTTCCTTTCCGGCAAGGAAAAAGGCTCGCCGTGGCGAGCCTTTGGGTGTTTCTGCAGCTAAGTGGGTGGGGGAGAATTTCTCTCTATCCCCCTATTATCAGAATACCAAGTTGGGGCTATAAGTCGGCCACGTTTGTTGGGAAAAGTGGGTTGATAAGTGGTGTGTTATGAGGGGAGTGCTCTTTTGGGAAGGGCGTGGGGCTTGACAGTTTTTTGGGGGAGGTGGGGACGGTGGGTTTTTCCCAAAACGGTCCAGGAGCATTACTTTTGGAGGGGCGGAGAATCGAGTTTTATTGACTTTCGGATGCCGGAAGCTTCCGCTACTTGCTGTGGGGTGAACCTGGTCGATCCAGCCCTGGGGGTTGTTTTGCTTGTTTTTGGGCACCCATTCACCCAATCGCCCCTTCAATTCGCCGAGCGTCGCTCGGCATTCGCTCAGGGTGACATTACTGCGCACCCGGCGGCACTCCGCTCAGGGCAGCTCTTCGGCTCGCTGCGCTCATCTCGAGCGTGACATTGCGTTGAAAGCCGTGCTCTGACACAAGAGCACCGGGCCTGAAGGCCGCTGCTTCGCAAGCCTGGATCCCCAGCCTGAAGGCCGGGGCTTCTACCGTCGTGCCGCTCCCGCGGCACCCCGTGTGCGGATTCCTGGCGAATGGGAAGTGGTGGCTTCCCTGGCAATGGGAGAAGCTGCCCTCTGCTGCGAAAATACGCTGTCACCCTCAGCCGCGGATTCATGGCTCGACCGTTTGCCGACCTTCCGTCCCGAGCCTGAGAACCGCATCGATGGGCGCATCGGGCTGTTGGCAATGATTGACGATTCGGGTCACGGCAGTCGGTGGACCCTGGCCGACTTCCCGTTACAAATCCGGTGTCGATAAGCGGATTGGCGATGATGCACTCGTCGAGAATGGATCAGTAACGTGAAGTCTGTTTGAGCTGTTGCCCGTCCCATGCTTCAACATCGTCTTGGTCTCGCACATCAATGACTCTCCAGAACAAGCGACTGCTCAACGAGCTGCTCTTCCGCACCAGCGCCGCTTCATTGCTGGAACTCGCACGCAACCCCAAATACCTGGGAGCAGACATCGGCCTCCTCGGCGTGCTCCATACCTAAGTTGCTGGTTGGCCTTTACCGGCCGCCGTGGCTTCCTTCTCGGCCTCACCGAGTTCCCCTGGCCAATAGAAGAATCGCGGGAAACGGTTGTATTGAACGGATGCCTGGTATTGCCAGCTACGGAGGTGACCGAGAAACTTTCCGAGGAACAGCTTCCGATCGCGCCGATTCTTTCCCTTCAGAACATTGGAAAATGCGTCCGGGATGATCGTGAGCCCATTTGGGATGTCATCGTGGGTTTTGAGGTGTTCCAGTAAAAGGGTCGCAATGGGAACTGCCTCGTCGAGCGACGCATTCCAAAAGTCGGGTAGGTAACCAAACACCTGATTTCCCCTTGTCTTCTTGAGATCCTGAACTGAGGGGTCTCCCAGGTTTTCGAACAGATATGAGTTCAGTTCAAGCACGAATTCGAGTTGAAGAGCTGCCCGCATAAACTTCTCTTCCGAGCCGAAATATGAGCCCCAACCGCGTTGGATCCGCGCATTCCACAATGCTTCGTTGCGACCGCTACGCATATCAGGAAACCCAGTGATGCCCGAGAACGGCCAAAAGACAAGAGGGTATAGGTGTCTGCGTTGTTATCGAGCGTGAAGTAGCGCACGAATGTTCGCAGAACCTCAGCGAGATGAGAGAACCTGCTGCGCATCATGCAGTAGGTGGCGATTGCTCTTACTCCTACATAGACGTCATACGCCGGCTGTGCAAATAGGAGTCCGTCAGGCCGTTCCAGAAACGTCGATGACTTCAATGGATCAAATGTGCGCGAACGGTCAAACGCTTCGACTAGGAGAGCAAGAATCCAGCTAAGCCACTCCGGCGGCGCTTCGTAACGGACAACTTCAAGACCTAGGCCGATTACAGAGTCGAGAGCAGGGGTGAAGTCATCTTTGTAAACCGTCTGTACTTCCACCAGCCACCCTTCCCAGCTTTGCGGCAATCCATGCCCACGAAATTGAAGCGGCTCCCATGAATTGACCAGGCGGTCTCGGGCCATCTCAACCAACATCTTGAGGCGCGACGGCGCGGAGGTGGCGATTACGTCCTCGATAAAAAGCGACAGATGCTCTTTGGGGCCGACGAGCAAAGTTCGCGTCGGAGTGGGTGACTGGGCCACTAATGGCCTATCCTTGCCAAACTCCTCCTGATAATGCTGGAAACGACGGCGCGCCCGGCTTTCGGCTTCTCGTCGATTCTCTTGTCATACATTCTGTCGAGATCCGACTTGACGGCTCGTGCAAGGCTTGTCCCCTGCTTGATCCAGACGTCGCCTACGAGAAAATGAGTTTTGCTGCCGCTGGTGCCCTCTGTAGTACAGATGACCGGGCGCGATTGGTCCGGGGAGATGACTATCAGGACGTAGCTCTCACCAGCATCCGTTTGAAGGCTATTGAACACCTCGATTTCCGGCACGGGATCTAGGTATTTGGATAGAATCTGCTGCACATTCGCCGGGTCGAATTCATCCTGATTCGTTATCGCCTCAAAGCGCTTTCCCGCCTGGTCTGCGCCGATGATAATGAATCGCTCTTGGTCGGAATGGGCATTGGCCATGCCCTGTATGAGTTTCACGAAGTCCAGGCGATCCGCTAGAGCGTCCTTCCTGAGAGTCGCGATGCGCTTGAACTCGTATTGCTGATGCTCGACGCCGAGCTTGACTACAGCCTCGACGCTAACCCGGTATTTACGGAGCCGGTCGACAAGCGTAATGGGCGGCTCGGTGCCCGTTAGATCAGCCATGATTGCTTCCTGCCTCTCGAACCGGATCTGCTATACGGCCAAATTGTATTCGGTCTGGCCGGTGCCAGCTGCTGACTCTAGGGCAATGCACTCATCCAGCATCGTTTATGCCCGATTCGGCGGACCTGGAGCTTGGGGCTCGGAATCCGGTGCCTCGTCCGGGCTTCTCCGTAAATAATTATGTCAAGAGCACTTGACATGCTCGGGATCGCCATTGTAATGTGTCCTTGTCTTC
>CAWFXK010000006.1:0-292791 GCA_963819725.1 uncultured Acidobacteriaceae bacterium
CCACATACCCTGATGTGCCCGAGGGGATTGGCGGATAGGAGTAGGGCATGTCCCAGGAGATTCCAGGGTAAGGAGGCTGATAACTGCCGGACGCTTCACGGAGTAACGGTGTATAACCGAAACCCGAAGATCGCCCGTCATAGTAGCTGACGCCGCTATAGCTGGAAGGAACGGGCGACGTGGTGCAATCGAATATTCCGTCGCTTCCGATGACGCCGGCCTGTGAGCTGCCCTGCGCTACGTTGGGAAAAGTGAACAGCGCGATGTGGTCGTAATACGTCGACAGTCCCGCCAGCAGCTGCCGCACGCCCTGCAGCGCGCACTGTTCCCCCGACACATTGTTGCAGTTGGAATCGGTGGAACTCATCGACAGCGTCGAGTCCACGATAAGCGCGATGTTGTAGGGCTGGGGCCGGCTGTTAGTCGCGGTCGAGGTGGCGCTCAGGTCTACGCTGGGCTTGCCCAGAACGCCGGCGAACAGCGTCGGCACCGACGCGGTTTGCGTGACCTGGATCGCATTCGGAATCGTCACTTTTCCGCTGCTGAGGGTACACGGAATATTCCAGTTCTTAACCGTGGTCAGGCACAACGGCGTCGCCGTTGAGCCGGTAATGTTGAGACCCGCATAGGCATTCTTGCCGCCGGTTCCGGATCCGTAAGTTGTAGCATAGTTGCTGTACGCCGTGCTCGTGCCCGAAATCTGCGTCGCAGCAGCGAGTGCCGCCGCATCTGTCGATGCCTGGAGCTCCCGCTGGATCACCATGGCGCGGCCGCAGTCCACTACCAGAGCTGCTACGCCCAGGACCGTCAGCAACATCACGACAACCCATGGCAGTACCTGTCCGCCTTCATCGGCGATTGCCAGCCGCGCAAGGAAGAACCCGTCCCCTGAGCGTCGCACCCGCTGGACTGCCTGGGGCGACACGCGACGAATTTTGCTCACTGTCATTTTGGTTTCTCGCATTTGACTTTCTCCTGGGTTCCGCTTATGTCAGGCCGGACCCGTAGCCATCCCCTCTGTTTGCCGCCGCTACTGCACCATCTCGGCGCTCGTCGCAGTCAGGTTGAGCGACTTGTTGGCCCATCCGTACAGCGACGGGGAAACTGGATAAACCGCTTTAACCAGCACATAGTCCTGCTGATACATCTTGAGCCCCGAGCACGAGGGCGGCGAAGACCCTGTGCCCGTATAAGTTGTAGTGGTCCCGGAAGAGGTATAGACACCGAGATAGGTCGTGTAACTGATCGTATAAGTAATATTCGCCGTATTCAGGTTCGACGAGGCATTCGTAATCATCGAGGCCGCGTATTTGCATGGGTCGCCGCTGTTCATGATGGAGACGTTGTTGTCATCGGCTGGCGCGCTCATCGCGAAAGCTCGCGCTCCGTTATTGACCGCGTTGGTCAGAACCAGATACTGATTCAACGCGATGCCAAAGGAGAAAATTCCGGTGAGGACCGCCAGCATAATGGGAAGGACCAGTGCCATTTCAGCGATGGTCGAACCTTCTTCTCCGCGGCAGCAGCGCCTCATCCGTGCTGTCGTCTTCGCCTTCGCTCGTTCGATCGAGCGCTGTAGCCGAGCTGCAAGTCCTGCATCCGCTCTTTGAATTGTTTTCATCGTGATCATTCGCGCCCTGTAACTCCTCAGATGATCCGCCTCATCCCCCGGCACACCGCGACGCGGCTGGCGAGCGCCCGCGTGCCGCTCCTGTGCAATTCAGTCAGGGAAGTTCTCCAATCAAGAGTAGTGCAGGGGGCCAAAGACTCAATGGCTACTTCGTGGTACCGAATTCCCAGTCGGTAAGTCACACGAATTACTCACCCCAGTAATTCCGGGCGTGATTTGTATCGATTTGCGACACATTGTCTGCGCGCTGTTCACGCGAATTTGATCTTCCAGAGAGAATGTAGTTACCGCAGTTACTTGACTGGCGCCGCTGCCGCGCCGCCCAACTCCGCCATATTCTGCTGCGCGCTGTGAGGTTCATTGCGTGCGAGAAACACAGCCGCCACCTTGTCTTCGTAGACCAGCTCAAAATGCGTGTCGCTGTGCAGCAACTGGGTCAAAGCGGCCCCCTGCGGCGCAATCACCACGCCGGCGGAACGCAGATCCGGGTCCGATGCCCACTGTGGGCCTCCGCCCCAGGTATTGCGGGAGCGGCTGATCGCCTGGTCTCCGTACAACGCCGCGCGTCCATCGATGCTCACCGGCTCCCGCAGATTCCAGATCAGGTATCCGCCCCAGTCGTAGGTGTTAAACAACGCTCCGCTGTAGTGACGATCCCTGACCACTTCTACTGCCTGCACCGGCATCCGCTCCACCATCAGCTTCTGGAGCCTATCGTTGCTGATGTGCAACAGGAGCGCAGACGCGGTAAATGCGGCAATCGCGGTGAATCCGGCAAGCAGGGCCGCCCACGCCGGCTGCCGTTCACGATCTTCGCGGTCCGCGCGAACCGGAATGCCAGCAGCGAGAATGGCTCCGGCTGTAATCGCCATCACCCACAGGTCTCGTTGCGAGCGGAACGAGAGCACCGCGGCCAGCGCCAGCATCAGCGTTTCGAAAGGATTCAGCTTCCGGTAACGAAACAGCACGCCGGCGGCGGCCAGAGCCAGAAATAACAGAACAAAGTCGCGGGAAGAGCGGAACGACATGGCATGCATCTCGGTCACGGTGTCCAGCACTCCGGGCTGTGAACCGAGCTGCCACGCGATCTTGTAAATGCCAGGGCCATACGGATTCAGGCATGCGGCCGCCAGGCACGCACCCAGGGTCAGCCACAACGCTCGCGCCGGCGCGGGACGGATCTCCGACCTCCACCAGCGCTGCAGGATTGGCTCCGCCGCCGCAATCCCCAGCACCAGCAGCCCATCGACGAACTGAATGTGGATGTTTGCCCAGAGCACGAACAGCGCCGGCAGCCACAGCAACTCGCGGCTCTGCCCCTTCTGCCGCGAGTGCATCAGGATGTCCATCTCAATGGCGAAAAAGAGAACGGTAAACAGCCACGGCCGCGGCGTGCACATCGGCGACAGGCAAAAGATCACCGCCACCGTCAGCAACGCTCTCTGCGTAAAGTCAGCCTGCAGGCGGCTCATCATCCGGTACACGGCCGCGCCGGTCAGGGTCATGATGGCTGCTGTGAACACCAGCAGACCGCGCAGATTCATCCACCCGTAGACCTTCAGCAGGATCAGTTCGAACAGCCAGCTGTACGCCTGCCACGGACTGCCTCCAGTGACGCGCGAAAACGGATCGGCATGCGGAAACGCGTGATGCTGCAGAATCCATTCCGCGGTGCGCAGATGCCACCCAACGTCCGGATCGGTGACGGCTTCGACCGCCCCGCGCATGCAGATGAATGCGGAAACCGAGCACAACAACCCGATCAGGACCGCCCGAGCCACATGGTCCGCCCTGGATGTTTCCGGCTTGCTCTGTTGCAATGCGATGCTCCTGTGAAGTTGCCGGCCGCGTGCGCGGTCGTCGGGCACCGGCTGGCTTCGTGACGCCCAACATCCCCATCTCACGCAGGAATTGGAGGTTGCAGAGAAGTTCCCTCCTGATGATCGGGGCCGACTGCGTCGCCGTCGATAGCACGGTCCCAGGCCCGGGATACAACCGCCGTCCGCAACTGCCCCAAAAGTGGGATCGCCCGCTCGCCCCAGGGCAGGGCCAGCCAGGAGCGATCACGGCTCTGTCCTGGCCCGCGGCAAGCCGGGCCATGGCAGCCTCCCCGGCGGATCCCTGCCACTGCCCCGAAAGAGGGCTACCTTTGGTGCCGATGAGGGATGATTTCCGTGTCGCGGGTTGATTACCGTGGATACCTCAAACCGTCCGGCCGCCGCACAACCCAGACGAACAGCACAAAGGCCATATCACCGGCAGAGGAAACCAAGATGATTACCCGACCCATCCTGCAAGAGCTCCTGACCGATGACGCCGCATCGGGCGTAATCGAGTACGTTCTGCTCGCGGCGCTGATCGCGCTCGCAGCCATCTTCGCCATGCACAACTTCGGGAACAAACTGACCAAAGACTACAAGCGGATCGTCAAAAAAATCTGAGCCCGGCAGGGCAGGACCTGCGCTCGCATTGTCCGGAGACTCCGGTTCGGCGAACCGCGATCTCATGGTCATCGACTGGGCACCGGCCGTAACAACGAAAGTAGCAATCGGTAACACTTCCTGAGCATTGCCGTTGGGGATACTCCATCGCAAGATGACAACAAGATTGCAAACAGCAGGCTCGTCGCACAGCGAGGGGACCTGCAAAGAAACAGCAGAGGAAAAATGCACAGCTCTTCCCAGCTCCTGAGAAGTCTGCTGTACGACGATTCCGGTCAGGATCTCATTGAGTATGCGCTGATCGCAGCCCTCATCGCGGTTGCCGCGATCGCCGCCCTGAAAGGCCTGACCAACAAGATTTCTAACGAGTTCAATGTCATTGGAAACAGCCTCTGAAGTCTCTCTGAGCGATTCGTTGCGAAACCCGAAGTACCGCTCGCTGAAGTACCTGAATCACTTAGTTTTTCTGGGGTTTGAGCACCATAGTTATCGACCAAAGTAGCAAAGGGTAACACTTAAATGGCATTGCGATGGAGTCCCCTTCCGGAGCAATGTGACAACAATCACCACCAACAGCGCGGTCCGGGGTGTCCATCATGGATGACCGCGCCGCAACTTCACAAGGAGAATGGTAATGAAACTGCTTTTCAAGAACCTGATGAACGATGAGTCCGGCCAGGACCTGATCGAGTACGCGCTGATCGCCGCCCTCATCGCTCTGGGCGCCATCGTTGCGATGGGCTCACTCAGCAACAAGATTTCCAACGAGTTCAACTCCATCGGCAACAGCCTGTAACCATCACTGATGTTCTGACGGTTTTTGTTTTGCCGGTCTCTGGTTGGTGGTACGGCTCAGGCCTCTTCTCCGCTGCTGCTCGGCCTGAACTGATCTGCAGGATTCGGTCGCGACCCCAGGCTCACCCGCCTTCGGTCGCGACCACCCGACCTGTGCGGCAAAAATTCCGAACCGTAACTGCATCGGCGTGGCCGTTCATTGTTAACCCTTTCCCGGCCCGGCTCTCCGCAACTGGCCTGCCCGCCTGGAAACGAACCGAAGGACGACGCAGCATCGCACGGATTTCCTGGCAGCTCCCGCGAGGAAGACCAGGCCGGGATGCCGCAGCGCGATGTGCCGGCTAACGAACCCGGAGCCAGTGCCCCAGGACGTTTTTCCCTCTACATCGCTCGCTCCTTCCACCATCTGCATCCGCCGCACCGGATTGCCTCACCCGGTTTCGGGGCGCGGAGCGGATCAAGTTCCTGCTCTGCCCTCCGACGAGGTGAGCCGAGCGTTTCGGGGTCATCGCATGTCGAACCATATTACCGAGTGGCTGTTTCCGGCTGTCGCGCTGGGTTTTGCCCTGGCCGGATCCGTCTTCGACGTTCGCAGCCGCCGGATTCCCAACTTCATCACCCTTCCCGGAATTGTTGTCGGCCTGCTGTTGCACCTCGTTCTCGGCGGCTGGACGCAAATGGCTCTCGCTGCCCTCGCCGGGCTCATCTGCGGTGTCCTGTTCCTCATCTTCTGGCTGGCTGGCGGCATGGGCGCCGGCGACGTCAAGCTGATTACAGCTGTCGCCGCCATCGCCGGTATGCCCCTGGTCCCATGGCTGCTCATCCTCACCGCCCTCGCCGGCGGTGTCATGGCTGTCGGCCTCGCCCTCTGGCGCGGCCGCCTCAGGGAAACCGCTCGAAACGTCGGTGCTATTGCTCTCCACCATCGCTTCGAAGGCCTTGCCCCTCACCCTCAACTGAATCTCGCGAATGCGAGGACGCTGCGCCTTCCCTATGCCCTGGCTGTTGCCGCGGGCACGGCGACGACGCTCTTCCTTACGGCGTTCCAAAGGTGATCTGATATGGCCCGCCGCCTGATGCTTGCTCTCGTTGTTGCCCTGGTAATCTCCGGCCTGTTTACGTTCTGGCTCAGCCGCAGAGTTGCCCACGCCTCCCGTGTTGTGGTGGTGCCGCCCAACCAGTACGTGGCCGCGGCCCGAGCCCTCGATCCCGGCGAAGCCATCCGCCGCGAAGACGTCAACATGATCAACTGGCCGAAAGACCATCCGCTGGATGGCAGCTTTATGAAGGTCGACGACGTCGTGGGACGTGCCGTGCTCTACCCGCTCTCGTCCGGCCAACCCATCCTCGATCGCCAGCTCGCTGCTGCGGGCGCCGGTATCGGTCTGACGGGAAGAATTCCGTCCGGCATGCGCGCCATCGCGCTGCGCTCCAATGAAGTCGTCGGCGTCGCCGGTTTCCTGATGCCCGGCACCCATGTTGACGTCATCGTCACCTATACCGATCAGGACCATCCGCAGCCGCTCACCGCGACCGTACTGCAGGATGTTGAGGTGCTTGCGGCCGGCCATCAGGTTCAACCCGATCCCTCCGGTAAGCCGGTTTCGGTCGACGTAGTCACCCTCCTGCTCGCCCCCGAGGACGCCGAAAAAGCCACCCTCGCCAGCGAGAAGGGCACCATCCACTTCGTGCTGCGTAACGGCGGCGACCACAAGCAGTCGGCCGCTCCGCCGGTCAACCTCGATGCGCTGGCCGCGTTGCCGGTCAAACCGCAGTCCGGCATACCGGCACCGCGGTCCCGAGCGGACCACCCGGCTCCGAAACCGTGGGTCGTCGAAACCATGATGGGCGATAAGCGCTCCACGGCGAGTTTCTACTGAGGCCAACCATGATTAGCAGAATGCGCACAATTCGATCTCTCTCTCCGGCTCTGCTCGTGGCTGCACTCGCCGCCGGATCGTCCGGCGCGGGAGCCCAGACCAAGGCCCTCGCGGCTGCCGCTCCTGTCCCTTTCGTCGGGGACATGAGCACCAGCGCCCAGGTGGTCGGTGAGCCTCTGCACCTGCTCGTCGGCCGCTCCATGTTCGTTAATACGGACAACCGCATCCGGCGCGTTTATGTCAGCAATCCTGACGTGCTGGATTCCTTCACTTCCAGCCCGCGTCAGATCGTCGTCACCGCCAAAACGGCCGGCGTTGCCAGCGTTGTCCTGTGGGATGAGACCGGCTCCTCGCACTCCTATCTGATTAACGCTGACCTCGACGTCGCCGGCCTGAACAAGGCCATTGGGAGCGCCTTTCCCTCCGACAGCATCAAGGCCGAAGGCCACGGCGCCGAAGTGACTCTGGCCGGCACCGTAACCAGCGCCGCCACCAGCGACGCCGCCTTCAAGCTCGCCAGCCTCTATTCCAAGGACGTCGCTAATTCCCTCGTGGTGGCTTCCCCTCACCTCCCGCAGGTCAAGCTCAAGGTGCGCGTCGTCGAGATCGATCGTTCCCGCGCCACGCAGCTCGGCTTCGATTTCTTCGGGAACAACGGCGCCCACACGTTCAACTCCGGGACCGGCCAGTTCGGCGCGGTCACGGCCCAAAACAGTACCACCACATCGTCCAGCTCCGGGAGCACCACCACGTCTGCCGGAGCCTCGGTCTCTTCCCTGCTTGAACTCAGCAACCTGCTCAACCTCTTCTATTTCAATAAGAGCCTCGGCATCGGCGCCGCGGTTCAGGATCTGATGAACAAGCAGATCCTCCAGATCCTCGCCGAGCCCACTCTAACTACGGTCAGCGGCGAGAAGGCATCCTTCCTTGCCGGCGGCTCGTTCCCTTATCCCCTCATCGAACCCGGTCTGGGCGGCGTCAACACCGTCACGGTAGTCTTCCGCGACTACGGCGTCAAAGTGGACTTCACTCCGACGGTCGGGGCAGACGGCACGATCGACATGAAAATCATTCCCGAAGTCAGCGCCCTGGACTATTCCAACGCCGTCGTGCTCGCCGGCTATACTCTGCCCGCCATCTCCACCCGCCGCGCCGACACGCGCGTCGAGCTGCACAGCGGACAAAGCTTCGTCATTTCCGGGCTGCTCGACAACCGGACCATGGACCAGATGGAGAAGATACCGGGCATCGGCGATATCCCCATCCTGGGCAAACTCTTTCAGTCCAAGACCACCAACCATTCCGTCACCGAGCTGGCGATCATCGTCACGCCGACCGTAATCGATCCACTCGGCCAGGATCCCAACGCGCCGGTAACCCAGCCGAAGATGGTCATTCCGTTCATCAACAATCCGAAGTTCGACAAGGAAATGACACCGAAGACACCGGTTCCGCAGCCCCAGCCGAACCCACGGCCCGAGGACGCGCCGGTACACGATTAAGAAAAAGGAACCTCACCCAGATGAGCCAGACGGCTTCCAATTCGACCCTCTCGGTTGCTCTGCTGACCGTCGGTCTTGAACGCGAACTGACCGATAAGATCGTTCAGTCGGCTTCACAGCACCGCTGGTCGTTGACCCACGACGACTTCGACGAATACGTTTCCGCCGTTCGCCGTCCCGCGATCTCCGCCGATGCCAAAAGCGCCGACCTGGTCATCGCCATCATCGACTTCGATCGCGACGCCCAGGGAGCTACGGAGACCGCCAGCTACCTGCAGCACCTCTTCTTCGGAAAGTTCTTTGCCGCCGCTTTGTCCAGCCAGAGCGAACCCGAACTGCTGCTGGCCGCCATGCGCGCCGGCTGCAACGAGGTTCTGGGCAACCCACTCGACGCCCGCGAACTCGGCGACCTGTTCGATCGCCAGGAACGCCAGTGGTCCGACAAAACCGGCCGCAGCCGTTCCACAGGACACATCCTCTCCTTCTATGGCGCCAAAGGCGGCGTGGGCACAACCACCGTCGCTGTCACGCTCGCCTATTACCTCGTTCGTCAGAAAAGCAAGAAGGTCCTGCTCATTGATAACCATCCCGAGTTCGGCCACGTTTGTCTCTATCTCGGGCTCGATGGCAGCCGCTATCACTTCGATGAGTTGATTCGCAACGTCAACCGGCTCGACTCGACCCTGCTGCGCGGCTTCATCGCCCGGCATTCCTGTGGACTGGAGGTTCTCTCTTCACCGGAAACCCATGACCTGTCCCGTACCGTCGATCCCGACGCGCTGGAGCGCACCCTCGAGTTCCTGCGCGGCGAATACGACTACATCATCCTCGACTGCGAAACCAACCTCGAGGAAGCCTCGCTGGCGGTGATGGATCGCTCCGATCAGATCTATCTGGTTGCCACGCCCGATATCGGCGCCATCCGCGACCTCTCCCGCTACATTGATGGCCTCAGCCGCAACGAGTCCACCTCCACGCGGCTGCACGTCATCATCAACCGTTACTCTTCTCATGGCGCCATCGCGGTCGAGCAGATCGAGAAGGCCATTCGCGTCCCCGTCGAAGTCCGGCTCTGCAACGCCTATACCGAATGCCAGCGCGCCATCAACGTGGGCGAGCCGATTGGGCCCGACAAGAAATCGGAGATCTCCACTCAGTTCTCCCGCTGGACCTCCATCCTGACAGGAGACGAGACCCCGAAAGCTCAGCCGGCCAAAAAAGGATTTGCCCTGTTTGGCCAGAAAAGGACTGAATAGCGATGAGCGATCTTACGCTCAACCTCACGCAGCCACGTCCTGATGCGAACACCCTCCGCACGAACGGCCCCGGCCTCCGCACCACCACCCCCGGCGCCCGGCCGCTGCGCGAAAAAGAGCAGCAGGAACTTAAGTCTGCGGTCCACGCCGAGCTGATCAACCGCCTCGACCTCGAAAAACTGGGCGAGGCCCAGGAGACCCGTGCCGGGCAGCAGCAGCTCTTCGCCCTCATTCAGCAGATCATCGGCGAGCAGGGGGTCCCCCTCAGCTCCTCGGAGCGCGATCGCGTAGCCCAGGAAGTCCTCGATGAAGTCTTCGGCCTCGGCCCCCTCGAGCAGCTGCTCAAGGACGAGACCATCAGCGACATCCTGGTCAACACTTTCAACTCGGTTTATGTTGAGCGCCGAGGCCAGCTGAGCCGGACCAGCGTCAGCTTCCGCGATAACCGCCATCTGCTGCAGGTCATCGACAAGATCGTTTCCGCCGTCGGCCGCCGTGTCGACGAATCGACGCCCATGGTGGACGCGCGCCTCAAAGACGGCTCCCGCGTCAACGCCATCATTCCCCCCCTGGCCATCGACGGCCCCATCCTCTCCATCCGCCGTTTCGGTACGAACCCGCTCACCGCAGAGAGACTGATCCAGAACAAGGCGCTCACCAACCCCATGCTCGATATGCTGCGCGCCGCAGTCCAGGCCCGCATGAACATCGTGATTGCCGGCGGAACCGGCTCCGGAAAAACCACGCTGCTCAACTGCCTCTCCAGCTTCATCTCGGAAAAAGAGCGCATCGTCACCATCGAAGACTCCGCCGAACTGCAGCTGCGCCAGGATCATGTCGTCCGCCTCGAAACCCGTCCGCCCAACGTCGAAGGCAAGGGCGCCATTCGCCAGCGCGAGCTGGTCATCAACGCTCTCCGTATGCGTCCCGACCGGATTGTCCTCGGCGAGTGCCGCGGCGAAGAAGCCATGGACATGCTGCAGGCCATGAATACCGGCCACGACGGCTCGCTCACCACCGTTCACGCCAACACCCCGCGTGATGCCCTCGCCCGTATGGAAACCATGTGCATGATGGGCGACATCCGTCTGCCGGAAAAGGCTATCCGTCTCCAGATCGCTTCCGCCATCCACCTCATCGTTCAGGCGGCGCGTATGAGCGACGGCACCCGTCGTATCACGCACATCTCCGAGCTGACCGGCGCCTACAGCGACGTCATCAGCATGCAGGATATTTTCGTCTTCGAAAAAGAAGGCGTCAGCGACACCGGCAAAGTCAAGGGACGCTTCCGTTCCACCGGCATCGTGCCCAAGTTCACGGAACGTCTAAAGTCAGCCGGCATTCCCATTCCCGCCGGCCTGGTCGACCACTCGATGGAAGTGTAGGGAGCCATCGCTCATGATTCTGATCGCGTCCAGCTTCTTCGCCGTCCTGCTCATCACCTTCGGGGTGGTCAGCTTCGCCACGGCTCCCACCAGGGTCGATAAGACCCTACAGGCCCGCCTCGCCGCCGTCACGGCCGACAAAGTGGCCGGCGTTTCCACCGCTTCGCTCGAAGCCAGCGAACTGCTGCGCAAAACCGCCACCAGCCGCTTCGACTGGATCGGCACGTCTCTCAGCAAATATGTGTCGATGGCCTCGCTGCAGAAGTGGATCTCCCAGGCGGCGCTCGACACCACGGCCTCGGCCCTGCTCGTGCAGACTGCTGCCGCCGCCGGCATCGGTTTTCTCATCACGATGTTCTTCGCGCCCATCCTTGGCATCGAACTCGGGGTCGCCGGCGGTTGCGCCACCCTGCCCTGGGCGCGCGTCGCTTTCCTTCGCTATCGCCGCCTCAGTGCGTTCGATAAAGCTCTGCCCCATGCCATCGATATGATGGCCCGCTCGCTTCGCGCCGGGCACTCCACCGCCGCCGCCATCGAAATCATGGCCCAGGGCGCACCCGAACCTGCCGGTTCGGAATTCGCCGAGGTCTTTCGCCAGCAGAACTTCGGTCTTCCTCTGCGCGACGCCCTGATGCAGCTCATCGATCGCATGCCGTCGCCGGATCTTCGCGTCCTCGTCACCGCCATCGTTGTCCAGCGCGAAACTGGCGGCAACCTGGTGGAAGTCCTCGACCGTACCACCCACGTTATTCGTGAACGCCAGCGCATCCAGGGCGAAATTCGCACGCAAACCGCCCAGGGGCGCATGACCGGCTGGATCCTCACCCTGCTCCCTGTCGTCGTCATGGCCATGATCAACGTCATGGATCCCGGCTACTCCAAACCCCTGCTGAAGGACCCCTTCGGACACAAGCTGCTCATGCTTTGTGGCGGCCTCATCCTGCTTGGCGCCTTCTTCATCAACCGCATCATCAATTCCATCGACGTATAGGGAGAGACTCGCCGTCATGATGATCTTTTTCTACATCGCGCTCTCCTTCACGGTCTTCTTCGTGATCACGCTCCTCTGCGCGCCTTTCCTGCTGCGTCCCTCCCAGCAGGCCCGCCGCATCCTCGACGTGGTCACCAGCGAGCGTCCCGACAAGCGCACCATCCGCAGCAAGGAGGTGCTGAAGGACAAACTGCTCTCCCTGGCCCGCGCCTTCCGCGCCCGCCTCGGCCTCTCCGAAGACGAGAAGCTCCGCCAGCGCTTCGTCAGCGCCGGCCTCAAAGGCGGCAGCCAGCTCGACCTCTACTTCACTGCCCGCTTCGTCGGTCCGGCGGCCGGTGCCATTGGCGGCAGCTTCATCCACACCAACACCGCCTTCTGGTGCCTCGCCCTTGCGGCCGTCGGCTATCTGCTTCCCGATATCTGGCTCACCCGTGCTGTAAAAAGAAGGCAGAAGAAGATTCAGAGAGGCATCCCCGACGCCATTGATCTTCTCGTCATCTGTGTCGAAGCCGGGCTCGGCCTCGATCAGGCCCTCCTCCGCATTGGCCAGGAAATCGCCCTCAGCTATCCGGAGCTGAACGAGGAGTTTAACCAGGTCAACCTCGAGCAGCGCGCCGGCAAGCCCCGCCTCGATGCCTGGGAAAGCCTCGCCGAGCGCACCCAGCTCGAGGAGTTCAAATCGCTGGTCACCATGCTTCAGCAGACCGATCGCTTCGGCACTCCCATCGTCCGCGCCCTCAGCCGGTATTCGGAAGAGATCCGAACCGCGCGCCGCCAGCGCGCCGAAGAAGCGGCGGCCAAAACCAAGATCAAGATTCTGTTCCCCCTGGTTTTCTTTATCTTCCCGTGCCTGTTCATTGTGCTGCTGGCTCCGGCCATCCTCACGCTGAGCGCTAACCTCGGAGGTCAGTAAGTTCGCTGCAATTTCGGATGCGCCCTCTCCGTTGAGCGGGCCGCCGGAAAGGAGATTTCAATATGGAGTCCAGCATGATCGTTCGCGTTGTTGCTCTTGCCCTGGCTGTTATCGTCGTCAGCCTCATCATCCTGCGCAGAAGGAAGCAGAAGTCTGCGTAAGCTCGTGTCTCGCTCAATCCGGCCCTGAATTACGGCACTTGCCGGGAAAGGAGAATGCCATGGGTGAATCCCTGATGGTTCGTGCGGTCGCCGGTGCACTGGCGGTCCTTGTTTTCGGCGTGATCGTCCTGCGCAGAAAAAGGACGGCCTGATTCCCAGGCCCGCAACCCTGGCGTCGTGGCCCTGTTCGTCAGGACCGGCACCGGCAATTTTGTCGAGCGGATTCTCCCCGCCGCGATCGCTCCAATGGCTCGCCCTGGGATATTCCTCGTCGCAAGTTGTAGACCGCCCTGCATACCGGCGGATGAGGCGGCCCCATGCAATATCTCACCGTCACCATTCCGAAGAAGGCCGTTACCATCGGCTCGCGCATCGGCCTCGCTGACACGTTTCTTTCCCGGCTGGTCGGCCTTCTCGGAAAATCTTCTCTCGCCGACGGCGCCGGCCTGCTCATCCGTCCCTCTTCCGGCGTCCACACCATGTGGATGCGCTTTGCCATCGATGTGGTCGCTCTCGACAAGGACCTCCGCGTCCTTAAGACCTGGCAGCGCCTCCCCCCTGGCGCCTCACCCCCGTCAGCTTCAGAACCCACAGTGTTCTCGAGCTGGCTCCCGGCCAGGTCCACCACTTCAACATCCAGCCTGGCGACCAACTCGCCTTCTCCTGACCACCGGTACTTCCCTCGCGATCCGCGCTCATCCGGACGCGGAATCCTGCTCGCCTTGCGCGCGCTGCCTTGGCTGACCGCCTCTTCGCTGACTGCTTTTAGCTGACCGGTTGTTAGCTCTTCTTTGACACTTATCCGTTCCAACGACCATCGTATACGTATGGCCCGCGTACCCGGTACCCCTCCCCAACCCATCCCCTGCCCTGAAGAAGCCGTCTTCGTCGAACTCATACGCACCGCCGATCTGCTCGCCCGCGCCCCCGCTCTGCTGCTCAAAGAACACGACCTCTCCTCCAACCAGTACAACGTTCTCCGCATCCTCCGCGGCGCCCCCGAGGGCCTTCTCTGCGGCGAGATTGCCTGCCGCATGATCTCCCGCGACCCCGATATCACTCGCCTCCTCGACCGGCTCGAAGAACGCGGACTCATCGGCCGCTGCCGCGAAGATCCCGACCGCCGCAAAGTCCTTGTCCGCATTACACCTGCGGGACTCGCGCTGCTCGGGCGCCTCGACCGGCCCGTCTGCGACCTCCATCGCCGCCAGCTCGGTCATCTGAGCCCAAACCAGCTCCGCCAGCTTTCCCGCCTGCTCCTCGCCGCCCGCGAAGCGGCCTGATTCCGCGCGGTCCAGACTCGTCCTTTGCTCGCATTTCGCTCGTCTTACGGCTCGTCTTTCGCTCGTTTTCGCTCGCCCCCTCCTTGTATTTCACTCGGTTTTCCACCTGTCTCCCCGTCACTCACGTTTTTCGCAGATATTTGTTGCAACGAATATCCTCCTTCGGCATCCATTCAGGAGGAGGAGCTTTTACACATGACCGCAACCGCCACTGCCCCCGCCGTCACAACCACCTGGACCATCGATCCGGTCCACTCCAACGCAGAGTTCCGCGTCAGGCACATGATGATCGCCAACGTCCGCGGCCGCTTCACCGGCGTCGCCGGCAAGCTTACCTACGACCCCAGCGACGTGGCCAAGTCCGTTGTCGAAGCCTCGATCGACATCGCCACCATCGACACCCGCGATCCCCAGCGCGATACGCACCTCAAGAGCCCCGACTTCTTCGACGCCGAAAAATTCCCCACCATGACGTTTCGCTCGTCCAGGGTCACACGCAAATCGAATGGAGCCATCGCCGTCTCCGGCCCGCTGACCATTCACGGCGTCACAAAAGAAGTGGAATTCGAAGTCGAAGGCCCGACCCCGCCCGTCAAGGATCCCTGGGGCAACACCCGCATTGGCCTCAGCGCGACCACAAAGATCGACCGCCGCGAGTTTGGCCTGAACTTCAATGCCCCGCTCGAAACCGGCGGCGTCCTCGTCGGCGAAGAGGTGCAAATCACCCTCGAACTCGAGTTCGTCCAGGCCGCCTGATCCGCGGCCCCGGTCCCGCGATTCGCAACGGGAATCGTCTGTGAAAGGATGATCACCAGGTTCCTTCGACCACATTGGCGATTCCCGCAGTGCAAACAGTCCGCCTGCAGTTACAAATTCGCGGCGTCGTCCAGGGCGTCGGCTTCCGGCCCTACGTCTATAACCTCGCCCGCCGCCACGCCCTCGCCGGCTTCGTCCTCAACTCACCGCGCGGCGTCTTCATCGAGATCGAAGGCGATCCCGCCACCGTCGAAACCTTCGTCGCTGCTCTTCCCGCCGAAGCCCCACCGCTGGTCCGCATCGCGCAGATCCTTCGTACCGAAATTCCGGTCACCGGCGAAACCAGCTTCTCGATTCACGAAAGCGACGCCGCCGGGTCCGCCTTCGCCCTCGTCCCGCCCGACATCTGTGTCTGCGACGCGTGCCTCGCCGACACGCGCGACCCCACCAATCGCCGCTACGACTACCCCTTCACCAACTGCACCAACTGCGGCCCGCGCTACTCGATCATTCTCGACGTCCCCTACGACCGCCCTATGACCACCATGGCGGAATTCGCCATGTGTCCCGAGTGCCTCCGCGAGTACAAGGACCCGGAGAACCGCCGCTTCCACGCGCAGCCCAACGCCTGCCCCGTCTGCGGCCCGCGGCTCATTCTCGTCGAGCCCGGCGAGCCAACCGACGATCCATCCGCAAACCTCCCGCGCCATCCTCTCTCGCGTCGCCGACATCGTCCGCGACGGCGGCATCGTCGCCTGGAAAGGACTCGGCGGCTACCAACTCGCCTGCGACGCGCGCCAACCCGCAGGCCGTCGAAGAACTTCGCCGCCGCAAGCATCGCAGCGAAAAACCCTTCGCCATCATGGTCGCTAACGAGACCGTTGCCGAGTCCCTCTGTTTCGTCTCGCCCGAAGAGCGCGCCGCACTGATCTCGCGCGAGCGTCCCATCGTCCTCCTCCGCCGCCGTCCCGATGCGAACCTGACTCACGCCGTCTCCCCAGGCAATCCCGCCACCGGCGTGATGCTTCCCTGCACGCCGATGCACGACCTGCTCTTCCGCATCCTGCGCGAGCGCTGGAACTCCGAGCCAGCCCTCATCATGACCAGCGGCAACGTCAGCGAAGAGCCCATCGTCATCGAGAACGCCGAAGCCGAGCAGCGCCTCGCCGGCATCGCCGACGCCTTCGTCCACCACAACCGCCGCATCCACACCCGCGTCGACGACTCGGTCGTCCGCGTTGTTTCGCGGCCAGACCATCCCCATCCGCCGCGCTCGCGGCTACGCCCCGCAGCCCGTCTTCCTCGGCCGCGGCGAAGGCGAAGTCCTCGCCTGCGGCGCGCAGCAAAAGAACACACTCTGCCTCACCCGCGCCGGCTTCGCCATCCCCAGCCAGCATCTGGGCGATCTCGAAAACTTCGAAACCCTGCGCTTCTTCGAGGAGACACTCGAGCGCATGGCGCGTCTCTTCCACGTCACGCCCACTGCCGTCGCCTACGACCTGCACCCCGGCTACCTCAGCACGCAGTTCGCGCTCGGCCTGCCCAACCTGACTAAGATTGGCGTCCAGCACCACCACGCCCACATCGCCAGTTGCATGGCCGAGCACCAGCTTCAGGGCCAGGTCATCGGCGTCGCCTGGGATGGCACCGGCTTCGGCACCGACTCGACCGTATGGGGCGGAGAATTCCTCGCCGCCGGCTACCTCGGCTTCGAACGCTACGCCCGCCTCCGCCCCGTGCTACTTCCCGGCGGAGATTCTGGCGTCCGCGAGCCCTGGCGCGTCGCCCACAGCTATCTACTCGATACCTTCGGCGCGATCCCCGACCATCCCCGATGGCGCGCGATGGCCTCGCCCGACCGCCTCCGTATCGTCGACCGGATGCTCGAGAAGAAGATCAACACCATCCCCACCTCCTCCGCCGGACGCCTCTTCGACGCGGTCGCCTCCCTCATCGGTCTACGCCACACCGTCTCCTTCGAAGGCCAGGCGGCGATGATGCTCGAAGCGGTCGCCACCGAAGATTCTTCAACCGCTCCTTACGATTTCTCCCTTAGTGGCAACTCCCCAATCGACATCGACATTCGTCCAATGATCCATCAACTCCTCGCCGGCGTCGAAGCTGGAGAGTCACAAGCTCGACTAGCCGCCCGCTTCCACGCGACGCTCGTTGCTGTGATCACCCACGTCTGCCGCCGCATACGCACAGACCTGCAACTCAACCGGGTCTGCCTCAGCGGCGGCTGCTTCCAGAACGCGCTCCTTCTCCACGGCTGTCTCGACACCCTCCGCGGCGACGCCTTCGAAGTCTTCACCCACCGCGAAGTCCCCGCCAACGACGGAGGAATCTCACTGGGCCAGGCCGCCATCGCCTGCGAACAACTCCGCCAGCAACGCTGATTTGTATACATCCCATATAGAGCTTTCAAGAGCATTGCAGGTCACTTACCCGAGAGGAACCTTTCTGGTATTGACCACTTAGCAGAAGGCTGGAATTGTGTAATGAGTCTCCTGGAACACTCCCAATAACTTACGAACATTAAGGAAAAGCTGTGTAAGCTGCATCACAGACTCGTTTCTTGCAACTGTACGAGAATATTCCAGCACTAAATTCTTATAAAAGAAGGCCAAATGAAGGCTATTATTTGCAATGCCGCGGCTACGGCTCTGTTGTTTGTTCCTGCACTTGTTTTTGGCAAAGATACGAAGACCTACAAACACGCCTCACAGTATCAGGTAGCCGTCCTGGACCAGAATCTCCGAGTGGAAACCGGGAGCGATGTAACACTGGCCAAGAACACAACAGATGCGAAACTCGGACCCGGTGGTCAGGGCATCCACCTGCTGCATACCGACGCCGGGGATTACCGCGTAGAAGCTCCCATCAACAAGGGTTTGACGATCCTGTCCGCAATGGGCTCGAACGCCTACAACCCTGCGAAGACGTTCCACAATAAGTGGTTTCTGGATAATGTCCAACCCGGTACCAAGGTTCTGTTCGCTTCGGAGTGTGCGAAGCCGAACAAGAAGCATCCCAACGATGCGGTTCGCTGTACGTTCTATTTTCCTGATCCGGATAGTTCCGATCACGAATATGCAACGCTGGGAGACTTCACGCCGTTTGCAGCCGGCGATGGAAGCAATACGCAAAAGACCGCGAACACTCTTTGTGGTACCGGCAAGCTGAGACCAGAAGTTGAAACTCAACTGTGCGGCGGGACACCTGCTCCGATATACGTACCAGCGCCTACTCCCGTTCCGACTCCAGCACCAGTTCCTCAACTCAAGTAGATTCTAAATTTGTGGAGAGCTGGAGAGTGGACTCAGCTTCGACGGCGATCTCCTTTTAGCCACTGCGCTATACCTTGGTATCGCAAAATACTACTCAGTGGCAGCACCCTTGACGCGGAGGCACTCAACTCCTCTTATGATCGTCCTCTTATAATCAGCGGAGCATGGAACCCGCCCCGCCCGGTTCACGCGCGCATCACCGCATCCCGGTCTTCCTGCTCTCCATCGCTATCCTTATTCTCTGTAGCTGCTCCCGCGATCAGCTCCTCGCCCCCCGCGCCCCCATCTCCATCCCCGCCGACGGCCGCACCCATATCGTCGCCAAAATCACCCGCAGCAGCCACCGCGAACTCGATCCCGCCTCGATCCAATCCGCCGAGCCGGAACTCCACTTCGCCCCCGAAGCCGACAACACTATCGCCGCCATCGTCCGAGCCCCCGTCCTCCCCGGCCCCGCCCAACTCCACTTCACGTGGCACGACACCTGGCGCGACCACCGCTACACCCTCAACGTCCAGTACGTCCCCGACGACGCCGACTCCCACCAGGACGGTCTCCCCGACGCCCTCCACCTCCACGCCCCCGAAGACCGCGCCGCCTTCCGTGCCTGGTTCGTTGCTATCGCCGAACAGGAGGCCGCACTCCCCGACGACAAGCTCCCCACGGAAATCGACGACTGCGCCGCCCTGCTCCGCTTCGCTTACCGCGAGTCTCTCGTTCAGCACGACGACCGCTGGCTCGCCGCCCAGCCCGATCCCAGCCACTTCACCTCCCTCGTCTCCATCGCCCAGTATCACTACCCGCAAACGCCCCTCGGCCTCAACCTCTTCCGCGTCGCGCCCGGCCCCTACGTCGCCGCCGACCTCAGCAAAAGCGGGCCTGCGGGGGGCGCCTTCGCCCAGTTCGCCGACGCCCACGCACTCCTCGCGCTCAACACGTACCTCGTCTCGCGCACCGTCCGCACCGCGCTCCCAGGAGATTTGTTGTTTTTCCGTCAGCTGGAGCAGAACTCGCAGTATCATTCGATGGTCATCGCGGGAGCACATGCCGACTGGGTTATTTATCACACCGGCCCCATCGGCAAACAAAAGGGTGAAATCCGGCGCGTCTCGATCGAGGACCTCCTCCACCATCCCGACGCGCGCTGGCGCCCCGCTCCCGGCAATACGAACTTCTTAGGGGTCTATCGGTGGAACCTCCTGCACGACGGAGACTGACTCGCACCCTCCACTGCGGGCTTCTGTTCCTGTTTTTCCTTGCCGCCATCGCCCTAGCACATGCCTCCCGCGCCGTCTCCTTCAACATCAGCACCAACCGCACCTTCTCGCCCGACGAAAAGCCGACGATCCACCTCTACGCTCACGACGTCGACGAGCTGGAGTTCCGCGTCTATCGCGTCAACGATCCCGAAAAATTCCTCACCAACCTCTCCGACCTCCACTCCTTCGGCAACGCCTTCCCCAACGGCCCGAAAGAGCAGATCGACGAGCGCACCTGGCTCGAGCGCTTTCACGATTGGAAACACCACCTCTGGTACCTGATCCGCCACTTCTTCCGCAGCCAATTCTCGCAGGAGACCCGCGATACCTTTCGTGTGAAGCAATCCAGCCTCGCCAAACGCAGCCGCATCGTCGGGGTCGCGCAGTTCGCGCAGATCCCGCTCCTCAATGACCACCAGCTGGTCGCCCGCTGGCGCCAGGAGATGCCGCCCACGTACATCTCCGACTCGCAGGACCTTCCCATCGATAAGCTGCCCGCAGGCCTCTATCTCGTCGAAGCCACTGACGGCCACTACAAGGCCTACACCGTGCTGATGGTCAGCCACATGGTGCTCATCACGCGCACCACCACCGGCACCATCCTCGCCTTCGCCGCCGATCGCCAGTCCGGCGCGCCCATCGCCAATGCGCAGATCGTCTGGGGCATCGGCCGCAAGGAGCAGGGCCGCGCCATCACCGACGCCGACGGCGTCGCCGAACTTCACGGCGCTCCCTCCAGTCAATCTGAAGAAGATAGCCTCTGGATCATCGCCTCCACCGGCAGCGAGTTCGCCGCGGTCACGCCCATGGCCTGGTCCTTCAACAATTCCGCGACCGGCAAGTGGGCCTCCTACGTCTATACCGATCGCCCCGTCTATCGCCCCGGCCACACCGTTCACTGGAAAGCCCTGCTGCGCGCGCGCGTCGAGAATCACCTGGAGCTGCCGAAGATTCCTTCCATTCCTGTCCGCATCGCCGACGAGCAGGACCACCCCATCTTCGATCAGCAGTTACCCGTCTCCGCCGACGGCGCGGTCTCCGGCGACATCGCCATCCCCACTGGTGCGGCCCTCGGCTACTACACCATCCGCCTCGGCGATACCGACGCGGAAGTCTCCGGCAGCTTTCACGTCGAGGAATACCGCAAGCCTGAGTACCAGGTTCGCGTCACCTCGCAGAGTCTGCGCGTCCTCCAGGGCCAGTCCAACCCAATCGTCATCGACTCACGCTACTTCTTCGGCGAGCCTGTCGCCTTCGGCAAAGTGAAATACCGTATCTATCATCAGCCGCATTATTGGTGGGGCGACGAAGAGGACCAGAGCAATGACGCAGGCTCCGGCGACGAGGACCAGTCCACCAATAACGACATGTACGACGCCAGCGAGGAATCCGAGCAGACTGGCAAGCTCGACGCCAACGGCAAACTGACGATCACCGTCCAAACCAAAGTTGACGACTCCCAACGCCACACCGACCAGGACTATTACATTGAAGCCGGAGTAACCGACGAAGCCAACCGCGAGATCACCGGCCGCGGCCACTTCCTGGCCAGCTACGGCAGCTATCGCATCCACATTGAGCCCGACAGCTATTCGGTCCGCGCCGGCGACACCGCGCATTTCACCGTCACCGCCGTCGACTACGACAACAAGCCCGTCCAGACTTCCGTCCACCTCAGCCTCATCTGGCGCCGCTATACCGACGGCAAGACCATCACCACCAACGGCCCCACGACTGACGTCACGACCGACGCGCGGGGCACCGCGCATGCCTCGCTACCCGTGAGCCAATCCGGCAACGCCGAAGTCCTCGCTTCCTCCAACACGCCTGAAAACCGCACCGTCACCGATTACACCCGGCTCTGGGTCTTCGGCAGCAACGAAGCAGACTGGTTCTCCAACGGCGGATCACAGTCCGTCCAGATCATCGCCGACAAAAAGTCTTACACCCCCGGCGACACCGCGCACCTCAGCCTCATCTCCCAGGTTGCACCCTTCCACGCGCTCGTCGTCGCTACTGGTTACTCCGTCGAGTTCCGCAAGGTCATCTCCTCCGACGGCATGACCGTCAACTTCGATCTGCCCATCACCACCGACTCGCAGCCCAACCTCGATGTCTCCGTCTTCTTCCTCAAAGATGGCCAGCTCTATCAGGCGAGCCAGCAGATCAAGGTGCCGCCCGTCGAGCAGCAGCTTCAGGTCGAAATCAATCGCAACAAAGATGTATTCCAGCCTGAGCAGCCCGCTGACTACGACGTCTACGTCCGCGACTACAAGGGCAATCCAGTCACCGCCGATCTCAGCTTCGGCGTAGTCGACGAAGCCATCTACTCCATCTACCCCGACACCAGCGGTGATATAGTCCGGACCCTTTACCCCAACCGCTTCAGCTACGCATCTGTGGATTCGTCGCTGCAGTACTACTTCTATGGCGCCGCCGGCGACAAGTCGCCGATGCTTGCCCAGCGCAACACCCGCTACCGTCCGCAGCTCGCGCAGGTGAAACCCGGTAACGACCTCGTCCAACCCAAGGTCCGCAAGGCTTTCCCTGATACCGCATACTGGGCCGCCGCAATCCATACCGACGCGCAGGGCCACGCGCACGTCCGCTTCACCTTCCCGGACTCGCTCACCACCTGGCGGGCAACCGTTCGCGCCATCACGCCGTCTTCGCAGGGCGGCTCGGCCATCGACCGCGTCATCGTACGCAAGAACGTCATCGTCCGAATGGGCACGCCGCGCTTCCTGCGCAAGGGCGACGTCATCACCATTCCCGTCATTGCGCACAACTATCTCGATCAGACCAAACAGATCACCGTCTCGCTCGACATCAAAGGCCTCGACGTCGTCGCTGGCGCCACGAAGCAAATCACCGTCGCCAGCAAGAGCGACGGCACGGTCCTGTGGCGCCTGAAAGCCTCGGCCATCGGCACCGCCGACCTCATCGCGAAGGCCCTCACCAACGAAGAGTCCGACGCCCTCGAACTCACGTTCCCTGTCGAGCCCTCCGGAGTGAAGCAAACCGTCAGCAACAGCGGCGTCGCTACGGACGCCTCCGCGTCCACGACCATCGACTTCCCTGCGAACACCGATCCCGCGGCGCACGACCTCCATATCCAGGTCAGTCCCTCCATCGCCGGCACGCTCTTTACCGCGCTCGACAATCTCACCAGCTATCCGTGGGGATGCACGGAGCAAACCATGTCCAGCTTCCTGCCCAACGTCATCGTTGCCGAGACGCTGAAGAAGCTGAACCTCACCGGTCACATCGATCCCGCCGACCTCAAGGCCAAAATTGATGCGGGCTACGATCGCCTCGCCGACTACCAGCACGACGACGGCGGTTGGGGCTGGTGGAAGGAAGACCAAAGCCGCGTCTTCATGACTGCGTATGTTGTCGCCGGCCTCGGCGAAGCCTCCAGCTACGACCCGCCCGCATCGCAGCACAGCCAAATGCTCGAGAATGGCCGCGAATATCTCCAGAAGCAACTTGCCGCACATCCGCGCATGATCCCCGACCTCCGCGCTTACGTCGTCTACTCGCTCGCGGAATCCGGCACCGACGATCTCTCTGCCCAGCTCAACACACTGTGGTCGCGCCGCAACGATCTCTCTTCCGAAGGCCTCGCCCTCACCGGCCTGGCCATGATTCACTACTTCCGATGCGCGCATCGCCGACCTTGCGAAACTACTCGAGAGCAGGGCGAAGCAACAAGGCGACCTCGCCTCCTGGCCTTCCACCTACAACCCCATCCTCGACCTCGAATACGACGACAGTGCCGAAAGCACCGCCTTCGCCATGCGCTTTCTCTCTCACGCCGACGCGCAAAGTCCGCTGCTGCCCAAAGCTGCGGAGTGGCTCATGCTCAATCGCGATAACGGCTACTGGTGGGATTCCACCGAGCAGACCGCGATGGTCATCTTCGGCCTCGTTGACTACCTCGCTGGCTCCCAGGAACTCAACGCCGACTTCGATGCCGACGTCCGCGTCAACGGCGCCAGCCTCGGTCATCGCCACTTCACGCCCGCCGATGCTCTCGCCGGCGCCACGCTCGACGTCACCGTTCCCGCCGCCACGCTCGCCGCGCACAACACCGATCGACATCGCCCGCACCGGCAACGGCCGCGCTTACTGGACCGCCCAGGGTACGTACTACTCTACTGAGCAAAAGCTCTTCCAGCAGGGCTCGCTCACGCTCAACGCGACGCGGGATTATTTCCACCTCACGCCCGGCAAGGATGACAAGGGCAACATCGTCTACCACCTCGATCCGCTGAAAGGCACCGCGCAAGTTGGCGACGTCCTCGCCGTCCACATCGCCATTCACGGCTCACCCGAAAAGTATCTCTTCATCGAGGATCCTATCCCGGCCGGCACGGAGTTTCTCCAGAACGAGGACAGCTACAACATCGTTGCGCGCCCCAATGACTGGACCTGGTGGTACACGCGCCGCGAATTCCACGATGACCGTGCCGTCCTCTTCGCCACCGACTTCTCCGGTCACCAGGAATCCTTCTATCTGCTCAAGGTCGTCAACCCCGGCAGCTTCGAGATCAGCCCCGTGCACGTTGAGCCGATGTACCAGCCCGGCATCCAGGCCACCAGCGACGAATTGCACCTCGACGTGCCCGATCCTTCGGGGGTGAACCCGTGACCACACTCACGCCCGCACTCGTCTCCCGCGCCCTTTCGCGACTCCGCTTCTCCGTTGTCGCGTTGCAGGGTGGCGGCAACCTTCTCGCCCTGCTCCTCGCCGCGCTCTGGCTGCAGATCCCCGACTCCCACGCCTGGCAATTCGCTTTCTCGATGATCTCCGCGGCCGCACTTATCATCGGCTTCTGCTGGCTGCAGATCGTCACTTTCGCTCGCATCCGCCCCGCAGCTCAGCCGGCCAGCTTCTGGTTGCGCATTCTTAGCTTCGCGCTCGTTGCCGCGCTGTGGTTCCTTCTTGCGCAATGGATCAGTTCCGGCAGCGCCAGCATTCCTGACTACGCGTACCTGTGGAACTCGAAGCTCTCCCCCGGCATGCGCATCACCTTCGCGCCCGCACGCATCATCACCATCCTCAATGTCTTGCTCGACATTCTCATCTGGGCTCTCACGGCGCTGCTGTTGCCGATTGCCATCGTCCTCAGCGGCGACGGCCTTCTCCGTCCCTCGTGGCGCGACGCCTGCCGCCCGTATCGCCGCATCCTTTACTGGGTCGCCGTATTCGTCTTCTGCATCGTCGTCACACAATTCACTTCGGCGCTTGTTTCATGGATCCCCGGCAAAGGCGTCTCTGGAGAAGTCCTCAGCGTCGTGCTCCGCCTCGCGCTCGCCTGGACTACCGACGTCCTGCTCTGGTGTTTGCTCCTCGCTTTTACTGCTGCGTGGATGGAGCCCGCCCCAGCGCCGCTGCCTTTCCCGGAGCCACCCCAAGCGTCCTGAGCGCGTTCGCCGGCACGCTCCCCGCGCGCACCCACGACCGCACCGGCTCCAGACCATTGCGCAAAAGCAAAGCACCCGCCAGCCGCGCTGCCTCCGCATGCGCCCGCTGCGATTCCACCTCGCTCGCCGGCCGAGCCAACTCCACCTCTAACGCTCGCAAATCGGCGCGCGCACCCGCGTCTCGCTCAGCGCTGCCCGAGGCCAGCGCCTCCACTACGCCTTCCCGCAGCCACAGCGGCGTCTGAGCCGATGCCTCGCTCTCGACGAGCGCATGCAGAAACTCATGCAGCAGCGTGTCGTCTTCGTGTCCGTTTTTCCCCAGCACCGCCGATGGCTGCAGGAAAATCCGCGTTCCCTGCGTGCTTGCCAGCATCCACCCCGGTTCACTGGTCTCCTGGCGGAACAACTCCGTCGTCGGCATCGCCCAAATTTCCGGCTGCACCTGCACGCGCGGCGGATACAACGCTCGCGCCTTCGCCCACGCTTCGTCGCCCTTCTTCACCAACTCCGCCGAACTCCCCGTCGACCAAACCGTCCACCCCGCCCCGCGCCCCGACTGCCAAACGCCGCCCTCCGCCGTCACACCGACCCGCGTCCCGGGAAAGTAGAAACCGAGGATCTCCGCCGCCGAGTGTCCCTCCGCCGCCATCTGCGTCGCGCCCGCCTGGCACAGTCCCACGCCATGCCCATGGCCGCGCCCGTCAAAATCCAAAACGCCACCGCGCAGCGTCACCGAATACCAGTCGCTCCGCAGCTGATTCCACCCCAGCGCCCGATTCAAGGCAAACCGCAAGCTGCTCGCCGTTACCGGTACCCCTGCGCCACCCCCGGAGAACTCCAGCCGCAGTACTCGCCCTTCATCAGTCCGCCGCACCACACGCACTGCGTCGATTCGCCCCGGCAGCTTCCAGCCCGCGCTCTGCGCCACGCGTTCCAGATCGGCGACAGCGATTTCGGCGTGCCACTGTGCCTCCCCATGCCGCGTGCAATACGGATCGGCATGAGCCTTCAAATACGGAGCGCGCGTCCCCGGCCAGGCCTGGCTCGCGTCCTCGCTCTCGCCTCCGCAGTTCTGCGTGTAGAACACCAGCGCCCGCCGCGCGCCGTACCACAACGTCTCTCCCGCCGTCTCCCGCACCGCGCGCTCCACCAACTCCGACGGCGTTCCGAACTTCAGCACCTGGCAATGCGTGCTGTCGCACAAATCGAATCCCTCGCCGCGATGCCGCTCCGCATTTTCCAGGGCAAACGTCCGCACTGCGATCGCCATCGCCTTCAGCGATTCCAGCGGCTCCTTCGCCCCCGCCTCCCCGCGCAGCGCCAGCGCGACATATCGTTCGCTGTCCATCGTCAGCAACACGCGCAACTCGCCGTGCACCACGCGCAGTTTCCACACACCCACCGCGCTCATCGCCTTTGCGCCACCATCCGGCTGCATACGAAACGCGCCGTCCACCCCAACCTCACTCGACCGCTGACCGGCGCCCAGCTCCACCCAATCGTCTCGCACGGTCGCGATGAGTGCCTGCCGCACCGCCTTCTGCCGGCATCCCGCGCACAGCTTCACTCGCTCGTTTTGCCCCAGCGGCATCATCGTCACCGACGTGATCCTGTGCGGCGAAAACAGCTCCACCGTGAGCGGCCGAGCCGCATCCTCCTGCGACTGCGCCAATCCAGACGCACCACCCACCACTGCGCCCAGCAGCAGGGCGGCAGCCGCCCTCATGACATCCGCCCCCACAACGCAAAGAATCGATGCGCCAACTCCGCAGCATCGGCGCCATTGCCCCGCGGAACATAGATCACCACCACTATCCGCTCGGCCCCGCGCGATGCTATTCCCGCAAACCAACCATGCGTCCAGGCCTCACCCGCATCGCTCGCCGTTCCCGTCTTTCCGGCGATCCTTATCCCCGCAGTCGCAGCGTTGTGCGCCATCCCGTACGCAACCGATCCCTCCAGCCCCCGCCGAACGACCGGCATCGCATCAAACTCCCGCCCCAGCCGGAAATACGCACGCGCCAGCTGCACCGGAGTCACCGCGACATCGTCGAGCCCCAGCACCAGCAACTGCACCTCCGCTTCGTTCGCCGGTTCGCGCAACGTCCCCGCCGACTCTCCGCGTACCAATCCCGTCCGGCTGCCAAACCCATGCTCCCGCAGCACCTCCATCGCCTCCTCCGGCGTAAACCGCCTCGCCAGATTCGCAAACCATGTATTGCATGAGTACGCGAGCGCGCGTTCTGCATCGAACGCGTTCTCTTCTCGCGGATGCGTGCACGCCAGATCCCGTCCCGCAATCCGGAGATTCCCGTGGCAAACCACCGTCGTCTCCGCCCGCACGCGTCCCTCGCGCAATCCTGCCATCAGAAACAAGGGCTTCAGCGTCGATCCCGGCGCGGTCGCCATGCGTCCTGCATCGGCTTCGCGCACTGCGGCCACGATGCGCCCATCGCCTCCATCCAATACCACCCCAACTGCGTTCGTTCCCGAAAGAGTCTTATCCAGCACCCTCTGCGCTACAGTCGGTGCCGGCTGGGCAATGGCGAGTACAACACCGCAGACCATTGTCAATGAGACTATCGCCGCTCTCGCCATCCAGCGCATGCGTTCCACTTTACTCGCGGCCCTTTGCCGCCCCGCCCGGTCTTGCCCCGGTATTTTCATCTCTCGAAGGTTCGAATCTTCACCCATACCGGAGAAGATTTTGCATACCAGCCCTTCAGAGGCCCGAAATTCCTGGTTTTTGCACGCCTCGCTGCAGAAAAGGCTTTCCTTCCGTTTTATGTCTGTGTATTAATGCCCTTAACAACTGACTGAAATCTCAGCCTGCGCCGTCGCGTCGCGGACTGTTGGCGCGCGCCCCCGTGAGGCTGTCTGCAGCGTCGGATGTAGTCTGTGTGCACGCCCAACTAACGAGACGCAGGTACCCTTTATGAACGCAATTCGTAAGGCGTTTTGGATCGGTTCGATGCTCGCTCTGTCCACCGGCCCCGCATTCGCAGGCATCAACGTCAGCAGCCCCGGTAATGGCGCTGTCGTCTCCTCCCCTTTCACCCTCTCTGCCTCGGCCACAAACTGCTCCTCGCAGGCCGTCATTGTCATGGGCTACTCCTTCGACAGCAGTCCCTCGACCAGCCTTTTCTTCACCTCCTCTTTGCATCGTCTTCTCAACGCCTCGGTCGGAGGGCACACTCTGCACGTCAAAGCATGGGGCAGACGAGGAGCAGCCTGCGTCACCGACGTCTCCATCCAGGTCCAGCCAAATACTCTTCTGACTCCAATCACTCCTCCAGTCTGGGCAGTCAGCGTCAGCAACATTCAGTCCCTCAGCAACTGGTTCGGCGCAAATGACACCGAAGCCTCAGGCTCCTCCATGGGCGACACCAGCATGGTCAGCTCGCCCTCGCTCTACGGCAATGCGCGCCAGTTCGATATCAGCTTCCTGGATTCCGGCTCTGAACGCTTCTACGCAACCTTCGGCGACGACAGCACCTCCACGAATTTCCTCTACGACACCTGGGTCTACCTCGACAACAGCTCGCCTCAGATCGCTAACCTCGAATTCGACGTTGATCAGGTCCTGGCCAATGGCCAGACTGTCATCTTTGGCGTTCAGTGCGATGGCTGGTCGAACACATGGGACTACACCGCCAACACCGGCACTCCCACGAATTGGGCCGTCGCCTGGGTCCACACACCGCAGTCCTGCAATCCGCGTACGTGGAGCATCAATACCTGGCACCACGTCCAGATCGCATATTCGCGCGACGACAGTGGCAATGTGACCTATAAAACGATCTCGCTGGATGGAGGCACCGTCTACATCAACGCCACCGTCAATTCTGCCTTCGCCCTCGGATGGGACCCCGTGCTCCTCACCAACTTCCAGATCGACGGATACGGCTCCAGCGGCACCGCCACGGTCTATCTCGACAGCCTCAACGTCCAACGCTGGTAGCGCGACGCCCGCAAGGCCTATCTGCAACAAAAGGCAGCCGATCCGGCGCGGCTGCCTTTTCGTTTTGAACGGATTTGCGGAACCCACCTCGCAAGGGGTCAGGCGCCTCCCAGCTCCCACGATCCAGGTGGCGTGTGATAGCGATCACAGACGGTAATCTCCATCCGCATTCTGATGTCTGTAGGCTGGTGTTTTTTCCCGTCGAAAGCCCCGGTCGCCCGTTGCCTCAGGCCCGAGAGCCCAAGCCTCCGGTCCGTGCTTCCACGAACCTCAAACGCAGTCCTTCCTGGAGTTTCTGCGAGTGCCTTCCCCCGGGGTTTCCAGGCCCCCGTCACGGAGGATTCCGATGAGAAGCAACGCGATGCTTCACCCCGCCCCCCATACCACCACGCACACGGCGCATCCGGCCCCCTCGCGCGACAAGGTGATCTGCATCTACTGCTATCGCATGCTCGGTGCCACCACCAGCGCGCAGAGTGAGGCCAGACTCCGGCACAACCACGATTGCATCGAAGCGCGCATCGCCAAACAACCCGACGCACCCCCACCCTTCAATTAATCTCCCGGGAATTCGCAACTCCGGCATTCTTCAGGCAGCTATTCGGCACTGAGTATCTTCTAGACTGCTTCCGGCGCCGCCGGGGACACCTCGATCGTTACGGTTTGGGCGCCGAGCCGCGGATGTTTTGCGGTGAGGCGCACGGCGCCGGGTTCTTCGCGCGCGCGGATCCAGACGGCTCCCGTGCCGCCGATCAGAGCGAAAGGGTTGTCGCCGATCAGCTCCGCCGGGCCTTCCAGGGTCAGCGCGATGGAGTCGTTGGCGAAGGGACGCACGGCACCGAACTCATCAGTGACCCGCAGCACCACACGAGTGGCGTCGGCGCCATCCGCCATCAACGCGCGATCGTCGGGAAGCAGGAGAAACTTACTGTCTACACCGCGTCCGGAGAGCGATCTGGAGATGACCAGCTTTCCGCCCAGATAGCCATCGATGCGAAGATCGCCCCAACCGGCACGGTAACGGCGCATATCGAAAATGAAGGGCGGGTATTTCAGGTGCGGGAACTGCGCGCGATCCGGATCGGCCTCGGCGATGAGCTTCCAGGGATTGCCGGCCTCACTTCCGGCGCGTGAAAACAGCTGGAGGTGATCGCAGTTGGAGCAGACGACAGCGTCGGTGAAGCCCACGGACTCGTCGCCCCTTGCCCAGTGGAATGCCGGCTCGAGCACAATCTCTTCGCTGGGATCGCACTGTGATTTGTAAAAGCCTCCGGCCGGCTTCAGCTCGCGGAAGATGTCGGCGATGCCGTGGTAGCAGATGCGGTCGCCGGAGCCGAAGTCCGAGTGGGTGTTGTAGTCAAAGGCGCACCAGCCGATGCCGCCCGCATATTGCGGGTCCGACGCGATCTGGTCGTGGATGCGGGCATGGCGCAGCGTGTGCTCCCGCTGGCGCTCGTCGTCGTCGGTGGTTTTGGTGGGGAAGGTGTGCCCTACGAACTCCGTGTTCAGATAGCGGGGATGATTCGGCGGCTTGAGCGGAATGCCGAAGTCGTTCACGGTGAAAACATCTTCGAGGAACTCCGAAGACTGGAAGTTCCGGATCCCGCCAGTCTGCCGGGTTGGATCGAGCGCATGCGCCAGCGCGTTGGTGCGGGTGTAGAAGTCGTGGTCGTCCCGCGATTCGTTGATGCGCACGCCCCACAGAACAATGGCAGGGTGATTCCAGTCGCGCCGGATCATGCGCCCCACGTTGTCGACCGCCAGATCTTTCCATTCCGCGTCGCCGATGTGCTGCCAGCCCGGGATCTCCTCCAGCACCAGCAGTCCTATCTCGTCGCAGCAATCGAGAAAATGGCGGGACTGGGGATAGTGCGACGTGCGTACGATGTTGCAGTGGAGAACCTGGCGGAGGATCTTCGCATCCTGGCGCTGCACGCGCGCGGACATGGCGCACCCGGCAAACGGGAAAGTCTGGTGCCGGTCGAGTCCGCGCAGCTTGACGATTTTGCCGTTCAGGGAGAAGCCGTGATCGGTGAAAGTGGCCTCGCGGAAGCCAATGCGGCGAGTGTCTTCATCGAGCCTTTCGCTCCCGCGCAGGAGACGGACGTGCACCGTATACAAGTGAGGGCGGGCGAGGTCCCAGAGCGTGATCCCCGTCAATCCGGTGAGCGATACGGTCTGTCGCGCAGCGTCAGCGGTCGTTTGGTTGCTCATGTGGACCGGCGCCTGAATCGGCGCCGCGGAAGGTTCAATGGTCTCCTTGGGCGCCGCACTTTCCGGTACCGGCAGGCGGCCTCGCGCAACGACCGTTTGACCATCGCGCAGCTCGGCCTCCAGAACCAGGGGGCCGCGCATGGCTCCGGTCAGAAAGCAATCCACATCCAGCGCGGGCGAGGCAGCCAGCACGTCGCGCGGACGAGCAAAGACATTGTCAATCCAGGTCTCGGGCACAATGCGCAGCGCAACTTCGCGATAAATGCCGCCGAAGGTCATGTAGTCGATCTCGTAGCCGAAAGGCGGGATATCCGAGCGTTCGGTGGAGTCGAGATGCACGCACAACACGTTGTCGCGATCGAAATGCAGGTGCGGAGTCAGCTCGAACGAGAACGGTGTATATCCTCCCTTGTATTCGCCGAGGCGCGCGCCGTTGATCCAAACGGTTGAGGCGGTCATGGCGCCCTCGAAATCGACGAAGACCCGCTTTCCGCGTGCGCCCGGAGGCAGCCGAAAACGCCGGCGATAAGTGGAGACGAACTCGTAATCCTTATCGTCGAAGCTGTGCCAGGACAGTTGCGTATTGCTGTGCGGCAGCACCACGCGGCTGAAATGCGCGTCGTTAAATTCCGGCGCTGTGGCAGCGTCGATCTTTTCCCGGGAATACCGCCAGTTGCGAGTCATCGGGAGAATTTGCCGGCCAGGCACTGAAGCGTGCTGCGCCGCCGGCTGCTGGGCGACACTGCGCTGTGTGTGCAGGGCCGTTGCGGCCAGCAGCCCCCCGGTCGTCTTGAGAAACCTGCGTCGATCCATCATCAGTCCCCGAGGCGTTTATCTTTCCCCTGTTTTGAGTAACGCAATCAGTCTACGGGCACTACCTGTACCGATGTGCGGCCCCGGAGACCGAGCGATGGCTGGCGCGGTTTCCGGTCTACACCACTGTCACGCGAACGCCCGAGCCACGAGAGACGACAACGTGATGCCGGCCATCATCGCTCAACCTCGATTTTGATGACTGCAGAATGCGCGTGTCGCGGCTGTCCACTTTGGAGGCGTACAGCTTTGCCGTCTCCACCGCGAGGCCTCTGCCTTTGTCGAATACGAGGACCACATCAAGGTCCTTGTCGAGATCCTTGCTCAGAATCACGACCGATCTTCCGTTCCCCTTTAATTCCGCGGCGTAGGCTGTTGCATTCACTCCGGTCGCCTGCAGCCTCGAAGTCAGGTCCGCTTTGAAAAGCCTGGCATCGCTCAATGAGCCGGCAAACTGCAGCCCCCGCGCAACAGGCTCCAGTACATACTCCTGGCCGAATGTCGCGATCGGGGTATAGAAGGGATGGGGATGCGTCGCGATCTCCGCAGCCGTCTCCCCCTGTTGTTCAAGGAGACTGTCGCCGGGCAGCGATCCGCCGACGGAGTTCGCCACCGACTTGCCGGTACCTCCGTGAAGATTGACGCCCGAGTAGTTATTGCCGGCAAGCAGCAGCGAATAATCGGCTGACCACAGCGCGGCGGCGAAGACATCGGAGACGCCGGGTTTGCCTCCGCGATAGCAGGTATTGCCCTCGGTCATGCGCACGCGTGCACCTATTTTGTCCGCCGCAGCCGTTGCCCGGTCCGCGGTCCTCTGCACTCTGGCCATGGTTGCCGCCGCGAGCAGGTTCGGAATGTTCACAGCTGGGTTGGTCGCCGGTCCGCCGAAGTAGTAGTGGTGGGTGAGGGTCGTAACACGGGGTGGGTTGTCGATGCCCTGCCACTGTGCCGCAATCTCGGTGAGCCAATTCACGTCCGATGCGACATCCGGCATGCCGAACTTTGCTTCCGGCACGCGAGCCGCGACCGCCCGCGCCATCGCGAGCCACTCGGCCAGATAAGTCTTCGCCGACCACGTTGCAGGATCGCGCAGGTGCCGGTCGAACATGTCAACCTCGTTGCCGATCTGGAAGTATTGCAGGCGCCCGCCCAGGGTCCTGCTGACAAATGCGGCTTCCTCCGCAGCGCGAGCCGGTGTGTTCGTTCCCATCCCGATGCCGTAAAGACAGCTCCACCCGGTCGCGTTCAGGAACTCCGCCAGATTCCGCACCGATTCGGCAGTGACCGCGTAGTACGACGCTTTGGGTTCCCCGACCACTTCGCGAATCTTCGGATGCTCAGGCTCCGGAGAATCCGGCGTCGGCTTCCACCAGGCGAACTCACTGGTGTTGCCGCCGAGCCGCAGCACACCTCGGGGAGCGATCTCCTTAAACGCACGAATCAGACCGGTGTTCTTCGCCGAGAAGAAGCTGGCGTCAACCAGTTGCTGGACTTCGTAGGAAAGGCCCACAAAATCCGCGGGCATCTGCGGACCATCGGCCTCTGCAGGGATTTCGAGCATGACGGGTTCGGTGTTTGGTTGTGCTCTCAGACTCGCAGTGGCTGCGGTCATGGCAGCGGCGGCAAGAAACCGGCGCCTCGTAAACGAACGTTCAGACATCGATGGAATCCTCTGCGAATCCTGTGAAAGTCGTTCGCTCAGTATTCTATGACCCCCCTATCATCGGGCCGCAACGGGCAAACTTCAATGGGGAATTTATTTCCCTTTCGAATCTGGTTCGTGATAACGTGTTGCCGCGTTTGAAAGTCGGCTCCGGCCATCGGAGTCCGCCGTTCGCGCTATTTCCCTGGTGTGCGTATCGTGGCTGAAAGGAAATTCCATATGGGGCATCATCGACGCTCCGCTCTCTCGGCAATTCTTATGCTGGGAGCCGGCATTCTTGCAGTTTCCGCACAGAACCCTCCCGATTCTCTGAAAAGCGGATTTGAAAATCCGCCCGACAGTGCGCGCCCCAGGGTGTGGTGGCACTGGATGAACGGGAACATCTCGAAAGAAGGAATTCAGCTGGACCTCGACTGGATGCACCGGGTCGGAATCGCGGGCTTCCAGAACTTCGATGCCGCGCTGCAGACGCCGCAGGTCGTTCCCCAACGCCTGGCCTATATGACGCCGGAGTGGAAAGATGCGTTTCGATTCGCGATCGGGACCGGCGACAAGCTTGGAATGGAGATGGCGATCGCAGGTTCGCCTGGCTGGAGCGAGTCCGGTGGCCCCTGGGTGCCTCCTTCGGAAGGCATGAAGAAATATGTGTGGAGCGCGACGGAGGTCGAAGGCGGACAGCCTTTCGACGGTAAGCTGGCACACCCGCCCGTCAACACGGGCGCGTTTCAGGACATCGGGATTCGCGATGCCTTGCGCGGGCCGGAAGGGGGAAAGCCGGCGCCGCAGTTTTACGCCGACTCGGTCGTGGTCGCTTATCGTCGGCCGGCAGGCGACGTCAGCGTGGAGAGCCTGCATCCGGCCATGACCTTCAGTGGAGGGTCGCCGGTCACGGCGCTGCTCACCGACGGCAACCTGGAGAAAGCGACCGAGCTGCCGATCCCGCCCGAGGGACAGAAGGCCTGGATCCAGTACGCCTTCGCTGAACCGACAACCATCCGTGCAGTCACGATCGTGACCCAGGACCCAAACCGTATCGTCTCGATGATTACGGGAATTGGCGCACCGGGCAAAGCTCTCGAGGCGAGCGATGACGGTGAGAACTGGCGAACCATCGCGAAGCTCGCGGCCGGAGAGTCGCCGGAACTGACCGTTTCGTTTCCCGCGGTGACTGCGAAATATTTTCGCGTCACGTTTCTGCGGACGCCGCCACCGCCGCGGCCGGCGTGGGCGGAGGGAATCGATCCGAAGTCTTTCGGATTTCCCCTGCCCCCTGCACCCAAAAACTACGAGATTGCGGAACTGGTGCTGCACCCCGGAGCGCGGGTGAATCACTTCGAGGAGAAGGCGGCGTTTGTACCGGAACCGGATCTATACGGGTTCGCCACAGCCCCGACCGGCCAGGGCGATGCCGTGAACAAGGCCGGCGTGATCGATCTGACGTCGAAGGTGCGGCCGGACGGGACGCTGGACTGGACGCCACCTCCGGGACACTGGATGGTGCTGCGGTTTGGATATAGCCTGCTGGGGATCACGAATCACCCGGCCACCGCCGAGGCGACCGGGCTTGAGGTCGACAAGCTGAATGGCCAGGACGTGCGCCGGTATATGGAGAAATATCTGGACAGCTACAAGGAGACGGTCGGCGCCGAGATGATGGGGCAGCGCGGGATTCGTTACATCATCAACGACAGCTGGGAAGCCGGTTCGCAGAACTGGACCGACGACATGATCGCGCAGTTTCGCAAGCGGCGAGGCTACGATCCAATCCCATGGATGCCGGTGCTGACCGGCGCGGTGGTGGAGAGCGCGGAAGCCAGCGATCGGTTCCTGTGGGACTTTCGCAAGACCATCGCGGACCTGATCGCCGATGAGCATTATGGAGTGCTGGAGCAGGTAATCCACGAGTGGCACATGGGCCACTACGGCGAGTCGCATGAAGACGGACGGGCGTTTGTTGCCGATGGGATGGAGGTGAAGAAGTTTAACGAAGTCCCGATGAGCGCGATGTGGACGCAGTCGCCTGGAGTGAATCACGAGCAGTACAACTACAACGCCGACGATCGCGAGTCGGCGTCGGTGGCGCACATCTACGGGCAGAACCTGGCGGCGGCCGAATCGATGACAGCAGCGGCGGCGCCGTGGGCATGGTCGCCAGCGACGCTGAAGCCGACAGCGGATCAGGAATTTCTCAACGGCATTAACCGCTTCTGCATCCATGAGTCGGCCCACCAGCCGCTGGTGGATAAGAAACCGGGACTGACGCTGGGGCCGTTCGGGCAGTGGTTCAATCGCAATGACACGTGGGCGGACGAGGCGGGGCCGTGGGTGGATTACCTTGGCCGCAACAGCTACATGCTGCAGCAGGGACACTTTGGCGCCGACGTCATCTATTTCTACGGTGAGGATTCGAATCTGACGGCGATCTTCCATGAAAAATCGCCGGATATGCCGGCAGGCTACGGGTTCGATTACGTCAACGCCGACGCACTGATCCACGAACTCAACGTGGCCAACGGGCGCATCACCACGCCGGGCGGCACGAGCTACCGGTTGCTGGTGCTCGACGCATACAGCAAGCACATGTCGTTGCCGGTGCTGAAAGCAATCGACAAACTGGTGCGGGAAGGGGCCAGCGTCGCCGGGCCGAAGCCAACCGACGATCCGAGCCTTGCCGACGACCAGGCGGAGTTCCGCAAGCTGGACGATGAGCTGTTCGGCGATGGCACGGGCGTGCATTCCGCAGGCAAGGGCACCGTGTATGCAGGCGACGATGCCGCTGCTGCGCTGAAGGCGATGAACGTCGCGCCGGACTTCCATTACACAGGGCAGCGACAACCGGATCGAGTTTCGTTCATCGCAAGCTGGCGAATGGCGACCTGTACTTTGTCGACAACCGCAGCGATGACGGCGCTGCCGTGCGCGCGACGTTCCGGGTCACGGGCAAAGCACCCGAGCTTTGGTACGCGGAGACAGGAAAAACGGAGCCGGTGTCGTTCACGATTGCGGATGGGCAGACGACAGTGCCATTGAAGCTGGAGCCGTGGGGCACAGTGTTTGTGGTATTTCGGCCAGCCCACGAGCGAGACCTCGCACACCGTGCCGGCGTCAGTGGAAACGCAGGTTGCGACGGTATCGGGGCCGTGGACGGTGAGCTTCCCGCCGAACTGGGGAGCGCCGCCGTCGATCACGCTGGACACGCTGGCTTCGTGGAGCGACAACAGCGATGCGGGCGTGAAGTATTTCTCAGGCACGGGCACCTATACGAAGACGATCGATGCGCCGGCGAGCTGGTTCGGAAAGGGCGCGCATGTGTGGATCGACCTGGGCGATGTGAAGAACCTGGCGGAGGTCATGGTCAATGGCAAGTCGCTGGGAATTGTGTGGCACGCACCGTACCGCGTGGATGCGACGACCGCGCTCAAACCGGGCAAGCAACGAACTCACGATCAAGGTCACCAACGCCTGGGTCAATCGGCTCATCGGCGATCAGCAACCCGACGCGACAACGAAATACACGTTCGCCGACGTGAAGCCTTACAAGGCAAATTCGCCGCTGCTGCCGTCAGGGCTGCTGGGGCCGGTGACGATAGTGGAGGAAAAGCGGCTCGCTAGCGCGCTCACACTGGAGGGCGAAAGTGCTGTGCCGGTGCGATGACGACACAGCGCGATCTGGCTGAACTGCGTTATTCGAGCTGCGAGAATCGCCACGGAGAAGTGCCAGGTTCCGGCTGGAATCTCGATACGCAGTTTGACCGTCCGCGGCCACGAGACGCTGTGGAGTTGCGGGATTCTGGGAGAGCGGCGCGCCACTCGAGGGTGAAGGCTTTCTCCTGCTCGCTGGTGAGAGCTAACTCACCGCGCGCGTTCGGAGGAATCGTGAGGGCCCAGGTGCCGACCGAGCCGTGCGCGGTCCATGCTGAGTGGATTGGGCCGTAGGGTGAGTCGAAAGTGAAGTTGAGCGAGCCGAGGTTCGGGTCGAAGTTCGGATGCAGGCGGATCGTGTGGAAGCCCGCGTCGGCGGAGTCAGCATCGATGCCCGCGGCGTAACGGTAGATCCAGTCGGCGACCGCGCCGTAGGCATAGTGGTTGTAGGAATTCATGCTGGGATCGCCGCGCATCTTGTCGCCGTTCCAGCGTTCCCACATCGTGGTGGCGCCATGGGCGACGAGGTAGCCCCATGAGGGATATTCGGTGGAGAGCAGCAGGCGAAAAGCGACGTCGGCGTGGCCGGTGTCGGCGAGGGCTGCGAGCAGATAGGGCGTGCCGAGAAAGCCGGTGCCGAGCCGCCAGCGATCGACGCGCAGCTTCTCGACGAGGCGATTCGCCGCGGCGGCGCGAAGCGAGTCGGGCACGAGGTGCATGTAGAGCGCGAGAACGTAGCCCGTCTGCGTGTCGCCGGAGGGAACTTTGTTCGGCACGAAGATGCGGCCAAAGGGCGAAGGGCCGTTGTCGGCGCCTGCGATGAAGCCATCCGAGCGCACAAAGGCGGCAGCGAAGGCTCTCTGAATTTGCTCGTGGAGCGCGGCGTATTTCTGCTCCTCTTCGGTGCGGCCGGTGGCGTGTGCCATCTGCTGCATGAGGGAGACGTCATAGGCCCAGTAGGCGGTTTGCACGAGAGCGGCTTTGGTTTGGCCTTCGGGAGAGAGCCAGTCGCCAAAGGGAGTGCCGGCGTTGTGCTCCCAGAGGAAGCTGGGATTGCTCTGTTCGATCGCGGCCAGATACTTCGACATGGCGTCCCAGTTCTGGTCGATGATGCGTGTGTCGCCGGACTGGAGCCACGAGGTCCAGGGAATGATGACGCCCGCATCGCTCCAGCCAGCGCCGAAGCCCGCGTTGGGGACCGACGTGCCGGGCGCGTAGATGCCGTACATCGGTGTGTCGACTTGCGTGCCGCGAAGGTCGGCCGCGAATTTACGCGAGAAAGGCGCGAGCCCCATGTTGTACGACGCGGTACGCCAGAAGACTTCGGCATCGCCGGTCCAGCCCAGGCGCTCGTCGCGCTGCGGGCAGTCCGTGGGGACGCCGACGAAGTTCGACCGCTGGCCCCAAAGAATGTTGCGCCAAAGCTGATTGAGCATGGAACTGCCCGTCGCGAGCTGCGTGTGGAATGGCGCGGCAGTGTGAATCACTTTTGCGGTGACGGCGGAGACGTCTGGTTTGACGGACAGACCGGTGAGTTCGACGTAGCGGAACCCATGGAACGTGAAGGAGGGCTCGTAGTTCTCTTCCCCATGACCCGCCGTTGTGTAGTAGTCCGTAGCGAGCGCGGTGCGGAGGTTTTCGGTGTAGATCGTTCCGTCCGGATTGAGAACTTCAGCAAAGCGCAGACGAATCTTTGTGCCGGCTTTGCCCTGGACGCGGATGTGCGCGAAGCCCGCCATATTCTGACCGAAGTCGTAGACGTAGACGCCGGGCCTGGGCTCGGTGAGGGCTTTCGCGTGGAGGGTCGTTTCGATGCGGATGGGCTGGTATTCCTGCGCGACGATAGCGGGCTCAGAAGGCTGGATGGTCTGAACTGGATGCCAGCTGGCGTCGCTGAAGCCCGCGGTTGCCCACCCTGGCTGCTCGAGGCGCGCGTCGTAGGTCTCGCCGTCGTAGATCTCGGCCTTTTCGATGGGTGAAGGCGCGGCCTTCCACTGCGAGTCGGTGTCGATCCAGGCGTCCGATCCATCCTGATAGACGATGTGCAACTCAGCGCGCAATGCAGGCGGCGTGTTGCCGTAGTTGTAGGGCTCCTGAGTCCACTCCAGCGGCGTGGAATACCACCCGGGCGCGAGGTATGCACCGATCGCGTTCCTGCCGGCGCGCAGGTCAGCAGTGACGTCGTAGGTCTGGTACGCGACGCGCTCGCGATAGTCAGTCCAGCCGGGCGCGAGGATCTGATCGCCGACCGGGTGGCCGTCGATCCAGAAGCGATAGGCACCGAGAGCCGTTGCATAGAGGCGCGCAGAGCGGATGGGCTTGCCCGCGTCAAAGTCGCGGCGGAGCATCATGACTGGATTGGTTGGCCAGGGGCGCGCATCGAGCGGGCCGGTGAACTGCCCCTGCGATGTGCCGCGAATCGCCAGAGGCCATGCGGCATCGTCAAAACCGGGAGCGTACCAGGCGCCAGAGGCGTTGAGTTCCGCCTTCCACGTCGTGCTGCTGACAATCACCTGATCGGAGCCATCCTGGTAGCGGACATAAAGGCAGGCGCTCATGGGGGTGCGGCTGGCAGCGCCGGCGGCAGCGCCTTCGCCTATGTCGAAGAGGGTGACATCGACAGCAAGGAGGTTGCTTCCCTGCTTCATCTCACTGGTAACATCGCGCTCAACGTATCGCTTCCAGGCGGTCTGCTTGTAGGGCGGCAGCGGTCCCGCGTGGAGGACTTGCCGGCCGTTGACCCATGCGGCGGCGGTGTCTTCGCCCGTGACATAGAGGTGGGCGAACTGGACAGGGCGGTCGACGCCGAACGTGAAACGAAAATCGTGGTGGGTATCGCCGGCCTGGTGGTAGTCGTCCCGACCGCGGTTGGAGATCCATTCGGCGCCGGACTCGCGGATGCTGCGTAGCTCGCGCTCTTCATACCCGATCCACTGTGCGCGCCATGGGTCGCGCATCAGCCCGGTCTCCCACCATGAGGCGGCGCTCGGAGGGTAGGCAACGCCGTCCTGGTCCCACGCCTGGACGCGCCAGAAATAGCGATGCTCTGGTTCGAGGGCAGGACCAGCGTAGGGAACCGCGACGGAGCGGTCAGAGGCGATGCGCCCGCTATCCCAGACATCGGCATGACCGGCCAGCAGCGCTTCCCTGCTGCTGGCGACCTGTAGCCGGTAGGCGGTTTGGCGTGCGCCGGTGCGCGGGTCGACAAGCTGCCAGGCGAGTCGCGGCTGCGGCGTGTCGATGCTGAGCGGGGTCTCGAGTTCCTCGCAGCGGAGGTGGTCCGGCGCCTGGCGGACAGGAGTGGCAAAGTCGGTCGCCGGGAAAAAAAGGATGGCCAGGATGGGTGCGACCAGCAAATACAGAGGGAACCGCTTGCAGGGACATTTCGGAGAGAATTGCATGCGCCCTTAATTTCGCGGGGCGAGACTCCACATGTCAATAGAAAAGAGATGTTGCATATGAAACAATGGGTCGCGATTTTTGGCCGGCCTGAGGACCACCGGGCCCGGCCGGCCGCGAAGGAGGATCCCACAATGCGATCCAGAGTTTTAATCGTGCTGTTGGCGGTGTGTTTCGGCTGTCATGGGCTGGTGGCCCTGCAGACAACCGAAAAGGCCGGAACGATCACGATCAATTGGGACAAGACGGTAATTGCCTCGAAGTCGACGCCGACGCTGCAGGTTGTGACCAATCCGATGCTCAATCCGGGATCGCCGATCCACGACGGTGCGTTCGCAGCGCTGAAGATGCTGGGCGCCGATTACGTTCGCTTCGTGCCCTGGCTGCCCTATCCGAAGATTGCGGTGGCGGAGTTGCAGCCGCCGGCGGCGGACCACACATCGTGGGACTTCACCTGGATCGATCCAGTGACAAAGGATTTTCTCGCAGCGACGGACGGACACTCGACGATCATCAACTTCAGCACCATTCCCGCGTGGATGTTTAAGACGGACAAGCCAGTGACGTATCCGGAGGATGCGAACCAGGTCTTCTGGGATTACACGCAGGGGACGGAACTACGCGATCCGAGCGGAAAGGAACTGGGCGATTATTACGCGCGACTGGTGAGCTGGTTCACGAAGGGCGGCTTCACCGATGAAAACGGGAAGCGGCACGAGTCGGGCTATCACTACCGCTTTCCCTACTGGGAGGTACTGAACGAAGTCGATTTCGAGCACCAGATGACACCGGAGCAGTACACGGAGCGCTATGACGCGATTGTGTCCGCGATTCACAAGGTCAGTCCCGAAACGAAGTTCATGGGGCTGGCGCTGGCGGCTCCCAGCGCGAATCCGAAGTACTTCGAGTATTTCCTGAATCCAAAGAATCATCAGCCGGGGATTCCGCTGGACTATATATCGTTTCACTTTTATGCAACGCCGGCGCTCGATGAAGGACCGGACGGGTGGCAGCATACATTCTTCAATCAGGCGGACGGATTTCTGGCAACAACGCGCTATATTCTGGCGATTCGGGATCGGTTATCACCGGCAACGAAGGTCGACACGGATGAGCTGGGCGTGATTCTGCCCACGGACGGGCTGGAAATTCGGGCCAGCAAGCCGCTGCCGGATCACATTCCGCACCGCTACTGGAATGCGGCGGCGGCGCTGTATGCATATCTTTTTGCCGAGCTGTCGAAGATGGGCGTGGATGTGATCGGCGAGTCGCAGCTGGTCGGATATCCTTCGCAGTTCCCCAGCGTGTCGATGGTGGATTACAACAACGGCAAGCCGAACGCGCGGTGCTGGGTGCTGAAGATGTTCATCGAGAACTTTCATCCCGGCGACCGGCTGGTGACGACGGCGCCATCGTCGGGGGGCGACGCAGGCCAACCCTACGTGCAGGGATTCGTGACACCGCAGGGACGGAAGATTCTGCTGGTGAACAGGACCAATCGAGAGGAGACGGCGACGTTGCCCGCAGGTTTTGAACACGCGCAGTTTGCGACTGTCGATGAAGCGACGGGAGACGATCCGCCGAGGACGGGGACGATGAGCGGACCGCAGCTAACGCTCGCCCCGTTTGCGGTAACGGTGGTGAAAGCGGAGTAGAGTCGCACCATGACTGCGAGAGAATTGCGCGCGGGGCTATGCGGCATTGGACTCGATGCCTACTGGCCGCAATTTGCCGGGCTGCGCGAGGAACTGGAAGGCTACCTGGCGCAGGTGCAAGAGCGGCTGAAAGGTTTCGGCGCGCACGTCGAGTCGTTCGGGCTGGTGGATACGCCGGAACGGAGCCGCGAGGTCGGGCATGCCTGCCGGCGCGCGGACATCGATGTGCTGTTTCTCTACGTGACGACGTATGCGCTGTCGAGCACGGTGCTACCGCTCGTCCAGCGCGCAAAGGTGCCGGTGATCGTGCTGAACCTGCAGCCCGGCGCGGCCATGGACTACGAGGCGTTCAATCGGTTGCCGGATCGCACGGCGATGACGGGCGCGTGGCTGGCGTGGTGTTCCGCGTGTGCAGTGCCGGAGATTGCAAATGTGCTGCGGCGAGCTCGGATCCCGTTCCATCAGGTGACTGGGGCCCTCACCGATGAAGCGACCAGGCAGGAGATCGACGAGTGGGTGAGAGCGGCGCAGGTGAAGGCGGCGCTCGCGGAGAATCGCCTGGGCCTGCTGGGCCACTATTACGGGGGCATGCTCGATGTGGCGACAGACATCACGCAGGTGTCGATCACATTCGGCACTCACATCGAGATGCTCGAAGTCGATGAGCTCAGCGCCCTGCGGAACGAGTGCAGCGAAGAAGAGATCGCACAGCGAGTCCGGCTGTTCGAGGAACACTTCGCTGTTCAGCCAGACTGTGCGCGGAGCGAGTTGCAGCGGGCGGCGCGCACCTCAGTGGCGCTGGATCGACTGGTGGCGACGCACGATCTGCAGTCTCTCGCGTACTACTACAAGGGCATCGGCGTGCCGGCGAACGAGGACACGATGAGTTCGATCATCCTCGGGACTTCCCTGCTGACGGCGCGTCAGGTTCCTGTGGCGGGCGAGTACGAAGTCAAGAATGCGATCGCGATGAAAATCATGGATTGCTTCGGAGCCGGCGGCTCGTTCACGGAGTTTTACGCGCTGGATATGGCGGATGACATTGTGCTGATGGGGCACGATGGGCCCGGACACACTGCGATCGCCGAAGGCAAGACCCGGGTGCGCCCGCTCGACGTGTATCACGGCAAGGTCGGGCGGGGACTGTCGGTCGAAATGTCGGTTCGCTATGGGCCCATCACGCTGCTCTCGGTGGTCCAGGATCGCGATCATGGATTTCGGCTGCTCGCCGCCCAGGGAGTTTCAGAAGCCGGACCGACGCTGGCCATCGGCAACACCAACAGCCGCTACCGTTTTCCCATCGGTGCTCGGCATTTCGTTGAGCAGTGGAACGAGCAGGGTCCGGCTCATCATTGCGCCGTTGGGGTTGGCCACATCGCTGGACTCATCGCAAAGCTGGCGCGGCTGCTCGAAATTCCATTCGTGCAGATTTGTTGATGCGCCCTGGCGGCCGGGGCCGTAACAGCTTCGCTTAGAGTAACTGCGGAGATTTTTTCGCCACCATATATAAGGATACGGTTCGAGACTCTGCCCGCAGGATCTACGGTTCCGGCTTGTTGTCCAGTTGCTGCGGTGTAATGGCATCGCTGCTCGGGTTGCGCAGAGTTCCGGGAATAACCTGATGGATCCTGTTGAATGCGGCGAGAGCTTTCTGCTGACCGGTGGTGTCTCCTGTGGTGCGATCAGCCTGCGCGAGCCGCCACCAGGCAACTTCGTCGTTCGGCCGCAACTTCACGGCGCGCTCCAGCAGCGGGACGGCCTGATCGGCCTTTTGACCAGCCAGATCGATACCAGCCAAACCGACCAGCGCTTCTTCAAAATCGGGATACTGCTGAAGGATCTTCTGATATCCGGCGGCCGCATCTTCAGTATTGCCACTCTCCGTCTGAAGGTAAGCCAGCTCATACGCTGCATTCCCGTTACCCGGATCAACAGCCAGCTCGGCACGGAACTCCCTCATCGCCGAGTCGCGGTCTTCTGGTTTTGCCGCGTCATGAAACCGCCCCAGATAGACGCGCCCCAACTGGTAATGAATGCCGGGGCGCTGTGGGTCCATTGTCAATACGTGATTAAAAGCGATGATGGCGCCATCCCAGTTCTTCTGGCTCTCGTTTGCCTCGCCCTGTGCCTGCAACATCCAGATCGAGCCTGGGGCCGTGTCATGCAGCTTCTCGAGCGTCTCGTAGGCAAAGTTTCCGGATGCGGCCTGTGTGATAGAGAACTTCAGGGTCGTCAGGATACAGCTTGCTCAGAGCCAGGGAAGTCTCCACCGCGTCGGCATCTCGCCCCAGATTCGTATACGCCCGCAACAGCTCGAGCCCGCACATGCGCCGCACCTCGGGGTCGGAGGTTTGGCGAAATCCCTTTTCCAAGTGGGATAGCGCCTCAGCGAAATTACCCTCCTCGGCCAGTGACAGCCCCAACAGACTGTCCAGCTTTGGGAGGCCCGGCTTCAGTCGCTGCGCCGTACGAATCTCACGAATCGCACGCTCATATTCGCGCCGCTTTCGGCCTTCCCGGCATCCACGCTGTCGTGCAACTTTCTTTCCCTATTGAAACCGTGAGCTGTGCTTTCAAGTCTTTAGTTGGGGACCCGTACCCCGGTCCATGAAGAGTGGGATCAATCGTTTCACCAGCCAACAAACGAAGACCCGTCAGGTGTTGGTTCTCTTCCTCGAATTCCATTACGCAAAATGTGGATTCAAAGAGACATCCTGTGGTCTGAACACTGTTGAGACGCGTGTGGATGCGTTGTCCTTTTCGGCGGGTCTCTTTCGTCCGAGCAAAGTTTCCGCCGCAAAGCCCCGCGAGCGCCAGTCAAAGCGCCATATCGTGAGGAGAATCCTAAGTCGACACTACGCTGGCGAATACGGTTTTTCCCTGCCCCATGGCGAGTTTCGCTGTACCTCATCGACCCGTGGGAAATGACGAGGCGAAATCCCATGGACGCCTACTCCGAAGCGGGGTGTGCAAGTGCAGAGAACGATGTTGATGCCGGCGCCATACCCGGCACCGCTGCACAGTGGGGCGGTAATCCAGCGAAAATGGCAGCTAAGTTGTCGATTTGATTGGCTGCCCCCCAGGGATTCGAACCCCGATATGCTGATCCAGAGTCAGCTGTCCTGCCGTTGAACGAGGGGGCAGTTATGTGAGGTGAGACGCGGCCCCGCAAGGCCGCTTCTTCACGCTGGCTTCTTCATACTATCGGCCTCATCCGGGCTGGTCAATGCGCCCAACAGGTTAAGAAGGGCAGAAGGAATATCACTGCATGCGCCCCACGGCAGCTATGACAGGGCACCGCCAGTTCCCCGCTTCTGCTATTCCTGTTGGTTACTCCCTGTTGCCTGCCTTCGTCATTCTTCCCGCAGAACCTCCAGCGGCTTCTGTCCCAGAATCCTGAAACTCGCGATCCATCCGGTCGCCACCGCCAGCACCGCCGTTCCCAGTACCGCCGTGAGCGATCCGCGCACGTCGCGCTGGAAGACCACATCCATCCGGTGCAGCAATATCCGCGACAGCACATTGGCGAACAGCGTGCCCACGGCGCCGGCCAGCAGCCCCAGCACCACAAACTCCACGCTGAACACCGTCGCAATTCGATTGCGCGTCGCACCCAGCGTCTTCAGCACCACAACCTCGCGCATCCGCCGGAACCGCGTGCTCGCCACACTCGACGCCAAAATGACCAACCCCGACAGAATCGAGAACCCCGCCAGGAACCGGATCACCATCGTAATCTGATCCACCACGTCGCTGATCGTCGTCAGAATGTCTGCAATGTTGATCACCGTCACCGTGGGATAGGAGGCAAACAGCGCCCGCTCGATCTCCGGAATCGCACTCGGGCGCGCATGAACATCGCCGTACCACACCGTCGGCTGATCCTCGAGCAGCGCCCTGGGCAGAATGTACGAGCTCCGCGCAAAGGCATTCTCGCCCACCACTTTATAGATGGCCGCCACCTTAACCGGTATTTCCTTATCCCCGGCAACGAATGTCATCGGCGATCCAACCTTCAGCTTCAGCCGCCGCGCGACGAAATCAATCACCGCCAGATCGTCTCCGCCTTCACCGCTCCACCACTTCCCTTCCACTACCTTCGTCCCTGCCGGCGCCGCATTTGCCCACGACAGCGTCGCCGTCTGCAGCAGATGCTTCGGATAATTGTTCCCGCGTAGCTGATCCGCAGGTGTTCCCTCAATCGACGCGATGCGCGCCGAAACAATCGGAATCGCCTCCAGTTCCCCAATCACCCCCGGCTGCTTTTTCAGTTCCGCCCGGATTCCTGGCATCTCCGCAGTGCTCATGTCGATCAGAAACAGGTTCGGCGTGTCCGGCTTCAAGTCTTCATGTAATGCATTCACAATCGACCGTTGCATCAGGAACACGCTCAGGATCAACATTACCCCGGCTCCCAGCGCCGCCAGCACCGCCGCCGACTGGTTCCCCGGCCGGTAGAGATTCGCCAGCCCATGCCGCAGCGCCGAGTGCAAATGTAACCGTGTCCGTGACAGAAACGCCCGCAGTCCCCGCAGCGTCGCTGCCGATAGTCCCAGGATGAACACCAGTAACCCTGCGAGGCAAACTGCAAACCACTTCCCCACCAGCATCGAGTCAGCCAGGGCCGCGGCAATCCCGCCCAGCCCACCGAGAATCACCACAATCGAAACCAACTGCAGCTTGTGCTCCCCAGACCATTTGATGAGCGGACGCGGATTGATCCTCACGTACGCAGCCAGGACTGCGATTACGGAAATCGCGATCAGCAGGCCTGCGATGCGAGAGTGATGCCGCAAGATGATCGCAGCTCCGATTCCAGCCAGGGGAGCGATGAGCCACCACAGACTGCCGCGGAGCCGCAGAACTTCGTCCCCATCGCCCGACTCCACCATCCGTCGCAGCACCAGGCTCGGCCGCACATTCCGCACATCGAGCAGCGGCGGCAAACAAAACAGCAGCGTCGTCAGAATCCCCGTCCCCAGTGCCGCCAGCACTGGATTCAGCGGCAGCCGGATCTCCGGCCGCAGCGGCAGCAGTTTCCCCAGCACTGTCGGGAAGGCATACTCCACGCCCAACCCCAGCACCACGCCGATCAGTGCGCCACCGATTCCAAGAAACAGTGTCTGGATCAAATAGATCCGCAAAATGTCCGACGACTTTGCCCCCACCGACTTCATGATCGCCAGAATCTCGATGCGCTGCTGCAGGTGTGCGCGCATCGCCATCGCTACGCCGATCGCCCCCAGCACCATCGCCACCAGACAGATCAAACTCAGCAGCCCCGTCGCCCGATCCACGCCCTGGGTCAGTGCCGGGCTCGTCTCGCGGAAATCCGTTACCTGCGCCTCCGGCAGAATCTTCTCGATCTGCGCACGCACATCGGCCACCTTCAGCTTATCGCCCAGCGCAAACAGGTACCGCTCCGTGGCGCGGCTCCCCGGCTGCAGCAGCTCCGTATCTTCCATGGCCTGCCGGGTCATCATCACTCTCGGCCCCAACCCCACGCCCGCCGTCATGCGGTCGGGCTCCTTCACAATCACCGCCGCAATCCGGAACCACCGCCCGCCGATCTTTAGCTGATCTCCTGCCTTCGCGCGCAGCCGCACAAGCAGATTGTCATCCACCACTACCGTGTCGTCGGTCAGCGCCGTGCGAAGATCCTGCCCCGTCGACAACACCACCGTTCCGTAGAACGGATACTCTGCCGGATCCACCGCCTTCAGCGTCACCAGCAGCGGCACAGGATCGCCCTGCGCCATCGCCATCGATACTGTTTCCGTAACCACCGTCCGCCGCACATCGAGGCCCGACTGCGGCTCGGCAAGCGCATTCAGCTGCTTGTCTTCTGCCGGCGTTGCCTGCCGGAACATGCGCGCCGACAGATCCCCCGCCATGATGCTCCGCGCCTGCAGCAACAGCGTGCGCGCAAACGACTGGCTGAATCCCCGTACGCCCGTCAGCGCCGCCACGCCAATCGCCACCGACAGCAACACGAACATGAACTTCGCCTTGCCGGCGCGCACCTCCCGCCACGCAATCCTCGCCGCCACACCCCATGGCAACGGCTGCTTGCTTCGTACTACCTCAGAACTCTCAAGCTCGCTCATAGGTCGACTCACCGCACCTGCGCCGCAGGCGCGTCTGCCTGGACGGCCAGTCCCTGCATCACATCGGCCACAACGAGTCCATCCTTCAGCACAATCCTCCGGTCCGCCCGCTCCGCAATCTGCGCATCATGCGTCACCAAAACCAGCGTCGTCTCGCTCTCCCGCTGCCGTTCACTCAGCAGCTCCAGCACATGTTGCCCGTTCGCCGAATCCAGATTCCCCGTCGGCTCATCGGCCAGCACAATCGGCGGCTCCAGCACGAACGCCCGCGCCAGCGCCACCCGCTGCTGCTCGCCCCCCGACAACTGCACCGGATAATGATGCATCCGGTCCTGCAGCCCCACCGACGTCAGCAAGGCCTCTGCCTTCTTCCGCGCATCGCCCCGTGCGTTGAGTTCGTACGGCAGCATCACATTCTCCAGCGCCGTCAGCGTCGGGATCAGCTGGTAGGACTGAAACACGAACCCAATCCGCTGTCCCCGCACCTCCGCCAGTTTGTCCTCTTCCAGATTGCTGATCGTCACGCCGTCGAGAATCACTTCTCCCTCCGACGGCGAATCCAGTCCGGCCAGCAGCCCCAGCAGCGTGCTCTTCCCACTGCCGCTCGCGCCCATGATCGCGGCAAACTGCCCCTTCGGAATCATGAGGTCGATCCCCCGCAGAATTTCCACCACCCGCGCCCCGTTCCGGATCGACTTCTTCAGCCCCTTGACCTCGATCATCCGCTCTCCTGTGCCCTCACTCCATTGTATAGCTATGTAGCATACTTCCCATAGCCGCTCTGAGCCCTGACCCTCACGTTGCTAGACTACCCATGTGTTCCGCCGTCTCCTCACTCTGGCTGCATTCTTCCTTGTCTCACTCAGCACATACGCCGCCCCGCCGCCTTCCGTTCCCGTCCCACGCGTCTCAGTCATCGATTGCTTCGGCGACAGCATCACGGCCGGCTATCGCCTCGAACCCGGCCACGCCTGGCCCGACGCCCTTCAGGCTGCCCTCGACCAGCGCGGCTATCATTACAAGGTCGTCAACTCCGGCGTTAGCGGCAACACCAGCAAAGACGGTGTTGACCGTCTAAAAGACGTCATCCGCCTTCACCCGGCCATCGTCATTGTCGAATTTGGCGGCAACGATGGCCTTCGCGGCCTCCCCATCGCCGACACGCGCCGCAACCTCGATACCATCGTCGCCACCCTTCTCCACTCCGGCAGCAGGGTCATCCTCGCCGGCATCACCCTGCCCCCCAACTACGGCTCGGACTACATCAAGCCCTTTGACGAAACCTACCGCCTCATCGCGGCGAAATATCACGTCCCACTGCTGCCCATGCTCTACGCCAATATCTACACCGTCCCCGGCGCCATTCAGCAGGACGGTATCCACCCCACCGCCAAAGGCTCCCAGCTCCTCGCCGATAACTTCCTCCCGCTCCTGCTGCCCTTACTGCACAAGTAGATCAGGAGTCGGCCATTGGCTATTGGCAATTGGCTATTGGCTATTGGCTGTTGCCTACCCACTGCCCGCATTTAGTTGCGCTCGTTTCGCAGCAACTAAATCCACGACTCTGCGGTCTTCACCTCCGTACGGCGAATGACAAGAGCACGATCGCAGTCAGTCATTCCCCCCAGGAGCCCCACGTCATGAAACTCGCTCTCGTTGCCACCGCACTTCTCGCCCTCAGCACCACCGCTGCCATGGCGCAGAACATCAACCATCGCAAAGACAATCAGCAGGACCGCATCGCCCAGGGCGTCCGTAGCGGACAACTCACCGCTCGCGAAACCTCACACCTCGAAGGCCGTGAAGCCTCCATCAATCGGGAAGAGTACCGCATGCGCCGCGACGACGATGGCCGCCTCACCGCCCGCGATCACGCTGCCCTCGATCGCCGCCAGAACCGCGTTTCCAACTCCATCTACCGCGATAAACACAACCCCCGCGTCCGGTAATTGAACGCAGCAGAACAGGCTGCGTGTCCTTGTAGGTGGGCAGGGACACGCAGCCGAATGGACGGCTCTCGCAGATTTTCTGAACGCTGAACGCCGAGCGCTGAACGCTGCCAAGCTGGGTCTCCCCGAGACCCAGCTTGGCCTCACGCCAGCACCACGAACGGCTGGAACAGCGTACCCGCCACTCTTCTCCCGACTGCCACTAACTCCCGCTGCCCCTCGAAAATCTTCACCAGCACAGCGCCCGAATACTCCGGCAGATTGACCTGCATCCCGTTCCGAATCCGCCCCACCGTTCCTTCATCCGCCGTCACCGCAGGTATCTCCGGCAGCAGCGTGCGCGGATGCGGCATCTTTTCCTCCAGCTTCCCTTCCGCCGCCAGCATCTCCATCTGTTCCACAGTCAGCGCCTGGTCCAGCGCGAATACCCCCACCGCCGTTCTCCGCAAACTCGCCAGATGCGCGCCACTCCCCAGCGCCAGCCCCATCGCATGCGCCACCGCGCGCACATAGCCTCCCGCCGAAATCCGCATCGAGAAACGCGCCGTATCCCCGTCAACACTCTCAATCGCGAACGCCTCCACCGTAATCTTCACCGGCTTCAGCTCCGGAGTCTTCCCCGCCCGCGCCAGCTTGTAAGCCGGCTTGCCTTCAACCTTTTTCGCCGAATACGGCGGCGGCATCTGCTCGATCTCTCCCAAAAACTTCGCGGCCTCGGCGCGCACCGCATCGAGCGTCATCGCGACTGGCCGAACTTCGCCGACCATCTGCCCCTCGGCGTCATACGTATCCGTCGCGAACCCAAATCGGATCGTCCCCACATACACCTTTTCGCTTGTGCCAAAGAATTGCGCCAGCCGCGTGTATTTCCCAAGCAGCAGCGGCAGCACGCCGGTCGCCATCGGATCCAGCGTCCCCAGATGTCCGACGGACTGCTCACCCGTCGCCCGCCGCACCCGCGCCACAACGTCATGCGACGTCATCCCACCCGGCTTATCCAGAATCAGGAGCCCATTCACTCAACTACGATACCGCGTCGCTTCTCCTTGAACCTTGTCATTCCGACGCGAAGCGCGCATCGCGGAACCGAGGGAACCTGCTTTTCAAACTCTCAATCCCTAAACTCTAACCCCGTTCCATCCCGGATCAGCGACAGAAACTCCGCCCGCGTGTTCTGCTTCTGGAACACGCCCAGCATTGCCGACGTCACCGTCGAAGAGTTCTGCTTCTCCACCCCGCGCATCATCATGCACAGATGCCGCGCCTCGACCACCACGCCCACGCCCTGCGGATGGATCGCCTCCTGAATCGCCTCCGCGATCTGCCGCGTCAGCCGCTCCTGCACCTGCAGTCGCCGCGCATACACCTCCACCAGCCGCGGCGCCTTGCTCAGCCCAATTACTTTCCCGTCCGGAATGTAGGCGACATGCACCTTCCCAAAAAAAGGCAGCATGTGGTGCTCGCACAGCGAGTACATTTCGATGTCCTTCACGATCACCATCTCGTCGTACGCCACATCGAACAGCGCCCCGTGCAGCACTTCCTTCGGATCTTCGTGGTACCCCTTAGTCAGAAACTCCAGCGCCTTCTCGATCCGCTCCGGCGTCTTTTCGAGCCCTCCCGCGACGGATCGGCATCGTACCGCCGGATGATCTCGCGATAGATATCCTGCGTCGAGACTTTCTCCAACCCAGTCCGCCCGATCACCTCAGCGTCTAACTTCTCCCGGTTTCCGTTCATCGTAGCTCTTGCCATCGTCCGATCCCCTAAACTCTAATCCCTAAACTCTAAACTCCGCCGTTACGGAATTGGTTCTTCCCAGTACTCGAAGAAATTGTTCGACGTCTCTTCTACCCGAACCGTCAGCGCCAGCTTCCGTGGCAGAGCTTTCTGCAACCGTTTCCGAATCTCCATCACGAGGTTCTCCGTCGTCGGCACCACCTCGCGGAAACACTCCAGCGTATTCAGATTCTGGTGATCGAACGGCTCCAGCACTTCCCGGTTCACGCAACCATCCAGTTGCTGCAGATCGAGGACCATGCCGGTCGCCTTGTCGATCTCGCCTCCGACAATCATTTCTACGGTGTAATTGTGCCCGTGACCGTGCGGATTGGCGCACTTGCCGTACACATTCCGATTCTCGGCCTCGCTCAACGACTCACAAAAGAGCCGATGCGACGCGCTCAGCCGATACCTCCTTCCCAAATACGCCCTCACGATGACCGACCGGTTTCGTTTTGAAGGGGCACGATTTCAAAGGCTGTAGTGAGAGGATTCGCCTTGAAGGGGCACAGCTTCAGCTGTGCCGTAAGAGCCGCAAGGAAACCGGGCTTCAGCCCCTGAGGGACGACTTCGATGTCCGGAACCCCGCAGTTTCTCACCGAACGCTAGCCCCCAAAGTAGTCCGCGAAAAGATCCGGCATCTCATACACTCGCACCCGATGCAGCCGCGCCTTGCCGGGAATCTTTCCCTGCAGCCGCTTCCACGCCGCCACCGCAATGTTCTCCGTCGTCGGAATCGAGGTCTTAAACTCCGGCACTTCCAGATTCAGATGCCGATGGTCGTAAACCGATACGACCTCCTGCTCCATCACATCCTTCAGCTGCTTCAGGTCAACCACGAATCCCGTCACCGGATCAATATCGCCTGCCACTGTCACTTCCAGCGTGTAATTGTGCCCGTGACCGTTACGATTGGAACATTTGCCGAACACCCGCGCGTTCTCCTCCGCGCTCCACGCCTCATTCCAGTAGTAGTGCGCCGCCGAAAACTCCGCCTTCCGTGTCAACAAAATCATTGCTGGTCTTTGCTCGCTGTTTGCTCGACTTTTGCTCGCTGTTTGCTCGGTACCGGCTCCAGCCTACAGGCTTATCTTCTGCTCCCTGCCCTTCCAGACTACCTGCTTCATCACCGTCACGCGAAACCAGCTCCGCCACAGCAGCCACGCGTAGAGCGGAATCCCCAGCGGCGCCAGCACGCAGTCTCTGAACGGAAAATTCGATTTCGCCACCCGTCCGTACAGCCCCCACAGCGCACGCAGCCACACCAATGCCAGTGCCGCCGTCGCCATCGGAGTCCCCAGCACTCCGGTATTGATCCCCGGATGCAGCCTCCGCAGCCACCACAAAAATCCCACCAGCGCCGGCACGCCCGCCAGTACGCCCAGTTGCAGCAGCTTCATCCCCGCCAGCATCGGAGCATTCCCGAACAGCAGCGCCAGGTTCTTGGTCCAACCTTCCACCATCGCGCCAAAACTGCGATACATCCGCGCCGCGACCGCCTCCGGCGCATACCTGAATCTCAATCCGAGTTTCCGCCGCTTCACCAGGCTCGCCAGTTCCACATCCTCCAGCACCGCGCCCTTCACCGCCGCATGCCCGCCAATCTGGTCGTAGACATCGCGCCGCACCAGCAGAAACTGTCCGTTCGCCGCTGCCACCCGATTCGCGGGATCGTTCACTCGCGCCGGAGTATACGTCGCCGCAAGATCGGCAAAAATCAGCGGCATCAGCGCCCGCTGCGCCAGCCCCCGCACAATCTGCCGCGGCGAGTAGGACAGCATCCCCGCCTCATGCCGCTCCGCCTCAATGATCGCGAGCCGCGACCTTCCCCGGCTCGTGAATCGTATCCGCATCGGTAAACAGCAGCCACTTTCCCCGCGAATGCTGATACCCCGCCCAGCAGGCGTTCGCCTTCCCCGTCCAGCCCTTTTCGAGCTTCGGCGCATCAATCACTGTCACACCGGCATGCTGACTCGCAAACCCAGCCGCAATCTCCCGCGTCCGGTCCGTCGACGCATCATTGACGACCAGAATCTCCCAGTCAACTCCCAGCCGCCATCCCTCTTCTTCCTGCACCACCAGCGACCGCACACACTCCCCCACACAATCTTCCTCATTGCGCGCGGGAATAATGACGGAAAGCTGCAGCGGCGGGGCGTCCACGGGTCTGGACCTTATTATAGGAACGTGCTCCGCCGCATTGATCTCCGGCGACGAATCGGCCGCCGCCTCGTCGCACTCGCGTTTTTCTGCACCCTGTACCCTGTACCCTGTACCCTGCTTCAGGGCTGTAATCGCACCAGTCGCCCCGCCCAGGTCGGCGAACACGCCCCGTCCATCGTCATTCACGAGGGCACCCGGTCTGTCAGCCTGCAGCAGTACCGCGGCAAAATCGTCGTCCTCAATTTCTGGGCCAGCTGGTGCCCGCCCTGCCTCGAGGAGTTCCCCTCCCTCATCCAGCTGCAGCGCGACATGCCCAACGTCGTCGTCCTCGCCGTCAGCTTCGACACTGACGCCAACGCCTACCGCCAGTACCTCACTGACAACCACATCACCGGTATCGCCACCATCCTCGACCTCTCCCAAAAGTCCAACCACGCCTTCGACACGTCCCGCCCGCCTGAAACCTACATCATCGACCGTCGCGGCGTCATCCGCCGTAAATTCATCGGCGCTCAGGACTGGACCAACCCCGAGATCCTCAACTACCTCCGCAACCTCTGATCGCGCCGCACGATGACCACTCCTGTCGCCTCGCCTCCCACCCCTCACCACCCCGACCCCGAGCCACGCTGGCCGGCCAGCATTGCATTCCTCGCCGTCGGCGGCCTCCGCTTCGCCCTCCCGCATGCGCTTTCGATCGGCCCCGACTGGCTCATCCTCGCCATCGTCGGCGTTCTCACCGTCCCCATCGTCATCACCCACCGGAGTGGGCTCAACACCCTGAACCGCATCCTCGGCTACATCATCAGCTCCGTCGTCACGGCGGACATGATCTGGTCGCTTTGCCTCCTTGTTGCCGCGCTCCCCTCGCACAAGGAACCGCCCGTCGACCTCCTCCGATCCGCTGCCGCCCTTTGGGTTATTAACATCATCGTCTTCGCCTCCTGGTACTGGCGCCTCGATGGCGGTGGTCCTTACAAGCGCGACCTCCGAGGCGTCCACTCCGACGGAGCCTTCCTCTTCCCCCAAATGACCCTCACTCCCGAAACCCGGCGCGCCATGGGCGAAGATACCTGGAACCCCGGCTTCGTCGACTACCTCTTCGTCGCCTTTAACACCTCAACGGCTTTCTCCCCTACCGATGTCCCGGTCCTCTCCCGCTGGGCAAAAATCCTCATGATGATCCAGTCCCTGATCTCGCTCGCCACCGTCGCCCTTCTCGCCGCTCGCGCCGTCAACATCCTCTGACCATGCAGGCCGAAGCCGCATGTAACAGAACTCCGGTTCGCGCTGACTTCCGCTGCTACCATGGGTCCACTCTCGCTGTGGCCGGGTCCAGTCCTCACATCTTGCCAATGAGGCTCCGCATGTCCTCTGCGCTCTTCTGTTGGGCTGTTCGCCCAATCGCCTTCCTCACCGTGTTTGCACTCACCCTCGCATCGCCGCTGACCGCGCAGACCGTCGCGGATCAAGCCCTCCCGTCCGCTGCATTCATCGAGACCCTGCACGCCGTATTCGAACGCGGCGAGTATCGGCCGCACGCTCCTCAGGAGAGTCGCTGGCTCGATGGAGGCAAGCGCTACACCATCCTCGAGGCCTCGTCTTCGCACCCCGACGCGCTCGATCTGATCGCGTACGACACAGGCTCGGGCCAACGCAGCGCTCTGGTGCCGGCGGCGGACCTGATCCCCGCAGGGAAATCCAGGCCGCTCGCCATCGACGACTATCAGTGGTCCGCCGATGGTGCGCAGCTTCTCATCTTCACGAATGCGCAGAAGGTCTGGCGTCAGCGAACCCGCGGCGATTACTGGGTATTTCGCACGGCCGACAAGAAACTTGTTCAGATCGGCGCCGACGCTCCCGCTGCATCGCTGATGTTTGCGAAGTTCTCGCCCGACGGGCGCTCGGTGGCGTTCGTCCGCGCCAACAATATCTACGTTGAGAGCCTAGCCGATCATCACGTCCGGCAGCTCACGCACGACGGTTCGGCGGAAATCATCAACGGCACAACAGACTGGGTCACCGAAGAGGAGTTCGGCCTGCGCGACGCGTTTCGCTGGAGCCCTGACTCGGCCTCCATCGCTTACTGGCAGTTCGATCAGTCGGGCGTGGGCGAATACACGCTGATCGACGACACCGACGCACCCTACCCGACCGCGTTTCACTATCGTTATCCCCAACCCGGCGGCACCAACGCGGCTGTCCGCGTAGGTGTGGTGAGCGCGCAGGGCGGTTCCACGCAATGGATCAGCGTGCCCGGCGATCTACGCAATAACTACATTCCGCGCATGGACTGGGTCGGCGATTCGAACGAGATCGCGCTGGAGAGCCTCAACCGGCTGCAGAACACCAACCGCATACTCATCGCCAACGCCCATTCCGGTGACACACGGCTGCTCTTCGAAGACAAGGATCCAGCCTGGGTGGATATTGTCAACGACTTCCAGTGGCTTTCTTCGAAGGCCGGCCGCAAAACCGATCTGCTCTGGATCAGCGAGCGCGACGGCTGGCGCCATGCCTGGCTCATCGACCGCGCCACAGGACAGGCGCGCTGCATCACCCCCTTCGACGCCGACATGATTGAGCCGGTTCTGCTCGACGATGCCCACGGCTTCTTCTATTTCATCGCTTCGCCCAGCGACCCCATCCGCGAGTATCTCTATCGTTCGCGTCTCGACGGCCAGGGAACACCGGAGCGCGTCACGCCAAAGAACCAGCCCGGCTCCCACTCCTATAACGCCTCGCCAAACGGCGACTGGGCGATTCACAGCTACTCGAGCGCTTCGCATCCGCCCAGCTATGAACTGATCCACCTTGCATCGCACCAGGCGGCGCGCACGCTGATCGACAACGATGCGCTGATCGGCAAAGAAAATGCCATCGATCCAGAGCCCGTCGAATTCAGCGACACGCCCATTCCAGGTGGCATCGCGCTGAGTACGTTCGTCGTCAAGCCGCCGAACTTCGATTCATCGAAGAAATACCCGATGCTGGTGAACGTCTACAGCGAGCCGGCCGGCGCCATGGTACGCGATGCCTGGCGGTTCACGTTCGACAAGGCGATCGCGCGCGAAGGTTATATCGTCGTGGCTTTCGACAATCAGGGAACGCCCGCTCCGCGTGGACGAGCGTGGCGCAGGGCGATCTACCAAAAGATCGGGATCCTCAACGCGCAGCAGCAGTCCCAGGCCATCACTGCTTTCGAACAGACCCATGCTTACATCGATCCATCGCGTGTGGGCATGTGGGGGCACAGCGGCGGCGGCTCAGCCACCCTCAACGAAATGTTTCAGTACTCCGGACAGGTGCAGGCCGCAGTCGCTTCGTCTCCAGTTCCCGATGAGGCGCTGTACGACACGATCTACCAGGAGCGTTACATGGGGCTCCCGTCGACAGACCCCAACGGGTACCACGACGGCTCCCCCATCAACCATGCCGAAGGCCTCACCGGCCACCTGCTCATCATTCACGGCTCCGGCGATGACAACGTCCACTTTCAGGGCACCGAGAAGCTTGTGAACCGGCTGATCGCCCTAGGCAAAACCTTTGACTTTATGGATTATCCCAACCGCACCCATGCGCTCAGAGAGGGGCCAGGCACGACCGTCCACGTCAACGCGCTGCGCCTGCGATTCCTCGAGCAATACATTCCCCCGGGACCGCGGTAGCCGGCGAACCAGGCAACCGGACAACGGAATGCGCTTACACCAGCCGCTCCATGCTACCGCCTACTGCCTACTGCCTACCGTCTATACTGTAAGGACATCCGCCTCTCCGCGCCGCGAGCCAACCGCCCGGCGTGAGAGAGCGCCGCTACAGAAAAGGCTGTTACCCATCGCATGATTCGCTTCCTGCAAAAAGACACTCGCCTCATCCGCTGGCTCTTCGGCGTCATCATCGGCGCCACCTGCGTCACCATGGTCATCTTCCTCGTGCCCGGCATCTTCAACGACACGACCACCTCGAACGACACCTATGCAACCATCCGGCACGGAGGCTTCCTCGGCCGCTTCCTTCCTGCCCAGGAGACAATCGCCGTTGTCGATGTGCAGCAGGCGGTCCGACGCATGGCGCGCGGCCAGCAGATTCCTGACATGCTGATGCCGATTTACATGCAGCAGGCCGGCCAGAGCCTCATCCAGCAGCACATCCTGCTCGAGGAAGCCCACCGTCTCGGCATCACCGCGTCCGATGAAGACGTCCGCCGCTTCCTGCACACCGGGCAGCTCGGCCAGATCCTCTTTCCCGACGGCCAATATATTGGCGACGCCCGTTACGCCGAGCTCATCTCCGATCAGCTCCAGATGACCGTGGAGAAATTCGAGGGCGAAGTGAAGCAGCAGATCGTCGCCGACCGCCTGCGCGACCTCATCACCGGCGGCATCACCGTCTCCGACGCCGAGGTGCGCGACGCGGAGCTGAAGCAGGATACGAAGATCAAGTTCCAGTACGCGGTCCTCTCCGCCGACGACCTGCGCAAAACCATCAATCCGACCGACACGGAACTTGAGACTTTCTACAAGCAGAACGCCGCCCGCTATAAGGACGCCGATCCCGAGACCCGCAAAATCCAGTACGTGAATATCGTGGACACCGATCTGCCCGGCGGCAAGCCGCAGATCACCCAGGCCGACATTCAGCAGTACTACACCCAGAATCAGCAGCAGTATCGCGTCGATCCGCAGGTGAAGGTCCGCCACATCCTCATCTCGGTCGATCCCAACGGCGGGCCCAACGCCGACGCCACCGCCAAAGCCAAAGCCCAGGGCATCCTCGACCAGCTCCGCAAGGACAACGGCAAGGACTTCGCCGACCTGGCGAAGAAGAATTCCGACGATCCCGGCAGTAAGGACCAGGGCGGCGAGCTCGGCTGGATCAAGCACGGCGTCACCGTCCCTGAGTTCGATCAGACCGCCTTCGCGCAGCAGCCCGGCCAGATCTCCGGCCTCGTCCGAACCCGCTTCGGCTACCACATCATCCAGACCGAAGCCAAAGAAGACGCGCATACGAAGTCGCTCGACGAAGTGAAGCAGTCCATCGTCGATACCCTGACCAAACAGCGCGAAGCACAGGCCGAGCAGGCCTTCGCTAACCAACTTGCCACCGAAGCACAAAAGTCTTCCCTGGCCCAGGCTGCGCAGGCGCATCACGTCCCCGTTATGACCAGCGATGACGTGGCCGCCAATGCCACCCTCCCTGGGTTAAGCGACAGCTCGAAACTCCTCTCCGCAGCCTTTTCCACGAAACCCGGCAGCCCCGCTCAGGTGGCCACCACCGGTGACAACAGCTTCGGCGTTTTCGAGGTCACCGAAGTGGTGCCCGCGCACACGCCCACCTTCCAGGAATACAAATCGCACGTCCTCGACGACTTCCGCGATCAGCAAGTCACTTCCCTGCTCGCGCGCAAAACCAACGAGCTCGCCGATCGCGCGCACGCCGAGCACGATCTGGCGAAGGCCGCCAAAGAAGTCGGCGCCACCATCAAGACCAGCGACCTTGTCGGACGCGATGCGCAGGTTCCGGATATCGGCTCCCTCGCGCAGTCGGCGCCGTCGCTCTTCGATCTCAACATCGGACAGATCAGCAACGCCATCAACAATGCCACCACCGGCGCCGTCGCTCAGATCACCGACAAGCAGCAGCCCTCGAGTGCGGACCTGGCAAAAAACCTGGACTCTACGCGTGACAACCTCGTTAACCAGCGCCGCGAGCAGATGTTCTCCGTCTTCGCCTCCACCCTCTTCTCGAATTACCAGAAGGACCAGCGCATCCTCGTGAACCGCAAGCTCCAGCAGCCCGGCCCGCTCAGCGGCTCCTGAACGCTCTCGGACCTGATTGTCACTTGAAAGGGCATGGCCTTCCAGCCGTGCCCTTCACGTCTTCCCTTCTTTTCTCTGACCGTCTTTTCCCTGACCGTTTCTCAGCTAACCGGTTTTGAGCTGACCGCTTTATCAGCTAACCGCTTCACCAGCTGGCTACACTGAAAGCCAGATGCCCCGCACCGCGCCCATCCTTTCCGCCTCGCATCTTTGCAAACAGTACGGCGTAGTGCGCGCCGTCGACGATCTCTCCTTCGAAGTTTGCCCCGGCGAGATCCTCGGACTCCTCGGCCCTAACGGAGCCGGCAAGACGACGACCATCAATATGATCCTCGGAGTCCTCGAGCCGACCTCCGGCGCCATCGCCATCGACGGCTGCGACCTCGCCCACCGTCGCCGCCAGGCGCTAGGCCGCACCAACTTCGCCGCCGTCTACGCGCCGCTCCCCGGCAACCTCACCGTCGCACAGAACCTCCGCGTCTTCGCCATGCTCTACGCGGTTCCGCATCTGAACGAACGCGTCGAAGCCGTCCTTCAGGAATTCGACCTCCGCCATTTCCGCAACACGAAGTGCGGCGTGCTTTCCTCCGGCGAGCAGACCCGGGTCGCACTCGCGAAGGCCATGCTCAACGAACCGCGTCTCCTGCTGCTCGACGAGCCAACCGCTTCGCTCGACCCCGCCATCGCCCGCGAGATTCGCGCCACCATTCGCGACCTTGCCCAACGCACCGGCGTCGGCGTTCTCTGGACCTCGCACAACATGATCGAAGTCGCCGAGGTCTGCCACCGCGTCCTCTTCCTCTCGAAGGGAAAGATTCTCCTCGAAGGCGATCCGCGCTCCCTGCCTCGTGAAAACAATCGCGACACCCTCGAAGACCTCTTCGTCGCCGTCGCCCGCGAGCCTCTCACCATCCGCAACGCAGAGGAGGAGAACTGATGCCGCCATCGCTGCGCCGCACCGCCGCCCTGCTCCTGCGCCAGTTCTATCTGCTGCGCGGATCGCCCGCCCGCGTCATTCCCCTCTTCGCCTGGGTCGCCATCGACATCGTCCTCTGGGGCTTCATCACCCGCTATCTCAACTCCGTCTCCGGCGCGCGCTTTAACTTTGTCCCCACCATGCTGGGCGCCGTGCTCCTGTGGGATTTCACGGCGCGCGTCATGCAGGGCATCACCACCGCCTTCCTTGAAGACGTCTGGTCGCGCAACTTCCTTAACCTCTTCGCCTCCCCGCTCTCCGTTTCCGAGTACCTCGGCGGTCTCGTCCTCTCCTCCATCGCCACCAGCTCCATCGGCCTCGTCGTCATGGTTGCGCTGGCAACGCTGGTCTTCGGGCTTTCCTTCTTCGTTTATGGCGCGATGCTTGCCGCGTTTCTTCTCGTCTTGTTCCTCTTTGGAATCTCCCTCGGCATCTTCGGCAGCGCGCTTGTCCTCCGCTTCGGTCCAGCAGCCGAGTGGTTCATCTGGCCCATTCCCGCCTTCATCTCGCCCCTGGCCTGCGTCTTCTATCCGCTTTCGGTGCTGCCCCACTGGATGCAATGGCTCTCGCGCATTATCCCGCCCAGCTACGTCTTCGAAGGCATGCGCCAGATCCTGGCACGACAGACGGGCGCTTCGGCTCCCCCACACACCCTCGCCGCAACGCACCTCATCGCCGGCGCGGCCCTGGCCCTTGTTTACCTGCTGCTGATGGCGCGCGCGTTCACCGCGGTCTACCGCCACGCGGTCCGCACCGGGCTCATCGCTCGCTATTCGGCGGAAACCGTCAGCTAAAACGAAGCGGGTCCCCCTTCACCCTATCGAAAGACACTCTCCAACGTACCGTGGTCTGTCGATACAGGTCGCAGGCCCGTTGCACCTGCTTGCTATCCTCATTACGCATCGGCGCCTTCGCACCATCCGGAGGGTCGCCGTGAAGGACCTCTGCTTGCTTCGCTTTGGCATTCGATCTGGCCTGCTCCTGCTTTCAGCCAGCTGTTGTGCAGGCTGTGGAGATCGGGCAATTCCCTTTTCCGCCCCCCAGCCCTGGGTCTCCTCGTTCACCCTCGTGGACCAGTCCGCAAACCTGAACGTCGGACAGGGATACGCCAGCGGTACCGCCACCGACGGCACTCCGCTCAATTTCTTCTTCGATACGCAGGTCCTTTACCGCAGCAGCAGTTACGACACCCTCGAACCGGTTGCGGTAAATTACTACTTCCTCCCACCCGGAACCAGCCACATGGGCGCCGGCGATTACTACAACGGCCATGTCTACGCCGTCATCGAGCACTGGCAGAGCTGCAGCCTCAGCAGCGCCCCAATTTTCATCGCCACCTTCAACGCCACGACCCTCGCACAGGAAAGCACCATCGAGATCACCTCCTTCATTCCCGAAGCCTCCGGCATCGCCATCGATCCCGGACGCCGGCCAGGCCATCGTCAGCTCCTTCTGCGATCCCCACCACCTCTACCTCTTCCGCACTGCGGACTGGAGCTTCAGCGGCACCATTCCTCTCCAGATCCCCGTCGCCAGTATTCAGGGCGTCAGTTACCGCGACGGCTTCGTCTACATCGCCGGAACCAACGGCGCACTCTACGGTCTGCGCCTCGCAGATAGCTCGATGCGGCTCCTCATGCAGTCGCCCGTCAACGGCGAATTCGAAGGCCTCGATTTTCACGGCTCGCAGCTTCGCTGGCTGGTGAACCGCTCCGACGGGGCTCACATCCTCTATAGCTACGAGCCGGCAGCATCCCACGCCCTGAATCCCGCCCTCGACGTCACGGCTTCCAAAGACCCACACCTCCAACCTCGCTCCCTATAATGAACAAGCGTGCCCACCGGCTCCCTGCGTCCGGAACCCACGGCATCAGGTGAGCCATGAAACCCGTTAAACGAAACCGCGAAGGCGCCAAAAAGACAAAGCGCAAAGTCCAGGCAAAGTGGAAAGCGATCCGCCGCGGACACGCTCCCGCTCCGGATAACAAAACGCAACCGCGCGCCGAAGAACGAGGCCGCCCCCGAGCCGCCCGCAGATCCAACAAAGCATCTCGCACCTCTCCCTATGCCGGCTACGACCGTCCATCCGCCCAGCGCGAAACCCCATCGCTCGGTCCAGGATCGGCCACATATCCATGACCCCGCAGAGTCCCTGGCGGCGAAGCCGCGTCCCGCCCTGCGCGAAGCAGTTCCGCCGAAGGCGGGTCCGCCCGCACGGCCAGTCCTTGCGATCGTGGGACGCCCCAACGTCGGCAAATCCACCCTCTTCAACCGCCTCACCGGCTCTCGCCGTTCCATCGTCGGCGACGAGTCCGGCATCACCCGCGACCGCATCTACGGCGAAATCCACTGGCAGGGCCGCACCGCCCGCCTCATCGACACCGGCGGCATCGTCCCCGACGACGAGGCGCAGATCCCCGCGGAAATCTTCCGCCAGGCCCGCTTCGCTCTCGACGAAGCCGACGCCATCGTCATGGTCATCGACGGCCGCACCGAACTCGCCGCACCCGACATCGACCTGGCCCGCCTCCTGATCAAAACCGGCAAGCCCCTCTTCCTCGCCGTCAATAAAATCGACGCGCAATCCATGGAGGCCGCCGCCGAGAACTTCCGCCGTCTCGGCATCCGCAACCTCATCCCCGTCTCCGCCGAACACGGCCACGGCATCGGCGACCTGCTCGACGAAGTCTTCGCAGTGCTGCCGCCCGACGAGCATGCCGCAGAGGCTGTCTCACACGAAGCGGAGTCTGTGGAGGAACGTTCCGCGCACGCATGCCGAGTTTGACCAGCACGAAACCAAAGTCGCCATCATCGGCCGCCCCAACGTCGGCAAATCCACCCTGCTCAACGCCCTCACCGGATCCAGCCGCGCCATCGTCTCCCCCATCGCCGGAACCACCCGCGACGCCGTCGACGAAGTCATCCGCTACAAGGACCACGACCTCCGCATCGTCGACACCGCCGGCATCCGCCGCAAGGGCAAGACCCACCTCATGGCCGAGAAGCTCTCCGTCGTCATGGCCCGCCGCCATCTCGAAGCCGCCGACGTCGCCCTCCTCGTCATCGACGCCACCGAAGGCGTCACCGCCTCCGACGCCACCATCGGCGGCTACGCCCACGAGAGCGGCCGCTCCGTCATCATCGTCGTCAACAAGTGGGACCTCGTCACCACGCACAGAACAGACGGCAAGCCACCCGCCGACCGCACCATCTTCGAGCGCCAGCTGCGCTCCGTCCTCAAATACCTCAGCTACGCGCCCGTCCTCTTCATCTCTGCTACCGAAGGCCGCCAGGTCCCGCGCGTTCTCGACACCGTCCTCAAGGTCGCGGCCGAGCGCCGCAAGCGTGTCTCCACCGGCCAGATGAATCGCTTCCTCGATCGCATCGACTTCCAGCGCGCCACCGTCCCCATGTCGAAGCGCGTCCGCATCTACTACATGACCCAGGCCGCCGTCGCTCCCCCCACCTTCGTCCTCTTTACCGATCGCGACGTGAAACTCCACTTCGCCTTCGAGCGCTTCCTTGAGAACCAGATCCGTGCCGCGTTTGGATTTGAGGGCACACCAATATGGTTTAAGGTTCGCGCACGCAACGAGCGCACCAGCTGCAAAACAGTAGTCCGCAACGCGACAACAAAAGTAACCACGCCCCAGTTCTTTTTCGTATTCCACACAAGCCTCGCAAAAACTGGCAACGCCATCCTCCCCCTTGCAATCGAAACAGGTATGAAAGCGGAAACGCTTTTAACCCGAAGAAGGAGGTTGGATGTCCAGCGTTCGCGATCAGGCACGGACGAAACCAACTGAATCGGCAACCAGACGCGATGTCTTCACAGACCTGCGCGCCCGGAGAGGGCAGAGTGACTCGAGCCGAGTCCGCTTCCCCGGGGCCGCTGCTGGAATACATCGGCCCGTCCGGAGGCACCACGAAATGGTGCACCCTCTACTTCGGAGGCGAGACCAGGGCGGGCGCCTAAGCTTCCCGGCAGGAGCACGCTCTTAACCGGTCTGGTTCAGCCGGCAATCCCTCCAAAAGATTGCCCCGCCGCACCGGAAGGGCGGCCAGTTGGGGAAGCAGCAGAAAGGCAGGAAGGCGCAGAACCTTTCCTGCCGACGTAATTCCTGACCCGGGTGGAGTCAAAACCCGAGCCAAGTGAACGGGCTGTTCGGAAACGGACAGCCCGTTTGCATTTCCGCCGAGCTCCCTCCACCCTGCATGATCTCCCCGCATGCGCCTGTCCGTCACTTTCCTGAAGCTCCCCATCCTGCTCTCGAATCCAATCCGCAAATCACCGGGCAAAGAGTTCATCGGTCACGAAAAACACTCGCCAATTCCTGTATCCTGAGTTGTTTCTGAATCGTTTGATTTCGGTCCTGATCGACCCTGGTTCGAGGTCCCGCAGTGAAAACTTATTCCGCCCTTTCGCTTCTTGCTCTGCCGCTCCTGATCGCCGGATCCGTGGGCTGCAATAAGGCCCAGCCCCAGCCGCAGGCTGGCGCCGGTATGCAGGCCCTTCCCGTCCAGACGCTCACCGTCGCCGCAGTCCCCGTCCCGCAGTCCGACGAGTACCAGGCCACCATCAAGTCGCGCCGCTCCGCCACCATCAATCCGCAGATCAGCGGCAACCTGGTTCAGATCCTCGTCCACTCCGGCCAGCACGTGACCCCGGGCCAGCTCCTCATGCAGGTCGATCCCTCCAAACAGGAAGCCACCGTCGCCTCCCAGACCGCCACCGAACAGCAGAAGCTCGCCCTCTACCAGTACAACCAGCTCCAGGTCGATCGCCAGCGCAAACTCTTTGCCGCCGGCATCATCAGCAAGGACACTCTCGACCAGGCCGAGCAGGCCTACGCCAACTCCAAAGCCGACTACGAAGCCGCCCTCGCTACCCGTCACGAGCAGGAGAAAGAGCTCGGCTACTACAAGATCACCGCGCCGTTCGATGGCGTCGTGGGTGACATCCCGGTTCACGTGGGCGATTACGTCACGACTACCACCATGCTCACCACCGTCGACGAGAACAGGGACCTCGAAGCCTACATCTATATCCCCACCGAGCGCGCCTCCCAGGTCCACAACGGCCTCGGCGTTCAGATCGTCGATAACAACGGCAAGCCCATCGAGACCACCTCCATCGACTTCGTCTCTCCCCAGGTCGATGACCAGCTCCAGGGAATCCTGGTCAAAGCTCCTGTCCATTCCCCGCTGCTCCGCAATGAGCAGCTCGTCAAGGCCCGCGTCATCTGGGGCATGTCGCCGAAACCCGTCGTTCCCGTGCTCGCCGTCACCCGCCTCGGCGGCCAGGCCTTCGTTTTCCTCGCCCAGGAAGCCGCTCCCGGCAAGTATGTCGCCCACGAGCAGGCCATCGACCTCGGCGATACGGTCGGCAACAATTACGCCGTTTTGGCCGGCCTCAACAACGGCGACAAAGTCATCATTTCCGGCACGCAGTTCCTGCAGAACAACATGCCCGTGATGCCCCTGCCCGCCGGTCCGCCACCCGGCGCGCAACCGCACGCCGGCAGCTAGTCAGCATGACCCGAACCAGAGATGTACGGAGAGGCTACCCTTGGTTGATTTCTTTATTCACCGCCCGGTCTTCGCCACCGTTTGCGCGCTCCTGATCATCCTCGCGGGAGCCGTCGTCATTCCCTCCCTCCCCATCTCCCTCTACCCGCAGCTCGCGCCGCCCCAGGTCACCGTGGCCAGCGCCTACATCGGCGCCAACTCCAGCCAGGTCGAATCCGCCGTTACCATCCCGCTCGAAGAATCCATCAACGGCGTCCCTGGCATGCGCTACATGCAGTCCACCAGCGCCAACGACGGCACCAGCATCATCACCACCACCTTCAATACCGACTACGACCTCGACGTCGCCGCCGTCGACGTGCAGAACCGCGTCGCCTCCGCCGCCGGCCTGCTGCCCGCCGAAGTCAATCAGTCCGGCATCGCCATCAGCAAAGCCAACCGCAATTTCGTCTTTGGCGCCGGCGTCTACGCCGACCACGGCCAGTACAGCAATCTCTTCATGAGCAACTACCTTGACGTCTACGTTAAGGATGACCTCAAGCGCATCAAGGGCGTCGGCGACGTCACCATCTTCGGCATCGGTCAGTACGCTATGCGCATCTGGCTCGATCCGGTCAAGCTCGCCGCCCGTCAGCTCACTGCCACCGACGTCGTCAACGCTCTGCGGGAACAAAACGTCGAAGTGCCCTCCGGTCAGCTCGGCCAACCGCCCTCCGATCAGAAACAAGCCTTCCAGATCACCGTCAACGTGGTCGGCCGTCTCTCGACGCCCGAGCAGTTCGACAACATCGTCGTCAAGAACACCCCCGCAGGAATCGTCCAGGTCAAGGATGTCGGCCGCGCCGAGCTGGGTTCGTCCACTTACGCCAGCACCCTCACCTTCAATGGGATTCCCGCCGTCGGCTTCGGCGTCCAGCAGCTGAGCGATGCCAACGCACTCCAGGTGGATCGCGATGCCAAAGCCGAACTGGCGCGCCTCGCCCAATCCTTTCCGCCCGGCATGAAGGCCGTCGTCGCCTTCGACACCACCACCATCATCGGCGCCTCGATCCATGAGGTCATCAAGACCCTCATCGAAGCCGTCATCATCGTCATTCTGGTCATCTTCTTCTTCCTGCAGGACTGGCGCGCCACCCTCATTCCCGCTGTCACCATCCCCGTCTCCCTCATCGGAACCTTCGCCTTCATCCGGATATTTGGCTTCTCCATCAACTCTCTGACCCTCTTCGGCATTACGCTGGCCACCGGCCTCGTCGTCGACGACGCCATCGTCGTCATCGAGAACGTCCAGCGCCATATCCAGGAGGGTGACAACGAGCCCCACCACGCCACCTCCGCCGCCATGGGCGAGGTCACCAGCGCCGTCATCGCCACCTCGCTCGTCCTCATCGCCGTCTTTGTGCCCGTCTCCTTCTTCCCCGGCACCACCGGCATTCTTTACCGGCAGTTCTCGCTCACCATCGCATTCTCCATCGCCATCTCCGCCTTCAACGCGCTCACCCTCTCGCCCGCACTGGCCGCGCTGCTGCTGCGCCGCGAAGACGAGAAGCACTCCATCCTCCACGTCGCCGAACGCGGCATCAAGGCCCTCGGTCGCGGCTATGCCCGCGCCATTCACGGCGTTCTGCGCATCCGCTGGGTCATGCTCCTGCTCTTCTTCGTCGGCCTCTTCGGCGCGTACTGGGAATACACCCACGTCCCCACCGCCTTTGTCCCTGAAGAAGACCAGGGCTTCATGATGGTGCTCGTTCAGGCGCCCCAGGGCGCTTCCCTCGCCTATACCACGCACATCGAGGCCGAAGTCAGCGCCGTCCTGGCCCAGGAGAAACAGGATGTCCTGGGCGCCTTCGCCGTCGGCGGATTCAGCTTCTCCGGCAATGCCCCCAACTTCGGCATGATGTTCTGCGCGCTGACCCCCTACGATCAGCGTCGCGGTCCCGGGCCATTCCGCGGCCGAGATCGTCGCGCGCCTGCGCCAGAAATTCTTCATGATTCCCGGCGCCCTCATCATTCCCCTCGTCCCCCCTGCGATCTCCGGCGTGGGCACCCTCGGCGGCTTCCAGTTTGAGCTGCAGGACCTGGGCGGCAATTCCATCACCGATCTCGACCGCACCGCGCATCTCCTCGTCGCCAAAGCCGGCCAGAACAAGAACCTCATCGGCATGTTCACCAGCTTCACCTCCAACGATCCCCAGGTGCTGGTCCGCATCGACCGCGAAAAAGCCAAAGCCCTCGGCGTTCCTTTCAGCCAGATCTCCGACGCCCTCCAGGTCTACATGGGTTCCGAGTACGTCAATAATTTCGACTTCAATAACCGCAGCTATCGCGTCTACGTCCAGGCCGAGCAGCAGTTCCGCGAGAACGCCTCCGACATCCGCCAGTTCTACGTCCGCTCCGCCACCGGCCAGATGATCCCCCTCGATAACCTCGTCACCATCGAGAACACTTCCGGTCCCCAGGTCATCAGCCACTACAACCTCTTCCGCTCCGCCGAAATCGATGGCTCCGCCGCCCCCGGCGTCAGCACCAGCGTCGCGCTTCACTCCATGGAAGATGTAGCCGACAAAAACATGATGCACGGCATGGCGTATCAGTGGACCGGCCTCGCCCTCGAGGAAATCGAGTCCGCCGGCAAAGCCGTCATCATCTTCGGCCTCGGCATCCTCGTCGTCTACCTCACCCTCGCCGCTCTCTATGAGAGCTTCGCCCTGCCCTTCATCATCCTTCTTGCTGTGCCCATGGCCGTCCTCGGTGCGCTCTTCGCGCAGTCCACGCGCGGCTACGCCGACGACATCTACTGCCAGATCGGCCTCGTCATGCTCATCGGCCTCGCCGCCAAGAACTCCATCCTCATCGTTGAGTTCGCCGAACAGCTCCGCGCCAAGGGCCGCTCCATCGTCGATGCCGCCGTTGAGGCCGCCGAACTCCGCCTCCGCCCCATCCTCATGACGTCCTTCGCCTTCATCCTCGGCGTCATTCCTCTGGCCATCGCGTCTGGCGCCGGAGCCCAGGGCCGCCGCTCCGTCGGCACCACCATCATCGGTGGCATGCTCGTCTCCACCGTCTTAAACCTTTTCTTTATCCCTGTGCTCTATATCATGCTGCAAACACTGCTTGGCAAATTCGGCGGCGGACGCTCCGCGCGCCGTCCGGCGCAAAGCGTCGACACCAGCGCCTATGCAACCACAGCCGCCGGAAGCCACCACTCCTGACCGGGGCGTCTCCCTGGAAGAACCAAAGGCCTCCCCGTTTCCAGGGAGGCCTCTCCAGACTCGACAGTCCTACCAGCCGCCGTCGTGGTCGTGATCGTCGTCCCTCGCGCCCGTACCCGGCGTGAACGACACTCCGCGCAGCACCTCGGCGAACCGCGCCGTCCGCAGCGTGTAGAACTTCTCGTTCGCCGCACCCGCCGCCGTGGTATTACTCACCTTGTCGGTGATAGTCACCAGCTTGTTCGGATCGGCGCCCTGATCTCCCGAGCCGCTTACCGTCGACGTGATCGCCCAGATCGTCACCGTGCCGTCCGGATTCACGCGGCCGGTCATGTTCCGCAGGCCGTCCGTCGCAGGACTCCACGGCAGCCCGCCCGGGTTGCTCTTGTTCGCGCTGCCAAGGTTGTTCCCTGTCGGATAACCCCACACAGTGTAGGGCGTGCCCAGGTCCAGACCGTTCGTCAGCACATAGGCCAGCTTCCACGTGCTGCTCGTCGCGTCGTAGATCCACTTTTCCAGGCCGGCATTAGTCTGCGCCGCCGCATGCGCATAGAACGCCGTCCCCACGCCATCCGTCGACCCGTCGCCCTCGTCCGCCACATACAGCGTCGTCGGATTCGCAAACCAGATCGCAAACGGGAAGTTCACCGGATTGGCGCCCTTCGCTTTATTCGACAGCGTCGGAAATCCCGACAGAATGCACATGTTGCTCGGCAGCCCGTCCGTCGTCACCGTCGCTGCGTTGTAGCTCAGCGGAGTGGTCGGCAGCGTCGCCGAAGCCGATGGCACGCCCGTTCCCTTCGGGCACGCGCTTCCCGTCGTGTCCACGAAATACACCGTGTTCACGCCGTTGCCGCCGCTGCCCTTCGTGTAATACAACACATTGTCGTAGACCGCGATGCCGCGGAAGTTATCGTCCTTGCCGATCTTGTCCAGCGGATCGCCCAGCTCTGCTACCGAGAAGCTTCCCACCGGCATTGGCGTCGCCGACGGCGTCTGATCCTTCTCGCGTTCAAACGATGGATCGATCAGCTGCGCGCCCGCACCCAGATCCACACCCAGCGGTTGCGGATTTGCGCCGTTGCCCGCATTGCCCGCCGTGTAGAACAGATTCGCCCCCTTGCTGTTGTTCAGGATTACCGACCGCCCGTTGTTGCCGCTGTACGCCGTCGTCTCGGTAAACGTGAAATGCCCCCACGCATCCATCCGCGCCACCGCGCGATAGTAGCTGTCCCCCGCCGGATTCGTCGGGTCCACAATCCCCGGCGTATTCGAGTTGGAAACGTCGAGTGCATTCACCGGAGCCACATATCCCATGAACGTCAGATAACGATGATCGAGCGACAGATGCAGCCCCATCTCGGACTTGGAGCTGAAGCTGGTCACCAGCTGATCCTCGTCCGCGTCGATCCCCGGCTCCAGGCTGTTCGGCACTTCCAGCGTGCTCACCGGCCAGCCCCACGGCGTCATCTGGTCCAGGAAAATCCGTGACGTGATCCCAAAGCTGCCATCGATCGGCGCATTGTTGAAGACCGCGGGAAAAGTGCCATCGTAGCTCGCGGTCACGCAACCGCCGCTCGCCGCCGGGCAGTTCGGCGGCAGAGCCTCGCCCACAGTGACATTGCCGGCCTTGTTGTCGTAAACGCTCCGGCTCACCACCAGATTGCCGGGATAAAAAGGCTGGGAGTGATCGAACCCGAAGTCCTGGGCAGAAAGGCTGAGCGGAAGGGAAAGCGCGGCGACCGCCAGGGTCGAGAGCAGGCCCGAGCGAACGCGGCGCAGCAAGGCGCCACACTGAACTGATGCTGTCATTTGCGGAGTCTCCTGAATATATGCAGGTCTTCGCGCGAGGCCTGGGATGCTTCGCGCGCCGCGATGACCGTAACAGTCCAACGATGAAAATCGGATCAACAAGAAGTTACAGACAGATGACAGACAGCCAAAGCCCACCAGGAACCGAGCCGCTCCTCAGCTATCTGACAAAGTGCAGAATCGCCTGGTTCGTCGCCAGCGCCGCCAGATACGCCAGCACGCTCATGTAGACAAACTGCAGCGCGGGCCAGCGCCAGCTGTTCGTCTCCCGCCGCACAATCGCCAGCGTAGAAGTGCACTGCATCGCGAACGCGAAGAACACCACCAGTGCCATCGCACCGCCCAGCGTCAGATCATGCCGCAGCGCCGCCTGCAGCCCCAGCGATTGCGTTGCCGGATCGGCGCCGTACAGTGTCCCCAGCGTGCCCACAATTACTTCGCGCGCAACCACCGAGGTCAGCAGTCCGATCCCGATCTTCCAGTTGAAGCCCAGCGGCTGAATCGCCGGCTCAATGAAGTGCCCCAGACGCCCAATCACGCTGGTCGTCAGATCCGTGTGGAACGGAACATGGCTCAGCACCCACAGCACCAGCGTCACCGCCAGAATCACCGTGCCCGCCTGGCGCAGAAACACCTTGCCGCGATCCACCAGCCGCAGGCTCAGCGAGCGCACCGTTGGCAGCCGATACTGCGGCAGCTCCAGGATGAACGGAGCCGAGGACGCCTTCAGAATCGACGACTTCAGCAGCCGCGCCGTCCCCAGCGCCGCCACGAATCCAAGCACATACAACGACAGCATCACCGCCGCCCGCAACCCGAATAAGTCGCCCAGCAGCGGCGTGTTCGGAATGAATGCCGCGATCATCAGCATGTAAATCGGCAGCCGCGCCGAGCAGGTCATGAACGGAGCCACCAGAATCGTCGCAAAGCGGTCGCGTTTATTCTCGATGGTCCGTGTCGCCATGATCGCCGGCACCGCGCACGCATACGCCGACAGCAGTGGAATGAACGCCTTCCCGTTCAGCCCGATCGATCGCATCACGCGATCCGCGATCAGAGCCGCGCGCGCCAGGTATCCGGAATCCTCCAGCACGCCGATAAACAGAAAAAGTAACAATATCTGTGGCAAAAAGACGAGCACCGAAGCCACGCCGCGCCACACCCCATCGATCAGCAGCGATTCCACCCAGTTGTGACCCAGCAGAGCCCCAATCCTGTCCCCCCCCGCGTTCAGCAGATTCCCAAACCCATCGCTCAGCGGCTGCCCGATCGAGAACACCACCTGGAACACCGCAAATACCACCGCCAGAAAAACCAGCGGCCCCCAAACCTTGTGCAGCAGTACGCCATCGATGCGTTTCGTCCACGCACTTGAAAGCGGGGCCTTGTACTTGGTCCGCGTGCTGATGCCGGTGGCCCACTGCCGATACGACCGTGGATTGCCCATCACCGGCAGCTCGATGCGACCCGCGGCTGGTGCCACCGGCTTCTCGGGCTCCGCCTTGCGGTTCAGGAACTGCGTGATCGAATCGAGCCCCGTGCCGCGCGTCGCGCTGATCTTCGCCACCGGTACGCCCAGTTCCTGGGCCAGCGCCAGAGTGTCGACGCGACCGCCCCGCGCCTCCATCACGTCGCTCATGTTCAGCAGCACCAGGGTCGGCAGTCCCAGCGCAAGCACCGGCGCCGCCAGCATTAATTGTCTTCTCAGTTGCAGCGAGTCCAGCACCAGCAGGATCGCGTCCGGCGCCGGCGTGCCCGGCATCTCGCCGTGCAGCACATCCACCGCTACCCGTGCATCTTCTGAATAGCTGTCCAGCCCGTAGATTCCCGGCAGATCGATCAGCGTAAGATCGCCGCGGCCAATCCCGTTCAGGCGCCCCACGCGCTGCTCCACGGTTACGCCTGGATAGTTCGCCACTTTCTGCCGCAGCCCCGTGAGTCGATTGAACAGCGTCGACTTCCCCGAATTCGGCGGGCCCACCAGCGCCACCGTCCGAATTCGTCCGGCAACCCTTGGTTCAAGGGGAACCTCAATCGTCGCCGTGGTCTCGCAGCAATCGCTCATCCCTGCCCCGTACTCAGCCCCTGCCCCTCGCGGATGTACTCCCGAACCCGAATTGCCCCCGCCGTGTCGCGCCGCAGCGCGACTTCAAATCCGTCAATCGAGTACACCGTCGGATCCCCCGCAGGCGCCCTCCGCACCACCATCACCCGCGCCTCCGGCACGAACCCCATATGCATCAGGTGATGCTGGATTTCGCCGGGCAGGTCGAGCGACTCGACCACCCCCACGGTCCCAATGGGCAATTCGCTCAATTGACTCAACTTCCATGCTCCGGACAGGTCCAGCTCGTCCGCTTCTTCGACCCCAAAATCCGATAATAACGCAATTGCGACCATTTTGCTCCTATATTGCCTGGTAGTCGCAAGCATAAGAGCGGCTGCACTGCTGCTTCCGTGATTCTCGTCACAATACGCGGACCCCCGCACCGAAGGCGCACCACTTCAGGAACCCGCTTCCCATTAGAGGATCGCGGGTCCTGGAAGGACGCAATGGACGTGATTCTCGGGCCGAAGAGCCTAGTTGTGGAGTCTCAATAGGTTGTTCCGATCGAGAGCTGATCGGCTGATGGGTGGCGACGAGCCGAGACTACCATGCGGTCGATGCCAGTTGTACTGGTGCAGCCAGGGGCGAAGCTCCTGGCTGCGTTCGTCTGAGTTCTGATAGGTACGGGCGTAGGCCCATTCGCGGAGAATAGTCTGGATAAACCGTTCCGCCTTGCCGTTGGTTTGCGGTGTGTAGGGACGGGTGAAGCGATGCTTCAGACCCAGTGCGCGGCAGGCCTGGGCGAAGGCATGGGAGCGATAGGCCGGTCCGTTGTCGGTGAGCACGGCGCGGAAGCGGATGCCGAAGCGGGCATAGTAAGCCAGCGCATCGGCCAGGAAGGCCAGCACCGAAGTCTGCTTCTCATCCGGATAAAGAGCGGAGAAGGCGATGCGGGAGTGGTCATCGACGGCTACCTGCAGATACTCCCAGCCGATGCCGGAAACGGAGTCGCGACGATCACCGGTTACGCGGTGCGAAGGCCGCGCAATGCGCCCCAGCTTCTTGATATCCAGGTGGAGCAGATCCCCGGCCTCAGCGTGCTCATAACGCCTGACCACGGGCTTCGGCTCCAGATCGCGCATGCGGCTGAGCCTCAGCCGGCGCAGGATGCGGCTGACCGTGGCCCGGCTTAACCCAGTCTGCTGCGAGATGCGCAGCCCGGTCCAGCGCTGGCGGCGCAGTTGTTCGACCCGTTCCACCAGCTCGGCCGACGTCGGACGATGCAGCCGATGCGGACGCGAGCGGCGATCGCGCAGCCCGGCTGAACCCTGTTCGCGAAAACGCCGCACCCACTTGGCCGCCGTCTTCGCGCTCACGCCGAAGCAGGCCGCCGCCTGCTTCAGCGTGCATCCCTCCATCACAACTCTTCTGGCTAACTGCTCTCGACTGTGAATCGTCAGTCGGGCATTCTGGTGGTAGTCCATCGGGTCTCCTGGATCTCTGAGTCTTCGCAAACCCAGCTTCCCAGTTCTTGATCCGATGAACAACCTGTTGAAACCTCACACCTAGTGCTCGACCCTGCCCTGGATGTGCGAGGATGGTCTCGTGCAAGCGCGATCCGGGCTCGCCGCTCGTTCTCCTCAGTGATTCGTCGATTGCGCCTGACCCGGCGCCGCCACCGCTGTCGTCCCCACCCCATAGTCCACGGGCGTCGTCAGCAGTTTCGTCACATCGGCCGGCATCGGCTGCCCGGCATTCTTCAGCAACAGCGACACCTGCCAGATTTGTGTCGCATTCAGCACCTTGCCGAATGCCGGCATCCCCGTCAGGCGGATTCCGTTCACGACTTTCCATTCCGTCTCGCCCACAGGATCGTCGCTCACCCCCACCACGCCATTTCCGTGCGGCGCCCATAATTGCGGCGCCTTCGGATACATGTGTGCCGCATACGGCGATGGCCGCCCGTAAAGCCCATGACACGCCGAACAGTGCTCGCGATAGATCTGCGCGCCCGACGTCAGATTCGTAGCACTCGCCTCGATCGGCGCGCTCTTTGCCATCTCCGATTCGATGCGCGCAGACAGCGGCACATGGACGATCTGCTTCTCAAAAGGAAGGGGTACGTCCGCGACCGCTACCGGCGGATGTCCCATTTTGAAGTAGATCAACCCGCACACCGGAAAGATCAAAAGCCCAACGACCAGCCCCAACAGAAATCTCATCCGCTCCAACCCTCAGTCCTAAAAATAACCGCATTCCTCCCCGGCATCCTTGCATGCCCATGAAGATTCCGCAATGCATGTCATTGTGAGCGAGGTCCGGCTCCGCGAGCTGGGCGCAGTCGAATCCACCTCCCGAGCGTCGGCAATCCCGACGAGTGTCTCGTCGGGATTCGCGAGGCCAGGTCCTGTACCCTACCCCCTGTACCCTGTACCCTGTATTCAGTACCCTGTATCCAGCAGAAAATCTTCTTCTTTTCGTCTAAGCAGTGGAGGCACCCAGGTTCATGCATTTTCGCAAGTTCTCCGGATACGCCGTGTATCCGCTCCTCGCGCTTCTTCTTCTTTTCCCCTCCGTCATCCGCGCACAGGATTCCTCCTCCCAGCAGCCTTCCGCCGCCCCGCAGGCCCAGCCTCCGGACCAGACCCAGGAGCAGCAGTCCACCCCCCTGGACCGCACCCAGGTCCTTCGCGAGGCACAGGCGCGCGTCAACGCCCGCCGCAAGGTCCGCATCCGCCAGATCATCCAGGAGACCTACAGCCACAAATATGAGCTGAACTTCGGCGGCGGCTCTCTGCGCTTCACGCCCGGCGGCTCCCTGCAGCGCATCAACGAAGCCGGCTGGATCGTCGACCTGACCGACTACTTCCACGGCGACCTCGGCGTTTCCGCCGACTTCCGCGGCTATTACGGCACCGCCTACACCGGCACGAACCCCTACTCCGTCTTCAACCCCAGCATCAGCCAATACACCTTTATGGGCGGCCCGCGCTATCGGTTCTTCAAGGGCCAGCACTGGGGCTGGACCGCTGAAGCGCTGGCCGGCGCCGGACACGGCAATTTCGGCACCGGCACCCACGGCCTGCCGCCGCAGCTCGTCGGACTCTACACCGACTCCACCGTCCTCAACTTCCTCGGCGGCGTCTCCGCCGATTGGAACCTGAGCCCCTCCGTTGCCTTCCGCTTCTCCGCCAACGAGATCATCACCAACTACGGCTCCAGCTTCCAGGAGAACCTCGGCGGCAACATGGGGATCGTCTACCGCTTCGGCAGGAAATAAACACACTCCGCCAATGGGTGCCCCATTCTGATCACGCCGCTTTGGGAGTGATCAGGGTGGGCATCGCGCAAAGCGCGATCCTCTCTATACGCTAATCGCTATCCGCTATACCCTGTTCCTTCATGCTCTTTGCCGCGGCCACTGCATCCCTGCTGACCTGCGCCCAAACTCTCGCCCTCTTCTTCGTCAAAAACGACCTCCGCCACTACCTCCGCACCCACTACGGCGACCACACCTTCCAGAACCTCTACCACTGGCAGCTCTTCTCCTTTGACACGGCGCTCCTCGCCCCCTATTTCGCCGTGATGATCGTCCTCGCTCTCTACGGATTCCACCGCTACACCCTCGTCTGGCTCTACTATCGCAACCGCAAAAATGCCACGCACGAGCCCCCATCGCGCTTTGCCGAACTCCCCCGCGTCACCATCCAGCTCCCCATCTTCAACGAGCAGTTCGTCGTCGACCGCCTCATCGATTCCATCTGCAAGATCGAATACCCCCGCGACCGGCTCGAAATCCAGGTCCTCGACGACTCTACCGACGAAACCAAAGAAGTCGCTCAGGCCATCGTCGAGCGCTACAGAGCCATGGGCCACCCCATCGTCTACCTCCACCGCACCAACCGCGTCGGATTTAAAGCCGGTGCCCTCGACGAGGGCCTCAAGACCGCCACCGGCGAATTCGTCGCCATCTTCGACGCCGACTTCACGCCGCCGCCCGACTGGCTCATGCGCGTGATCCACCACTTTGCCGAGCCCTCCATCGGCATGGTGCAGACCCGCTGGACCCACCTCAACCGCGACTACAGCTTCCTCACCCAGGTTGAAGCCATTCTGCTCGACGGCCACTTCGTCCTCGAGCACGGCGCCCGCTCGCGCACCGGCGTCTTCTTCAACTTCAACGGCACCGCCGGCATGTGGCGCCGTTGCGTCATCGACCAGGCCGGCGGCTGGCAGCACGACACCCTCACTGAGGACACGGACCTCAGCTACCGCGCCCAGCTCATCGGCTGGAAATTCAAATACCTCCAGGACGTCGAGTGCCCCGCCGAGGTTCCCATCGAGATGACCGCCTTCAAAACCCAGCAGCAGCGCTGGGCCAAAGGCCTCATCCAGACCTCCAAAAAAATTCTGCCTCGCCTCTTTCGCTCCGACGTCCCCCTGCGCGTCAAGATCGAAGCCTGGTATCACCTCACGGCCAACCTCAGCTACCCGCTTATGGTCGTGCTCTCCGTGCTCCTGATGCCGGCCATGATCATCCGCTTCTATCAGGGCTGGTGGGAGATGCTCTACATCGACTTCCCCCTGTTCGCCGCCTCGACGTTTTCTATCTCCTCCTTCTATCTCGTCTCGCAGAAGGAGCTTTATCCCCGGCACTGGTATAAGTGCCTGCTCTATCTTCCGTTCCTGATGTCGCTCGGCATCGGCCTCACCATCACCAACACCATCGCCGTCATGGAAGCAATCTTCGGGATCCAGAGCGCGTTCAAACGCACGCCCAAATACCGCGTTCAGAAGAAGGGCGAAAAATCAAAAGGCGCCGCGAAGTATCGCAAGCGCCTCGGCCTCATCCCTTTACTCGAACTCCTCATCGGAGCCTACTTCGCTCTGTGCATCTGGTACGCCGTCGCGAACGAAAACTACTTCACCGTCCCCTTCCTGCTGCTCTTCGTGGTCGGCTACTGGTACACGGGCTTGCTCTCTCTGCTCCAGGGCCGCTTCGAACGCTGGCGCTCCGGCGCGAATCTCGACGACGCCTCACCGAAGCCCTTTCCCGTCGGTGTGTAGCGCCCTTTCAAATTAGTACAATTCCGGGTGCCCCATTCTGATCACGCCCGTATTTGGCGCCATCAGGGTGGGCATCGCGCAAAGCGCGATCCGCCCCCTAGACCCCCTTCTTCAGCGGCTCCCAAACATACTTATGGATCTGCAAACTCAACCGCCCCGGCACCCCATCCACCAGCATCCACTCCACCAGCTCTCGCGGATCCATCACGCAATTCTCCGTGCTCCGCGTCCCCGATGGCGTCTTCGAGAATGCCGGCGACAGCAGCACCTGCCCCGCCCGCCGATCCAGTCCGTGCTCACGAATAAAATCCCGCGCAAATTCATAATCGCCGCGGTTCGAAATGACGAACTTCACCTCATCCCGCTCCGTCAGGACCTCCAGATTCTCGATCCGAAAGCTCCCGCCCTCGCCCGACCCCGGGCACTTCACATCCACAATCTTGTGTACCGCCCGCGGAACCCGCTCCAGCGGCCGCTCCCCGCTGGTCTCGATCATCAGCTCGTACCCCTGCCCCAGGAGCCGCTCCATCAGCGGAACCACTTCCCGCTCCTGCAGCAACGGCTCACCGCCCGTGAACTCCACCAGCTTTACGGGAGCCAGCTTTTCGATCTCCGCGACAACCTCATCCTCCGACAATTTGTAACCGCCGGTGAACGTATACTCCGAGTCGCACCACGCGCAGCGCAGATTGCACCCCGCCAGCCGCACAAAGATGCACGGCACCCCGGCGAAGCTCGACTCGCCCTGGATGGATTTATAAATTTCGATCAGATACAAGCGGCGCGCCCTTCATTTCTCTTTATCGCGGGAGGCAGCCCGATTCACGATCCAGGAAAACCATCCCACCACTCCCATCAGAACCAGAGCGCATCCCAGTCCAATCCACCAGTGGCTTTCCATATCGCTCAACCTCATCCCCACAGCCGCTATTCGTAATACGTTGCGGTCGTCGTGTCGGTCTCGTAGATGGTGCAGTCCTTCACGCGCACGCGGCCTTTTGTCATCTCGCGCAGTTGCTGATTCGTCTCGTCATAGAAATACCGCGCCAGATTCTCCGCCGACGGATTGATCGTCGTGAACGGCTCCAGATCGTTCAGCATCTGGTGGTCGAGCCGGTCGATTACCGGACGCATCACCTGCTTCAGGTCGCGAAAATCCAGCAGCAGCCCCGCCTGATCCAGCGTCTCGCCGCACAGCGTGATCCGCACTTTGTAGTTATGTCCATGCGGATTCTCGCACTTCCCCTTGTAGTTGCGGAGATAATGTCCGGACGAAAACCCGCGCTCCACTGTCACTTCGTACATATCTTCTGATGGCTTTCCAGGCGCGAAATCCGCGCTGCTTCCATTCTATCTGCCGCGCATGCTCGGCCCTGAACCGGCCCCCGAACCATGACCTGAGCCAGGCCGCCGACCGCTTCGCCGCACGATCCGCCGTTCCTCGGTGCGGCGGTCGACCTGCTCGAACAGCGCGGTCATGATGCCCAGCAGCCCGACCAGCAGTCCACCCACCGTCAGGAACAGCGCAGAAGTCTTCCACAGAGTTCCATTCGCAGGCAGCGCCGGCTGAAACCGCCCCGACGTCATCGCCATCACTAGGCATCCCGCCGCAAACAGCAGCAACACCCCTGCCAGGATGTAGAGATTCCGTGCCACCCGTCAGTCTACCGCTCCCTGTAACCTGTAACCTGTAACCCGTTCCCTGTCCCATGGACATCTCCATCGTCATCCTCGACGACAACCCCGGCAGCCTCGAGTTGCTCTCCACCGCGCTCGAGCAGACCGGCGTCGTCATCCACACCGCCTCGCGTCCCACCGAAGCCCTCGACCTCATCCGCCGTCACCACCCGCAGCTCGTCCTCACCGATCTCGTCATGCCCGAGATGTCCGGCCTCGACGTCCTCAACCGCGTCATGGAAATCGCCCCGTCGACCGACGTCGTCCTCATGACCGCGCACTACACCACCGAAACTGCCGTTCAGGCCATCCGTAATGGCGCCGCCGACTACCTCGAAAAGCCTATCCACCTGCCCATCCTGCGCGAACGCATCGGCCGCCTCATCGAAGACGCGCGCCGCCGCCAGCAGCTCGGCGCCGAGCCGGAGTTCGAGGGCATCATCGGCTCCAGCCCGCGCATGGCCGAAATGTTCGCGCGCATCCGCCGCATCGCGCCCCACTATCGCTCCGCTCTCATTCAGGGTGCTACCGGCACCGGCAAGGATCTCGTCGCCCGCGCCCTCCACGCGCGCAGCGGCGTCAAAGGCCAGTACGTCGTCCTCAATTGCTCTGCCGTTGTCGAGACCCTTTTCGAGTCCGAGCTCTTCGGCCACGTCCGCGGCGCTTTCACCGGCGCCGACCGCGACAAGCCCGGCCTCTTCGAAGCCGCCAACGATGGCACGCTTTTCCTCGACGAAATCGGCGACATGCCCCTCGCCACCCAGGCCAAGCTCCTCCGCGCCCTGCAAAACCAGGAGATCCAGCGCGTCGGCTCGCTCCAGACCCGCAAGGTCAACGTCCGCGTCATCGCCGCGACGCACCGCAACCTGCGCCAGGCCGTCGCCGACAAGCTCTTTCGCGAGGACCTCTACTACCGCCTCGCCATGGTCGAAATTCCGGTCCCCTCGCTCGCCGACCACAAAGAAGACCTTCCGCTCCTCGTCCAGCACTTTGTCGCAAAATTCTCCCAGCAATTCGGCAAGCAGATTCGCGGACTCTCCCCACGCGCCCGCCTTGTCCTTGACCGCCACGCCTGGCCCGGCAATGTTCGCGAGTTGGAGAACGCCATCGGCCACGCCGCCATGATGGCCGAAAGCGACGAGATCGACGCCGGCGATCTTCCCGCTTCTCTTCTCGGCGACCCAGCCGCCAACTCCTCGCACGAACCCGCTCAGCCTGTCGCCACTGCGTCAGCGCTATTACCCCCTTCTTCCGCCAGCATCCCCGAAGACGCCTCTCTCGCCGAGCATGAACGCCAGCTCGTCTTCAGCGCTCTGGAAAAAGCACATGGCAATCAGTCCCACGCCGCACGCACGCTCGGCATCGGCCGCGATGCCCTCCGCTACAAAATGAAAAAGTACGGCCTGTTCTGAAGAAAACTCCGGGTGCCCCATTCTGATCGCGCCGCCTTTGGCGCGATCAGGGTGGGCATCGCGCAAAGCGCGATCCTCGCTAAGCTCTCCTTAGCTAGCCGGACTTTAGCTAACCGCTTCTTAGCTGATTCTCAGCTGACCCGCTCCCCCAGCAAACGCGCCACCGTCTCCCGTACCAGCTCCGGTGCCGCAGGCTTCGCCAGATAGTCGGTGAAACCCGCCTCGAGAATCTTCTCCCGATCCCCGCGCATGGCGCTCGCAGTCAGGGCCAGCACCGGCAGCTGCGCGAAGCGCGCCTCAGCGCGCAGTGCAGCCAGCACACCGTACCCGTCCAGTCCCGGCATCTGCAGATCGAGCAACACCAGATCAGGGCTCCCGGCCCGCGCCCGCTCCAGCGCCTGGTGCCCGTCCTCCGCCTCCAGCACCTCGTACCCCGCCCGCTCCAGCACCAGCCGCAGCAGCTCACGGCTGCTCGGCCGGTCGTCGGCAATCAGGATCAGCGGCTTTCTCGGAGCAATCGTCATGGCGCGTACTCCGCCTCCAGCAGGCTCAGCGATGCGAGCACACACAAACATCGGTCGATTCGGGCCTGGGGACAGATGCAGCCATCCTACGCCCCGGTTACGGCAGTGGGTAGTGTGAAGGTGAACCGGCTGCCCTCCCCAGGCCTGCTGTCCACCTCAATCCAGCCGCCGTGCATCTGCACCAGTTCCTTGGTGATCGACAAGCCCAGCCCTGTCCCCTCGCGCACCCCGCGCGTCGTGTTTCCCACCTGGTAGAACTTGTCGAAGATATTCTCCTGCTCCTCGTGTGGAATCCCCACTCCCGTATCCCCCACCGTTACCCGCGCAAAGCCCACATCTTCCTGGATCTCCACCCACACCCGCCCGCCTTCCGGAGTGAACTTCACCGCGTTGCTCAGCAGGTTATAGAGCATCTCCTTGACCCGCAGCGGATCGGCGTCCACCATCGCATTCCGCTCGCCCAGTTCCTCAACGCAAATGCCCTTCGCCACCGCGCCCGGACGAATCGCATCCAGCGCCTCGCCCACACTGCGCGCCAGCGGATACGCCTCCTTCTTCAGGACCAGCTGCCCGGCCTCAATCTTGCTCAGATCCAGAACGTCGTTGATCAGCTCCAGCAGGTGCTCCGAGTCGCGCCGGATGTGCCCCACAAACCGCTGCTGCCGCTCGTTCAGATCGCCGTCGTGTCCCTCCTGCAGCAGTTCGGAAAACCCGATAATGGTGTGCAATGGCGTTCGCAGCTCGTGACTCATGCTCGCCAGAAACTCGCTCTTCAGACGGTTAGCCCGCTCCGCCTCGCGATTCCGCGCCTCCAGTTCCGCCGTGTACTGCTGCTGCAGGCGCCGCACCTCCTTCTCCGCGCTCTTCCGCTCCGTCACGTCGCGGATCACCGCCGTCACGTGCATCCCGCCTTCAGTCTGGATCGGGCTCAGGCTGATCTCCACCGGAAACAGCGACCCGTCCCGCCGCCGCGCATGTAAATCCAGCCCCGTCCCCATCGGCCGCGTCCGCGGCTGTTCCAGATAGCTGTCCCGGTGCCGGTAGTGCGTATGCCGAATTGCGTCAGGCACCAGAACGTCCACCGGCTGCCCCAGCAGCTCGTCGCGCACATACCCGAACATCTCCTCAGCCACCCGATTGATCAGCACGATCTTCCCGTCCGCCGCCACCTCCACGATCGCGTCCGGCGCCGCCTCCAGCAACTGCCGGAATCGCCGCTCCAGCCGCGCCTGCTCCTCCGCAGCCAGGCGCTGCTGCCGCTCCGACATATCGACATTGGTTTCCATCACGTGCGGCTCCGCCACCCCCAGCTCGCGGATCCACCGGCTCAGTACCGTCACCCGCGCGCCTTTGCGGGTCCGATGCACCAGCTCCCCTTCCCAGTGCCCCTCACGCTCCAGCTTCCTCGCGATCTCCTCCGGCGGCTCCGGAAAAGTCGTCTGCAGCATTTCATGGCTCGCCCGCCCCATCGCCTCGCCCGCCGTCCACCCGTACAACCGCTCCGCGCCCTTGTTCCAGTACACAATCCGGTCCTGGTGGTCCCGCACCAGGATCGGCTCATACGCCTGATCCAGCAATTGCGCCTGCCGCTCTCCCTGCTCCTGTTGTCTCTTCTGCTCCGTGATATCCCGTGCGATCTTCGAAATCCCGATCAGCTTCCCCGTATCGTCGCGCACCGGCGACAGCGTCAGAGCGACCACCAGCTGCCTTCCATCCTTATGCCGCCGCAGCGTTTCGTAGTGCTCCACTACGTCTTCTGTTCCAACCCGGCGCAGCAACTCCCGCATGTCCTCTTCGTATCCCGGCCATGCCAGCATCGTGACCGGCTTCCCTGCCACTTCTTCCGCCGTGTAACCGAACACCAGCTCCGCCCCGCGGTTCCACGTCGTGATCGCTCCCTCCAGCGATTCGCTGATGATCGCGTCGTTAGAGAACTCCACGATCGATGCCAGCCGCTGCCGCGTCTCCTCCGCCTGCCGCCGCGCCGTGATGTCCCGGCTGATGCCCGCAAATCCCAGCAGCTGCCCGTACGCCCCGAACACCCCGAACGCCCGCATATCCACCGTAATTGGCTCGCCCGTGCGCCGGTGCAGCAGCCGGAACTCCCCGGTCCAGGCCTCGCCCCGTAACAGAGCTGGCAGAATCACGGAATCGAAGCGCTCCTTCTGATCCTCGAAATCCGTATCGAAGACCGGGTAGCGGCTCACGTCCTCGTGTTCTCCCAGCCCCAGCAGCTCCCGCCCGGCGCGGTTCACGTAGCTGGTCTTCAGCGTCGGATCCGTCAGGCTCACCAGGTCCGGCGTGTTCTCCACGATCGCCAGCAGCCTCCGCTGGCTCTCCGCTGTCTTCTTCTCATCGGAGACATCTCTCCAGGTCAGCAGCGCACCCTGGACCTCGCCCCTGTCGTCAAAAAGCGGCCGTGCCCGGACCCGGATCCAGTACCCCGCCACGGCTCCCGCGGGCCGCACGTACTGATCCCCGTCCACGGTCTGCCCGCGCAGAGCCACCGCCCCCGGCAGTTCTTCCGCCGGCCACAGAGTCTGGTGATCGGGCAGATAGATCCCGTACGCTTCGCTCCATTGCGCCACCCGCGGCCCCTGCGGATCGATGCCGTACAACCGCTCCGCGGCCGCATTCACAAATTGCACCTGCCCCTCGCGTCCCAGCACCACAACCGCTTCGTCCAGGTTGTCCACCAGCGCTCGCATCAGCTCCGTCTGCGTGGCCGCAGACGCCTCGCTCTCAGCTTTCGCCGATGCGGCAGAAGCTTGACCGGGGGCCTCAGTCGTCCCTTCTTTGCTGGGATTCCGACTCTTCATGGGGAACAGGCTTGTAGTGTACCCGCGCTCCCTTGCGCCTGGCACCTGCCTGCGTCATTTCGCGCAACCAACGTTCGATTCGTGCCCTGTCGCGCACCCCCGCTCCTCTATCAGTTCGCTCCTTTCCCCAATTCGCGCCGATTCCTGCGGCTCTGGCGATGGTCACCGGCGTGCACTCCAACGTGCAAGCCAGGAGTGCGTCTTTGGAAATCTCGCTCTATCACGACGGGGGATCACGTTTCACCGCCCAGGCCCGCCACCATCGTGTCGTCCTCGACCAGCCCGTCGAAGACGGCGCTACCGACCAGGGGATGTCTCCGGCCGAACTCCTCCTCGCCTCGCTCGGCGGGTGCGTCGGTCAGGTTGTCGCGCAATACCTCACGGCTCACGGCCTTCCCACGAAGGGACTCGCCGTTCGCACCCGGACCCAGCCCTCCCCGCGTGCCCTCCATCTCGGCGATTTCCAGGTCGAAGTCACCGTTCCCGGACTCACCGAACGCCAGCTCCGCGCCCTCGAAGAGTCCTTCCCCACCGGTCTCGTTCAGAACGCCATCCGCTTCGATAACAAGCTGCAGATCACCGCAGTCGCTGCTCCGGCAAAAAAACCGAGCCGATAGTCGGCCAGCAACCCACGCGCAAGTCGATCTCTACAGGCTCCTCCCTGCTCCCTCCTCCCTGCCCTTCCGTGCTACGCTGGCAAAATCGGAGGAGTCCCCACCATGTCCCGCTACTCCCGCCGCGATTTCCTTAAAGCCACCGCCGCTGCCGGCGCCGCCGCCACCCTCAGCAACGTTCCCCTCTCTGCTGAAACCCGCCGCGCCACCGACCTCGTCCCCCTCGGCAAATCAGGCGTCAAAGTCACCCGCCTCGCCTTCGGCACCGGTAGCATGAGCGGCGCCGTCCAGCGCGAAATCGGACAGGAAGGCTTTAACCGCCTCGTCCGCCACGCCTATGACAACGGCATCCGCTTCTTCGAAACCGCCGACTCCTACGACAACATGCACACCATGCTCGGCATCGCGCTCAAAGGCATCCCCCGCGACAGCTACCAGCTCATGACCAAGGTGACGACATTCGACGGCGCCGATCCGCACCAGCGCATCGACGAGCTGCGCAAGCAGATCAACTCCGACTACTTCGATGTGATGCTCCTCCACTGGCAGCGCGGCCCCGAATGGCCCCACGAAACCACCGGCTGGCAGGGCGCCATTGAGAAAGCCCAGGACCGCAAAGTCGTCCTCGCGCGCGGCGCTTCCGTCCACGGACTGCCCGCCCTCGCCCAGGTCCCCACCTTCAACTGGCTCCAGGTTTCCATGATTCGCTGCAACCACAACGGCACCCGCATGGATACCCCCATCGCCGATGGTCCCGGCCGTGGCAACGTCCCAGAAGTGGTCGAGCGCATCCACGCGGCACGTGCCGCCGGCCAGGGCGTCATCAGCATGAAGCTCGTCGGCGAAGGCGCTTTCAATCGCGAAGATCGCCAAAGAGCCATGCGCTTCGCGTTCCAAAACGCCAAAGTAGACGCCGTCACCGTCGGCTACAAGAACACCGCGGAAATCGATGAAGCCATCGAGAACGTCAACGCCGCGCTGGCATAGCCAGTGCGGCGAGCTAAAGGGCGGTTAGCTAAGAAGCGGTTAGCTAAAGTCCGGTTAGCTGAACTCCGGTTAACGAAACTCCGGTCAGCGGAAAGACGGCCAGTCGAAATGAAGACTGGAGAGTTCTCGTACGCACGACCAGGTTGTGGCGTTTACTTTACCCAAATGCCCAGCCGAGGCGATTCTATGAAGCCTACGCTAACCGGACTTTAGCTAACCGCTTCACCAGCTAACCGGGCTTTAGCAAACCGGACCTTAGCTCCCACTGCTGTTCACCTTCGCCAGAAGTCCGTTCAGCATTCGCGCCACCTCATCGATCTGTTCCAAAACCGTTTGCGCGCTGCCCTGTTCAGAAAATCCTAGCCGGACTGCCAGTTCCGTCTGGCTCGCCAGCTCATACAGCGAACCACGCGCGTAGCCGAGATACAGAGCGAGATTACGGTCGCTGAGCCTACCGTGGCCTTCGGCAATATTGCTTGGAACAGAAACCGCGCAACGCCGCATCTGAGCCGTCAGGCCAAACACCTCTTTCTTTGGGAACCGCTCCGAAAGCGTGTAAACAGCTTCCGCCAAAACCATCGCCTTCTGCCAAACCAGCAGATCCCGAAAATGACGCGTCTTCATGAAACAATCCGAACGCAATTCGGAACAACCCGCAAGATCACCACAGTTTTGCCGCTAACCGCTTCTCTAGCTAACCGGACCCTGGCTAACCGCCCCTTAGCTCGCCTTCACCAGCATGCAAGTTATATCGTCGTGCTGCGGCGCATTGTTCTCGAATCGATCCACATCCGCCAGCAAGTAATCCAGAAGCACCTTCGGCGACAGATTGATGCCCCAACGTGCCATCTGTAGCAGCCGCTCTTCGCCATACTGCTGCAGCGCCGGATTCTCCGCCTCCACCACGCCGTCGGTGAACGCCACCAGCCAGTCGCCCACCGTCAGCACCACCTCGCCCGACGCATACGGAGCCCCATCCACCACTCCCAGGGGTAAACCACCCACATCGAGCCGCTCCACCGCGCCGGACCTCCGCAGCACGATGGGATTGTTGTGCCCTGCATTCACGTAGATCAGTCTGCGCGTCTCCGGCTCGTACTCCGCGATGAACGCCGTCGTGAACCGCCGCCCGTTCTGGCTGTTGCTGCACGCGTAGCGATTGATCCGGCTCACCAGTTCCGTCAGCGCCCCCGGCGTGTCGCTCAGCGTTTTCAAACTCGCCTGGAACGTCGCCATCAGCATCGCCGCGGGCACACTCTTCCCCGCCACATCGGCAATCGCGATGAGCCAGGTCTTACCCTCCGATCCCGGCCTCGCAAATACGTCGTAGTAATCGCCAGCCACTGTGTTCGCCGGTTTCGTCGCGAACGCAATTTCCAGCCCCGGCACCTGGGGCGGCTGCGCCGGCAGCAGCCACGCCTGAATCTCCTTCGCGATTTGCAGATCGCGCTTCATCACCACGCGATCCCCGACCTCCATAATCAGCAGAGCGAACATCAGCAGAGCGCCATAGAACCGCAGATCCGGTGTCGAGAAGCCGAAGTCGCCGTGCCCCGCTTTCCAGTGCCATTGGCTCCCTGGCAAAAACGTGAGCACCATCGCCACCAGCAGAAGCAGCCGTCGAGCCGGTGTCAGCTTCTCCAGAAACGCCCAGAAGAACTGCTTCGCGACTTCGAGAATATGTCGTCCGCCTGGCATTCCCGCGCCGCGCGTCGCATCCACTTCCTGCGAATAGAGCCGGTAGCTCGTCCGCGCATCGGTGCGGAACTGCTTCCACAGTTCCTCCATCTGCATCCCCGCCGTGACCCGCTGCCAAAAACGTCCCACGCTCTGAGGGAAGCTCGGTCCCTTGCGGCCGCTCGTTTGTGCCGGTCCCTTTGCCATCGCAATTCAGAAGTGTTCTGTGATCAGGATACGCACCCGCCGTCCACCAGTTCACCCACCGGCTGCCCCATTCTGATTGCGCCCGTCTTTGGCGCGATCAGGGTGGGCATCGCGCCAAGCGCGATCCATGGATCTTTCAGTAGGCTCCGCCACCGAGTCCCGCTCGCTATCGGCCTGCGGCGGCAGCCTCTGCATGCGCCAATGCCCTCTGGGCTTGCGGATCCCCGGGCGTAATCGCCACCGCCTGGCGCGCAAGCGCCAGCGCCTTCGCCGTCTCGTGCTGCGCGAGCAGCGTCCTCGCCATCTGCACCCGGCTCAGCGCCGCCGCCTGCTCCAGATGCACTCCTTCTCCTCCCTCTCCCCGATACACAAACACGCTGTCCTCGATCGTCTCCGACGGCGCCACATGCTGCAGCCCCCGATACGGATTCATCCGTCCGTCCGGCCACTCGCATCCGCTCAAATCGCCGGCGCTGATTAACACCGCCCCGTGCACCACCGGCGGCACAATCTCCTGCCCTTCCCCTAGCCATCCTGTGTCCGCGTTCGGCAACGCATGGCACGTGATCCCATACACCCCCGGATCGATCTCCGGCCGCGCGAAGTAAGCAAACCAGCATTCCTCGCCAGGATGGCGGTCCTGCCACGCTTTCACCTGATACAGCTGCTGGGCCCAGTCCACATTCGCGTCGCTCAGCAGATTGTGTGTGTTCTTCGCGCCGCCCCACGCCTCATTCGCATACGCCATCTGCTGCGGATAATTCACCATCGACGACGCTACATGCACCGCCACCAGCGCAATCACGAGTCCGGCCCACGCTTTCGACCCGCGCGCGAGCGCCACCGCTCCGGCCCCTGCGAAAATCGCCGCCAGCGTATACAACGGCAAAACATGCCGCGCCCCAATGTCGATGCCGCTCGCCATCGCAATCGCCAGGTACACCGCGCCCGGCGACAACACGTAGAACACCTCGCGCGCCCGTCCAATCTTCCCCGTCACCGCAGCCCACAATGCCAGCGCATTTAGCACCAGCAGTCCCAGCGTCGTCTTGATCAAAATCGCAATCGGGAAATACCACCAGCGCCCGTGCGCATACACCTTGCCCAGAGCGAACGTCGGATAGAACTGCGCCATCCGCTTCACATCCGCCAGCCCGATCAGGTACGACTCCGGCAGCAGATGGAACCGCGCCACCGTCATCACCACCGCCTGATCGAAGCCTGCCAGTGGCTGCACGTACTCGGCCAGGCTCGTACCCGGCAAACCCGGCGGCCGAGACGCGTACCGGAACCCGTAGAACGCCCACAGCACCACCGCTGCCACCACCACGATGGCGACAAATCCACTCACCATGCGCGCCGCCTGCCGTCCGCGCTCGCCGCGCTCCGCCGCCACAACTTCCCAGATCATCGCCGGTACCAGCATCGGTACCAGCAGGATCCCCGAGTGCTTCGTCGCCGCCAGCAGCCCCGCCACCACGCCCGCCACCAGCAGCCGCACCACCGTCGGCCTGCGCGCAAAACGGTAAAACGTCCACACCGACGCGAGCAACCCCAGCGATACACCCACATCGGTCGTCACCAGCGCCGAGTGCGCCATGATGTTCGGATCGAACACCACCAGCGTCATCGCCATCAGCGCCGCGCCGTCCCCAAACCACTCCCGCGTCGCAAAGAACACCACCAGCGACAGGCCCCACGCCAGCAGTCCCGCCGCCATCCGCATCCGGAACACCAGCCGCTGGCTCGCCCCATCGTTCTTCGCCAGCCAGTCCCGCCCGTCGAGATAAGCTTCCTTTTTAAATTCGCGCCCCTGCAGCGGTGGAATCCACAACTTCTCGCCAAGGATCGGCGCCGCCGCCAGCAGCTTCACCAGCGGCGGATGCTCCGGATTCAGCCCGTAATCGCCGGTCTTCCACATCATGTACCCGGCGAACATGTGATCGCCTTCGTCGAACGTCAGCGACTCGCGATGCACCATCGCCAGTACCAGCACGGCCTGCACCGCCAGCAGCGCCACCACCGCTGCCCACAGCAGCGGCGCGGGAATCGCCCGATCCTCGACGCGCGACAGGGGCAATCCCTGCGCTACAGGAAATCTCCTCATCCGAACGAGTCTATTGCCTGCGCCCCGATTTCAACCGCGAATGTTGCCGCACGAAACGCGAAGGTCACCGCCGCTCTTAGCTAACCGGACCTTAGCTAACCGCTTCTCAGCTGTCTTACTCCGCCGTCGTCGGATCGATCATCCTCCGCACCTGCGCCACGCTGTTCGCCGGGAACCCGCCCATCGACGCGTGCTTCCGCACCATCGCCTCATCCGGCGCAATGTAGATGCAGTAAATCTTGTCATCGGTTACGAAGCTCTCCACCCACTGCACCTGCGGCCCCAGCTCGCGCAACACTCCACACGATTTCTGCGAAATCCCCTGCAGCTGATCCTTCGTCAGTTTTCCCGCCCCCGGAATCTCCCGCTCGATGACAAACTTCGGCATGTGCTCTTCTCCTCGGTTCAGTTTCAGCGTCGCCACTTCCCCAGGCAGAGCAACTCCGGCCGACCCGGTAGAGTGTACAGACGTCCGCTATCGTTTCACCACCCAATCGCTTTCCCGTGGTCCGCTTCTTAGCTGGCCGGTTCTTAGCTGACCGCTTCTTGGCTAACCGCTTTTTAGCCGACCGCACCTTAGCTTGCCGCACCTCAGCTGGCCTCAGCTTCCCCTCACTCCATCCGCAGCACCTGCATCGGGTGAATCGACGCCGCCCGTCGTGCCGGCCAATAACACGCCAGCACCGCAGACGCCATCAGCACCAGCCCTACCGAGGCAAATGCCAGCACATCCAGCGGATGCACGTTGAACAACATGCTCTGCATCGCCCGCCCCACAAAGTACGCGCCCACGAGGCCCAGACCTAACCCCACCGCCGCCAGAATCACGCCCTCCCGCACCACCATCCCCACCAGCCGTCCTCGCGTCGCCCCCAGCGCCATGCGGAGCGCCAGCTCATGCGACCGCTGCGCCACGCTGAACGACATCACGCCATAGATTCCCAGCACCGCCAGGAATAGCGCCACCACCGCAAACGTCCCGAACAGAATCAGAGTGAACTTCTCGTCTGACATCGTCCGGGTGCGAATCTGCTCCAGCGTCTCCGGCTGCGCCAGCGCGATATCCGGATCCACCGAGTGCACTGCGTTCGCGATGCTCCTCTGCATCGACAACGGATCCTCAGCCGTGCGCACGCCGATCCCCGCCTGCGGCCATGGAATCTGCCAGAACGGAATCAGCATCTCCTCCAGGTGCTCGTGCCGATCGGCGCGGTGCACGTCGTGATAAACCCCCACAATCTGCCACTCCTGCGCCGACCCCAGCTTCTGTACTCCCGGAATCAGCTGCTCCACCGAGATGCGCTCCCGCAGCGGGTCCTTTCCCTTCAGGTACGACTTCACGAAGCTCTCATTGACCATCATGACCTTCACGCTGCTCGCGGTGTCCTGGTCGTTGATCTGCCGCCCCCGCACCAGCCGAATGCCGAAAGTGGCCAGATAGTCCGGCGTTATCATCCCGAATCCGGCTCCCGGTCTCTGTGAAGGATCGGCATACGTCGGTCCACCCACCACCGTGAACGGCATCCCGAATCCCGCTCCATAGAGCGGAGTCCCGGTTTCTGCCGATGCATGCTGGACTCCCGGCACCGCATCGATGCGCGACAATATGTCACGGTAGTAGCTACTTATTTGTGCCGGGTCTTTCGAGCGTTGATCCGGAACCGGCAAGTAGAACGTCAGCACGTGATCGGTCTTCACCCCCAGATCAACCCGATTCAGGTTCCAGAAACTGTGCAGAGTCAGTCCGGCGCCGGCCAGCAGCACCAGCGCCAGCGTAAATTCGCCCACCACCAGCACCCGCCGCAGCCGGTGCTTCCCTGCGCTGGTTCCCGTTCGCCCGCCCTCTTTCAGGCTCTCCGCCGGGTCGATCCGCGACGCGTACCACGCCGGCATCGATCCGGCCAGCACCCCCGCTATCGTCGTCGCCAGCACCGTGAACAACAGAATCGGAACATTCAGCCGCAGGTCCGCCTCATACGGCAGCGTGTCCTGTGGCATCACCGCGATCAGTCCCTGCAGCATCGCATAGCCAACACCCACCCCCAGCGCGCCGCCGGCCAGAGCCAGCAGCACGCTCTCCGTCAGCAACTGCCCGAAGATCGTTTTCCTTCCCGCACCCATCGCGCTGCGCACCGCCATTTCTTTCTGCCGCGTCATGCCCCGCGCCAGCAGCAGGTTTGCAACGTTCACGCACGCGATCAGCAGCACGAACCCCACCGCCCCCAGCAGCATCCACAACATCTGAATCCGTTCCTTCGGCAGAAAGTCGTCCTTCAGCGGCTCCACCCAGGAATCCCATCCCTTGTCGCTTTTCGGATACTGCTCCGCGATGTGCTTCGTCACCGCGTCCATGTTTTGCTGCGCCTGTTTGATCGTCACCCCCGGCTTCAGCCGCCCCATCACCAGCAGCCAGTGGAAGTCATGGTTCAGCTGCTCCGGCTTAAAGACCAGCGGCACCGTCAGATCTGCTTGCCCCTTGTCGAAGACACCCGCCCGCTGCACACCCACCACCGTGTACGGCTCTCCATCCAGCCGTAACGTCGTGCCGATGATGTTGGGATTCGCGCCCAGCTTTACCCAGAACTTGTGCGTCAGGATCGCGACGTGATTCTTTCCTTCTACCCCCTCCTCAGGCAGAAAGAACCGTCCCATCGACAGCGGCTCGCCCATCATCTGCAGCATCCCCGCCGACCAGGTATTTGCCTGGATGTACTCTGGTTGATCTTTCGTCGCGACATTGAAGCTGGTGCCCGTCCACGCGCACAGATCCTGAAAAACCGTCGCCTGGTTTTTCCAGTCCGTGTAGTCCCCCGCAGAGACGCCGTTATGGAAACCCTGAATCTTCGACCACACCATCACCAGCTGGTCCGGCTGGGGATAGGGCATCGGCGCCAGCAGCGTCGCATAATCCACCGTGAAGATCGCCGTATTTGCGCCAATTCCCAGCGCCAGCGTCACCAGTATCGTGAAGGTCAGGCCAGGATTGCGTCCCAGCATCCGCAAACTGAATCGAAGATTCCGCCCCAGCGTCTCCATACACACCCCTCAATGCGTAATCAACCAGGAACTGATCGGCAGACCGTGCACTTTAGACGTGCTGGGTCTTTTTTTCGCTCGACAAGACACACCACGCCCAGGCCCTGCCCAAATCTGTTACGCAGCGTAACGGATCAGGGTTCCCACATTATTGAAATGTGACGAAATGGACGGAGTTCGTCGCCGGCGCGACTTCGCCCGTCCCCCCTACCCCTGGGTGCTCCATGTCCCTGCTGTTGGGGACATGGGATTCGTGCCAGGCGCGAATGACCGCTTCTTTAGCCGACCAGCTACCGGCTACAGGCTACAGGCTGCCTTTAGAAAATATCCGCCCCCACCTTCGGCTTCGCCGTCGTACCTGTCACCGCAATCGGCACCACGGCGCCCGCATTCTTCTTTTTGAAGAATGGGCTCAGCGGCTTCAACAGGACCGACTTCACTCCCGTGGTCGCATGCGAGATCCCACGCTGCAACGCGACCGTTCCCTCCAGGTGAATCTGCGTGTTCAGCAAATTAAACGTCCCGTGCAAACGCGCATCCGCGCCCGGCAGTTCCGCCCGAATCGCCGGGAAATACGCTACCCCATGATCGAACCGCGTCTCCGATTGTGCCGCAAGCGTCACCTCGGGCGCGTCCCCGCCTGTCTTCGCGCCCCCCGGCGCATCCTTCCGCACCCGCGCGCTGAACGCGTCCATGCTCTGCCGCTTCTTCGCATCCACAAACCGCATCCCGGCTAGAGCGGCGTCACCCTTGAGCTGTAGCCGCTCCAGAAAACGCTGCGGCCCCGCCGAGAATTCCGCTTCCGCGTCGAAGTTCACCTTGCCCGCCATCTGCGGCTCCGCCGTCTCCACCATGCGCAACAGGTCCTGCACCTCGGCGCCCTGCGTCGCAAAATGCACCTCCGCGCGCTTTGGCGATCCGGCAATCGTTCCACTGGCCGTGATTACGCTGCTCCCTGTCCTTACCTGCGCGCTTTCAATCTGCACAGCCCCATTCAGGCCGCTCACCGCCACCTGGTACTGTGAGTCCAGTCGCACCGTGTGCGCGTCGCCTGCGCGAAAATCCGGGATCGCCGCGATCCCCCCCACCTCAATCCGTGAAAACGTTCCCGCAAACTTCCCCCCGCCCTTCGCATGCCCGGCCAGTCCCTGCAACCGGCTCAGGTCTGCGCTCTCCAGCACGTAAGTCCCCGACAGCGGGGTCGTCCCGTAACTGTTGGTCCGGAACGGTCCTATCGCGCCACTCGCCTTCACCGTTCCCGTCGGCCCCGGCGTTTCCACCCGCAGCGAAAAGTCCATCGGTCGCCCCGCCTCGAGGTCATGAATCTGCAGCGCGTGAAAGTTGAACCGGATTGGACTGTCCCCATTGCGAATGAAGTCCAGCACCGTCCCATCCGCGCAAATCGTTTCGATTTTCAGCTTCGACTCCGACGTGTCGACCACGCCATTGTCGAAGTCCATCCCCCGCGCCTTCGTGCCCGCCGGCGGAATCTGCACGTGCAAACCCTCCAGCCGGATCTCATACAGCAGGTGCGGATGAAACAGCAGCATTCCCCACTGCCCCGCCACCGTCATCCGCTCCACTGTCGCCAGCGGCGGAATCTGCGTATCCCCGTGCCGATAAAATGTAACTCCCTCGGCGACAAATCCCGGATGCGGGAAATATGTCCGGTGATAGCGGCTCACCACCACCTTGCTCTGAAACACCTGCTCCAGCAGCGGATGTACCTCTCGATACCGGAACGGCCAGAAGAAGAACATCAGATGGACGGTGATCATCGCCAGCGCGATCAGAGCAGCGGTGACCGCCTCTGTGACGTGAATCCGGCGCTTGATTTTCGCGGAAGGGTGAACGGCTACGGTCATGGCCTCGAACCCCGGGGGCTTATCTGACCAGATGGCCGCTGCACCGGCCTGGTTGTCCCCACGCCCTGTGAACAACTGAGCGGTCCTCGCTGACCGCTTCATCAGCTGACCGGCTTTTAGCTGACCGCTTTCCAGCTAACCGGTCTTCAGCTTCCACCCGCTACCAGTCTTTAACCGAAACGCTTTACCCTATACGCTGAACATGATGATGAGACGTCTGCCCGCCTGCCTCCTCGTATTCGTCCTCGCCGCCCCTCTCGCCTTCGCACGATCCCACTCCGACACGCCGGTGGACGCTCAGTCCGCCGCACGCCGAGCCGCCGCTCGCGCCGCCAAAGAAGTCCCGCCTCCGCCCAGCGCCTACAACGACCACCCCAAGCTCGCCATCATCCTCGTCATCGACCAGTTCCGCGGCGACTACCTCGACCGCTGGCGCGCCGACTTCAAGAACCACGGCTTCAACCTCTTCCTCCAGAAGGGCGCGTACTTTCCCGACTGCTACTACGACTACGCCAACACCAAGACCGCCCCCGGCCACGCCACCATCGGCACCGGCGCCTACACCGACGGCCATGGCATCTCCTCCAACGACTGGTGGGACCTCTCCCGCAACCAGGATCGCCCCGTCTCTTCGGTTGAGGATGAGCACTACCGCCTTATCGGCGAGCCCGACGCCAGCATCCCCGCCAACCAGCCCGGCGCTCCGCCCACCGCCGCCAAATACCTCACCGGCTCCTCGCCCCGCAATCTCCTGGCCTCCACCGTTGGCGACGAGCTCCGCCTCGCCACCCAGGGCCAGGCCAGGGTCTACGGCATCTCCTTAAAAGACCGCGCCGCCATCCTTCCCGCCGGCGCCACCGCCAACGGAGCCTTCTGGATCGATCCCGCCTCCGGCTACTTCGTCACTTCCACCTTCTACATGCCCCAGCTCCCCACCTGGGCCACCACGTTCAACACCAGCGGCCGCATCGCCCAGGCCGTGCAGGAAGCCAACGCCCCGCCCAACACCACCCAGTTCTACGACCTCGTCGGCCGCACCCCCGCCGCCAACTCCTACGAGCTCGACTTCGCCGAAGCCCTCATCCAGGGCGAGCAGCTCGGTCAGGGCGACGTCACCGACCTCGTCACCATCAGCCTCTCTGCCAACGACATCATCGGCCACCAGCTCGGCCCCGACTCCGACTACGAGCACCAGATGGTCGACGCCCTCGACACCCAGCTCGACACCTTCTTCAACTGGCTCGACAAAAACATCCCCGGCGGCCTCGGCAACGTCTGGATCGCGCTCTCGGCTGACCACGGCATCGCGCCCATTCCCGCCACCTCCGCGAAATACGGCCTCAACGCCGGCACCTGGGACCTCGATAAACTCACCGAAGCCCTCGACTACGCCATCAATATGAAGTTCTCTCCCGGCGAGAAGATCGACTACATCCTCCCGCACCAGGAACTCCCCTACCTTGCCCTCAACCCATCGGAGTTCATGAAGGCCGGTATCAACGAACCCGAAGCCGAAGCCGCCGTCCAGCAGCTTCTGCCCGCTGCCGTCGCCTCGCTCACGCCCGCCCCACCCGAGCCCCCGCCCTCCGATGCACCGCCTGCCGCGCCCGCCAACCCCTCCAACACCCAGTCTCCACCGCAGCCCTCGGAGAGCCGCCTGCCGCCGCATCCCGTGCTCTTCCGCAGCTACACACGCGAGCAGCTCGCCAACGGAGCCTACCCGCCCACGGCCTGGGGAGAACTCCTCGCCCACAGCTATTCGCCCAACGGCGGTTGGTACGTCATGGTCATCCCCGCCGCGTTTCAGATGGAAGTCATGTCCTCCGCCCAGACCACGCACTTCAGCCCGTACTCCTACGACCGCCACGTCCCCATGGGCTTCTACGGAGCGCCCTTCGCGCCCGGCATCTACCACGGCCGCGTCCAGCCCGTGGACATCGCGGCCACCTTCGCCGCCTTGCTTGGCATCAACCAGCCCTCCGCCGCCGTCGGGCACATCCTCACCCAGGCCCTCAAACCCGCCGACGACGTCACCTACCCCAAACCCAAACCGGTGCCGCCGGTCCGCACCCATCATCCGGCCGCCGCTCAGCACCCCGCTGCGACCAGCCCCGCCAAACCAGGAGCGAAACCCGCCAACCCCGCCACCACCCCGAAGCCGACTACACCGAAAGCCACCCACCCATGATCGCGACATCAAGACGCTCCGGGTGCCCCATTCTGGTGCGCGCGCTTTTGGCGCACCAGGGTGGGCATCGCGCACAGCGCGATCCGTTTCTGAACGCTGAACGCCGTACGCCGTACGCTGAACGCCGAACGCTGAACGCTGGTCATTGCCGGAGGCAACGACCATGAAGCCCGACATGCGCGTCTCCTTCTGCGGCCTTGACCTCGTCAATCCCGTCATCGCCGCCAGCGGCACCTTCGGCTACGGCGTCGAGTTCGAGGAGATCGTCCACTTCAAAAAGATCGGCGGCTTCGTCACCAAGGGCATCTCGCCCGAACCCATGGCTGGCAACACGGCCCCGCGCCTCATCGAAACCGCCGCCGGCATGATCAACGCCATCGGCCTGCAGAACATCGGCGTCGAAAAGTTCATCGCGGAGAAGCTCCCGCCCCTGCGCCACTACCCGCGCTGCGCCGCCATCGTCAACGTCTTCGGCGCCACTATCGACGACTACGTCGCCGTCATCGCCCGCCTCAACGACGCCGAAGGCATCGCCGCTTACGAGCTCAACGCCTCCTGCCCCAACACCAAACACGGCGGCATCGCCTTCGGCTCCGACGCGGACTCGCTCTTCGACCTCGTCTCCCGCGCCAAAGCCCGCGCCACCCGCCCGCTGATCGTCAAGCTCTCGCCCAACGTCACCTCCATCGCGCACATGGCGCGCACCGCCCAGCGCGCCGGAGCCGACGCTCTCTCCCTCGTCAACACCTTCCTCGCCCTTTCCATCGATACGGAAACCCGGCGCCCCCGCCTCTCCAACATCACCGGCGGACTCTCCGGCCCCGCCATCAAGCCCATCGCCGTGCGCATGGTGTGGGAGGCCTCGAAGGCCGTCCAGATCCCCATCCTCGGGCTCGGCGGCATCGTCACCCCCGAGGACGCGGTCGAGTTCCTCCTCGCCGGAGCCACCGCCGTCCAGATCGGCACCGCCAGCTACGCCGACCCGCGCGCCACCGAACGCATCGCCGCCGAGCTGGAGCAGTGGTGCGCCCGCCACCACGTCGCCCGCGTCAGCGACCTCACCGGAGCGATGGAAGTCCCGCCGCCAGCGGCCAACTGAGAGAGCGTTCAGCGAAAAACCGTTTGACGCGAGGGAGGGGGTCGCGACCCCCCCCGCCCTGCCGTGGAATCAGCAGTTTGCGGAGGGGTCGAACCCCCTGGTGTTGGCGATCTAGTTAAGGGTAGAAACCACCCACCGCCGGATACACCCCTCTGCCCTGTGGCCAGGCCCTGCGGCTTTCTGTCGACAGCTCAGAAGAAGCTGAACCGGCGCTTCCCGATGCTTCGGGTTGCGATCACGCCGGCCGAGCCTGGGGGAACGCCCGCGACCACGGTGTCAATCTCGCTTCCGTTGTCGACAACCACAAACCACGTCGAGACCGTCGGCCGTCCGTCGGTGAAATTGATCGTGAACGTGCCCGTGCAGTCGGCGTTCACTGTGTAAGTTCCGGTGGCGACAGGATGCGTGAAGTCTGACACCTCGACGCCTCCGATGGTGACCGCATCGATCTGCTTCAGACCTCCCCGGCCATCGAACTCAGTGAGCGCGACGCCCACTTGTGCGCCGGTGGGTCCTGGCCCGGCCAGCTTTGCGCCTTCGATGGTGAAACCGTAGACCCCGGTAATGAGCCAGTCGTTGCAAAATCGCGACGTGCTTTGGGCGTTCCCGCGGCTGGCTCCGAAGAGCCCAGCCAGAACCAGCAGCACACTCATCTTTCCCAATGTCCTCATATGTCCTCCTCCATGGGTTGAAGCCTGGCGTCGCGCTCGTCTTCACAGCGGCAATCGCGGCAGGCCGTGTCTGCTGCTTATAGCCGAGGTTCGAAGCAGGACCGAATGATCTTTGCGTGACTTGTTAAATCTCGAGCACTGAATGGGTTACAGATTCCTCTGAATTCGTTGTGCTAACATACGGTTCCTCGACAGCGAGGATGCCCACTCCCGCCCACTCCGCGCGCAGAATCAGCACCGGTCTCTTTCAGGTGGATCTGGTGTCCGGTGAAGTCCTGCGGGAGGGCCACCGGGTCCCGCTGCAGGAGCAGCCGTTTCGGGTCCTCCGTTTGTTGCTGGAGCGGCCAGGGCAGGTGGTCACCCGCGAGGAGTTGCAGTCGAAGCTCTGGCCCGCCGACACCTATGTCAGCTTCGATGAGGGACTGAACACCGCCATCCGCAAGCTGCGCGTGCTTCTCGGCGACTCTGCCGACAATCCCCGCTACATTGAGACGATTCCGAAACGAGGGTACCGGTTCATCGCCCCGGTTCGTGAGCTGGTCGAGAGTGAAGAGCCGAACCAGGGCCGGCAGGCTGCTCCGGCTGCGAAGTCATGGAGCAGGGTTGGCTGGATATCGGCCATCGCTGTGCTGGTTGGCGTTGGGGCGATCTTCGCAACCAGGGCCATCCTTCAAAGCCGCTCCCATGGTTCCCAAGCTGGATCTCAGGCGCCTCCTCAAGCCGGGAGAGCCATGCTGGTGGCGCTGCCCTTTCAGAATCTGACCAACGATCCTGCGCAGGAATACTTCAGCGATGGTCTGACGGAGGAAACGATCACCGACCTTGGCCAGCTGAGCCCGGCGCATCTGGGAGTGATTGCTCGAACCTCCTCGATGGCCTACAAGCACACCAGCAAGACCATCGAACAGATCGGCCGGGAACTGCATGCCAACTACGTTCTTGAAGGCAGTGTGCGGCGCGAGGCCGGACGCGTGCGCATCAGTGCGCAGCTGATTCGGGTGAGCGATCAGACCCATCTTTGGGCGCAGTCCTACGACGTGAGAAACCTGGGCGACCTGATCGACGTACAGAGCGCCATTGGAAGAGCCATCGCCGAGCAGGTGCAGGTGCAGGTTGCTCCGCAGTATGGAGCCGACAGCGCGCAGCTGCATGCGCAGAATCCGGTCGCGTACGATCTCTACCTGCAGGGACGCTTCTACTGGAACCAAAGAACTCCGGAGGCGCTTCGCAAGAGTATCGAGTTCTTCAGGCAGGCCATCGCGGCAGATCCCAATTCGCCCCAGGCCTGGGCCGGCCTGGCCGACGCCTACAACATCAGCAACATCATTGGCGCGCTGTCTTCCATGGAGAGCTCGCCTCAGGCGCGCACGGCAGCCACCCGGGCGATCGAACTCGATCCATCGCTGGCCGACGCCCACGCGGCGCTTGCCATGGAGAAGTCGCACTACGAGTTCGATTTTGCGGGAGCCCGGGCGGAGTTTCAAAAGGCCATCCAGCTCAATCCGAATTCGGCCTATGCCCATTTGTTCTACTCGGGTGGCTATCTGATGCCGATGGGGCTGCGGACCGAGGCGATTGCCGAGATGCAGAAGGCGGTTGAGCTGGATCCTCTGTCTCTGCCCATCAATAACTTCTTCGGCGAGACGTACGAGCTGGCCGGGGATTATCCGGCCGCCCTGCGGCAGTACCAGCACACCATCGCGATGAACCCCAACTTCCCGCTGGTACACGCCTATCTGGCCGGTCTTCTCGAGTTGACGGGGAAATTCGAGGACGCCATTCATGAACGCGAAAGGACCGATCTTCTCTCCGGTGAAAGCGAACAGGAATCCGCTGACAAGGCGGCTCGCCTGACCCTGGCGTTGAAGCGCGGCGCCGCGGCCGGCTTCTGGAAAGAGCTGGTGGCCCAGGATCTTCGCGCGAGGCAGGTGTTCGGCGGCGGCTTCGACTTGATCGCCCAGGACTACGCACTGGCCGGGGAAAAGGACCTGGCATTCCAATGGCTGCAAAAGTCGATGGAGGCACGGGAAGGTCAGGAGCTAACCCTGCTCGCAGTTGACCCTGTGTGGAATAACCTCCACGACGATCCCCGATACGTAAGCCTTCTCCGCCGCATCGGGCTGCCCGTCGGGCTCGCAGTGCAGCATCCGAATTGAGCTGGGAGCAGTGGTGCGCCCGCCACCACGTCGCCCGCGTCGCCGACCTCACCAGTGCGATGGAGACCGCCCCGCCAGCGCTCAGCGAACAGCCGGTCAGCTGAAAAAAGGGTTTCCGAAGAAACCGTCTGCGAAGATGCGGCGGCTCTTGCATCAAGGACCCGTCGCTCTCGCATCACGCGACCGCGGCTATCCGCTTTGGCGTGAGAGCCCTTACCCATTGGTGTCCCCCTTCGTGTATCGACCCGGTAACCGGCATGTTATGGAAGCGCTGCAACAGTAATGAGACGCCAATCCAAATGGGAATTGTGGCCCGCACGCTGACCAGTAAGAATCCCCATAGTGTCGCAACGCAAAATTTGAGTTCTTGTTAACCGTCGGCAAGCAGGCCTTCCTGGCCCGCGTCGACCGGTTATTTGCCTTGGTTCAACTGCTGTTTCCACAGGAGATTTCCATGCCCGCCATTCCCTCTCGGAAAGCCGTCTCTTCCCCGGATTGCCTTCGCGCTTTCGCCTCGATGCCCAACACATTGACCCTGTCCGTTCTCGCGCTCCTGGCCCTTCTGTGCAGCATGAACGCCTCGCTCCGCGCTCAAACCGCCTCTTTCAGCGGCAGCACCACGACCATCGATTCGACCGACTTCGCCGGACCGATGGGCGTCACTGCGGATGCCAACGGCAACCTGTTTGTTACCGACAACGGAACCACTCCGAACGCGTGTAACGGCAACACCGCGCGCCCGTCCGTCTGCGAATTGCAGCGCACCGGCCCGGGCGCTTACGGCGCCCCCATTCCTTTGCCGAGCGGATTCACGTGCCCGGCCACGGTCACCGAGCCCCTTCCCTGCCTCAGAGGCCTGGCCGTTGACGCCAGTGGCAACGTCTGGGTCGCCGATTACGACGGTGGTTCGAACGGTCTCGTCTACGAGCTGAAGCCTTCCGCCGGGGCTTACACAACCGCCCCCCTGGCTGTCGCTGGGCCTGCTCCGTCTGGCTGGGGAGCCCCGTGGGGCATCGCTATCGACCCCGCCGGCAACGTCTTCGTGGGCGACTACGGCGCCCAGACCATCGCGGAAATTTCAACCGCCTCCATCGCCGCAGGTACGCCGGCGGCGACTACCGTCGTGAACACCGGTCTGGTTCAGTGGCCCCGCGGCCTCGCCGTCAACTCCGGCGACGACCTCTTTATCATTGACGGCAACGTTGACCGCGTGGTCGAGATCGCGCCTCCCTATACCTCGGTCAGCAACGTCAATAACTACGGATTTCAGGGTCCTGGAGACCTGGCACTCGACGCGGTCGGCAATCTCTGGCTCTCCGAGTTCAACACCGGTCTCCTCCGCGAGCTCACCGTTGCCAGCAACTACCAAACCATCCAGAGCTGGGGCAGCGGGCTCAACGGTCCCACGTCTCTATGGCCGGATGCCGATGGCTTCATTCTCGAATCCGATAACCAAAACTATGCGGTCAAACAGATCGCCACCACCGTCAATCTTGGAACTGTCCCCGTTGGCTCCGCCTCCACAACACAGACCCTGAACTTCACCTTTACCGGCGACGCCGACACCACGACTCAGGCGCCGGTCGTCGTTACCCAGGGCGCTACCGGCCTCGACTTCGCCGATGCCGGAACGGGAACCTGCACCACCACCAACAGCACCGCCAATCCCTGGGATCCTCAGACCACCTGCACCGTGAATGTGAATTTCAAACCGAAATTCGCCGGAGCCCGTTATCGGAGCCGTGAAGCTCCTCGATGCCTCCGGAAACCTGCTCGCGACCGCATACGTCTACGGCACCGGCCTGGCGCCGCAGATGGTCTTCCCCGAACAACACCGCCATGCAGACCCTCGGCGGCGGCTTCAAGAGCCCCCTCGGTGGAGCAGTCGATGCCAGCGGCAACGTCTACGTCGCCGACTTCGGCAACAACGCTGTGAAAGAGATTCCCGCCGGCTGCGCTTCCTCTGCCTGCGTGAAGACCCTGGGCGGCGGCTTCAACGGTCCCCGCAGCGTTGCAGTCGACGGCAGCGGCAACGTCTATGTCTCCGACAACGGCAACGACGCCGTCAAAGAGATGACACCCGGCTGTACTTCCTCTGCCTGCGTCACGACCCTCGGCGGTGGCTTCAATGGTCCCCGCGGCGTGGCCGTCGACGCCAGCGGCAACGTCTATGTCTCGGATTACTCTACCGCCAGCAATGGTGCGATCAAGGAGATCCCTGCAAGCTGCACAGCCTCCAGCTGTGTCATGACGCTCAACGCAGCCGTTTCTTATCCTGAGGGCGTGGCCGTCGATGCAAGCGGCAACGTCTATGTCGCCAACAGCGGAAACGGTACGGTACAGCAGATTCTGCCTGACTGCCCGTTCTCCAGCTGCTCGTTGCCCCTTGGTCCTGCAGCCGGAGTCCTGAACATCGCGCTCGACGCCAACAGCGACGTCTACACAGGCGACATGGCCGTGGACGCGAGCGGCAACATCTACGTCTCCAACAGTTCAACCAACCTGGTGCAGGTACTGAACCTGGTAACCCCGCCCAGCCTGAGCTTCGCCAACACCAACCTCGGCTCGCAAAGCAGTCCGCTGGCCGTGACCGTCTCGAACATCGGCAACGCGCCGCTGCTCTTCTCCGTTCCTTCCACTGGATTCAACCCCAGCGTCCCTGCTGGCTTCGAATGGAACGACGCGTCCACCTGCGAGCAGACAGCTTCCGGTTCCTCGGCGTTTGCTCTCGCCGCGGACTCCACCTGCACCGTCTCGATCGACTTCCAGCCGATCGGCACGGGCGTCGCCACCGGCTCAGTGGTCCTCACCGATAACAACCTCAACGCTACCAATGCCATGCAGAGTATCGCCCTTAGCGGTACCGGTGTGGGAGCGGTGCCCGTTGCCAGCGTTTCGCCATCCAACGTTGACTTTGGAACCCTCTACCTGGGCAACATCGCCACCAAAACCGTCACCATCACCAACAGCGGTAAGGCCGCGATGTCGATCAACGATCCCTTCCTCGGCATCGTCAAGGGCGGAAACTCCAGCGAATTCTTCACCCTCAACCTCTGCCCGCGCTCACTTGCCGCCGGGAAGAGCTGCACGATGATCGTCGCCTTCCTTGCCGGACCGTTCTACACACAGCAGACCGCAACGCTGACCATCAACACTAGCGCTGCCGGCAGCCCGGTGTCAGTCCCGCTCACCGCCACCGTCATCAACCCCGCGGCCCAGTTCAGCGCAACCAGCCTGAACTTCGGCACGGTCAAGACGACCAACGGCACCTCAACCAAGTCGGTCACCATCACCAGTACTGGCACCACCGCCCTGTCCATCTCGAAGGTCTCCGTCAGCGGCGCCAATCCCGCAGACTTCATCGAGACCGACACCTGCTCCGGCAAAACCTTCAACCCGAAAGCAACCTGCTCGATCAACGTCACCTTCAAACCCACGGCCAAAGGCTCGCGTTCTGCGAACCTGGTCATCACCAACAACGCTCGCAACAGCCCGCAGTCGATCTCACTCACCGGCGCGGGCAACTAGCCGAAGTCCCACCTGTCACAAACCAGAATCCCGGTGGACCTCCACCGGGATTCATTTTTGCCCCAGGTCTGACTGCGTCACGCCCGCGAAGAGCCGCCCAGCAAAATAGAGCTCCCTTAAAAAGGCCGCCCCCTCCAGCCACTGCGCAGATCGCATTCCGGTGAATCACGCCGCTCCTCGGATAGGTCCCATGAAGTCGGCTCCCCTTTAGTTCTCCGGAACCGGGTGCCGGCCGAGGATCGCTGGACACTCGCCCGTTTATCGTTACCTATCCGAGATTCGATGCGAAAGACAATCTGGATGAGTGATTTGCCCTGTTCTCGCCATTTGAGCTTTCGCTGCCCAGAACTGAACGAGAAGGGCGACTTGTACGTTTAGGGCTTCGGATGAGTGGTGGGCCGGACCATCGTTGGGCCTCCACGACGTGCCTGGAACAAGTAAAACTGCCCGCCGAGCGTGTTCTTCATATCGACCACCGGTTCGCGCGCATGCAGCGTCTTAATACATACGAAGCAAAGACGAACGCCAGGACGAGAATTGGATCAAATTTCTCCCAAGTACTGCCACCGCCATTCAGTTGTGAATAGAACGCGAGTAAAAGATTGATCGTGAGACCGGCATAAACCCACTCAGTCAATCGAGACACATTGGGAATCAGAAGGCCCACGCCACCAAGGATGTGGGTCACGCCAAGCAGAGGGATGATATAGAGCGGGTATCCGAGTTGCTGATTGGCAATCCTCCATTCGCCGGGATCGTGAATTAGATATAACCTTCCGAAGTACAGCGAGCTGACGACGACAAGGCCGGTTATCGCCATCGCGGCAATTTGAATTGCTCGACCCGCCCGTGCGGGTTTATCGATTGGGTGTTCAGCGTTCATATTCAAAGAGATCCTCCTGTTGCGGTTTAAATGGTTTAAATCGTTCTGCAATAAGCCGGCTCTTAGACGCGACTGAAATCAACGCGCTGCGTGGGTGGGACGGCCTCCGGAATGGCCTTTCGCCAGGGCGGAACCGGACGATCAACCGCCCGGTTCCGCTCGTTGCAGCCAAGACAAGAACTTTCATGTTTGACCTTGATCTTTCTTGAGGTTCGCGCCGCAGTTCCCGAGGAGCCGAGCTGACTCAGCTGGGCCCGGATTTACGCCTTGACGGCGTTCTTTGCAGCCGCAAATACATCGCGTGCGGACGTCGTACCCGCTACGTGCTCCGCACCCGTGACTCCGAGGTCCATCCAACCCTCGTTAACGCTGTCAAACATTTCTTCGGCAGGACCGGTGTGGCCCTTCGGGACACCGAATTGCTCGAACGCTTCAGCCCACCCTGCACGCGGGATTGCAAAGGTCTTTACTTCGAGTTTCAGGACATCACCCAATTGTCCTGCCACCTCATCCGCGCTTACCATCGAACCCAGCTCGATGACGCGATGCCCTGACCACGCCGGCCCGGTCAGAAGCGTTGCCGCCTCTGCGCCGATGTCGTCTGACGCGACCATTGTCGACTTCCGGTTTGTCGGATTGTAGAAGACCGGTAGTGTTCCGCCCTGGGCGGCCTGCAAGCCGTAAAGAAAGTTTTCGAAAAAGCCGCCTGCGCGCACAAATGCGACCGGAGATGGCAGGCTGCGAAAACCTTGCTCCAGGAGTGATAAGGCCGTGATCATCCCCACTCCGCTTGTTCTATTCGCGCCCATCGACGAGAGCGCCACCACCCGCGGGGGCACTACCTTGGTCAGCGCCTCGACATAGTTCGCAATCACGCCCTTTGCTTCTCTGAAATCAGGCGAGGGTGCCCACACAGCCGGCAACATAACAAACGCGCCCTCAACACCTTTGAGCGCCGCCGCTATGGCTGTTGCATCGTTCCAGTCTCCATCCACCAACTCCACGCCCTGGCCCGCCCACTTCGCTGCTTTCTCGCGATTGCGCACAAGTGCTCGCACCTGTTTGCCTTGCTTCAGCAGATGCCGCGCGGTGGCGCCCCCAACTTTTCCAGTAATGCCCATGACTAAATACATGCTCGTTTTCTCCTTGTCAGAACGAAAGTGATGCTCTGATGCGAACGCCAGAGCTTGTGAATTGCGCAGCCAGCACTCCGCTGGTCCCGTGAGTTTCCACAGTTATCTGTCGCATGAATCGTTACAGGCCTTTACACAGCCGATCGGATCGCCTCGATGAGAGGTGGTTCATCCTCGCGGAAGCCTTGCTATGTGGTCGTGACCGTCACGGCCTGACGCACATACCGGCTGTTTTCCAGTTCCTTCACCATGAATGCCGCAAGATCGGCGCGCGCAATCTTGTGCGCCTTCTCGCCGCCCTCCGTGCTCAGCACCCTGGCAACGCCGGTCTTCTCGCCGTCGGTCAACATCGGCGGCCGCACGAGCGTCCAGTCCAGGTTGCTGCCTTCGATCTCTGCCTCCATGCCCGCCTTGTCTACCAGCAGACCCCGCAGAAAAGTCCTCATGAGCAGGTGCTCGTTGAAAAAGCCGGCGTTCCTGACGCTCTCGCCCGCGCCAACCACCGAAATCTTCAGCAATCGCCGCACGCCATTGCGCCGCATCGCGTCCACAATATTGTGTGCCGCGCTCGTTTCCCTCGTCGTCACTTTCCACGGCGTCTTGCCGCCCAGCGCGTCGATCACCGCATCCTGTCCGGCGACCGCAGCGTCGACCGCGGCCGCGTCCAGCGCGTCGCCCGCAACAACTCTGACGTTCGCCTTCTTGTACTGCGCGGCACCGCGCACGAAAGCCGTCACCTTATGTCCGGCCGCCAGCGCCTCATTTACCAGCGCTTCTCCGCTCCTGCCCGCTGCTCCCATCACCAGAACTTTCATCGCTTCCTCCTTTTGCTTCGTATTTGGCCGCCCATCCAAATGAGCGATCTGACTATTAGAGGACCCAGTCACCACTGGTTGCAAAATAATCACTGGTTGTTAAACCACCGGTCATAAATTAACAGATGGTTTTAAACATCGCAAAATGAGACTAGGCTATTGAAGTGACATCTACATCACCAAGTCGCCGGGTAGAGCGCAAGGAGAGGTTGCGGGGCGAAATCCTTGCGGCTGCAGGCAAAATGTTCGCCGATCGCGGTTACGAAGCCGTGACGCTTCGTGAGATCGCTAAAGAGATCGGTTATACGCACGCCGTGATCTACCAGCATTTTCCGGACAAATCACACATTCTTGCCGAGTTAAGCCGCGAGACGATCGGGCTGATGATTCAGAACTTCGACGAGATTGCCGATAGATACCTCGTACCGAAAGAGCGCCTTTTTGCGACTTCACGGGGATTGATTCAATTCTGCGTTGCCCATCCGCAGCAGTTCCGCAACGTCTTCTTCGGGCCTGAGAACCGAAACGGCGTTCGCGCTGGACAATACATCAACGACCTTGGCGCGCCGTTGTTCGGACGTTTCGTGCAGCTCTTTTTCGAGGTCGCCAAGGATGAAGGATTGCCCAATAGGGATGACATAGTGATAGCCCACACTTGGTGGTTTTCGATCTTTGGCCTCGCCATGCTCTTTGTTATCCAAGGGGTTGTGCCTGACTTGCCTGACCAGGCTCTCGTGGTCGAGCAAACGATCGCAACGCTTTGGGCGGGAGTTCAGGCTGTTCCGCGATTGCCGAAGAGCGCAGTCTCCAGGCGATCCGGCCGATCCAGTGCCTCAAAGCAATAGCAGCTTCTGTCGACTTAAGAGTCGTCGAAGGTGAGAGTCACGGCTCCCGAGGCCTCTCGGTATTTGTTTGCCGGGTCTAACCAGTGCGGAACATGGCGTTTCCTGCAAATGCGCAGGTCGCCGGAAGAGTTCTCGTTTTACGCGAAATCGCCGATGCACTCATCGACGCCCGAGTGGTGACGAAAAGTCGCCCAGTGTCCATCGATCCGCAGTTCGTGAATACCTTCAACCCCGCGCATCGGCAAGGACTCCCATTACCTCCGTACCGTCCGCCTCCCCACTTTTCCCTTGCCCTAACCAATCCCTGACTTATCCTGAACATAATCGATACGTGTAAGCTGAAAGGCCTCGCCACCCGCGAGGCCTTTCCCTTTGGAGCTGTCTCTTGATCTCTGTTTCTCTCAACCAGCGTGACGCGGCACCCACGGCGCCCCACACCGCAAGTTGCCCACACCGGCCTAGTGTAGTGCGTCAAGCAGATTGCCGATTATGAAGGGACGTGCGGGCGCGCTTGACCTTCTCCAGTATGTCGTCCGCTTTGGCGGTCCAGATGAAGGGTTTGGGGTTGTCGTTGTGATGGTCGATGTAGTCGAAGATGGCTGCGATTAACTCCTCGACGCTGCGGAAGACCCCGCGGCGCAGGCGATTTTCGGTCAGGTCGCGGAAGAAGCGCTCCACCATGTTCAGCCACGAGCAGCCTGTCGGCGTGAAGTGCATGTGGAAGCGGGGATGACGGTCGAGCCAGCGCTCGACGCGGGGATGTTTGTGGGTGGCGTAGTTATCGACGATCATGTGGATCTGCTTGTCCCGGGGAACGACGTCGTCGATGGCGCGCAGGAACTTCAGCCATTCCTGATGGCGGTGCCGGTCATCGCACATGGAGATGACCTGACCCTGGAGCGCATCAAGGGCGGCGAACAGTGTAGCTGTTCCGTTGCGCTTGTAGTCGTGAGTCATGGTGCCGCAGCGGCCCTTCTTCATGGGCAGGCCGGGCTGGGTACGGTCCAGAGCCTGAATCTGGCTCTTCTCGTCGGCGCACAGCACGATAGCGTGCTCGGGCGGATTCAGATACAGGCCAACAATGTCCTCCAGCTTCTCCTGGAACTGAGGATCGCGGCTGAGCTTAAAAGTCCGCACCTGGTGCGGCTTCAGTCCATGGGCGCGCCAGATGCGGCGCACGCTGGCCTCGCTGATGCCCACCGCCTCGCGCCATGGTGCGCGTCGACCAATGCGTGGCATGGGCCGGCTTCTGATGCAGCGTCATATCTACCACTCGCTTCACCCGCCGGTCGGTGATAGTGCGCGTGCGCCCCGGCCGCGGCGCATCCTTCTCCAGAGCCGCGATGCCGCCAGCCAGGAAGCGGTTCCGCCACCGCGCCGCCTTCTCCGGCGTCATCTTCATCCGCTCGGCGATCTGCTTGTTCTCCAGGCCGTCGGCGGCCAGCAGCACAACCCGGGCCCGCTCCACCACGCGCGCGGGCATGGAGCGAGCCCGCGCCATCCGCTCCAGGGCTTGTCTCTGTTCCCGGTTCAGGTCAACTGCGGCAGCCGTTCGCATACCGTGTGTCTCCTCCACAGTATGGACGCAACTCAAACATAATCGTTATCACTTACGACGCACTACACTAGCTCCGGGCTAACTACTTTCGAATGTTATGCAGAGACAAGTTGCACTTTCGATTCAAATGCATACGCACCACCTATTCTCAATCGCATAGCTACGCATATGATTCCAAAACAGATACCCGCAACCATTCCCGAATCAAATGCATACGCGCCACTCAAAATACGCCGCCCCAATGGAATCAAATGCGTACGCGCGACGACCCCAAATTGTCCCGGGCGAAAAACACAACATCCGCCGGACCCACAGTCCCTCAAGTCGGCAACTGCCTCAGAAACCTCCGCGCCTTCCGGAACCAGGGCCTCTCCCGCCGCCGCAGATACGCCGGCATCCCCTGGGACTTGTTGAGCAGCTTCCGAGCCCACTCCCGCGCCTCCGCCGTCCGCCCCTCCGAAGCCAGCAGCTCGGCGTAGTTCAGATACGTCTCCGACATCGTCGAGGTCTCGGTCGCAGCTCGAAACAGCACCTCGGCCTTGTCCTTCTCGCCGGTCAGCGCAAAGGCGTGCGCCAGGAGTCCTTCGGCGCGGTAGAAGTCGTAGCCTTGCTCCTTCGCGACGACGCGCTCGAGGTCGGGAATGGCTGCAGGCCCGTCGCCCATCAGCACGGCGCAGGCTCCGCGCTTGTAGAACGGATCCAGCGTGGTCGATCCGCCCTGGATGGAGCGGTCGAAGCAGGCGCGGGCCTGGGCGAGGCGGCCCTCGTCCATGTAAAGGTCGCCGAGCTCTTCGAAGTTGCCGACGGCAGTGTTGACGTGAACCAGCGCCTCGAGCTCGCGAATGCGCTTGCGCCGCGAGAATCCGCGTGCCGACTGCCGCGAGAGGAAGGTCAGGTCCGGCGCGGCTTCAACGAGCAGATAGACAACCGCGCCCAGCGGCCCGAGGAAGAGGATGACGAAGATCCAGTACGTGTCGGGACGCCGGCGGATGAAGTGAACGACGGCGACGGCCTGCGAGGATCAGGCCCCAGGGAAAGAAGAAGTGAACCGAGCAGTCCCATGGTCAGGTTCAGGATAGCGGAGATGAGCGGTCGGCTGTCGGCAGTCAGCAGTCGGCTGTCGCGGTCAGCAGTCGGCGGTTAGCGGGCAGCGGTTAGCCGTTCCGCTCCCGCCACAGCCGATAGAGTCCCCATGCTGCGATGGTGCAGTCATCGCGGATCGTTCCATCGAGGATCATCTGCTCAAAGGCAGCGATCGGCGTCGGGCGCAGCACCAGATCATGCTCTTCCGGATCGGGATCGGTCCCGCCCGGCGTGAGTCCGGTCGCCAGAAACACATGCAGCTTCTGCCGCGCGTATCCATAAGCGATCCAGAGCGTGCTGAGGTGGGTCATCGACGCCGCGGTCAGCCCTGTCTCCTCGCGCAGCTCGCCCCGCGCCAGTTCTTCCGGATCGACGTCGGCGGTCTCCCATCCGCCCTGTGGTAACTCGAGCGCCCGTTGCTGGATGGTGTAGCGGAACTGCTCAATCAGATAGAGGGTCTCGCCTTCGATGGGGATCACGACGGCACAGTCGTCCTTCTCGACCACGCCGTAGATGCCGCGCGCGCCGTTGCTGCGCTCGATCTGGTCTTCTCGCAGCCGCAGCCAGGGGTTGCGGTAAACCTCGCGGGTGGAGAGGGTCTTGATGCTCATGGTTCGAGGATAGCTGGAAGGTAGCTGAAAAGCGGTCCGCTGGTGAAGCGGTCAGCTAAGGTCCGGTCTGCGAAAGGCGAGCAGGAAGCGAGCCAACGGCGAGCTAAAGGCGAGCCCGGCCGCAATTCCGGTATTGAAGTAACGCTGCGGACTCCGCGCTGGGCCGCCAGTGTTTGCCGGAAAGCGGCTGCATCCGTACCATAAAGAGGAGACAGATCAGCGACTTTTCCCGCGCACGCCAACCGCGGCAGGACGCATCGATCGACTAACTTCGCCGCTCCCCTCCCGGCCTGCGCAACGCGCACACTGGCAGAGACGAGTCGGGAACGCGGCTCCGGAAGGCACACCTTGACAGCAGAGACGACTGAGTTGAACCCCGCCGCTGGAGCGGAAACGGAATCCACGGAACACACTCATGAAGGACATGAACACGAAGCCGGACCACAACACGAAGCCCACGCGCTTGCGCAGCAGCCGACACTGAATCCGGAGTGCACGCGCGAGGTGCAGGTGGAAGCGCCGGCCGATGAGGTCGGCAAGGCCTTCCGCACGGTGCTGAAGAAGTATCAAAAGCTGGCGCGGATTCCGGGCTTCCGTCCGGGCAAGGTTCCGGAGAGCGTGCTGCGGTCGCGCTTCGCAGGCGCGCTGCGCGAGGACGTGGTGGAGGCGCTGGTGCCCGAGCACTTTCGCGAGGCGATTGCGCAGAAGGGCCTGCGGCCGGTATCGCAGCCCCAGGTCACCGATCTGCAACTGAACGAAGGCCAGCCGCTCACGTTCAAGGCCGTGTTTGAAGTGCTGCCGGAGTTCTCCGTCGACGGCTATCAGGACGTGAAGGTGGAGAAGCCGAGCGCGGAGCTGACGGATGAGGAGTTCAACGCGGAGCTGGAGCGGATTCGCGAGGGGCATTCGCAGCTGGAAAACGTGAGCGGAGGATCGCGGCCTGGCCGATGGAGACTGGGCGCTGATCAGCTTCACGGGCGAGGTCGGGGGCGAGGGCTCAGAGAATTCCGAAGGCGGGGAATCCGGGTCGTCAACCACGCCGCAGCCAGAGGCACAGCCCATTCAGGGCAAGGATGTTTCGGTCGAGATTGGCGGCAAGGATACGGTGGCGGCGTTCAGCGATGCGCTGCGCGGATCGAAGCCGGGGCAGGAGCTAAAGTTCGAAGTCACCTATCCGGGGGATTTCGGACAGAAGCGTCTTGCGAGTAAAACGGTTGCGTACGACGTTGAGGTGAAGAGCATACAGGCAAGGGTTTTGCCTGAACTCAACGACGCATTCGCCAAAGAATTTGGCAACTACGAGAGTCTCGAAGACTTCAGGCAGAAGTTAAGGGAACATCTCGCAGCGGATAAGAAGAACAGGGTCTTTGTCGATACAAGAAATCGACTGGTAGATGCACTGTTATCCAGGTACCAGTTCCCGGTTCCCGAATCGCTGGTGCAGAGCCAGATCGACGCCCGGCTGGAGCGCGGCTTGAGAGCGCTGGCGGCGCAGGGCATGCGCGCCGAAGATCTGCGCAAACTGGATTTCGATCGGCTGCGTGAGGCGCAGCGAGAATCTGCGGTCGGCGAGGTGAAGGGTACGCTGGTACTGGACCGTATTGCCGATGTGGAAAACATTCAAATCAGCGACGAGGAAGTGGAGCGTGAGCTTCAGGTAATCTCATTGCAAACGCGGGAACCGCTGGAAACGCTTCGAGGAAGGCTGGAGCGGGAAGGAAGTCTGGCACGGATCCGCGAGCAACTGCGACGGGAGAAAACGGGTAGTCTGCTGGTAGAACGGTTGTCCTGAAGCGCGCAATCGGGCGCGCGGGTGATTCCTGTCACAGACGATGAGGACGTAAAGCCTCAGAACTGAGAGTAGAGAACAAGATGGCGTTAGTACCCATGGTCATCGAGCAGACGAGCCGCGGAGAGCGGGCGTATGACATATATTCGCGTCTGCTCCGCGACAACATTATCTTTCTCGGCACACCGATCGATGACATGATTGCGAACCTGGTCATCGCGCAGTTACTCTTCCTGTCCGGAGAAGATCCGGAAAAGGATATTCAGCTGTACATCAACTCGCCGGGCGGCTCGATTACGGCCGGGCTGGCGATTTACGACACGATGCAGTTCATCCGCAACGATTGCGTGACGTACTGCATTGGGCAGGCAGCGAGTATGGGCGCATTTCTGCTCATGGCAGGGACGAAGGGCAAGCGCTTCGCACTGCCGAACTCACGCATCCTGATCCACCAGCCGTCGATGGGCGGACTGGCCGGTCAGGCCACCGACATCGATATCCACGCGCGCGAGATCATTCGCATCCGCGAGATCACCAACAAGCTCATGGCGAAGCATACCGGCCAGGCCCTGGAGAAGATCGAACGAGACGTGGAACGAGACTTCATCATGAACGCGCCGCAGGCGAAGGAGTACGGGATCATCGACGAGATTATCGATCGCCCGCGGACGACCAGCAGTCAGTAATTGTCTGACTGAATTCCCCCTGAGGTAGAGGAGTAGCCGGAGATGAAAACGCGCACGGGACCCGACGAAGCTTTACGTTGCTCGTTCTGCCACAAATCGCAGGATGCCGTTGCCAAGCTGATTTCATCGCCCAGCGACTATCCGCGCGCGTACATCTGCGACGAGTGCGTCGCGGTCTGCAACTCGATTCTGGAGGACGATCGCACCGAGACTTCGACCGGCGCGGCGCCGACCCATCTGCCCAAGCCGCAGGAGGTCAAGGCGTTTCTGGACGAGTACGTCATCGGCCAGGATCAGACGAAGAAGAAGCTGGCCGTGGCCGTCTACAACCACTACAAGCGCGTGCAGATGAATCGGACGCGCGGGACGGACGTGGAGCTGGCGAAGTCGAACATCCTGCTGGTGGGCCCCACCGGCAGCGGCAAAACGCTGCTGGCGCACACCCTGGCCAAGATGCTCGATGTTCCCTTTGCCATCGTCGACGCCACGACCCTGACCGAGGCCGGTTACGTCGGCGAGGACGTCGAGAACATTATCCTGAAGCTGCTGCAGGCTGCCGACGGCGATGTGGCCCGGGCGCAGACCGGCATCATTTATATCGACGAAATCGACAAGATCGGCCGCAAGGACGAGAACCCCTCCATCACCCGCGATGTCTCCGGCGAGGGTGTGCAGCAGGCTCTGCTCAAGATCCTCGAAGGTACTGTGGCCAACGTGCCGCCGCAGGGCGGGCGCAAACACCCCCACCAGGAATTCACCCCGGTCGACACGACGAACATCCTCTTTATCTGTGGCGGAGCCTTTGTGGGTCTGGAGCGCGTCATCGGGCGCCGCATCGGCAAGAAGGCGCTGGGCTTTAAAGCGATTGCCGACAAGGACCAGGCAGATGCCGCCGGAGCGCCGATTCATCCGCAGCGCGATAGCGAGTTGCTGCGCCAGGCGGAACCACAGGACCTGATCCGCTTCGGCCTGATTCCCGAATTCGTCGGCCGCCTGCCGGTGCTCGGCATCCTCGATGAGCTGGACGAGGCGGCGCTGGTGGAAATTCTGTCCAAGCCTCGCAACGCGATCCTGAAACAGTACCAGAAGCTGTTCGACTACGAGGGCGTGAAGCTGACCTTCACCGAAGATGCGACGAAGGCGGTCGCCCAGGAGGCGCTGCTGCGCAAGGTTGGAGCGCGCGGGCTGCGGATGATCCTCGAGGAGCTGATGCTCGACCTGATGTATCACCTGCCCAGCAATAAGAAGGTGAAGGAGATGGAGATTCAGGCGGAGATGGTCCGGAACCGGAATCTTTCCATGCTGCTGCTCGATAAAGCCAGTTGATGCACTGTTTCCGGAGCAGGTGACGGTTCCGCGGCTCCGGGACCGATCGTTTGAGACTGACGGGGCCCCATCGCAGGTCCCCCGGGCGCGAAGTATTCCCGATCGCACGCGCCGCCCACTCCCAGGTAACGCCCAACGTCGCCACCTGGCACGCAGCCGCTTGCTGAAATGGGTTACTCTTCTCTTAAGGGCGCGACCCGCTACAATCATCCGCAAGACCGCACTGAGGAAAGGAATGCCGTGAGCCAGCCGTCGAAAGAGAGCCGGGAACGAAACGAGCTTCGCAAGTTCCCCATGATGCCCATTCGGGACATGGTGATCTTTCCTCACATGATGACCCCGTTCGTGGTGGGTCGCGAGTCGAGCGTGCGGGCGCTGGAAGAGGCGCTGAATGGCGAGCGGAAGATTTTCCTCGCCACCCAGCACGACGCGCGGATCGACGAGCCGCGGCCGGACGAGATTTATCAGGTCGGCACCGTGGGCAACATCGTGCAAAGCGTGCGTATGCCCGACGGCAACATCAAGGTGCTGGTCGAAGGAATCGAACGGGCGCGCGCCGTGGAGATCAACGACTCGGACGGGTTCTTTGTGGCGACGGTGAAGGTGGCCAAGCCGCTGCCGGAGATCACGCCGCAGGTCGAGCAGCTGGTTCAGCGTGTCACTTCCGTCTTCGAGCAGTACGTGAAGCTGCAGCAGTCGCTGAATGTGGAAACCGTCGCATCGGCGATCCGAACGGACGAGCCCTCGAAACTCGCCGACACGATCGCGGCCAACCTGCAGCTGGAAGTTCCGGACAAGCAGGAGCTGCTGGACATCTTCGATCTGCCCGAGCGGCTGCTGAAGATCGCCGACGTGCTCGACATCGAGATCGAGAAGCTGAACATGGACCGCAGCATCCAGTCGCGGGTGAAGCGACAGATGGAGCGGGCGCAGAAAGAGTACTACCTCAACGAGAAGATCAAGGCGATCCAGAAGGAACTGGGCCGCGGCGAGAAGAGCGAGTTCGACGAGCTGAAGAAGAAGATTGAAACGGCGGGCATGCCGAAGGACGTCTTCGAGAAGGCGATCCAGGAGCTGAAGAAGCTCGAGGCCATGCCGCCCATGTCGGCAGAGTCGACCGTCTCACGCAACTATCTGGACTGGCTGCTGGCGGTGCCGTGGAAAAAAAAGTCGAAGGAAACGCGCAGCATCGATCACGCCGAGAAAGTGCTGAACGCCGACCACTACGGGCTAGAGAAGATCAAAGAGCGCATTCTGGAGTTTCTGGCGGTGCGCCAGCTCGTGAAGAATCCCAAGGGATCGATCCTGTGCTTCGTTGGGCCTCCAGGCGTCGGCAAGACTTCGCTGGGCATGTCGATCGCGAAGGCGACGGGACGGAAGTTCGTGCGCATGTCGCTGGGCGGCGTCCGCGATGAGGCCGAGATCCGCGGTCATCGCCGCACCTATATCGGCGCGCTGCCCGGGCAGATCATCCAGTCGATGAAGAAGGCGGGAACGCGCAATCCGGTGTTCATGCTGGATGAAGTCGACAAGATGGCGTCGGATTTCCGCGGCGATCCGGCCTCGGCTCTGCTCGAGGTGCTCGATCCGGAACAGAACCACAGCTTCCAGGACCACTACCTCGACGTCGAGTACGACCTCTCGCAGGTGCTGTTCGTCGCGACGGCCAATGTGCTGCACACAATTCCGCCCGCGCTGCAGGACCGCATGGAGATCCTCCGCCTGCACGGCTACACCGAATACGAGAAGCTCGAAATCGCCAAACAATACCTGGTCAAGAAGCAGCGCGACAACACCGGCCTGACCGACAAGAACCTCGCCTTCACCGATGCGGCGATCACCGAGACGATCCGCAGCTACACGCGCGAGGCAGGCGTGCGCAACCTCGAGCGCGAGATCGGCAACGTGTGCCGGAAGGTGGCCCGGCGCGTGGTGAAGGCCGGTGCGAAACACAAAGAAACGATGACGCCGGAGAATATTTCCGAATTCCTGGGCGTGCCGAAGTTCCGTGACTCGATGGTGCACGAGAAGAGCGAAATTGGCCTGGTGAACGGGCTGGCGTGGACCGAGGTCGGCGGCAGCATCCTGCAGACCGAAGTGCAGGTGCTGGACGGCAAGGGCAAACTCACCACCACCGGGCAGCTGGGCGACGTGATGACCGAGTCGGCGCAGGCGGCGCTCTCGTATGTGCGGAGCCGCGCGCATCATCTTGGCCTGCCGCGGGACTTCTATCGCAACGTCGACATTCACATCCATGTGCCCGAAGGCGCGATTCCGAAGGACGGGCCGTCGGCAGGCATCACGCTGGCCACGGCGCTGGCCAGTGCGCTGGCGAAGATTCCGGTGCGCCGCGACCTGGCCATGACCGGCGAGGTAACGCTGCGAGGCAAGGTGCTGGCGATCGGCGGACTGAAGGAGAAGCTGCTGGCGGCACATCGCGCGGGCATCTTCGAGGCGATTCTGCCGGAGGACAACCGCAAGGATCTGCCGGAGATTCCGGAGAATCTGAAGAGCGCCATGAAGCTGAACTTCGTGGACACGATGGATGAGGTGCTGAAGATTGCGCTCGAGGCGCCGCTGCCGGAACTGAAGGAAGAGACGCCGGAGGTTCTGGAGCCGGGCGTTCTGCCGGTACCGCCGCAGCAGCCGGAGCAGAGGCCGCACCAGTAAGGCAGGTTACAGGTTGCAGGGTACAGAAAGGCAGGTTCGGGATCGAACCTGCCTTTTACTATTGAGCGGGAAGTTGGAGTCAACTGCCTCAGTCGATGATTCCGCCGCCGCCTGCTACAGCGGGTCTTGCGGGCAGCCGCGGTCCCTTCCACTGTTTCATGTCGATGGATTCACCCGACCGCACTTCGTACTTCGAAGCATCGAAGTTCAGCGGTTTGCCAGGCTCACATTGATGCCACGCTGCAGGACTCGCTTCGTAAAAATCTGCTTCGCCATCCTTTTTCCCGATGACCTGCGCGTGGCCGTCGGGATCGACCAGCACAGCGTTCCGTTCATCCACGCCGATGGCGCGGATGCGATCCGTCTGACCGGAGGCAAGGATGCGCGCCATGAAGACCAGCAGGCGCCCCTGGCGTTTGCGCGTGTCGAAATGTGTATCCGTGATGATGCCGCGCAGAATCGGAATCCCAAGTAGATCCGGCGCGATCACGACCTGGCGGTAGAAGGGATCAGCCAGCGCCTCGTCCGAACTGAGATCCTCGTCATCCGGCTTGTCGTTTTGCGCCGAGTAGATGTACTGGCCGAGCACGGCGAGCCCGGCGCTGGTTCCGCCAAAAGGCACCCCACGCTTCACAGCATCGCGCAATGCTGTCTCCACCGGTGTCCCCGCCCAGAAATTGATATACCGAGCCTGGTCGCCGCCGGCAATGAAGATAGCCGACGCACGCGTAATCGTGTCGATTACAAATTGGTTCGTGGACGATGCGCGATCAGGAAGGATGAGGGTCGCGACGGAGTTCAGGTGGCACAGGCCCTGGACGTAGGGGTTGTAGTCGTCGTCGCCGTGCGCGCGCAGGATGAGGAAATCGCCGCCATCGGCGCGGTCGCAAAGCCAGCGGAAGGCGTCGTCGAGATCGGTGCCGCCACCCATGAGCGCATAGCCGGCGCGGGGGCGTACCACGATGTTCTGCGGCGCACCGACGCGGATGTAGCGCCAGGTGTGGGCCGGCGCAGCTTGTGCGCCGCTGCTGATGGTCGCGATGAACAGCAACAGCACAGCGGCGAGCTTCATAGCTTCGCCAGAGCCTGATCGAGGTCGGCGAGAATATCCGCCTCGTCCTCGATGCCGACGGAGATACGTACGAGGCCTTCGGTGATGCCGAGACGCCGCAGCTCCTCCGGGGGCACCGACGCGTGCGTGGTAGTTGCCGAGTGCGAGATGAGCGACTCGACACCGCCGAGAGATTCGCCATTCGTGATGACGCGAACGGATCGGAGCAGCTTGTCGGCATTGGCGCGCGAGCCAAGTTCAAAGGCGATCATGGAGCCGAAGCCGGACATCTGGCGCTTCGCAAGCTCGTGCTGCGGGTGCGATGCCAGGCCGGGATAGAGGACACGACTCACTTTCGGGTGCTTCGAGAGAAAGTCGGCGACCGCGCGGCCATTGGCGTCGTGCTGGCGCATCCGGACGGCGAGCGTCTTGACGCCGCGCAGGACAAGCCAGGCCTCGAACGGAGAGAGAATGCCGCCCGTGCACTTCTGCACGAAGCGAAACTGCTCGGCGAGGTCGGCGCGCGTGGTGACGAGGATGCCGCCCAAGCCGTCGGAGTGGCCGTTGAGGAACTTGGTGGTCGAGTGCATGACGACATCGGCGCCCAGCTCGATGGGCCGCTGAAAGTAGGGCGACATGAAGGTGTTGTCAACGCTCATGGGGATGCCGTGCTGGTGGCAGATGTCCGCAACGGCGCGGATGTCGGTGAGCATCATCAGCGGATTCGTCGGCGTTTCGATGTGGACGAGCTTCGTCGTGGGGCGGAGGGCGCCGCGGACGTTGTCGGGGTTCGACGTGTCGACGAAGCTGAACTCGATGCCGTGATGCGGAATGACCTGGGTGAAGAGGCGCGTGGTGCCGCCGTAAACATTATGACCACAGATCACATGGTCGCCGACCTTGAGCATCGTCACGAGTGCGGCGATCGCCGCCATGCCGCTGCCGAAGGCGTGCCCGCTGGTTCCCCCTTCAAGCGAGGACAGATTAGCTTCGACGGCGTCGCGAGTAGGGTTGGAGACGCGGGAATATTCCCACCCGCGATGCTGCTCGATGCCCTGCAGTTCGTAGGTGGAGGTCAGGTAGAGCGGAACATTGACTGCTCCGGTCCGGGGATCGGGTCCCTGGCCGTCATGGATGGCACGCGTAGCAAAGCCGAGCGATGGAGTAGGCATGGTCCCTTCCATCTTAGCGGGGCCAGCGGTCGGCGGTCAGCAGTTGGCGGTTAGCCGACTGCTGACTGCTGACTGCTGACCGCTAACCGCCGACGGCTCGCTAGAAGCTAAAGCTGGCCTGCATGTAGATGCTGCGATTGCCTCCGGACTGAGGACCGAAGAAGCCTCCCGCCAACGACTGCGACTGGCCGAAGAAGGAACCAGGGAGACCCGCACCCAGGGGTTTGCCGGCGGGGATCACGCCGTTCGGCGTGCCGAGGTTTTCGTGGTTGAGGATGTTGGTCGCCCACAGGCCGAGGTTGAGGTTGTATCTGCGGGAGACCGCCTGATCCATGCGGCCGGGGCCGCCCTGAGATCCGCTGAAGCCGCCGCCGAGTCCTCGAGGGCCGCCATGGAAGCCGCCGCCGCCACCGCCGCCGGCGTGCTCGCCTTCACCGAGCTTCGGTCCAATGCCGATGACCTTGTTGAGACGCATGTTCACGCTGACGTTGGAAGGGCCGGTGCCGATGCCGTAGGGGACGATCTTCTCGCCCGTTCCGAAGGGGCTGAGATTGAAGCAGCCCAGAGAAGTCTGCACTGCGCCAGACTCGGTGCAGGAGGCCGCGTAGGTGGGCCGCGCATTGAACTGATTGTTGCCGGTCAGGTCCTGGCCGGTGGTCACGTTGAAGGGCGTGCCGGAATTGGCGACCAGCATGGGCGAGGCGGAGATATGCCAGGGAAACATGACAGTTGCCGAAGACCATGACGCGGTGCTCGACGGCGAAGCGTGGTGCGACCGTAGTCGAGGCCGGGGTCGCTGGACACGGAGGGAACGGAGCCGACGCCGCTGGTATCGCCGCTGAGCGTTGCTGTAGGTGTAGTTGGTAAAGACGCTGAAGTTGCGGTAGTTGGCGCGGATGGTGGCCATGAGCTGATGCTCACGATAGAAGCCGCCGGACTGGTATTGCAGGTTGTTATCCGGGGGTTCTGCGGGCTCGACGCCAGGATACTCCCCGTCCTGGAAGCCACCGGCGGCGATCTCGGATGCGGCCGCGCTGAGATTATCGGTGAAGTACTGATGAATGCCCTGGGAGAAGACGTAGGTGACGTTGCCGGTCATGAACTTGGAAAGCTGGCGATCGACGCCGACGGCTGCCTCCATATCGTTCGCAGCTTTCATATTTGGATCGAGGGAGTATTGCGTGGGCGCAGCGCGGCCGGCGCCACCGCCGCCTGAAGTGATCTTCGTGGGCTGGTTCGGATCGAAGGTGATGCCGGAGGTCTGAATAAAGGTCTTCTCATTGAAGTTGTTCTGGTGGATGGCGTTGACGATGTACGGAACCTGCGCGCCGAAACCGTTGGCGACGGTGAAGCGCTGATAGAACCAGCCGTATCCGGCACGGATGACGGTTTTGGGCTGCTGTTTGCCGGAGGCGCGGCCGAGAGCATAGGCCACGGTGATGCGCGGGGCCCAGTCATTCTTGTCGTTGAATGCGGTTCTGCGACTCCCAGCGCGCGCCATAGCTGAAGGTCAGGCGAGGGCTCACTTTCCAGTCGTCCTGATAGAAGAGGCTGGCGTCGAAGAGGATGGCGCGAGCCAGCGGATTCTGAACGTAGTTGTAGCTGTACTGCTGCGGCTTGCAGGTTCCCTGAGAAGGCTGAACGCAGCCGAGATAGTCATTGAGACTGCCGAAGTTATAGGATCCGTTGCTGCCGCTGGTGCTGTAGTTGACGTCGTCGTAAGAGCGGAGGCGCGCGCCGAAGTTCAGCGAGTGCGGGCCGAAGGCACCGGCGAAGTAGTTCTGCAGCTCGAAGTCGTTCTCGTGATCCTGAACGATCTGGGAGTTGCTGGAGCCGTCGCTGAAAGCGCCCTGCACAGTGACCGAGGGTAGCGGCTGGCCACTGGCGTTGTAGGCGATGGCGGTGGGGTTCTGGCTGTTGCGAACGCGGCGGTACTCGAAGCGGATGTCGTCGACCAGCTTGGGGCTGAGGATCAGGCTGTCAGAAAGCTGGATCTCGTTTTCCTGCTGGTTGGTATTGATGGCCTGGGTGGGCAGGCTGAGCGGATTGAGGCCGCCGTTCGTGTTGACGCCGCGGTTGTATTCGTAGCGGGCGGTGAGGGTGTTGGCCTTGCCGAGCTGCAGGTCAAGGCGCGGGCTGAAGCTGACGCGAGAGCTGGGATTGTCGATGGCTTCGTTGATCGAGGTGCCGGTGGCATTGCCGTCCGACCCGAGGACGACCGTCGTGGGATCGATGGCCTCGAGGATGGCTTCGTTCTGCTGGTTGCGCGAGAAGATGCTGACGAAGTAGGAAGCGCTCTTGTTGATGGGACCGCCGACAGAGCCATGCAGCATCCAGGAGGAGTAGGAAGGCTCGGTCTTGCCGGCGAGGATCGGATTCTGCGAGTTGAAGGCGGAGTCGTTGCCGGTGATCTCGGCCTGGCCGTGGAGCTTGTCGGTGCCGGGCTTGGTGAAGATCTCGATGCGGCCGTAGCCGAGGCGGTCGTATTCGGCGGAGAAGGGATTCTGGTTGACGCGGATTTCGCGGATCGAGGATTTCGGCGGAAGCTGGCCGCCGGTGAAACCGTCGATGTAAATCTGGCCGCCGTTGGGACCGGCAGAGGGGCCGGCGAGGGCCTGGAGTTCGTTCTGCAATTCGTCGGGATCGTCGGAGAGAGCGTTGAGGTCGCTGCCCTTGATCACGATGGCGCTGGCATTGGCGTCGGCCGCAGTGCCAATGGTGGTGTTCTCGGCCTGAACTTCCACCTGCTGTTGCTGCACCTGAATCTGGAGCGCGGGATTGAGGTTCTTCATCTGGCCGGCAGCCACGGCGATGTTCGGAACGCGATAGACCGCGAATCCGGGCGCGGTAACCCACACGGAATAGGTTCCCGGGGGAATGCCGTGCACTGCGTATGCGCCACCGGCGTCGGCCGTGGCTTTGCCGGCGGTTTTGCCGCGCCGTATCGAGGACAACGATGGTGGCTCCGGGAATGACGGCGCCGGAGGGATCGGTGACCTGGCCACGAATGCCGCCGGTATTCTGCGCGGGAGCGGCGGGGACTGCTTGTGGGGCCGAGGGCGTCGTGGGTGCGGCGAGATCCTGCGCGGAAACGAACGGCGCGGCGATCGAGCAGGAGAGCGGCAAAGACAGCGGTCATCAGCCGGTGGCCGGTGCGTTGGGAAGCGATCGGACGAGAAGCAGCGGCCGCAGAGCGGGTCGGGAAAGTCAGACACTTCAGGCAATCGAGAGTTCTGCAGTTCAATGCGGTTTTCCTTCTTTTCTTAAGTGCCGCTCGGGGTCATGCCCGGCGGCTTGGTTCGGAACCAGCCGTTGCCATGAGAGACGTGTATTCAGCCTGGCAGGTTCACCTTATTTCGTTGCTTAAGGCCGTAATTTTTCTCACTGCGGCGTTGCCTCGCCACCGCCCTGATCGCCGCCGTCGCGCCGCCGCCCAGACCGCTCCATGCAGAGGAGAACATGCTCTGGCTTCCGCTGGCCGAGGCCTGGAGCATGGGCTCGACGCCTGCGAGGAGGCGGATCGCGGTAGCAGAGTCGAGGCTGCCGGAGGTGGCGACGATCATCACGGCGTCGCCCTTATGGAGATCGGAGACATGAATTATCGGTGAACGCTGGAGGACGCGGGCGAATCCGCCTGCGCCGCCCTGTCCGCCACCTGCGCCGCCTTGTCCGCGGAACTGACCGCCACCGGCTGGACTGCCAGATCCGGAACCGCCGGCGGGTTGGCCGGGTGGTCCCTGCGCCGCGCCCCCATTGCCTGGCGATGCGCGAAGACGCATGGCGATCGTCTGGGCCATTTGCGGATCGAGCTTGCGCAGGTCGGAATCGGGAGTGGTTTTGATGGTCACGGTCTTCTTCGTGACCAGATCTTTAACGGTGAAGGTGTTTGCGCTAGCGTCGATGGAGACGATGGTGCCGGCGATGTTGCGGAACGAGCCGGAGACGATCTCGTCGGCGGTGATGTCGTCGCCGGTGCGGTCGCCGCGAGCGGTGACCTGATCGCCGGGCTGAATGGCGGCGAGCGTGGAGGTCTGCGCGTCGGTGAACTTCACGGAATCGGGCGCGTAGCGGCGGATGATCGTCGCTGGTGTGGTGTGAATCGTGAGGGCGCGATTTGTCGCCGTGATGGTTACAGTTCCCGCGGAGGCGTCAACGGATTTGACCAGGCCGCCGACGCCGCGGCGGGCCCAGTCCGCCTCGTCCTGCTGCTGTTTGGCGGCGATGTCGCTCTGCTTGTTGACGACGACGACTTTGGCAGCCGGTGGATCGCCGGCGACCAGGATGAGAACGCGATCGCCGGCCGCGATGTCGGTGATGGCGATTTTGGTGGCGCCGGCAAGGCTCTTCGAGCCGGGCGCGGTGCGGACGATGTTGGCGGTTTCAGGAACGGCGACCGTCACTTCCGCGCCGGAATCCTGCTTGACCACAACGGAGCTGCCGCTGACGGAACTGACCGTGCCGATGACACGGCTCGATGCGGGGGCCTGCGCCTGAGAGGGGGTGGCGAGGACCACGGAGAGGCAGCAGAGCGCGGCAGCAAGGAAGCAGAACGCAGCTGGGGCGGCGCAGAGTTGTCGGGGGCGACTCATCCTCATTCCATGGTATCTCGCAAGGGACCTGTAGATCTGACGGGGAAAGGGGGCGAAAGTTTCAGGACGGAAAGGGTTTCCTACCGGATACCGGTACCTTTGTTCCAGGACGCCGGGCGTGGCATCCGCAATATATGATCGCCGTTGGTTTGTTTTCTTTTCTTTGGCGGTCTTCCGCCTGTCCACGAACGGACATCTATAAAGAACGAGGCATCAACGAGCAGGATAGAAACGAGATGAAGAATGGCAATTTCCGGCGCCAGCAGCAATGAATCGGTAAAGGTTGCACCGGGCGGCGAAGGCGTCAGCTACGGCAGCGCGCTGGCCATGGTGACCACGCTGTTTTTCATGTGGGGATTTTTGACGTCGCTGAACGACATTTTGATCCCACACCTGAAGTCGATTTTCGAACTGAATTACGCGCAGGTGATGCTGGTGCAGTTCGCGTTCTTCACGACGTATGCGGCGCTGGGGATTCCGGCGGGCAAGGTGGTGGAGTGGATCGGCTATAAGAAGACGATGGTGGCCGGGCTGGTGACCATGGGCGTGGGGTCGTTGCTGTTTGTTCCGGCGGCGAAGGTGCCGTCGTATCCGCTGTTCCTTTGCGCGCTGATCGTGCTGGCGGCGGGAATCACGGCGCTACAGGTCGCGGCGAATCCTTATGTGACGGTGCTGGGGCCGCCGCGGACCGCGTCAAGCCGGCTGAACCTGACGCAGGCGTTCAACTCCCTGGGCACGGTCCTCGGCCCGATCTTCGGAGCTTTCGTGATCCTGCGGACGGCGGGCGCGGTGCAGGACGTGACGAAGATGTCGCCGCAGGTCCACAAGGCGTATCAGATTCACGAGGCATCGACGGTCAACATTCCCTACGTGGGCATTGCGCTGGCGCTGGTGCTGCTGGGACTGGCGATCGCGATGTACAAATTTCCGCGCATCGAGACGACGAAGGATTACCGGCCCGGCGAGCTGCATAAGGAAAAGGGCAGCATCTGGCGGCATTCGCATGTGGTTTTTGGGGCGATTGCGATTTTTGTTTACGTGGGCGCCGAGGTTTCGATCGGCAGCTTCCTGATCAACTATTTTGCTCAGCCGGAGATTGGCGGGCTGGCCACGGCGGCTTCGGGCGGATCGGTACACATGGCGTCGGCGGCGATTTTGCGCCTGGCGACGAAGGTGATCGGCACCTGGGTGCCGCTCTACTGGGGCGGGCTGATGGTGGGCCGGTTCATCGGGTCGGGGGTGCTGCAGAAGGCGAACCCAGGCAAGGTGCTGAGCATTGTTGCCCTGTGCGCAGCGCTGTTGGTGGTGGTGTCGATGCTGACCGACGGCGGCCTGGCGGTGTGGAGCATTCTGCTGGTGGGTCTGTTTGACTCGATTCAGTTCCCAACGATTTTCACGCTGGGCGTGGCGGAGATGGGCCCGCTCACCGGCGAGGCTTCGGGGCTGCTGATCACGGCGATTGTGGGCGGAGCGATCATTCCGGAGCTGCAGGGATTGCTGGCGGACCGGATCGGGATTCACCACGCTTTTGTTCTGCCGATTCTTTGCTTCCTGTACATCGCCTGGTATGGGGTGAGGGGCTCGCGGGTGAAGGAGCCTGTGGTATAGGAGTACCTTCCGAATCGCAAAGGGTCGAGGACCATGATGCAGTTTGCTCGACAGCTTGCCAAGGTTCTGTTCACCCTTCTCATCCTTTGCGATGTATCTGTCGTCTACGAATTATGGCGACATGGGCCTCCATTGATCGTCACCGCCGCTAAAGAAGTGAGACCCGGCGAGGTGTCGTTCACGATGGCCCGAGCCTCGCTGCCCGATCATGATTACGCTGGGCTCATTATCGTAATTGCAATTCATGCTTCACTAATCGCTTTTCTTTGGTGGTCTCGGAACCGGGTCGGACGACACAACCCCGGGCATCCTGAACGCTGAGCCCTGTACCCTGTACCCTGTTGTCCGTTCCCTGTACCCTGTTCGGTGATGTCATCCCCGCTTTTGCTTTCTGGTCAGCCTCTTTCTCTCGATGAAATCTGCCAGGTCGCCGTGGATCGGCGCGCGGTGGCGCTCGATCCGGCGGCGTTGCCGCGCATCCGCGAGTCGCGCGCCGTCGTCGATGGACTGCTGGCACGCGGCGCGACGGTCTACGGCGTGAACACCGGCTTCGGCAAGCTGTCCGATGTGAAGATCGAACCGGGCGAGGTGCAGGCGTTGCAGCGCAACCTGGTGAGGAGCCATGCGTGCGGCGTGGGCGATCCCCTGCCCGAGCCGGAAGTGCGCGCGATGCTGCTGCTGCGGGCGAACGTGCTCGCCAAGGGCTTCAGCGGCGTGCAGCCGGCCGTCGTCGAGATGCTGCTGTCGCTGCTGAATCGCGGGATCCATCCCGTGGTGCCCGCGCGCGGATCGGTGGGAGCAAGCGGAGACCTGGCGCCGCTGGCACACCTCGCTCTCGCCATGATCGGCGAAGGCCTGGTTCTGCTGGACGGGCGGCCGATGCCGGCGGCGATGGCGATGCTGAAGACAGGACTCCAGCCCCTGGCGCTCGAAGCAAAAGAAGGTCTCGCGCTGCTGAACGGCACGCAGGCCATTACAGGGGTTGGAGCCCTGGCGCTGGCGCGGGCGCTGCGTGTCGTGGAGCTGGCCGATCTGGCCGGAGCGATGACGCTCGAAGCTCTGAAAGGGACGCCGACGCCGTTCGATGAACGCATTCATGCCGTGCGGCCGCATCCGGGACAGATCGCGGCGGCGGCGCATTTGCGCGCGCTGCTCGAGGAGAGCGAGATTCGCGAGTCGCATCGCGAGAACGATCCGCGGGTGCAGGACGCGTATTGTTTGCGCTGCATGCCGCAGGTGCACGGGGCGGTCCGCGACGTGCTCGGGCACGCGCAGACGACGCTCGAAATTGAAACGGGGGCGGCTACCGATAATCCGCTGGTGTTTCCGGAGGGCGAAATTTTGTCGGGCGGCAATTTCCACGGCGCGCCGCTCGCGCTGCAGCTGGATGCGGCGGCAATCGCGATGACGACGCTGATGGGGATCGGAGAGCGGCGCATCGACCGGCTGGTGAATCCGGACATCAACGAGGGGCTGCCGCCGTTTTTGTCGAGGACGCCGGGGGTGTCGTCAGGATTCATGATCGCGCACATTGTCGCGGCCGCGCTGCTGAACGAGGCGAAGGTGCTCGCGCATCCGGCGAGCGCCGACAGCGTGCCGACGTCGGGCGGCAAAGAGGATCACGTGTCGATGGGGATGACGGCGGCGCTGAAATTCCGGCAAATCGTCGAGAACGCGGAGCGGCTGCTGGCGGTGGAGCTGCTGTGTGCGGCGCAGGGGCTGGAGTATCGTGCTCCGCTGAAACCGGCGCGGCGGCTGGGTGAGGCGTTTGCGTGCGTGCGCACGGTGGTGCCGGCGCTTGGCGAGGACCGCGTGCTGAGTGGGGATATTGAGGCGATGGCAGCGGCCGTAAGGGGCGGGAAGATCGATCCCTGGCGCAGCTAGTACTCGATCCCCCTCTGCGCGAGGATTCCCTTCTGATACGCGTGCTTCACTTCGCGCATTTCGGTCACCGTGTCCGCAATAGCAACGAGCGATGGGTGCGCGTTGCGTCCGGTGAGGATCACATGGACCATCTCGGGACGCGCCTCCAGGGTCTCAGCCGACCTTCGCCGGATCCAGCATGCCATAGCTGATCGCGTAGTTGATCTCGTCGAGGATGACCATGTCCCACTCGCCGGAGAGGATGGCGGCGCGGGCTTCGGCCCAGGCTTTTTCCACGAGGCGGATATCTTCGGGGTCGGTTTCGGCGCCGCCGATCTTCACAAAGCCGCGGCCCATCTGGCGCAGGACAAAGTTGTCACCGAAGGCTTTGGTCGAGTCGAGTTCGCCGTAGTGCCAGGAGCCTTTGAGGAACTGCAGCATCAGGACGCGCATGCCGTTGCCGACGGCGCGCAGCGCGGTGCCCATCGCCGCGGTGGTCTTGCCTTTGCCAGGCCCGGTGTTAATGAGGATCAGACCCTTGCGGGTTTCTGGTTCGGTCATGAATTCTCCAGCCGGGCGCTGGTGGCCTGTAGCTAAGAGCGAAGGGACAAGAGACGGAGGCGACGCTACGCGATACTGGCTACGGGCTACGGGCTTCCTAACGGCTTCCTGCTCGATGATACGGGTGACCGGCGAGAATCGTCAGTGCGCGGTAGATCTGTTCGCAGAGCACCACGCGGGCCAGCTCGTGCGCCAGCGTCATGGGGCCGAGGGAAAGAGCCTCGACTGCGCGCCTGCGAGAATCCTGCGACCAGCCATCGCCGGGGCCGATGGCGAAGATCAGCAACTGACGGCCCTGGTCGCGCTCGCGCCCGAGCCATTGAGCAAAACTTTCCGACGACATTGATCGGCCGCGCTCATCGAGGAGCACGACCAACGGTGTAGTGCGCGACCGTTCTCGTTCGATCGCTTTCCACAGCGCGTCTTCGGTGCGATAGACCGGCGTCTCAACCACCGACTTTCCGCTGCCAGGCAGCAGCGGCGCGATCCGTTCGACATACATGCGGACCAGCTCATCGAATGCGTCGCGAGGACGAGCGCCGACGGCGGCGATCCAGAGTTTCATGGGACTCGCCGTCCACGCGAACACACTTCGCACCCCAGCACTCGATAACGGTCAGGGCGAAGAAGGCGGACTGCAGACGTGAGTTTTGGTAGCGCCATCGGGGATCGAACCCGAACTCTCCGCCTTGAGAGGGCGGCGTGTTAACCAATTACACCATGGCGCCAAAGGTTGAGGCCGTCCGACGAAACGGCCCTCTTCAATATAGCAGGAGGGGACCGGCAGCCGCGGTTTCGCAACGCGCTGTCGCAGGCGGATTGCGCGGTCGTCCGCGATCCGGTATAAGAATCCGGATTGTCCAATACGACCGCATTTGTGTAGCGCAATGATCGAGAAAACCAATGATTCATGATTTGCGGCACGTCCGAGCCTTTCTCGCGGCAGCGCGCATCGGCAACTTCACGCGCGCGGCCATGGAGCTGCACATCTCGCAGTCGGCGTTTACGGTGCAGATCCGGCAACTGGAGGACGCACTGGGCGTGACGCTGTTCGATCGCAGCAAGCGCCGCGTGGCGCTCACCTCCGCCGCGCGCGACGTGCTCGTTCCCCTGGAACGGCTGATCATCGATGCGGAAGCAGTCGTCAGCCGGACACGCCAGATTGCCGGACTCCGCCGCGGTGTCGTCAGTCTGGCGGTTCTTCCGCTGGTGGCGGCTCAGGTGGTGCCCGAGGCGATCCAGAAATTCAGGCGCCGCTTTCCCGGCGTGTCTGTACAGGTAACTGACGTTCCCGCAGAACGCCTTCTCGAATCGGTGAAAAAAGAGGAGGTGGATTTCGGGATTGGTACCTGCTCACGCGCCGATCGCGAATTGCGCGGAACACCTCTGCTCGTCGACTCTCTTTTCGCCTTCGTGCGGCGAGCGCACCTGCTCGCCCGACAGGAGTCGGTCACGCTCAGGGAACTGGTCACCCATCCGCTGATCCTCATCGGCAAAGGAACCAGCGTCCGCGAGGTGCTGGACGAAGCTCTGGGACGAGAGAAGCTGCTGCCGAATATTGCCTACGAGACAAACTATGTTTCCACGGCCATTGGCATGGTGCGGGCAGGCCTTGGCATTGCGGTCCTTCCCGAATCCGTCGCCCACAGCGAGGATGCGCGGGAGATTCGGCGTCTGCCTATCACGCGGCCGGCGCTAAGCCGCAAGATCGAAATCATTCAGCGAAAAGACCGGTCGCTATCTCCTGCTGCGGAGCAGATGATCGAACTTCTACGGGAACACGCGTCAAGCCTGGTGCAGGAGTAATTACAATTTTGGATCGTCGAGTTTTGATAATTCAATTGTACGAATCCAATGTTGATTGAGTAGACTCGACAGCCGGACCGAGGCGCCGACTCCGTGGCCCGGTTACGAGCCCAGGAGGCCGACTCGTGAAAGCTCTCTGCACAACTTCCCTTCTCGTCCTGTTGCTGGCTCCGGTCGCCGCGGTTCACGCACAGTCGGACGCGACGCGAGTGAGAATTGACACGGGCAACGTTCAGGGTGTGAACGAAAACGGAGTGCTTGCCTTCAAAGGGATTCCCTTCGCCGCACCCCCGACGGGCCAAAACCGGTGGCGCGCACCGCAGCCGGCCGCGAAGTGGAAGGGCGTGCGGCAGGCGGCCCAGTACGGCCCGGATTGCGCGCAGCTTCCCTTCCCCTCTGACGCCGCGCCGCTTGGCACCGCCACCAGCGAAGACTGCCTCTACGTCAATATCTGGGCCCCCGAGCACAAGCCCGCCGCGAAGCTGCCCGTAATCGTGTGGATCTACGGCGGCGGATTCGTCAATGGCGGCAGCTCACCGGCGGTGTATGCAGGAACGCACTTCGCGCAGGACGGCCTGGTCTTTGTCAGCTTCAACTACCGCGTCGGGCGATTTGGCTTCTTCGCATTTCCCGCGCTATCGCAGGAGCAGAAGGGCCAGGCACTCAACAACTACGCGTACATGGATCAGATTGCGGCGCTCAAGTGGGTGCAGCGCAACATCTCGGCCTTCGGCGGCAATCCAGCCGACGTGACCGTCTTCGGCGAGTCGGCCGGCGGTGGTTCGGTCTTCATGCTGCTGACCTCGTCGCTGACCAAGGGACTCTTTGAGAAGGCCATCGTGGAATCCGGCGGAGGACGCGATGCGCTGCTCGGCGTTCGTTACCTCGACAAGGCCTCGCCCGCCGGCCAGCCCTCCGCGGAATCCGTGGGAGTGGCTTTTGCAAAGAGCATGGGAATCGATGGCACGGGTCCTGAAGCGCTGGCAGCATTGCGCGCGCTGCCCGCGGAAAAGATCGTCGGCGGGCTCAACATGGCGAGCATGGGCCAGCAGATGGGCATCTACGGCGGCCCGATCCAGGACGGCGTGATTGTGAAGCAGACGCCGCAGCAGGCCCTGGAGAGCGGCAACTACAACAAGGTTCCCCTGATGATCGGGGCCAACGGCGCGGACATCGGCTTCCCGCGCTGGCATACGCTCGAGGAGACATGGGCTGCCTTTGGTGCGAACGCGGATCAGGCAAAGGCGATTCTACGATCCTTCGAACTCGGGCAACGTGATGATGGTGGGCTGGAAGATCGGCGCCGATCTGATGATGATCGAGCCGGCTCGTTTTGTCGCGAAGACGATCGCCGCGGCGGGATTGCCGTCCTACGAATACCGCTTCTCCTATGTTGCGGAGTCGATCCGCAGCAAGGTTCCGGGAGCACTGCACGCGACTGAGATTCCTTTCGTCTTCGACACGGTGAAGGACAAGTATGGAGCTGACCTGACCGACGCCGACGAGAAGGCTGCGCAGGGGATGCATGCCTACTGGGTGAACTTTGCGAAGACCGGCGATCCCAATGGAGCGGGCCTGCCGAACTGGCCGAAGTACAGCGGCGCGACCGATGAGTTGATGGACTTCACCGAGAGCGGACCGAGCGCTGGTCCTGATCCGTGGAAGCAACGGCTGGATTTGGCCGAACAACTCGCGACCAAACCAGCCGAGAATGCCAAAACCGTATCGAAGGATACAAAAACCGAGACGAAATAGCGGTATAACCGAGCCCAGGGGAAGTCAGATCATGAACGTCAGAAACATCGGCAGAACCGCCACCGGAGCGGCTGTAACTCTTGTCCTCATTGCTGCCACGCAGCTCGCACAAGCCCAGTTCGGACCGCAGAAGCAGCAGCCCAAAGGACCGTGGGCCGATAAGAGCCTGTCACCGGATCGCCGCGCCGATCTGGTGATCGGCCAGATGACGCTCGACGAGAAAATCCAGCTGCTGCATGGCCCGGGATGGCAGGCGCTCTTTACGCCGCCGGAATCGGGGCCGGGCGTTCGCTCCCTGGGTGGAGCGGGTTTCATTCCCGGCATCCCGCGTCTGGGCATTCCCGACGTGCAGATGTCCGATGCCGCGGTCGGCGTGGCTCGCGGTGCGCAGAAGAGCCGCTACTCAACGGCGCTGCCTTCGGGAACAGCCCTGGCGTCCAGCTGGGATCCGAAGGCGGCGTATGACTACGGCGCGCTGATCGGCACCGAGCTGCGCGATCAGGGATTCAATATGTCCCTGGGCGGCGGCGTGAACCTCACGCGCGAACCGCGCAACGGACGCACCTTCGAGTACGAGGGCGAAGATCCGATCCTCGCAGGCACCATGGTGGGCCAGATGATGAAAGGCGAGCAAGCCCAGCACATCATCGGCGACATCAAGCATTACGCGGTCAACGATCAGGAAGACGGGCGCAACTTCGTCAATTCCATCATTGGCGAGCGCGCGCTGCGCGAAACCGATCTGCTGGCTTTCCAGATCGGCATTCGCGACTCGGACGTGGGTGCGGTGATGTGCTCCTACAACATGATCAATGGCACCTACGCCTGCGAGAACGACCACACGCTGCGCGATGTCCTCGACCACGACTGGAAGTTTCCCGGCTTTGTCGTTTCTGACTGGGGTGGCACGCACAGTACGGTTAAGGCAGCAAAGGCCGGACTCGACATCGAGATGCCGGGGAACGACTACTTCGGTGAAGCGCTGAAGAAAGCCGTGCAGGAAGGTCAGGTGTCGCAACAACTGCTCGACGAGATGGTGCACCGCATTCTCCGCAGCGAGTTCGCAACCGGAGTTATCGACGATCCGCCGCAGCCGAAGGTCGTCGATGTGATGCACGGCTTCCATATCGCGCAGCATGTCGAGGAACAGGGCTCCGTGCTGCTGCGCAATCAGGACCATCAGCTGCCGCTCGATGCGGGCACGATCCATTCCATCGCAGTGATCGGCGGCCATGCCGATGCCGGCGTGATCTCGGGCGGCGGTTCGGCGCAGGTGGATCCGGCGGGCGGCAATCCAGTGGCCCCGCCGCCGGGAAGCCCTACCGGTCTCGCGGCCCTGCTGAGCGAGCAGGTGTATCACCGTTCGGTGCCGCTGGAGACGATTCGCCACCGCGCGCCGAACGCGAAGGTGGAGTTCGACCCCGGCACGGATCCTGCGGCCTCGGCAGCACTGGCCAAATCGTGCGACGTGGCGATTGTCTTCGCCGTGCAGCACGAATCGGAAGGCAGCGATTTGCCGAACCTCTCACTGCCGAACAATCAGGACGCGCTCATTGAGGCGGTCGCGGCCGCCAATCCACACACGATTGTCGCGCTCGAAACAGGCGGCGCAGTCACCATGCCCTGGATCGATCATGTGAGCGCGGTGCTCGAGACGTGGTTCCCTGGCATCCGCGGGGCGCAGGCAACTGCGGCGATCCTGTTCGGCGATGTCAACCCCTCGGGCAAGTTGCCGCTGACTTTCCCAAAGAGCGAAGCCGATCTGCCGCATCCGGTGGCGACGCATCAGCCCCCGGGACCGATGACGCCGATGCCGGGAATTCCCGAGTGGAAGATCAACACAAAGACCTTCGATATGTCGTACGACGAAGGGCTGAAGGTCGGCTACAAGTGGTACGACGCGGAGAACAAGACGCCCCTCTTCCCGTTCGGCTTCGGGCTCTCGTACACCACGTTTGCTTACTCCGATCTGAAGGTGGAATCGGCGGACGCGTTGCAGGTGAGCTTCACGGTGCGGAACACCGGGCAGCGGGCAGGAGAAGAGATCGCCGAGGTCTACGCGGCTTGGCCCGCCGATGCGCAGGAACCGCCGCGGCGGCTGATCGGCTGGCAGAAGGTTGCGCTGCAGCCTGGCGAATCGAAGACCGTGTCGGTGCATGTCGAGCCGCTCTATCTCTCTGTTTATGACGTCGGAAGTAAGAGCTGGCGGCTGGTGCCGGGGCAATACACGGTTTCGGCCGGGGGATCGTCGCGCGATCTGCCGTTGACGAGCAGTGTGACTTTGGCAGAGCAGCACTAATCCTTTATCACTCGCTGTGGGCGATCCATCCGGTTCGCCCTTTTTTTCGCTCCGAGGGGACTCTGGAGAGGTCTTGCGGAGAGGCGAAGAAAAGACGAACATAAGGCGTGGCCTCCAGCGTCCAAAATGCCGGGCCCCGCCTGAGGTGGCTCTTCCTCGATCTGAACTCCTACTTCGCCTCTGTCGAGCAGGAGCTGCGGCCGGAACTCCGCGGGCGCCCTGTCGCCGTCGTGCCCGTCATGGCCGACACTACCTGCGCCATCGCAGCAAGCTACGAGGCGAAGGCCTTCGGGGTTCGTACCGGCACGCAGATCGGCGAAGCGAAACGGATGTGTCCAGGCCTGGAGCTGGTCGAGGCGCGCCACGAAATTTACGTCGACTATCACAATCGGATCGTCGAGGCGGTCGAGCGCTGCATTCCCGTCGCGGCCGTCATGTCCATCGACGAGATGGCCTCCAGCCTGATCGGCCGCGAGCAGCCGCTGTTTGCGGCCATGGATCTGGCGCGTCGCGTGAAGGCCTCCATCCGCGAGCATGTCGGAGCAACACTGCGCTGCTCCATCGGCCTCGCGCCGAACCGCTACCTGGCGAAGATCGCCTCCGACATGGACAAGCCCGACGGCCTGGTTGCGCTCACCCAGGACCTGCTGCCGGGCGCGCTGATGCACCTGACGCTGCGCGATCTGCCCGGCGTCGGCGCGCGCATGGAGAAACGCCTGCACGAGCAGGGCATCCGACACGATGGAAGCGCTGCTCGCGCTCGATCACGAGCAGATGAACCACGTGTGGGGCGGCATCGGCGGCGAGAAGCTGTGGCACTGGCTCCGCGGCGAGGACTTCCAGGATGCCGAGCTTGAACATCAGAAATCCATCAGCCAGAGCCACGTGCTGCCGCCCGAATTGCGCACCGAGGAGGGCTGTTATGCCGTCGCACACAAGCTGCTGCACAAGGCGGCGATGCGCCTGAGGGCTGCGCGGCTGTGGGCCACGCACGTCTCGCTGACGATCAAATACGCGACGAGCAAAGCCGAGGCAAAGAGCCAGCACTCTTCCGGAATCCATCAGAGCGCGTGGTCGCAGGGCCTGGCCGTGATCGAATGCCAGGATAACCAGACACTGATCGAGGCCCTGCAAAAGCTGTGGGCCGCGCGACCGCAGGACGAGAAGCATCGCAAGCCCTTCTACATCGGCGTGTGGCTGGGAAGCTGGTGCCGGATCATCTGCACACGCTGAGTCTGTTCGCCGGCCTCGAAACGGAGACGAAGCGGACGCGGCTGACGAGCACGATGGACGCGCTCAACCAGAAATACGGCACGTCGACGTTGTTTCCGGCGAGCATGCTGCTGGCGCGGGCAGCGGCACCGACGCGGATCGCTTTCACCAGCATTCCGGATTTGTTCTGAGGACTGGCCGTTCAGGCGAATGCGCTTCGCGGGACTGGCCGTCCAGGCACACGCGCTTCGCGCCAGGATGATGCGAATACCCCACTCGGGGATAGGCGTGAAAGAATGACTAGAACACGCCATGGATCACGAGAACTTCCCTGCCCCTGTTGAGTCGTCGAACGAAACGCCGGAACCAGCCACCGCAATGCCTTCGGAATCCGCGGCGGAAGTGTCCGCCATTCTGGAGGCGGCGGTGCCGCTGCCGCCGGAGACGCCTCCGGCGGACGGCCGAACCCACTGAGTCGTTCGCCGATCTGCTCTCCGAGTTCGAGCACGAACACCAGAAGCCATCCGAGAGCCGCCAGGTCGAAGCGACGGTCGTGTCCGTTTCGGCGGATACCGTGTACCTCGACATCGGCTTCAAGGTCGAAGGCGTGCTGCCCCGCACCGCGTTCGAGAACAATGCCGACGAGGTGAAGCCCGGCGACAAGGTTCACGTCTCGATCAAGAGCCGCAACGCCGAGGGCTACTACGAACTGTCGCGCTTCAAAGTAAAGCAGCCGACGGATTGGGCATCGCTGGAGGCGGCCTTTGCGGAGAAAGCGACGATCGCGGGCACGGTGACGGGCGTCGTGAAAGGCGGCCTGACGGTGGACGTCGGGGTACGCGCCTTTTTGCCGGCATCACGCAGCGGCACACGCGATGCGAAGGAGATGGGCGACCTGGTCGGCCAGTCGGTCGAAGTCCGCATCACCAAAGTCGATGCGGCAGACGAAGACGTCGTGGTCGATCGCCGCGTCGTGCTCGAAGAGCAGGCGCTCGCCTCGCAGGCCAGCCGCTGGTCCTCGCTCCAGCCCGGCGAAGTGCTCGAAGGCAAGGTGCGCAGCCTGATGAGCTATGGCGCCTTCGTCGATCTGGGCGGCATCGACGGGCTGCTGCACATCAGCGACATGGCGTGGAGCCGCGTGGAGAAAGCGGAGGACCTGCTGACCGTTGGTCAGGACATCCGCGTCAAGGTGCTGAAGATCGACCCAGAGAGCCGCCGCATTTCCCTCGGCCTGAAGCAGCTTGAACCGGAGCCGTGGGAAACCGTGGGCGACAAGTACACAGCCGGCGAGCGCGTGCGCGGAACGGTGACGCGGCTGACCGACTTCGGCGCCTTCGTCGAACTGGAGCCGGGCATCGAAGGACTGATCCACGTCTCCGAGATGTCGTGGGTGAAGAAGATTCACAAGCCCAGCGATGTTCTGAAGCAGGGCGACGTTGTCGAGGCGGTGATCCTGGGCGTGCAGCCGGCAGAGCGCCGCATGTCGCTCGGACTCAAGCAGGCGCTGGGCGATCCCTGGGTGGATGCGGCGCGCAGGTATGGCGTGGGTTCTGCGGTCGAGGGTCCGGTGACGCGGCTGATGAAGTTCGGCGCGTTCGTTCAGGTCGTCGAAGGCGTCGAGGGCCTGGTGCACATCTCGGAGATTGTGGCGGATCGGCGGCTGAATCATCCGTCGGACGTGTTGCACGCGGGACAGGTGGTGCGGGCGCAGGTGCTGGCCGTGGATACCGAGAAGCGGCAGATGAAGCTGAGCATGAAGCAGCTCATACCGACCAGCATTGACGAATACGTCGCCGAGCATAAGGTTCGGCGATGTGGTCTCGGCCCGTGTGGTCGAAGAGGGCTCCGGCCGCGCCGTCGTTGAGCTGGGCGAAGGCATTCGCGCAACCTGCTCGCTGGGCTCGGCAACCGAAGTCGCTCGGGCGAGAAGAAGGAGGCGGAGAAAGTGGACCTGTCGGCTCTGACTTCGATGCTTCAGGCGCGCTGGAAGACCGGCGCCGGCGCGGCCACCAAGGCGGAGCCTGTGCGGGTCGGGCAGGTGCGCAGCTTCAGGATCGCCGGGATGGAAAAGGACGGCATCCAGGTCGAGCTGGTTTGAGTTCGACCGAATCGATCTTCAAGCCCGGAACCTCGACTCGCAGAGCGTAACGCTTATAGGTCTGGGATTTAGTGCGCGAATTTGTTAATGACCGTAATCGCCCCCACAATCAAAATGATCGCTGCAATCAGACCTGTGAATGCCATAGCCCCGAGACTCATGATTTCTCCCGTCCGTTCCCCTACAAGTGAGGAACGTTAGAGGATAGAGTCGAAGCCCAATTCTGCTCAGTGACGGCGGTCACGAAAGCTTGCAAATGCACCGTTTTGGCAGACCCTCCCGGTTTTGAACGGCGGGCGTTACCGTGGTTTCCCTCTTGCAGAGCCCGAATCGCCGGTCGCGCGTACTACTGGCGAACGGCCCAGGCGAGGCCGTCCGGTTCGCCGCCCACGTCGATGTGGCCGGTGACGTCCAGGTTTTCAGATCGACGACCGCGATGGAATTGTCCGGGGTGCAGGCGACGAAAGCGCGGTCGCCGTCCGGGCTCGATCAGGATGCCGGCCGCGCCGTGACCGATGGGCACGCGCTTCCATTCCGTGCGCGTGGCGGCATCGTAAACGACCAGATCGCCACCGCGCAGGCTGGAGATCAGGACGTGCTTTCCATCGAGGGTGAACTTGAGACGGTTCGCTCCGAAGACTTTGGCGTCAAGGGTGGCCACGACCTTCTTCGCGGCGATGTCGATGACGGAGAGAGTGCCGTCCTGAGCGTTGGCGGTCCAGAGTTCGCGGCCATCGGGCGAGACGTCGAAGCCCTCCGAGCCTTTGCCGACGGGGATGACGGTCTCGTTCCAGTCCATGCGCGGCGAGCCGCCGGGGCCGGTCCGCCTGGAGGCGGGCCGCCTATGCCAGCCGCAGGCGGAGCGCCGGGCGGCGGGCCCATCGGCGGAAGCGCGACTTTTTCCAGGATGGTGACCGTAGCGGAACTCACATTCGTGGTGTAGATGTGGTTTTCGTCGGGCGTGACGTAGACCATGTGGGTGCGGTTCTGGCCAGTGCCCATGATCCAGTCGATCTTCGCGGAGGCTGGATCGAAGCGGGCTATCGCCTTCGCGCCTTCGGCGGTGAAGTAGAGCTTGCCGCCGACGAAGGCCAGGCCGTGGGGTCCGTTCAGCGCTCCGGTGTCGATGTCGGGCAGAGCTTTTTGCGCGACGAGATCGATGACGGAGAGCGCGTGATAGCGGCCGCCGCCGTAAATCGAAACGTAGGCGGTTTTGCCGTCGGAGGAGGCAATGACTTCATGGGGATCCGGCCCGACCGGGGCACGCGCGATGACCTTGAGGGTTATGGGGTCAACGATGGCCAGGGTGTGGTCGTGCTTGGACAGCGCCAGGAGGGACTGCTTCGGCGTCGGCTGAGCCATAATTCCCTGCCCTGCGATCAGCGCGACGGCTGCCGCGCTCAACATCCATTTCCCGTTCCATCGTGCGCTCATGGTTTGCTCCTTGCTTGTTTCTGAGGAAGGCCTTCGCCGAGCAGAAAATCGAAATCGCAGCCCTGGTTTGCCTGCAGGACGGAGTCCTCGAACAGCTTCGCGTAGCCGCGAAGGGGTTTCTGGCGGCGGGACGGCGAAGCTTTCCAGGCGGCCAGGCGGGATTCTATCTCAGCCGCATCGACGAGGAGATTCAGTTGACGCGCCTCCACGTCCAGCGAGATGCGGTCGCCATTGCGGACGATGGCCAGCGGGCCGCCGACAGCGGCTTCCGGGGCTATGTGGAGGACGACGGTTCCGAAGGCGGTGCCGCTCATGCGCGCGTCGGAGATGCGCACCATGTCGCGGACGCCCTGGCGCGCCAGTTTGACGGGAATGGGGAGATAGCCGGCTTCGGGCATGCCAGGCGCGCCTTTGGGTCCGGCATTGCGCAGGACGAGGACATCTTCGGCGTGCACGTCGAGGTCGGGATTGTCGATGCGGCGGGTCAGGTCTTCAACGGAGTCGAAGACGACGGCGCGGCCGGTGTGCCGCATCAGGTGCGGAGAGGCGGCGGACTGCTTGATGACCGCGCTGTCCGGCGCGAGATTGCCGTAGAGGACCGCGATGGCTCCCTCCTTGCTATGGGGCGACGCGAGAGGGCGAATCACATCCTGCGCAGCGATTTCTTCGCCCTGGGCGATCAGGTCAGCGAGGGTTCCGCCACCGACAACGGGGACGCCAACGTCGAGATGGGGAGCAAGCTGGCGCAGCAGAGCAGGCATGCCGCCGGCGTAGTGGAAGTCTTCCATATAGTGCGCGCCGGAAGGCTTGATGTTGAGCAGAACGGGAACGCGACGGCCAAGCTGATCGAAGGTCCTCAGGTCAAGGGGAATACCGGCGCGGCCGGCGATAGCAACGAGGTGAATAAGCCCGTTGGTGGAGCCGCCGATGGCCTGCAACACGACCATGGCGTTGTGCACGGAGGCTTCCGTGATGAGGTCGCATGGTTTCGGAGCGCCGCTGACGGCGATCTCCGCAGCTCGCCGGCCGGTGGCCTCGGCGATGCGCAGGCGATCGGCCAGATTGGCAGGAATGGTGGCGCTGAGGGGCAGGGAGAGGCCCAGAGCCTCAATGAGGCAGGCCATGGTGCTGGCCGTGCCCATCACGCCGCAGGTGCCGATCGAGGGAGCGAGACGTTCGGCGATCTGATCGATTTCGCCGGCATCGATGCCGCCCGCGCGATGCTGGGCCCAGAAGCGCCGGCAGTCGGTACATGCTCCCACGCGCTCGCCGCGGTGGCGGCCGGCCACCATGGGACCGGTCGGCAGGACGATCGCGGGGAGGTTAACGCTGGCCGCCGCCATTACCTGCGCCGGCAGCGTCTTGTCGCAGCCGCCGATGACCACCACCGCGTCCATGGGCTGTGCGCGGATCATCTCCTCGGTATCCATCGCCATGAGGTTGCGGAGAAACATCGCGGTGGGGTGGCAGAACGGCTCGCCGAGGGAGATGGTGGGAAAGACCATGGGCAGGGCGCCGGCGAGCATCACGCCGCGTTTGACGCTCTCGATGAGAGCCGGCACGTTGCCGTGGCAGGGATTGAAATCGCTGAAGGTGTTGGTAATGGCGACGATGGGGCGGTCGAGCGCCTGATCGGAATACCCCATGGCCTTAATCAGGATCTTTCTCAGAAACAGGGAGAAGTCAGGATCGCCGTAACTGGTCAGCCCTTGTCGTAAGCCGCTTGTCATGGATTGGTCTTGTGCAGCCGTAAAGGGGCCCGGTTACATCGCGCTGCGCCACCAGGGAGATTTCTCCATGGTGATGAAGCCCGTGGTGCCGCCGCGGGCGAGCCAGAGGTCGTAGTAGGTATTGTCGTCAAAGATATTGCAGGAGGGCCAGCTGTTATCGGTGCGGAGGGTCGTTGGCCCTTCCGGGCCGGCCAGGGTGATCTCGCCGCTTGCGCAGGAAACAACTTTTTGCCGGGTCATGCGGAAAGTTGCGCCGTGGGGACGCACGTCCTGAGAGACGTCGTTGGCGAACCTGGTGATAAAGAGGACGCCGACGATCACCACCGTCCACATCAGGATTTTCTTCATAGCCGGACCCGCTGCGTTCTTTGCTCTCGCGCCAACGTTTCCATCCACATTGTGTCACCGGGGCAGAGCGAAGACAAGGAGAGCGAGAGACGAGCAAAACAGCGAGCCGAGTGAAGAGCCGTGCTTCCTTTCCCTCACCGGGGCCGCAGGGTCTGGTAGCGGGTAATCGGTGTAGCCGAGGGCCGCGCCCAGGAAGACATCCGAGGGGAAATGGGCCAGGGTGGTGACGCGGGACATTCCCACGGCCGTGGCAAAGCCGTAGACGGCCCATGGAACCCAGCGATGGCGGTGGTAGCGCATGGCGACCACGGTGGCGACTGAGAACGCGCCCGCTGCGTGGCCTGAGGGAAAACTGCTGCCCTTGAAGGGCGATTTGTTCCCGCTGAAGAAGGTATCGGTAAACGGGGTATTAAGCGGAACATCGGAGGGCCGCTCGCGGCGCGTGACGGCTTTAATCGCCAGGTCGACGATGGCGCTGTCGCCATAGGCCTCCGCGCAAAGCAGAGCGGTGCCGGTCTGGTAAGAGTCGTGCCGAATATACCCCGCCGCCAGCAGCGACGCGGGAATGGCGATGACTTCGCCTGTGGCGACCAGCGGGTCAAAGACGTCGTTGACGTCGTCCAGCTGAGTCTGGTGTTTCGCAAAATACGGCATGATGTGGGGATCGGCATAGAGGAAGCCGACCGTCCCGCCGGCCACGGCCAGGGTGGGAATCCAGTGCCGGCCGCGCGCCAGCTGGGTGGGGAAGAGCCAGATCTCCTTCTGGTCATGCAGAAAATCCTTCGGGAGAGTCCGCCAGGTTTCCTGCCGCTCGGAGGCGGTCGTCCGGTGCCGGCGATTGGCCTGGAGTTGGGGAGTCGGGCTGTCAGGCAGGGCGGCGGCCGCGCTGTTTTGCGCCCGCAGGTCAGCAGAGAAACCACTCTCGATCCCGCACAGAAGAACCAGGCAAAAGGCCGTTCGCAGAACGTTCATCGAATGCATTGGATGCGGAATCTTCAACAATCGCAGCACATCTGCCGGCTCCGGCCTGAGAAAGCAAACGGGCCTCGTCCGAAGACGAGGCCCATTGTGAAGCGATTCTGAACGGAGTGTCAGTTACTGTTGCCGTCGTCGCGGCGATGCAGGGTCGGCCGGTCGGTGCCATTGCCATTGCCGGAATCGGTTCCGTCGGTCGAGGTGCTGGCACGGCGGAGGGTCGGCTTGCCCTTCTTGTTGTCGATGATGCGGCGCTTGTTCTCGATGCGGGCCAGCCGCGACTTCACGTCGTTAAACTCCGATGTGGTGACGAGGTACTCTTCCTTCGGAGGCAGGATCCGCGCGATCTCCTCTTCGGAGTGCTCGATGCGGTCCGGGGTCTGCGGGTGGTTCTCAAAGACCTTGGCCACCGCGCCGGGCTTCTGCTTCTCGAGGTTCTGGATCTTCTCAAAGAAGGTCACGAAAGCCTGCGGATCGTAGCCGGCACGGTACATGTACTGGACGCCGAGGTAGTCGGCCTGGGCCTCGAACTCGCGGGAGAACTCGAGGAAGGTGATGGGGATCAGGAGCTGGGTGGCTTCGTAGATGCCGTAGCCGGTCCAGCTGTAGCCGGTCATCATGATGAGCGGCACCATGCCGATCTGGGCGTAGTTGGCGCGGGTCATTTCGCGTGCCGCATGGTGCGCGCAGACGTGGGCGATCTCGTGGGCCATCACGCCGGCCAGCTCCGCTTCCTCGTCGGCGGCCAGGATCAGCCCGGAGTTGACGTAGAAGAAGCCGCCCGGCAGCGCCATGGCGTTGATCTCATCGGTATCGATGACCTTGATCGTGAAGGGCACCTTGCAGTCGGAGTTCTTGACGATGTTCTGGCCGATGCGGTTGACGTACTCGGTAATGACCGGATCGGTGATGAAGCGGGTGCTCTTCTCGATCTCGTCGGCGTACTGCTTGCCCATCTTGATTTCGGATTCGGTCGAGTACCAGTTGCCCATGCCGCGGGCGCCGATATTGCGGGTGCCGACGGCGTTGACGTCCTCGATGGAGCCGGCTTTCACGCCGGGCATCATGCCGTCCTTGTCCGGCTCCGCCTGCTTGAAGGGGTTGACGTTGGGATCGGTGAAGGGCTTGGTGATGGCGGCCTGGGTATCGTCGGCGGCGTCGGCTTTGGGGGCATTGGCCGGCGGAGCGCCGGAGGAGCAAATGTCGCCACCCTTATCCGCGGAGCGATGCAGGACCGGCCCGGGGCAGTTCTCGGCGGTCTGGGTGGCGGCTGGGGCGGAGGGGACGTGTTGGCGGGCGTCTGGTCCGGGGTCTGCTGCGCGGCTGGCGCGGGGGCCGGCTGCTGGCTTCCGGCTGCAGGGGCGGGAGAGCTTTGCGCATAAAGGCAGCCGCCGGCCAGGGCCAGCGTGGCGCAAACGAAGAGGTTGAAGGAAATCCTGGGGGTGGGCATGGCGGACCCTCCTGCAGGGGCGGACTACACCCTGCGCTCTTAGACGTAGTATGCGCCTTTTCGGTGGCGGGTCGCTTGCAATTATTTTGTCTCGCGCACGACCGGGGCGTGGTGAACGAGCTGTTTGACGGGCTCTGGCCGCAAAAAGTCAGTTGACCTGCTGCAGGCGTTCGATCAGCTTCTTCGCCAGGCTTTCGCCGGATTCCGACCAGAGCAGCCGGGTGGAAATGCCGCCATTTTTCTGCACGCCGTGGGTGAACTCGACCAGCTTCTCGACGTTCTGCTTCACGCGAACGACGGCGTCCTCGTCGAGGTCCATGTCCTCGTAAAGGAAGGGGGTGTCAAGGCCAAAATCGACGCGGATGTGGCCGTTGGTCTCGTAGGCGCCTTCGTCGAACTCGGGTCCGAAGCCAACGATGCGGACCACGCGGGGCTCATGGCGCCACATGGTGTCGAGGCCGACGGCGGGTTCGGGAACCCACAGCTCCCAGATCAGCTCAAACTCCCAGGCATAGTCGTAGTGGGCGTTCTCCATGGCTGCGGCAATGACGGAGCGAGGGCTGGCCTCCTCGTCGTCTGCCTCGTTTCGATAGACGCGCTGCCAGACCGGGGATTCATTCCAGGAGATGGGATAAACGGTGGCGGCGGAGACGCGCGACGAGCCGCCGGTGGCGGCGAATTGCTCCATGACCTTCTCGAGGGCGGCGGGCAGCGCTTCGGGCGGAAGTTCGGATACCAGAGACTGAGGTAAAGCTGGTCGGCCACAGGTTACAGGTTACAGGTTGCAGGTTACAGGTTACAGGTTACGGGTTACAGGTGACAGGATACAGTAGTGACAGGTCACGGGTTGAAGGTGACGGGTGTGCGGGAGCGTGGCATGATGACAGTATTAAAATGAAGGTCATACTCATGTTGCTTGATTTGCTAAATGCAATATTCTCTGAATGGTGTGTATTTAATTATTTTCGTGATAGAGGATCTGGAACTCAATTGTTAAATTATTTGTGGTACGCAATAGTGGGTAAATTTGGCAGGCAGAGAAAAAAAAGGAACGTAGGTTTGGAAACTCTATCAGAAAATTACAATGCAGTTCTGAATGCGAAAGAGGTTACGGGTCAAGCCGGACAATTGTGCTGTGCTGGGCGTCGTTCAGTAGAAATCGCCGAGGGAAATTTTCGGAAATACGCGAAGGACCGGAACAATCGATCAACCGTGTCATCTAAATTCTTAGAAATGGGCGTGGGTCCAGATGAAGTCAGTACCATGACTCATCATTGATGTGATTCTTGGAATCGCCTGACGGAGTCTGAAATTAGAATCGCCGCGTGGAAAAAGTGGTAGAACGAGATCAGCAGAAAAGATTTGCTGCGGCACATCGCAAAAGCGACGTAGAACCTGCAACCTGTATTTTTTATAAAAAATCCCGTAACCTGTCACCTGGTAACCTGCCATTCACTCGATCTGCTCGTGCCGATATCCGGCTTCGGTCAGCGCTGCTGCGATTTCCTTGATGTGTGCTGCGCCGCGCGTTTCCAGGTAAATCGATCACCGTGTCGCCCAGGCTGACGCCGTAGTAGGCGCGGTCTAGGCGGTCTGCACGATGTTCGCGCGCTGGTCGGCGATGATGCGGGTGAGATTGTGCAGCGAGCCAGGCGGTCGGTCAGGTGGATGCGGATGCGGATCCAGCGTCCGTCTTTCACCAGACCGCGTTCGATGATCTTCGAGAGCAGCGTGACGTCGATGTTGCCTCCGCACACCAGAACGGCGGTGCGGTGGCCGTCGAGAGCGGTCTTCTTTTGCAGCAGTGCCGCCAGGGCTGCGGCGCCGGCGCCTTCGGCCAGGGTCTTCTCGCGTTCGAGCAGGACGAGGATGGCGCTGGCGATCTCCTCTTCATCGACGGTGACCAGCTGATCGACATATTTCGTGACCAGGGGCAGGGTTAGCTCGCCGCAGCGGCGGACGGCAATGCCGTCGGCGATGGTGGCTTCGGCCGGAATCGTAACGGGATGGCCGGCTTCGCGGGCGCGGAGCATCGAGGGCAGGCGGTCGGTCTGAACGCCGATGACGCGAATCTTCGCATTGCTCTCCTTGATGGCGCAGGCGACGCCGCCGATGAGCCCGCCGCCGCCGATCGGGACCACGACGGCTTCGAGGTCGGGAACCTGCTCCAGTAATTCGAGGCCGATGGTTCCCTGCCCTGCGATCACGTCGTCGTCGTCGAAGGGATGCAGGAAGGTCAGGCCGTCGATGGTGCTTTGGCGAATGGCTTCCGCACAGGCCTCATCGTAGTCGGCGCCATGGAGGACGACGTCGGCGCCGTAGCTGGACGTGGCCGCGACTTTGACCAGCGGCGTCATCAGCGGCATGACGATGCGCGCGCGGATGCCGTTCTGGCTGGCGTGAAACGCCACCGCCTGGGCATGATTGCCGGCGCTGGCTGCGATGACTCCGCGGCTGCGCTCCTCGGGGGTGAGGGTGAGGATCTTGTTCAGCGCGCCGCGCTCCTTAAAGGCGCCGGTGCGCTGCAGGTTGTCGAGCTTGAGGAAGACTTGTTGGCCGGTCATCTCGGAGAGAGCGGCGGAGTGGGGCGCCGGCGAGAGATAGAGATGGCCGCGGATGCGTTCGCGGGCGGCGCGGATGGAGTCGAGTGTGACGGTCGAAGGCGGCATTGGTCTTTCTCTTTCCACAATAACGTGCAAATGAAAAAAGCCATCGGCTCGGGGAGCGCGATGACTCTATACCAGTTCAGGTATACTGTGCTCATGGAGCCCGCATCGAAACGCCTCTATTGGGTCGGGAGCAGCAAGAAGGACCTGATGGGGCTACCCATCGTTGTGCGGAAGTTTTTCGGTCACGCTCTCAATTTTGCCCAGCAGGGCGAACAGCACGACGCCGCGAAGACGCTCAGGGGTTTCGGAGGCGCTGGTGTTCTGGAGGTGGTGGAAGACGATGCAGCCGGGACCTACCGCGCCGTCTACACCGTCAAGTTCAGGGAAGCAGTTTTCGTTTTGCACTGCTTTCAAAAGAAGAGCAAAAGCGGGATTGCAACCCCCAAAAGGGACCTGGAGATTATCGACGCCAGGCTCAAAGTGGCTGAGGCAATGGCAAAGGAGATTCGCGATGGCAAAACGCATGGTTAAAGGGGTCGCCGTTGAAGCCAGCTCTGGAAACGTGTTTCGAGACCTTGGTCTGGCCGACGCGGAAGAGCTCGGAATCAAGTCTGGACTGGAGATTGAAATAACCCGCGCCGTGTCTCCTGCTTCCGGCGGCTGCGAGGTGTGTCACCGACGCTCCTTGTCGGATGGGCATGGTGATTTCGCGCGATGGCGATGATGAAGAGTATGAATCGAGCACGACGAAGTGATAAGGTAAGCCCCGCGGGTAGACTGTAGGTCGGATCGGCATGGCGAATCGGCGCGATACGATGATCTGGGGCCGCCGGGAGCTGGAGAAAGCATGGAGGAGGAGGAAACGAGACCGAGGGCGTGTGTTAATCTGCTTCTGGAGCGTCCTGGGAAGGATAATGAGTGACATGACCTTGCTGCCCGAGATTCCGAGCCCGTCGCGCCGAGCTAGCAGCTCGAGTGGGACAAGTTTGTCGCGTTCCTGGGCGTGTACACGCAGTCGGCGCTGGGGCGCGGGTGGATTGCGGCCCTGGTGCCGTCGACCGATCGCGAATGGGTCGGGCGCGAACAGGGTCTGGTTGCGGAGATGCGGCTGCTGGTCGGGGCCGGTGTGATGCCACAGCTACGAGCGCTCTTCGATCCAACGGAGCTGTTGGCGAAAGCGCGCATCGAAGGCGTGGCGCTGGAATCCGAAGAGCTGCGCGCGACCATCGCGCTCGCCGAGGAGATCACTGCGTGGGCCGAGCTGATCCGGACGCCACCCCAAAATACGCAGGACAAACTGCCGGAACTGACCGAGCTGTCGCGCGAGTTGCTGGGGACGAGTCTGCGGCCGCTGACCGAGTCGATACGGGAGAAAATTCTGCCGGACGGAACACTGGCGGACGATGCATCGCCGGAGTTGCGGCGGATCCGGCGCGAGATGGAGCGACAGCAACGCGCGATTGAGGAGAGCCTGCGGTCGGCGCTGCGGCGATTTTCCGAAGGCGGCTCGACGCAGGACGAGCTGATCACGATTCGTGGCGAGCGCTTCGTCATCCCTGTAAAAGCGGAATGGAAACGGCGCGTGCAGGGCGTGGTCCACGGGGCCAGTTCGAGCGGGCAGACCGTTTACGTGGAGCCGCTGGAGACGATCGAGCTGAACAACGACCTGGTGCGCCTGCTCGAAGACGAGCAGGCGGAGATTCACCGCATCTTTCTGCAGATGACGCGGCAGATTGCGCAGTTTAGCGGCCCGATCCTGACGGGTGGCAGGGTGCTCGCCGAAGTGGACACGCTGCAGGCGCGGGCTCGCTTCGCGCAGGAGTACGACTGCGCTGTGCCCCGATTTGCAGACGAAACGGCCCCGGAGTTTCGGCTGAAGAATGCGCGCCATCCGCTGCTGGAGCGGCGCCTGAGGGCGGAGTCGAAGAGGGTTGTGCCGATCAGCCTCGAGCTGGCCGGCGCCGATCGGCAGCTGATCATCAGCGGACCGAATACCGGCGGCAAGACCGTATCGCTCAAAACCGCAGGATTGGTGGCGATGATGGCACAGGCCGGGGTTCCGGTTCCGGCGGATGAATGCGTGACGCCTGGATTCGACGCGTTCCTGGCGGACATCGGCGATGCGCAGTCGATCGAGCAGGACCTGTCGACGTTTTCGGCGCACGTGACGAATCTGAACCGCATCGCTGCCCAGGCAACGGAGCATTCGCTGGTGCTGCTCGACGAACTGGGGTCGGCGACCGATCCGGAGGAAGGCGCGGCGCTGGCGGTCGCGGTCGCAGAACACTTTTTGCGGGCTGGCGCGTGGTCGATTGTCTCCACGCACCTGACTTCGCTGAAGGTCTATGCGGAGAACGCGCCTGGGGCGGTCAACGCCGCGGTAGGGTTCGACGAGACGACGCTTGCGCCCACCTATGAATTGCGTCAGGGCGTGCCGGGAGCATCGGCGGGAATCAATATCGCGCAGCGGCTGGGACTGAGCGCGGAGATCGTCGCGGCGGCTCGCGCACAGCTGAACACCCAGACTCAGGACATCGCGCGCTTTCTCGACAGCCTGCACGAACAGCTGGCGGAGCTGGAGAAGGAGCGGAACCGTGTGCGGCGGCTGGAGCAGGATCTGGCGAAGGAGCGGGCGCGCCTCGACGCCGAGGGCATGAAGGAGTGGCGTGCCAAGGTGAAGGACCTCGAAGGCCAGCTCGCTTCCCTGCTGAAGGATTTTGAATTTCAGATGCGTGAAACGGTGAAGGCCATCGAGGATCGCGCCGCACAGCAGAAGCTGTCGAAGCAGGCGGAGCAGCGGATTGCGCGACTGCGGCGTGAATTTTCCGAGAGCTTCAACACGGCGGTTGTGGCGCAGCACACGGGCGCCGATCGCGGCGACCAGAACGCGCAGCCGCATGTCGTGAAGCATGTGGCCGAGGGCGATACGGTCCGGCTGCGAAGTCTGGGCAAGACGGCGGTCGTGCAGCGGCAGATCGACGAAAAACCTTCGAGGTTGCAGTGGGGCCGATGAAGATGCGCGTTGCGCGTGATGAGATTGCGGAAGTGGTAGCGAGCGCGCGTACTCAGACGCCGCTGCAGGCGGTGCGCCGGCGCGCGGGAATCACCGTCTCGATGGCCGAGCCGGAGGTGGGGTCGAGCGAGATCAATGTGATCGGCAAGACGGCGGACGAGGCGCGCGATGACGTGGAGAAATTTCTCGACCGCGCCTTCCTCGCCGGCCTGCCGCGCATCCGCATCATTCATGGCACGGGGATGGGCGTGCTGCGACGGACCCTGCGTGCCTGGCTGGAGAAGCACCCGCAGGTCGCGTCGGTGACGGAGCCGGGGCAGAACGAGGGCGGGGCCGGAGCAACGGTCGTGGAACTCCGGGACTAGCCGTCGAAATGGGGCATCCAGGGAATGCGCGAAGCGCGGCTGCTGGACGGCTGGTCCTTGACTCCGCCCCTCGAAAAGTTGCACCATCGGCAGTCACATGGAAGGATAATGGCGATGATTCAGGTGATCACGGTCGAGCGCGAATATGGCAGTCAGGGCGCGGAGTACGCGCATCATCTTGCCCATCGCCTCGGATGGCGGTTGATCGACAGCTGCCTGATCGAAGATGTGGCGCGCAAGGCGGGCGTAACGCCGACGCTGGTGAAGCGCTGCGATGAGCGCGTCGATCCCTGGTTCTACCGCTTCGGCAAGGCGTTCTGGCTTGGGTCGCTGGAGCAGCTTCCCGACGATCCGAAGGTCTTCGACAGCGCGCGCATGGTGGAGTTTGTGAAGGGCTACGTGCAGGAACAGGCGGCCATCGGCAACTGCGTGGTCGTGGGCCGCGGAGCAGCGTGCATGCTGGCCCGCTCCCCGGGCGCGTATCACGTTTTCATCTATGCCTCCATGGCGCGCAAGATCCGCTATATCGAGGAGAAATTTCCGGAGCACGCAAGCGACGCCGAAAACGAGATCGTCGCCACGGACCGGCGGCGCGCCGAGTACATCCGGCGGTTCCAGCAGCGGGAATGGGACGACCGCAAGCTGTACCACCTGATGATGAATTCCTGCATGGGCATCCACGCGATGGTCGAGGCGACCGTCGAAGCGGCTGGATTGCATTCGGTGGCGGCGGCTGCCGAACACGCGCAGCAGGCGGCGGTAAGTTAAGTCGCAGCCGGCCGGTTAATCAGGATTTCAACGCCCGTATTTGGCTGCGAGGAGACCCTCATTCTGGTCCCACACCATCGCATCAAAGCGATGGCTGCCGCGGAAACCGAGCCACTCGTAGAGCGACACTGCCCGGCGGTTCGACGCGGTTACGGTGAGCGTGAGCAGGCTGAAGCCTCGCTTCGCCAGAGAGCGGGCACATTCGACCATCAGCAGACGGCCGAGCCCCCGGCCGCGGTGCTGCGGCGCAACGCAGATCTGGGTGACATGCCCGACGTCGTCACGAACCCGGGAACACAGCAACAGGCCGGCGAGTTCGGTGCTGCCGGGTTCGACCAGCGCCAGCGAGGCATCCGCATCGAAATAGCCGCAACCGGGAAAGCGGACGATGTTGTGGAGGAAGCGCTGCGAGCCGGACACTGTCCTGTATTGCTCGTTGATATGGCTGTCCAGATGGCCTTCATACGATGCGGCGATGAGGCGGGCCGCGGCGCTCAGGTCAGTCTCCGACCAGCGACGCAGCGCCATTTCGTCAGGAACAGGGACTTTCTCAGGCAGGGCGAGAATGGCTCCATCGCGCACCGCTGCGCTCGTCCCGGGCTGCAGGGGCCACTCCATGAAAATGCGCTCGTGGATCTCGAAGCCGGCGTTCTCGAAGACCTGTTGGTGCGCGCCATGCGGATGCAGCAACAGCTGCGATTCGATGCGCGTCACTCCCGGAGTGTTCTTGAGCATTTCCAGCAGGCGGACCAGCAGTTCATTCCGCACTTCTGCAGCCGCATCGCCATGAGTCCCGGCATTGCCCCGGGTATCGTGTGCGGGTGCGGCGAAAACATCGCCGATGACGGCCTTATAACCTTCATAGACGCAAAAGATATAACCGGCAATCCGGCCGTTCTCAACGGCGACATAGCCGGGGAGAACCCGCGAATCGAGATACTGCAGGAGCAGTTCCGCAGAGCCGCGGTAATCCCAGTGGAGCTGCTGGCTCCAGATGTGGCTCTCTTCGTCCAGCAGCGGGCGCAGGTTGGCGGCTGAGAAGTGGCGCAGATCCAACAGTTCGAACTCGAGCGCAGAACTCATCGATATACGGATTCAGAGGCGTCCCGGCGTTCGCCTCGCGAACTCCCTCCCGATCTGTCTGCAACAAACTGCTCACCGGCCGTGAACTGCTTCGGACGAATGGCTGGCCATAACTTCGTAGACGACCAGGTTCTGAGCGGGATAAGTGAAGAGTGGATCGTATTGCCTCCCCGCCAGCATTCGATGAAGCTCGCTTGCACAAGGAACTTCAGAAAGGCACGCTTGTGGAATTACCAACAGGTGCTGTTGATCCGGAACGCCATCCTGCAGGATGCCGCTGGCAAACTGCGGCGCCTTGTTTGGGTTCCGTGGATCGAGCACCTCGAATTCCAGCCTGACTCCCGGCTTCCAGCGCGCCCTCATGGCTTCGAAATCCGCCGCGTTCAGGACAGGCTGGCCGTTCACCGCGACCATATCGTCGCCCAGCAGCCGGCTCAGACCCATCTGCTCGGCGGACGAACCTTCTTTCACCTCGTCGATAACCACACCGTGCGGAAGTGGGCCGCCCGGCAGTGGATCGCTGACCGTGATGCCAACATCGTAATTCACGGTGCGCTGATTGCGATAGAAAGAAACACCGTACTGTACATCCCTGCGCACTCGGTAGACCGCAGTTATGCCCGGCGGCGGGCTGATCTGGTTGAGGATCTGAGCCAGCGGCCGCGCCGAGTAGGTCATATCCATCAGATTGATGTTGTGCTTGGTGTTGGGCAACGGCCCGACGCCAAAGACCGGTCCGATGCCAAAGATGTACAGCAGCAGGATGACCATGGGCGTCATGGTGGCGATGCGCAGCCGTTTGAGCCCGAAACGGGCCACAGTAATCAGAATGAAGACGACCGTGGCGAGGCCCACCATGCCCGCTGCGATGATGGCGATGCGAGGCGGAATGGCCTCAGGATTATGCAGATGCAGCGGCATCAGCAGCACAAACATGCTCAGGATGCCGGTGAGCACAGCGTGCAGAACCAGCAGCCACGGCTTGAGACCGCGGTTGCGAATGCGGTTGAGGTAGTCGCCGGCGAGAATCGTAAGCGGGGGGACGGCGGGCAGCACGTACCCCGGTAACTTCGAATCCGAAAAAGAGAAAAAGACGATCGGCACCAGTGCCCAGAGGACCAGGAACTCCGGGAAAGCGTCGCCCGCGCGCCCGTGACCGACATAAAGTACTTTCGCGCGCCGCGCCTTCCATTCATTAATCGAGCCACCGACAGCGTCGACAAACGCGGTGACTGCGATCACCGCCCAGGGCGTCAGTCCCAGCAGTACCACCGGCACGTAATACCAGAAGGGGTGGTAGTGCTCGAAGCGGTTGGTGGCGAAGCGCTCGAAGTTGTGCTCGAGGAAGAAAATCCGCAGGAAGGTCGGATTGCGGCGCTGCACTTCGATGAACCACGGCAGCACCATCGCGAAATACAGCACGATGCCGGGCCACCACAGGCTGCGGCGGAACAGTGACCACTCGCGGCGCAGGCCCGCGAAGATGCCGATGATTACCAGCGCCATGAGCGGCGCCACCGGGCCTTTGGCCAGCGTGGCCGCGCCCACAAAGAAATAGATATCGAAGAGCCAGAATTTGCTGTTGGTTTCGTACCAGGCATACCAGCCGAGCATGCCGATACAGAACGGCGCGGCCAGCTGCATATCGGTGGAGGCGCCGCGCGCAAAGCTGAGGATCGCCGCACAGGAAGCGGTGATCAGCGCCGCGTCCAGCTGGCCGCCGTTGCGAAACCGCCGAATGTGCAGATAGATGAGCACCACCAGCATGAAGGCGAAGCTGGCCGAGGGCAAACGCGCGGACCAGTCGTGTACGCCGAATTCGCGAAAGGCGAACATGGCGCGCCAGTAGTAAAGCGCAGGCTTTTCAAGCCACGGATGTCCCCACAGCACCGGCGTAACGTAGTCGCGGCGGGTGAGCATCTCACGGGCCACCTGCGCATAGCGAGGCTCATCGGCGCCGACCAGACCGAGCCCGTCGCCCCCGAAGATCGGGACCAGACCATAGAAGAGGGAAAAGGCCGTCAGGCAGAAAAGCGTTGCCGCTTCCGCAATCTCGCCGAGCGCGGGAAATCTGGATCGAAAGCGTGCAACCATGCTCGGACGCTCCAGGGCGTCGCCGGAACGGCCGGCCCGCGCCTCCTCGAGCGCCTCGCGCACAGCAACCGATGGCGTTGCGCCGGCATGGCCGGATCGTCCGCCGGAACTCGGTTCAGTTTTCGCTGAGGGTTTGGAAGTCTCAGTCACGTTCGGGCACGTGTCCATCCATGGTGGTAGCCGCAATTAGCGTTCAATCGCAACCTGCATCTGGCAGGATTGTTCAGGCCGGAGATGTGCATGCAGCGCGATTGAGTCAGCCTAACAGATTCCCGCCGGATTCTTCCTTCGATGCGGATCGTCCAGGAACCATGGTCATTAGCTCCTGGCGCATGGTGTGCAGAATTCGGTCAGCCGCCTCGCGCAGGGGCCCATCGACGGTGCAGCCGCCGGCATGCAAATGCCCGCCGCCGCCCAGACCTGCAGCGATGCGCGCCACGTTCAGCGCGCCCTTGCTGCGCAGCGAGAGCCGCACGCGATGGTCCGGCAATTCGCGCAGAAGCACGGCCCCCTCGACGCCGGCAATTCCGATCGCGTAATTGACGATGCCTTCGCAGTCTTCCTCGGCAGCCCCAATTCGGACCATGTCATCGTGCGTTACCCAGAGCCAGGCAAGCCGGCCTTCGCGACGCAGGTTAGAGAGGGCGGCACCGAGCAGCAGCATCTTCGAGAGCGGATTGGAGAAGTAGACTTCACGCGCGATGCCGGCCGGATCGGCCCCGCGCCCCACCAGTTCGCGCGCGACTTCAAAAGCGTGCGCGTCGGTGCCCTCATAACAGAACGAGCCGGTATCGGTCAGCACTCCGGCATAGAGACAGGTCGCCATCTGCGGCGTCACTTCGGCGCCGGCGGCCATGGCAAGGCGATAAATCATCTCCGCCACCGCACAGGCGCCGGTATCGATCCAGTTGACATCGCCGAACAGCCGACCGGTGGTGTGATGATCGATGTTGACGAGGAAACGGCCCTCGAGACCGGCAAGGCGCGAACGCTGGATACCGTCACACTCCAGCAGGATGACCGCGTCGCATTCGCCGTCGATGCGAGGCGCGTGGCGGATAGACCCGGCGCACGGCAAACCGCGATAGATCAGCGGAACCGGATCGGCGGACACCATCTCCGCCTTCTTTCCCAGCTGTTCCAGGATCATCCCGCATGCCAGCATGGCGCCCACCGCGTCTCCATCGGGCCGTGTATGGGAGCAGATGGCGAAGCGATGACCGCGCCGGATCACACTCAGCACCGCGTCCGGTCCGTCGCGGAGAAGATCCCGCCCCGCATTCTGCCGGCTGTCATCGTGCTGCAACGGGATGTCGTGTCCGGCCGCCATTACTTCCCCGGATCCTGCGTCTTCTGCTGCTGCGCGGAAGCGTCTCCACCGTCGGAACCGCTGTTCTGGGCTCGCAGGCGGGTCTGTCGCTTGCGCCCCAGCAACTGGTCGATGCGCGCCTTCATTTTTTCGGAGCGATCGATATGGAAGGTCAGCTCGGGCACGTAGCGCTTGCCCATGCGCTCCAGCAACTCGTGCCGGATGTAGCCACGCGCCGCCATCAGGCCGTCCAGAGTGTCGGCTTCTTCCTGTGCGCCGCCATCGACGGCGACGTAAATGAGCGCGGATTTTCCGCCGGGATTGAGCACCACCTGGCTGATGTAGGCGAAGCTGATGCGCGGATCGGAGAGCTCGCCCTCGATCATCGCGCCGATTTCATCGCGCAGGGTCTCCGCGACCCGTTCCTGATGGTATTTCCGTCCGCGCTGTTCCGGCATGGCGCACCATCCTCCGACCGCTCTGCAAGGCATGGACACAGAGACGGAAGAAAACCCTTGAGGATATCAGACGGAGGAGGCGAAAGAACGGGAAAGAGACGATGCTCATAGAACTTGTGGTAAACCGTGAATGCCCGCTCCGATGCTGTTCCATCGGACGGCAGGGACATTGAGGACCACCATGGATCGAGGCTTTCTGCATTTCGTTTATGGCGAAGCATCGTTATGGCGTTGTTTCCAGCATCGCCGCGGACGGCACCCCGCAGTCTGCGCTGGTGGGGATCGCGACCAGTCCGGAGCTGGAGATCATCTTCGACACAGTGCAGTCGTCGCGGAAGTATCCGAACCTGATCGCGCGGCCAAAGTGCTGCTTTGTGGTCGGGTGGGGAGGCGAGCAGACGGTGCAGTTCGAGGGCGTTGCCGAGGAACCGAAGGGCGCGGAGCTGCAGCGCATCCGGGAAATCTACTTCGCGGCATGGCCGGACGGCCCGGCGCGGATGGCGTGGCCAGGCATCGCCTACTTCGTCGTGCGGCCCCGGTGGATTCGCTACAGCGACTTCGATCAGAGCCCGCCTGTGGTGGAGGAGATGGTCTTCGGCAAGTAGCACCAGGAACACCAGTGACTGGGTTCCGCATGCCGCGTAATTCCGGCCGCCTGGCCCGCGAGTGAGGACGCGCTAGATCACCCGCAGACACGACCACCGTCTCATCGTCGAAGCGGTCGCGCTTGCCCTGGAAGCGGCCCACGTCGGTCAGGATGCTCTCCGCCAGCCGCGATGCCGACTTGTGGTGATGCTTCTTCACCGTCGCGATCAGGCGATCGTTCCCGAACATTTCACCCGTGGAGTTTTGCGCGTCCACGATGCCGTCGCTGAAGAAGACCACCGAGTCGCCCGGCTGGGTGGAAATGCTGAACTCCTCCCATGTGGCATTGGGGAACATGCCCAGCGGAAAGCCTTCTGCCCTGATCGTCTCGATCTCCTCGCCTCGACAGAAGAGGGGCTGCACCGATCCGCCATTGGCGATCTGTATCGTCAGATTCTCGTCGTTCCAGAGTCCATAGAGCATGGTGACGTACTGCGAGTCGAGCTTCCTCTCCTGCAGAGCGTCGTTCAGCGTGCGCAGCATCTCCGACGGCGAAAGGTGCTGGTTCGCTACGGAGCGCATGATGCCGCTCACCAGCGCCGCATAGAGCGCCGCCGGCGCGGCCTTGCCGCTCACGTCCCCCAGCGCAATGGCGCTGCGATTGACGTCGTACTGCAGGAAGTCGTAGAGGTCGCCGCCGATGGTGCGCGCTGGCAGAAAACGCGCGGCGAACTCCGCGCGTTTGTGCTGCGGTTTCGCCGGGGGAAGCAGCCGCAACTGGACTTCGCGAGCCATGGCCAGATCCCGTTCCAGCCGCTGCTCCTGCTGGGTAACGCGCTGGTAGAGCTGGGCATTCTCCAGAGCGATGGCGATCTGCGCGGCCAGCGTGGTCATGGCCCGCTCGTGATCTTCGGTGAAGTAATGCAGGCGCGTGTGCTCGATGTCGAGAACGCCGATGGCGGTGCCCTTGTAGATCAGTGGCACGGTCATCTCGGAGCGCGTCTCGGGATTCACCATGTGATAGCGCGAATCTTTGCGCACATCGGAGACGTGGATCACGCGCTTCTCGCGGATCGCCGCGCCGACCAGGCCGCGCTCGATGGGAATGGTGGTGCCGATCGCGTCGGAGTTCTCGGCCAGGCCGAGGACCGAACCGGGCGGGATCAGCGGCGAAGACGCCATGGGCGGCGATGAATCCCATATGGTGCGCTTCGGCTCTTCCTGACTTGTCCTTCTCTTTCTCCTTCGCGTCGGAGCGGTGCGTGAAGCGAATGGACAGGCGATTGACCAGCACCTGGTCGCGCTCGTTGACCAGCCATATCGAGAACATCTGATAGTCGATGATGCGGCGTACCAGCTGGCCCACCTTCTGCAGCAGCTCGTCCGGATCGAGGATCGAGGTGATCTCGCGGCTGATCTCGTTCAGCACCTGCAGGGTCTGCGCCTGGCGCGCCACGCGCGTGTAGAGGCGCGCGTTTTCAATCGCGCCGGCGATGCGCGAGGCGGTGAGCGTGAGCAGGTGCAGGTGTTCCTGTTTGAAGTAGTTCAGTTGCTCGGACTGGATGTCGATCACGCCGATCATGCGGTTTCTGGTGATCAGCGGCACGGCCAGTTCTGAGCGCACGTCAGGATTGACATTGATGTAATTGCTGGCCTTGCCGACGTCGTTGACGAGCAGAGGCTGGCGCGTCTGTGCCACCTCGCCGACGATTCCCTGCCCCATGCGGATGCGCATCCGCTCGACCTCCGGCTTATGGCCGATCTGAAAACGCATGCGCAGATCGTTGGTGCGGTCGTTGAAGAGCAGGATGGCGAAGATGCGGTAGTCGATGACGGCACGCACCAGCGAGGCGGTGCGCTCGAGCAGAGTCCTGAGGTCGAGGGTGGTGTTCAGCGTGTCCGCCAGGCGGATCGAGGAACTCCGTCTGCAGCGGGTCGACCTGGACCTGTCCGGGCCGCACCGACGCTTCAGGAGAAACGGGCCGATAATCTCCTTCCCACTCATGTTCTGGCGGATTCTGCTGGGGATCTTCGGTCACAACTCTCCTGTGGGATGGCGACGACGTACGCGCGGAGCATGTCGTCAAACCATGTCATGATACGGGGTTTTGGGCAGGCGTGCGCCTGCTCGCAGCCATGTCTGCACGGACCACGTCTGCTCTCCCGCAAACGCTCCGAGCACGCCTGTCAGGGAGTCTTGAGTTCCCCGACGATCGCCACGCTCGCGCTGGCTCCGATGCGGTTCGCTCCCGCTTCGAGCATGCGTTTTGCGTCGGCCAGAGTGCGAATACCGCCGGAGGCTTTCACGCCGCAACGGCCGCCGGCTACGCCACGCATCATCGCCACGTCTTCGGGGGTAGCGCCGCCGGTCGAAAAGCCGGTGCTGGTCTTGATGAAATCCGCGCCTGCCGCGATAGCCAGCTCCGCGCCTCGCAGCTTTTCCTCCACGTTCAGCAGGCAAGTCTCGAGGATCACCTTCACGATGGCTCCCGCGTCGTGAACCACCTCGACGACGCCCTCGATCTCCTGCTGCACGGCCTGGCTCTCGCCGGACTTGAGCAGGCCAACATTCAGGACCATGTCGACGTCATGCGCACCGAGCTTCACCAGCGCCGCCGCTTCTTCGCGCTTGGTCGTCCCCAGCGAGGCGCCCAGGGGAAACCCCACCACCACGCCCACCGGGATGCCGGTTCCGGCCAGTTCGGAGTAAGCCAGGGCAGCCCAGGCCGGGTTCACCATGGCACACGCAAAACGATGCTCGGCTGCTTCGCGGCAGAGGCGAATCACCTGCTCCTGCGTGGCTTCCGGCTTCAGCAGCGTGTGATCGATCACCGCGGCCAGATTCTTTTTCGAAGAGAGGACCTGTTGCGTGAAGGCCTCTGCGTCAAACCCAACAATTTCCTGTTCCTCATCCTCGTCGATGAGGTGAATCGGTGTCATGGGGGCAAACTCCTTTCAGCCCGCCGATAGTTCCGGTGCATCCGGAGGCATCAGACAGATGTCCGGCAGGTTCCGGTAGCGCTCTGCGAAATCCATCCCATACCCAATAACAAACTCATTGGGGATGGTGAATCCCACATAATCGGCATCGATTTTTTCCACGCGCCGCGAAGGCTTGTCAAGCAGCGCGGCGACGCGCAGGGTTTTTGGCTGGTGCTGTTCGAACAGGCCGCGCAGAAAGTTCAGCGTCAGCCCGGTGTCGAGGATGTCTTCAACAATGATGACGTTCTTGCCCTCGATCGGTGTTATCGAGGTCTTTGATGAGCTTGACCGCCCCGCTGGTACGGGAGCCCTTGCCGTAGCTCGAAACAGCAACGAAGTCGAAGGTGTTGTCGACCGAGATGCTGCGCGCGAGGTCGGCCAGGAAGATGGCTGCGCCCTTGAGCACGCCGACCAGAACAATCTTCTCGCCGGCGTAGTCCCGGTCGATCTGGCGGCCCATCTCGGCCACGCGCCGCGCGATCTGATCGCGGCTGAACAGGACCTCAAGGGCAGTGTGCGTGCTCGTGGTGCTCACAGGCCAGATTACCTCGAAAGCCCCCTGTGGAAGCTATACTCAATAGACGCGCGTATGTACCCATTTATTCATATCGGCCGCTTCTCCATTGGCACATTCGGCATCATGCTGTGGCTGGCCGCGGTTGCCGCCTGCTGGATTCTGCACCGCAATTTTCGCCGCTGGAAGATCGATGCGGACGCCATCAGCATCGTCGCCGTTGCCACCGTAGCCGGGGTCATCGGATCGAAACTCTGGCACGTTCTGGAGACACCCGCGCGCGCTGATGGCGCACCCCGCGGATTTGCTGTTCGACCGCGCCGGATTTGCCTGGTATGGCGGGCTGATTGTCGGGATTCTGACCCTGCTGTGGCAGGCGCGCGTCTACAAGCTGGGTCCGCTGCAGATGCTGGACCTGGCATCGCCGGCGGCAGCGATCGGATATGGCGTTGGCCGGCTTGGGTGCCTGGTTTCGGGCGACGGCGACTACGGGATTCCGACGAGACTGCCCTGGGGGATGAGCTTTCCGCATGGCCTGGTGCCCACCGACCAGCGTGTTCATCCGACCCCGATTTACGAACTGCTCGGGGCTGTGCTGATCCTTTGGATCCTGTGGCGCAGGGGCGCTCCGGAGAGACCGAAACCCATCGGACAAATCACAGGCGAGTATCTGATCCTGACCGGGATCGCGCGCTTTCTCGTCGAGTTCATCCGCATCAATCCGAAGATCCTGTGGGGGATGACGAACGCGCAGCTGGCGAGCCTGGGGGCAGTTGCGTTCGGTTGGGGCTGATCCTGGTAGCGCGGGCCAGGGATGCGGCGAAGGCAGGCAAAGCAGAGCAACGAACCGCGGCTGCTCATTCCTGACCCCTGGCGAAGGTCAGGCTTCCCAGGGATTCACGAGACGGATGCCGCAATCCTCGAAGTCAGGTGTGTTGCGGGTGGCGAGCGTGGCGTTATGGAGACGGGCGATGGCCGCGATCTGGACATCCAGTTCTCCGACAATCCTGCCGGTCACGTATCTTTCAGCCATCATCTCGGCATAAATTTCGGCGGCAGCACTATCGAAGGGGAGAATGCCGCGCTCGAAGTCCTCATTGAACATGCCATCGGCTTCGCTCTCCAGTTCCCTCCGGCGCCTTCCAGCCGGCATTCGGGCTATCCCGGACAGGACCTCACCCTTCGTGACGGCCGTTGTACAAAGTTCCCCAACGGGTTGCCGCGCCAACCAATCCACCACGCGAGGAGAAGGAACCTGGCGCATCGGCTCCGACACAACGTTCGTGTCGAGAATGATCATCACCTAGTCTTCGCCATCGGTTCCAAACTCGGGACCGGTGAAATCCGGAATCTTCCGCGTGCTGATTCCTCGAGGCGGAATGTCGAGTTCGACGCCGCCCAGGGGTGCGAAGCGGCTGCGAATACGTTCCGCCATATTCCCGCGTGGGCGAGAGGGCGCAGGGTTCGAAACGACTTCTTCGAGGATCACTCTTGCCTCCTCTTCCATGGAGCGGCCGTTCTGGGCGGCGCGGACGCGGAGCTTCGCCTTTGCGGAATCATCGAGCTTGCGGATCGTGATGCTGGCCATGAGTTAAGAATAGCGGATGCAATCAATGCTGTCAATGATAGCATTGCAATCACTGCAATCATTGATTGCAGCTTCGATTGTTACCCGCATAGCTCCGGATCCACTCCATCACGCTGCGGACCGCGACTCCCGTGGGCCCGGATGCCATCCATGGTTTGGCATCGTCGTTCCACGCCGTGGCCGCGATGTCGAGGTGCAGCCAGGGCGTCTCCTCGGCGAACTCCTTTAGAAACATGGCCGCGTTGATCGCTCCGCCGTAACGGCCGCCGGTGTTTTTGATATCGGCAATCGTCGATTTGATGACATCGCGATAGTCGTCCTCGACGGGCAGCCGCCAGAACCGCTCACCGGAAATCTTCAGACCCTCCACGAAGCGCTGGTAGCTGTCCTCGTCGTTGGCGAAGATGCCGGCGTTGAGCTGGCCCAGGGCGATGGCGACGGCGGCCGTCAGCGTCGCGGCATCGATCAGGTGCGTGGCGCCGAGCTGCTTCGCGTACGTAATGCCGTCGGCCAGGACCAGGCGCCCCTCGGCGTCGGTGTTGATGATCTCGATGGCCTTGCCTGGCTTTCCCTGGCGCAGGCATCGCGATCTGCACGTCCCCGGGCTTTTGCGCCTTGCCGGAGGGCATATTCTCCGCCGCGCATACGATGCCGATGACTTTCACCGGAATCTGCAGTTGCGCAATCGCCCGCATCGCGCCAATCATCGCCGCGCCGCCAGCCATGTCGTACTTCATCTTTTCCATGTTGTCGGAGGGTTTGATGGAGATGCCGCCTGTATCGAAAGTGATTCCCTTCCCCACCAGGCCAAGGACCGGACCCGATGCTGCCTTCGGCGGCTCCCACCTCATGACGATGAGCGCAGGCGGCTCGTCGGAGCCCTGGGTCACGCTCAGGAAGGCGCCCATCTCAAGCTCGCGCATCTTCTCGGTGCTGTGGACCTCGCACTGGATGCCGAACTCGCGGCACATCTCGGCAGCACGCTGACCCAGGATCGTCGGGAGTCAGCCGATTGCCGGGCTCATTGACCAGGGCACGGGCAAAGTTCTGAGACTCGCCGACAATGACGCCCTCGCGCAGCGCCGGCCTCAACCGCGAGCCCGATCCGAGGCCGGGGACGCTACGACCTGGACGGTCTGGACGCTGCGGTCTTTGCGGTCGGAGCGGTAGGTGTCGGAGTCGAAGTCGCCCAGGACGGCGCCCTCGGCCAGAGCCCGAACGGTCAGCTTCGGATCGAGACCGTCGGCAACCGGCGCCACGAGCGCGACCTCGCGCAGGCCGCGCGCCTTGGCAAAGCGGACCGCCGTGCCCGCCCCTTTGCGGACCTCGTGCGGGTTCAGCCTGGCGGCTTTGCCGAGGCCGACGCAGCAGCAGCCGCTTCGCCTTCAGGCCGGCTGGATTGTGCAGCAGCAGCGTCTCGCAGGATTCGGCCTTGAATTCGCCGCCATCGAGGACGGCCTGAACGGCCTGGGCCGGCGCGTCGTCGGCCGTCAGCAGGCGGACTTCAGGCTTTGCGGCGTTTCTGGGTGCGGCGTCGACGGCAAAGACAGCGAGGAGTTCGGTGGCAACTTCAGCGGAGGGAGCAAAGACAGAATTTAGGTTCATAGGGAGTACGGTTGTGGGGTTCAAATCGATTACCAGATCACTTTAACTTCGGAATAGCGGCGGAAGAACCGGTCGCCGGTGACAATCGGCAGTTTCTCGGCGATTGCCGTGGCCAGGATCATGCGGTCAAACGGGTCACGGTGATGCAGATGGCAGCGAGAACATTGCAAAAGCATGGCGCGGTTCGAACGGCAGAAGGTCGATATGCAACTCGCGAATGGCGCGGTTGAGTTTCCTGCTCCGACATATCGAGTTTGCCGATCGCATTCTTGATCGCGATTTCGATGAGGGAAGCCGCGCTGAGGTAGACCTCGACTTCGGACCGGAGCAAGCATGTCGCTGCACTCTGGAGGCAGCGATCCCAGGTGGGCGAGAATCAACACCTGGGTATCGAGGAGGACCCTAATACCGGCCCTCCACGAATGCCTCGACTTCCTCATCGGTCATGGGATCTGCCCAGTGGGGATCGATGATCCTGACCCTGCCCTTTCCGGTGCCGAATCGCCGTACCGGCTTTTCCGTTTCGCTGGTGGGCGCCGGCACAATCATCGCGATCGGTTTCTTATAGCGCACAATCATCGTGCTCTTCCCCTTCGAGGCCTCGTTCAGAAGCTTCGGAAGATTCGCCTTTGCATAGGCGGCGGTAACTGTTTTCGGCATGAACAATATTGTACAACAAATGTTGTACAACTTTTCAGGCCTTCCTGCTCCGCGCAATGGCCGCCCGCGCTTCCTTGTCGGCCTCGCGCCGGCGCTCGGTTTCGCGCTTGTCCCAGTCCTGCTTGCCGCGAGCCACGGCGATCTCGCACTTCACGCGGCCGTTGCGGAAATAAAGCCGTGTGGGAATGAGCGTTAGCCCTTTCTGCTGCGTCTTTCCCGTGAGCTTTCGAATTTCCTCCTGGTGGAGCAGCAGTTTGCGCGTGCGCAGCGCATCGTGATTGTTGTAGCTGGCATGCGAATACGCCCCGATATGTGCGTTCAGCAGAAAGGCTTCGCCATCCTTAATCAGGCCGTAGGCGTCCCTGAGATTGGCCTTGCCCTCGCGGATCGACTTGACCTCGGTCCCGCGCAGCGCCACGCCCGCCTCGTACTTCTCGAGCAGGAAGTAGTTGTGCGATGCCACCCGATTTTGCGCGGCGTCGCGGTCCCCGGAGGCGACCGGATCGCGCGGATTTGGCCTTCGCGGGAGCCTGTTTTACGGGATGGCTGGGTGGACGGGCCATGAGTTCAGTCGCAATTCCTCATCGTATAACGGCGCGCCCGGGGTTCAAACTCCATCTTCCCCGCATCGAAACCATCTGCAACACCCCCGGGTTCCGCCATCGCATCGTCCACCGGGAATGCGATACTATACGCGGCACGAAGCGGCGGCGCTCGCCGGCCAGTCCTCATTCCGGGGAGAGCAGGGACCAGCCGCTCCAGCTTGTACCATTTCCTCCCCCGACAATGGAGCTGCATGAAGCGAAGTCTGGTTCTATGGGCAATTCTCGCCACCCTTCTGGCTGCCCTTCCAGCGGCGCATGCCCAGTCTGCATCGCACTGGTTTAAGCAGGGTCAGAAGGCTGAGGCGAAAGACGACACGCTCGCCGCTTATGAGGCCTACTACCAGGCCTACCGGGCAAAGCCCACCGACGAGCGCTACAAGATCGCCTGGGAGCGGACACGCTTCGCGGCGGCGGCCATCCACGTCGAACACGGAGAGAAATTGCGGGATCAGGGCGACTACACCGCCGCGCTGACCGAATTTCTGCGCGCCGTCGAAATCGATCCGAGCAATGAGCTGGCCGAGCAGGACATCAAAGCCACGCGCGACAAGCTCAACTCGCAGGCTCCCGCTCCGGAGAGTGCGCCGAGAACCACCGATGAGGCCCTCGAGCTGGCTGCTCCAATCGAACTGAAACCCATCTCGAATGAGCCGCTGACCCTGCATATGGTCGAGGACAGCCGCATCATCTACCAGGCGATCGGCAAGGCGGCCGGCATCAACGTCTTGTTCGATCCCTCCTACAGCTCCAAACGCATTCCCATCGATCTGAACAACGTGACCCTGGCCGACGCCCTGCGCATCGTGGCCACGGTCTCCAACACCTTCTGGCGCCCCATCACCTCTAATACCATCTTTGTCGCCGAAAACTCACGCAGCAAACACACTGAGCTGGACGAGCAGGCGGTCGAGACCTTTTATCTGCACAACGTTTCGCAGCAAAACGACTTCACCGAAATTCAGACCGTGCTGCGCAACCTGTTCTCCCAGGGCGCTCGCATCAATGGCGTCGCCAGCGAAAACGCCATCGTGATGCGCGCCACGCCTGACGAGCTGCTGCTGGCGCGCAAATTGATCGAAGATCTCGACAGGCCCAAGCCGGAGGTGGTCCTGGATGTGGCCGTGCTGGAAGTGAGCCGCGACGTGCTGCACAATATCGGCATTCAGCTGCCCCAGACAGCGAGCATCAACTTCCAGCCCTCGAATGCGAACCTGAACAACTCAACCTCGAACAACAACAACAATACCGGCAGCACGACCACCAACTCCACGTCCACGACCACGAGCAGCATCACGCTGAACAACCTCGCCCACCTGAACTCGACCAATTTCGCGGTCACCATCGGTCAGGCCGCCGTGAACCTGTTGCTCACCGATACGCGTTCCCGGATTATTCAGAACCCGCAGATTCGCGCTTCCGACGGCCAGGAGGCCACGCTCAAGATCGGTGAGAGAATCCCGATCGCCACCGGTTCGTACCAGACCGGCGCCGCAACGGCCATCGTCAGCTCGCTGGTCAACACGCAGTTCCAGTACATCGATGTCGGCGTGAATATGGTGATCAAGCCCACCGTGCACTTCGATCGCGATGTGAGCATGAAGTTCAAGGTGGAGGTTTCTGCCACCAACGGCAACTCCAACATCGGCGGCATCACCGAGCCCATCATCACCCAGCGCGTGGTGGACCAGACCATCCGCCTGAAGGACGGCGAACCGAACCTGATCGGCGGCATCGTGCAGCACCAGACGACCTGGAGCATCAGCGGCACGCCGGGCCTGGCTCAGTTGCCTCTGCTCAAGTATTTCTTCAGCACGCAGCAGAAGGAAGTCACCGACGACGAGATCGTCTTCCTGCTCGTTCCGCATGTCGTACGTGCTGAGCAGGTCGGTCCGGAGAACCTGCAGGTGATCGACACCGGCACCACCAACAATGTCGAACTGCGCCCCATCAATCTGAGCCAGGTGGCTCCGCAAGTCACTCCGCAATCGACTCCGCCGGCAACGCCCGCCCCGAGTGCTGCGCCTGCTGTGAGTCCGGCGCCGCAGGCGACCGTGCCCGCCCCGCCGCCTTCGGCGGCTGGCGGCAGCGCAACAGGCCATGACGAACATGGAGCAGCAGGCGGCCAGCGGACCGCCAGTCAGCCTGCAGCTCAACCCGCCGCAGTCCACACAAAAGGCGGGCTCCACGTTCAAAATGTTCGTCGATTTGTCCGGCGGCAACGACGTCTTTGGCGCGCCGATGAATGTTCAGTACGACCCGTCAAAGCTTACGCTGATCAATGTCGACTCCGACGATCCGCAGCACCCGAATGTACTAGGCAAAGACGGCCAGGCGGTAGCTCTGGTCCACCGCGACGATGGTCAGGGCAACGTCGCCGTCGCCGCTTCGCGTCCACCGGGAACGAAAGGCATCAGCGGATCGTCTGGTACGTTGTGCGTCCTCACTTTCCAGGCAAAGGCGCCGGGCGACGCGTCGGTGGCCATCACGCGGCCCGTGGTACGCAACAGCCAGCAGCAACCGATCCCGGCGACGGGATCGCAGGCGATCGTTCACATCCAGTGACGACTGCCCAGGAATGAAGTGATGCAGTTGATTCAGTTCGGAACAAGAAAGGGCAGGCAGGACCGGGAAGCCGGCCTGACGCTGGTGGAGCTGATCGTCACCGTGGCGATCCTCGGCATCCTCGCGTCGGCCGCCGTGCCCATCGCACGATTTCAGGTCAAGCGCGAAAAGGAACGTATGCTGCGCTACGATCTCTGGCAGATGCGCAGAGCCATCGACGCTTACAAAGACGCAGCCGATAAGCACGCCTTCCAGACGAAGGTGGACAGCCAGAATTATCCGCCGGATCTGCAGACCCTGGTCGACGGCGTCGACGTTCAGGGCAAGAAGGTGCGCTTCCTGCGTCACATCCCCATCGATCCGATGACCGGGAACGACGACTGGGGCCTGCGCTCGATGCAGGACGACCCGGACAGCGACTCCTGGGGCGGGCAAAACGTTTTCGATGTATTCACGAAGTCCGACGGCACTGGGCTGGACGGAACGAAGTATTCGACCTGGTAATCTCTTGCGCCTGAAAACTCCAATTCGCAAATCGGAAGAAGGCTTCACCCTGGTGGAGCTCATGGTGGTAATGCTGATCATCGGCATCCTGGCTGCCGTCGCTATTCCCAGTTTCGTTGCCGCTATCAAGAGCGCCAAAGAGTCCGCGCTCAAAGAAGACCTGCACGTGATGCGCGACGCCATCGATTCCTACACAATGGACAAAAACAAGGCGCCGCAGTCCCTCGACGATCTGGTGCAGAGCGGTTACCTGAAGGAAATCCCGCAGGACCCGTTCACCCACAGCCGCGACACCTGGGTGACGGCGAGCGACGACACCTATGCCGATCTCGATCAAACCGAGCCGGGCATCAACGACGTGCACAGCGGCTCGCAGGAAACTGGGCCCGACGGCCAGCCGTATTCCAGTTGGTAGCGAAGCGGCCGATATATAATCAAGGTGAAGTAGTTCCCGGAAGGGGCGAAGTCCTCCCGGGAAGTTGGCTACTTCAACAGCAGTAGCGTGAGCACAAGGACGGCAACCGCCGCTACGAAGCGCCAATCCAGCGCTACCGTGATGGCGATGCGAGTCCAGGATGATTTCTTATTCATCCTTTGGACTCACCCCCTTTCATTCGAACGGCCCGCAGGTCGTTACAGCGGCCTGCGAGCCGTCGGTCCGATCTTCCGGACCGATCCTGCGCCAACCGCATTCGCACTTTGAAAGAGGCACTCCCAGTTTAGGGAGTGCTGCGCCCACTGGACTCACCCGCGCGCGTCGAATCCAAACTCAGGTAATGCTCCTGAAGAGCCATGGCAGAATGTCTATGGCGCATGCATCTGCCTGAACTCTCCACGATCCACGATCGGTTTCTTTCGCTCAGCCAGACCAGCCGCGATCCCGGGCGCGAGTCGCTCGGCGGCAAGCTCCTGCTCCGTCCGCTCCTCGACGCCGACGGTATCGCCGTGCTGGTGGCTGCCAGCATTGCGGGCGCTGCTTCGCTGTGCGTCGATGCCGAAGCGGATCGTCTTCGTGAAGGACTACGCGGCGGTTTTGTGGACTTTGTCGTCTCGACACTCGACGAAGCCCTGCGCATCCTCAAGAACGAGATCCGCCGCGCACGACCCATCTCCGTGGGGCTTACCGGGGATCCCCAATCCTGCATTGATGCCATGATCGAGCGCGGACTGCAACCGGATCTTCTGTCCGCGATTCCGGAGCGCCAGGCAAATATCTTCCTCGAACGCGGCGCCATTTCCCTGCCGCTGCAGATTCCTCCCGAGCCGGACACCTCGCTCCTGCAGTGGTCAATCGTAAAAGATGCGACAGGCGCGATGCCGCAACATCGCCGAACTCGCTTCAGCCTCGCTCGATTCGGCACGCAACGACACCGTGGCTCGCCGCCGCTGGCTCGCGCAATCGCCGCGCTATCTAGGGCGATCCTTCGCGACGCGGCAATGCCTGCGCATGACCGTAACGGAAATCGCCGATTTTCTGCCACACGTGCACGCTGAATTCTCTGCCGCACAAATCACGCGCGACGGTGAAGCCGTCTGACCTTGAGCCGCTTTGCGGGCGTCTGAGCCCGCAAGAGAAATCCTGAGGAGTGCAGCGACGAAGGACCTTGAGCGCCATGCTGCGCGCATCTTTTCCGTTCCGTTCCGTGTCTTACTCGTTGTACGATCCAGCAACGGAGGTTCGCTCTCGATGGGGTCACAACCCGAGTCCCCAGGCTTCCATTCCCAGCCGGAATCCGTCCCTCAAACTCCCCAGGAACTGCAGGATGAACAACGCAAACTGCGCCGCCTGCAGGTCATGGTGAACATGGTCATGTCCGTGATCAGTCAGGATATGTCCATGACCATCGATGAGGCTTCAGAGATGGTGGCCGACACCCGCCGCGCCGCCCTCGCCATGTTCCCGGGCAAGGAACTCGCCTTCGATCTGATCTACCGCCCGCGCCTGCAGCGGCTCATGCGCGAGCGCTTTCGAATCCATTAGCCTCGGATTTGCTTCCCGCGTCCGGCGTCCTGCTTTTACTTCTGATCGAGCGCCGTCAGACGGAACGTAATCGTTCCCCAGAAAAGCCGCGCCCGCATCTGCACGGGAATGTGCTTCTCGTCGTCGGTGTACCAGATCCAGATGTTGCCGCGCGCCTTCACCGTACCGGCCGCCGCGGTCGGCTGCACACGAATGGTCGGATACGTCCCCAGCGGCACACGCACCGTTTCGCGCGCCTCCACGTGCATGGTCACCGTGACGGTGTGCATCGCGTCGGCTACGGGAACCTGAAAATTCTGCCCCGGCGTCAGGTTCTGCGATGCGGGATAAAAGATCGCCGACAACAGATCTGTCACGCACGGACCAACCGGCGCCTCCGAGTGCTTGCTGCTTCCCTTCACCAGATTCTTCTCGTTCAGCAGCGCCTTGCCCTGCGAGTACTCGAATTTCAGATCCGTCGTCACCTGGCGCCGCCCTTCCTGCAACTGCTTGGCAAAACCCGCAGAGCATCCGGTGCGACGGTTGAATGACGACTGAAAGCGATCGCTGACGCGATAGATGAGGTTGATCGCGCCCAGCGTGTCGCCCGTTGCCGACACGCGTTCCTCATCGCCTTCCTGTTGCAGATGCATCACCGTCGTTCCCGCGGGAAAAACACGCCAGTCGACCGCATAGGTCAACGTCTCCTTCGCGGGATAACTGTAGTCTGCGCGCGGCGGGACCAGGGGAGGCGTGCTTTGGCCAGTCTGTGCGGTTGCCGCAAAAAAACCGGGAACAATCCACGCCGCAATCAGCAGTTTCGAGAGTGACTGCACTCGGGAGTCATCGGCTTTTCCAGACAAAAAGCGAATCCGTCGCAATCGGCTCCTTATTTGCTCAGCAGCAGTTTCAGGATGAGGGCAGCATACATGCCCAGCGCCCCAAGCAGCGCCTGATATTCACGATGTTTGCGGTAGAGTGCCGCGGAGAATACCCCTTCTGTGGCGCCGGAACTACCGGCGGCAGACAGCCTCGGCAGCAGCCGCGGTACAGTCGCCGCGTAAGCATCGAAATCCGGAAACACCGAGCGCAAATACTCTTCCTCCGATCGAATCACCGGCACATAGATCGCGACGAACAGGACTGCCAGAATCGCCGCAATCCACGCGCTGTGCGCCGCCACCGCAAACCCAAACGCGATCATCATCGACCCAAGATAGAGGGGGTTCCGTGTGTGCGCGTACGGACCGGTCATCGTTAGTTCCCTGTTCTTTTTGACGTAGCCGGACGCATAGCCGCGCAATAAGAGCCCCGGGACCACCAGAACAAGCCCCAGTAAAAGAAATACCAGCGTTGGTTTCGCGAGCCATAAAAACAGCACAGCAAAGGCAAACCCCAGCGGCACGCGAATCCGTCGAGCGATGCGATTCCAGCTCGCCACTCACCGTACCTCCCGCAGAAGTTCCAGCGCTGCCTCGGTGACTGCCTCCGGCGTAATGGTCAGCAACCCGGCCTCCGGCTCACTGCGGCGCGCGTGATCGCGCACGCTCTCCGGATGGCGCAGCACCCGGTTGGGGCAATGGAACGGACCGTTGCGCGCCGGATCGGTCGGCCCGTAGATGCCCACCACCGGCCGGCACAGCGCGCTGGCCAGGTGCAGCGGGCCCGTGTCCCCGGCAATCGCCAGCGCAGCCCGCCGCGTCACCGCGATCAGCTCCGCCATGTTCACGACCAGCATCCGCGCCGCCCCGCCGCTGCTCTGCACGATCTCCTGGCCCAGATGCTCTTCCGCCGGTCCCACATTGATCATCACCGCATATCCCGCCTCTGCAAGCCGCCGTGCCACCGCCCCGTAGCGATCCGCCGGCCAACGCTTCGCTCCCCAACCCGCTCCGGGACTTAACAGCACAAACGGCTGTGGCAACTCCGCTGCTTTCGCCTCCGCAGCCGGATCGCACGGCAGCAGCGGCTGAGGCATGGGCAGGTCTTCTCCGAAAATCGCGTTCGCCACTTCGAGCGACTGCTCGATCACGTGCACGCCCCGCGTCGGCACCTTCTCATCGAAGAACCATCGCGCTGGAAGCTCGCGCGGTTTCGCCTCGCCCACGATGCGTTGGGTCCTCGCCCAGCGCGCGACCATCGCAGCGCGCACCGCTCCCTGCATCTCCACGGCGATGTCGTATTCCATCGCGCGCAATTCGCCCCGCACGCGGCGGATGTCGCGCAAAGTCGCCAGTTGCAACGGCGACCGCGCCCACTGTTTTGCCGACACGATATGGATCCGGTCCACCAGTGGCATGGTCGCCGTGCGCGGCTCGCATCCGTTCGCGCAGAACAGCCCACGCCACTGCGGCTCAATCGCCCAGCCGATCACCCACTCCGGATGCGCCTGACGCAGCGCGGTCACAGCCGGCATGGAGTGGAGGATGTCCCCCATCGCGCCCAGACGCACGACGAGCAGACGCAGGTGCTTGGGGATGGCAGACAATCTCCTATTTTCTCACGGGGCCTGCCGGACTTTAGCCAGCCGCGCGCGCCACTCGGCCGGCAACAATCCTGCGAGTTGGTCGATCGCCGCTGCCTCATCCTGCAGGCGCACAACCAGCCTCGCGGTGTGGAGCGGAGCGGCGCTTTCCAGCGTGTGGCGCAACTCAGCCGAGAGCCGCATCATGTCTTTCTCGGTGGTCAAAAACGCTTCCGCTTCGTGCTGCCGGCGCAGCTCGATCAGCTCCGCCACGTCGCGCTCGCTATAAGCATGATGATCGCGCCAGGCCCGCATTGCGGCCACCGCGATGCCGCCCGATCGCACGCGGGAGAAGAACTCGTCGCCCCGCGCAATCGCACAAAACGCCACTACCCGGCTGACGGCCGGCAGTTCCAGCCGCCGTTCCATCCACCAGATCGGGCCGGTAAAGCCCCGGCGGCGCAGTTCCGGCTCCAGCTCACGATCCTCCTGACGCATCGCCACAATTTGTGCCCGTGACAGTGACGAAAAGCTTTCCCGCAGTCGTCCCGCCGGCAGAAGATTCTCCGCGAAGTCGTCGCCGTGCAGCGCGACAATATCGACGTCGCGCGCAAGCCGGCGATGCTGGAATCCATCGTCGAGAAGATGGAGAATCGGCTCCGCTGCCGATGCCTCGGCCATCATGCCCGCCTCGTAGCGGCTCGCGCCGACAAAAACCGGCACGCCGGAGGCCTGCGCAATCAGCAACGGCTCATCGCCAAACTCCTCCGCCGCGCCTCCAGGCGTCACCCGCTCCACGGCATTCGAGCGCCGTCCATAACCGCGCGAGAGCACATCCACTGCGACCCCACTCTCGCGCAGCAACTGGGCCAGACGAATGGTGAGCGGCGTTTTGCCCGAGCCACCCACCGAGAGATTGCCGACACTCACCACCGGCCCGTTCAGCCGCCTCTGCCGCAGCCACCCCTTCTGGTATGCGTGGTTCTTCGCCACTGACGCAATCGCGTAGATAGGAACCAGCGGCGAAAGCATTCCGCTCACGCGCGAACCTCTGCCGGCGCCCTGCGTCGATCTGCTGGGTTCCCCTGCGCCCCGTCGAGCAGCTCCATCAGCGCCTGCACTGCACGCTCGGTCGCCCCTGCTTCGCCCGCGAAAACCTCCCGGCCCCGCGCTCCCATCGCAACCGATTCCGGCGCGCCGGCCAACAGCTCTGCAAGCGCCTCCCTCAGTTCGTCACTGCCGACGATGCGAATCGCCTCGTGCTCACGCAGCTTCTCCACGATCCCGCGAAAATTCTCATAGCTCGGGCCCATCGCGACCGGCACGCCAAACTGCGCCGCCTCCAGTGGATTATGCCCTCCGGACTGCACCAGGCTCCCGCCAATGAACGCCACGTGCGCCAGGGAGTAAACCGACGCCAGTTCCCCGATCGAATCGAGCAGTAACACCGTTCCCGGCTCCAGCATCGGGCGAGACTGCGCCCATTGCGACCGCCGCGCCCACCGCACTCCGCGCTTCTTCAGCAACTCAGCGACGTCGCCAAAGCGCTCCGGATGCCGCGGCGCCAGAATCGTCACTGCATCCGCAGGCAGAGCGTCGAGCAGCAGTTCCTCTTCTCCGGCGAGAGTCGATCCGCAAACCAGCACCCGTGCCCCAGGCGCAAGGTTTTCGCGCAGCAATTGCGTGACTGCTGACGCGCCCGCCGCGCGCACATCGTATTTCAAATTTCCCCCCACGCGAACATTCGCGGAGCCCAGAGCCGTCAGCCTCTCCGCATCCAGCTCGCTCTGCGCCAGCACGACCGCCAAACCGCCCAGCAGGCGCCGCCACATCCACGCCAGACGCCGATACCGCGGCCACGAACGATCCGAGATACGCGCATTCACGACCGCAATCGGAATCTTTCTGCGCCGGCACTCGACCAGCATGTGCGGCCAGAATTCCGTCTCCACCAGTACCAGCAGACGCGGCTCGAGAGCCCGCAGCCACGCCCGCACCGCCCAGCCCAGGTCCAGAGGAAAATAGAACACCCGTTCCTCACCGAACCTTTGCCGCGCCAGTGCCTGTCCGGTGCGCGTTGTGGTTGAAATCATCACGTACCACGCGTCCTGCGCGCGTTGTCCGCCAGATTGGGCCAGCCTTGCGTCCAGCTCCTCAATCAGGCGGCTCGCCGCCAGTACTTCTCCCACAGAAACCGCATGAACCCAGACCACCTTCCTTCCGTCTAACTGATCGCGAATACGCCGCGGCACCCTGCCGAGCCGCTCTGCCAGACCTTCACGATACTTTCCGCTGGTGGCCATGCGAAAAAGCCACCACGGACTACCCAGCACTATTACTAAAAGCAGGGCGAGGCTGTAGAAAATCAACATTCGCTTACCAATCTCACCTTCCCGCGGTCATAAGGCAAGATGATAATAGTGACCATGCGCTCGTGCTCGTTCCGCATTCTTCTGCGACGCCTGTGGCCTTTGTACCTTCTTCTCATCGGCATCATTCCATTCTCACGCGCTGAGTCCGATCCTCCTCCCGCAAAAGATGCTATGTCGTACCCGGCTGTCGACAACCACGTCAAAGAACAGGTCGCGATTGCCGCCGAACCCTTCGACACACCGGAGAAGTGCAAAATCTTTCATGTCGATTATCTGAAGTACCGCTTTCTTCCTGTCCGTATCATCGTTACGAACAACGGCGACCACCCAGTCTCGCTAAAGGATGCACGCATCTTCTTCATCAGCGCCGGCGGCGATCGCGTTCCGGCCGCCGACCCGGAGGACGTGGAGCGCCGCGTGAGACCGAGGGACAGCCGCGGCATCGACATTCCCGTCGGCCCCATCAAAGTCCACACCAAAGGCAGCGCGTCGGACGAAAAGATCGAGGCCGACTTCGATCACTTCGAATACGCCGCCCTCGCCGTCGAGCCCCACACCACGCGCGCCGGCTTCCTCTTTTACGATATGCAGGGGCTGGGCGACACGCCATTGCACGGCGGCAAGCTCGTGTTGCGCGAACTGCGCGACTCCAGCGGCAACGAGCTTTTCTATTTCGAGATTCCGTTCGAGAAATACCTCGAAGCCCATCGCTGACGCCGAACCGGACGTCTCTCAACGCCCCGGCGCTTCGCCGGAGGTGAACTCCGTCCAGGGTCCCGACTTCATGTCGCGCAGAATCGGCGCCATCCAGGAATACTCCGGATGCGCGGCCAGAAACGGCTTCGCAAGGAAGTCCTCTCCGCACGGATGACCGGCGTGCGCGATCATCGCCATCTTCGCCGTCAGGTCGCTGCTGGTCACCTTTCCCTGCACCGCACCGTCGGGATAATACGGCCCGTCCTCCCACTGCGGAATGCCTTCCTTCGCCGTCTCCACGTGCCCGCACAGCGTCCGCTGATCCGCGCCCCGCTGATGCGTGTACGAGTCCACGTGATCGGCCAGGAACTGCTCCGCCAGCTGCACGTCGATCTGCCCCTTGTGCTGCTGCATCAGCTGCTCCCACCGAACCCGGCGCGCGTTCATCGACGAAGAAGCGTCGTTCGGATTAAATCCGCCGGTCTCCGTTTTGATCAGCGAAGCATCGCGAGGGAAATTCGAACTGATAAAGTACCCATCCTTTTTGCGCCACATCGGCGTGTTCTTCAGCCCCAGCTCCAGATAGGCAATTTCCCCGGTTTTGCGATCGCCAATGAGCCAGTCGTTGGCGTAGCCGCCGTTGTCTCCTTTGCGCATCGCAGCGGCATAGTCGTCGATGCTGTTGGCGTATTGCAATGCCTTGCGCGAGCGCACAAACTCCGGAACCCCATCCGGATTCCATCCCTCGAACTGCGCAATGGTCGTCTCGGTGATCATGATGCCGGCGTCGTTGAGCCCGAAGTCGTCGTTGCTGGTGATCATTCCCGGCACGCCATCCTGCAGAATGCGGTGACCATGCGCCGGCTGGATGTCGAACATCATCGTCCAGCGCGAGCCCTCCGCGTACGACGACCAGTTGTTGTGCGCGATGACGATCTTGCCGTCCTTCGTGTAACTGCCCGTCGCAATAAACGCGCTGCACTTCAGCGGCGCGTGAATCACCGGCGCGTTCAGCGCATGCTGCTTCTTGTCCAGCCACGGCACGTAATACTCGCTCAGTTCCATCGTGCCGTTCAGCGCGACAATGTCCCACACATCGACTTTGATGCCGCGCGCCTGCGCGCCCTCGGCGATGCCCTTCAGCTCCGCCTGGTACTCCGCGTCAATATGCGGCCAGAACATCTTCTGCGCCGCATCGCGGAAGAACTGCCAGTCGCGCTTGGTGCTGTGCTGGTCCTCTACCTTGAACACGTGCAGCGCGTCTTCGATCTGGGTCGCAAGCAGGTAGCCATGCTGGAACCCGATCTGCTCCGGCGACCCTTGCAGATGCACGTAGGTCCAGCCACCGCGCTCAAAGGTGTAGGAACCGGCGAGGCGAGGGTCTTTCGGCGCGGGTGCGGGCGACGCGGCAAGAGCCGGAGCGGCGATTGAAAATGCAACGGATGCGGTTACAAATCCACGGATGAGGCGCATGGCAGGGGTCCGATCTCCTCGGGGATTAACGTGACGATACAACAACCCGGCTATTTCTTCTCCGTCTCCTCCAGGAACTCGACAAAGTCATCCTTCCACACCGATGCGACTGTATGCGTGCCGTGTCCGCGGGTCGCGTCGGAAATCGGGATCAGGATGAACTTCGCGCGCGGCATCCGCATGACGAGCTTCTGTGCGATGCCCAGCTCAGGCGGGTTGATGAAGTCATCGGCCGAGTTGATCCACAGCACCGGCGCGGTGATCGTCTCCAGCTTCGGCTCGGGGTTGTAGTTGCGCGAAGCGTCCACGTAGTAGAGGAGATTGTTGGCGTCGGTATGGGCGATGCTGTTGTCCAGCGACTTATCGACAAACGCCTCCGCCTGCGCGCGCGTCGGATAGTTCTTCTGCCACTGCAGCGGCGCAGAGCCAGCGATGAGCAGCAGATCGGCTGCGCCCCGCAGTCCCTCCTCCGGCTCCGCCGTGTAGTCGCCGTTATTCCACGCCGGATCCTTGCGGATCATCTGCATCGCCATGTAGCGCCACGCGCGATTGCGGCCGGCGAGTTCCACCGGCAGGCAGGCAAAAGGCGCCAGCGCATCCATGTAGTCGGGATAGGTCTCACCCCAGACGAAGGACTGCATGCACCCCATCGAGGTGCCGAGGATGAGCCGCAGATGATCGACGTACAGACCCTTGAGCAGCATCTCGTGCTGCGACCGCACCATGTCGTCGTAGTCGTAGTGCGGAAATTTCATCCGCAGCCCATCGGAAGGCTTCGACGACTCGCCATGCCCGATGTCGTCCGGCAGGATGATGTAGAACTCCGTGATGTCGAGCGGCTGCCCCGGTCCAAACAGCACATCGGAGAAGACCGGATTGAGCAGCGAGTGCGCATTGCCGCCGGTGCCATGCAGCAGCAGCACAGCATTCGCGATATGCCCGTCGCGGCCGTGATGCGGCGTCCCCAGCGTCAGATAGTGCAGCTTCAGCTCGGGCAGCGTCTCGCCGGTCCCGAACTTGAAATCATGAATGACATAGGTGCCATCCTTGATAGGCCAGTGGGTCGGCGGATAGGAGGGGCGGGCGCCTGCGCGGCGGACGCCAAAGTGAAGGCGAAAGAGCAATGAGCAAGGTACAGTGAAAGCGGAAGCGAGCATGGACGGCTCCTGGAGACGAAGAACCATCTTACGAGAACCACGCTCTCTCAGATAGCCTGGCTGCCCTCCTCAAAACAAATCGGGCTCCGTCTCTCGACGAAGCCCGTTGTCTTGCTGACCGGTTCTTAGCTGATCGCTTCTTAGCTGACCAGCCCTTTGCTGGTCCTCAGTACATGTCGCCCATGCCGCCGCCGTGGCCGCCGGCGGGGGCTGCCTGCTTCGGTTCCGGAATCTCCGAAACCATCGCCTCGGTCGTCAGCATCAGCCCCGCGATCGACGCAGCGTTCTGCAGCGCCGTGCGCGTGACCTTGGTCGGATCGATCACGCCCGCCTTCACCAGGTCTTCGAAGACGTTGGTCTGGGCGTTGTAGCCGTAGTGAGGGTCCTTGCTCTCGAGGATCTTGCCCACCACCACCGCACCCTCTTCGCCGGAGTTGCCGACGATCTGACGCAGCGGCTCCTCGAGCGAACGACGAACGATCTGGGCGCCGATCTTCTCATCCCCGTGGAGGGTCTTGATGAGTTCCTCGACATCCTTCTCGCAGCGAACCAGCGCCACGCCGCCGCCCGGGACGATGCCTTCCTCGACCGCTGCGCGAGTGGCGTGCATGGCATCCTCGACGCGAGCCTTCTTCTCCTTCATCTCGGTCTCGGTTGCCGCGCCCACCTTGATCACCGCAACGCCGCCGACCAGCTTCGCCAGCCGCTCCTGCAGCTTCTCGCGGTCGTAGTCGGAAGTGGTCTTGTCGATCTGGCTGCGAATTTCCTTCACGCGGCCTTCGATGACTTTGTGCTCACCGCGGCCTTCGACGATGGTCGTGTTGTCCTTGTCGATGGTGATGCGCTTCGCCTTGCCCAGGTCTTCCAGCTTGATGTTCTCCAGCTTGATGCCCAGGTCTTCGGTGATGGCCTTGCCGCCGGTCAGGATCGCGATGTCGCCCAGCATGGCCTTGCGGCGATCGCCGAAGCCAGGAGCCTTCACCGCAGCCACGTTCAGCGTGCCGCGCAGCTTGTTCACGACCAGGGTGGCCAGCGCCTCGCCATCCACATCCTCGGCGATGATCAGCAGCGGCTTGCCATTCCGAGCCACGGACTCGAGCAGCGGCAGCATATCTTTCATCGCGCTGATCTTCTTCTCGTAGATCAGGATGTAGGGCTCTTCCAGAACTGCTTCCATGCGGTCCGGATCGGTGACGAAGTAGGGGCTCAGATAGCCGCGGTCGAACTGCATGCCTTCCACGACTTCCAGCTGCGTCTCCAGCGTCTTCGATTCCTCAACGGTGATGACGCCGTCCTTGCCGACCTTCTTCATGGCCTCGGCAATGATGGTGCCGATGGTGGTGTCGGAGTTGGCGGAGATGGTTCCCACCTGTGCGATCATGTCGCCGGTCACCGGCTTGGAAAACTTCGCCAGCGCCCCACCGGTCACGGTTCCGTCCTCGGCGCGCTTGCCGACCACGGCCTCAACCGCCTTCTCGATGCCGCGCTTCAGCGCCATCGGATTCGCGCCGGCCGCAACCGTCTTCACGCCTTCGCGATAGATGGCCTGCGCCAGCACAGTGGCCGTAGTTGTCCCGTCGCCGGCCACGTCGCTGGTCTTCGACGCCACTTCGCGCACCATCTGCGCGCCCATGTTCTCGAGCGCATCCCTCAGCTCGATCTCTTTGGCCACCGTCACGCCGTCTTTGGTGATGGTGGGCGAACCGAATTTCTTCTCGATGACGACGTTGCGCCCCTTCGGACCCAGCGTCACCTTCACCGCATCCGCCAGAATATTCACGCCGCGCAGAATCGCCTGGCGGGAATCTTCTCCGTGCAAAATTTGCTTTGCCATTTGCTTTAATCTCCTCAATGTTGCGGAGCCGTTGGCTCCATTCAGAACTTGTTGTCGGGCTCTCAGGCGCCGCAAGGCGCGTCCGCCCGACCGGCCAGGTCATTTCTTCAGGATGCCCAGGACTTCTTCCTCGCGCATGATGAGGAATTCCTCGCCATCGATGCGGATCTCGGTGCCCGAGTACTTGCCGAACAGAACGCGGTCGCCCTTCTTCACATCCAGCGGGAAGACCTTGCCCTCGTCGTTGGACTTGCCCTTGCCCACGGAGATGACTTCGCCTTCCTGGGGCTTTTCTTTCGCGGTGTCGGGAATGATGATGCCGCCGCGCATCGTCTCGTTCTCCTCAATCCGGCGGACGAGGATACGATCGTGCAGCGGAGTAAACGTCTGCGTTGCGGTAGCAGTTGCTGTAGCCATTGCGATGCTTCTCCTTCGAGAGTTTCCTGGAGCACGCGTGGAAACGCGTTACTCCGCGTGAGGTTTCTCGCAGCCCATCAGGCTGCGAATGAGAACAGGACTTATTGCTGAAGCCTTCCCTGATTTGGGTTGGGGCGACCGCCGGACGATTTTCGCGTCGGTCCGGAACGGCAGGAGACTCGTTTCCAGGGTCCGAGCCGTCGTTTAGCACTTTCGCCCTATGACTGCTAACGTAGCGTTTCCCGGCTGTGAATGTCAAGAGGGGTCGAGTAGAAAATGAGTGAAAGACACTCAGGTAATCGGATGATTCGGATGAAGACCTGCGCGAATCCATGATCGATACCACCCAGTGTATCCATAAACTATTCTATTTCAATGGATTAGCAAAGGGTACGGAGGTAGCTTCATTCAAAACTGGCGGCTCGCCACAGCTTCACAAGCTGAAACCGGGTTCCCCCAAACCGGGTTCCCCCAAAGGAGGGATGGAAAAGAATATTCGTATTTTCGAATATTATGAAATCATGCCCGACTCGCTGCGCCAGTTCAAAGCCGAGATTTTCCACGCTCTCGCCCATCCCACTCGCATCGCCATCCTCGACCTGCTGCGCGAAGGCGAGCTGACCGCCGGCACTTTTTCCGATCGCCTCGGCCTCGAACAGGCCAACCTCTCTCAGCACCTCGCCGTGCTGCGCTCACGCCAGATCGTCGTTACCCGCAAATCCGGCAACCAGGTTTTCTACTCCGTACGCGACCCGCTCATGCACAAGATGCTCGACCTTCTCCGCCGCTACTTTCAGAAGCAGGTCGGCGACTCCATGGCCATGCTGGAGGAACTCGAGAAAGCCGAGGAACGCCGTTAGTGGCCCTCCCCCGGCAGTGGCTCCCCCGCTCCGTCACTTCGCTGCGCAATTATTCGCCGCGCCGTTTCACCCATGACCTCGCCTCCGGCATCACGGTGGGCCTGGTGGCTCTGCCTCTCGCCATGGCCTTCGGCATTGCCTCCGGCGTCACACCGCAGGCCGGGCTTTACACGGCCGTGGTCGCCGGATTCCTGATCTCTGCCCTCGGCGGCTCGCGGGTGCAAATCGGCGGCCCCACCGGCGCCTTCGTCGTCATCGTCGCCGGCATCGTCGCGCGCTTCGGGCTCTCCGGCCTGACCCTTGTCACGCTGATGGCCGGCGTCCTGCTCCTCATCATGGGCATCACCGGCCTGGGATCGGCCGTCAAATTCATTCCTCGACCGGTCATCATCGGCTTCACCAACGGCATCGCGCTGCTGATCGCCTCAACCCAGATCAAAGACTTCCTCGGCCTCCGCACCGGAGCCGTTCCCAGCGCCTTTCTGCCGCGCATGAAGGTTCTGGCCGAAAACATCGGCACCCTCCAGTGGCCCGCCGTCGCTATCGCCGGCGCAACGCTGGCCATCATCCTCTTCTGGCCGCGCATCAGCCGCCGCATCCCCGGTTCCATCCTCGCCGTCTTTGCCTGCACAGCCGTTGCCGCGCTTCTGCACCTGCACGTCGAAACTATCGGCACTCGATTCGGCGGCATCCCCAAAGGGTTTCCGCCCTTCACTCTGCCTCCCCTGCACGCCGAGCACATTCTGCCCCTGCTTCCCTCCGCCTTCACCGTCGCGTTGCTGTGCGCGATTGAGAGCCTGCTTTCCGCCGTGGTCGCGGACGGCATGACCGGCGACCGGCACAACTCCAATGTCGAACTGGTCGCTCAGGGACTGGCCAACCTCGCCTCGCCCCTGTTCGGAGGCATTCCCGCCACCGGCGCCATCGCCCGCACCGCAACCAATATCCGCTCCGGCGCACTCACGCCGGTCTCCGGCATCGTTCACGCGCTCACGCTGCTCGCTATCCTGCTCGTCGCAGCACCCCTGGCGCGATTCATCCCTCTGGCTACACTCGCCGCCGTGCTCTTTATCGTTGCGTGGAACATGGGCGAGTGGCGCGAAATCGGCGGTGTGCTGCGCCTGGGAAAAACCGATATTGCGGTCTGGCTGGTTACCTTCACCCTCACGGTTGTCGCCGACCTCACCGTCGCGGTCGGGGTGGGAATGGCCCTGGCGGCGCTGCTCTACATCTACCGGATCGCGGAAACCACCACCGTCGAACCCGTCACCGAGCAATATCTCCGGGACGGCCAGGCGCACATCCTGCAGGACAAAGAGATTCCCGCGAATGTCGCGATCCTCCGCATCCACGGGCCGTTTCTCTTCGGCGCGACGCAAAAGCTGGAAGAGGCCACGGAGGACATCACCGTCTTCCCGGCGATCGTGATCCTGCGCCTGCGCAACATGACCGCGCTGGACGCGACCGGAGTCCATGCGCTCGAGGTGTTCGCCGAGCGTCTGCGCGAGTCCGGCCGCACGCTGTTGCTGTGCGGCGCCCGCGATCAGCCTGCCGAGCTTTTGTCGGGAACCGAGTTCGTCGACGAAATCGGCCGCGAGAACATCCTGCCCAATGTGCAGGCGGCGCTGGCCCGCGTCCGCGAGCTCAGCGCCGATTTCAACCGCGTTGGCCAGGAGATTGCCGAAGACATGCGGCTGATGAAGATCTAGCCACGGGCGCCTCAGGACCCCGCACCAACACTCCTACTGCTTCACGAAATCCAGATCGATCGTCAGCTTCACGTCATCGCCCACCATCGTCGATGCCATTCCCGCACCGACTCCAAAATCCTCCCGGTTCACGGTTGTCGTCGCTGAGAAGCCGAGGTGCATCTTGTGGCCCATGCCGTTCACGGGACCTGTGGGCGCATCGACGTCGAGAGTCACCGGCTTGCTCACGCCCTTGATGGTGAGGTTGCCGTTTACCTTGTAGCCGGACCCACTCTTCTCCACGCTCGTGCTGGTGAACGTTGCCTTCGGATGGTTGGCCACATCGAAGAACCGCGCGCTTTTGAGGTCGGTGTCGCGGTTCGGCACGCCGGTGTCGACGCCGGTCACGTCGATCGTCGCGTTCACGGTGGACTTCGCCGGATCGGCATCGTTCCACGTCAGGGTCGCGTCGACGGTGCCAAAGCGCCCGTGCACATTGGAAAGCGCCATATGCTTGATCGTGAAGTCAACCTCGCTGTGGTTTGGATCCGTCTTCCAGGTGGAGGTTTGCGCCATGGCAAAAGGCGCGGCAAGGGCAAGAACTGCCGAGGCCAGAAATGCAAGTTTCATCCGGGGATTCCTTTCGGGGGTCGCTCTAAGACTGAATGCCCTTCCAGCTTAGCCAAAAAGCCGCCGCAGCGTGTAGTTTCCGATCAGAATCCTGAGCCGGGACCCGTTTCCGGCCTCTCCTCCTTGACAGCTTAGGAGAGAGCGCGCTACTCTCCTAATTACTTTAGGAGTGCAGCTTTATGCGACTCTTTGCCTGGGTTCGTTCGTTGACCGCGAAGTTCTTCCATCCTTCCGCAACCGCTGTCGATCTGAACGAGGAGCTGCGCTCGCACATCCAGCTGCGCGCCGACGATCTGTTGCGCTCAGGGTTGACGCAGGCGGAGGCCGAACGCCGCGCCCGCATCGAGTTCGGCGCCTATGAAAAGTTCCGCACCGAGAGCCACGAAGCCCGCGGCGGCAATTTCCTCGAAACCTCAGCCCAGGACCTGCGCTTCAGCGTCCGCGTGCTGCTCAAGTCTCCCGGCTTCGTCGTCGCCGCTGTTCTCACCCTCGCCCTCGCCATCGGCGCTAACTCTGTGGTCTTCAGCACGCTCAATGGCCTGGTGCTGCGCCCGCTGCATGTGCCGGACGCCGGCACTCTTTACTCCCTCCAGCGCGGCAACGAAACCTACATCAGCCAGTCGTATCCGGACTACCTCGATCTCCGCGACCGCAACCACAGCTTCACGTCCTTAGCGGCCTACGACATCGGGCAGGCCACCTTTGACGCCGGCGAAAACCCCTCCGTCTCCTGGCTCTACGAAGTCAGCGGAAACTATTTCGACGCGCTCGGCATTCAACCGTATCTGGGCCGCGTTCTTCATGGCTCGGATGAGCACGGCCCCAACAGCGCTCCGTACATCGTGCTTGGCTATGGTTTCTGGCACAGCCGTTTCCACGACGACACCGGCGTCATCGGCCGCGTCGTGCAACTGAACAAGCACCCCTTCACCGTCGTCGGCGTCGCGCCGCCCAGCTTCCACGGCACCCTCCTGTTCTTCACTCCCGATTTCTATGTGCCGCTCGTCGATCATGAACAGGTCAGTGGCCTGAACGACCTGAACAACCGCGGCAAGCGGTGGGTCTTCGAGGTTCTCGGACATCTCAAACCCGGCGTCACTCCGGCCCTGGCTGCCGCTGACCTCAGCTCCATCGGCGCGGCGCTCCACAAAACTTATCCCAAAGAAGACGACCAGGCAGACTTCAGCCTGGTCAGTCCGGGCCTGCACGGCAACTTCTTCGCCCCTGCCCTGCGCGCGTTCCTGATTGGACTAATGGTGCTCGCCGGGCTCATCCTTCTCGCCGCCTGCGCCAATCTTGGCAGCCTCTTTGCCGCCCGCGCCGCCGATCGCTCTCGCGAAGTGGCCTTGCGCCTCGCTCTCGGGTCCAGCCGCATTCGCATCCTCCGCCAGCTCTTCACTGAAGCCATCCTCATCTCCCTGGTCGGTGGCGCTCTCGGGCTCGGGGCCAGCATCGCGTTGCTCCACTGGCTTAGCGGCTGGCAACCCTTCTCGCAGTTCCCCATCAACATCGCCGTCGACCCCGATGCCACCGTCTACGCCCTCTCCCTGCTGCTCAGTCTGGCTGCGGGATTCCTCTTCGGCGCGGTCCCCGTGCGCCAGGTCATGCGCACCGATCCTTACGAAGTCGTTAAAGCCGGATCGACGGGCCGCATCGGGCGCCGCCTCTCCCTGCGCGAGGTCCTGCTTGTGGGCCAGATCGCCATCTGCGCCGTGCTGGTCACAGCTTCGATGGTGGCCCTGCGCGGCCTCAGCCGATCCAGGAACGCACGACTCGGCTTCGAACCCCGCAACGTCATGCTGATGGAAACCGGGCTGGCTATGGCCGGCTATCGCGGCGACAAAGTGCCCGCCCTGCAGAAGCGCATGATCGAAGCCACCCAGGCCATTCCGGGCGTCACACAGGCGGGCCTTGTAGATAGTCCACCCCTGCACATGGGTTGGGGCATCTCCTACGTGTACAACGAAAAGACCACCGACGTGCGCCCGGCTAACTCCCTCGGCGAGGCCATCAGGTTCAGCGTCTCCCCGGAATACCTCGGCGCGGCGCAAACCACCCTGCTGGCGCGGCAGAAACTTCTCGTGGCACGACGATAAGAACGCGCCCCAGGTCGTCATCGTCAACCAGCTCTTCGCGCGCAAGTTCTTCGGCTCCGTTGCCGGCGCCCTCGGCAGCTACTACAAGAAAACCGATGGCGTGCTCCTGCAGATTGTCGGCATCGTCGAAGACGGAAAATACACCGCCAATATTGCGGAACAGCCCCAGCCCGCCATGTTTCTCCCCATCCTGCAATCGCCTTCAGGCGATGCCTGGCTCGTAGTGCGGTCCAACCGCGATCCGCAACAGGTGGCAGCGGCGCTCCGGAGCGCCATGCGCAATCTCGATGCCGGCCTGCCCGTCTTTACCCAGACCTGGAACGAGGAGATGAACGGAGCGATGTTCGCCTCGCGCATCGCCACCGCATCCCTGGGCATGCTCGGCGTCATGGGCGCCATGCTCTCCATCACCGGCATCTTCGGCATGGCGGCGTATTCGGTGAGCAGGCGGCTGCGCGAGCTGGGCATCCGCATCGCCCTCGGCGCGCAGCGCCTTGAACTGCTCCGCGCCGCACTGGGACGCGCTTTCAAGCTGCTGGCCTGGGGCTCCGCCGCAGGACTCATCCTCGGCATCCTGGCCAGCCGCGTTCTCTCCTTCATCGTCTATGAGGCCACGCCCCGCGATCCCCTTGTGCTCACCGGGGCGGTTCTGGCCATGGCGTTGCTCGGGCTCGTCGCCACATGGCTGCCGGCGCAACGCGCGCTCTCCGTCGATCCACTGCGACTGCTGCGAGAAGACTGACCCGGCAGGCCTCCACCGATCACTCGCAGCGCAGCGCAACCAGCGGATCCACCCGCATTGCCCGCCGCGCCGGAATGTAGCAAGCCGCCAGCGCCACCGCGGTCAGCACCAGCGTGACTCCCGCGAACGTCAGCAGATCCGTGGGGCTCACGCCATACAGCAGCCCCGCCATCAGGTGCGACACGATCACCGAACCCACCAGTCCCAGCGCCGCGCCCGCCATCGCCAGGCCCAGTCCCTGGCGCAGAACCATCGCCATGATCTTGCCCCGTTGCGCGCCCAGCGCGAGCCGAATGCCAATGTCCCGCGTGCGCTCGCTCACGATGTAGGAAATCACTCCGTAGATTCCCAGCGCCGCCAGCAGCAGCGCCGTTATCGCGAAGGCCGCCACAATATCCATCGAGAATCGTCTCTGCTCCAGAGACGCCGACACTGCATCGTCCAGCGTCTGCGCACCGTACACCGGCAGCTCCGGGTCCACGGACTGCACCATCGCGCGCACCTCGTCCGGGATCGCACTCGCATTCAGGTCTCCACGCAGAAAGATGGCCAGCTCCTTGGGCGTCTCCTGGTACAGGCTCAGATAGATTTGCGGAACGCTCGCGTTCGCCAGCGACTGGGTTCGAGCATCCGCGACCACGCCGACGATCGTGACCCACGTCTTGCTGGCACGTTGGCCAACCCCAGCCCTCCCACGGCCAAGCTTCAGCCGCTTCCCAAGCGGATCTTCACCAGGCCAGTAAGTCTGGGCCATCGCCTGGTTGATCACGGCGACCAGCGGTGCATTCTCGTCGTCGTGGTCGTTAAACAGACGGCCCCGCAGCAGCGGAATCTCCAACAAATGAAAATATTCCGGCGCAACCTGCGACCGCTCCACAATGGGAGTCTGCTTGCTCTGTGTCTGGCGTCCTTCCAGGATCAGCGCGCTCCGGTTGCGGTCGTGGTGCAGCGGAATGGACGGCTCCGATCCCAGCGCTGCCTCCTGCACTCCCGGCAGCAACCGGCTGCGCCGCAGCAATTCGCGCGCAAACACAGCCTCCTGAGCAGCCGTTCCATAAATGTCCGTCTTCGGATCGTTGGGGCTGGGCAGCCACAACCTGAACCGACATCACATGCTCGGGATTGAATCCCAGCGGGCGCCTTGTACAAATCCCAAAAACTGCGCAGCAGCAGGCCCGCGGCCACCATCAGCACCAGCGACAGCGCAAACTCCGTCACCACCAGCACGCGCCGCGTGCGCGTCTGCTGTGTGGAACCCTTCGAGCCACGCCCTTCCACTCGCAGCGTAGTGTGCCAGATCCAACCGCCCTGCCTGCCTCGCGGGCGCCAGCCCGAAAATGACGCCGGCTGCGATCGAAACCGCGAGCGCGAACAGCATCACCGTCCAGTTGATCGACAGGTCGTTGAGCCGAGGCAGGCTCTCCGGAATCAGCCGCAGCAAAAATCCCTTCATGCAGAACAGAATCACCAACCCCGCCACTCCGCCCAGCAGCGAAAGCAGCAGGCTCTCGGTCAGCAACTGCCGCACCAGCCGTTTGCGTGCCGCTCCCAGCGCCTGGCGAACCGCCATCTCCCGCGATCGCGCGCTGGCCCGCGCCAGCAGCAGATTCGCCACATTCACGCAGCCGATCAGCAGCACCAGCGCCACTGCGCCCAACAGCAGGATCAGCGGCTGCCGAACATTGCCTACCACGTTTTCCTTCAGCGGCACCAACCGCATCGTCCACTTGCTGTCGGCCGGATAATCGTCCGGAAATTGCTTCCGCAGCGAGGCCACCCACGCGTCCAGCTGGCTCTGCGCCGCTGCCATCGTCTGCCCTGGCTTCAGGCGCCCGACCGTTTCCAGAGGCACGCGGAGAGTGCGGTTCGGGGGAGGAGCCGGATCCGCGGAAAAACCCGTCGCCGCCCACACTTCGGTGTTCCGCTCGCCCACGGTTCGCCCCGGGTCGTGAAAACCCGGCGGCATGACCCCGATGATCCGATACAAATCGTTGTCTCCCCGCAAACTTCTTCCCACAATGTGCGGATCGCTCCCGTAAACCCGCTTCCACAGCCCATCAGAGATCACCGTCTCCAGCGTGAACCCCGGCGTTTGATCCTGCGGATCGAAGGTGTGCCCCAGCTCCGGCTTCACGCCCATCATCGCAAAATACGCCGGCGACACCCCCTCATATTGAGCCCGCGCTGGCTGCGATGCACCGGTCAGGTTCACCGACCCGAAAATCTGCAGCACAACATACTGAAAAATTCCCGAACGCTCCAGATCCTTAAACTCCGGAACCGAGATGCCCGCGTCCGTAACGCCCGCGCCAGGCAGATCGTCCTCGACGCGTACCAGTTCTTCCGGATGCGGATACCGCAGCGGATGCAGCAGCGTCGCGTTCACCAGGCTGAAAATCGCAGTCGTCGCGCCGATCCCCAGCGCCATCGTCAGAATCGCAATGGCCGAAAAGCCCGGCGACTTCGCAAACATGCGCAGCGCGTAGCGCAGATCCTGAATCAGGTTCTCGAAAAACGGCAGCCCCTGCTCCGCGTGGTACTCCTCTCTCACTGTCCCCACTCCCCCGAACTTCAGCACGGCCTCGCGGCGCGCCTCCGCCGCGGACATGCCCGCGCGCAGATTCTCCGCCGTCTGCAGAGCGATATGCTCTTCCATCTCTTCACGCAGACGCTGATCGCTTTGTCCACTGAAGAAATTCACCAAACGGGCCCGGAAACGCCTGAAGAATTTCATGGCAGATCCTCCGCTTTGATCTCAAAGAAACGCGTGACCAGCGCCGTCGTCTGTTCCCAGTTCCGCGTCTCGGCCTGAAGCTGCTTCCGCCCCGCCGCGGTCAGGCGATAGAAACGAGCGCGCCGGTTGTTTTCCGATGCGCCCCAGTCCGACGCAACCGCGCCTTCCTGCTCCAGCCGCAGCAGCACCGGATAGAGCGTGCCCTGGTTCACGGCCAGCAGATCGCCGCTGATCTGCTCGATGCGGCGCGCGATGCCATAGCCGTGCTGCGGTCCAAGCACGTCGAGTGTGCGCAGAACCATCAGCGCCAGCGTGCCCTGCGGAACATCGGTTTTCGTTTTCATCGCTCCCCTTTTGGTTACCCACAGGACTATGCCACACTTCCTTTGGGAAAGCAACAGGTCACCGGACCAGCCAGGAACGAACCATCGAAAATAACGCCTCAACCTGCGGTCTTCCCCTCTGGTGACGCAACAGTAATCCGTCGCCAGGTACGCTTGTGCTGCCGGCCGGGCCATAGACGTTCCACCAAACCGGGCCCACACTCGAGCATGGGAACCCTCAGAGCTTTCGACGGTAGCCTCTCGTCCCACGCTCATGGCCGGCCGGCCTTCCTCATGTGCTCCCCAAAGCACTATGAGGTCGACTACGTCATCAACCCGTGGATGGCCGGCAACGTTCATCGCTCCTCGCGCCAGCGCGCCACCGCAACAGTGGGAGCAGCTGCACAGCGCCCTTCGCCAGATCGCGCGCGTCGAACTCGTCGAGCCGCAACCCGGTTCGCCCGACATGGTCTTTACCGCAAACGCCGGCCTCGTTCGCGACGGCATCGTCGCACTCAGCAGCTTCCATCATCGCGAGCGCCAGGGCGAAGAGCCGCACTTCCGCCGCTGGTTCAGCGAATCCGGTTTTGCCGTGCGCGACATCCCGCGCGTGACTCCCTTCGAAGGCGAAGGCGACGCGCTCTTCGAAGCCGACGGCTCGCGCCTCTGGGCCGGATACGGCCCGCGCACCCGCGTGGACAGCCACCAGCGCCTCACCGAACTCTGGGGCGTCGAGGTCGTCTCGCTCCGCCTCGTCGATCCGCGCTTCTACCACCTCGACACCTGCTTCTGCCCGCTTTCCAACGGCGACGTGATGTACTACCTGCCCGCCTTCGACCGCGAATCGCAGCTCAAGATCGAAGCCCGCTACAGCAACAAGCAGCGGATCGAGGTTGCGGAAGCCGACGCGCTCCGCTTCGCCTGCAACGCCGTCAACGTCGGCCGCACCATCCTGCTCAATCAAATCAGCGAGGGGCTCAGCGCCGAACTCGAGCTGCGCGGCTTCCAGATCGTCCAGCTTGACCTCACCGAATTCCTCAAAGCCGGAGGCGCCGCCAAGTGCCTCGTCCTCCGTCTCAGTGAACTCGACGTCACCCACGCCGACTGCTCCCGAGTCGCGCCATCGTCGCAGGATTCGGCGTATAACTGACCCGAAAGGGTCGTCAATGCAAAGAAGAGAATTTCTCGCCGGGGCCATGTCCGCCACGGTGATCGGCGCAGCCGGCCTCGCCTCGTCGGCTCGTGGTCAGGAAGACTTCCAGGCCACAGGAACATCCTGGCCCGCGCAACACAAAGCGCTGCCTCCCATGGCCGTCGGCCTCATCATCCAGCCTGCCAACGGCGCGGAAGCCGCCATTGCCCGCGTGCACGACCTTGGCATGTCCAACTGCTTCCTCTCGCTCGATGGCTACCTCGGCAAAATGACCAAACCCCTCGCTCAGGAGATCGGCGGCCTGCTCGAAAAGTACGAACTGGTTGCCACTGCCGCCGAAGTCGTCCGCCCCGAGCCGCTCGTTTGGGATTTCGAGCACGGTCCATCGACCATCGGCCTGGTGCCCGCCCGCCACGCGCACCGCCCGCATGGACGCGCTCAAGCAAACCTCCGACTTCGCCGCGATGCTCGGGATTTCCTGCGTCCAGACCCACTGCGGTTTCATTCCTGAGGATCCCGCCGACCCCCTCTACGAAGAAGCCGTCTTCGCCATTCGCGAAGTGGCGCAGCACTGCGCCGCCAACAAGCAGATGTTCCTCATGGAGACCGGCCAGGAGACGCCGACCACCATGTCGCGCGCCATCAAGGACGTCGATCAGCCCAACCTCGGCGTTGGCCTCGACACCGCGAACCTGATTCTCTACGGCAAAGCCAATCCCGTCGACGCCGTGGACATCATCGGCCCACACGTGCGCAGCATCCACGCAAAAGATGGCCGCTGGCCCACCGATCCCATGAAGCTCGGCGAAGAAGTCCTCATCGGCACCGGGCTGGTCGACTTCGAAAAGGTCTTCACCAAACTCCACAAACTCGGATACACCGGCGCCGTCACCATCGAACGCGAAACCTCCGGCCCACAGCAAATAGCCGACGTGCGCAATGAGAAGGTCTACCTCGAGCGCATCCTCTCGCGCGTCCTCGCGGCGGCCCGCATAGGAATCGAAACGCCCAACAGGAACCCATAACATGGATCGAAGAGACTTCATCGGCGGCACAGCCGCATCCGGCATCATGATTCTCAGCTCCCGCACCGCGTTTGGATACGAAGCCAACTCAGCCGTCCGCATCGGCCTGCTCGGCTGCGGCAGCCGCGGCACCAGCGTGGCAACGTCGTTCGCGAAGAACACCCCTGCACGCATCGTGGCGCTCGCCGACTTGTTCCCCGACCAGCTTGCCGCAGGCAAAGCCCACTTCGACCAGATCAACGCCTCGCTCGGCGTTCCCGCCATCGATCCCAGCCTGATGTTTCGCGGCTCGCACGCCTTCGAAGAGCTCGCCGCGTCCAAAGCCGTCGACTCCATCCAGATCTCCACGCCACCCTGGTTCCACGTCCAGCATCTCGACGCTGCCATAGCAGCAGGTAAACATGCTTACTGCGAAAAGCCCCTCGGCGTCGACGTCGCCCAGACCCGGCAGGCTCTCGAAATCGGCAAGCGCGCTCAGGGCCGCGTGAGCCTCGACGTCGGTTTCCAGGTGCGCAGCGCCCCGCCCATTGCCGAAGTTGTTCGCCGCGTTCATGCCGGCGATCTGGGCAAGATCGTCTGCATCTCGGCGCACTACAACGCGCCCAACGCGGTCAGCCACAGCGGCGCGAACTGGTCAGCCGACGAGTTCCGCCTCCGCAACTGGCTCTGGGACCGCGTCCTCTCCGGCGACATTCTCGTCGAGCAGAACATCCACGTCATCGACCTCTGCAACTGGATGATCGGCGCTCACCCCATCAAAGCCACAGCAACAGGCGGACGCAACGCCGTCACGCACCAGGGCGACACCTGGGACAACTACCAGGTGATCTACACCTATCCGAACGGCGTCCACCTGAGCTTCTCCTCTACGCAGTGGGGCAACAACGGCTTTTTCGACGTCACCGAGCGCGTCTTCGGCGAGAAAGGCATCGCGGAGGCGCCCTACTCCGGCCCGGTCCGCATCATCGGCGAGAACGCGTGGGAGTGGAAACCGGAAGGCGCCCCCGCAACCGCTCCCCCCGCGACCTTCGCCGCCAACGGCGCATTCACCGACAACCTCGAATTTGCTGACCGCGAAAAGGACAAGGCATTCATCGAGAGCATCGCCTCCGGCCAGTTCCACAACCAGGCAGAAGCCGGCGTCGACACCGCACTCAGCTGCATGCTGGGCCGCATGGCCGGCCAGCTCGGTCGCGAGATCACCTGGGACGAGCAGCTTCAGCACGGCGAGCAGTATCAGATGAACATCAACATGAGCCAGTTCGATTAATCCCAGCCGACAGAAAATCCGCTGCACAGCGGAACCGCTGCCCCACCCGTCACGTACTCCTTGACAACTTAGGAGAGTCGGGCCCAATCTCCTAAGCACATTAGGAGAACGCCGTACGCAGCTCCTCGCCTGGCTCCGTTCCCTCGCTTCAAAGTTCTTCCTCCGCTCCCGCACCGCCCAGGAAATGGATGAGGAACTCCGTTCCCACATCCTCCAGCGCGCAGAGGATCTGGAGCGCTCCGGCGTCGACCCCGCAACCGCTGAGCGCCGCGCCCGCATCGAGTTCGGCGCCTACGAGCGCTACCGCCAGGAATCGCATGAAGCGCTGGGCGGCAATTTCCTCGAAACCTCCCTGCAGGACGCCCGCTTCAGCTTCCGCCTGTTGCGCAAATCCCCAGGATTTACCGCTACCGCAGTCCTCACCCTGGCCCTCGCCATTGGCGCCAATGCGGTTGTCTTCGCCGTCCTCAATGCATTGATCCTCCGCCCGCTCAATCTCCCCCGCGCCGATAGCCTCTACGCCATCGAGCATGAGGACGACTACGGCTTCCAGTCCTACGCCAACTACCGCGACCTGCGCGATCGCACGCACAGCTTCGAGGGCCTCGCCGCCGTCGCCATCACCGCAGGAAGCTCTCGACACCGGCAATCATCCCGAAATGGCCTGGGTTTACGAGACGACCGGCAACTACTTCGATGTGCTCGAGCAGCAGCCCTATCTCGGCCGTTTCTTCCACGCCTCCGACGAGCATGGTCCCAACAGCGCTCCCTTCGTTGTGCTGAGCTATCCGTACTGGCACACCCACTTCGCTGACGATCGCAGCGTCATTGGCCGCGTGGTGCAGATCAACAAACACCCGTTCACGATCCTCGGCGTCGCGCAGCCGGAGTTCCGCGGCACCCTCCTCTTCTTCACTCCTGACTTTTTTCTGCCCATCGTGGATCAGCCGCAGGTGGACGGCTGGAATGGACCTCGACGACCGCGGCAACCGCTGGATGTTCGAAATCATGGGCCATCTCAAGCCCGGCGTCACGCCAGGCCGAAGCTGTAGCGGATCTCAATGCCGCCGGCGCCTGGCTCGAAAAGACCTAGCCCAAGGTCGAAGCCCACAAGAAGTACTCGCTCGAGCGGCCCGGGCCTCTATGGCAGCTTCCTCGGCCGACCCATCAAAGGGTTCGTCGCAGGTTTAACCCTGCTTGCCGGCCTCATTCTCCTGGCGGCCTGCGCCAATCTCGGCAGCCTGTTTGCTGCGCGCACCGCCGACCGCTCGCGCGAAGTGGCGCTCCGCCTCGCCCTCGGTTCGAGCCGCAATCGCATCCTCCGTCAGCTCATGACCGAGGCTACAATCGTCTCGATCCTGGGCGGCATTCTCGGCCTCGCCGGCAGCGTCCTCCTCCTTCACCGCCTCGCCGCCTGGCGACCCTTCGGCCAATTCCCCATCAACGTTCCCGTCACGCCTGACGCGAAGGTCTACGTCATCGCCCTCGTCCTCGCCATCGTCAGCGGATTCCTTTTCGGCATCGTTCCCGTCCGCCAGGTGCTGCGCGCCAATCCGTACGAAATCGTCAAGGCTGGCATCGACCGGTTCCGCCGGCCACCGCCTTACCCTGCGCGACGTGCTGCTGGTCCTCCAGATCGCAATCTGCGCCGTGCTCGTCACCTCGTCGCTGGTCGCCGTTCGCGGCCTCGTGCGCTCGCTCAACAGCCACTACGGCTTCGAGCCGCGTGGCGCCATGATCGTTAGCCTTCACATCACCTCCGCCGGCTACGTCGGCGATGACGTCCCGCCGATGCAGAAGCGTATCATCGACGCCATGGAGTCGATCCCCGGCGTTCAGGCCGCCGCCACCATCAACACCCCGCCGCTCAGCCTCGGCGGAGACCGCCGCAACGTCTACCGCGACGACACCCGCGATCTGCGCGCCTCCAATTCCGCCGGCCTGCGTCTACATGTACGTGATCTCGCCGCACTACTTCGATGCCGCGCGCTCGCCCCTTTTCGCCGGCCGCGCCTTTACTGAGCACGACACGCTCACCACACCGCGCGTCGCCATCGTGAATCGCGAATTCGCGCGCCACATTCTCGGCTCCGAGCGCGAAGGCGTCGGCCGCTCCTATCGCATGCCCGACGGCACCCGCGTTCAGGTCGTCGGCATCGTCGAAGACGGCAAATATCAGAGCCTCACAGAAAACCAGCAGCCGGCGATGTTTCTGCCCGTGCTGCAAATGCCCTGGGGGCAGACCTCGCTCGTGGTCCGCTACAATCGCGACTCCGCCGAAATTGCGGCGGCCATTCGAGCGAAGCTGCGCGAGCTCGATCCCGGATTACCCGCCGAAATCTCGACCTGGAATCAGATGCTCAACGGCGTTCTCTTTCCATCGCGCGTCGCCACCGTTGCGCTTGGCATCCTCGGCCTCATGGGCGCCATGCTCTCCGTCACCGGCATCTTCGGCATGGCCGCGTATTCGGTCAGCAAGCGCCTGCGCGAACTCGGCATCCGCATGGCGCTCGGTGCGCAGCGCAGGGAGTTGCTGGGCGCAGCACTCGGCCGCGCGCTGAAATTGCTGGCGCTCGGCTCCGCCGCAGGACTCGTCCTCGGCATTCTCGCCGCCCGCGTCCTCGCCTTCATCGTGTATCAGGCCAGCGCCCGCGACCCGCTGGTTCTGGCCGGCGTGGTTGCAGCCATGGCGATGCTGGGACTCGTCGCAACCTGGCTTCCCGCGCAGCGCGCGCTATCCATCGATCCGCTTAAGCTCCTGCGCGAAGAGTGACGTAAGCTAGAAGTCTGTGCCTGCAAGCTCCCGCTAACCTGTAGGGCTACCGCCTACGCCACAGCTGTTTTCGGTTGAACAGCAGCGAATTCGCCTGATCCACGGTCGTCATCAGCACGTGTGCCACGTTCACATGCGCCGGACGCGTCGCCGCCCACACAATCGCATCGGCCACGTCCTCCGGCGTCAGCGGCGTAATGTTCTGGTAGACCTTCGCCGCCCGCTCCTGATCGCCGCGGAAACGAACCTCGCTGAACTCCGTCTCCACCATGCCGGGATCGATGCTCGTCACCCGCACCGGCGTCCCCAGCAGATCGATGCGCAAGCCGTCGTTGATCAGCTTCACTGCCGCCTTCGTTCCGCAGTACACGTTCCCGCCCGGATACGCGATCTCCTGCGCCGTCGATCCCAGATTCACCACGTGCCCGCGCCCGCGCGCCAGCATTCCCGGCACCACCGCGCGCGTCACCCACAGCAGGCCCTTCACGTTGGTGTCGATCATGTCTTCCCAGTCCTGGGTCTTGCCTTCCCACAGCTTGTCGAGGCCGCGGCTCAGACCCCGCGTTGTTCACCAGCACATCGATCGCGCGCCATTCCACGGGCAGATTGGCGATCGCCTGCTCCACCGCGCCGCGATCCTGTACGTCGAGCGGGAAAGCATGCACGGCCGCCGCACCGGCCTCCAGCAGATCCACTTCCATCGCTTCGATCCGCTCCACGCGCCGCGCTGCCAGCAGCAACCGCGCACCTTCCGCCGCAAACGCCCGCGCACACGCCGCGCCGATCCCGGAGCTCGCGCCCGTGATGAAAACAACCCGATCCTTCAAGCTGATGTTGGCCATATCCGTATGTTAGCGGTAGGCGGTAGCCTGTAGCCGGTAGCTCACGACTTCCAATCACGATTGGCCATTGGCTCTGTTCCTGGCTCCCAGCTCCCCGCTCCAGGCTCCCAGCTACCGCCTACAGCCTCCGGCTCGCTGTAATTGCAAATATCCCGCCGCCCAGTCGGCGTCCTTCATCCCGACTTCGAAGGCACGGTGGAAGTTCTCGAGGAACAGATCCGCCAGCGGCGTTTGCACCTGCTCCGCCTGCGCTGCCTCGCGGAACAATCGTGTGTCCTTCTCTCCCACGGCCATCGTCGCGCCTGGGGTTTCCGGCGGCGTCAGCATGATCTTGCCGTACATCTCGTAGAACGGCGACTGGAACAGCGCCTGATTGACCGTGTCGATAAACGTCGCCGGCTCCACGTCCAGCGCTTCGGCATAAACGAATCCTTCGCTCAGCGCTGCGATCATCGCCGTGATCAGGAAATTCCCACCCAGCTTGAGCGCATGCGCGCTCCACGGATGTTCCCCGACCACCGTGATCCCGCGCCCACACTTCTCCAGCAGGGGGCGCACTTTCTCGACCGGCTCGTGCGCGCCGCCGAGGACAATCCATAGCTTCCCCGCCTCGGCAATGTGCGGCCGCCCGAAGACCGGCGCCGCAACGAACTGCTGCCCGCGCTTCGCGTGCTCTTCCGTCAGCTTCTTCGAGAAAGCCACGCTCAGCGTACTCATCGAGACGTGGATCGCGCCGGGACGCATGCTCTCCAGCACCTTGCCGCCGTAAAGTACCTCATCGAGGGAGGCATCGTCCATCAGCATCGTGAAGACCACATCCGCACCGGCAACCGCTTCCGCTGCGGTGCTCGCGACCTTCGCGCCGTCGCCTTCGAGCGCCTCCGCACGCGTGCGCGTTCGATTCCACACCGTGACGTCTTCCCCGCTCTTCACCAGCAGCCGCGCAATCGCGCTGCCCATTCTTCCCAGACCCAGGAATGCTGTCTTCACCTCGCCTCCACGCTGTTTAAGATGTGCTCGGTCCCGGCCACGGCGCACCACCGCTCCACACCAGTCTGCATCTGAATCAACCATGCTCCCCCGCGCCGCCTGATCGCTGCAGATCAGAGGCTACAGGCCAACTGGCCACCGCCTACCGCCTACAGCCTACCGGCTATCGAACAGCTCTTCCTGCCGCTCGTCCTTCGGCTTCTCTGCCTTCTCCACAGGCCTGCGCTTCGCTGCCCCGATCACCGCCACGACTTCCAGCTCCTCGATGGAGCTCCGCGGGATGAATAACCGCTGCGTGTTCGACCGCAGATCCGGCGGCGTCAGAAACACGCCATCGCTGCCCACCAGGCTCACATCGTTCGCGGCCAGGCCTTCGATCAGGTCGCCATCCTTCAGCCGAGCGCGCACAAACAACCCATCGCCGCGCGGACGTCCCGCGAACGTCTTCCGCACCAGGCGCTCCGGGTTATTCAGCTCGCCGGAATTGAAATCCCTCACATAGCAGATCCACTTCAGGTCCGAGGCCTCCATCGCGATGACCTTGCCATCGAGATCGAGCATCTCGATCACGGCCCTCGTGCACGAACCCGCTCGCGGGCAGGTAGCCCGCCACCCAGTCCCGTGAAAATTTGCGGAAGATCGCCTTTTTGCGGCTTGAAGACATGCGTTTCAGATGAATTCCAGGGGCGTTCCGGGAGAGAAACCTGGATTGTTGCACATTCCGGCGCGAAGCATCAAAAATTGTGCAGACTGCACCGCCGCAAGTGCACACTTTTGTGTTACATTGGTAGTTTGCATTGCTCTTCGTCTGTCTCATAACCCTTTATTCCTGTGACGGTTAGAGACAGTTTTCCGGGGACGGACACGGACGCTTCCGGCGTCACCAGGCAGAATACATCACGCATGCCCGATTACATCTACCTTCTTGAAAATCGTCTTTCCCCCGCCCAGCAAAACGCTCTTCGCCACGTTCGAGACGCCGCCCGCGATGCGGGCATGACCGTCTTCCTCGCCGGCGGCGCGGTTCGCGACCTGACCAGCGGCTTTCCTGTCCGCGATCTTGATTTTTCGGTTCAGGGAAATGCCCTTAAGCTCAAGAAACCGCTGGAGAAAGCCGGAGGCGTGTTCTGGGGCGACCACGAGCCCTCCCGCACCCTCTTCTTCTGGTTCCCCGGCAGCGTTCGCGTCGAAGTCTCCAGCGCCCGCCGCGAGGAGTATCCCCAAACCCGGCAAGCCCGTCTATCACTGGGCGTCCGATTCTCGATGATCTCCGCCGCCGCGACTTCACCGTCAACGCCATGGCCCTCTCTCTGAACGAGGGCTCCTGGGGACTGCTGCTCGACCCGCTCAACGGCGTCGCCGATATCGAGGCCCGCCACCTGCGCCTCGCCAGCAACTACGGTTTTATCGAGGACCCCTCGCGCATGATCCGCGCCATCCGCTTCACCGCCCGCACCGGGTGGGAGATGGATGAACGCACCAAAGCCCGCTATCAGAACGCCAAAGCCGAAGGCATGATGGAGCAGATCTCCGCCTTCGCGCGCGGCTATGAGCTGGAAGAGATCGCCCACGAGGAAGACCCCCTCAAAGCCCTGCGCGCGCTCGAAGCCGAAGGCTGGATGAAAGTGCTCTGGCCGGCGTGGACCGCGGCCAAAGCCGACGTCAAGGGTCTCGACGAGCTGAACAAGATTCTGATTAAGCTGCTCATGGTCGGAGTCAGTGCCGATCCCTCCGCGGCCCACATCGAGCTGCTCACTGCGAAGATGCAGCCGAAGGATGTGGCTGGCCTCAAGCGGTTGTTCCCGCGGCGCGGCTTCACCGAGCAGTGGAACCATCTGGAACAGAGTGCGAAGGAATTTTCGAAGGAGCTGCTCGGGAAGGCCGCGGCAAAGCCATCCGCGGCGTGGAAACTGCTGGTGAGCTACCAGGCGGAGCCGGTGCTCTGGCTCGCCTTCAGTTCGAAAAACGCGCAGGTGAAGGAGAAGTTCAACAACTTCTTCAATGTCTGGCCGGAAGCGCGTCAGAAAATTCCCACTACGCTCATGGCCGAAATGCGCATCACGCCCGATCTGCCCAAATACGGCGAGATCGCCGAGATGCTCTTCTTTGAGTTCATGGACGGCAAGCTCCAGACCGAGGAAGAGATTCGCAAGTTCCTCGAGCCCCACTCTCCGCCTGCCCCGCCCCCGCCGGTCGTCATTCGGCGCCCGCGCGGTCGCCGTGCCGAGCCCAAAATCGTGGAAGACGAAGAGGTCGAGCTGCCCGTGCGCGACTCCGAGGAGGACGGCGAGGACGAAGAGGAAGAAGTGATCGCGCCTTCGCCGCTCGGCGAAGACGTCCCCTTGCCCCCCAGAAAGGGCGCCGCTCCGGCCCCGGCGAAAGCTCCGGCAAAAGCCGCGAAGGGCGCGAAGGCTGCGCCGGCTCCTGCTGCGCCGGTCAAGACCGCGAAAGAGGCGCCAAAGACCGCAGTGGCCCAGAAGGCTGCGCCGAAGGCTCCCGAAAAGCCGAAGGTTCCGGAGAAAGCTCCTGCAAAAGCGGTTCCTGCAAAAGCACCCGCGAAGCCCGAGCCAAAGGCCGCCGTCAAGGCGAAGGCCCCCGAGAAGAAGCCTGCTGTGAAGATCGTCGCCAAACCCTCAAAGCCGGCGGCAAAGCCAGTCAAGCCGGCCGCAAAGAAGTCCGCCTCCGCTCCGGCTCGCAAACCGGCAAAACCCGCCAAGGCCGCGCCAAAGAAGCCTGCGAAGCCGAGCAAACCCGCGAAGAAGGCGCCAGCGAAGAAGAAGCGTCTAGCGGTACCGCCTCCGCAACCTGTCCCCTGCAACCTGCTACCCTGCACTCCTGTCCCTCAGGGCTGGAACTCCACCCGCTCGCCCACCGCCAGGTGGTGTTTCCCGATCGTTCCCACCGGCAGCTCCAGCACATATTGCGACGGAACCTTCCCGCCATAGTTCGGGCAGGTGGACGACTTTCCACGGCAGGGCGGCGTATCGGGACTCATCTCCACAATGCGGTGCTGTGCGTCCATCCACACGATGTCCAGGCCGATCTTGCAGTGATACATCCAGAAACTGCGCGGCCTCATATCGTCGTTCACGAACAGCATTCCGCGCCCTTCGGGCAGGCTGGTGCGCCCCATCAGTCCGTAAGCCTGTTCGGCTGAAGTCGTCGCCAGCTCCACGTGGACCGTCGAGCCATCGGGCAGCATCACCAGCGTGTTCGCCGGACGCGGCGCAACGTAAGGAACATTGACATCCTGCGCCCAGGCCGCGGGCACAAGCGGCATCGACAGCGCGACAGCCGCACAGCCCAGCAGAAGAGATCCGATCGACAATCGCATCTCTCTATTAGACCCTGGCCGACGCGTCAGTTGCCGTCCTGCTGGGACTTCAGTTATTCCCTGCGCCTGCTTGCTGCCGGCTATCGCCTGCTCTTCAGGTCACCGTCACCGTTACCACGACACTGGAGGTGATCCTGCCGGTCGCCGCGTCCGTTCCGGTCACCGTGACGGTGTAGGTGCCGGGCGTGGCGAACGTACTGCCGCCGCCTCCGCCGCCTCCGCCACCAGCACTGCTGCTGCCACCGCTGCAACTGGTCGCCCCCGCTGCGATCACGCCGATCGCAATCAGGCTGAACAGCGCGCGCCACGCACGCCGCCGCGCCGGAATGCCGAACAACAATGTGACGGCCAGCACGCTGCCACCGCCGGCCAGAAAGAACTTCCGCAGCGGGAACCCGAGAGTTCCGGTGTTCGTGGATGCAGTCGTCACAGTCAAAACTGCCGACGCAGGCGCCGTGCCGCTGATCGCCACCAGGTTTGTAATCAGGCAAGAGGGCGCGATGGACCCGGGTGGACCGCTCGTTGTCGTGTTCAGATACAACGAACCGATGAAGCCATTGGGCTGAATGGTGATCGTGGACGTATTGCCGGTCGTCGCCCCCGCCTTCACAGTAATGTTGTTGCTGCTGCTGAGGGTGAACGTCGGATTCACCAGGAGCGGAAACTGTGTGCTCGCGGTGATCGACGAATTGCTCTCATCGGTCACAGTGACGGTGACATTATAGCTGCCCGACGATGTTGAGGTGGTTCCAGAAAGGAGCGCCAGAGGATAGACCGGGCTCGGAGACGAAATCGTCAGCGATCCGCTGACAACGCAGGTGGGCGGAACCGTCTCACTGCCGTTGGTCGCGGTCACCGCACACGACATATTCAGCACACCCAGATAACCATTGATGGGCGTAACGGTCAGGATCGGATTGGCTCCGAAGCCGGGAAGGACAGTAACCGGCCCACTATTCGTGATGGTCACGCCGGCATTGGCGGGCAGCGGGGTGACGATCACGTTGAACGTGGTGGTCGCTGTGATCTTCCCGGTGTCGTTCATGGCGGTCACGGTAACCGGATAGGTGCCGGGAGCGGCCCCAATTGGCACGCCCACTGCTACGCTCGCAGGCACAGGCGATGTTCCGCTGACGTTCGCGGAGGAATAGCCGCAGCTCACCGGTCCGGTTGGAGCGCAATAGAAAGTCACCACGCTAATGAAACCGCCCGCCGGGGTAATCGTAACCGTCTCTGTACCGGATTGGCCCGTGGTCAGCGTGAGGTCGCCGCCGTTGCTCAGCGTAAAGCTGCCCACGCCACTCGTGTTATAAACATTGATCGTGCTGCTGGATCCCGAGTAGTTCGCATCCCCGTTGTAAGTGAGGGTAACGACGCTGTTCCCAGGGGGCAGCGGGAAGCCGTCGATGAAGGGCTGTCCGCTCAATACCCATTGTTTCGACGTTCCTGAACCCTGAGTTGAAATCTGAAGATTCGCTGTACCCAAACTGAGGTTCCCGTTTGCGGTCATGGTCACTGTGCCGCTCGGCCATGCCCCCATGTTCCAGGGTGTGGTGATAGTGAGGTTGACGGACTGGCCGCCATAGTGGTCCACCGTGACCGTGGCCGGCGTTACGGTCATCGCGGTCGCGTCCTTCGCCACGGTCACCGCCACCGTCGCGCTCGTGCTGGAATTGAAGCTCGGATCGCCGGCGTACTTCGCCGTGATGCTGTGCGCCCCGGCCGGCAGAACCGCAAAGCTGGCATTCTGCGCCGGCCACGAGGCGATATTCCCGTTCTCACTCACCGCTGCGCTCCCCAGGGTCGCGCTGCCATCGAGGAAGGTCACGCTGCCGGTGGCCACCCCCTTCGTATTCGCGCCCTCCGCCGTCCCGGTGATCTGCGCATCGGTAAACACATACGAGCCATAAGGAACACTGGTCAGGTCCGTCAGGCTGTGTCCGGTCAGCGCGTCGTATGCGTTCACCTGGAGCGTCGTCGTGCTCGCTTCCGGTGCAATCGTCACGCTGATCGGAGTGGAGGTACTCGACGCATCCGACGTGTCGCCGCCGTACCGCGCCGACACCGTGTAGGTGCCGCCGGGCAAGCCGTTGTAGCTCGCCGTTCCGGCTCCGCTGCTGAGCGCGATCGAGAGCTGCCCATTATTCTGCGGACCGCTTGCGGTCCCGCCCGCCGTTTCATTCGCTGTATCGATGACCGCCACCGCACCAGTGGCCGCAGTCGGCGTCACGCCCACGCCAAAGTTCACCGAGGCGCCGTGAACGCCCGTGTACGCCGCAGCTGATCCGTTCAGCGTCAGCGTGGTCGAAGTCGCGGTGAGCCCCACGCTCGCCCAATAGGAGATCAGCTGCCGAACGTCGACCGAACCGAGGCCGGTCGCCAGGTCGTAGCCCGTGCCCGCGTTGTAGCCGGTCAGGAAGCCGTTCGAGCCGCAATTCGGCGATCCGCTGGCGCACGGCACCGAGTTATTCCCGACCGTCACATCGTGGAACACCGTTGCATATCTCGACTGGGCCAGTTGGTAGAGCACGGTATCCGCCTGACCAAGCCGCGCTCCGCCCTGCGCCTGCGCCACCAGCGCCAGCATCCCCGCGAAAGCCGGAGCCGAAGCCGACGTTCCGCCCGCGCCGCCGATCGTGGTGCCCCCGGCGAGCTGCCCGCCCGAGGTCTGGCAGTCAGTGAATGTCTGGATCGTGATCCCATCCGTTACATTGTCGGAACAGATCGTCCACACTGCATCCTCAAATCCATTCGAAGCGAAGAGAGAAACGTCGGGCAGATCGCGCGCGTTATCCGCGGGCGTCAGCGAACTCTGGAACGCAGGCTTGCCGTACAGCGCGCTCACGCCGCCGCTGCCCGCGATGATGTTGCTCTGACCCTGGCTGTTCGTATAGCGAATGTTGTTGGCAATCGTTGTATTCACCCGGGTCGAGTCGTTCCACGGGTTCTCCGGAATGTACCTGAGAGCCGTCCGGTAATACGGCGCCGTCCCGTTCGACGTCGCATTCGCATAAGTTGCGAACGACCCCGGCAAGACATCGAAATCCGTTCCCCCCACCGCGATCGTCCACGGCGTCGAGGCCATGCCGCTCACCGCCAGGCCATATTGCGCCTGCGTCGCAGTATCGAAGTTGTCGCAGCCCGCCGATCCACCGTCTCCCGCCGACACGACAAAACTGATTCCCTGCGCGGCCGCTTGTTGCGCCGCCTCCTGCATGAAGGCGTTCCCCGTTGTTCCCAGACCCGCCTCGCACTCGCCGAAGCTCATACTCAGGATGCTCACCGCATTGTCGTTAATGGCGCGCAGAATGGCGTTGAAGAGTCCCGAGGTCAGATCGGTATCCGCTGAGGTATAAAAATACAGCTTCGCTTTCGGCGCGATGCCGCCCGACACTTCCGCATCCAGCAGCGCCTCCACGCCGGCGCCGTTCAGTCCAGGATCGTCACCGTCCACCACGACCGTCGGCAGATTGACCGTGCTGCTGGTTTCTCCGAGGAAGGCCATGCGATAGTTCTGCACGTCGGCCAGCGTGAGGTCGGAGACGCCGACGATGCCAATGTTCACTCCCGTGCCGTCGTAGGTCGTTCCGCTGGTGAAGTTGGCGTTCAGGCTGGTGTTCGGCGTGTCGTAGATCGTCGCCGCGTCCGCCGGGCCCATGAACAACAGGGGCGTGTTGCCGCTGAACAGCGTCAGGTCCGGCTGAATCGAATGCGTGGCCGCATCATAGCGCCCGCTGGTTCCCTGCACGATCTGCGGCATGGGACGGAAATCGTTCAGCGGCGTCACTCCCGCCACCACCGGCGCCAGCGCCGCCGGAATCCGCGGATCGCTCACGTTGGCGTAGTGCGTCGCTCCGAGCACGGAGAAAGAGTGGATCGAGGTCTGAAAAGCGCTCTGCACCTGCGCCACCGTGCCGGAGAACTGAATCAGGTTATGCGCCTGCGATACATTCTCGATTTTGAATCCGTAACTCTGCAGCCAACTCTCCACCGTCTGCAGATCGGCATCCGAGACCCCAAACATCGCGCCGTACTGCGCCGGCGTCAGCCACTTGTGATAGGAGGGCGACGACGGATTCTGCACGTCGTCGAGATACTGCGCCAGAGCCTGTTGCTGCGCGGCGCTTCGCTGGAGAATGAGCAAGAATCCGCCCCGTCGGCATCGACTCCGGTGCGGATCCGCGATCGAAACGCGCCTGCGCCATGGGATGAACGTTGCCCTGCAGCGCCACCGTCTGGCTATCGTCGATGGGCGCTACAATCCGATTCGCGACGGGGAGATGTTGCGCGCTTTCGGCATACAGTGGAAGGCTGATAACCGCAGCAAGAAGGCTTACCAAACACCAACGGAGAGACTGCATAGGACCCCGGCAGAAAGAAGCTGCTCCAACTCCAAACCGGCGGCGACGCCCACCTGACTTGTCGGAGGATATCTGCCGGAACTAACCTGGAAATTTGAACTTTGCCGGAATACTATCTCCGGATTGGTGCCAGTGCAATACCCCCCAGGGTCAGCGACTCGGAACCGGCAACGACCGCGCCGCACGCTGCGGACCCATACCTGATCCCTTGCGCCCGCTGCCGCCTTCCTGTTTTGTCTTAAACCGCCTGCTCGGCCTCGGCCACCGTCGCCTTCATGGTCAGCAGGCCTTCCACCTTGGTCATCCGGAACAGCTCCAGCACGCGGCCGTTCACTCCGGCAACCACCAGCTTGCGGCCGTGGCGCTGGCTCGAGACGAAGTAGTTGATGATCGCGCCCATCCCGGCTGAGTCCATGTAGGGCACAGCGCTCAGATCCAGAATCAGAGCCTGCGGCGGATCGTTGCGCAGAAAACTCTGGAATTCGAACAGGTTGTTGAGCACGAGGGGACCATTCAGGCGCAGGATCCGGCTTCCCGGAGCCTGCCCGGCGACGCTTTCAAGCGTCAAAGGTTCGGCGGCGGACATGCCTGAAAATATAAAGGTTGCAGCCCACCGTGGCGGTTACAATTCCATGAATTGCTCCGCCGCCAGCCTCCCTGGGCACAATTCCGATGCTGCGAACGTCTATTCTCGCAGCATTGATTTTCCCCACGGAACTGGAGAATCGCAGCTGAGGTCCGTGCTCCGCCCGCTCGCATTGCTGATCGCCCTGCTGCCGCTGGCTCTCGCCTCCGCGACGCCGCAGGCTCGCGCGCAGGAGCGCCCGCCGCGCCGTCTGGCTATACCGTGCGCGGCACCGTCGTCAATGCAGTCACCAGCCAGCCCGTCGCCCGCGCTCTCGTTTCTCTCGCCCAGGACCAGGCCATGCTCACCGACAGCAACGGCCAATTCTCTTTCGACAACGTCGCAGCGGGCAGCTATTCGCTCTCTGTCACCAAGCCCGGCTATCAGGGGCGCGGCGGCTTCATGGTGCGCGGCAAGCGTCTCACCGCATCTCACGCCGGCGAGCCGGCGGAACCGCCGCTCCAGATTCAGGTCGGGCCCGACATGCCCAGCGTGGCTCTCTCCATCACGCCGCTGGCCGACGATCGCCGGCCACGTCACCCTCTCCACCGCCGACCCCGCCGACGGCATCCGCATCCAGGCCTTCGTCCGCCGGATCGAGAACGGCCATCCGCACTGGACCATCGCCGGCGAAGCCAGAACCCGCAGCGACGGTTCCTTCCGCATCGCCAACCTCGAGCCCGGCAGCTACAGGATCTCCACCTCGGCCTCACTCGACCGGCCCGGCCTCGCCCTCAACGCCCGCGGACCGGTGTGGGGATATCCCTCCCTCTACTATCCCGGCACCACCGATGATCAGCGGCGCGGGCATCCTTACCGTGGGTGCGGGCCAGCAGGCTGAAGCCGACATCACCGTCGTCCGCCAGCAGTTCTTTCCCGTCATCGGCCTGGTCCACAGTTCCTCCGAGCACGCCCGCCAACTTCGAAATCCTCGACAGCGGAGGGCGACAGACGGGCCTGTTCGCACGCTTCGATCGCCAGGACGGCACGGTTCACGCCGCTGTTCCCAACGGCACGTGGACGATCGAAGCTCATGTCTTCGGACAATCGATGGAGTGGGGCAGCACGACCTTCCAGGTCAACGGCGCTCCGGCCAGCTTCGCGATCAGCCTCCAGCCCATTCCGCAGATTCCCGTCGAGCATCCGCCGCGATTTCAGCGGATCTGCGGGCAGTCCGCCGACGGTCTACGTCAACTCCAGCGGCCCTGGCATGAACATCGAGCTCACCAATGCGGACGAGATGCGCTCACAAGGCGTTCGGCGGCATGACGCATGACGAAGATTCCGGCAGGCCCCGAGTGGCAACTCAACGTCAACGAGCCTGGCCGCTACTGGGTGAAGGCGGAGGCTTGGCCGCCGCCTATGTCAGCTCCGTCACCAGCGGCGGCGTCGACCTCGGCAGCAATCCCCTCGTCATCGTGCCAGGCAGCACACCGCCGGCCGTCGAAGTGACGCTGCGCGACGACGGAGGCACCATCACAGGGATCATCGGCAGCCAGACGCCCGGCGCTCCCAATCCCAATGCTGCCGGCGAGTCGCCCCAGGTGTGGGTCTATGCCATCCCGCTCTTCTCCACCGCCGCCGCTCTGCGCAACGTGATGCCCAATTCCGATGGACAATTCTCGTTCTACGCGATGGCGCCGGGCAGTTATCGCGTGGTCGCCTGCGATGCGCAGCAGGACATCGATTTCCATTCCGCCGAAGGTCTCGCCGCCTGGGCCGGCAAAGGCCAAACCGTCACCGTCGACCCAGGCGGGACCGCGAGCGTCCAGCTGGACGTCGCTCACCTGGCACCCGAGGCAGAGCCATGATGCGCGCCTTATCCGCGGCCGTTCTGCTGCTGGGTCTCTCCGCTGCGCTCACCGCGCAGACCGCCACACCTTCGTCCCAACCGTCCCCGAGCGGACTCGCATCCTTTTCCATCACCGGCGCCGTCGTCAGCGCCACCACCGGCACGCCCCTCGATCGCGCCGAGGTTACGCTCTCCACCACGGGTCCCAGCGGATCGCCGGCCGCCCAGGCCGTCACCGGCGAAAACGGCGGCTTCCGCTTCGAGCATCTGCAGGCCGGAAACTATCAGCTGGTAGCATCACGCCGCGGCTACGTCGCCGCCGGTTATCAGGAACACGATGGCTTCTACACCGGCGTCGTGACGGGGCCCGGCCTCGACACTACCGGTTTGCGCCTCGCGCTCGAGCCCACCGCCGTCATCGGCGGCAACGTTACCGACGATGCCGGCGAACCCGTCGCCGGCGCTCAGGTTCGCCTCTTCCGCCAGGATCAGCGCACCGGCGAGGAGCGCGTCATCAATACGCAAACCGAGATCACCGACGACACCGGCGCTTACGAATTTTCGCGCGTCCGCGCCGGCACGTTTTACCTCTCCGCTTCCGCCTCGCCCTGGTATGCCTTTCATCCCAACCCGAAGACAGACCCCAGCGGCAATCTTCTCCCCGCGGATCAGCAGCCGCGCTCGCCCCTCGACGTCGCCTATCCCACCACCTTCTATGAAAACGGCGCCGACTCCGATTCCGCCACGCCCCTCTCCGTTAAAGCCGGCGACCACGTCGAGGCGGACTTCTCGCTGCACGCCGTTCCCGCCATCCACATCCAGGTGCGGCTGCCTCCTCCGGTGGAAGGCCGCGGTATGCCGATGCCCCAGCTTGCGCAGCAGGTCTTTGGCGCCGATGAGTACTCGAACGCGACACAGTTCACCAGCCGGCACACAATCCGGCGGCATGGTCGCCGACTATAGCGGCATCGCACCGGGTCATTATGTACTGCGGCAGTTCGGTATCCAGGGTGAGAGCACCGGTACTGCAACCGTGGACCTCACCACCAATCAGCCGGTCGATCTGGCCTCGACTGCGGCAACGGCGGCGTCGACGTCTCGGGCAAAATCGCCGATGCCTCCGGCAACGTGCTCCCCCGCCAAACCCGGATCTCTCTCGTATCCGTCGAAAGTAGCGAAGCTCGCTATTCCGTCGTCGCAGAAGGTGACGGAATCTTTCACTTCCATTCCGTTGCAGCCGGCTCGTATGACGTTCATGTCAGCTCGCAGGATGCTCATCATCTCCATCCTGCAGATGATGGCCACAGGCGCCGACGTCCAGGGCAATCGCATCACCGTTGCCGGACAGCCGGTGCTGCTGGCCGCCACACTCGCCCGCGGCGCAACCACCGTCACCGGCTATGCTGCGCAGCGCGGCAAGCGAACGGGCGGCGTCATGATCCTGCTCGTCCCGCGCAATGCGGCTCTGCATGATCTCTATCGACGCGATCAGAGCAACACCGACGGCAGCTTCACACTGAATCGCGTCGTCCCCGGCGACTACACGCTGGTCGCCATTGACAACGGCTGGACGCTGGAGTGGGCACGGCCCGAAGTGATCGCGCCGTATTTGACCCGCGGTGTCCACGTGCGCGTAACGGACCAGCACACCCTCGAATTGCCTGCACCGGTTGAAGTGCAACCGCGCTGACTCGAAATTGGACAATGTTCAACGGTTCAAAACGGAACGCTTGGTACTATAGTGCATCAGCGTGGTTGAACCTGATTGACTGCCATGGGTCGCCTGGGAAGAATTAAAGGCATGAGCACGGTCGATGACGTCAGAAAGATCATTCAGGATTTCCTTGCACCCGAACTGCGCACGATTTCCGCTCGTCTCGAGGGCCTCGAAAAGGTGATGAACGTGAAGTTCGAGTCCGTTGACGTGAAGCTGGGCGCGATGGATGAGAGACTTGTAGCGATAGACACGAAGTTCGGCGTGAAGCTCGACTCCCTGAGCAAGCAGATTCAGGGCATCGATGAAAAGCTGGACATCGACCGCCGCCTGACCAAACTCGAAGCCCGCCAGTCCTCCGCCACGCAGTAGCCGCGCCGCCCGCTAACGGCTAACAGCTGGCAACTGTCACACCACCCGCACCACAATCAGCGAAGCGTCGTCCTCCAGTTTGCCGCCGCTGAACTTCGTCACTTCCGCCAGAATTTCCTGCCCCAGCGCCTCGGCGCTCCGCGCCCGCCCGCTCTCGACCGCTGCGATCAATCGCTGATACCCAAACTCCTCGCCCTTGCGATTCTCCGCCTGCAGAATCCCGTCGGTGATCAGCAACAAGCAGTCGTCTTCGCGCAGATGCACCTCCTGGCTCTGATACAGCCAGTGCGAAAACAGGCCCATGAGCCCGCTGAAGCTGGCCGGGAACCAAACGCTGCCGTCGCCGCGCACCAGCAGCGGCAGGCAATGTCCCGCGCTCTCGTAGCGCAGCAGCCGCGTCGCGCCGTCGAGCATCCCGTAGAACATCGTCACGTAGCGCGTTTGTCCCGGCCGGCTCAGCGTCTGATTCACCAGCGTGCACAGCTCCGCCGGCGATGCCGCGCCCGGCGCGAACCTCCGCACCGCATCGCGCAGCTCGCTGGCCAGCGTCGCCGCCGCGATCCCCTTGCCCGAGACATCGGAGATGCACAGCGCCAGCCCGTCGCCGGGGAGCGAAAAAACATCGAAGTAGTCGCCGCTCACTTCTTCCGAAGGCTGCCAGGCGGTCGCAATCCCGTATCCGGCGATCTGCGGAATCGTGGTGGGCAGCAGCCGCGTCTGGATCGCGCGCGCCTCCGCCTCTTCGGCCGATTTCGCCGCGCGGCCGCCTGGCGTGCGCAGCTTCAGGCTGCGCAGTCCCCGCCGCACTACGTTCGAATCGCTGGGCATGATGCAAGCCAGCGTACCAGCCTCGACCGCCGATCGCCCAAAAAATTCCGTCATGCGGCCGTCATGCTCCACAAACAGAAAAGGCGCACCCCGATGGATGCGCCTCGTCTATTCTCTATTGGCTACTGGCTATTGGCTATCTTTCTCCGCGCCTTCTTCGCCCTTGCCGCTCTCGGCCATGGCTTTCTGCATCTCTTCGCGGCGCTTTGCCCGAGCTTCGGCGCGCTTCTGGCGCTTCTCGTCCAGCACCTGCTCGGCGTCCACCAGCTCGATGAAGGCCTTCTCCGCGCCATCGCCCTTCTGAAACCCGGAGCGGATGATGCGCAGATAGCCGCCGTTACGATCGCCGTAGCGCGGCGCCACCGTGTCGAACAGCCGCGACACTGCCTCGCCGGTTTGCAGAAACGCCAGCGCCTGGCGCCGCGCATGAAGGTCGCCCTTCTTGCCCAGCGTGATCAGCTTCTCCACGTGCGGACGCGCGGCTTTCGCCTTGGTCACCGTGGTCTCCACCCGATCCTCCAGAAGAATGGACGTCACCAGATTCCGCAGCAACGCGCGGCGATGGCTCGTGTTCCGTCCCAGTTTGTATCCTGCATTGCGATGACGCATCGTAGTCTCTCTGTCTGAATTTCTTTGCTCGCCAGGCCGGCCAGAGTGCAGGGGTTAGGTTTTCTGTAACCTGTACCCTGCACCCTGTACCCTGCCTTTAGAAGTTCTCCGTCTCGGGCTGGATCGGCAGATCCGAATCCAGTCCTTCATCCTCGTCGTCGAAGCGGCTGTAGCTGGCAGCCAGCTGCGCGGCCGGCAACACGCTGGTCGGTCCCGGCACCGCATTGCCCTGCTCGTCGATCCGCATGCCCAGCGACAGACCCATCTGCGCGAGGATTTCCTTGATCTCGTTCAGCGACTTCCGCCCGAAATTCTTCGTCTTCAGCATCTCGGCTTCGGTCTTCTGCACCAGCTCGCCAATGGTCTGAATGTTCGCGTTCTTCAGGCAGTTGTAGCTGCGTACGCTCAGCTCCAGCTCTTCGACGCTGCGGTTCAGGTTCTCGTTCTTCAGCTGAACGCGGCCTTCTTCCGCCAGCCCTTCGGCTTCGATCTCTTCCTCGAAGTTGATGAAGATGCTCATGTGATCCTTGAGCAGCTTCGCCGCGAGGCCAATCGAATCCGCCGGCAGCACCGAGCCGTTCGTCCAGACTTCCAGTGTCAGCTTGTCGTAGTCCGTGATCTGACCCAGACGCGCCGCATCCACCGTGAAGTTCACCTTGCGCACCGGCGAGTGCACCGAGTCAACGGGGATGAAGCCGATGCCGAGGTCGGAGTCGAAGTTCTTGTCGGCGGAGACATACCCGCGGCCGCGCTTCAGCCGCATCTCCATGCTCAGCCGCCCGCCTTCGCTGACGGTGGCGATATAGACATCCTTGTCGAGAATTTCAACGTCGCCGTCGGCCTCAATCATGCCGGCGGTCACCACTCCAGGCTGTTCCGCGTTCAGGTAGAGCGCCTTCGGTCCGTCTCCATTGAGCTTGAACGGAATCTGCTTCAGGTTCAGAACGATGTCGGTCGCATCTTCCACCACGCCGGTGATCGACTGGAACTCGTGCAGAACGCCCTCGATCCGGACGGCAGTGACGGCCGCGCCCTCAATCGAAGAAAGAAGGGTCCGGCGCAAAGCGTTGCCGATGGTCGTTCCGAATCCGCGCTCAAACGGCTGCGCGCTGAACTTGCCGTACTTCTCGGTCAGCGTCTCGGCTTCAACTGCCAGACGCTTCGGTTTTTGAAATCCTCTCCACAGCATGTCGTTATCTCCGCACAGCGGGCGCCGCGAAGCATTTTGCAGCGGCTGTGCCGTTTCACTCCGTTAATGAATTGCGCCTTTTGCGGCGTACTGCTTGCTGCACTCATAACTCCAGGTATCCAGAGATCAGGTCTCAATTTCTAAACCCTAATCCCTAATCCCTAAACTCTCTTACTTGCTGAGTACAGTTCCACAATCAGCTGCTCGTTCACCGGCAGGTTGATGTCTTCCCGCTTGGGCAGCGACAGCACCTTGCCGCTCAGCGTGTTCGGCTCGGTCGACAGCCACGCCGGCGACGGCTGATGGCTCGCAAACTCCTTCGCGCCCTCAATCACGCCCAGCTTCATGCTGTTGGGGCGAATCTTGATCTCGTCGCCCACGCTCACCTGGAACGAAGGGATGTTCACCTTGCGCCCGTTCACCTCCACGTGTCCGTGGCGGACGATCTGCCGCGCCTGGCGCCGCGAGGTCGCATAGCCGAGCCGGAACGTGACGTTGTCCAGCCGCCGCTCCAGTTGCTGCAGCAGCAGCTCGCCGGTCACGCCGGGCGTGCGCGCTGCCTTCTCGTAGTACGCGCGGAACTGCCCTTCCAGGGCAAAGTAAATGCGGCGCGCCTTCTGCTTCTCACGCAGCTGCAGACCGTAGCCTACGATCTTCGCCTTGCGATCGCGGCCGTGCTGGCCGGGGGCAAAATTGCGCTTCTCAATAGGGCACTTGTCGCTGAAACACTTCGCGCCCTTCAGGAACAGCTTCATGCCTTCTCGCCGGCACAGCCGGCAGACGGCTCCCGTATAACGTGCCAATGCATTCTCCTTACTTCAGAGGCCGACCGGTTTACGTCCGAGGACTTCGTCCCGGTCCATTTATTAGTTTAACTCAGCGGGCAGCGTTTAGCGTTTAGCGTATACAAACGCCTGGCTTCAGGCCCTATGCGCTAAACGCTATCCGCTACACGCTGCTCTTCTAAACTCTCCGTCTCTTCGGCGGCCGGCACCCATTGTGCGGAATCGGCGTGACGTCGCGAATCGAACGCACGTCGATCCCCGCCGCCGCCAGTGCCCTCACCGCGGACTCGCGGCCCGAACCCGGCCCGCTTACCCGCACATCCACCGAGCGCACCCCGTGATCCCGCGCCATGTTGGCCGCGTTCATCGCCGCCTGCTGTGCGGCGAACGGAGTGCCTTTACGCGACCCGCGGAACCCCAGCGAACCCGAGCTCTTCCACGAAAGCGTGTTGCCCTGCTGGTCGGTGATGGTCACGATGGTGTTGTTGAACGAGGCCTGAATGTGCACCAAACCAAACGGCACATTCTTGCGCTCGCGCTTTTTGAACTTCTTGTTGCGCGCCGCTTTGCCGGTCGCGCCCTTCGCCGCTGGTTTCTGATCCGCCATTAGGTCTTCGCACTCGCTTTCTTCTTGTTGGCCACCGTGCCCTTGCGCGGTCCCTTGCGGGTGCGGGCGTTGGTGTGCGTGCGTTGTCCGCGCACCGGCAGGCCGCGGCGGTGCCGATGACCGCGGTACGACTGAATGTCGATCAGCCGCTTGATGTGCATCGCGGTGTCCTTGCGGAGATCGCCTTCCACATCGCCCTGCTCTTCGATCACCTGGCGGATGCGGTTGACCTCGTCTTCGCCCAGATCCTGGACCTTCTTGAACGGATCGACCTGCGCCGCGCCCAGAATCTTCAGCGACCGCGAGTTGCCGATGCCGTAGATGTACGTCAGCCCGATCCTTGCCTGCTTGTTGCGCGGCAGATCGACGCCTGCAATACGTGCCATACGGTTTCCTTAACGTGCCCCGGCCAACTTCCCGGAGCGGGTTTTCCGGCCGAACTTCGTACCGGAGTTTTGAGAGCCTGAATGCCGGTTCTTCTGAACTCGGTGCCCTGAGCCCGGTTCCCGGTCCTGTTCGGGGTTCATCGCAAGCCTGACTTCGGCTAACTCGCCCCAGCTTCCCCAATCATCTGAAGAAGCTCAGCTCTCGATCGCAACGCCTGTAACCTGCAACCTGAGACCTGTAACCTGTCTCATCCCTGGCGCTGCTTATGCTTCTGGTTCTCGCAGATCACCCGCACCACACCGCGGCGATGGATGACCTTGCACTTGTCACAAATCTTCTTCACCGATGCCCGAACCTTCATAAAACCCTCAACCTTCACGCATCCGCTCTCAGCTTGCCGCGTCCCTGTCTTTCCGAACGCTGAACGCTGTGCGCTGAACGCTGTTACTTGTACCTGTACACAATCCGTCCGCGATTTAAATCGTACGGACTCAGCTCCACCGCCACGCGGTCCCCGGGAAGAATGCGAATGAAGTTCTTTCTCATTCTCCCCGAGACATGGGCCAGCACCTCGTGCCCGCCGCTGCTCTCGAGCTTCACCTTGAACATGGCATTCGGCAACGTCTCAAGAACCGTTGCCATCACCTCAATCGCGTCTTCCTTCGACAATCGTTATCCTTCTCGTCTCTGCTGGTTCTTCGTGCCGGAATTCCGCAGCCGCGCCACCGCTGCTTCCACGCCCGCCGCTACAGCGCTCACCGCCTGGTCCCCGTTCACTTCCTCAAACCGTCCCAGAGCGCGGTAGTGCTCCACCACCGGAGCCGTCTGCGACTCATAGGTCCGCATTCGCTCCCTGAAAACTTCCTCAGTATCGTCTGAGCGCCGCACCAGAGGTGTGCCGTCCAGGTCACACTTCTCATCTACCTTCGGCGGCTGAAAGTAGATGTTGTAGATCGTTCCGCACTTCGGGCAGCTGCGTCTTCCCGTAATACGGCGCAATAATTCATTGTATCCGACGCTGATACTCACGGCAATCACCGGCAGCGCCGACCCGCCCTTTGAATCCGCCGCCCCGATGTGCTCGTCCAGCCACTTCGCCTGCCCCAGGGTGCGGGGAAATCCGTCCAGAATGTACCCGTTGGCCGTGTCCGGCTGCTTCAGCCGCTCCGCCACCATCTCGTTTACCAGGTCGTCCGGCACCAGCTTGCCCGCCGCCATGATCTCTTTCGCCTTCAGCCCCAGCGGCGTCCCGTGATCCCGGTTGTAGCGCAGCAGGTCGCCCGTCGAAATCTGCGGGATCCCCCACTTCGCCACCAGCTCTTTCGCCTGGGTGCCCTTACCCACCCCCGGCGCCCCCAGCAGCAGAATCGGTCCCGGCTGCCCCTTCAGAGACTGGTTAGCTTCCACGCGCGCGTCCGCCACTGCCGACGTCATTACCAGGCCCGCCTTCCCCGGACCCTCCCGCTCTTCGGGGAGAATCCCTCATAGTGCCGCATGATCAGCTGCGACTCCACCTGATTCACGGTGTCCATCGCCACGCCGACTACGATCAGCAGCGATGTGCCTCCAAAATAAAAGTTGAAGCCCATGCCGTTGGTCATCCACGACGGCAAACTCTCGAACCAGCTTCCGATCAGCCACAGGTGATTCAGGTGGATACCGCTGATCAGCAGCTGCGGAATGATGGCCACAATAATCAGATAGATCGCCCCAACCAGCGTGATCCGCGTCAGGATCTCGTTCACAAAGTCCGACGTGCGCCGCCCGGGACGAATCCCCGGAATGAACCCGCCGTACTTGCGCATGTTATCAGCGATATCATCGGGCCGGAACACGATCGAGATATAGAAGTAGGCGAAGAACACGATCGAGATCATGTACAGCAGCTCGTACGCCGGCTCGCCTGCGCGCAATGCATCGAACGTCTTCGACAGCCATGGGCTGTTCTTCACAAACGCCGCCTGCCCGAAAAGCATGGGCGCCGACAGCACCGACGCGGCGAAAATGATCGGCATCACGCCGCCGGAGTTCACCCTCAGCGGCAGGTGCGTCGACTGTCCGCCCATCAGCCGCCGTCCCACAATCCTCTTCGCGTATTGCACCGGGATGCGCCGCTCGCTGCGCTCCACAAACACGATGAACGCCACGATCGCGATCATCAGCACCACCAGCACAATCAGCAGCGGCACCGTGAAGACGCCAAACCGCTGCGACTTGGCCGTGTTCACCAGGTCCGCGATACCGCGCGGCAGCCCCACCACGATGCCCGCGAAGATCAGCAGGCTCATCCCGTTGCCGATGCCGCGTTCGGTGATCTGCTCGCCCAGCCACATGATGAACGTGGTGCCCGCCGTGAGCGTGATCACCGTCATCACGACGAACCCTAAGCCCGGATTCAGCACCAGGTTTCCCGACGAGCTGCGCAGCGCAATCGCGATGGCCGCCGACTGCACGATGCCCAGCCCGACCGTCATATATCGCGTCCACTGCGTGATCTTCCGCCGCCCCAGCTCGCCTTCCTTCTGCAGTTTCGCCAGCGGCTCATACACCACCGTCAGCAGCTGGAAGATGATCGATGCCGTGATGTACGGCATGATGCCGAGCGCAAAAATCGTCAGCCGGCGCAGGTTGCCGCCGCTGAACAGATCGACCAGACCGAGCGAGGAGCCCGCCTGGTTGTTGAAGAAGCTCTCCAGTGCGGCGACGTTGACGCCCGGCGTCGTGATGTGCGCGCCCAGCCGGTAGACCGCCAGAATGCCCATCGTGAACAGCACACGACGGCGCAAATCGGGGATCCGGAAGATATTTAGAAACTTCTCAATCATGGATGGATGCTCTCATCATACGCCGCTGCATGCTTGTTCCAGGCTCCCGGCTCCAGGCTCCCGGCTCCCTGCTATTTCTTCTTCAGTTTGCCCGCAGGCTTCGCCGTAACCTCTCCGCCGATCACGACCGCCTTGCCGCCGGCTTTCTCGATCTTTTCCTGCGCCGACTTCGAGAACTTGTGCGCATGCACGGTCACGGCGACCTTCAGCTCACCATCGCCCAAAATCTTGATTAGCCCATTGCGCTTCTTCACCAGGCCCAGCTCGGTGAACTTCTCCAGCGTCAGTTCCTTCTCGCCCAGCTCCGCCACCCGGTCCAGATTCACCACCGCGTACTCGGTGCGGAAAATGTTCGTGAAGCCGCGTTTCGGCAGGCGGCGGTGCAGCGGCATCTGGCCGCCTTCAAAGCCGCGCATCAGGCTCGAGCCCGATCGCGAGCCCTGCCCCTTGTGTCCGCGGCCCGACGTCTTGCCGGTCCCCGATCCCATGCCGCGCCCAATGCGCTTCTTGTTTCTGTTCGCCTTCTTCGGCGCCCTTAGATTCGAAAGATTCATCTCTGTCCTCGCTCAACGCCGGGAGGAATTCCACCGCCCGACTCGCTTTTTTTCAGCGTTCAGCGTACAGCGTTCAGACCGACTTCGCGATCGGTTTTGTATCCGCTATCCGCTATCCGCTCGTTACTCCACAATCCTCACCAGGTGCGGCACCGTCTTCACCATCCCCCGTATCGACGGCGTGTCTTCCCGCACCACAATCTGGTTCAGCCGCGTGAAGCCCAGGCCCTTGATCACCCGCTTGTGCTTCACCGGCGCCTGAATCATCGACCGGAAATACTGGATCTGAATCGTTGCCTTCGCCGCCGCTTTGGAGCCGCTGCTTTCTTCTCAGCCATGATTAGATCTCCTGCACCGTCTTGCCGCGCATGGCTGCCACCTCGGCCTTATCGCGCAACTGCACCAGCGCATCGAACGTTGCCTTAATTACGTTGTGCGGATTGGCTGTGCCCAGGCTCTTCGTCAGCACGTTCTGCACGCCCGCCGAGGTCATAACCGCGCGCACCGCGCCGCCCGCAATCACGCCTGTGCCTTCCGGAGCCGGCTTCAGCAGCACCTGTCCCGACCCGTACCGCCCCAGCACCTGATGCGGAATCGAAGTCTGCGTCAGGTTCACGCGGACGAGGTTCTTCTTCGCCGCCTCGATCCCCTTGCGGATCGCCTGCGGCACCTCGCGCGCCTTGCCCGAACCGTAACCCACCACGCCCGCGCCCGGATCGCCCACCACCACCAGCGCCGCAAAGGACATGTTCTTGCCGCCCTTCACCACCTTGGTCACGCGGTTGATCGCCACTACCTGATCCTTCAGGTTGAACTGCCCCGAATCCAGTTTCTTCTTCAAGATCGCCATTCGCTTCCCTTCAACGGCAGGGTACAGGGTCCAGGGTGCAGATTACAGTAACCGTCTCTGTTACTAATAACGCGCTCGCCCTTTTCCGCTGTACCTGCCCTCCTGCCTTTAGTACTTCTGATTAAACTGCGCCGGCTCTGTTGCCGACCAGGCGCTTTTCTGTAACCTGCAACCTGCAACCTGTAACCTGTAACCTGCTGTCAAAACTCCAGTCCCGCCTCGCGCGCCGCATCCGCCAGCGCCTTCACGCGCCCGTGATACAGATAGCCGCCGCGGTCAAACACCACCTTCGTGATGCCCTTCTCCTTCGCGCGCTCGGCGATCTGCTTCCCGATCTCCTTCGCCGCCGCCACGTTGCCGCCCGTCTTCACCTTCGCCGCCACCGTCGATGCCGACACCACTGTCACGCCCTTCGAGTCATCGATCACCTGCGCGTAGATGTGGTTCAGCGAGCGGTAAATGTTCAGCCGCGGCCGCTGCTCCGTCCCCGTCAGCCTGCGCCGGATGCGCGTGTGTACCCGCTGCCGAATCTCGTTTCTCTTCCTTAGCGGAATCATCTCGTCTTTTCCTTCCTAAAAGCGAAGCCGCCCAGCAGCCTCGTTCGGATTAAATCTGTCAGTTGGGGGTATAGGAATGTAGTTCCAGTTCGCACTCCACCTGTCTTTTCTACCTAACCTGGTAACCTGCCTTACTTCGCGCCCGTCTTGCCGACCTTCTTCTTCAGCCGCTCATCGGAGTAGCGCACGCCCTTGTTCTTGTACGGATCGGGCTTGCGCAGCGAACGCATATCCGCCGCCACCTGACCCACCTGCTGGCGGTTCACGCCGCTCACCGTCACTTTGGTCTGCTTCGGATCGATCGTTACCGAAATCCCCGTCGGTAAAGGAACCTCAATCGGGTGCGAGTAGCCCAGCGTGAACACCACCGTGTTCTTGCCCTTCAGCTCCGCGCGGTAGCCAATCCCGACGATGTCCAGCTCCTTCGTCCACCCCTTCGTCACCCCGTCCACCGCATTCGACACCAGCGCCCGCGCCAGTCCGTGGATCGCCGCCTGCGAGTCGTTTTCCCGCACCGCGTGTACGTGACCGTCTTTGGTTTCCAGCTTGATCCCGCTCGGGAATCCACTGCACCATCTTGCCCTTCGGCCCTTCCACCGTCACCACGTTGCCCTGCACGGAGTACTTCACGCCCTGCGGCAGCGCTATCGGTTTGTTGCCAATTCGCGACATCGTTCAATCCTTCGTGGCTTGCGAGTCCCGGCGTTACTCCGCCGTTCCACTGCAGCCTCACTACTCCGGTGACTCTTCCTCACCGGTCCTGATCTCAACCCGGGCCATCGGCCCGACCCCACAGCCTGTTCCAGCACGGATGGCACGCGCAGCGTGCGCCCGCCGAGCCGGCAAGGCTACCAGATTTCGCAGAGTAATTCGCCGCCCACGCCTTCCCTGCGCGCCTGGCGTCCGGTCATCACGCCCTTCGGCGTCGTCATGATGCTGATGCCCAGCCCACCCTGCACGCGCTTAATCTCATCGCGGCCGATATAGACGCGGCAGCCCGGTCGCGAAATGCGCTCCAGATCGCGGATCGCCGCCTCGTTGTTCGCGCCGTACTTCAGATACACCCGCAGCACCGCGCGCCCATTCTCTTCCGTCGTTTTGAAGTTCGAGATGTAGCCCTCTTCCTTCAGAATGCGGGCAATCTCCGCCTTCAGCTTCGAGGCCGGAACATCCAGCTTTTGATGACGCGCGCGTATCGAATTGCGAATCCGCGTCAGAAAATCCGCTACCGGATCGGTCAAACTCATCGTTTCTCCTTCATTCCCCGTTCGCTCTGCCCATCACCTGCACCGCTTGAGCCGAGAACCAGCGGAAATGTTTGTCAAACTCGTTTCTGGGTGCCCCATTCTGGTGCGCGTCGCTTTTCGCGCGCCAGGGTGGGGGTTTACCACGAAGACTTCACCACGCCAGGAATCTCTCCCCTGAGCGCCAGCCCGCGGAAGCACAACCGGCACACGCCAAACTTCCGCAGAAACGCCCGCGGCCGTCCGCACAGCTTGCAGCGGTTATGCTGCCGGCTTTTGAACTTCGGCTTGCGTGCGTCCTTCACTCGTTTTGCTGTTGTTGCCATCTCTCTCTGTCCCTTCGATCCTTACGCGCCCTGCGCCTTGAACGGCATCCCGAACTGCCGCAGCAGCGCGCGCGCCGAGTTGTCGTCCAGGGCCGACGTCACAATCGTGATGTTCATGCCCTTCAGCTTGTCCACTTTCGAATAATCGATCTCCGGAAAGATCAGCTGGTCGCGAATGCCGAGCGTGTAGTTGCCGCGCCCGTCAAAACTCTTCGTCGACACGCCGCGAAAATCGCGCACGCGCGGCAGCGCCACGGAAATCAGCCGGTCCAGGAACTCGTACATCGTGTCCCCGCGCAGCGTCACCATCGCGCCGATAGGCATGTTCTCGCGCACCTTGAACGCCGCAATCGATTTCTTCGCCCGCGTCGTCACCGGCTTCTGCCCGGCAATCGCCGCCAGATCGCCGGCCAGCGGGTCCAGCATCTTCGAGTTCTGCGTCGCCTCGCCCAGTCCCATGTTCAGCACGATCTTTTCCAGTCGCGGCACCGCCATCGGGTTTTTCAGGCCCAGTTCCTTCTGCAGGACGCCCTTGATTTCCTTGTGATACTTCTCTTTCAGTCTCGCTGCCATTTCCGTTTCTCTTCTCTCCGTCTCCGCTCTCGGATTGGCACAGCGCCGTCTACCGTTTCGGAAACTTGATCAGCTTGTAGCCCGCAGCATTTGAGTTTCGCTACCGGCTACCGGCTCACTTACTCTTCTTCGCGGCAATCGTTCCACCGCACTTCTTACAGATCCGTACCTTCACATCGCCTTCGAACTTGTGCGCCACTCGCGTCGGCTGGTTGCAGCTCGGGCAAACCAGCATCACATTCGACCGGGGAATCGGCGCCTCCTGCTCGGCAATCCCGCCCTTCACGCGCCGCTGCGGATTCTCCTTCATGTGCTTCTTCACCACCCGCACGTGCTCCACCAGCAGCCGGCCGGTGTCGGGAAAGACCCGCAGCACGCGCCCCTTCTTGTCGCGATCGCTGCCCGTGATCACCTGCACCGTATCGTTACGCTGAATATCCAAACTCGCCATAACCGTCCTGTCCTGTAACCTTTGTCACCTGTCACCTGTCACCTGTCGCCTGCGCCTTGAAGCTCGGCTTCAAAGTACTTCAGGCGCAAGGCTCACAATCTTCAAAAACTTCTTCTCGCGCAGCTCGCGCGCCACCGGACCAAACACGCGCGTGCCCACCGGCTCGCCCACGTCGTTGATCAGCACCGCCGCGTTCGTGTCGAAGCGGATGTACGTCCCGTCGCGCCGCCGCGTTTCCTTGCGCGTGCGAACCACCACCGCCTTCACCACCTTGCCCTTCTTCACCTGTCCGTCCGGCGAAGCTTCCTTCACAGCCGCGGTGATCACGTCGCCCAATCCCGCCTTGGAACCGCTCGATCCGCCCAGAGGCAGAATCATCTGCAGCTTGCGCGCGCCGGAGTTATCGGCGACCTCGAGCATCGTTCTCATCTGCACTGCCATGGCCATCTCTCCTTCTTGCTGTCGCGGTCGAACTCACGCCCGCCGCGATCTCAGATCCGCTACTGCTGCTGCTCTGCCGTGATTCCCGCCGCCGCTTCGGCTTCCTGCACCTGCGCCAGCGCCGACCGGCGAATCACTTCTTCCAGATTCCACCGCTTCAGCTTGCTCAGCGGCCGCGTCTCGCGAATGCGCACCACATCGCCCACCCGCGCCGTGTTCTGCTCGTCGTGCGCGTAGAACTTGCGGTTCGACTTCACGATGCGCTTGTACTTCGGGTGCGCCTTGCGCATCTCCACCTCGACCACGATGGTCTTCTGCATCTTCGTCGACACTACCTGGCCGACCTTCTCGTTGCGACGCGATGCGGGTTTGGTTCCGGCCGCCGTGCTTCCCGTGCTGTTTTCCGTTGCGCTCATCTCGTTAACCCTTCTTCACGCTGCTGGACCGCGCAGCCTTCTTCTTGATCGCCGAAGGCTTCGCACTCGTCTTCCGTGCCGCCGCCGAGCGCCCGCTCGCCTTATGCGGAGTCGCGCTCTTCTTCGCGGCCTTCTTCTTCGCGGCCTTCTTCTTCGCCGGCTTCGCCGCTACGCCCGCCTCAGCCTCGCCCTCGGCATGCGCGTGGTGATGCTTCGGCGCCACCAGCGTATGAATGCCCAGCTCCCGCTCGCGCTCGATCGTGTTAACGCGCGCGATGTCCTTCTTCAGCTCGCGCAGCTTCTTCGCGCCCTCGGTCTGGCCCAGCTTCATCTGAAACCGCAGCCGGAACAGCTGTTCGGCCGCCTTGCGCCCCTCGAGCGCCAGCTCCTCGTCGCTCAGGTTCCGAATCTTCTCCACTTCCATCGTTGCTCTTCTCTCCGGCTGGACCCAGTACCAGGATCCCACCCGTATCTCAATCTCTGCTAAGCGTTCCAGTTCCGCCAACAACCACTCCCACTAACATCTCCTGCTACTTCACCGCGGCAACCACCTTCGCATCGTGCCGCTGTACAAATTTCGTCTTCAGCGGCAGCTTGTGCGCTGCCAGCCGCATCGCTTCCGTTGCAATCTCCGGCGTTACGCCTTCCATCTCGAACAGGATTCGGCCCGGCCGCACCACTGCCACCCAGTGATCCGGCGCGCCCTTGCCCTTGCCCATACGGGTTTCGGCCGGCTTCTTGGTCACCGGCTTGTCCGGAAACAGCCGCAGCCAGATCTTGCCGCCGCGCTTGATAAAGCGAGTCATGGCGACACGGCTGGCTTCGATCTGCCGATCGGTGATGTAACCGCACTCCATCACCTTCAAACCGAAGTCGCCGAACGACAGCTCGCTCCCGCGCCACGCCTTCCCGCGCATCCGCCCGCGCTGCTGCTTGCGGTACTTCACTTTCTTTGGCATCAACATATGTCGTTACCTGTTCCCTGTTGCCTATTGGCTATTCCCTGTTCCGTGTTCCCTAGAACACGGAACTCCCCACCGCAGCCGGCTCGCGCCGCTTCTGCTGATAAATATCTCCGCGATAAATCCACGTCTTCACGCCGATCACGCCGTACGTCGTGCGCGCCTCGGCAAACCCATAATCGATATCCGCGCGCAGCGTATGCAGCGGCAACCGCCCCTGCAGATACCACTCCGACCGCGCAATTTCGTTCCCGTTCAACCGGCCGCTCACGCGCACCTTGATACCCTTGCAGCCGAAGCGCAGCGCCGAATCCACCGCCTTGCGCATCGCGCGCCGGAAACCAACGCGCTTCTCCAGCTGTAGCGCGATATTCTCCGCCACCAGCTGCGCGTCCAGCTCCGGCTTGTTCACCTCCAGAATGTCGATGAACACGTCGCGGTTGGTCCGCTTCTGCAGTTCGCCCTTCAGCTTCTCGATCTCCGCGCCCTTGCGCCCGATCACGATGCCCGGACGCGCCGTGCGGATCATCAGCCGCAGCTTGTTGCCCGGCCGTTCAACCTCAACCGAGCTGACGCCGGCCGCCTTCAGCTTCTCTTTGAGTTCACGTTTGAGGTGAACGTCTTCGATCAGCAGCCTGCTGTAGTCTTTGGTCGCAAACCAGCGCGAGTGCCACGGCTTGTTGATTCCGACCCGGAATCCGTAAGGATGGACTTTCTGTCCCATAGAGTCTCTCGATTCCTCTCGCTATTTCTTCTTCGCGGGCTTCTTCGCCGCGGACTTCTTGGCTGGCTTGTGAGCGGTCGCCTTCTTCGGTACCGCTCGCTTTTTCGAGGCAGGCGCCGGAGCTTTCCTGCCTGCGGTTTTCTTCCCGGCTGCCTTCACCGGCTCCGCCGCCGAATCCTCATCCACCCGCTGCACCAAACCTGCGGCATGCCCGCGCTCCGCCAGCGCAATCGCGATGTGCGACAGCCGCCGCTGGTACCGGTACGCGCGTCCCATGGGAGCCGGCCGGATCCGCTTCATCCTCGGCCCGTCGTTGGCCACCGCCGACTTCACATACAGGCTGTCCACGTCCACATCCAGCCCCTGCTCCTGGCTCAGGTGGTTCGCGTTCTGCAGCGCCGAGCGCAGAACCTTCTCCACCAGCGGAGCAACCGACTTCTTCGTGAACGCGACCGTGTTCAGCGCCTCTTCCACGCCGCGCCCCTTAATCAGATCGAGCACCAGCCGCGCCTTCTGCGGCGATACCCGCTGAAACCGCGCCTCCGCCCGAAACTCTCTTGTCTGTGCTTCCATCCCTTACTCCAAACCTTCCCGCTTCGCCTTTGCTGACGCTTCTTAGCTAATCGCTTTTAGCTGACCGGCTCTTAGCTGACCGCTTCTCAGCTGTTTCTCTACCTCGGCTTCGCCGTCGTCTCCGTCGACGCAGCCTTCATCGAGTGGCCCTTGAACTGACGCGTGGCGGAAAACTCGCCCAGCTTGTGCCCCACCATGTTTTCTGTCACATACACCGGCACAAATTTCTTGCCGTTGTGTACCGCAATGGTGTGACCAATCATGTCCGGATGGACCGTCGAGCGCCGCGACCAGGTGCGAACCACCTTCTTATCGTTCGAACGGTTCATCGTCTCGATCTTCACCATCAGGTGCGTATCCACAAACGCGCCCTTCTTCGTCGACCTTGCCATCTCAGATCCTCTTTTGTTCCTGCTTCTCGCTAACCGCTTTTCAGCTAACCGCTTCTTAGCTGACCGGCTTTTAGCTGACCGCTTTACTTGCTCCGTCTCGACACGATAAACGCATCGGTCCGCTTGTTATTCCTCGTCTTATAACCCCGAGTAGGCTGGCCCCACGGCGTTACCGGATGCCGCCCGCCCGACGTCTTGCCTTCACCGCCGCCGTGCGGATGATCCACCGGATTCATGGTCACGCCGCGGTTCGTCGGCCGGATGCCCTTCCACCGGTTGCGTCCCGCCTTGCCAATCGAGACGTTCTCGTGATCCGTGTTCCCCACCTGCCCAATCGTTGCCATGCAGTCGATCAGCACCTTGCGCGTTTCGCCGGAAGGCAGCTTCAGCAGGGCGTAATCGCCTTCCTTGGCGACCAGCTGGGCGGAAGCCCCGGCAGACCGCACCATCTGCGCGCCCTTGCCCGGCCGCAGTTCCACGTTATGCACCTGCGTGCCGGAAGGAATATTCTTCAGCGGCAGCGCGTTCCCTACCAGGATATCCGCGTCCGGCCCGCTCATGATCTTCTGGCCCACCTTCAGCCCTACCGGCTGCAGGATGTACCGCTTCTCCCCATCGGCGTAGCTGATCAGCGCAATCCGCGACGAGCGGTTGGGATCGTACTCGATGGTCGCCACCGTGCCCGGCACGCCATACTTCTCGCGCTTGAAGTCGATCAGGCGCAGCTTCTGCTTGTGCCCCCCGCCGTGATGACGAATCGTCAGGTCGCCCGAGTTGCGCCGCCCGCCCGTCCGCAGCTTGTTCACCACCAGCGGTTTGTACGGCGTATCCTGCGTGATCTCATCCCGCACCAGCGTCGTCTGAAACCGCAGCGACGGTGTAATCGGTCTGTATGTCTTAATCGGCATCTTTATCTTCTCTCTGCCCACCGGCTAACTCCGCCGGTTCCAATCTTGTCTTTCTGTACCCTGTACCCTGTACCCTGCTCTTACAGATTGTTCACGTAATCCGGCATCTTCTCGCCTGCCTTCAGCCTTACGTAGGCTTTCTTCCAGTCAGGACGATAACCGGCAAATTTGCCGCGGCGGCGTTCCTTGCCCACCATGTTCGCGGTTCTCACCGCGCGCACCTTCACCTTGAACAGCGCTTCGACCGCCTGCTTCACTTCGGTCTTGGTGGCATCGGCCGCCACTTCAAAAACCAGCGTGCCTTCGGTTTCCTTCACGCCGAGAGCCTTCTCGGTAATCATCGGCCGCTTGATTACGGTATAAGTCGACGGCATCAGGCTACCGCCTTTCCGGACTCGGACTTACGACCCCGGGGCACCGATTTCTTCAGGGATTCCTGCAGCTTCTCCAGCGCCGGCCGCGAGAAAATCACGCGCTCCGACCGCAGCAGGTCATAAGGATGGACTTCATTGTTCAGCATCAGGTCGACGCCCGGCGAGATTCCGCGTGCCCTTCTGCAGATTCGGCCCCAGACTCGCTCCGCTTTCCACCAGCAGCGCGGTTCGCTTCGCTTCCAGCTTGTCCAGCGCCGCGCGATACAGCTTCGTCTTCGGCTCTTTTGCTTCCAGCGACTCGACCACGATGAGCTTCCCATCGGCCAGCTTCACCGCCAGCGCCGAACGCAGCGCGCCCAGCAGCTTCTTCTTCGGGAACGCATAGTCATGCGAATGAGGCACCGGCCCATGCACCGTGCCGCCATGCCGCCATAGCGGCGACCGGATCGATCCGACGCGCGCCCGCCCCGTGCCCTTCTGCTTCCACAGCTTCTTGCCCGACCCGGAGACCAGCTTCCGGTTCTTCGTCGCAGCCGTGCCCTGGCGCAGCGAAGCGCGGTAGTGCTTCACCGCTTCCCACAGCAACGCCTCGTTCACCTGCCCGAAGACCTCATCGGCCAGCTCCAGCGAGCCGACCTTCTTGCCTCCGAGATCCACTACGTCAATGTTCGCCATCGTCTTCTCTTTCAACTTTGCGGACTCAGCCGCGACTCTCAACTCGCCGGCGTTCCTGAACGCTGAACGCCGAACGCTGAACGCTATTTCTTCTTCCCTGCTGCCTTCTTCGAAGCCTTCAGCGGATCCACCGTGCCGCCGCCCGCAAAGCCACGGCGCTCGCGCGGCGGAGCCTTCGCTTTCGTGATCAGCACATACCCATCGCGCGGCCCAGGCACCGCACCCTCGACCATAATCAGATTCTCTTCAAGGTCGATCCCGCGAATCCGCAGATTGCGCACCGTCACCTTATCCACGCCCATATGCCCCGGCATTCTCTGCCCGGGAAACACGCGCGACGGAAACGACGAAGCGCCAATCGAGCCCTGCACCTGAAACATGTGACCGTGCGACTTGGGACCGCCGCCGAAATTGTGCCGCCGCACCACGCCCGCAAACCCGCGGCCCTTGCTCGTGCCCTGCACATCCACGTACTTCTCATCGGAGAAGATGTCCACCAGCACGCGATCGCCGGCCTTCACGCCATCGGTCCCGGCTTCCTCACCGGCGCCCGGCTTCGCCATTTCGATGGCGACTTCCTTCTGCAGCCGCACCGGGGCGACGCTGGTCTTTGCAAAGTGGCCCGCCTGCGGCTTGGTCACCTTCGACGCCTTCACAAATTCGACCAGCCCAATCTGCGCCGCGTCGTATCCATCCTTCGTCGCGGTCTTCAGCTGCGTCACCACGCACGGACCCGCCTGCAGCACGGTGATCGGGTGCACTTCGCCCTTCTCATCGAACACCTGCGTCATCCCGATCTTCTTACCCAAAATCCCGTTCACCGGCATCTTCTTTTCCCTTTCCTCATCATGCCCGCGCGACCTCCGCAGTCACTGTAGGTTGCTGCTAACTCGTTCGCTTCTTCGCTAACCGGCTTTTAGCTAACCGCTTCATTAGCTGACCGGTTCTTAGCTAGCCGCTTCTTAGCTACTTTTCAAAAGCTTTTATCTCCACATCCACGCCCGCCGGCAGATCCAGCTTCATCAGCGCGTCCACCGTCTGCTGCGTCGGTTCCAGGATGTCGATCAGCCGCTTGTGCGTGCGAATCTCGAACGCCTCGCGCGACTTCTTGTCCACGTGCGGCGACCGCAGCACGCAGTACTTGTTCTTGACTGTCGGCAACGGAATCGGCCCCGCCACCGTCGCTCCCGTGCGCTTCGCCGTATCGACAATCTCTCCCGTCGACGTGTCCAGCACCCGGTAGTCGTAAGCCTTCAGCCGGATTCGTATTCTCTGTCCAACCATCTCGTTTGTTCTTCCCGGTCAGCGGACCATCGTTTCCGATAGCCCGCCTCCCTGTATTCGCTAAACGCTAACCGCTATACGCTGCCCTCAGGCAATAATTTCCGAGATCGTGCCTGCGCCCACCGTCCTGCCGCCTTCGCGGATCGCGAAGCGCAGGCCCTTCTCCATGGCCACCGGCGTGATCAGTTCAACCTCCAGCTCCACGTTGTCGCCCGGCATCACCATCTCCGTGCCCGCCGGCAGTGTGGCCACGCCCGTCACATCGGTGGTGCGGAAGTAGAACTGCGGACGATAGCCCTTGAAGAACGGCGTGTGACGCCCGCCCTCTTCCTTCGACAGCACGTACACGGTCGACTTGAACTTCGTGTGCGGCGTGATCGAGCCCGGCTTGGCCAGCACCATCCCGCGCTCCACGTCTTCCTTCGCGATGCCGCGCAGCAGCAGGCCCGCGTTGTCGCCGGCCAGACCCTCATCGAGCTGCTTCTTGAACATCTCGACGCCGGTCACCACCGTCTTGCGCGTCTCGCGGAAGCCGACAATCTCCGCTTCCTCGCCGACCTTGATCTTGCCGCGCTCGATGCGGCCCGTGACAACCGTGCCGCGTCCCGAGATCGAGAAGATGTCTTCGATCGGCATCAGGAAAGGCTGATCCGTCGCGCGCGCCGGCAGCGGAACCTGCTTGTCGACCGCCTCCATCAGCTCGTCGATCTTCGCTTCCCACTGCGCCTCGCCGTTCAGCGCGCCCAGTGCCGAGCCGCGAATCACGGCCACATCATCGCCCGGGAACTGGTACTTGGTGAGCAGCTCGCGCACTTCCATCTCGACCAGGTCGATCAGTTCCGTGTCCTCAACCGCGTCGCACTTGTTCAGGAACACCAGCACGTAGGGCACACCCACCTGGCGCGCCAGCAGCACGTGCTCCTTGGTCTGCGGCATCGGACCGTCGGTCGCTGCCACCACCAGGATCGCGCCGTCCATCTGCGCCGCGCCCGTGATCATGTTCTTGATGTAGTCCGCGTGGCCGGGGCAATCGACGTGCGCGTAGTGCCGGTTGGCCGTCTCATATTCAACGTGTGCGGTCGCAATGGTGATGCCGCGCTCCCGCTCTTCCGGCGCGTTGTCGATCGAGTCGAAGCTGCGAAACATGTTCTTCGGGTTGTGCTTCTGCAGCACCTTGGTGATCGCCGCCGTCAATGTCGTCTTGCCGTGATCGATGTGTCCGATCGTTCCCACGTTCACGTGCGGCTTGGACCGGTCAAATTTTTCCTTCGCCATAAAAGTCCTGATTCCCTTTCGTAGCTTTTACTGCCTGTTGCTCAACGGAGCGCCGGCTGTCCGGCACCAGCCCCAAACCTTTTCCTTACTTGCCCTGATTCCGCCCGATGATCTCTTCCGAGATCATCCGCGGCGCCTCTTCATACCGCGCAAACTGCATGCTGTACGAGGCCCGCCCCTGCGTCGACGACCGAATATCGTTCACGTATCCGAACATCTCCTTCAGCGGAACCATTGCCTTGATCACCTGTGACCCGCCTACGTGCTCCATGCCTTCAATCCGGCCGCGCCGCGAGTTGATGTCGCCGATGATCGTGCCCATATGCTCTTCCGGAACCGTCACTTCCACCGCCATCACCGGTTCCAGCAACACCGGCGACGCCTTCCGCGCCGCTTCCTTAAACGCCAGCGACCCGGCAATCTTGAAGGCCATTTCGTTCGAGTCGACTTCGTGATAGCTGCCGTCATACAGGATCGCCTTGAAGTCCACCAGTTCGTAGCCCGCCAGAATGCCGCCCAGCGCCGCCTCGCGAATCCCGTGCTCAATCGGCTTGATGTACTCCTTCGGAATCGAGCCACCGCGAATCTCGTTGATGAACTCCACGCCCTTGCCCGTCTCGTTCGGTTCCAGCCGAATCTTCACGTGCCCGTAATTGCCCGAGCCGCCCGTCTGCCGAATGTACTTCCCTTCAGCCTCGGAGTGCTTGCGGATCGTCTCCCGGAACGCGACCTTCGGCTCGCCCACATTGGCTTCGACTTTGTGCTCGCGCTTCATGCGATCCACAAGAATCTCCAGATGCAGCTCGCCCATGCCGCTGATGATCGTCTGTCCCGAGTCGATATCGGTCCGCACCTTGAACGTGGGATCCTCCTCGGCCAGCCGCGCCAGCGCCACACCCATCTTTTCCTGATCGGTCTTCGTCTTCGGTTCCACTGCCACCGAAATCACCGGCTCCGGAAAATCGATCGCGCTCAGCGCAATCGGGTGATGTGGATCGCACAGCGTGTCGCCCGTCTTGATCTCCTTCAAACCCACGCACGCACAGATATCGCCGGCGTAGATCTCGGTAATCTCCTCGCGCTTGTTGGCATGCATCTTCACCAGACGCCCCACGCGCTCCGTGCGCCCCGACCGCGGATTCAGCACCGTGTCGCCGGTCTTCAGTGCACCCGAGTACAGCCGGATGAATCCCAGCTTGCCGTACTGGTCGTTGATCAGCTTGAACGCCAGCGCCGAAAACGGCTCCTCGTCCTTCGCCTCGCGTCTCAGCACCACGCCCGCATGATAGGGATCAATGCCCTCGATCGCGGGAACATCCAGCGGGCTGGGCAGGAAATCCACCACAGCATCCAGCAGCGTTTGCACGCCTTTGTTCTTGAAAGCCGATCCGCACAGCACCGGGAACACCTTCATCTCAATGGTGGCCCGGCGCAGCGCCGCCTTCAGTTCCTCAGCCGACGGCGTCTCGCCCTCGAGGAACTGGTGCAGCATCGCGTCATCGTTCTCCGCCACCGTCTCGATCAGCTGCATCCGGAAGGCTTCCGCCTTCTTTCTTCAGCTCAGCAGGAACCTCTTCCGTCGAGTACTCAGCGCCCATCGTTTCGTCGTGCCACAGGATCGCCTTCATCTCGATCAGGTCCACGACGCCCTTGAACTTCGCCTCAGCCCCGATCGGAATCTGCGTCGCCACCGGCCGCGCGCCCAGGCGCTTCCGGATCGTCTCGATCACGTGCTCGAAATCCGCGCCCGCCTTATCCATCTTGTTCACGAAGCAAATGCGCGGAACCTTGTACTTATCGCCCTGCCGCCACACCGTCTCGGTCTGCGGCTGCACGCCCGACACAGAATCGAACAGCGCCACCGCGCCGTCCAGCACCCGCAGCGAACGCTCCACCTCGGCCGTGAAGTCCACGTGGCCAGGCGTATCAATAATATTGATACGGATATCTTTCCAGGTGCAGGTCGTCGCCGCCGACGTAATCGTGATGCCGCGCTCCTGCTCCTGCTCCATGTAGTCCATCGTCGCCGTGCCTTCGTGCACTTCGCCAATCCGATGCGTGATCCCCGTGTAATAGAGGATCCGCTCGGTCGTCGTCGTCTTTCCGGCGTCGATGTGCGCCATGATTCCGATGTTCCGGCAACGATTTAGCGGTACTTGTCGCGGCACAATACTCTCTCTTTGCTTCTTGCGGACTTCCTCAGCCCGGCAGCTGCTTCTGTTTCTACTGCGGGACCAGGTTGAGCATCTCTGCTCTCTGTAACCTGTTCCCTGTAACCTGTAACCTTGTAAAAAGCGATCTTCGATCGCTTTTTACCACCTGTAATGCGCGAACGCCTTATTGGCCTCCGCCATGCGGTGCACGTCTTCCTTCTTCTTCATCGCCGCGCCGCGCCCGTTCGCCGCATCCAGCAGCTCGTTCGACAGCTTGTCGATCATGCCCTTCTCGCCGCGCGCCCGGCCGTAGCTCACCAGCCACCGTATCGCCAGCGACGTCCGCCGGTCCGCATTCACTTCCACCGGCACCTGGTAGTTCGCGCCGCCTACGCGCCGCGTCTTCACTTCCAGCAGCGGCTTGCAGTTCTCCACCGCCTTCTTGAAAAGCGTCAGCGCATCCGTCCCGCCGCCCTTCTCTTCCAGATTCTTCATGGAGGTGTAGAAGATCCCCTGCGCGGTCGACTTCTTCCCCTCATACATCATCGAATTGATGAACTTCGTCACCAGCGACGAGTTGTACACCGGATCCGCCGCCACTTCCCGCTTCGCGATATGTCCTTTTCTCGGCATGCTCTCTAAACCCTTCGCCGTCCTCGGCGGTCGTTGATCCGTTTCCGCTACGAGCTACTGGCTGTTCTGTAACCTGTCACCTGTAACCTGTAACCTACTTCTTGGCTCCGCCCTTGGCTCTCTTCGTCCCATACTTCGAGCGGCTCTGATTTCGTCCCGCCACGCCCACGTGTCCAGCGTCCCGCGCACCACGTGATACCGAACGCCCGGCAAATCCTTCACACGCCCCCCGCGGATCAGCACAATCGAGTGCTCCTGCAGGTTGTGCCCAATGCCTGGAATATAGGTCGTGACCTCAATCCCATTCGTCAGGCGCACGCGAGCCACCTTCCGCAGCGCGGAATTCGGCTTCTTCGGCGTCTGCGTGTACACGCGCGTGCAAACTCCGCGCCGTTGCGGCGACCCCTGCAGCGCCGGCGACGCCGTCTTGTACCTCGGCGCCGTCCGTCCTTTTCTCACCAGCTGACTGAATGTCGGCAAAACCGTCTCCTTCGCCCTTCCGCTACCGCCAAAACTTATACGCGCGCAAATGGAGTCTCTTCGCCCGCGATCCCGAATCCAAATCCCGGACTCAGCCCGCACGAAGTCTCGATCTGCCTCGCGTCCGCTTCCCACTTCCCTGCTTCAGACGAGAACCACGACGGTGACCGCGCGTGCCTTCCGCTCCGCATCGCTGCGAAGCTTACGGGAAACAGCCGATTCCGTTTCGAAGTTCCGGCCCGCATAGTCCGCCAAGGTGACGGATGTCGCAGGCTCCGAATGCGATCCGAGCGTCCGTGAAACCCTTCCGCCGTCCAGCTGACCGGCTCCTCACGTCCGCGCTGCCCCGCTCTTTCGCCCCACTTCAAACAGACGAAAAAGCCATTGACAGACAGCTTTTTGAGAATAGCACAATTAGCGCTTACCGTCAAAATTGAGCGTCGACTCGAAAACCTCGATAACCTTCGCAACGGAGCAGCGGCATCGGACGCCGTCATCCACCTCGCCTTTATCCACGACTTCTCGAAGTTTCGGGAGAACTGCGAGATCGACCGCCGCGCCATCGAAACTCTGGGCGACGCGCTCGCCGGATCGGACCGTCCGCTCCTCGTCACCGCCGGACTCGCCCTCATCGCCCACGGCCGCCTCGCCACCGAAAACGATCCACCGTGGCCCCGTTCTGACCACTATCCGCGGGCTTCGGAACACGTTGCCGCTGCCCTCGAAAAACGCGGCGTGCGGTCGATCGTCGTGCGGCTTCCCCAGGTGCACGACACGAAGAAGCAGGGCCTGGTCAGCTACACCATCCAGTTCGCCCGCCAGAAAGGCGCTGCAGCCTACATCGGCGAAGGACTCAACCGCTGGGCCGCCGTGCACGTTTCCGACGCCGCTCACCTCTATCGGCTGGGGCTGGAGAAGGGCCACACCGGCGCGAGATACCACGCCATCGCCGAAGAGGGCGTGACGGCCCGCGATATCGCCGAAGCCATCGGCCGCGGCCTGAAGGTGCCGGTGGTCTCCATCACGCCGCAACAAGCCCCGGAATACTTCGGGCCACTCGCCCCCTTCGCTGGGCTCGACCTCCAGGGCTCCAGCGCAGAGACGCGAGAAAAACTGGGATGGAATCCCACCGGTCCCAGCCTGCTCACCGATCTTGAGAACATGGATTACTCAGCCTGATCCCCGGACCAGCCGCGACGAACCTCGCTGCTTAGTGGCAACGTCTGCCACTATGTTTCCTCCCCACTGAAAGTCTCCAGACGACGAGGAACTACATGGCGAAAAGCCGCGGCGTTTGTACATTAGCAAGGGCACAGCGGATCGATGGCGAGGGATCCTCCATCGCTGCCCGGGAATCCGACCGCTGAGCCGTAGAAGGAAGGTCGCTTACTCCTCGAGGGCCAAACCTCCGAAAGCCGATCGGCCTCCAAGAGAGATGTAAAACGCGCAGAGTGCTATCGCGGCCATCAGTAGAATTCCGGCCAGGCCGAGGCCCGAATACCATGCGGAGGCCTGCGTCGTTAGGGGGGAAGTTTCCAGAATCCTCCAGAAGACAAAATTAGCCACGATGGGGAGAAACCCAAAGCGGGTCAGCAGGAATGCCGCCAGACCACTCACGAGCAGCCCGCCCACAAGCAGATCGGCAACGGACGCGCCGCCGGCCGCGGCGAGCAGAAAGCTAGTGAGAACCCAAACCAGCGCCGCCGCCCAATCCCTGCGCAACAAGGCCCGCAGAAGAACCAGGAAAAACAAACCCCCAAGCCAGAATATTGGCGCAAAGCTCACAGCCGTCAATATGCTTGAAATCATGGGACGTACGCCCAGAAACTCCCACGTTGGCCCGGACCCCGGCTGGGGCGGAGGGTAGCCCAGCCATAGCGTGACATACCGCACAACTCCACCTAGAGCGACCGAGCAAGCCCCTGTAAGACAACCGAGAAGAACGTCGCGTCCTACCAATGGATCGCGAAAGTCTCCAGCCAGCAAGCGGCTCCACGATACAAGGGTGGCAGGCCAGCGGCGGCGCACATAGGGCTCCAGAGCACTGTAGAGGAGCCAAACGAAGCAGGACCAGGCGAGCCCCCAGACTAAAGCCTCCAGGAAGAGTGGGAATTCGCTGAAATTCGCGACATGGTGCGCTCCGAATAACCATGCCACCATCAAGGCCGCAAATACAAAAGATGCCAGACGAAAAGCTCCACGCCGATCGCCCCGCCCCATGCGCACGTTCCGGCGAGCCAGCATCGCGCCACTCACCATCAGGGAAAGCAGCACAGCGATGAACACTGCGAGAACGATCCGTTCACCGCCCTTCGCCCCATCCTCCTGCAGAGTTTCGAGTCGATTCCATGGTCCGATCAACTGGAAGTAAACGGGCTTGCCCCGGTACGCCGCAGCCTCGATCCGCATCGGCATATTGGGCCGCTCTGCGAGGAATCCCGTCCATGCAGCGCGCGTGTCGCTGAAAACCGGTGGCGTCCAAATGGGCTGCGCTGCCTGCCACTGGGCCGGAGCGAGCCCCGCCGCAGCAAACAGCGGCGCCCAGTCCGGTAGCGATGTGGCCCCCGCCGGCTCGTCCATCTGCGGAGGAACTACTACGAACTGTGTCAGGCGACCGAGCGGGTTGAGGCTTACCAGCGTCATCCCGGACTCATCCCGGGGCGGGTCGTCGGTCCACACGGATCCTAACGTCGGCGCATTCGAAAAGACGGGCGAGAAATGAGGCACAAGAGGCCTCGGGCTGCCGCGATACCAAAACGTAAATGCCCCCGTCTCCATCTTGTCCCAGCGCGTCTTCGATTGGTCGTGTTCTCCGATATACCGCAGAAAGTCCTTCCCCTCCTCGAATCCAACCGCGGTGTCCGCCGGAGCCGCGGAATACCCGACGCTCTGCAGGATGTCCCGGGCGCGCTCGGCGAGCGCCTCCGGAGGTCGATCGAGCGGCACCCGGCGATAGAGCCTTGTTTGGGCGCTCCCCAGAATCGTTGCGGTAACCGCGGCAGCCACACCGGCGAGCAATATCCAGGCAACCAGTGGACGCAAGCCCCCAATTCCTCCCGAAGCTGCGACCATCTCCGGCGAGGGCGTTTCACCTGCCGCCAGCGCTGCGGCAAGTGGATCGCCTCCCGGGAACGCCGCTGCCACCTGCCTCACGGTGGGCGGCCGCATCGCGGGGTCCTTTTGCAGGCAGCGGAGGATCGCACTTTCCACAACCGGATCCATCTCCTTCACCACCGACGACGGTGTCCTCGGAGAAGACTCCAGATGCGCTCGTCGCAACTCCACAGGAGTGGTCGCCGGAAAAGGAAGGCGTCCGGTGAACAGCTCATAAAACACCACACCCATCGAATAGATGTCGCTCCGAACGCTGGCTTCGCCCTTGCCAATTTGCTCCGGAGCCATGTAGGCCAGCGTGCCGGCGATTTCGTTCCGGCCATGGGCGTCGTCGCGGCTCAGGGCCAGACCAAAATCCGTGATGCGCACCCGCCCTCGGCCATCGAGCATGATATTGGCGGGTTTCAGATCGCGGTGAAGAAATCCGGAATCGTGCGCCGCAGCAAGGCCCGCGCATATTTGGTGTGCTGTCTCCAGAGCCTTGTCGGCGGGCAGCCGGCCGATGCGGCGCAGCAATGAAGCCAGATCCTCGCCGTCGATGTACTCCATGGTCAGAAAGTGCTGGCCGTTCACCTCGCCAATGTCGTAGACCCGGCAGACATTCGGATGCGAAACCTCGCGGGCGTTGCGGACTTCGGCGTGGAGGGCAGCCAGTGCCGCGGGATCGTCCTGGAGTGAGGCAGGGAGAAATTTGAGGGCGACAACGTTGCCCAGCTTCATATCCTCGGCACGATAGACCTCGCCCATGCCGCCACGGCCCAGCAGAGCCACGATCCTGTACCGTTCCGCCAACACCGTGCCTGGCGCGAATCCTCCTGTTCCGAGCGGGTGCGAGCTTACAGCAGCCCGCCCAGGCGCAGCAACAATTCGATCCGGCGACGGAGGCGCTGTGTCAGGGATGCGTAACGCATGCCCGCATGAGGAGCAGAAGTCCGCGCTCTGTGAATGTGCGGCCCCACAGTTGGAGCAGGCGATCATGCCACGAGACTAACCCTTCAGATGCCGAGGAAGCGAGTCTCGGCCAACCACAGTTCGCCCGCCCGTCAATACGCGTCGGCACCCGCGGAGAAGGCCGCAGTGCCTTTTCCATTCCGCCCCGCTTCGTGCCCGGGGGCTTCAGCCTTGCGGACCGCGGTAGCGAACACTTCCGGCTGGATATCGCACTTCAGCCGATACCGGCCGAACCACAGTCGCCGATTCACCGCAAAGACCAGACGCGCCAGACGTCGCGGTGGATTACGCCCGAACAATAGCTTCATCGCGCCGATCCAGGGCTGCAGAGTCAGCGATTCGATCCGCCGCGCGCGCATCTCGCGCTGCGTACACCCTTCCAAAGACAAATCATCTTCGCATTTTGAATTATTCGCGTGGTGCACTCGCCGGAACAATACCACGCTCCCCATTCCTGCGCCCAGCAGCGTGCGCGCCAGGTCGGCCTCGTTTGTTTTCCAGGGATGACGAAGATCCAGCCAATCGATGTCCAGAGCGTTTGTCGATTGGGGATCCTTCGACCGCGCCGCAAGCAGGTCCGACAACGGATAGGCATCCAGGGGCACCCCCGCGGTGAACCGCCCCCCAGGCTTCAACAGGCTGCAGAGCTCTCTGATCTGTTCGTCCGGATCATAAAAGTGCTCGATCACGTGGTTTGAGAAGATCAGATCGAACCTCGACCCGTCGGCGCCCAGCTTTTTCGTGGACTCGAAGATGTCCCCGGCCATGAACTCCACGCCCAGAATCTCAATCGTGCGAGCCCCACCCTCAACGCTCATCACATAGTCGAGTGCCACAATCTTAGCGTCCGGATAGCGGGATCTCAGGAAAATCAGTTCCCGTCCCCCGCCGCAGCCCACCGAAAGAATGCGCTCTACCCCATCCGGCAGCTGTCGCATCTTCCATCCGTAGTCACGAAACAACTCGGCCTCTTTCGCATCGTTCCCCAGCCGAGATAAGTACCCACGCGCGGTTTCCCTGAGATGGCCGTCCGGCTCCGCCTCATCACCGCTTAAATCGACAATGTGTCCCCGAGATCCATCGCCGCCCTGCGGCCGAACTCCAAAATTGGCACGAAACGAATCCACGGCCTCGCGGAAGATCCCGGGATCCGTCTCACCCGCGAGCGTTCGCGCTTGGGCGTAGTAGCGAACGCGCGCTTCAGGTAACCCCACCAAATATGCGGGAACCGTATCAACTATGTCTGAAACCTTCATACACTCCACTATTGCCGAATTTAGCATAGGGGTGAAATCAAAATGGCTCGCCCCGGCCCGTGTGCGAGCGTCCGGCCTTCCCACCAGACCCACCCTGACTACCTCTCCTGCTCCCGAATTCCAAAGGTGATCTGCCCCCTCACCCCTCCAAAAACGACCCGATCCCCAGAGTCGTAATCACCTCCGGCTCCAGCTCCTCGTAATACAGCACCGCGGACCGCGCCCGATGCCGGTTCACCGCCCACAATCCAGCCCCCACCACCAACAAGATCCCCAGCAGCGCCCCATACCGCAGCGGATGCCCGAGCACCCGCATCTCCTCATTTGCCAGCGAGATAGCCACCGCCAGGAACACAACCACCAGCCCCCAGAACAGATACTGCAGGTTCGTCTTCCCCGGCAGATACGAGCACGCAAATGGAATCTTCGAGACCCCGATCAGGCAAAGCTCGGCCAGAATCCAGCCCACCACCGCCAGCACCGCCAGATGCTCCACCACCTGCCCCCACGGCCGGAACCCCAATCCCAGCAACGCCGCCAGCCCCCATACCGGCGCCGCCGACAGCAGCAACAACGCCCGCCTCGCCCCACCTATATATAGTTGCGACGGATTCAGCTGCGTCACCTGCAAAATCCAGTTCGCATGCAGCGACACCGGCAGCGAAAACACGCTCCGCAGCCCCACCACCGCCAGCCCCATCATCGCCAGCGTCGGCATCATGTACGCCTGCGTCACCGGCAGCCGACCACCTCCCGCCCCTCCGCCCGCAGCGTCGACACCACAATCGCAAAAATAATCGCCCACCAGAATGCGTAGATCACTCGATGATGCCGGCTCCGCCCCAGCCCTCGCGCCGTGAACCGCACCACCGCCGTCTCCACCTTCCCGCCCAGCCGCGGCGTCCACCGCCAGCCCCGCCGCCCCGGCACCAGATCCGGCTCCTCCACCGTCTTCTTCATCGTCCGCAAATAACACAACACCAAAGAGGCCCCCGCTCCCACCACAACAACCGCCAGCCCCACCCACGCCCGCATCGCAAGCCCACGCATCTCCGGCGCCAGCGACCCCGCAATCTGCTGCTCCATCGCAAAGAACCAATACGACGGCCAAAGATTCAACTCTCCCCTTGCCGCAGCTCTCACTGTCTCCGCCGGGACCGCCAGCCCAGGCTCGAGAAAATAGCTCGACACGAACCACGCAAACGCCGCCAGCTGCAGCCCTGCCGACACCCGGAGAAACATCTTTCGTGGCAACATCAGCGCCATCATCCCCTGCACCGCCAACACCGCGCCATACACAAACACGCACGCCGCCGCCATCGCGAACCAATACCCAACGAACAACCTTCCCGAGCCCATCACCAGCGGCAGCACCACGCCCATCCCGCTCGCCAGCGACAACAACGCGATGCCCACCACCGCCGCGCACGCCGCCACCTTCGCCGCGAGGATCATTCCCGGCCGCACCGGCAGCGGCCCCAGGACCATCGCATCCCGCCGATCCGGAAAAATCGCGTCCCAACTCACCACCGCAATCAGCCCCGTCACCAGCATCATGGTCGACACCAGCCAATGCTCGTGCCGCCAGCATCACTCATCAGTCCGGCGCGGCCCAGGTGCGGGTTCCCCGCCACGAAGAACAGAAACCCCAGCGTCCGATACACATTGATCAGGATCAGCACGCCCGCAAACTGACCCAGGAATCTCGTCACATCCGCATGCACCGACAGCGCTTCCAGATCCACTACCCGCAGCAAAAACTGCTTGTAGAGGACCCGAAACTCCCGCGGCAATTTCTCCACCAACTCCGCGCAGCACCCTCATGTCGCTCTCCGCCTGTGCACGCGCAACCGCACGTGGCACCTGTAACCTGAAACCTGAACGCCGTAACGCTGTCACCTGTCACCCGCTAATCACGTCCACCACTCTCTCGCCACCCCCTCCGTATCCACCTCCACCGCCAGCTGCGAAAAAATCGCCTCCAGCGATTCCAGCGCCATCAGTGTCCGCAGATTCGCGATCGAGTCATCGGCCACCATCTTCCCCTTGTGCAGAATCACCACCCGCTGGCTCACCCGCTCCACCGTGTCCAGCTCATGCGAGCTGAACAGCACCACCTTCCCCCGCGCCGCCAGTTGCTGGATCAGACTCCGCAGCATCAGCGCCGACCCCACATCCAGCCCCGAGAACGGCTCATCCAGCAACACCAGCTCCGGATTGTGCAGCAGCGCCGCAGCAATCAGCACCTTCTGCCGCATCCCTTTCGAATACCCGCTGATCGACGCATGCCGATCGTCGTGCAGCGACAGCAGCGTCAGCAACTCCTCGATCTGCTCCCGCGACCGCCGCTCATTGAGCCCGCGCAGCTCCGCCACCATCGTCAGATACTCCACACCCGACAAATGCGTGTACAGATACGGCTCCTCCGGCACATACCCCATCCGCCGCTTGTAGCCGATCACGTCCTCTTCAATCGGCTTGCCGTCGAAAAGAATCTCTCCGCCCGACCGCTCGATCAGCCCCGTGATCATCTTCATCGTCGTCGACTTGCCCGACCCGTTCGGCCCCAGATACCCCGTCACCTCGCCCGGCCGCGCCGAGAAGCTCACCCGATCCACCGCCGGAATCCCCGCAAACAACTTCGACACCTTCCGCAGCTCCAGCACCGCCCCCACCTCCCGCGCAGAATGCCGTCCATTTTACCCTATGTAGAATACTGTTCTCGGTAACACCTCGCAGATAGAGGGTGCCGTTACCAGAAATGATCCAAATGGGGACTCAAAATCGACAACCGCAGCTTCATCATGGTCATCGGACCTCCTTGTCACGATGACACAGCGACTCCTGTACCGCTATCCGTTCGATGAAGAAGGCCGCGAGACACTCACGCTGGTCGAGTCCATCGCGGCAATGCAGGAACTTGAGCGCCAAATCAATCGGCTCTGCCGGCTCGACTGGCGGTGGTGCGATCTCAAACTAAGCGTCGTCGAACGCCATCCCACGTATTTGATTTACGAGATCCACTATCACCGGAGATACATGGGCCAGGCGATCGTCATGCCCTTTGCCGCGGGGAAAGACGGTCCTCATTCCGCTTTCAGCGATCACGCACTCTACCTTAGGATTTGCGCTCGCATGGAATCAAAAGCCGCCCGGTGAACACACCACGCACGGACCGGTGTGACTCATTCAGGCCCCTTTTGACCTGAGTGGGCCAGACACCCACCCCTTCAGAAGCTCTTCAACAGAAACTCCCGCGCCGTCCCCAGCACCCTCTCTCGTCCCGCCGCATCCGGCTGGATGCGCGCGATCGCCAGCGCCCCGATCATCGTCGACATGATTGCCAGGAAATTCCGCTCCTTGTCCGCCCTCCGCCGCCCCGGCATGTACGGCACCATCCGATCCCGGTAGCGCAGCAGCTCCCCTGCAATCCGCGCCTTCATCGTCCCCTCGGCCCGCGCCAGCTCCGGCGCCAGCGCCGCCAGTGGACAACCGTGCTCCACATGCGCGCAGTGCTCCGGACTCAGATACGCCTTCACGATCGCCTTCCACGCCGTCCTCGGCCGCGCTTTCTCGCCCACCCGAGCCAGCCGGTCGGCGGTCTGCCCAAAAGCAGCGTGCAGTGACTCCAGCAACAGCTCCTCCTTGCTCCCGAAATGCTTGTAGAAACCGCCATGCGTCAGTCCCGCGTCCTTCATCACTGCGGAAACTGCCGCCCCGCTCATCCCCTCGGCGCGCACCCTCTGCGCGGCGTCCTCGACGATCTTCTGGTGAATCCAAGCTTTGTGTTCCGCTGTATAGCGCATACCAAATCATAGGATGCTGCCCATCATTCCACGATGCACCTCCCGGTCCGGCCGCTCCCCCGCGCGCGCAGAAAAATCCTGAATCCATAAGATGATACTAATAATCCTATCCGGCAAAGGAGGAACCCCCAATGCCCGTTGAAAACATCTTTCTGCTGCAACTCGTCCTCGGCTATGTCGCCTGGCTGCTCTGCTTCGGCGCGTACCTGCTTCCCAAACTCCGCTCCCTGGACCGCGTCGATGCCCACCGCGCCATCGCCACCCTCCACAGTTTCCGTTTCTTCGGCCTCGTTTTCATCGTTCCCGGTGTCATCGGCGCCCAGCTGCCCGCAGCCTTCGCCACCACCGCCGCGTGGGGCGACTTCGCCACCGGACTCCTCGCCCTCCTCGCCCTCCTCACTTTCCGGATCCGTCCCCTTTTCTGGCTCCTCACTGTGGCTTTCAACCTCGTCGGCATCACCGACCTGGTCGTCGACTACGCCAACGCCACCCGCCTCAACCTGCCTGCCGTCGCCGGCCAGCTTGGAGCCACGTATTTCATTCCCGTGATCTATGTGCCGCTGCTCATGATCACTCACGTCGTCGCCATCTACTGGCTGCTGCGCCCGCAGCACGCGCCTCAGGCAATCGCCACAAGCGCGGTCGCATCGTAGATCGCGTCCGCGGCGATCACATCCCTCTCATCGTCGGCCGCCGTAACGGCGGCCGCGCGTCATCCCATTCGCTCCAGCCATGATGTTTCCCTTGCCAACCGCCGCGCCGCCCGGAGACAATCGCCGCGGCCGCGCGTCGGCTGGAGGAAACCGCCATCCCCCTCCCACGATTGGCCGCCACCCTTGCCGCCATCCTCATCGCGGCCAACCTCGCCCTTGCCACGCTCGCCGTCGTCCGCTACCCGCTCTACTGGAGTCAGCCCACCGCCGCACGCTTCTTCTTTGAAGCCCTCAGCTTCCTCATCGGTTACGCCATCTGCCTCCTGATCCTCACCGGCCATCAACCCCCTCCCGCCGTCGCGCGCATCGCCGCCGCCACCGGCCTCCTCAGCGGCACCCTCGAAATCCTCAACGTCACCCTCGAAAATCTCGCCCCCACTCGCTGGACCGGTCCCACCATCTCCATTACCTTCATGCTTCTTCCCTTCCTCCTCTGGACCATCGCCGCCGTCCTCGCCACACGACGAACCGGCTCCATCCGCAGCGGCCTCCTCACCGCCGTCCTCAGCGCCGCCCTCTGCATGACCCTCGCCGTCGCCACCGGCTTCCTCGCCGAGCTCTTCCTCCGCCCACCCTCCACCGCCTCCGCCGCCACATGGCCCGAATTCCTCCGCAGTCACTGGACCGACCCGCGCGCCTTCGCCATCGCCAACACCTTCGACTCCGCCTTCATCCACCTCCTCTTCGCCCCCATCGTAGCCTCCTCGAGCTACATGTACTCCATCGCGCCAAAATCCGGCGCGCCGGGAACTCCGCGCCAGCGGGCCTGCGGCAGCCAGGATGCGTCTAATGGCGCGATCTCTCTCCGCATGTATTCTTTTAACAATCCCTGTGAGGTTGCTGTGTCCTGGTCGCTTCGGTGTGGAATTCCGCTCGCATTCCTTCTGTCACTCGTCTCGCCTCATGCCTGTGCGGTGAACTGGAGGCAACCAACAACGGAAGAATTGAAGATGACGTCGGACCCGGCGGCGCCTGATGCCCCCGCGGTGTATCTATATCGCGAAGAGATCGTCGACAACGGACTTGAATTTCACCGCCTCTATGCTCGGATAAAGATTCTCAACGAACGGGGTAAAGAGCAATTCAGCAACGTCCTGATTCCCTACGAACCAGAAGTCACTGGTGTCCGTGCCATCGAGGGCCGCACGATCCATCCGGACGGCTCGATCGTACCGTTCACCGGCAAGCCTTACGACCGGGAAGTTATAAAGGCCGGCGACATCAAGGTCATGGAAAAGGTATTTAGTATGCCCGACGTAACGGTCGGCAGCATCCTCGAATACACCTATGACCTTCAATACCATGACTACACCTTCATAGTCCCTGACTGGGATCTCCAGCAGGCCGCCTTCGTGCATCATGCACACTATCGCTTCAATCCCGTCAGTCGTGTCTTTTCTCTCTCGACGGTCCGAGACCAGCCCTACTATCTGGCGGCACCCGCGGGTACCAGGATCACTCATTCCATGGACGGAGTCTACGATCTTGTCGTCGATAACCTTCCCGCTGTCCCTGAGGAGGAGTATTCGCCACCTCTTGCGAGCTTCTCTTACCGCCTGGTTTTCTTTAGTGTTCCGGCGGTGGGTGCGGATTACTGGAAGACGAAGGGCAACGAATGGTCGAAGGATGTAGATCGCTTCGTCAATCCAAATGAGAATATTCGCCGGACAGTGGCCGGCATGATCTCGCCCTCAGACACCGACGAGCAGAAATTGCGCAAGATTTATGCGGCTGTCATGACAGTCGAGAATACTCGCTTCACCCGGGAGCACACATCCCTGGAGAACAAGGCACAGGGCCTGCGCATAAAGACGGCCGCAGACATCTGGGCTCAGAAACGCGGTTCGGACGACGAAATAACCCGCCTCTTCATTTCCATGGCGCGCGCTGCCGGACTGAAGGCCTACGGCATGGCCGTGACCGAGCGCGACAGGAGCATCCTCAATACCGCCGACCTGGACTGGGGTCAGCTGGAAGATGAAATTGCAATCGTGAATCTCGGCGGCAAAGACGTCTACTTCGATCCCGGCCAGCGCGATTGCGAATATGGCAAGCTCCACTGGATGCATACCGAAGTGTTCGGTATTCGGCAGGCTGAGAATGGAACGGCGATCCTCATGACCCCGTCGGCCTCCTACGCAGACAACGAAACTGTGCGCGACGCCAAACTCGACATCGGCCCCGATGGCTCTCTCAAAGGAATTCTTCGCATCTCCATGAAGGGCGCCGAGGCCCTTCGCTGGAGACAGGCATTCCTCCGCACCGACGAGCAGCAGACAAAAGATGACTTCGAGAAGGACCTTCGGAGCCGCATTCCTGAAGGTGCCATCATCAAGATGGATCATTTCGTTGGTCTCACCGACAACGGCTCAAGCTTGCTCGCTATCGTCGAGGTCAGCGGTACGATGGGCACTGCGGCGGGCAAACGATTCATCCTGCCCAGCTCCTTTTTTGAAGCTGGAGTGAAGCCGATTTTCGCCGAGGCCCAGCGCGAAAACCCCATCGATCTCCGTTATCCATACGCGGTGGAAGACCGCGCAACCTTGAAGCTCGGCCCTGGCCTCTCGATCGAAGCTGTACCCAGCGATGCGGACGTTCCCATGGGGAAGCGCGCAGCCTACACGGCCAGGTACAAACACGAGGACGATACCTACAGTGAAGACCGTGTGATTGTCGTCGGTGCGTCCAGGTTCAGAAAAGACGAATACCGCGAACTTCGCGATTTCTTCCAAAACGCCAGCGCCCAGGACCAACAGCAGCTTGTCCTCAAGCGGTCTACCGTCGGAGCCACTAGCCCTGCTCAATAAGCGGAACTGGAAAATGTGTCCAGAGGGCCCAAGCGGAGTCAAAACGCAGCCCATATCAGCGGCAATCGCCAGAGCCGGCCTTTCCTGTTTCTCTTCTCGCCCTCCTCACTTTCCCCGATCCGTCCCCTCTTCTGGTTCTCTACTGTCGCCTTCAACCTCGCCGGCATCACCGACCTCATCGTCGACTATGCCAACGCGGTCCGCCTCGACCTTCCTGCCGTCGCCGGTCAGCTCGGCGCCACCTGGGTTATCCCCATCCTCTACGTGCCGCTGCTCATGATCACCCACATCGTCGCCCTCTGCTGGCTGCTGCGCCCGCAGCCCGCACCCCGCGCCCTCACCACCAGCGCCGTTGTATCGTAGATCGCGTCCGCGGCGATCGCATCCGTCTCATCGTCAGCCGCCGGACCGGCCGTCGCGACTCAACCCATTCGCTCCAGCCCTGATGTTCCCTCTTGCCAACCGCCGCGCCGCCCGGTGACAATCGCCGTGGCCGCGCGCCGGCTGGAGGAAACCGCCATCGCCCTCCCGCGTTTCACCGCAATTCTGTCCGCCATCCTCATCGCGGCCAGCCTCGCCCTCGCCACGCTCGCCGTCCTCCGCTACCCGCTCTACTGGAGCCAGCCCACCGCCGCACGCTTCTTCGCCGAACCCCTCAGCTTCCTCATCGCTTACGCCATCTGCCTCGTGATCCTCACCGGCCATCAGCCTCTTCCCGCCGTCGCGCGCATCGCCGCCGCCACCGGCCTGCTCGCCGGCGCACTTGAAATCCTCAACGTCACCCTCGAAAATCTCGCCCCCGCTCGCTGGACCGGTCCCGCCATTTCCATCACCTTCATGCTGCTCCCCTTCTTGCTTTGGACCCTCGCCGCCGTCCTCGCCACCCGCCACACCGGCGCCATCCGCAGCGGCCTCCTCACCGCCGTCCTCAGCGCCGCCCTCTGCATGACTCTCGCCGTCACCGCCGGCTTTCTCGTCGAGCTCTTCCTCCGCCCACCCTCCGCCGCCTCCGTCGCCACCTGGCCCGAATTCCTCCGCACCCACTGGACCGACCCGCGCGCCTTCGCCATCGCCAACACATACGACTCCGCCTTCACCCACCTTCTCTTCGGCCCCATCGTTGCCGCCCTTCTCGGATCCCTCGCCTCCGCCCTCACCCTCCTCACCCGCCGCCAATCCCAGCGCACCACGCAGCTGCAGTAGCGCTCGCCGCTCCCACTCGCCCTTCCACTCGCCCTCCCACTTGCACTCCCACTTGCACTTCCACTCGCCCTTCCACTAACTGCTTCTCTGCAACCTGCAACCTGCAACCTGTAACCTGTAACCTGCCTTCCATGGATCGCCGCAACTTCCTCGCCACGACCGGCCGCTTCGGCCTTGCCTCCACCCTTTTCCCCGGCATCCTCTATACCCTCGCCACCCAGGCCGCCCCCGAAGCCGCTGCCCAGAACAATGAGCAGAAACCCACCGAACCCGACTTCCCCAAAATTACCCCCGAGATGATCGACCAGGCCGCCGCCCTCGCCGCCATCGTCATCCCCGCCGACGACAAAGCCGCCATGCTCGACCACCTCAACGAACAGCGCGGCAGCTACATCGCCATCCGTAAGCTCGACCTCCCCAACTCCGTCGCGCCCGCCTTCGTCTTCGATCCCCTGCCTCCCGGCGCCACCATCAATACCCAGCGCGCCAAGCCTGTCTACTCCAAAGCTCCCGCCACCCTCAACGCGCCCGCGAACCTTGAAGACCTCGCCTTCGAGTCCGCGATGAACCTCGCCGACCTCATCCGCCGCCGCAAAATCTCCTCCACCAACCTCACGCAGATGTACATCGCGCGACTCCGCCGCTACGATCCCATCCTCCACTTCAACGTCACCCTCACCGAAGATCGCGCTCTCGCCCACGCCCGCCAAGCCGACGCCGACATAGCAAAGGGCAAATACCGCGGCCCTCTTCACGGACTCCCCTGGGGCGCCAAAGATCTCCTCGCCGTCAAGGGCTACCCCACCACGTGGGGAGCCGGCGGCTTCGAGCATCAGTCCATCGACGAAGACGCCACCGTCGTCCAGCGTCTCGACGCGGCCGGCGCCGTGCTCATCGCCAAGCTCACCCTCGGCGCCCTCGCCATGGGCGACGTCTGGTTCGGCGGACGCACCCGCAATCCCTGGAACCCCAAACAAGGCTCCAGCGGCTCCTCCGCCGGGCCCGCCTCCGCCACCGCCGCCGGCTGCGTTGCGTTCTCTATAGGCTCTGAAACCCTGGGCTCCATCTCCTCACCCTCCACGCGCTGCGGCGTCACCGGCCTCCGCCCCACCTTCGGTTTCGTTCCCCGCACCGGCGCCATGGCCCTCTCCTGGACCATGGATAAGCTCGGCCCCATCTGCCGCGCCGTCGAAGACTGCGCCGCCGTCCTCGAAGCCATCCACGGCCCCGACGGCCACGACCTCTCCGTCCGCGACGCCGCCTTCAACTGGAACGCCGATCTCGACTGGCGCTCCCTCCGCATCGGCTATCTCAAAGCCAGCTTCGATCCCGATCAGCCTCCGCCAGCCGAGAAGCCCGCGCCCGCCAACCAGTCCGCTGAGGACAGCAAGAAGCGCGAGCATCGACAGCAAGAAGCCGCGGCCTACCGCGCCCGCCGCGCCTACGACCGCAAGTATGACCTCGCCGCCCTCGACAAACTCAAAGCCATGGGCGTCAACCTCATCCCCCTCGACTTGCCTAAGCTCCCGTACGGACCTATGGCCGACCTCCTCACCGCCGAAGCCGCCGCCTCCTTCGACGCCCTCACCCGCTCCGGCCGCGACCAGCTTCTCACCGCTCAATCCCCCGACGACTGGCCCAACCTCTTCCGCATCTGGCGCTTCTATCCCGCAGTCGAATACATCCAGGCCAACCGCGCCCGTTCGCTTGCCATCCGCGAAATGTCAAAGCTCTTCGACCAGGTGGACGTGATCGTCGCCGCGACCAACTCCGAGCAGCTCGTCGTCACCAACCTCACCGGACACCCCGCCTGCATCGTCCCCAACGGCCTGCGCGGCAACGACGCGCCCGCCCCGCCCGCCACCGACACCGGCGACGACGACCAGATCGGCGGCCCCGGCACCCCCGTCTCCCTCACCTTCCTCGCCGGCCACTATCAGGACGCGAAGCTCTGCGCCTTCGCCCGCGCCTGGCAACAAGCCACAGGCTTCGAAAAACTCCACCCTAAACTCCCGTCGTAACCCAGCCAGTCATCGAAGCCTCGCCCACGATTCCCCCGCCGGAGAACGCACGCGGACCTATAATCGGGTTCCAGCAACAGATAGTTTGGGGCGGCCCTGGTGCCATCGATGCCTCCCAATACCTGCCGCTTCGGAGGACTCCCTTTCTCCCCCAGCAGTCCTCTGGTGCACTAAACCGAACACGTCAGTGCCCTCTATGCACGACGATCCGACACTCTCGTTCGAAGATAGCCGGCGGAGCCCCACCGATCCTCCGCCCGCGCACGCTTCATGGGGCGAGTTTCGTTTGCTCGAGCAAGTCGGCCAGGGCGGCTTCGGCGAGGTGTACCGCGCGTGGGACCCACAACTGGAACGCGAGGTGGCGCTGAAGCTGTTGCTGCCCGGCTCGGTAAGCGGGGATGAGGAGTACCGAGCCCTTCTTCGTGAGGCGCGCGCCCTGGCTTCCGTACAGCACGCCAACATCGTGCATGTCTACGGCATCGACCGCCACGACGGCCGTGTCGGCTTCTGGACAGATTTCGTGCGCGGCAAAACCCTGTCAGCGCTGATTCGCGCGCAGGGACCGTTTGGCTGTCGCGAGGCCGCCCTCATCGGCCTCGATGTGGCGCGAGCCCTCAGCGCGGTCCATCGGACCGGCATTCTGCACCGCGATATCAAGCCCGAAAACGTGATGCGCGAAGAGGGCGGCCGCATTCTGCTGATGGATTTTGGCCTCAGCACGTTGCCGCAGCGCCAGGGGAATCTTTCCGGCTCGCCGAACTACATGGCTCCGGAGCTTTTCCAGGGAAGCGCCGCGACCGTGGCGGCCGATATCTACGCCATGGGGGTGCTGCTCTACTACCTGGTCACCGGAGAGCATCCCGTGAAGGTGAGCCAACGGCCGTTTGCAGAAGCGGTGGCCGCCATCAGCGAACGAACGCCGCTCATCGATCTGCGTCCGGATCTGCCGGAGTCGTTTTTGCGGACCGTGAATGTGGCGACCGAGATCGATCCGGCAAAGCGGTTTGGGAGCGCGGGACAATTGGCAACCGCGTTGGCGGAATCGCTGGGGACTTCGCTGCCCGCCGACCTGTCAGCTTCGACCCCCAAACGAAAACGCAGGAAGACATGGGTTTGGGAAGCGGGGATCGCAGCGGCGGTTCTGGCAGCCGCGATCGGATTTGCGGTGTGGACGGGGACAATCCAGCGATGGACCCACCCCAAAGCGGCGGGGGTTCCACTGGGAACTCCCGCCAACACCTATGACGATTACCTCAAGGCGCAGGACCTGATCCAGCACGCTTATAAGGCCAGCAATATTACCGCGGCCGCGCAGGGTTTTCAGCAGGTGCTGCAGCAGGATCCCTCCTTTGCGCTCGCGGCGGCGGGCCTGGGCAATGCCTGGTTCCTGCAATACCGCAACAGCAAGGATCCGAAGCTGCTCGACCAGGCGCGGGCGCAAGAAATGAAGGCACTGCAGATGGATCCGAACCTGGCGCCCCCCTACGTGACCCTGGCGCGGATCGCCGCGACCCAGGGCCAGATCGCTCTGGCCCGGCAGCAGGTGCAGAAGGCAATTGCGATCGATCCGCACAACGCGGAGGCTTACGGCGCCGCTCTGGCCGAGATCGATCAGTTGGATGGCCGAACCCAGGACGCCATCACTGCGGTACAGAGAGCGATCGATCTCGCGCCGACTGACTCACGATGGCCGGTCCGGTTGGGGATGATCTACTACACAAGCGGGAACCTGGAAGGGGCTGCTGCAGAGTGGCAGAAGGCCGTGGTGCTCGACCCGCAGAATAGTGCCGCGTTCTTCGATCTCGGTTTAGCCCGGACGCAGCTGGATCAGTTCGATGAGGCGCGGAAGAATCTTGAGAAGGTTCTGTCCATCCAACCAGACCCGGATGCCTATACGGCTCTTGGAACGGTGTTCCAACTGCAGGGCAGTTACAGCCAGGCCGTCAACATGGATCGGAAAGCCATCGCCCTCAGGCCCGGCGATTATCAATTTTGGGGAAACCTGGGCAGCGCATATCTGTGGGGTGGCCAGCACGACCAATCCATGCAGGCCTACCGCGAGGCTATCCAGCTGGCGGAGGCGGAACGCGCCAAGTCTCCCGACGATACCTACCTGCTCGTGCAACTCGGCGATTACTATGCATCCAGCGGACAGGCGGGACCGAGCGAGGTGCTGCTTCGCAAAGCACTGGCCCTCGCTCCCGACGATCCGGACATCGAATACCGCGCCGGCGAGACCTGGGAGATTCTGAGGCAACGCGCCAAAGCTGTCCCTCTCATCGCCAGGGCCCTGGCCCAGGGCTATCACACGGCGGAGTTCCAGCGCAGTCCGGAACTGGCGTCCTTACGCGCCGATCCGGCCTTCCAATCGGCGCTGAACCAGGCAAAGGCTCAAAATGCCTCCGGCAAATCCAACCCACCGCAGTAAACGTCGAAAAACACGAACAGAACAGACAAATTGAAGCGGAGCCTCGGAAGATTCCGATTCGCAGTCGCGGCCAACGCGCTTGCGGCGCATCCGCGTGCCTGGCGTAATCTTCGGGCCCATGTTCGCGCTCATGATCGCTGGTTTTCAGGGCAACCGGTCGTACCTTCCCCTGGCATGCGACGACACGTTTTCGAGGGCGGTGAGCGCGGATGCACCGGCCAGCAGTTCGAGAATGCCACGTCTGGAAATTGTTATCACTTGCCTGCCGGGGCCGCCTTCTTGTGCTCCATGAAGGTGTGTGCCTGATGACAGCTCACACACGTCCTGCCTTTCATGAATGGATCGGACTTCAGTTGTGCCACCTGATCGGCGTGACAGTTGTCGCATGTGCTTAACGCCGGCGTGCCCGCGAAGTCCGGTGCTGTTGTCTCGCCATGGCACACGGTGCATTCCACACCGTTGGCGGCATGCGGGCTGGCTTTCCATTGGTCATAGATCGCCTTGTGGCAGGTGGCACAGGTATCCCCGGCTGGAATCAGCCGATGGAACACATGCTTGGCTTGATCCTGCTGAGCAATGGCAGGTTGGACGCCAGCAGCGAAAACGAGAAAGACGAACAGGGTGAGACCGAACAGGCGCGCACAGAAACGATTCACGGGCAGACTCCTGAGTACGGTCTTCAAGTATCGAACCGGCGATGGCTGCAATCAGTGATACACATCACGTCTCACCGGAATGCGATCTGCGCACCGGCTGCGAGGCCTTTTGTGGGCCAGCCGCCGGAAATCACTCTCGATGGTGGGGGGTGCCCCATCATGATCGCTCTTGAGGTGCGAGAAGCCGACTTCCCGGTACTAAATAGCGAATCCATATTCTAGATGCGGCCCCAGAACTCCCTCACCAACTGAAAACAACGCCTGGAACTTACTGAAATCGGTACTGCACAACCGTTTGAATCGGATCGCTTGCAGCGCACTAGGGCTACCCTGATCCGAGCGCTTTCTCGAGGCGTTGGGCGCTACAATCTTGACTACAACAAGCCTGCTTTCCGTCCGATGTTCAGCGACCCTCCTTGCGCTGCACTGTTCGCCGGTACCGACCTGGGAACATTTTGCTGCGGGCACGTGATCTCCCAGAATCGAGTGGAAGAAAACCATGCTCGAAGCATTAGCGCAGATGATCGACGCCCTCGGCCTTGAGATTGCAGCGATTCGGAAGAAAGGGAGCGGCTCGCAGGTCGCACTCCGCGGGGGTGAACTTGTCGGCCAGTCCAATGGCGCATGGCTATATCGATTCCTGGTCACAGATGACATCTACTTCCGCGACGATACGCCGGTTAGGATAACCGCTGGCCAGGAAGACGTCGCTGGTGTTCTGGTATCGTTTCGCGATGGTGTGGTGGTCATTGCGCTTGAGAAGGATCTGGGGCCAAAGATCGCTGTTGCTCGACTCGTCGCTAACGACGCATTCCTAATTGAACGTTTGCGAGAGCGCCTGGAGAAGGTTCGAAGTGGCGAGGCTCAATTCAACCGCTCTGCGGCTGAGCGCGTTCTCGGCCTTGCAAAGTCGGAGTCGGCTGATGCGGAACCCGATGAGTCGGTTAAACAGGGGGGCGACGCTCTCAATTCCGAGCAGTTCGCTGCAATCCGGCGTTCACTCGGGAGTGATACTACCTACGTTTGGGGGCCCCCTGGGACGGGGAAGACAATGACGCTGGCGCGTATCGTTGAAGCCCATTATCGCGCCGGGCGATCAGTGCTCTTGGTATCGAACACTAATATCGCAGTCGATACAGCCTTAAGACAGGTGGCTGAGCGACTGAAGGGAGATCCGGAATTTCACCTAGGCCTCGTGATTCGCCAGGGTCCGGTCGTAAAGGGCGAAAAGCTGGAGCAACTTTACGGCGACCAAGTCATTCTCGATCGGATCGTTGCGCGGTTGGGCGAGGAGCTAGAAGCGGAGAAAGACCAACTGACGCTTGAGGCAGTGCCGCTTGCGGAGAAAGAACGGGAATATACGGCGGCGCTGATGCAAATCGAGCTGCTTACTGAGCAACAGGGGAAACTCGCAACCTACGAAAACGAGCTGGAAACCGCAAAATCCAAAGTCGTGAACCGACAACGGGAGGCCGAGGAGTTCCGGATAACGGCTTCCCGAATTTCCGTCGATCTCGAACGCGCTCGCGCAATGAGCGCCATACGGCGGTTCTTCGCTGGCCTAAATCCGGAAAACCTGATTCGACAAGCGGCAGAGGCAGAACGCGCTGCAAATGCAGCCGCCGATGCGGCGCTCGCCATCGCGAGAGACTTACCCAAGCTACAAACCGACATTAAACGAGTAAAGGGGGTTCTTGACAGGCTGTCGGCAGAAACGAAGAATTATCTTCCAGCTTTCGAACTTCGGGCTCGTGTCACAGGGCTACAGACCCGACTACACCAAACCCACGAGCGCATCGCTGCCATCGACCGCGAATTAGCTGAGATAGAGCAGCAGGTGATCGCCCGCTGCAGGATCCTGGCGACCACTGTTTACCGCACGTATATAAGCAAGAATACGATGCGCCAGTTCGATGTCGTCGTAGTCGACGAAGCATCGATGCTTATGCCTCCGCTTGTCTATTACTCCGCCGGGCTTGCCGCAAAATCAGTAACCGTCGCAGGAGACTTTCGACAGTTGCCTCCAATTGTCACGTCTGACGAGCCGCTGGCCGAACAATGGCTCAAGCATGATGTGTTCGAGTTAGCGGGCATCGCAAAGCACGTAGAACAAAAAGAAATCACTTCGACCCTCATCCAACTGAAGACTCAGTATCGAATGCGCGAGCCGATCTGCTCGGTCATCAATACGCTTTTTTACGATGACTCCCTTCGCTCAGATTCGACTGTAAACGCCGAAAGTGCGCCCTTCCCGTTGGGGTCAGCAGCGCTCCTTTATGTGGATTCAGCCCCATTTCACCCATGGACAGCGCTTCGGGTAGGTTCTTACTCGCGCTACAACCTTTTTCATGCCCTCCTTGTACGAAACATCGTCCTCTACCTTGCAAAGACCGGGTTTATTGGCGACGACAAGACTGCGGTGGGCGCTGTGGCGCCGTATTCTTCACAAGCCCGATTAATCCAAGCGCTTCTCGACGACCGGCTTGGCTCCCGCGCGGTCGGTATAGCGGCGACTGTCCATCGGTTTCAGGGCAATGAAAAGCGGGTAATGTTGGTAGACCTAACAGACTCACTGGGTGCCCCACTTGGGCGCTTCCTCCGGGCTACCCGCAGAGAAGAAGACGGTGCGCGCTTGCTCAATGTCGCGGTGAGTCGGGCCAAACACCATGTTGTACTGCTTGGTAATTTCGAGTACCTGCGTGCAAAGGCGCCAGCGTCGAGTTTTGTGCGGCGGATCGTAGATCAATTCGAGGAGCATGGGGAGGCGATCAAGATTGATGATCTCCTCCCTCTGGCCGAGCCCGATTGGGTGGACGGGTTGCATCGGGTCATGCCGGCGACCTTTGATTTTCCCGAAGGAGCAGGCGGCGCGTTCACAGAAGGAACATTTTATCCGGCATTCTTGAAAGATTTGATTCGTGCCCAACAGTCAATCGTCATCCTTTCCCCGTTCGCGACGGGAAGAGGTGCAGCTCGCTGGGTCGATCCACTACGAGCCGCCCTCATTCGCGGGGTCCGGATACGTGTGCTTACGCGTCCACCCGAAGAGCCGGGCGGAGGTGGTACTGAAGAGGTGGCTGAACTTGTGCAGGGCTTGCGGGACCTCGGCGTAGCTGTGGACCTGCGCGCAAGGATGCATGAAAAGATTGCTATCCTCGACGGTCACATCCTCTGGCACGGCTCCCTAAACATCCTTTCGCATCGAGACACTCATGAAAGTATGCTGCGCATCGAAAGCCCGACTGCGTGCCAGCAAGTCGGCCGATTCGTCAGCACGCCGAAAGCAGCACGCGACGAAGAGGCGACGCTGGAATCCCCAGAGAACCCAGAGTGTCCTCGATGCGGTCGGCCGACCGTCTGGAACAATGGCAAGTTTGGAATATGGTTCGAATGCGAAGACAAGACATGCAATGGCAAGATCGACCCACGTCGGCGCAGCATTCAAAGGAGGAATGGTGATGCACCCCGTGGTACAGCCAGTCAGACCAAGTCTTCAAACCGATCAAAAGACGCCCATCCTGATCGATCCTGCCCGAAGCCGGGCTGTACCGGAAAGCTCGCAGTCCGAATGGGACGGCGTGGAAAGTTCCTCGGCTGCACAAAATATCCCGCTTGCAAATACACTGAGGACCTCGTGTGATGGATTTCAATCAACATTCGATTGACGGGGTTACCAGTAGTCGCATTTCCCTAAAGGCCCCTGAACGACTGGATTTAGTACCGAAAAACGGGCTTGTGTGCCGTAATTCCTGTGTTGTCGGCAAACGGGAAACCCCGCGCGGAGCCAGCGGCCTTCGAAAACGCAATCACGCCAGAAAGCAAGCGCCATGCACCCTGGGCTCCCTCGAGCCCTTGCGCCTTCCCGTCCACGGGCACGAAAACGTATCAGGGCACGGCTTCAGAGCCTGCCCTGAGCGAGTTCCCACGAGGGAACGAGTCGAATGGGTGCCAAAAAGCCCGGCGCGAAGCGCCTTCCTTGCTGCCGCAGGCCGTCTTTGGGGTCCCCGGCGAGCCGCTTCTGCTCGCTGGGGCAACGGAGCGGAGGCGCTTGCGCCGCAGCGACTCGCGTCCTTCCCTTACCAAACTACTGCCCGCCGCCCCAGGGGGCCTGAACCCGGCGCCTCCTGCCTCCTGCATCCCTGATGAGTTGATCTCCGTTTGCTGACAGGACAAATGTGGAAAACTTGTCAAGCTTTCCGCCCACAGTACAAAAGTGTTCCCCCTGACGAACGACCACTTACAAGCCACCAACCCTCAACAAACCTGGCAGACTTACTCCCGTAACCTGATATTCTGAACTTAAGATAGAAAAAGAAAAAAGCCTCGCCCACCCGGCGGGGCTTTTCCATTTCCAGGGCAGGAGGAATCCACGCGGCCACTTTACCCCTGCTCCCTGCTCCCTGCTCCCTGTTCCCATTCCCTGTTTCCAGGAGGAAAATCCATGCGCCCCGAGTGCTCCCACATCCTGCCCAACCACCACAAATGCCACGGCCTCGCCCTGCGCGGCAAAACTCGCTGCTTCCACCACATTGACCCCGCCCACCGCCCGCCCCTGCGCCCGCTCCGCGATCCCTTCTCCCGCATCGCCCGCTGGCGCCAGCTCAACCGCAACATCCACGCTCTCCCCCTTCGCGAGATCCCCTACAACGTCTACAGCGTCCTCGGAGGTCTCTTCAACGATGGCCAGGACGGCATCTCCGACCGCGAAGCCGGCCGCCTTCTCCGCATCCTCCTCCGCCGCCATGGATCCATCCCCGCCCTCCCTCCCCCCGAAGTCCTCATCGAGGCCCCCTTCACCCAGCCTTCGAAACCCTCCGCCGTTTCCGCCACTACCCCCAACACCCACTCTGCCCGAAATCCCTCGGCCCCCCAGCAAGGCATCGACCCCGAACTCCTCGACTTCCTCGAGTCCCAGGTCGATGACCCCGCTCTCATCCGCCGCATCCGTGCGCAGAACACCGCATGACAGCCGCTTGTGTCACACAAGCAACCGCTTCTGTGACATACACAGCCGTCACTGCAACACAAACGGCCGCCTGTGTGACACAAGCGGCCGTCTCCATCTGTCCCGGAATCAACAGCTTCTATGTTGTCAAATCTGTAAACACAGACAAAGTGCCGCTGAATCAGCTACATCCGAACTTGTCCCCCCCGCAAAGCGCGTTTCCCGACAGCCAACTCAGCTACATCGAACTCTGTCCCGGTGCGGCCTCCGAGGTCGCGATATCCGCCACCGCTCTCCACTTCCCGTCCGCATCCTTGCGGTAGGTGGTCACATAACTGCCCTGGTCGTGAACCACCTTCTTCGTCTGCGCATCGGTCATCGTCATCACGTAAGCGCCGCGAGTGTAGCCCAGATCGCCCGACTCGGCCACATCGATCTTCGCCGACGTGAACTTCAGCGACAGCGCCGGATCGGCCACCAGCTGCTTCAGCGTTGCGCGTATACTCTCCCGGCCCACCGACGGAGCCATCCCCGGCGCCATCAGCACCGCGTCGTCCGCGTAGTAGGCCGCCAGCTTGTCAGCGTCCTTCGTCAGGTAGTCCTGGTTCCAATGCTTCTCCGTGTCCTGAATCGCCTGCGCATCCGCCGCCGTATCGCGCCCGCGATTGCACCCGACCGCCAGGGCGATCACCATGGTCACCCACGCCAATGTCATCCACCGCTTCATCGTCTCTCTCCTCCTCTGGGAAATGTGCACTGCGGTGCGGGAGAGGTCTGGAGATTCCTCTCCCGCTTCCTGCGAAGGCCCCTTACTCCGGCTTGATGCGCGTCGCTGCCAGTGTTCCGGTCAGCTCTGTCACAAACGCGCCGGTGGTGTCGTAGATGTCGTACGCGTACGTGCCCTTGTAACTGTTGGAGTCCGGACTCACCGTCACCGTCTCCCGGATGATCACTATGCCGACCAGCGTCCCCGTGTTGTCGAAAGCCCACGAGGGATGCTTCAGCTTGAAGGTCCGCGAGCCCGTCTGCGTCCACACGCCCAGGCATACGTTGCCCTCGATCGGATTGGTGTAGTCGTTCAGCACCTCGGTGCCGTCGCTGTGCCAGGCGTCGAAGGCCACATCCACCGTCTGCCCACCCGAAGTGAATGTCACGTTCCACAGCCCGACGATGCCATTCGCTCCGACCGGACCGTAGTTGGAGTTGTAGTTGTTGGTCGCCAGCTGGCTGCTCGGCGCGGTCAAGGCCGCCGATACCGTCGGCGTCTTCAGCACCTGGCTGAAATCTCTGAAGCATTTGGCCGACGCCGACGGAATGGCCATGCCAAAGCTCAGAAAGGCGGCCACCAGAATCGGCTTCCATCGGGTTGTAAGTTGAGTCGTCAAAAATCGGTGCGTCCCGGCGATCGTCATTGTGATTCTCCTTACTCGTTCGGTTCGTGAATCGGATTAGCCAGGCAGTGGCCGCGGTTCCTCTGCCCAACGCCGCACATCCTCGCTCGAAGCGACTGGAAATGTCTTGTGATCGCCCCTTAGGATTTGTTAGGATTTCCTGCATTCGCGCTGATGCAGGTTCACCGATACCTGTATGCCTATAGAAACAAGAGAGTTATACGAGTTCGGAGAATTCCGGCTGGACGCCGCTCGCCGCCTAATCACCCGGCTTGAGCAGCCGCTCCGTCTCAACTCGAAGGCCTTCGAAACGCTGCTTGTCCTGGTCCGCAACCACCGGCGCGTGGTCTCGAAGGACGAGCTGATGCAGATCCTGTGGCCCGACACCTTCGTCGAAGAGGTCAACCTCGCCCAGAACATCTCCGCCATCCGCAAAGCTCTGGGGGAGACGCCGGGCGAGAACCGTTACATCGCCACCCTCCCGGGCAAGGGGTACCAGTTCGTGTGCGAGCTGCGCGAGCCCGGACCCGCCGGCGAAGAGGTCGCTGACGAACCAGTAGCCTCGGAGGCGGAGCGCGCTGAGCCCACGATCACCGAGCGGAGCACCACCACCTCGACCGCCGTATCGTCCAACTCCGCTGGTCAGTGGATACCCTGGGCAGCGATTGCCGTGGTTCTCATCCTCGGCGTCGTCGGTGGCTGGTGGTTCCAGCATCGCCATGCGGCCGACGCCGCCACGCCAACGGTCCACTCCGTCGCCGTCCTGCCCTTCCAGCCGCTGGTCGCCGGCTCCGACGGCGAGCATCTCGGCCTCGGCATGGCCGATGCCGTCATCACCCGGCTCTCCAACATCCGCCAGCTGCCGGTTCGGCCCACCGATGTTGTCATTCGCTATAACGATCCCAGCGTGGATCCACTGAAAGCGGCGCGCGAGATGGGCGTGGACAGCGTATTGACCGGCAAGCTGCAGAAGTCCGGCAACCGCGTGCGGGTGACGGTGCAGCTGGTACGCGTGAGCGATGGGCGCGCGCTCTGGGCCCAGACCTTCGACGATCAATACACCAGCATCTTCCAGGTCGAAGATTCCATCTCGGAAAAGGTGGCGCAGGCGCTGGCTGTGAATCTGGCGGCCAGCGAAAAGCTTCAGCTCCAGCGCCACTACACTGACAACATCGACGCCTATCGGAACTATCTGATGGGCCGCTATGAGGAGTTCACCTTCACGCGCGACGGCATGAACAAGGCCATCGACTATTTCAACCGCGCCATCTCGGACGATCCGGGCTATGCGCTCGCCTACGCCGGTCTCGCCGATGCCTGGACCACGGAGTCCGACTGGCTGATCTCTCCGCGCGAGGCTTTACCCCGGGCAGACGCCGCCGCGCGCAAGGCCCTGGCCTTCGACGACCAGCTCGCCGAAGCCCACGGCGCGCTGGCGCACGCGCTCCTGCACGAATGGAAACTGGCTGACTCGAATCGCGAGTTCCACACCGCGCTGGCTCTCAATCCCGGCAACGTCTCCACCTACTTTGCCTACAGCGAGTACCTGGCCTCGGTCGGCCAGGCCGATCAGGCCATCGCCCAGATGAACAAAGCTCTGGCCATCGATCCGCTTTCACCGGAGATCAACTCGTTCCTCGCCTGGGACTACTACCTGAAGCGCGACTATGGCAACTGCCTCGTCTCCGCGCTGCGCAGCATCCAGATGTTTCCGGACTTCTGGCTTCCGCACATGGCGGCCGGCATGTGCTACTACATCCGCGCGCAGTATCCCGAGGCATTGCGCGAATACAGCAAAGCGCTGGCCATGAATTCCGACAGCACCTTCTCCCAGGCCGGCGTCGCTATGACCCTGGCCCGGTCGGGCAAGCGCGCCGAAGCCGTCAAAGCCCTCGATCAGCTCCAGGCCATGAAGGATCACACCTATGTCTCGCCTGCTTATGTCGGGCTCGTCGACTTGGCCCTCGGCGATCGCGACAGCGCGTATCTGTGGCTCGGGAAAGCCTACGACGACCGGGCCGAATGGCTGCTCTGGCTCCCCGTCGACCCCATGTTCGACAACGAGCGCAACGACCCGCGCTACCAGGCCATGGTGCGCAAGGTCGGGCTCTGAAGCGGGAGCGGCGCCGTGTTAACCTTGAATTTGTCCGATGGCCCATCCGGGCCGCGCAACGGGCGCATAACTCAGCGGTAGAGTGCCACCTTCACACGGTGGAAGTCGTAGGTTCGAATCCTGCTGCGCCCACCATTTCCCCACAAAAAAACCTGCCAAGGACACACCGTAAACGAAAGCAATTTCCCCCGATACAGAACGGTTTCCGTATTCGAGCATTATGCTGAGCCTGTTCGAGGGTCACTGCCGGGGACAGGCCGACGGTGAAGCCGTTTGGATCGGGCCCCGCGATCCTTCGAAGAAGCACGGCGCTATTTCTTCAGGGGCGCTGTTGGATCCCAGTTGTCGCTGCCGCGCAGAAAATTCTCCGGCAGAAACTTCTTCGCCTCTTCGGGCGTTAGCTGTTTGGAATGCGGCTCGCGCTCGTTGGTCTGGGCGCCGGGTCCGGTGGATCCTTCCTCGGCATAGAAGGCGGTATCGAGCGAGTGCGTTTCGCCCGGGTGCCACTCGCGCCAGCCAGCGGGCCGGATGTGAGCGCCCATCTCCGTATCGAGATAGACCACGGAAGCATACGGGCGCCACGGCCGGCCCAGATAGACGTTATCAACTCCGGGGTACGCCGTTAGCTTGCAGGCGTGAAAGACGTAGCCGGAATCCTCTGCCGCATAGCTCTTGCCCTGGGCGGTCAGAAAGCCTTCGGAGTGTGGCGTGCTTTTAATCTCGCAATGATCGAAGACCGTCTTGCCATCGCCAAAGATGAAGTCGACATTGCCTTCTATATAGCAGTTCGAGAAGTACTGGCGCGCAGGCGTACACCTGCGCTGATCCCCTTCGCCGGCACATTCTCTGCTGCCGGTGAAGAGCGTGTCCTGATTGCCGAGCAGACGCACGTTGTGAAAGACGGCTCGATCGCCGCGCACCAGCAGCGCGAGGGCCTGCGATCCGGCCGGAAGCTGCTCATGATGCGCGTTCCAGTCGTTCTGGAAGGTGATGTTTTCGGCCAGGAAGTTATCGCCGGTGACGTTGACGGTTGCTGAGTGCAGCGTTCCGCCGGAAGTGCCAGCACTCTTGTCCATGACGATTACGGTCTTGCTTGCGTCGGGATTGGCGCTGCGCACAGTGATGTCCGGCTTATTGATGTTGAGGACTTCGCGATAGGTTCCGGGGGCGACGAGGATCAGCGCGCCTCCTGTTGATGGGGCGACGTCGATGGCTCTCTGGATCGAATAGTAGTCGCCCGTGCCATCGGCCGCGACGTACAGTGTCTTGTCCTCGGGCTCGGGAGTACCGGCCAGTTCCGGAGCGGCGGACAACGACGGAAACGGCACGAACTTGTCGTCGCAGGCTGGGATTGTTCCCTGCTGTGCATCGGGTGCCGGCTCCACGGTCACGTTGTTCCCCTTCGGTTCGAGATTGCCCCGGTGCGGGCCGACCGTGATTTTCGCGTTCGCTGCGATGATCTCAGACTGATCCAGCCAGTCGGCGAAGACGTTGTCGAGCCTGACCTCGAGCATGTGCTCCGGATCGAGTCCAAGGAACGTATACGCGCCGGTGGTCAGTACGTGCACGTTTTCGAGGGTGATGTTGCGGTACACCGGCAGCTTATCTCCGGAGAACGTCGTGTACATGGGGGTGAGCACGATGGGATTCTTCGTTTCTCGGATACAGACGTTGCGGTAGACTGCGTCCTCCACCAGACCGCCGCGGCTGCGATCGGACTTGATGCGGATGCCATTGTCGGCGCCATCGATGGTCAGGTCGTCGACCAGCAGATGATCGACGCCACCATCCGTTCCGCTGCCGATCGATATGCCGTGGCCGGTATAGAAGTGATTGTGGACGACAGATATGTGCGAGGCCGGGCCCCCCCGGCTCGAGGACTTGACGGCGACATTGTCATCGCCGGTGTGGATGAAGCAGTGCGTGATCGTGACATTACGCGATGAACCGGGGTCGATGGTGTCTGTGTTGCGCGCCGTCTTCGGCGTCATGATCTTCACGGCCCATGCCGTGAAGCCATCGGTCTGATTGACCGAGACATGGAAGCCGGGCGAGTTGCGCAGCGTGATGCGATACAGAGTGAAGTTCTGCGAATTGCGCACCATCAGCATCCAGGGGACGCTCTGCGACTTGTCGGTGACTTTGGCTTCGTGCGCCAGGTCCCACCAGGTGACTTGCTGGCCAAGCAGTTTGGCGCCGCCGCGGCCATCGATGGAGCCGTCGCCCATGATGCCGCTGCCCGAGGTCTTCGTCGCGGTGATCATTCCTTTGCAGCCGTGGCCATGTTCGCTGACGATACCGCAGCTGCCGGGCGTGATGTCGAAGACGCGAGGATCGCGGGAAGCCGCCAGCACGGTATCCGCATCGACGACGAGGGTGACGCCGGACTTGAGGGTCAGGGGTCCGGTGAGAAAGACATCGCGCTTACCGTGCGCCTTCAGGATGACGGCGTGGCCTGGATCGCAGCCGTCGATAGCGTCCTGAATCCGATCCGTGTCGAGTTTGCGCTCGTCGGCATCGCTGAGCACGCCGTGGGGCGCGGCGAGCTGCGCCTGCAGCGTCACGCAGGCCGGGGGAATCCTGGGTTCGGTGACTGTTCTTGTATCCTGAGCGGCCAGGGCTGCCGCCAGCAGAATCGGCGGCGCGAGCGCGAACCATCGAATGCGCACCATGTTCTGTTTGTTCCTCCTCGAATTACGCGGACATGAAAGAGGCTGCCGTTGCAGGCGGCAGCCTCGTAGGTGAAGGTGAGAGAGGACAGCCTAGAACTCGATGCGGGCCGAGAATTGGGCTGCTTTGCGGTTCAAACCACTGCTCTGCGTGACCGTTCCGAAGCTCGAGTTGCCCACAGCCGTGCTGGCGACCGCGAACTGCGAATGGTTCGTGACGTTGTACCATTCTGCCCGGAAATTCAGCCTGGTCGCTTCCGTGATGTGGAGCGGGAAGCTGCGGACGGCGGCGAGATCCAGCTGATAGTTCCCGGGGCCGTACAGGTTGTAGGCTGCCGTACGGGGTGCGTTGCCAAAGCTGTAATCGGGCGCAACCTGAAAGGCGTTGGCATCGATATGCTTCGCGCCGTTCACGGCCCCTTCTCCCCATTTTCCGTTGATGTGCGCGGGACCGTTGAAGCTCTGGTTGAGGGATGCAGGAGCGCTTCCCCGATAGTTTCAGAGTTTCTTTGCTTCATTGCGTTCGCCTCGCAAGACGTGCTGAAAAAGCTGGGTTTCCCTTTACCCGCCGGCATTCGTGGTCGATCGGGTCCGGTGGTCTGACCACATTCCCAAATGAGCCAATTCTCGTTCGCCTCATGGCCCTTGTCAATAACAAACTAAGTCGCCGCCGTTACTTCCATTGCGCTGCCAGGGTCACCGCAGAAGCCCGTCATTGCGAGTAGGTTACGAGTGCGTGGTCAGACCAGCCCCGCCTCGGCATGCCATATTTGCTGACGGTCGCCACGTTGACATGGCGGTCTCGGTGTGCCAGAGCGAGACCCGGTGGCCGATGGAGAGGTCCGTGGTTTGGCGCGGAGTGTCCTGTGGCGAAGGCGTTGCTCACTGTTGGGAAAGGGATTCGAGCCCGCGCGGTTAAATTGCTGCGAAACCTCACAGTTATTTTGTGAGCCGAATACTTACAATCGGAACGAACATGCAACTCGCAGAGAGTCCCATGTCGCGGACCTACGGAGTCCTGTTCCGTGGAAGCACCCGCGCCGTCCTCACCCGCGCGGCGATCATGATCGCGGCGATCGCAGTGCTGGACTGGCGCACGGTCGACGAAATCCCGCTGCGTTTTCTTTATCTGCTGCCCATGCTGCTGGCGGGGAGCGTCCTGAAGCCGCTGCAGATCAGCCTTGTAGCGGCCCTTTGCACTTTTCTCGCCGAAGCCCTGGACGGTTTTGCCTGGACCCCGCGCCCAGGAATTTCGCGCGATCTGCTTTACTTTGCCGCGTTCTTCAGCGCCGGACTTTTCATCCGCGAAGTGAATCGCAATCGCAGGATCGTACAGCAGCATCTGGAAGAGATTCAGCACGAGAGCGAAGCAAGGCGGGAAGCCGAAGAGCAGCTGAAAATCCTGATCGAAAGCAGCCCGGCGGCCATCTTCACGGCCGACGCCCAGGGCAAGGTGCTCATGGCGAATGAGGCGGCGCATCGCATGCTATCGGTGCCCTCCGGAGCACTGCCCGGGAGGAGCATCCATGGTTACTTGCCATCCCTGCGCAATGTGTCGGGATCGGAAATTACGCCGCCGTTTTACCGGACCGTCATGCAGGCGCGTGGCCAGCGCGAGGACGGGGAATCGTTTCTCGCCGACATCTCGTTTTCCACCTATCGAACCAGCGCCGGAACCCGGCTGGCGGCGATGGTGCTGGACGCATCGGAGGAGTTCAGGAGCCACGAGGTCTCCGGTCTCCATCAGTTGCTGGCCGGGTCGCGCATTGCGATAGGCGCGGTCTCACATGAGATACGCAATTTCTCCGGAGCGATTGCTGCGGTACACCACAACCTCTCCCGGGAAGGAGTACTGGCCGGCAATCGGGACTTCGAAGCGCTGGGCAATTTGATTGCTGCTCTGGAGCGAATCGCCACTGTCAACATGCGGCAATCGAACAATCAGGCCAGCGAGGTGGATCTCGCGGCTCTGCTCGACGAACTGAGAATTGTGATTGCGCCCATGCTCGAAGAGGAGGAGATCGCGGCGCACTGGAACACGGAACCTTCCCTGCCCATGGTGTGGGCCGACCGGTCGAGCCTGATGCAGGTGTTTCTCAATCTTGTCACCAACAGCATTCGGGCTCTCTCCACGCGGGAGGTGCGCCTCTTCTCGGTAAGCGCGAAGACGGAAGGCGACCGTGTGCTGGTGGAATTTGCCGACAGCGGCGGAGGCGTCGAGCACCCGGAGCAGCTGTTTCGTCCCTTCCAGGAGGGCGCGCAGTCGTCCGGACTCGGTCTGTATCTGTCGCGCGCGTTCCTGCGTTCGTTCGGCGGCGAAATTCGCTACCTTGCGTTGCCGGAGGGCGCCTGTTTTATCGTTAACCTGAAGAACGCGATTTAGGACGGTGCGCGGCGATGCAGCAAATTCGTGTCCTCATGGTTGACGATCACGGGCTCTTCCGCGAGAGCCTCGGGCGTCTTCTCGATACGGCTCGTGATATGGCCGTCGTGGGCCAGTGCGCCACCGTCGGAGAGGCCTTTGGCGAGTTATCGCAGTCGGATCCCGACGTGATCCTGCTGGACTACGACCTCGGTGAAGAGTCGGGTCTGAGCCTGCTCGCGGAACTGAGACGACGGGCCAGCAGTGCTCGGGTTCTGATGGTCACGGCGGGCCTGCACGACGAAGTGGTGCTCCGGGTGATGGAGATGGGGGCGTCAGGCATTTTTCTCAAGCACGGTAACCCCGACCGGCTGATTGAGGCGATCCAGCGCGTCGCATCCGGAGAAGTCTGGCTCGATGACCCTGCGCTTCGCAGCCTGCTCGCGGAGAGGCGGAACCGCACCGAGCATCTGGACCGCGCCCGGCCGCTGACGGCGCGGCAGAGCGAGGTGCTGCGCGGCATCCTCGACGGTCTTGCCAACAAAGAGATCGCCTGGAAACTGAATACTTCGGAAACCGCGGTCAAAGCCGCCGTCCAGGAGCTGTTTCACAAAGCCGGGGTGAGGACCCGCAGCCAGCTGGTCAGGATCGCAATCGAACAACATTCTTTTGACTGGTTGCGCCCCCGGGAGAGACAAGGGCTGACGGCGGGGGTCGCGTTGGGCGTTCAGCATCCGAAGAGCCGGCTCAGCCGGCCCAGCGATTGGCGCCACATCTCGTGCTGCCAGCTGTGTTCCAAAGGCGAGGAAATCCCCCGGTGATGAAGCTCCAGCAAGGTGTCATTGAAATTCCCATGCAGCCCGATGTAGACGAGGCTTTCCGGATTCGCCCCGTCACCGGATTGTCCTCCACGTGAAGAGCATCTTGCGACGGCGGCGGACCCTGTACTCGCCGTCGATGGTCAGATCCCGACTGCCATTTCGGTAGTGATCGAGGCGAAAGCCGCTGCCGTTCTGCCATGCGACCAGGTACGAATCCGCCTGATCGCCGGGAATCGCGATCCAGGTCTCCAGATATTCGGGCTGGGTCAGCGCCTGAAAGATGCGGCTCGCGTCGGCGCGGATCGTGAATCGCATGGCGATGTTCAGCGGCCCGTCAATTCGCTGGTTGGAGGCGCGAAAATACTTCGTTAGCTTCCGTTCGTTGACGAGGACCTGGGTACTCATGACCTGCCACAGAGCAACCACCAACCCGCAACCCGGCGAGCACACGAATTTTGTGACGGGAGAACGATGCCAGGGATGAGCGGCCTCGTCCGTGCGATCAATTTGACGAAGCCGGGTAAAGTGAATCTGCAAAGCGCCGCGGATTTCTGCATTTCCTGGTAGAAATCGGCGCACCGGTCCTGCGTTTGGTATTCAGGGATGAAACCTCATTTTCTGTGACCGATGATCGCACCTGTGCCGCCAGTGAACCCAACGGCCGCTGCCGGCATGCCAGGCCGGATCCGCGTTCTACAGAAAAGCAGATCGGCACTCAGTGGTGCATCAGGCGCTGCATCCGCGAGCGATAGCTTCGGCTCATGGGAACTTTCCGGCCATCGAGCAGGATGACTGCGGTTTCTCCGTCCGATTCCGACCGCACTTCTTTCACGTGCTGCAGATTGACGATCGCGGAACGGTGCACGCGCAGGAAGAGCTGCGGATCGAGCCGCTCCTCCAGGCGAGCCATGGTCTCGCGCAGAAGATGGGTCTCACATTCGGTAGAGATGCGCACGTAGTTCTCCTCAGCGGCGATCCAGCGAATCTCCGACACCGGCAGGAAAAGAATGCGCCCTTTGGATTTGAAAACAATTCGGCTCGTATACCGTTCGCCGTTCTTTTCGCCGGCCTCCGGGGGTCCGCCGCTTGCCCGCTCGCGGATACGCTTCAGAGTCGTTTGTAACCGCTCGGCCGCGAACGGCTTCAGCAGATAGTCCACGGCATGGACGTCGAAGGCGCGCACCGCATACTGGTCGTAGGCAGTTGTGAACACGATGCGCGGCATGGTGAACTCCGGCTCGGCCGACAGCGCATCGACGACGTCGAAGCCATCCATGTCCGGCATGCGGATATCGAGAAAGACCACATCGGGGTGGGCCGCGCGCACCAGCGCGACCGTCTCCGCCGCTGTGGCGCATTCTCCCACCACCTCGCAATCCGTCTGTTCGCGCAAAAGCAGACGCAGCTTTTGCCGGGCAAGCACCTCATCGTCGGCCAAAACAATCTGGATTGTCATGCCTCAAACCGTGCTGTCTCGTCTGTGCCATTCGGGTTCATTTGCAGGGGAAGTGCGATCGTTACATTGACGCGTCCCATTCCCACTTCGCGAACCGAGAGCGATCCGCGTTCTCCGTAATGCAGGCGGAGGCGATCCCTGACATTCGCCAGCCCCACCCCTGGGCGGTCCGGCTCCCTCCGTTGCGGGTTCAGGCCGTTGCCACTGTTCAGAACGCTCATCCTCACGCGTCTGCCGTCGCGGCGAATATCAATGGCCAGTTCCCCGTCTTCGCCGCATTGGGAAAGACCGTGCACATATGCGTTTTCGACGATCGGCTGCAGGATCAGGGCTGGGACCAAAGCATCGTGCAGCTCAGGCTCAACGGAAAGCGATTGTCTTACCCGGCCCGCGTATCTCTGTTGCTGCATGGCCATGTAAATCTCCACAAATTCAACTTCCTTGTGAAGTGGAACCATCTGCACGTCTCCCCGCTCCAGCGTGATACGCAGCAGGCTGCTGAGCTGTTCCAGCATCGTGTCGGCAGCGTCCACATCGGTGCGCATCAGGCTGGAGATGCTGTTCATCGCGTTGAACAGGAAATGCGGGTTCAGCTGCATCCGCAGGGTCGCCAGTCTTGCCTCAACCAGCTGCACCTGCAGACGCGCCGCGGTGGTTTCCTTTTCACGGAACTTCTGGTAATAAGCGACGCCGCGGAACAGGACGAATGCACACCAGAAGATGGCCATGCTGTCGACGAACTCAGCATTCAGCTGAAAGGTGAGCCGGTGCCAGTAATCCATGGGCGGCCGATCGATAGGAACTCTGGGAAAGAAAAGCACCCAGATCATTTCCTCCAGAATGCTGAGCGCGATACTGAGCGGGAGAATGCGCGCGAGCAGTGTTCCCAGCCCGGCGTTCACGATGAAGGACCGCAGGAAGCGCCATAGCAGCCAGCAAATGACGCCCCACAGGAGAAACTGCATACCCCACATCTCGCTCAGGAACAGCAGTGCGATTCTGTATCCCCAGCGGCGGGCGTTGAGATACTCCTGCAGAGCGAACAGCAGCCCCACCAGCACCGACGAGCCGATGAAGATGGCCGGATGCATGAAAAACGGGTGCTCGGGTTGGTTGGTTTCCTGGGTTCTCTTCACCTGGATTGCTCTTTATCCTTTTGTGAAAACCAACAGCGACGAAAGTCCGGACTCAAGATGCCGGAGCATTGACAATCTGCCCGGCATGAATACCCGCAGCCGGAGCATCGAGGGCAAGTCCGGTCATTGCATCCTTCCTGTGATCCTTTATCACCAACTCGATTCTGTCAGGGTGCTGCCCGAACCAGGCTCGCGCCGCGGCTTCCTGTTTTGAAGCTTCTTCGCTTCCTGTCTCCGCGGAGAGTTTCTGCAACATTTGAGAGAGCCACTGCTTCGGAACAGCATCGCCCCCCTGCAGAGCCGCCAGCTCCAGGTAATAGTATGCCGCTGCCGGATCGCGCGAGATGAGCTTTCCTTCGCTGAAGAGGATCCCGAGCGCTGCGGAGGATTTCCACTGACCGTAGCCTGAGGCTTGCTTGAACAGGTTCAGAAATTCACGGTCGGACTTCGCCAGCTCCGGATGCATTTCGAGGAGCAGAGCAAGCGAGTGCATCGCGGGAACGTATCCCCCAGTCGTGGATCTCCGCAGCCATTTCGCCGCTTTGTCGAAGTCGTGGGGATAATCCTCAACCGACAACAGCGTTCCCAGATCGAATTCGGCCACCGGTTCGTGCAGCTTCGCGCCGACCGTATACCAGTGCTCAGCCTCGGATTTGTCCGGCTTCACTCCGATGCCCAGGGCGTACAGGTCTCCAAGATAGGCAGCTGCTCTCCCATCATGCTTGCCGGCTGCGCCGCGGAACAGATCCGCTGCCATTAGAGCGTCTTTTGGAACGCCGATTCCCCACAGATACGCTACCCCCAGATCGGTTCGCGCGCTGACCAGACCACCCGCTGCTGCGAGCTGGAACCAGTGCACGGCACGCACCGGGTCACGCGGAACACCGATGCCCACCTGGTAGCAGAACCCGATTTGTTTCTGAGCCCAGGGATTGCCGGCTTCAGCGGCTCTCTCATACCAGTAGGCCGCCTGCTTCTGATCCTTGTTCACTCCATGCCCGCTCAGGTAGTTATTGCCCAGCTGGATTGCCCGGTCGACGGAGAACCTCCCGGTGCTCATCGATTGCCGGTCCGTGGTTACGGTGGTAAACGGCTGGCAGAATGCCGGGATGCCGCAGGCCGCGATTAGCAGCGCACACGTTGCGCAGAGGGAAGCGGCGGCGCTCCAATGGATGCGTACCATGCTTTTCTCCTGTGCTGGGGGATTCAGCGGAGATCCGGGAACCGCCGATGCCCCTCAGACAAGCGCCGGTACGTGCAGGGTAGCGGCCATGTTCGCCGCAGATGGACGCATCCGTCCCCCGTTGCGATGACGGAAACCCACTCGAGCTGGAGCTGATCCCACAAACACGCAGTTCGTCACAAATCGATGCGCTGCCGGTTTTGTGAATTTAGAGACAGAAAGGCATGACCACCGCAGCGGGGCAATGTTCGCGGGTGTTCAATCCCGGACAAGTGAGTCCGGTTCCGGGCACCCGGGGTGGGCGCTTCCTCCATGGGCTCGCCCACTGCTCACATATTTTTCAGCAGGATGCGGGCGATTGCCGTTTGGTCACGAACGGGCATTATCCGTTGGACAAGACCTGGTTTGCGAGAAGCAGGCTTTCACGTTTTCTAACGCTTCCAGGCTTTGGGAGGCTTGATGATTCTCCAGACGGTACTGGCCGATGACGAACCGCTGGCGCGACTGAAACTCCGCCAAATGCTCGCAGAGATCCCGGAAGTGGAAGTGGCTGGGGAAGGCGCCTCAGCTGCTGAGGTGCTGGACGCGGTGCGCGAAACTGCACCGCAGCTGCTTTTCCTCGATATCTGCATGCCGGGCGTGGATGGTTTCGCCCTGCTCGACCAGCTCAATGCGCTCTCCGGCATCACTCTGCCACGCATCATCTTCACCACTGCCTACGATACCTACGCCCTTCGGGCATTCGACATGAATGCCGTGGACTACCTCCTCAAACCGTTCACCACAGACCGGCTGCGCACTGCGGTAGATCGGGCCCGTGATGAAATCCGCAGCGCCGGCAAACCTACTGGCCAGCACGAAGCCACGGGTCAGAATGGCGGCCGGTATACGCGGCGCATCGTCTTCAAATCGCGCGGGAGAATCCTGTTTCTCCCTGTCTCCGATATTCGCTGGATCGGTGCGGAGGAGAACTACGTGCGCATCTGCACGAAAACGGAGACGCACCTGCTGCGCCAGACGATGACCGACCTTGAAGGAAAACTGGATCCGGAAATGTTCGCGCGCGTGCATCGTTCGGCAATTGTGAATCTGCAGTACGTGAAGGAAGTGCGCACCGAATCACGGCGCGATTTCGCCGTGCTGCTGATCAATGGACAAAAGATCCCGATGAGCCGGAGCTATCATGCGCGGATTCTCCAGTCCTTCAAAACTGCACGACCCTCGCAGGTAGCCTGAACAGCCTGGCTGCCCGCCGTAAAGAAAACGAGGACGCCCGATCGACGGAGTTATGTCGGCCGGCGTCCTCTTCGCATTTTGGGCGGCGGTTGTTTCTCCCAGCACCACACGGTGGCAAAGTCCTTGTCAGGGACCGAAGTTGCATGAGTGCTTGTTTCCGGTTTACGTATCGCCGTAGACCGGCACCGATGCTCCGTGGATCAGTTTCGCGTCATCGCTGCACAGGAAGAGAATCACCTTCGCGATCCCCTCCGGCTTTGGCCACTTCGTGAAATCCGCCGTCGGCATCGCCTTTCGGTTCGCCTCCGTATCGATGATGCTGGGCATCACGGAATTGACGCGAATGCGCTTGCCGCGCAGATCGGCCGCGAGGGAATCCATCATCGCCACTGCGGCAGCCTTCGATGCAGCATACGCTGCCGCTCCCGCTGCATGATCGAAAGCCGCGCGCGACGCGACATTCACGATGCATCCACTGCCCCGGCTGAGCATCGCGGGGACCGCGGCCCGGCACAAGACATAGCCGGAACGAAGATTCAGCGCCAGCATCCGCTCCCACACATCGGGCGGCGTGGACCACAGAGGCGTCCCTCCGGCGTAGCCGCCGACGGCGTTCACGAGAATGTCGATCCCGCCGCTTTCGGCGCTCACCGCTTCGATGCCGTGCCGGGTGGCGACTTCGTCGGTCACATCCAGCTCCAGCCCTGAGAGCGACCCGGGCAGGCCGGCCGCATCGCGCTGCAAAACCGCAAATTCATCCGACCGCCGATGCGTCACTATGACCTGCGCCGACTCCTTGAGAAACGCGAGGCTCACCGCCCGGCCCAGGCCGCCCGTGCCTCCAGCGATGAATGCAACCCTGTCTCGAAATCGCTCCGCCATTCCGGCTCCTTCTTCTCCAGCGCCGCGGGAATCCCGGTCTGCACCAGGGCCAGAACCAAATTCTACGGGAGTCAGTGCGAGTTGAGCTGGAACCCGTGGAAGTGAACCTGTCAACTGCGATGGAAGGGCGCTTTGATCTGTCCGGCGCGTCCAAGCCGTCACGCGATCCTTGACATCCCGCGTTCAAAAGCTATATAGCTGTTGAAATAGGTATGTGACCGACGGCTGGCAGACGCAAGACCAGCCCGCCTGGAACTCCCGGATCTTGTACGGCCGGGTTCCGATCCCCAGACCTGAAATTTCGATGCCCTGCATTTCCCACACACCCGGGACATGCGGCCGATCTGTTTTCCCATGCGGTTTCCCGGAGAGGAAACCGCTCGTATTTAAATCCAGCGTTGTCGCTGAACTTTTTGGAGGTTGCACGTATGGCGCGTTCGTTTTCTCGTATATTCGCGGTCCTGTGTACGGTTGGGCTGCTGACCTGTTGTGGCGGCGCATTCGCGCAGGCCATCACCGGCACCATCAATGGATCGGTTCACGACGCCAGCGGTGCGGCCATTGCCGGGGCTGCCGTCAGGATTCAGGACACTGTCCATAATGTTCAGGCCCGCTCGGTACAGACCGACGGAAGCGGAAATTATTCGGCCCCGCAGCTGCAGCCGGGCATCTACGCTGTGACCGGAACCGCGCAGGGGTTCAAGTCGGCTGCGGTCGTCGACGTTCATCTCAACGTTGGCGACACCCTTGCCGTCAACCTCACCCTACCTGTGGGCAGCAGCACCGAGACGGTGACCGTCACAGCAAGCGATGTTCAGGTGAACACGCAGTCGGCGAGCGACAGCACGCTGATCAATGGCGCGCAAATGGTCGGACTACCGCTGAATAACCGCAACTACGAACAGATGGTTGGGCTGCAGCCTGGTGTCGCCTACGGCGGCGGTGATCAGCTCTATATCGGTCTGTCGAATCCTTCCGGTGAAACCAACGTGGTTTCGTTTTCCATCAACGGACAGCGCAGCAGTGCCAACACCTGGACCGTGGACGGAGCGGACAACGTCGATCGCGGCTCGAATTACACGCTGCTCATCTACCCCAGCATCGATGCCATTGCGGAATTCAAAACCATCCGCAATACCTACAGTGCGGAGTTCGGGCGCAGTGCCAGCGGCCAGATCAACCTGGTCACCAAGAGCGGTACCAATCTGTTGCACGGCGACCTGCACGAATTCAATCGCGGCGACTACGACGCCGCCAACAGCTTCTCCAACAACCTCAGCGGCCTCAAGCGCCCCCCGCTCCACTACAACAACTACGGCTACAACATCGGCGGGCCGGTTTGGCTGGGCAAGTTGTATGACGGCCGCAACAAGACCTTTTTCTTCTTCTCGCAGGAATTCCGCCGGGTCATCACCTACAGCAGCCTCATTCTCGCGGGCGATCCCACCACCGCCATGCGCACCGGAACATTCCCGGTCGCTGTGTGCGTTGCGGTGAATGCGAACGGCACCTGCACCCAGACTTCCACGCAGATCAATAACATCAATCCCACCGCTCAGGCCTATATCAAGGATGTACTCAGCAAGATTCCCGCGGGCAACATCACCGACAGCACCGGCTCGGCCATCACCCTGAATACCGTCGAGCGCAATATCTATAACGAGACTCAGGAAATCGGACGTCTGGACCAGAACTTCGGCAGTAAGTTCAGCGTCTTCGTCCGTGTCGTCGACGACTCCATCCCCACCGTAGAACCGGGAGGGCTCTTCCAGGGAGCCGGTTTCCCCGGAGTGGGCGTCACCAGCACCAATGCCCCAGGCAGAAACTATCTGGGACACTTCCTCTATACCTTCTCCCCAAAATTCCTGGTGGACGGCGGCTTCGCCTATTCCTATGGCGCGATTCTCTCTAATCCCAGCGGCTATCTGGAGTCCGCTCAGTCACCGGATGTCAAACCAACGCTGCCCTATGTTTCCACCCTGGGTCGCGTTCCCAGCCTCTCCTTCACCGGGGGCACGGCGCTGGGCAGCTACGGTCCCTACCGCGACTACAACCGCGATCGCAATCCTTACGCGAACGTGACCTACATTCTCGGCAACCATTCGCTGCGCGCCGGCGCAATCTATCACTACTATCAGAAGTCGGAAAATGCCGCAGGCAGCAACGCCGGCAGCTTCGGCTTCACCAATACCGGAGTACCGTATCCGACTTCCGGCTCGGCGGCTCTCAGTTCCTTCTACCAGTCGTGGGCCTGGTTCCTGTTGGGCCAGCAAGCATCGTTCTCTCAGGCTTCGCTCGACCTGACTCCGGACATCCGCATGGATCAGTTCGAAGCTTACCTGCAGGACGACTGGAAGGTTACACCTCGTCTTACCGTCAACGCCGGCGTTCGCTATTCGTATTTCCAGCAGCCGATCGACAAGCACAAGATGCTGACGAACTTTGACCCGCTGATCTACTCCTCCTCCGCGGCGCCGACCATCGACAGCAACGGACACATCTGCACCGCTGCACCCTGTGCCGGCGGCGCATCGCCCAACCCCAGCTATAACCCCGTTAATGGCATTGTCGTTGCCGGAACCTCCGGCGCCCCCTTCGGTGACCATCCGGCTCCGCAGGCCAATAAGGCTTTTGCTCCGCGCGTCGGCTTTGCCTGGGACGTCTACGGCAACGGCAAGACAGCTCTGCGCGGCGGCTATGGAATTGCCTTCGACTCGTCGCTGGTCGGCGATATCGAGCAGAACATCTTCCAGAATCCGCCTTACGTGCACAGCATCTCCATCAACGCGAGCAGCCTGTCGAACCCGCTGTCGGGAACCGTGAACGTCAGCACCGTACCGCCCGCGCTCCATGCCACGCAGTACCAGTCCTCGCTTCCCTACGGGCAGCAATTCAGTCTGGATCTGCAGCAGCAATGGGCTCCCGACCTGATCTCCGACATCGGATACGTCGACTCGCTCGGCACGCACCTGCTGGGTGAAGTGGACCTCAACCAGCCGCATCCTGGCGCATGGCAGAGCCTGGGCGTGCCCAGCATCACGCGCTCCAACACCACGCTGCTGAACCGGATTCGTCCCTCGCTGGGCTACGATGCCATCAACGCCATCGAACCCTGGTTCACCTCGAACTACAACTCCCTGCAGGCGGCCGTGCAGAAGCGATTCAAAGACGGCTCGCTGATTGACGCCAACTACACCTGGTCGAAAGCTCTGACCAACAATCAGACCGACCGCAGCACCGCCGTGCAGAACGTTTACAACATCGCCGGCGAGTACGGCCCGGCGCAGTACGACATCCGCAACATGTTCAATGCGGATTTCGTCTACGCGCTCCCGTTCTCCCGCACGCAGCAGGGCCTCACCGGTCACGTGCTGGGCGGATGGCAACTCGGCGGTTTGGTGTACATGAACGGTGGCCTCCCGCTCACAGTGACGACCAGCGCGGATCCGGCCGGTCAGGGCCTTCTGGATTCCGCCAGCGCCGCCGGTGCTCGCCCCAACCAGACCGGGAACCCGAACTCCGGAGCCGGAATTCACACCCGCACCAACTGGTTCAACAAGAGCGTCTTCGTCGCTGACACCAGTGCGACGGCCCCCGGCAACGAACACCGCGGCCCGGTGCGCGGGCCAGGGTGGCAGCGCTGGGACCTCGCCCTCTACAAGAACTTCAACATCGGAGAACATGCGAAGTTTCAGTTCCGCGGTGAAACCTTCAACACCTTCAACCATACCAACTACAGCGGCGTGACCACGTCGAACACCAGCAGCCTCTTCGGTCAGGTCACGAGCTATCGCGATCCGCGCATCATCCAGCTGGGCGGGAAACTCGACTTCTAGTCCCACCCGTAATCAACCGGTCGGGATCCCCCTGGGTCCCGGCCACTTTTCTTGATGCCTGCGGGACAGATTCACAGTTCGAGCCAGTCCTGTTCGCATGCCACGTTGCTCCATGTGTGAGAATCGACCGGTGAAGCGCTCCTCTGCCGACTTTGTCCTGAATCTTGTCCTCAAGTTTGTCCTCCTCTCTCTCTCTCTCGTTGCTGTCAGCGCCCAAACCGCAACACGGCCCCCCCTCATTCCCCAGCCGCGCGAGTTCGCCTCCCGCCCCGATCTCTCCCTCTCCGGCGGGGTGCGCATTCTCGTGCCCGGCAGAGATCCCGACGATCGCTTTGCCGCGAAAACGTTGGCCGATGCGCTCAAGATTCGCGGGGTTCGCATGTCGGAGACAACGTCTGCCCTCCGCGTCTGGCTGCTGCGTGACGGCAACGCCTCGGCACGCCGCATTCTTCATCGCGAAAAGATGACCTTCGACCCTGCGATGCAGCCCGAAGGCTACGTTCTCGTTGCCAGCCCGCATGAGGCTTTCATCATTGGGCACACGGCCTCGGGCGTCTTCTACGGCGTGCAAACGCTCATCCAGCTGGAACGTCGCGGCGGCTCCGCTCCTATCCTCCAGGGAGCGGCCATTCGCGACTGGCCGGCCATGCGCTGGCGCGGCGTGCACGACGATCTCTCGCGCGGACCCGTGCCGACCCTCGCCTACCAGGAACAGCAAATCCGCACCTTCGCCGCATACAAGCTCAATCTGTACTCGCCCTACTTCGAAAACACCATGCAGTACACGTCGAATCCGCTGCCACCCCTGCCTGGCGGCTCGCTGTCGGCGGCAGACGCGAAGGCGCTGGTCGAGTACGCGCGCCCCTACCACATCACCATCGTTCCGGAGCAGGAAGCCTTCGGTCATCTGCACAAGGTGCTTCTCTGGCAGCAATACGCGCCGTTGGCCGAGGTTCCAACCGGCGCCGTACTCGCGCCCGGCCAGCCCGGAACGATCAAGCTCATCTCGCAATGGTTCGACGAGCTGGCTGAGATCTATCCCGGACCCTTCCTCCACATCGGCGCCGACGAGACCTTTGAACTCGGCCGCGGCCAGACCGCTCGAGGAAGTGAAGCAGCGCGGCCTCGGCGCCGTCTACGTCGACCTGCTGTCGCGGATTCACGAAGCGCTCACGCCCCTGCATCGGCGGCTGCTCTTTTGGGGCGATATGGCGATGAACAGCCCCGACCAGGTCCCGCGTTTGCCGCACGACATGATCGCCGTCGCCTGGCATTACGAGCCGGAACCGCAGGGCTTCGCGCGCTGGCTCGATCCCTACACGAACGCCGGCATGGAAACCTGGGTTGCGCCCGGCGTCAACAACTGGAATCGCGTATGGCCGAACTTCGATATGGCCCTGAAGAACATCCAGGGCTTCGTCGCCGACGGGCAAAAGGCCGGCAGCACCGGCATGCTGAACACCGTCTGGGATGACGACGGCGAGGGCCTCTTCGCTGAGGACTGGTACGCCATTCTCTTCGGGGCGGCCGCGGCCTGGCAGCCCGGCACCAGTGACATCGCCCGATTCCAGCAGGACTACGGTCCTGTCTTTCACGGCGACCCGAGCGACGCCGTCAATCAGGCGCAACTCGCGCTCATCGCCGCGCATCAGGCCCTTGTCCGCGCTGGGCTCGACGATGCGCGCGACGCATATTTCTGGGCCGATCCCTGGAGCCCGGAAGGTCAGAAGATCGACGCAAAGATTCGCCCGGTGAGCGCCGAAGTCCGCCTCGATGCAGAGCGCGCTCTCACTCTGCTGGCGCAGGCGCGAGCCGCTGGCAATCTGCGCAACCCTGAAGCGCTGGACGCGATGGACCTCGGTGCGCGGCGCATCGACTTCCTCGCCTTCAAATTTCAGGTCGCCGATCAGATCGCCGACTCGTATATGCACCTCTACAACGGCCAGCAGGATCACGACATCGCGATCCATACTTCGCGCGACCTCTGGGATCTTTCCGGCGTTAACGGCCTGTGCGAGGATCTGCGCGATGGGTACGACTATCTGCGCACGCGCTACAGCGAGGTTTGGCTCGCCGAGAACCGCCCCTACTGGCTCGACAACGTCACCGCTCGCTATGACGATGCCGCGCGCCTGTGGGTCGAGCGTGGTGCAAAAATCGCTGCGGCGCGCGCGCAATGGCAACAGAACCACACGCTGCCTGCGCCCCAGGACATCGGCATCCTGCAGTCGATCGCCCCTCCCGAGCGAACCGCATGCAGAAACCCAGCCGCCGCTCCACCAGGATCACGTTGCAACTGGCATCGACGTTCTCGAGAAGGATCACTTCTGCTGAGTTAGCCGCTCTTGCTCAAAGCCGCTCGGGCCACCTGCGTCTGGGTCTGCTCACGAACCAAACCGGACTCGATGCCGCAGGCCGCCGCACCATCGACGTCCTGCAGCACGATGCCGCCGCTGCCGTTCCTGGCCTGACGCTGACGACGCTGTTCAGTCCTGAACACGGCATCGGCGGATCGTACGACCAGCCCGGCGTTCCCAACTCCACCGACGCCGCCTCGGGACTGCCCGTGGTCAGCCTGTACGGCTCCAAAGATGAGCAACGGCGGCCTTCGCTCGACTCGTTGCGCAAGCTCGACGCCGTCGTCATCGATCTGCAGGATGCCGGGGTTCGCTTCTACACCTACGAGGCCGTGGTGCGGTATTTCCTCGAAGCGGCGGCGCAAACCGGCACCGACATCGTCGTCCTCGATCGGCCCGATCCCATCGGCGGCGCGGCTGTTCAGGGACCCATTTCCGATGCCGGCTCGGAGAACTATGTCAACTCCATGCCCATTCCCGTTCGTCATGGGATGACGCTTGGGGAGCTGGCTCGGTACGACAAGGAGCAACTGCACCTGAACGTGTCCCTCACGGTCGTCCCTATGCAGGGCTGGCATCGGGGCGACTGGTACGATTCGAGCGGCCTGGCGTGGGTGAATCCTTCGCCGAATCTGCGCGACCTCGAAGAGGCGACCATCTATCCGGCGCTCGGGCTGGTGGAAGGCACCAATATCTCGGTGGGGCGCGGGACGGATACTCCTTTCGAGCTGTTCGGCGCGCCCTGGATCGACGGCCCTCGCCTGGCTGACTTCCTGAACCAGCGGGCTCTGCCTGGCGTTCGCTTCTATGCCTGCGGACTTCATGCCTGGGAAGCCTTATCCTTACGCGGGCGAGGTCTGTCACGGGGTTCGCATCCTGGTGACGGACCGGAACGTCTTCGACGCGCCGGAGGCTGGGGTGGAGATCGCTTCCGGCGCTGCATCGTCTCTATTCGGGACCGTTTCAGATCCAGAAGATGAATACTCTGCTGGCGAATCGGGCGACGCTTGATGCGATTACGGCGGGAGAGGACCCGAGGCAGATCGCTGAGAGGTGGAAGCAGAGTCTGGCGGAATTCGGCCGGCGGCGAGAGACGGCGCTGTTGTATCCGGAGTGAGAGAGTAACTTTCTTGTCATCAGGAAGTTGTGTTTTTTCGACAAGGAGTGCGGGAGGCCGGCTGATTCGGCTGGGGTTGTCCTGGGGGGGATTCTGTTGACAAGTTGGTTAGGAGGGTCGGTCCTGTTTACGGACCCGTTAATGGCCTCGCGGAGTGGGGCGAGCGCAAGTGAGGGTTTTCTTCGCCGGAGACAAGATTGGATGTTGTTGAATCTGTGCGACTTACGCAAACTTTACTAATTTGACAACTTGTAAGTAGCTGGAGGCAGGGCAGATCCGAGGCGGTTGTCAGTGCTGCACTGGCGGTTGTGAATGCTGCATTCGTGTCCACGAACGAGCCTGATGATTGCAGCGAGGTGAGTTGGCTCGCGTGTGCCGTTGCAGCATTCGCGGTTGTGAATGCCGCATTCGCGGTCGTGAGTGCTGTATTCGCGGTTGTGAATCCAGCATTGGCAGGTTCGAGTGCTGCATCGACGCGGGAAGCGGGGGGCCGGGGGGACCAGGCTGGAAGGGGGCAAAACAGGCCGGAGGGCGATGACGACAGAGGGTGAGTAGACGGCGGCGGTAATCGTGCATGGGATGGGCATTCGTTTCCTCCTTTCCGGCGAAAGACGGTATTCGGCAAAATCAAAGGCTCGCGGTGGCGAGCCTTTGGGTGTTTCTGCAGCTAAGTGGGGGGAGATCGGCGCGCTTTTTTCAGCATGACTGAAAGTCGTGCCCTGACACTTATCCGTGTGCGGGGTGAGGAAAGCGTAAGGCTGGAGGGCCAGCCTTCTCCGCGGTTCTCTCGGCACGGCTTTTGAACTGATGCTGGAGGATCGGGAGGGGTTCCATTTTGGGAAGGGCGCGGGGGTGCTTCTTGATTCCCGTCTGATGAACCGGCGTTATCACGACGCGCAATCGGCAGTCGGCCTATCGGACGCACTTCTTGTGCGCAAACAATGCGGCGGATTCGGCCAAGTCCTCCAGGCAACGGGCTGCCCGCAGAAGTGACAGCTCATTGCGGGAGGCTGTGGGATGGGATCAGGCGAGGGTTGAAAGTGTATTGGCTCCGTACGATGCTTCGTTCCGAATTGATCTATCAAAATTGCGCGGCGAACAAATGTTTTGCGCCCATTGAAGGATGGGGCGGACGCCGGTATGTACCTGAACAGATTCGTCGTGGGCCGGTCACAACTCTCTTAATGCCGCGACTATCGTACCCTTCAGGTAGATTTTCACGATTCTCAGCGAGCGTGGTCAGTGTGTGCACTGTGCCCGAAAATGCACAAACATGACCGGTGTCTTCCCCACAGCGCCGATGCTCCACCGGGGAGGCGGAGAACTCAAGACCACAACACTCAGGGCGGTTTTAGCGTGCTGCTCTCGGTAGGCGCGGACCACGAGCACAAGACACAGAAGGACGGCCAGCAACACAACAGCTTGCCATAGCTCGAAGCTGAATGTGTGGTGGATTGCGGCTTTCAAAAGCGGACAATCCCCGTCCCGTTCAATGGCGTGCCGGTCGCTATCGCATTTGTCCATGGGGCCAAAACAGCCGGAATGAGCGCCAAGAGCAAAGCGCCCACCCGATGCCAGTTTTTGCGCCAATTCATGCCTGAAATTATAGGTGGTACGCCAATCTGGTAACGATTAGCCTTCAGGCGGTGCATGGGCGCGTGAGTCTCTTATTAAACCGATAAGCGACGCGGTATTCTGGTATGAGGTCTTCGCTAGAGACAATGTCGGGTCGAATCACTGGAATGGTCGCATATGGCAGGTCGCTGGCGATGTTAACCGAGTCGAGCATCGTCCTCGTACATAACAATGGCAAAGAGCCGAATCAGTGGCCTCAAGAGATTTTCTCCTCTGTCGGGACAAACGATGAGTTCGTTTGGCAATTTGTCGAATTTATGGGCTACATTGGGGCCGCTCGATTCTCAGAGGCACAGAAAAGTAACATCAAGAAAGCCATCATGACCGTGCTAGTAGAGGGCCTGTTACCCACCTACGAGCACTTAAGGTTGATTCGGGCATTCAATGGAAAGCAAATCCCTCTATTAAACAGAAGACAGCATTTCGAAGACTTCACAAGCGCATTGTGGCGAGCGTACAAGACGCTTACGCCCAAAGCGACAAAGCTTCTGGGATTCGATATAGGATTTCTGTTCCAGGACACCGCCAACTTTGAATCGGGTGCCACTGCCTTTAGCGCAGCGCATCCCAACCACGCTCATGTAATTGAATATTTGCGGACTCAGAAGGCGAATTGGCAGGATGAACTTGGACGTACCGAAATAGGTTCGTCGAGCATCGGGATTTAGAGCGCGATGAGTTTGCGGGTTTCTACGAACCAAAAACGGCGGAGTCTCTATTTGATCGGGTGTGGAGAACGATTGCGGACCTTATCCGGCTTTTATTGACGCGAATATGATTGGCATCGCCGGAATCGAAGAAATACCTTGAACGAAAGGGACCATAAATACCACGGCGGTTCCGATGGGTTCAAGAGGCGTTTCGATGGCCGAGTCAAATAGCCTGCAAGTCGTTTTTCATCAAATTGAACGCTATTTTTTGTTTACGTAGAGAAAACGGTTGGGCGGCTCGCAAACGGAGCAAGAAATCCGCCTAAAAGGCTCACGCTTGGCGATTTTGTGGCATTGTTTCGGCAGGACGTAATCCGCGTTCTACTGACCTTGAATGGCGGAGAGACAGGGATTCGAACCCTGGATGCCCTTTCGAGCATACACGCTTTCCAAGCGTGCGCCTTCAGCCACTCGGCCATCTCTCCGCGTCGTCGGCGCCGTCCAGGACCGCGCCGGTTGCGCATTGCACGCTGTCCTTAATCTAACACCCGAATCTGCCAAGGGGAGCGGCCTGCTGCATCCACGAGCCATGCTCCCTGGTCATCGACCCCTTGCGGAAAAAGCCAGTTCAAAAACGCCGGGGCTGAAGCCCGCGAAATTCGCGGGCTGTGACGCGGGCCTGAAGGCCCGCTCTTTTACCGATCCTCGCTGCGCGAGGATGACAAGCGAAAGGAATTTCAGGGACGTCACGTCTACAATTGGCAAGCCCTGTTTGCCAGCACAGTCTCCCTCGCTGGAGGCTCTGAACAACTCGAATTCATCCCTCAACGACCGAAGTCGCATTCTATGGATGATCTACGGCTCGGCTGAACGCCGTGCCCGTTCAAAGCAGAGACGCAATCGGAGATTCTCTATGTCTGCCGAAGGCCAAATCGAGGATCCGGAAAGCCGGACGAGCGACGGCGCCTCGCCTGAGGCCGCGGTGTTCGAGCGGCCTGTCGAGCGGCCGCAGCTGGGCGCAGAGTTTCGCGCGTTGCTGTCGCTGGCGATCCCCGTTGTTCTCTCCGAGCTCGGCTGGATGACGATGACCATCGTCGACCTGATCATGGTGGGCCGCCTGGGGCCGGACGCCATCGGCGCCGTCGGGCCTCGGCAACGCCATCTACTACGCGCCTTCGCTGTTCGGCATCGGCGTGCTGCTGGGGCTCGACACGCTGGTCTCGCAGTCGTGGGGCGCGGGCCGGTTCGACGACTGCCACCGATCGCTGGCGCAGGCGATCTATATTGCTATGGCGTTCACGCCGGTGCTGATGCTGGGGATGCTGGCGGGGGAGCGCATCTTTACGGGGCGCGGCGTCGATCCGACGGTGGCGGGGCTGACGCGGTCGTATGTGTCGATCCTGAACTGGGGGACGTTTCCGCTGCTGGTCTATGGCGGATTCCGGCGCTATCTGCAGGGCGTGGCGCGGGTGCGGCCGGTGACGTTTGCGCTGGTGAGCGCGAACCTGGTGAATCTGGCGTTCAACTGGATTTTCATTTACGGCCACTTCGGCTTCCCTGCCCTGGGCGTTGCGGGGTCGGCGCTGTCGACGGTGTTTGCGCGCATCTACATGGCGGGCGTGCTGGTGTACGCGGCGTGGGCGCACGAAAACGGCCGCGGGCATCCGCTGTTCGCGCACTGGCCGAGGCCGGACTGGACGCGCATTCGCGCTCTGCTGTGGCTGGGGCTGCCGGCGGCCTCGCAGGTGGTGCTGGAAGTCGCGGCATTCGGCGCGGCGACCGTGATGGCCTCGCACCTGTCGCCGATTGCGCTGGCTACGCACGAAATCGTGCTGAGTTGCGCGGCGTATACGTATATGGTTCCGCTGGGAATTTCAGCGGCAGCCGCGGTTGCGGTGGGCCATGCCATTGGAGCGGGCCATGCTGCCAGGGCGCGGCGTGCGGGGCTGCTGGCGATCGGCCTGGGCGCAGGATTCATGGCGCTGATGGCGGTGCTTTTCCTTGTGGTCCCGCAGCCCATCATTCATATCTGGACGCGCGACCAGAGCGTGGTGGCGCTGGGCGCGCACATCCTGGCGATTGTTGCAGGATTTCAGATCTTCGACGGGATCCAGACGGTCTCGACTGGGGCGCTGCGCGGGCTGGGTGAAACGCGCTTCCCGATGCTGATGAATTTCGCAGGCTACTGGATTTTGGGACTGCCGTTCGGCGCCTTGCTGTGTTTCCGGTTCGGGTGGGGACTGTCGGGGTTGTGGAGCGGGCTGACGGTGTCTCTGATTCTGATTGCGGTGGTGCTGATTGCGCGATGGGTGGCGGATTCAGGGAAGCTGCTGGTCGCCATGGATGGACGCCTAAGTTGAAGCGTCCATCTGGCCTTACTTCTTCCCCTTTTTCCCAGCCTTTTTGGCCAGATCGTTGAGCGTGGTTTTCTCCAGCTGGTCGCGCATCGCGGTCTCCGCGCTTTCGAAGACCTTCTTCAGCGCTCCGCCAACTTTCGCGGTCTGCACCGACAGCGATGCGGTGTGGAAAAGATCGCCGCCGTCCAGAGCCCCGTAGATGTCGGCCAGGGTAATCGCCTTGGGTGAACGCGCCAGCTTCGATCCTCCATGCGGACCCTTCTGGCTCTGCAGCAAGCCCGCGCGGTGCAGCAGCGAAAACACGCGTCGAATGACGACGGGATTGATGTTCAGCTTGCCGGCTACATCTTCTGAGGTCTGCAGTCCATCCGGTTCAGCAGCGAGCAGGACCATGCGCATGAACGCCAGTTGCGAATCGGGTATTTGCGGCCATGCATCCCAACCTACCACAGCTTCTGCGGCGTCACATGAAATCTGTAACAACGCCTACGCCTGTCCGTCCGCGGACACGCAACCCCGTTCCAGGTGCTCTGTACCCTGCTCCCGGCACCCTGTACCCTGTAGCTCATGCGTATCCTCTTCGTCGGCGATGTGTTCGGCAGTGCCGGCCGTCGCATCGTGCGGGAACACATCGGTCACATCATCACCGGTCGCGGGGTTGACCTCGTCATTATCAACGCGGAAAACGCCGCCGGTGGATTCGGCCTGACACCGGCCATCTCCGACGAGCTTTTCGAACTCGGCGCGCATGTCCTGACTACTGGAAACCATGTGTGGGACAAGAAGGAGATCATCGACTATCTGAAGTCCGCTACGCCCGATGGCCACGATCGCGCCCGCCGTATCCTGCGGCCGGCCAACTACGCGCCCAATACCCCTGGCTATGGTGTTTACCAGGGAGTGCTCCCTTCCGGCCAGGCCTACGCGGTTCTGTCACTTCAGGGACGCGTTTTCATGGCGAACAACGAAGACCCCTTCCGCACGGCCGACAGGCTGCTGTCCGCAATCACCGCCAAAGTGATCGTGGTCGACTTCCACGCCGAAGCCACTTCGGAGAAATGCGCGATGGGCTGGTATCTCGACGGCCGCGTCACTGCGGTCATCGGCACGCATACGCACATCCCTACCGCGGACAATCGCGTTCTCACCGGCGGCACGGCGTATCAAACCGACGTTGGCATGAGCGGTCCCTACGACTCCATCATTGGCGTTGAGAAAGAGCTGGTGCTGGAGCGCTTCCTCACGTCGATGCCGTCGAAATTCGAGGCGGCTAAGGGCGACCCGCGCATGGCTGCGCTGGTCATCGAATGCGACCCCGCTACCGGGCGGGCGCTCTCGGCCGAACGGCTGCTGCTCGGCGAGTAGTTGCGTAGTTATGAAACTGTAGTTACAATGGAGATTGCTGCTGTGACCCTGTTCGAGTGGGATCCGGTCAAAGCGCAAAGCAACCGGCGCAAGCACGGTGTGACGTTCGAGAACGCCATGCGTGTATTTGACGATCCCGGTTCGATCTCCGAGCCGGATCGCATCGTCGATGGCGAGCTCCGCTGGCAGACGATCGGGATATTCGACGGTGGGACCGTATTGACGGTCGCGCATACCGTTTACGAGGAAGGGCAGGATGAAGTGATCCGGATCATCTCAGCCCGCAGAGCCAACCGACTGGAGCGAATCCGCTATGGGGAAATTCGTTCGAAAGACGCTTGAGGAATCGAAGCCGACAACTCGTGAGATTAAGCGGCTCGCGGCCCTGGCCGCCCGTCCCGACAGCGAGATCGATTACTCCGACATTCCTCCGCTGAACGAGAAATTCTGGCGCAATGCCAGGCCCAACCTCTTCTACCGTCCGGTTAAAAAGCAACTCACGGTCCGTCTCGATGCCGACGTCATCGTGTGGCTGCGCAAGCAGGGCAAAGGCTACCAGACCCGACTCAACGGACTCCTGCGCGAGGCCATGCTGCGAGACGCGACCCCAAAACGCCGGCGTGCAGGCGGATCCGCGGGATGAACCTGAGAAAATAGAAGGGAGAGGAAGTTCCATTGTCTATCCACACGCCCGAAGAATTTGCCGCTATGCGTGAATCCGGCCGCATCGTCCGCCTCATGCTCGAAGCGATGAAAGCCGCCGCTCGCTCCGGCGTCACCACCGGAGAGCTGGACGAAATCGGCGGCGAGGTCATGCGCCGGAACGGCGCGGTCTCCGGACCCACCACCGTTTACCAGTTCCCCGGGGTCAGCTGCATCAGCGTCAACGACGAGATCGTCCACGGCATCCCGTCGGATCGTCGCCTGCGCAACGGCGACCTGCTCAAACTCGACGTCACCATCTCGAAAGACGGCTTCATGGCGGACGCTGCGGAGACCGTCATCGTCGGACCGCCCACCACGGAGTCCTCCATCGGCAACCGGCTCGCGGTCTGCGCCCGGCGCGCCTTCCACGAAGCCATGCAGGTCGCCCGCGCCGGTCATCGGGTGCGCGACATCGGCCGCGTCGTCGAAAAGGAAGTCAGCGCCTCCGGATTCCACGTGATCCGCGACCTGTGCGGCCACGGCATCGGCCGCACCATCCACGAGAAGCCCAGCGTGCCTAACTGGCCCGATCCTTCGGCCTCGGACTTCCTTACCGAAGGCCTGGTCATCACCGTCGAGCCCATCATCGCCAGCCGCTCTGGAAAGTCGGTGCTGGCCAAAGATGGCTGGACGGTGCGCACCGCCGACCGCGGCCTCGCCGCCCATTACGAGCACACCATCGTCATCACCAAGAACGAGCCTGTGCTCCTCACCGCTGCAGCCTGAGTACGACCCAGCTGTTCGATTCTGAACACCGTCCGGAACTGGCCAGATCCAGCCGAAGCCCGTGCTCGTGGACGTTGATCCGCCACTGAACTTTATGCAACCGTCGGGTTGCATTTCCACAGCCCCGGGCGTAATATGCAACCGGGAGGTTGCCTATGCCCACCGCTACTCATGTCCAGAATCAAACCGCCGATCGCATCGAGAAATCCATCGAGCTGAACGCTCCCATACACCGCGTCTGGCGCGCTCTTACCGACCACAACGAATTCGGCGCCTGGTTCCGGGTCCAGCTCGACACCCCGTTCAAGGCCGGCGAAGTTGCAACCGGCAAAGTTCTCTATCCGGGCTACGAACACCTCACCTGGCGCGCTACAGTTCAGGCCATCGACCCCGAGCAGTACTTCGCCTTCACCTGGCATCCCTACGCTGTCGATCCCGCGGTCGACTACTCCAGTGAAACCCCGACCCTTGTCGAGTTCCATCTGGAGAAAACCGCCACCGGCACCCTGCTCAAAGTCACCGAATCCGGCTTCAGCGACATCCCCGACGCACGCCGCAATGAAGCCTTCCTGCGCAACAGCGAAGGCTGGGCCATCCAGATGAAGAACATCGAGGAGTATGTCACCCAGCATCCGTGAATCCCGGTCACCCAGGCGCACCGCTCGCCGCGGGACACCCACATCCCGCGGCCGCACCTCGAACCCTGCCGCATTGCATCAGTCGTCCGCCCGTACGGCGAGTACCTTCGCCGCGCTGGGCGACGCTACCCGCCTGTCGCTGCTCTCCCGGCTCAGCCATGACGGTCCCTGGTCCATCTCGCAGCTCACGCATGGGTCGCATCTCACACGTCAGGCCATCACCAAGCACCTGCGCGTGCTCGAGCGTGCCAGGATCGTCCGTTGCGTTCGGTCCGGCCGCCATAGCCTCTTTGAACTGGACCCCGAACCTGTGCGCCAGGTACGCGACTATCTCGACCGCATCTCTGCCGAGTGGGATCGGGCTCTCGCTCGCCTTAAGTCCTTCGTCGAAGACTGAGCCGGCGACCTACTTCGAATCCGAGCAGGCATCATCTACCGCATCCGCAAACTTGCGGAACAGCGGCATATCCGGTTCCCTCAGCCCGTCCTTCAGGGAGTGCTTCCAGAGCGGCGCGCTCGTGTTCTGGTCGCCAAACGACGTATACACCGCCAGCTGATCGTCCGCGGGAAAGACCCCACCCAAGCCCGCTCCGCCGCCATGGGTGACTCCCACGTCGCCCGGCCCATCATCCACTCCGGGGCTCTGTCCCGGCCCCCTCTGCGGCTGGCCCGGTTGCCCCGGATTCTGCCCCGGCCCTCCGGTCCCCGACCTCGCCTCGCGTGGACCGCCTACCGGCGGCATCTCCGTCGGCTGGCCCGGAAGCCGGTTCCCTGTCTTGCGCTCCTTCCACACCACGAAAACCAGATCCACCGACTGTTGATCGGGTGGGTACAGCACCCGGTATCGGCCCCAGTGCTCGATCCGGTTCTGAACGCCCACTGGCCGCATCGTAGTCCGACGGATATTGGCGCGCAAGATAGGCGTCAGGGTCGCCCTCGTAGGTCTGCACGGAAACATATTGCGCGTTGCAGAACAGCTTCGGGATCACTTCTTCTTTTTTCGTTTTGGCCGGAGCCGTCGCCGCCACCCCGCCCAGCACCAAAACCACCAACAGAACGCCATTCCTCATGCGCGCTCCCCTCCGGCAGCGTACCAGCCACCCCTGCCCTGCGGACCCGATTGTACCGTTGACGGAACGTCCGCCGCGCAGGACCCCCGTGGGACCGCCACCCCATGGACGGCCGGCACAGGATTGCGTTACCGTCCTGGCCCATCCCGCCTCATAAATCCGCTGCGGAAACAACCGTTGCGTTATACTTTTCACCTTCCCGAAGGAGAGTTCACGACGATGTTCCGAGCTATCGCGCTGCTCGCCGGACTGTCTTCAGTCCTTGCACCCACCCTGTTGGCCCAGACCCCCCCACCCAGAACCCCCTCGTCTGCATCTTCCAGCAGAAGCAAGGTCATTCTGCCGATGTCGATGCCGGGTTCGACGCCAGTACCATTGCAAAGCAACTCACCACGCGTACTCCGGCGCCGGCCCTCGACTTTGTCCCCATCTCCGGCTTTACCGCGAAGGAAATCGAAGCCGAAGCGCAGCGGCGCAACTGCACATGGGTGGCGACCCTGTGGAGAGAAGAACTGGGTCCGGACAGCCCTAACTTCGCCGGCACCCTGGGCGGAACCCAGACCAGTGCGAGTCAGGGCGTCAGCCTCATGGTGAAGGGCACGAAAATCGGCGCCAATACGCTGGTTGAATACTCGCTGCGCAAAGCGGACAGCCATAAGCCTGTCGCTCATGGCGAAGGCTCCGACGACTCTGCTTATGGCAAATTCGCGGATGCCATTGTGAAAAAGATCCAGAAGGAGAAGTAGCGTTCCGAGCGCCGTGCGCTTTTCCCCGGCTTCCCGCTTCTCTTCCTCGGTCATGGGGGCGTTGATCTCGAGCAGACCCTCGGGCAGCCGCATTTCCAGCCGGCGGTTGTCCGCATCCATCCGCACCAGAAATTCCCTCACGAACGGGATCAAGACTTCTTCGCCCGCCCTGCGCTCTGCTGGGCGCACCACCAGAAGCTCGGTATTGGACGACTCGCGATCCACAGCCACCACCGTGCCCACTTCCAACCCGCCGCGATTCAGATCGATGATCCGGCAACCGGTCAGGTCGCTGACATAGACCGAGCCGGCCTCCAGCGGGGCGCGCTCCGCAAAGGGAATCGCAACTCCGAATCCGCGCAACGACTCGGCCTCGTTGATGGAATCGACTCCGCGGAATTTCATCACAACCCGGCTGCGCAGAAACCAGAAGTTCTCCAGCTCCATTTCGCGCGGACGTGTAGCGATACGCTCCGGCGGAATCAGAACCAGCCGCGGCCGGTCGTGGAATCGCTCGGGAAAATCCGTCAGGATTTCGGCAACGAGTTCGCCACGCCGCCCGTGCGGCCGGACCAATCTCGCCACCAGGACCCATTTGGGATCTGCGCGGTCTGCCACGTACCCCACTGCCTCCCGCCGAGCGGCCGCATCGATGCCCTCAACACGGCCATGCGTTCCGTTTCAGCCTCTCCGCAACAGCATGTTCCCCGCGGATCGCATGCGATGGGTGGGCAGCACCGGCCAACACCGGCGCCGCTACTCGCCGTCTTCGGCTGCCCCGCCGTCTTCTTCGAGGATGTCGAGGGTGTACCGGTGCTGGTGCTTCATGCTCACCGCACCGAGGATCGTTCGCATGGAGCGCGCGGTCCGGCCTTGTTTCCCGATCACCTTACCCACGTCGGTGGGAGCAACGCGGAGCCGCAACACCGTGCTTTCCTCTCGCTCCACCGCTTCAACGATCACTGCCTCGGGAAGATCCACCAACGCTCGCGCAATCTGGGTTACCAATTCCTGCATGTTGTCGTGTTTATCGGTCGTCTTCATCCCTGCCCCCCATTGGGAAGACACACGTCGTTCATCTTCCGGGGTTATCGCGGATACTGCCGTAAAGGCTGCAGCGGTCCAAAGAACAATCCGCAGACTTTCTTACCCCGGAAATGCAAAAGTAACTTTTGGGAGGTATCTGGAGCAGGCGAGCGGTTGACCCCTCCGTAACGAAGCCGATCTAGGCCGCCGTCGAGGCGTCCGTACTCTCTTCCGCACCCTTCTTTGGCGCGGGAGGCTGAGCAGCCGACGAAGGACCCAAACGCAGCAGCTTCGCTACTCGGTCCGACGGCTGGGCTCCCTTGCCTTTCCAGTATTCGATACGTTCAAGCTTCAAATCGACGGATGCCGGGCTGGTGCGCGGGTTGTAGGTTCCCACCACCTCCACCGACCGTCCGTTCCGCGCCCGGTCCTTTTCAATCACGACGACGCGGTAATAAGGTTGCTTGCGCGCGCCCACGCGCGCCAGACGAATCATCAACACAATCGAGTTGTCCTTTCCGGTTTGGCAACGCGGAATCCCCGACACTGGCGGGGTTCCGTGTAGACACAGTACAGCTTCTTAAATATATCAGGGACTTCGCGGGTCTCCCTGCTGGTCAGACCACCTTATCGATTCTACCCAACCGGCGATCCTGGCAGAACCGATGCCCCCGCTCCGCTAATCGGCGCGCATCTCGGAAGGCAATGCGGACGCCCCTCTTCGGCCATCCTCCACCGATTGGCGGAAGTACTCCAGACAGAGCTGTAACCCCGTCTTTAAATCGATCTTCGGCTCCCACCCCAGCAACAGCTTCGCCCTGGCGATGTCAGGCCGCCGTTGCACCGGATCGTCTTCCGGCAACGGAGCAAACCGGATCCTGCTGGACGATTCCGTCACCTCCAGCACCACCCGTGCACATTCCAGAATCGTCCATTCCTCCGGATTGCCGATGTTGACGGGGAGATGCTCATCGGAGCGCGAGAGCCGCAAAATCCCTTCAATCTCATCGGACACGTAACAAAAACTGCGCGTCTGCGTCCCCTCGCCGTAGACGGTCAGATCTTTGCCCTGCAAAGCCTGCACCATCAGGTTCGAAATGACCCTGCCGTCGTTGCCATGCAGCCGCGGCCCATAGGTGTTGAAGATCCGCACCAGGCGCGTGTCCACCCCGTAGTAGCGGTGATACGCCATCACCAGGGCTTCGGAGAATCGTTTCGCCTCGTCGTAGACCGAACGCGGCCCCACCGGATTTACATTGCCCCAGTAGCTCTCTGGCTGCGGATGCACCATCGGGTCGCCATAGCATTCCGAGGTCGACGCGTGGAGGAAACGCGCACCATACTTCTTCGCGGTCTCGAGGGCGTTTCTGGTCCCATCCGAGCCCACCCGCAGGGTCTCGATCCCGATTCGCATGTAGTCGACCGGACTGGCCGGCGACGCGAAGTTGAACACGTAATCGACCGGCCCGAAATCGAACGGTGTGCAGATGTCGTGCTCGATCAGGTCGAATCGGGATTCATTTTTCAGATGCTCGAGATTGGCGGAGTTGCCGGTGCTGAAATTGTCGGTTCCCGTTACCCGGTGGCCCTCCGCCAGAAGCGCATCGCAGAGATGGGACCCGAGAAAGCCCGCGGCTCCAGTGACCAGAACGCGAGTGGGTTTCTGCTCTTTTTGGATAAACACAAAAAGGAGACATTTACCACACGATTTACCGCCAACCGCCAATTGAAAAATCAGTTTCCACAATCGGATCAATATACTTCCTGCTGTCGATTGGGCTACGAACAGGCAGTTCTGCGAGAGAATGGGGCCCAAATCAGCCGTTTCCGCGCTATACAGGAGGCGAAACGGTGCACTGCCAAGTTCCCAGATGATTCGTCTTTGAACGAGGCTGGTGATCCCGTGGACCACCGGTTTGTCTTCAAAGCATTTGGTTTCGCGGAATCCGAGCGCCCCAAACATCTGGCGGACGGATGAAGCCGTGAAAGCCTGTTCGTGCGTCAGATCGCCGTAGCGGATGACAGTTCCGAAGATGCCGCCTGCATTCGGCACATGGCCGATGCACAAGCCGCCGGGCGACAGCACCCGCCTCACCTCGCGGAGCAGGTCAAACGCCTCCTGACGTGTGAGATCCTCGAGCACGTCGAAGAGGGCGACGACATCGGCGCTACCAGTCGAGCAGGCACCCAAAAATTCCCCGGCGTCTCCCAACTCCACGCCCGAGATGCCGAGATGGCGCGACAGATCGACCTGCTCCGCCGATGCATCTGTCCCTCGAACGTTGACGTAGCCGGCCCGGCGAAGAAAATAAACCAGCGCACCGTGACCACATCCGATATCGAGGATGCTGGATTCGTGGTTGTCAGGAAAATATTTGCGAATGATTAGCTGGAGATAAGCCTGGCGGCCCCGCAGGAATTCCTCCGCGGAACCGCCTGTGTACCGGACATGTCCGCTCGAAAGATAAGACTGATACAGATCTTCTTTCCAGTTGTTCAATGGTTTGTCCGGTGTTCGACGGTTTTCTTCCCGCGGTTCCGAAATGCAATTCCTCTAAAGGTTGCTGGTGTCGAATATCGAGCGCGAGATCATGTCACGCTCTCATTTTGAGGAATTGTTGACACGCGCTATCGATGTT
>CAWFXK010000007.1:0-224113 GCA_963819725.1 uncultured Acidobacteriaceae bacterium
TAGGATCTGGCGGGGCAACCCATCGGGGGTTCGAGTCCCCCCTTTCGCACCATCAGCTTAGACAGGAGCAGACGTGGCCGTTGCCAGACTGTGCCCAAATTTGTGCCCAGTCCGTCCACTCGGAACAACTTGAGCCGAGCTATTCCTCGGATGCTTCAGAGACCGGCAATTGTTTCACTTGAGAAGGTGCCTCAAGCACGTTTGCAGTGCCTTCGTCCTTTGTCGTTGGAAGCTGATGTGTCTGTGACTCGCGTCGTCCAATTGTCAGAACCGCCGGCTTGCAGATTACCTCTCTGATTACGAGTTGCGAAAGCATTTCCCGCGTCACGGCTGCTTGGGCCAGAATTGCCGTATCCGAAGTCAAAGAGATAACGTGCTCCCTCGATCTGATATGGCCTGCGTCACATGCAACTGAGATGGCCTGAACGCATAGGCTCATGCTTCCACAGAACATGTTTAGCGCCTCTGCGAGAAGGTTGAAATCTGCCCCCATTTTTGTCTTTAGGGCTGCGCCGGAGCGATCGGATCAAAAGGCAAATGGGCTCGCACCAGCGGTATTCCGTGTTCTAACATCATCGCTGAAACATCGCTGGCAATTTCCACGCTGATGGATTCCCTCTCGGCATTCTTGAAGACTTTTCCCGCGGGGAAAGTGACGGCGACCAGTCGGATATCGCCGTAATCCGGCCGGGAGCAATAGTCTTGAAGCGCCAGCTTCACTCCTTCTCCATAGGCCGTGAAGATCACGATAGTCTTCACCCGGTGTTGCAGCGCTGCCTGGAAAGCAACCTTCAGGCATTCAGACAGGTTCTCCCTGCCTTCTTGCAGGAAGTATGTCGTCGGGGCGATGAAGCTGCTCATTGGGTTCGTATCCTAAATCCGATTACTTGTTGCAGAGATCTTCCGCTCGCTCGGTGTTTCAAGACCGCTCGCACGAAATCGAGGCCGTCGAAAGCTGACAGGATAATGCCCGTCAAGGCATCCTGCGCGTAATGCGGTTCCCGCTGACCATAGTGCATGTGAAGACCGCTGCAAGTGTCAATTCGCAGATCGAGAGGATCATCCGGATTTCCTTTGGCAGCAGCGCTGTTCTCGTCTAATGACGTGGTAGGGCCATAGTGATACGCCCACTGTAATTTCCGGCTCATCTGCAGGCCCGCAAATTTCTCGTAATTTTCCCAGATTCGAACGTGTTTGGAATCTGAAAAGTCTAGAAAATACTCAACTATCCACGAGTGTGGAGGCAGCAGGACCTCCCAATTCGGCTCGCGTAAATGACAATCGCTGGGGATATTCAGCTTCCCCAGCGATGCCTCTAGAGTTCTTCTGAATTCGAAATAATCCACGCGCCTCAGGCCGCGAAGGCAAGTTCGTCCGACTCTTGCCGCGATTCAGCGGGATCGCCAGGATGGACTTGATCAAGGTACGAACTGTGACAATCAACGTTCACGTCGCGAAGGTAGACGCGTTGACGCACATAGGCTTCCCACTTCAGCAGAGTGTCTTCTGAGATGCTGGCGCGCACAGAAGCATCCTGAAGCATCTCGACGCTTGAAACCCCGAAGCGCTGCTCGAATGCGCGGATACGATTGTCGAGATCTGTGAGATTAAGGAATGTGGTAGGCATTTACTTCCTCCTCATGGTAAACGCAAGGGGTAGCCGTGAGTGCGACCACGCGGTGAGGAGCCGTTCCATTTCATTCTATCGCCCCTTCCTTCTATCAGATGCGTGGCACGCCTGCAAGTTCTCATCTTCTACTGTGCAAGAACCCTATCGGCAGATTCTGTGCGCTTCGTCACCGGACCTTCTGGCAACAGAACGGCTTCATGGTGCGCCAGAGCGGGAGACCAACTGCATAAGAGTTTAAAAATCTGCCACTTGAGGCTATTCTCCCAAATTCTTCCCACATAGCCGATGACTCTTTCGCGGGAGGGAAGGGGCCAATCAGGGCAGCCATCGATCCGTGGTTACCGGTGCAGGAAGCATGGCTCTAGCGGACTGCTGAAACGCTCGCTCGATAGCATCTGCTTGCGGGTGAACGTAGCGCTGCGTAATCGTGATCGAGGAATGGCCTGCGATCCGCGCCAGCGTGAAAACGTCGCACCCTGCCTCTGCCAGTTGCGTCAGCGCGGTATGACGGAGGACGTAGGGCTGGAAGGCCCGCAAGGGCTTCTGGCCCGCCTTTTCCGCCTTGGCGCTGGCCGATACCAGGGCCCGTTTGTGCTGGTCCTTCGCAGTGTCTTTGTTCAGGTGCCCTTCGCGGGATGAGGCTGGGAAAATCCAGCCTTCCTCGGGGTTTCCGGCTGCCTCTTGTCTTGACTTCAGGGCAGCGTAAACGAGCGGCACCATCGGGAGCATCCGGCGAGCGGCCTTCGTTTTGCCCTCTGTGACCTGTATAAGGCCCCCGGTGCCGTTCAAGCAGATATTCTCCCACCGAAGGCTGAAAACCTCACCAGGCCGCATTCCTGTGCCACGAATGATGGTTGCAGCGTCCTGCCAAGGCTGCGGGCAAGCTTCGATGTACTGCTCCCATTCGCCATCCGTCAGAACGCGATCCCGCTGCCGCTCACCCTTAGCCAGCGTGATCTTTGCCGGCCGCTCCAGTTTGCCCCACTCGAACGCGAGATTCAGCGCGCGGCGAAGGGTTCGGAGCCCGCAATTGATTCGCGAGGCCGACAGGCCGAGAACTTCGCCGCAAATTGCTGCGCGTGCTGGTCGCTGATCTTGTCAATTGGCAAGCCCGCCCAATCGCATTTGCGGATCATTTTCCCGCCATCTTTGTAGTACTCGGTTGTCCCTGGCTTTATCGCGTGCTTTGTCTCCACGAAGGGCTCGAAGTCATTCTTCAGGAAATCCGCCAGAGAAGGGGCGGCCTTTCTCTCGCGGATGCCCACCAGCCCATTCGCTAGGGCGGTGCGATGCGCTGCTTGCATATTCCGAGCCTTCTTATCACTGCCCTGCTTTGTGGACTCACGGATCAGTTCGCCCTGCCACATGAATTTGTACCAGTAGATGTTTCCGCGCTTATAGATGGACATGGCTACCGCTCCTTTTGAACACGTTTCGCTTTCTTTGCCCGCTTTCTACTGTTGCGGACAGATTCAATATGGCCGCAGTACCAGCCGCAGTATTTGCGACTATGGCCGCCGGTGAATGTGAACGGGACCCCACAATCCGGGCGTGCACATTTACGTCGCCTCGCTCGACGCACAGCGTCAATGCTCAGGGTGAGCGCCAAGGCATCTTCGAATGTCGTGGTCGTCACCACCAAGCGTGGTTGGTCCCTCACTGTTACGATCCGCACCGGGAAATCCGTATGCTGGCCGGTGTGTTCGCCAGTCCTGACAGAGTTCTCAAAGAGTCTACGAATCCCCCAGACATATTTTTCGCTCACCTTCGGCTGGTAGTCCGCGGTATGAACCAGCCCATCTGCCGTTTTTTGGAAAATTGTCTGGTTGGAATCGGAGATCCGTCGCGAAGAGTCGAAATAGCCGACCGTGCCCAAAAAGGCCAGTAGGGAATCCGTGTCACCTGTTTGAAGGCGGAAGAACTCAGACCGTTTTTCCCATGGGTCATAGGGTTCGGCCACGCCACCCGCAGGACTCACTAGGAGCAAGTCGCCATCCTGCTGATCGGGGTCCCGGAATGCAAGCAGCGCAAGTCGTTTAAGCGGTGTGTCCATGTGCGTGGCCCGTCGCCACTCTGCGGGCATGCGGAGGCACCGCACATAGAGGGGAAGATTCGCCTCGATCAGCCCCGTTTGAATCTTGTTTGCGCGTGGCATCATTTGTGCTCTGTTGTATGCCACTTTAGCGTGGCATAGTTTCGTTGTCAACCAATGACACGCGGATATTTCCGCATGGAGGGATTCAGATGGAAAACGATGTTCTGTTGTCTGTAGAGCAGGCGGCGAAGCGACTCGGTGGCATCAGCAAATGGACTGTTCACGCGTGGCTGGCAAAAGGCAAGCTGCGCCGTACAAAGGTCGGCAGCCGCACCATGATCCGCGAATCGGAACTGCAGCGGGTCATCCGCGATGAGCCGGAAGTCCCTGCAACTCCCTCGCAGGCTAGGTGACCGCTCATGGTTGACGAGCAGGGCGGGCGGGGCTCGACGCCAAGGGTTGACATTGGCCCGTTCACAAAGATCCCCCACAGGCTATTTGGCAGCGGCAGGGCTGCTCTTCTTGGTCCTTCAGCTACGCTCCTGCTTATCGCTCTGTGTGACCATGCGAATCGCAACGGCGGAAATACCTTTTCTGCATCTGATCGGGCCTTGGCAGCTGATACGGCCCTTTCGCCCCGCACGATCTTCAATGCCAGGAAGCGGCTTCGGGAATTCCAGATGCTCTCCGCCGAAAGGGAAAACGGGAGGAGCTACCGATACACGCTGCCAAAGTTCGAGATGGACTGGGTACCCATCAAAGACCGGCCCCGAGCAAAGAAGAGGGCACGCGCCCTCTATGCGAACACTAACGGAACCCTAGCAAAGCTTGCAGCGGTCTGAAGGTACCTGAGTGGCAACCTTTGCTAGAAGTTTGGCAAAGTTTGCTAATCCGTCCAAGTGCTTCCTACGAAAGTTCTAGCCTTTGGTGTTGCTTTCCTTGCGTTCGCGGTACAGTTGTTTTCAAGTGGGAGGGAGTGAGCACCATGCCCATTAGTCCGGATTCAGACGCCACTATTTTTAAAAGAGGCAAGCAATCCGGCAATCGATAATTTCACCGTCCCGGAACTCGCCGAAATGGCGTTGCTTGCCCAAAAGCTGAAGGGGATCATGCAGGCTGCCAAGCAGAGGCAGCAGGAACAGACTGAGCAAATGGGGTTAAGGGTGACCCAGCCGGACCCGAAAATTCGGGCGGAATTCCCGCACAATCCCGTGCGAAGCAGTTCGAGTACGGCAGCCAAACGCGGATAAGCGTGATTTCCCAAATGATTTCGGAAAAACAGGAGACACAATGGGCGGATGGGGCAGCGGCAGGCGAAGGTGCTTTCGTGGCACAACTGAGGATCACCGGAGATTGGACGTTCCCGTCTCTGCCGCTCCGGGTGCCTTGAGGATGGGAGTTGCTTCGTTTGGCAGTGGACTCGCGACGGGGCGCCGGAATCTTCCATTCGCATACGGATCGAAGCAGAGCGGGCAATTTTGATTCCGTCACCAGAGTCAGGGTGAGGAATGGGAACGCTGCGAGTACCCCGTGATTTTGGAGTTCACTCGGTGCCATCTTGGTGGACAGCGGGCTTGGTTCCGTTGTCCGGGTCTTTTCTAGGTGTGGACGTCGTGTAGCGATACTGTATTGCAGCCGGTACTTCGTCTGCCGGCATTGCCTCAGGCTTGCCTACGAATGCCAGCATGAAACGCCCGCTTTTCGGTTGCTCCGCAAAGCACAGAAGCTCTCCGTTAGGCTTGGTGGAACGGGGTGCATCGATGATCTCGTCTTCAGACCCAAGGGAATGCACCGGGGAACGTTTGATCGAATAGAGCGCAGATTCCTGCACGCGGCAGAATCAGCGAATAGGCTGGCGTTTGCGCAATTCTTGCTGGTCGTCTGAGCAGAGTTGGGCCTAGATATAATTCAGCCAGCGCAAGAGTCTGGGAGGTTTTCCGGATGCGTTCTCGCGTAGTCGTCGCAGTAGTTCTGCTCCCGTTCTGTGTGCCCGCTTTCGCCAAGAAGACACTCGAATTTCACTCTGAGAAGGTGATCTCCCAGAACATCGGCTCTTACGACAACGGAGTTGCGGTAGTGCCTCTCGGGACTATGGCGGCGGGGGTCCCGATACGGCGTCGTTCGAACATCGTAGTCGTGGAAAATGCCAAATACCGCCTTACCTTGTCGGAGGTAGGAAGGAATTTCGTTGTTCTTCCAGTCAACGACACAATTCAGATGTATCAGGATGGGAAGTGGTTCGTCGTTTTGGACTCCCAAAAAAAGAAACACCAATTTGTGCTCATTCATGTGGAAAACATTCAAAGCGAACAGCACGACAAGTAGACGACGCGAGGACATTGGTCGCCTGCCCAGTTTTGTGCCCTTAGGATCTGGCGGGGCAACCCATGGGGGTTCGAGTCCCCCTTTCGCACCACGTTTTTCAAGCACTTCGTAGCACAGCCTCCTTGCCACGCAGTTCCAATTCCAGCGTGTGAAGATACGCTAGTCAACTTGCTTGCTGCTGCCGAGCGAATATTAAACCGCCCCAAAAGCCCTGCAATCTTGCAGGACTTTTCCATGGTCACTCGGCAGTTTCTGCATTCACGCCCAGTTCTTGGCGCGCAACGTCATACAGTCCCATTACGGTCCTTTGAAATTCTTCCGCCATCTGGCCATAGGGCCCGCGATAGCTTGTAATCAAGCCCTTAAATAGATCATCAGCCTTCGTTCGGTACAGAATAGAGGCCATCCTTGTGGCGCGAATAGTATTCTCGCTACACACGATATTCAGTAGTATCCGCTCTCTATCAAACTTGTTGATGGCCGCGTGAAACTCGAGCTTTCGTTGTTGTTTGATCGATTTCCAGGACTCAGTTTCTCCATCGCCGGCATTTGCCGCACGCTCAAACACATCGAAAACGGAGATCGTGGCATCATCGACATTTTCGAGAGCTTGCATTATTGAAACAAGAGCATCCCGTTTCATCTCCCAATGTCGTTGCTGATTCCACATGCGACCCGACACTGAGGCTTCAATCTCTTTGGTAGTCTTAGTCAGTTCCGCGGTTTGTACGATGAGGTCATTGAGACCCTCTTTCGTCGCAAGATTCTCGCCCCTCTTTTTCAGATATGCACCGAAGTACGCCCCGGCACCCGCGACAATCGCGGTCATCACCCAAAACCACAGGTCTGAGAGTGTAGGCAGCGGCATAAAGTCTCCGTATAGCGGCGCAGTCAAGCATATATCCACAGTCCCGATAGCAGCGATAAAGATGCGAATGGGTGAGGATGTTGTGGTCGAAGGGAGTGCGATTCCCTACCGTGACTGGTAGATCGGAATATGCCGTTGCTGCTCGCGAACCCTCTTATATACTTCCAGCGTCTCTTTGAAAGTCGTGATGGCTGCGTAGGACCACAGTGACGCATAGATAGACGAGGTAGGCGTTCCATCAGGAACCGCTCCCCATCTCAATTTGCGGTCTCGAGTCATCACTTCACTGTAGGCAGCCATGTATTCGGTTAGCAGGAGTTTCCAGACAGGTTGAATCGCTTGGAATACCATCTCACAGAAGTCGGCAGTCTCATCTGGAGTTGGGATTCGCCCTTTATGGATAACGGCATTTCTAAACTCGTCAATTTTTTGATTGGTTTTGTACACCTCCCCAGTCTGCGCGGCATACAAAACCATGAATGCCCCGAGCTGTCGCTCAGACTGTCGCGACATCTGACCAAACATCTGATCAAATAGCGGCTGCGGCATCTGCTTGTGTGTGCAAAACACTTCAACGCAGAACTCACGGAAACGTTCAAGAGCAGCCGCAAAGGTCGCAGCCGCTTCGAGCGTATAACCGTCAATCAACGCGTTCACAGCTGACTCAAGAAGAACTTGAAACTTCGCGGCCTGCAAGACAAGAGCAGTTTTGTGCCCTCTTGAGCAAGTCATTTGGACGACACGGTCTTCATAATACGTAGCAAGGAAAGCGTCGACTGGGCGTTCGGGCTGTTTCTGGCACTCTGAGCAGGTCACGAATATCTGCATGTATCCTCCCGCGACTCGGACCTATCTGTCTTGGAGCCCTTCACTGTGTCACGCCTGATATTCGTCACTTCAGCTTTTCGGGCACTTTCCTGAAGACACGATTGTAGATCTCATGCGCCAGCTCAACTGACTCCTCGATAGCGACAGATGTTGGCCGCACTCGGATATTCACCTGCTGCGCTCTCGCCATTCGTATACCCGCAATGAGACACGCGCCGAGGTAGACCAGTCCCTTGTTCAAACGCGGCAGATGAGCGTCGGAATCAAACACTCGACCATCATAGGCGAATAAAAGGAGAAATGTATTCCACAGCCTTCTCACGGAAAGGGAAGCTATATCGAATAATCACTTGACAACTACCTATCCTACGGGGTAATATATATCAATATAGGGTAACCTATGGTTGACAATTCTAAACTCCTACGGGCCGGGTTAGAGCTCATGCGGCGAAACGGGCAGCCGCTCACTAAACAGCCGGGTTTCGGTCGATCAATGCGTTATTTGACACCGACCGGCGAAAGCGTTCGCGTGCGGACCTGCAACGACCACATTTTGATCGTGCTCGCTGGCGACCCAGACCCTGACAAAGCAAAACTGAATATCGAAGGCACTGATTGGCTTTTGATCGTGATGCTTGAGACCCAGCGCACAGCAGGGAAAGCGATGGCATACCTCGTTCCGACGGGCGTCGCAGTGGAAGCGGCGCGACGGTGTCACCGTCAATGGCTTTCCTCGAAACCGAAGACCGGAGGCAGCAATACCACCTTCAACCTGTGGTTCGATGAGGGTGGCAACTCCGCCGGATTCGCCGAGCACTGGAAGCAATACCTTTTGCCGGGTACCGTGGATACAGAACAGCTTGATGCCATAGACATTCCACCAAGCGGCAACATCAAGAATGAAGTTGAGATGGCACGTCAGCGGATCGCCAGCGCAGCTGGTGTATCGGTGGCTGCTGTAAGGATCACCGTAGACTTCGGCGGAGTGACAACACCTTAAACGGATCTGGCGGGGCAACCCATGGGGGTTCGAGTCCCCCCTTTCGCACCAGAGACTTCCCCTGAGAGGTCCTTCGCTGCGCTCAGGATTTCGCCGGCAGGCTCAGACGCCTGCCAGACGGCTCAGGATTTCGGCTGCGGGCTCAGACGCCCGCAAGGCGCCTCAAGTTCGAGTCCCCCTTTTCGCACCACACTTTCTTTTCTCTTGCCGCTTCCTTACCGATCCCCCTCCGCGACCTGCTCCGTGATTCGCTGGAAGTGATAGCCCATCACAGCCATGGTCATCGCGGCGCCAAAGGATCTCCGATAGCGCGTGGCGGCCACCAGCAGGAATTTCCAGTAGCTGCGCCTCGCGTGGCCCAGCATCCCCAGGCGCAGAACGGATAAAAGCAGCGCCCGCACATTGGCCAGGGTGAGATTCGAGCGGTAATGGGGCCTGCACCGCTCCAGGTAGGCACGCACGCGGTCGTAGTAGGCCTCGCGGCTGTAGATGCGCCGCAGGACCGACCGGTATCCCTCGACGAGACGGTGCGAATTCATCCGCGGCAGAAAGTTCAGTTCGCAGTTGGTGTTGTTTCCATCGCCTGCACGCAGAATCCGCCCCTCGCGCGACAGACGGCGGAACAACTGCGTGCCGGGGAGCGCCTGCAGCAATCCCACCATCGCAATAGGAATCGCGCTCTTCTGAATGAATTCCACGAGCCGGTCGAAGATGTCATCGCGATCCGTGTCGAAGCCGAGGATGAAGCCGCCCATCACCTCGATCCCGTGGTCCTGAATGGCAGCGACGCTCTCCAGCAGGTCGCGACGCGTATTTTGATATTTCTGGGTCGCGGCCAGGCTCGACTCGTCCGGCGTCTCGATGCCGAGAAACACCGATACGAAGCCCGCATCCTTCATCGCCTGCATCAACTCGCGATCGTCGGAGAGATTCAGCGACGCCTCGGTAATGAAACGGAACGGATGGCGCCGCTCGCGCTGCCACGCAGCGACTGCCGCCAGCACGGGGCGCACGGTCACTTTATTGCCAATGAAATTGTCGTCGACGACAAAGACCGGCCCGCGCCAGCCGGCGGCATAGAGCTGATAAAGTTCGGCCAGTACCTGCGCCACCGCCTTGGTGCGCGGCTTGCGGCCATAGATCTCGATGATGTCGCAGAACTCGCAGTTGAACGGACACCCGCGGGAGTACTGCACCGTCATGGTGCTGTAGTGCTTCATCCGGACGAGGCTGAGGTCCGGCAACGGGCTGGCCGTCATCGCCGGCCGTTCGGCAGCCTGATACACGCGACGCGCCGTGCCGGCCTGGAGCTCCGGTGCCAGTTCCGCGATCAGATCCTCCGCTTCGCCGATCACGATGTGGTCGGCTTCGAGTTCCTCGGCAGAGACGCTGCTGGTGATCGGGCCGCCCACCACGGTGCGGACGCCCTTCCTGCGGCAGCGGCGAACAATCTCGATCAGGTTCTCCTGCTGTACGTTCATTGCGCTCAGCAGGACCGCATCGGCCCACTCGAGATGCGAATCTCTGAGCTTCTCCACATTCGTATCGATCAGGCGCTTCTTCCACGACGCGGGCAGCAGCGCTGCCACGGTCATCAGCCCCAACGGCGGCTGGGCCGCGCGTTTGCCCTGAAAAGAAAGCGCGCTGCGAAAGCTCCAGTACGTATCAGGAAAACTGGGGTAGACCAGGAGGATATTCATTGGAACCTCGAGGCGCCCAGCCAGCCACCGCGACAACACGCGTACAGACGACATGAAGGGGCCGGACCGGGAGTCGCCTCCAGTCTCGTCCTTCTTCAAGCGCTCCACCTGCCGGATACAAAACAATTACAAAGGATTGGCGCCGCACGCGGTCCGAAAGTAATGTTATTTCAAGCGCGGCTTAGGCGGCCATGAACTCGCCGCGCCGGATCTCTCCCGGCGAAACTTCATCCACGTAGCACCAGACCCAGTATTCGCTCGGTTCGATCGAACGGATCAGCGGATGCTTTGTGGCGTGGAAATGCTTCGTCGCGTGCTTGTTCTTCGACGAGTCGCAGCAGCCGACATTGCCGCATTCGAGGCACAGCCGCAGGTGCACCCAGCGGTCCCCCAGCTTTACGCACTCTTCACAAACATGCGTGGTGGTGGTCTTCACTTCGATCGTGCCCAGATGTGAACATCCCTCTGCCATGGCTCCTCCAGTCGTTTATGCGGTGCGTTCCAGCGCGCCGCGATCCCACTGGCCGAAGCGCGCCGCCGCCTGATACGTGCTCCGGCAGAACTCAAGCAGCGCCCGACTCGGCGAGGCGCTCGCGCGCACATCGTCGTACATCAGCAGAAACTCACCCAGACCCTTGTCCCACTTCGCCGCCTCCGGACGAACGCGCGCCTCGGCGAATCCCGATGGCGGCGGCGCTGCATACGAATAGAATGCCGCACCCGGCACATTGCCGCCGCCGGACCAGAAGCCGACGCTGCTCACCTCATGCGAGTAGGCCTCGCGCGTGATGGAGTCGGCCCCTGGACGCTCCGGCGCCCTGCGTCCGGAAAAGCGCGTGACGGCCAGATCGAAGCTACCCCAGAAGAAATGCACCGGGCTCGACTTGCCGATGAACTCCGATCGGAAATCCTGGAGCACCGCGTCCACGCTCAGCAGGATGCGCCAGAACCTCTCCACCATCGCGGCGTCGTAGGCTGCATGCACGGTGTCCTGGTCGAACGGAATCGGATCCGGTACCTCGACCGGCATGTGCCAGATCGCAACGTCGATGCCTTCGCCATGCAGCATGGCCATGCAGGACCGGTAGAAGTCGGCGACGGTCTGCGGTTTCAGGGCGAGGGTTTTCACCGTGCCCTCACTGGTTTCGAGCACCAACTGGTGGGCCAGGAAGTCGAAGCGCAGTTCGAACGCCCTCGTGTCGTAAGGAATGCGCGAGGTCGTGAGCCCACGCGCCGTCACGTACAGTGGCACGTTCCACCAGTGATTCACCAGCGGTGTGAGCTTCAGGCGTACCTTGCCGACGATCTGCGTCCACATGTGCAGGGTCGCGCAGGTGTCCTTCCACTCCGCAAGCGGCAGCGGCGGCCAACAACTCGGATCGTCCAGCATCGCAATTTTTCCCATGAGGACTTCCCTTTCTCCTTATGGATGCCGTAGTTCGAAATCAGATTTCACCGGACTGGAGAATTATCCGCGAAGCGCGTGTCCGCCTGGACGGCAAGTCCCTCACGCCAGGATCGGCACTCCCGCAAATTCTGTCTGGATTCGAGCCTTCCACTCCTGCGGACCCGTTTCATGTACTGAAGTCCCCTGCGCGTCAACCGCCACCGTCACCGGCATGTCCTCGACCGTGAACTCGTAGATTGCCTCCATGCCCAGGTCTTCGAACGCCACCACCCGCGCAGCGCGAATCGCCTTCGAGACAAGATACGCCGCGCCGCCCACCGCCATCAGATACACGGCGTGGTTATCGCGGATCGCTTCGACGGCCGCCGGCCCGCGCTCCGCTTTGCCGACCATCCCCAGCAAGCCGGTCTGCTCCAGCATCTGGCGGGTGAATTTGTCCATACGCGTGGCGGTCGTCGGCCCGGCGGGTCCCATCACTTCCTCACGCACCGGGTCCACCGGGCCAACGTAATAGATGAAGCGATTCGTAAAGTCCACCGGCAGCTTTTCACCGCGGTTGAGCATCTCGGTCATGCGCTTGTGGGCCGCGTCGCGTCCGGTAAGCAGCTTGCCGCGGAGCAGGATCACTTCGCCCGGCTTCCAGGTCGCCACTTCACTGGGCGTCACGGTGTCCAGATTCACGCGCCGCGCCGACGAAACGTCGTAGGTCAGCGTCGGCCAGTCCTTGAGCGAGGGCGGCTCGAGCGCCACCGGCCCTGACCCATCGAGCACGAAATGCGCATGCCGCGTCGCCGCGCAGTTGGGAATCATCGCCACCGGCAGATTCGCCGCGTGCGTCGGGTAATCGAGAATCTTCACGTCCAGAACCGTCGTCAGCCCGCCCAGACCTTGTGCGCCGATGCCCAGCTGGTTCACCTTCTCGTAAATCTCGATGCGCATCTTCTCGAGCCCGTTCTTCGGCCCGCGATCCAGCAGCTCGCGCATATCGATCGGGTCCATCAACGCTTCCTTGGCCAGCAGCATCGCCTTCTCCGCCGTGCCGCCGATACCGATGCCGAGCATGCCTGGCGGGCACCACCCGGCACCCATGGTGGGCACTGTCTTCAGCACCCACTCGACCACCGAATCCGATGGGTTGAGCATCGCGAATTTCGACTTCGCCTCGCTGCCGCCGCCTTTGGCCGCGACCGTGACCTCCACCTCGCCACCCTTCACCATCTCGATGCTCACCACCGCGGGCGTATTGTCCTTCGTGTTCTTCCGCGCGCCGGCCGGATCGGCGAGGATCGACGCGCGCAGCGTGTTGTCAGGATTCAGATAAGCCCGGCGCACGCCCTCATCGGCCATCTCCTGGACCGTCATCGTCGCGTCCCAGCGGACGTCCATTCCGATCTTCACAAAAACCGTCACGATGCCGGTGTCCTGGCAGATGGGCCGGTGGCCCTCGGCGCACATGCGCGAGTTAATCAGGATCTGCGCCATGGCGTCCCTGGCCGCCGGCGACTGCTCCCGCTCATAGGCACGGCCAAGGCTGGTGATGTAGTCCACCGGATGGTAGTAGCTGATGTATTGCAGCGCGTCCGCCACGCTCTGAATGAAGTCTTCCTGCCCGATCGTTGCCATCTGCGGTCACCTGTCCTCAGGGTAAACCGAGTCAACCCCTTCGGGTCCCAACGCCGCTTCGCGCGGGCATGCGCCCACGTCTTCCCGGGTGCGCCCGTGCCCCGCACGTACGTCTTCCGCGATGCTTGGCTACCGGACTGTATGGCATCCTGTCGCGCTCCGTCACCGAACGCCGCCGCGAGATCGGCATCCGCATGGCGCTGGGCGCGCGACGCCAGCAGATCGTCTCCACGCTGGCGCGCGGAACCGCGCTGCGTATCCTCACGGGTGTTATCGCAGGAGCAGTCCTGGCTGCGGCCGCTGGCCGCTTCCTGCAGTCTCTGCTTTATGGGGTAAGCGCCGGCAGTCCGTTCATGGCGCTGGCCACGCTTGCGGTATTGTTTGCGGTTTTGACTTTGGCGTTTGTTTTTCCGGCCGGGCGCGCAGCCTCCGTTGATCCCATGGAGGCGATCCGGGACGAAAAGGGGCGCACATCATTATTAATGTTGAGCAGGAAAAAAGCTCAGGCGGCGCAGTTGGCAGCGCCGATACGATGCTAGAGCGAATCCGGCTGAGAAACCACAGGAACGATCTGTGCCTTCGCGCGCTGTGCTGCCACTTCGCCTGCGTGGCGGAACAACTTAGCAAATGCGGCACGGCACATTCCGTAGGCCACCAGAACTCCCAAAGCCAGCGAGGCGAGCGCCGCGCAAACCAGCATCAACGTGTTGACTGCGTCCTGCATATCCTCAATCCATTCCCCGTTCGGGCCGGGCCCTTCACAGCCGGTGATTGGATGCTCCAAATCAGCATCCCGACAAATTCTTCCGATGCCATTCCTAACAGAGCGGAGACACGTTGACCCGCTTTTCTGTTGGCGAATAAGATACGAAAGGAATCAACTTTCCGAATTCTAGACGGAATGTCCCATTTTGCAACTGGTACTCCAGTGTTATCCGGATATCCGTCCATTTAGCCGACTTTCCGATTTACAATCCACTGCTCCTGTGCTATGGCCATCACCCAAATCACCGTACGCGGCGCCCGCCAGCACAATCTGCGCGACATTAACGTCCAGATTCCGCGCAACGCCCTTACTGTTGTCACCGGGCTTTCCGGATCCGGGAAGTCTTCCCTCGCCTTTGACACCATCTATGCTGAAGGCCAGCGCCGTTATGTTGAAACGCTGTCGGCCTACGCCCGCCAGTTTTTAGATCAGATCGAGCGCCCCGACGTCGATTCGATCGAAGGCCTCTCGCCGGCGATCTCCATCGAGCAAAAGACCACCAGCCGCAGCCCACGCTCCACCGTCGGCACCATCACCGAGATTTACGACTACCTCCGCCTGCTCTATGCCTCGGTCGGCGTGCCGCACTGCCCGCGCTGCGGCCGGCAAATCTCCCGCCAGTCCGCCGAACAGATCGTCGAGCGCATTCTCGCTCTCACGCCCGGCGAGCGCGTCACGATCTACGCGCCCGTTGTTCGCGGACGCAAGGGCGAATTCAAGGACCTGCTCGACAAGCTCGATCAGCAGGGCTTCCGCGCACGTGTCGATGGCGAGATCCGCGACCTCTCCGATCCGCCCATCCTCGAAAAGCGCAAGAACCACACCATTGAGGCGATCGTCTATCGGGCAGTTCTTAAGCCCGGTATCGAGAAGGCCCTCACTGCCTCGGTGGAGAAGGCTCTGCAAATGGCCAGTGGCCTCGTGCTGGTGGCGACCCAGAAGGACGAGCAGCTCTACTCCTCGTCCATGGCCTGCCCTGACTGCGGCCTCGACGTGCCGAAGCTCGAGCCACGCAGCTTCTCCTTCAACTCCACCTACGGAGCCTGCCCGGAGTGCCACGGCCTGGGCAGCATTTACGACTTCGACCCGGCGAAGATCATCACCGACTGGTCAAAGCCTCTGCTTGATGGCGGCCTCGGCCCCGGTTCAGGGTCGCAGTACCTGATCCGCCTCATCCATCTTGCGGCGCAGAAGTACAAAATCGACCTGAAGCTGCCTTTCGAGCAGCTCACGTTGAAGCAGCAGGAACTGCTCCTCGTTGGACCGCCGCAGTCAGAAGCGCCGCGCACCGGCTTTCACGGCATTCTCGCGTATCTCCGCGATTCGCTCGAAGAGGCCCGCTCGGACACCTATCGCGAGTGGATGATGCAGTACATGTCGGCTTCGGAGTGCCCGGTCTGCCACGGCCAGCGCCTGCGCCCCGAATCGCTCGCCGTCAAAATCGATGCCATGTCCATCGCGGAATTCACCGCGCTCTCCATGGAACGCGCGCTCGAACGCGCCCGTGCCATCGCTTTCACGGCGCGCGAGGCGCTCATCGCCGAGCGGCTCCGCAAGGAAATCGTGGAACGCCTGCAGTTCCTGAACGCCGTCGGTCTCAGCTATCTCTCGCTCGACCGCAGCGCCGCTACGCTCTCCGGCGGCGAAGGCCAGCGTATCCGGCTCGCGACGCAGATCGGCTCCCGCCTGCGCGGCGTGCTCTACGTTCTCGACGAGCCGTCGATCGGCCTTCATCAGCGCGACAACCAGCGGTTGATCCAGGCACTGGAGTCGTTGCGCGATCTCGGCAACACCGTCCTCGTCGTCGAACATGACGAAGAGACGATCCGCCACGCCGATTACGTCCTCGATCTCGGTCCAGGCGCCGGCCGTCTCGGTGGCCAGGTGGTTGCCGAGGGAACGCCGGCCGACATCATGCACGCGCCGGCATCGCTCACCGGTCGCTATCTCTCCGGCGAAATCTCCACGATGCACCGCCTCGTTCCGCGGCCGCTCACCGGCAAATGGATCACCGTGGACGGCGCGCGCAGCCACAACCTCAAGGACATCGACGCCAAATTCCCGGTGGGCATCATGACCGTCGTGACCGGCGTCTCCGGTTCCGGCAAGAGCACGCTGGTCAACGACATCCTGTACCGCGCCCTCGCCCAGGAACTCTACGGCTCGCGCGAAGCGCCCGGCGCCCACGGAAAAATCAAGGGCTTCGACCTGATCGACAAGGCGATCCGCATTGACCAGTCGCCCATTGGCCGCACCCCGCGCTCCAACCCGGCGACTTATACGGGCGTCTTCACCGCCATTCGCGATCTCTTCGCGATGCTGCCCGAATCGCGCGAACGCGGCTACAAAGCCGGACGATTCAGCTTCAACGTCCAGGGCGGACGTTGCGAAGCCTGTCAGGGGGAAGGCCAGCGTCGCATCGAAATGAATTTCCTCCCCGACGTCTACGTGGAGTGCGAAGTATGTAACGGCCGCCGTTACAATCAGGAAACTCTGGCCGTGAAGTTCAATGGCTACTCCATCGCCGACGTGCTCGACCTCACCATCGAGGACGCGCTGCCGGTTCTGGGCGACATCCCCCAGGCGCGCCAGAAGCTGCAGACGCTGGTCGACGTTGGCCTCGGCTACATCCACCTCGGCCAGTCCGCCACCACACTTTCCGGGGGCGAAGCGCAACGCATGAAGCTCGCCCGCGAGCTCTCCAAACGCCAGACCGGCCGCACCCTTTATTTGCTCGACGAGCCCACCACCGGCCTGCACTTTGACGACGTGCGCAAGCTGCTCGAGGTGCTGCACCGGCTCAGCGACCTCGGCAACACGGTCATCATCATCGAGCACAATCTCGACGTCATCCGCAATGCCGACTGGATCATCGACCTCGGCCCCGAAGGCGGCGAAGGTGGCGGCCATATTGTCGCCGAAGGTTCTCCCGAACAGGTCGCCCGCATCCCCCATTCGTATACTGGCCAATTCCTGCGTCCCTTTTATTCTGAATTGAATGCGCCCATCGTCGGCAATGGCGCAAAGCTGTCCGCGAACGGAAGCCGGAGCCTGCGCGCAAAGTCCGCCAGAAAAGAGCCAGGAAAAGAGACCATTCAATGAGCGACACCCCTTTCGAGGCTCCGCGCGATCCAGAACCGAATCACGAAATCCCGCCGTTGCCGCCGGAGCCATCGGGCTATCTCTGGCATCCGATGGAGCGGCCGGTGCCGCAGCTCGAGCTGGTTCCACCGCCTCCCGCGCCGCCGAAGCTCATCCCTAACATCGGCCACGTTGTAGTTTTCCTGCTGCTGCTCATACCCGCTCTCATCGGCGGCTACCTGATCGCGCTCTTCTCCATCTACGCCACGCACCCGCATGTCCGCGTCGTAGACCTCATGCGTGAAATCGGCCGCAACGTGATGTACGCGATCTCCATGCAGGCGGCCATCTATCTGGTGCTGTGGGCGCTCGCCGCTCTGGTGTTTTCTCTGTGGTGGGATCGCTCCTTCGCCAAAGGCATCCACTGGAACCTCTCCGCGGCTCTGCGCAACGCCCTTCTTCTTGCCGGGCTGGGCATCATCTCCGGTCTCGCCATCACCATCGCCGGCAACTTCCTGCCCATGCCCAAAGCGCCGCCCATCCTCGAAGACCTTACAAAATCGGCTGCCGGCGCATGGACCCTGATGATCTTCGGCGTCACCCTCGCGCCGCTCACCGAGGAACTCGCCTTTCGGGGTTTTCTTCTGCCCAGCCTGATCAACATCTTCCGCTGGTTCGAACGCCGCGGATCGATCAGCCAGTCCACCGTCCGCTTCCTCGGCATCCCGCTTGCCATCGTCCTCACCTCGATTCTGTTCGCGCGCATGCACGCCGAGCAGGTTTCCAACTCGTGGGGACCCATTCTCCTCATCGGCTGTGTCAGCGTGATCCTCTGTATCGTGCGACTCAGGATGGACTCCGTCGCAGCCGGAGTCGTCGTCCATGCCTGCTACAACCTCACGCTGTTCTCCGGGCTCCTGTACCAGACGGATTGGTTCCGTCACCTGGACAAGCTCAAGACGTAAGCCGAGCTCCGCTCCGGCTGGAGCCTCCAGACGCTTGCCTTTGCGTTCTTCAGCCGCGGTGTAGATGCAGGGCGGCGCCCTTTGACAATAACGCCTGTCGGGGAGTTCGGCCGCAGGGCCCTTCCCCACTCACGCCGCGGAAGGAGGACCCAACACTGTCTCCGGCGACTTCAGCCTGCGGAAGAGCAGCCAGAAGCAGAGCACCAGGTCGAAGGTCATCGGCGGCAACTCGTACCAGTTCGCGGAATGCATCACCCCAAATCTCGGATACAAGAGATAGGCAAAGCCGCAGAACCCTTCATAAACAGCGCTCAAAACGCCCCACAACGCCAGAACCCGCGGAATGTACCGCGATTGAAACAGCACCCAGGCAAACAGCGCCGATCCCAGGCCGTTGAACACCAGGCCAATGTAATAGGCATCCCGGCCCGCATCCAGCCGCGCCCCGGCCAGGGCCGCCAGCCCATCCGGCCCAAACCCCCGCAGTGCGCCCGCTCCCGCCAAAAACCGAAGCGCTCCCAGCATCTCCAGGATAAAAATGAACCAGAAGGCCGCATACATTACTCTGCTGAAGGCCGCACACAGCGCCATCCCGCGGTTGACCGGCCGCAGCAGCACATACAGCGCCGTCAGCAGCGCGATCATTCCTACCCCGTGCACAAAGGCACCGGCCAGATAGATGCGGATGGCCTCTTCGTGGTGCACAAAGTTACGCGCCGTCTGCTCGCCGTTCTCCCAAACCAGATAAGGCGCATAAAAGCGCGAAAACACCACCATCAGGACGGCCGTGCTGAGGAGATAAGTCACCGCGAAAATCTTCGCGGCCGATCGTTGCGCTCGTTCTATCATCGTTTCCTTTTCTTGCCTGGGTCCCATTTCCCAACTACGATTGCCCAGCACGAAAGTTCGTGGAGGCCTGTTCACGAAACGAAAAATCGTACGCCAGGAGCGCAGCCTAACAGGTCAGGGTCCTGGAATCCGGCTCGAACGCGTCAAAACACCAAAATTGAAACGGGTCTGACGTGTTCCCAGCTTGCGGCTGACGCCAGGAAGTCCAGCCGGACAGATTTCTTTTACCCTCTGAAGGCGTTGGTTAAAACAGCCTACCCCGGGCGTTCATACTTCGTCCGTGAGCAGGAACACATCCGCCGCCTGTCAACGCGGGTTACGCTACGCTGTCGGAGAAAAGCTCCCATGAATGACATCGGCCGATTGTTCCAGGCTTTCGTGGCGCCCGCCATCTTCTTTTCCGCCACGGCTCTCTTCATCCTCTCTATCAATGTGCGTCTCATGGGTATCGTCAGCCGGCTGCGGCAATATGTCCGCGCGCGGCACGAGGCCGTGAAGAACGGCCATACGGCGAAAGCCGAAGCCTGCACCGCGCAGATCGAATCGATGGAACAACGCGCCGAGATGATCCGCCGAACCTTCCTGCTGAGCCTGATCGCGCTCGTCGGAACCCTGGTTTCCTGCCTGCTGCTCGGCTTTGGCCTTTACTGGAAGCCCGCCGCCCTCGCCGCTGCCGCGGTCTTTGTCGTTGCCATGATCGCCCTGCTCGCCGGCGTTCTCTACTACATCCGCGAAGTCACTGTCGCCCTTAGCTCGGTCCGCCAGGAAGCCGAGGACGAGCGCTTCGAAGATCCGGAACCACAGCCGGAACTGCAGCGACCACAGCATCTTCTGAGAACTTCTCCCGGCGCTCGGGTCCCTGTCGTCCCTGGCTGCCTGCGGCCTACCCTGTACCCTGTACCCTGTGAAAGCCCTCCGCACCGCCGGCCTCGCACTCTTTCTCCTCACCTGCCTGAACCTCTTCAACTTCATCGACCGCTACGTTCTGCCCGGCGTGCAGCCGCTTATCCAGCGTGAATTCCGCATCGACGATGCGCAGGCCGGCCTGCTCACCTCCGCCTTTTTCTTCACCTACATGCTCATCGCGCCGCTAACCGGATGGCTCGGCGACCGCCTGCCACGCAAGCCGCTCATCGTCGCCGGAGCGCTCATCTGGAGCGCGGCCACGCTGCTCACCGCCTTCGTGCACGACTACCACACGCTGCTTATCCGGCACGCCGCTGTCGGCATCGGTGAGGCGACCTTCTCGATCTTCGCCCCCGCGCTGCTCTCCGATTTCTACCCCGAAGAAGACCGCAACAAAATCCTCAGCATCTTCTACGTCACCATCCCGGTCGGCGGCGCGCTGGGTTATCTCATGGGTGGCGAGCTCGGCGGCCACTTCGGCTGGCGCGTGCCGTTTTACGTCGCGGCCGTCCCCGGCGTTCTCATCGCTCTTTGCTTCTGGATCTTCGTCCGCGAACCCGAACGCGGCTCGGCCGACACGCTTAAGGCGACTACCACGCGCACCAGCTTCTTGGGGCTCTTCCGCAATCCCGCCTTCTGGACCGCGACCCTCGGGCTGGCGATGTGGACCTTCGCGGTCGGCGGCATCTCCACCTGGCTGCCGACATTTCTCGAACGTTTCGGTGGCTACTCGCTCGCCGGCGCCGATCGCCTGGCCGGAGCGGTCACCGTCATCGACGGCCTGCTCGCCACCATCGCCGGTGGATGGCTGGCCCAACTCTGGCTCCGCCGCAATCATCGCGCGCTCTATCTCGTCTCCGCCCTGAGCGCGACCCTCGCGATTCCTTTCGCTGCTCTCGTCTTCTTCGGACCGTCCCGGCTGCTTCTCCCCGGAGCTTTTCTGGCGGAGTTCTGCCTCTTCCTCAGCACAGGCCCCATCAACGCCGCCATCGTGAACTCCGTCGCCGCCCCCATTCGCTCCACGGCCATCTCCGTCAACCTCTTCGTCATTCACGCCCTCGGCGATTCGTTCTCCCCCGGCCTCATCGGCCGCATTTCCGACGCCACCAATCTGCGCATTGGCCTCGGCGCCACGCTCATCGCTCTCGTTGTTTCCGGCGCCATCCTCTTCGGCGGCTCGCGATTCGCCCCGCGCCTGCCTGACCTTGAACAAGGTGCGCCAGGCAACGCCTGACCCGATGCATCCGCTCTTCATCCTCAGCGTCGTCTTCTCCTGGCTCATCGCCCTCGTCTGGACCGAGCGCGTCCTGAGCGTGGCACGCAACCTGCCCGGCGTCCCCAACCTCCTCGACCAGCCGAACGCCCCTGCACCCTGTCCCCTGCACCCTGCACCCTGCGTCACCGTCATCGTCCCGGCACGCAACGAAGCGGCCGCCATCGAGGCGACGCTGCTCTCTCTGCTGGCGCAAACCATTCCGCTCGAAATCCTCGCCGTCGATGACCGATCCACTGACGGAACGGGTGTCCTCATGGACCGCATCGCCGCTGAGACTCCTCCCGCAGGCAAGTACGTCAGCGTGATTCACATCGATGCGCTGCCGGCTGGCTGGCTCGGCAAAACCCACGCCATGGCCCTCGCCGCCCGGCAGGCCGCAACTCCATGGCTCCTCTTCACCGACGGCGATATCTTGTTTCGCGAAGACACTCTCGAGCGCGCATTGCGCTACGCGCAGGCGAACGCCGACCATCTCGTTCTGCTGCCAACACTCATTCGCAAAACCGTCGGTGAAAACATGATGTCTGCCGTCTTTCAATCGCTCACCCTGCTGGCATGGCGGCCCTGGAAAATCGCCGATCCCAGGGCTCGGCGCGAATCCATCGGCATGGGCGCCTTCAATCTCGTTCGCAGCGACGTCTATCGCGCCGTCGGCGGCTTCGAAGCGGCGCCTCTCGAGGTTCTCGAAGACCTCCGTCTCGGCTACGCCATCAAACGCTCGGGCTTCCGGCAACGCTTCGTGCTCGGTCGCGGACTCATCCAGGTGCACTGGGCGCCCGGCGCCTTCGGTATGGTCCGCAACCTCACGAAAAACATCTTCGCCACCTTCCGCTTCCGGCTCTCATTGCTCCTCGGCGCATGGCTCGGGCTGTTTCTTCTGTGCTTTGCTCCTCTGGCGGCCCTCGTCGGCCCGTGGCCGATTCGCTCCGCCGGCGTCGTGTCCCTGGCGATGATCGCGATGCTTTACGCGCTCGCTTCTCGCTACTACAACCGTGTCCGCCTCGGATACATCTTCACCTTTCCCGTCGCGGCCGCTTTGGTCCTGTATGCGATGTTGCGTTCTACCCTGATCACGCTGCTGCGCGGCGGGGTGGTCTGGCGCGGGACGTTCTATCCGCTGGACGAGCTGCGGCGCAACGCCGGGCCGCTACGGTAGATTCAAACGAACCCAGCTATGATTGAGCTGTGCATCGGCTCCTGGCCTGGATATCGAAAATCCGGCGCGAATTTTGCCGTCATCGCGTGACCGCGCACGATCTGCGGCGCATCAACGCCGCCGCTGATCGTCTGAACGCTGAGTGCCTCGATGTCCTCGAATATCAGGCACCGAGCTGACTCTGGACGCGCCTCTGGACCCCTGTTCCCTGCACCCTGTAACCTGTAGTTGAGGTCCCCATGCCTGAAATTCAGCGCAGGAAGACGGTTACCGTCCGCATCGGAAACGTCAAAGTCGGCTCCGAGGCTCCCGTCGTCGTGCAGTCCATGACCAACACCGACACGGCCGACCCCGCCTCGACCATCCAGCAGGTCGCCGAGCTCGTCGAAGCCGGCTCCGAGATCGTCCGCATCACCGTCAATAACGACGAAGCCGCCAAAGCCGTCCCGCACATCGTCGAAGGTCTCGCGAAGCGCGGCATCCACACGCCCATCATCGGCGACTTCCATTACAACGGCCATCTGCTGCTGAAGAAGTACCCCGCCTGTGCGCAGGCGCTCGCCAAGTTCCGCATCAATCCCGGCAACGTCTCCATCGGCCGCAAAGACGACGACAATTTCCGCACCATGATCGAGTGCGCCGTCGAGAACGACAAGCCCGTGCGCATCGGCGTCAACTGGGGCTCGCTCGACCAGGCGCTGCTCACGCGCCTCATGGACGAAAACTCGAAACGCCCCGATCCCGCGCCCGCGCGCGACGTCATGCTCGAGACCATGTGCCGCTCCGCACTGGACTCCGCCGCCGCCGCCGAGCGCTACGGCCTCGCCCACGACAAGATCATCATCAGCGGCAAGGTTTCCGGCGTCCGCGACCTGATCGACGTCTACCAGATGCTCGCCGCCCGCTGCGACTACCCGCTGCACCTTGGCCTCACCGAAGCCGGTATGGGCATGAAGGGCATCGTGGCTTCGACTGCGGGCCTCACGCCGCTCCTGCTCCAGGGCATCGGCGACACGATTCGCGTTTCTCTGACGCCGAAGCCCGGCGCGAGCCGCACAGAAGAGGTCCTCACCGCCCAGCAGATCCTGCAATCGCTCGGCATCCGCAGCTTCGCGCCCCAGGTCACGGCGTGCCCCGGTTGCGGCCGCACGACGAGCACGTTTTTCCAGGAGCTGGCTCAGCAAATCCAGGATTATCTCCGCACCTCGATGCCCGCCTGGCGCGCGCAGTATCCCGGTGTGGAAGAGCTGAAGCTCGCAGTGATGGGCTGCGTCGTGAACGGTCCCGGCGAGTCGAAGCACGCCAACATCGGCATCTCGCTGCCCGGCACCTTCGAGGAACCGAAGGCTCCGGTCTTCGTGGATGGCCGCCTCGTGACTACGCTGCGCGGCGACACCATCGTCTCGGACTTCAAGAAAATCCTCGACGACTATGTTCGGTCGCGATATGGCTCGCGGGAACACGAGCTGGAAACGACTGCCGTCTAGACAGGTTCAGGAACGCCATGGCCACTGAAACGAAAGCAAGTGCAACAGACATTGGCGCGCAGCGCGTCCGCCAGGACAGCCAGTCCGATCTCGCCCGCATCGCCCTTCAGGAGCGCACCCTCGTCCTTTCCGAATTCAATGAGGAAACCGCGTGGCGCATCGGCAACCGCCTCCGCACCCTCGCGACGGAGCGGGGCCTCTCCGTCGTCATTGACGTCCGCCGCCTCGCCCAGCAGCTCTTCTACACCGCGCTCCCAGGCACCACCTCCGACAACCCTGAGTGGGTTCGCCGCAAGAGCAACGTCGTCTTCCGCTTTCACCGCAGCTCCTACGCGGTCGGCCTCGATCTGGAGCAGAAGCAGTCCAGCGTAGAGGCCCGGGGCCTTCCCAGCGCCGACTACGCCAGCCATGGTGGCAGTTTTCCGATTCGCGTGCAGAACGCCGGCCTCATCGCGGCTGTGACGGTCTCCGGCCTGCCGCAGCGCGCCGACCACGAACTGGTCGTCGAAGCGCTCTGCGCCGAACTCAGTCAGGACTACGAGTCCCTTCGCCTGAGCTCTGCGCCCTGAGCTCCGTGCCCTGATCCTCCAGGGGCAGCCAGAACGCAAACCGCGACCCCTTCCCCGCCTCGCTGATCAGCTCGATGCCGCCGCCGTGCGCCTCCACGATGGCCTTCACAATCGCGAGCCCCATTCCCGTTCCCCCTGCCTGTCCGCGCTGTTTGCTGCCGCGAAAGAACTTGTCGAAGACAAAGGGCTGCTCGCCAGGCTCAACCCCTGGCCCCCGATCCGCCACCGTCACCAGCAGCCGATACTCATCCCTGACCGCGCTCAGCTCGATCGGCGACCCGGCAGGCGAATACCTCACGGCATTCTCGATCAGATGCCGCAGAACCCGATGCACCAGCGCACGATCCATCGGCGCGCGCGACACATCCGCGGCAACCTGCACCTCCACCGCCCGATCCTTCAGCAGCGGCCGCATCTCCTCCACGGTCATCTCCATCAGCTCACGCACATCCTGTGGCTGGGCCTTGATCTGGACCGCCTCCGCGTCCAGCTGCGCCATTTCCACCGCCTGCCCAATCAGCCGGTCCAGACGCGCGCTTTCCTCATCGACGACCGCCGTCAGTTCCGCACGCTCGGCCTCCGGCAAATCCGGCTCGCTGGCCAGGGTCGTCGCCGCCGCCCGAATCGAAGTCAGCGGCGTTCGCAGATCATGCGTAACAGAATCCAGCAGCGCGGTTCGCAGGCGCTCGCTCTGGCGCGACGCCTCCAGGCGGCTGCTGCGCTCCACCGTCGCCGCGCGCTCCAGCGCGATCGCCACCAGGCCACCGAGGGCCTCGTAGACCTGGGCCGAATACTCGCCACCCGTCACGGCCAGAACGCCGAGGGAGCGCATCCCCAGGGCCAGCGGAATCACGTGAAGTCCATTGCGCGCCGACACCCGCGCTTCGCTTTGGTTCGCAGCCAGTTTCAAATCCACCAGTGGCAGCAGCTCATTTCGCGGATCGGAATAATACGCGCCGTCGTCGTCGCGCACATACAACGCAGCGGCGCGGAACCCAAACACCGTCGCCACCACCGATGGCGTCGTTCGCGCCACGCTGCGCAGGTCCTCCTGCAGGAGTAACTGCTGGCTGAACTCATACAGCCGTTCCACCTCCTGCCGCCGTTCTTCGGCAGTCTCGGCGTGTTGGTGCTCGCGCTCCGACAAATGACTCACGAGCACGCTGCAGGCCAGAAACGCCACCAGAGCCACCCAGTTGTTCGGGTCGGCAATCGTCAGCTTTCCTACCGGGGGCAGAAAGAAGAAGTTGTAAAGCACAGTGCACAGCAGCGACAGATACACCGAATATGCCAGCCGCCAGCGCGACGCCGTCACCAGCACCAGCATGAGGAAGCTCAGCGCGACCGTGGTCGGATTCGCAGGCAGGAGCCACCGGAACGCCGCCGAAACCAGCAGCGCCGCCGCCGTGAGGACCACATACCGCAACAGAATCTTTATGAGTCGCGGCGTATCCTTCTCCATGACAGGCGATGATACCCCTGCGGCGTCACGCCGCCTCGAGGAATCGCCTGAGCAAGCGGACATGGCCGAACGCATCCTGGTCGTTGACGACGAAATTCAGATCACCCGCGTGCTGCGCGCCTCGCTCTCGGCCCAGCGCTACGATGTGCGCACCGTGAACGACCCCGAGGAAGCCGTGCGCGTCTTCGAAGACTGGAACCCTGACCTCGTGATCACCGACCTGATGATGCCAGGCATGTCCGGCGTTGAACTCTGCCGCGCCATCCGCAGACAAGCCTCCGTTCCCATCCTGGTTCTCTCGGTGCGCGACCAGGAACATGCCAAGGTCGAAGCTCTCGACGCCGGCGCCGATGACTACGTCACCAAACCCTTCAGCATCCAGGAACTCCTCGCCCGCGTCCGCGCCCATCTGCGCCGCGCACCGGAACGCGTCGGCGACAGCGCCATTCAGGTGGGCGACTTTCTCGTCGATCCAGCCGCACACAGCGTCGCCGTAGGCGGCCGCCCCGTGCACCTCACACCCAAGGAGTTCGATCTGCTCCTGCTCTTCGCGCGCAACGCCGGCAAGGTCCTCACTCACCGGGTTCTGCTCACGGCCGTCTGGGGTGCGCAATCGGCGCAACAACCCGAATATCTCCGCGTGTTCATCGGCCAGCTTCGCAAAAAACTCCAGGGCGAAACCCATAAAGAGTACCTCCAGACCGAGCCCTGGGTCGGCTACCGTTTCCTCCCCGAAGGCGCGGCCGAATAGCGCCAGCCCCAATAATGACCGCTGCGCTTACGAATTCTTTATGCCTCCCTTATCACGCCCTTGCAGCGCCGGGGTTTTACTAAATCTCGAAACGCCATGACCGACCTTTTGATGATCGTCTACTCCGTCGCCTTCTTCGCAGTCGCACTCCTGTATGTCAGCGCGTGCGAGAAGCTGAGGTAGCCCATGAACATCACCACACTCGCCATCGCCGTCATCACCGTCTTCCTGCTCGGCTACCTGGTCGCAGCCCTGCTCTTTCCGGAGAAGTTCTGACATGACCTTCAATGGCTGGTTCCAGTTTCTTGTCTACTTTGTCGTGCTCCTGGTCTGCATGCGTCCGCTGGGCATTTACATGAACGGCGTCTTCGCCGGTAAATACAAGTTCCTCGGCCCACTCGAGAACCTGGTCTACCGTGTCTCCGGCGTTCATCGCGACGAAGAAATGACCTGGGGTCAGTACACGGCGGCCATGCTGCTCTTCAGTTTTGCCTCGCTGTTGCTGACTTACTTCATCGAGCGCCTCCAGCTCCACCTCCCCTGGAATCCCCAGCACTTTCCCGGCGTGAGTGCTCTGCTCGCCTGGAATACCGCGGCCTCCTTCACGACCAACACCAACTGGCAGGCCTATACCGGCGAAGCGACCATGAGCTATTTCACCCAGATGGTTGGCCTCGCCTATCACAATTTCTTCAGTGCCGCGGTGGGCATCGCCGTGGCCATCGCTCTGGTGCGCGGCATCGCTCGCCGCGAATCGAAATCCATCGGCAACTTCTGGGTCGACACCACCCGCGCCTGCCTCTACGTGCTGCTGCCCATCTGCATCGTTTATGCTTCGGCGCTCGTCAGCCAGGGCGTGATTCAGAACCTGCACCCTTACACCGTCGCCCACACCCTGGAGAATCAGACGCAGACCATCGCCCAGGGTCCGGTCGCCTCGCAGGAAGCCATTAAGATGCTCGGCACCAACGGCGGTGGCTTCTTCAACGCAAACAGCTCTCACCCCTTCGAGAATCCAACCCCGTTCAGCAATTTCCTTGAGATGTTCTCGATCTTCTTCATCGGCGCAGCGCTCACCGTCGCCCTGGGCCGCATGACCGGCTCCCCTGGCCACGGTTGGGCTGTCTTCGCATGCATGTCGATCCTCTTCGCGGCCGGATTCACCGTTGCCTACTGGGCTGAGTCGCACCCCAACCCAACTCTGCACAACGTCGCGCAAAACTCCAGCCCGCTGCAGGCCGGCGGCAATATGGAGGGCAAGGAAACCCGCTTCGGCATCGCGGACTCGGCGCTCTTCGCCACCATCACCACCGACGCCAGTTGCGGGGCCATCAACTCCTGGCACGACTCCTTCACGCCCCTCGGCGGCATGATCCCACTGCTCAATATCGAGTTGGGCGAAATTATCTTCGGCGGTGTCGGTTCCGGCCTCTACGGCATGATTGTCTTCGTCGTCCTGTCTGTCTTCATCGCCGGCCTCATGGTCGGCCGAACCCCGGAGTATCTCGGCAAGAAGATCGAATCGTATGACGTAAAGATGTCCATGCTCTACGTGCTCATCTTCCCTTTGCTCATCCTGACTCTGACGGCGCTCTCAGCGCTCTATCCGGCAGGTCTCGCCGGCATTACAAATCCTGGCCCACACGGCTTGAGCCAGATCCTGTACGCGTATTCCTCCGCCGCGGGTAATAACGGCTCGGCTTTCGGCGGCCTCAACGCTAACACGACCTGGTACAACACCACGCTCGGCTTTACCATGCTCAGCGGCCGCTTCCTCATGATGATTCCCATGCTCGCCCTTGCCGGCAACCTCGCCCGCAAGAAGAGCATTCCGCCTTCACCCGGAACGTTCCCGGTCAACACTGCACTCTTCACCGTCTTACTCACCGGCGTGATTCTCATCGTTGGCGCGCTGACCTTCTTCCCCGCGCTTAGCCTTGGCCCCATCCTCGAGCACTTACTGCTTCAGCACGGAACCTTGTTCTCCTAACTACGGATAACTTCAATGGCGAAAAAGCAAAACCTCTGGAACTCTGATATTTTCGGCCAGGCGATCGTCGATTCCTTCCGCAAGCTCGACCCGCGCGTGATGATGAAGAACCCCGTCATGTTCGTGGTCGAAGTCGGCAGCGTCGTCACAACGGCGTTGCTCATCGAAGAATCGATCCGTCATCTTCCCATTCGGTTCGATCTCCAGATCACACTGTGGCTCTGGTTCACCGTTCTCTTTGCCAACTTTGCTGAAGCCATTGCCGAAGGCCGGGGCAAAGCCCAGGCCGATACCCTGCGCAAAGCCAAGGGTGAGACCATGGCTTACCGCTTCCGCCCCGACGGCTCGCTGGAAGCTGTCTCCAGTTCTCAGCTTCGTGTTGACGACATCATCCGCGTAGAAGCCGGGCAGTTCATCGCGGGCGACGGTGAAGTGATCGAAGGCGTCGCCTCCGTCGACGAGTCCGCCATTACCGGCGAATCCGCTCCGGTCATCCGCGAAGCTGGCGGCGATCGCTCCGCCGTGACCGGCGGCACGCGCGTCCTCTCCGACTGGATGAAGATCAGAATCACTTCGAACCCCGGTGAAACCTTTCTCGACCGCATGATCGCGCTCGTCGAAGGCGCCACGCGCCAGAAAACCCCCAACGAGATCGCGCTCAGCATCCTGCTCGCCGGCCTCACCGTGATCTTCCTGCTTGCGGTCGCTACGCTGCAGCCCTACGCCATCTACTCGCACGCGCCGCAGACCATCTTCGTGCTCGTCTCGCTGCTCGTCTGCCTCATCCCAACAACGATCGGCGCGCTGCTCTCCGCCATCGGCATCGCCGGCATGGATCGCCTGGTGCAGTACAACGTTCTCGCCATGTCCGGCCGCGCTGTCGAAGCCGCCGGTGACGTCAATACCCTTCTCCTCGACAAGACCGGCACCATCACCCTCGGCAATCGCCAGGCCACCGAATTCTTGCCCGCCCCCGGCATCAGCACGGAGCGGCTGGCCGACGTTGCCCAACTCGCGTCCTTATCCGATGAGACGCCCGAAGGCCGCTCCATCGTGGTGCTCGCCAAGGAGAAGTACAACCTTCGCGGCCGCGACGTCAGCGGCATGCACGCCGAGTTCGTTCCCTTCAGCGCGCAGACGCGCATGTCCGGCGTCGATCTGCCGGGCAGCAAGATCCGCAAAGGCTCCGCCGACGCCATCGCCCGCTGGATCGAGTCGCAGGGCTCCAGCCTTCCGCGTCCGGTGACCGACCGCGTCGAAGAGATCGCGCGCCAGGGTGGCACGCCTCTTGTCGTCTCAGAGAATGCCACCGCTCTCGGCGTCGTCTACCTCAAGGACATCGTTAAAGGCGGCCTCAAGGATCGCCTTGCCCGCCTGCGCGCCATGGGCATTCGCAGCATCATGATCACCGGCGACAATCCCCTCACCGCCGCGGTCATCGCGCGCGAGGCCGGCGTCGACGACTTCCTCGCCGAAGCCAAGCCCAAGGACAAGATGGACCTGATCAAGCGCGAGCAGGGCAAGGGCAAGCTCGTCGCGATGACCGGCGACGGCACCAACGACGCCCCCGCGCTGGCGCAGGCCGACGTCGGCGTCGCCATGAACACCGGTACGCAGGCGGCCAAGGAAGCCGGCAACATGGTCGACCTCGACTCCAACCCCACCAAGCTCATCGAGATCGTCGAGATCGGCAAGCAGCTGCTCATGACGCGCGGCGCGCTCACCACGTTCTCCATCGCCAACGACGTGGCGAAGTACTTCGCCATCATCCCCGCGATGTTCGCCGGCGTCTTCCCGGTGCTCAACGCACTCAACGTCATGCATCTCGGCAATCCGCACTCGGCGATTCTCTCCGCCGTCATCTTCAACGCGATCATTATCATCGCGCTCATTCCGCTTGCGCTGAGAGGGGTGAAGTACGAGCCCATGTCCGCGCAGGCGCTGCTGCGACGCAACCTCATCCTCTACGGCATCGGCGGCATCATCGTGCCGTTCATCGGAATCAAGATCATCGACCTGGCCATCAACGGCCTGCACCTGGCCTGACCGGCATGGAGAACCCCATGGCAACCACGTCTTACTCTCAGGAAGAACGGCTCATCACGCCGGTGACTCCCGCGCAGTCGGGGCCGACCACGAAGTCCAGTTTGGTTGTTGCCATCCGCTACACCCTGGTGACGACCATTCTGCTCGGCATCGTGTATCCGCTGGTCATCACCGGAATCGCGCAGCTCACCATGCGGAACAAGGCCAACGGCCAACTCATCACGCGCAACGGTCAGGTCATCGGCTCCGCCATCATCGGCCAGGGCTTCACGAGCGCGCGCTACTTCCACTCGCGTCCCTCCGCAGCCGGCAATGGATGGGACGCGACCAACTCCGGCGGTTCGAACCTGGCGCAGTCGAACAAGGCATTGGTGACGCGCATCGACACGGACGTCGCCAACTGGCAGAAGCAGAATCCGGGCCAGCCGGTTCCGATCGGCCTCGTCACGACATCGGCTTCGGGACTCGACCCTGACATCGCGCCCGCCGACGCGCTCTACCAGGTCCCGATGGTCGCCGCCGCGCGGCACCTGTCCGAAGCCACCGTGCGCTCGCTCGTCGAGTCGCACATCCAGGGCCGCCAGCTTGGCTTCCTCGGCGAGCCTCGGGTCAACGTGCTGGAGCTGAACCTGGCGCTGGACGACTTGCAGAAATAGCTGGCTTTAGTTATGGCACTAAAGCTGCTCAAGAAATTGAGTTACTATTTGCGCGGTGTTCACCGGCTCTCTTTGTAACAAGAGATGTGGTCCATCAACTGTTTCGCATCGAATCGCTGTATTGAAGTGCCGAATTTCCTCGAAACAACGGCCGGGCACCAGCCGATCATGTCTCGCCTGCAAGTAGAGCATTGGCACAATGATCTGGCTCAGCGCAGACCGCACATCGCAGGCGAGGATTGCGCGCAGTCTCGCGGTCAGGACCTCGGGACGCACGGATGACATCGCCTCTCGCACAGCCATAACAAGAGGCTCAGGCGCATCGGCACCAATAAGCCAGGACCGTATAGTCGAACCAGTCAGTTCGTGGCGCATGAGGGCCGGCGCCAGAATCCAGCCCAACCAGCGGGTCAGGCCTCGCGCCGGACTCGCAGCAAACCCTGCACATAGAATGAGTGCCTTAAGGTTGGCAGGTTTCTCTGCTGCGATCCGGATCGCAAGAGGAGTGGAGAAAGATTCCGCCAAAAGTACGAATGGCTCGGGGTCGTCACAAAGATAGCGCACCTGCTTCGCCAGGTCTTCATAGGATAGAACTTTGTCGCTGAGATAGATCGAGATCTCTCTTCGCATGTGAGGTGCCAACGCATGCGAAAAGTCCAGCAGTAGCTTTCCCGTCCCATCCATGCCCGGCAATAGCAGAATCTTGTTAACGAGCATGAATTTTCCAGGACTTCCCTTGCCTGTTCCCTGTCTCCTATTGCCTGTTCCCTATTGCCTGCCCGATCGCCTTCTCTGCCAGCGGCGCCATCACGCCGAACCCTGCTGCGTTGGGATGCAGCCCGTCCTGGGTTAGTTCTGCCTTCAGCATTCCGCGGCCATCCACCATCGCGGTGAAGTAGTCGAGATACACCAGCCCATTGTCGGCGCAGTATTTCTTCAACCAGGCATTCAAGGTCAGAATCTTCTCCGGCGATCGCTGCAGGAAGAACCACATCGCCCGCTGGTTGTAATCGTTGATCGGCGTGAGCGACGAGAACACCAGCCGGATCCCGTTCACTTTCGCCAGCTCGGCCATCGTCGCGTAATCGCCCTCGATCTGCTCCAACGTTTCTTCGCCCGTATTCCCGGCGATGTCGTTGGTCCCGGCCAGCACCACCAAGACAGCCGGATGCAGATCGATCACGTCGGCCCGGAAGCGAACCAGCATCTGCGGGGTCGTTTGTCCGCCGATGCCGCGGTTGATGTAGTGCTTCCCGGGAAATGATTCATCCAGCTTCCAGATGTCCGTGATCGAATCGCCGAAGAAAACCACGCGCTTCTCACCCGCCGCCGGTGCCCCCAGCTTCACGTCGTCGTCGTGATAGCGCGCCAGCTGGCCGTAGTCGTTCATCAGCATCCGTGCGTTGCCCTCGCGGTACAGCTCGAGGCTGCGCGCCGCCGCGTATCCATCCTGCGCCGTCGCCTGCATCGGCGTGCCGGGAACCGCATCCTGCGCGCATGCCGCAGCACACGCCGTCGAAAGAACGACCATCAAAGTCGCCAGTTTTTTCATGCCAACAAGCTACCACTTTCGAGGGGCAGAGCCGATCGGGGTCGTGTAGCCTACGTGAACCGCGCGACTATTGCGCTGGAAGGGCCGACGCCGGCAGATACCATTGGACCGATCGTGGAAATACACCTGATCGACGGCACATACGAGCTTTTTCGCCACTTCTACGCGTTGCCGCGCGCACGCGACACTGAAGGGCGCGAGGTAGGTGCGGTGAGGGGTGTGCTCGCCTCTTTGTTGGGCATGCTGAAAGGAGGCGTCACCCACATCGGGGTAGCGACGGACCATGTAGTCGAATCTTTTCGAAATTCTTTGTGGGCAGGATACAAAACCAGCGAAGGAATTGATCCCGACCTTTTGGCTCAATTTCCTCTCCTTGAGGATGTGCTGTCGGCAGCCGGGATCGTTGTGTGGCCGATGGTGGAATTTGAGGCGGACGATGCTCTGGCTTCTGCCGCATCCGCGGCTGCGCAAAATCCGGCGGTTGAGCGCGTCATCATCTGCACTCCGGATAAGGATCTCGCCCAGTGCGTACGAGGCACACGTGTCGTCCAGCTCAATCGTCGAACCGGCACGATCTATGACGAGAGCGCAGTCATTCAGAAATTTGGTGTTCGTCCTGAATCCATTCCTGATTACCTGGGGCTGGTAGGCGACGCAGCCGACGGCTTTCCCGGGCTGCCAGGATGGGGCGCAAAATCGACAGCCGCGGTGCTGGCCAGATTTGGCCACCTGGAGTCCATTCCTCATGACAGCCGTGATTGGCAGGTGAACGCCGTCAGCGCGGAAAATCTCGCGGCGACCCTTGTGCGCCATTGGGATGAGGCACTCCTGTTTCGCACACTCGCCACTCTTCGCACCGAGGTCACGTTGTTTGACGACGTTGATCGGTTACGGTGGAAGGGTCCCACGCCCTCATTCGAAGAGATCGGAAGGCGGCTTGACGCAGCAATAACGGAAAAGACGACACGCAAAGCTCGGGAGGCGTCCCAACGTCGGCCCGGGTGAGTGACCGGCAAACCCCAATTGCCCGATCATCGGCAATAAGGACGTTTCCAGGTTCCTTTGCGGCACGCATTCGAAGCGCGCTCTCGCTATCGCGCGATTGGGCCACAGAAGGAATCGCAGGTAAAAGCAGGAAGGGGAGCAGCCATCGCCGCTCCCCTTCGTATTTCCTACTCACTATTGGCTATTGGCCAATCCCTGCTTTTCAGGCCACCATGGCCAGCGCCCGAATCTCCTCTTTGCGCACGGTCAGCTTCTCCACCAGATCGGTCCGCACCTCATAGCCGCGGCCAGGGGTTTCCGGCACTGCGATCTCGCCGGTCTTCGACACCACCACTTCCGGCTCGATGATGTCTTCCTTCCAGTAGCGCTTCGATGCCGAAACGTCGCCGGGCAGCGTGAAGTTATCGAGCGACGACAGCGCGATGTTGTGCGCGCGCCCGATGCCGGTCTCCAGCATTCCGCCGCACCACACCGGCACGCCGCGCTCCTGGGCTGCGTTGTGCACGGCAATGGCCTCGCTGAAGCCGCCCACGCGCCCGCACTTGATGTTGATGATGCGGCACGACTCCATCTCGATGGCCGCCAGCGCATCGCGCCGGTTCCGAATCGACTCGTCCAGGCAAATCGGCGTCTCCAGCCGCTTCTGCAGCATGGAGTGGAAGTAGAAATCGTCAGCCCACAGCGGCTGCTCGATCATGAGCAGATTGAATTCGTCCCAGGTCACGATGTGATCCGCATCGTTCAGCCGGTACGCCGAGTTGGCGTCCACGCTCAGCTGAATCTCCGGCCAGCGGTTGCGCACCGCCTCCAGGACCTTCACGTCCCAGCCCGGCTTGATCTTCAGCTTGATGCGCTGGTAGCCGGCGCCGATTTCTTTCTCGACCTCAGCCAACTGCTGTTCGAGGCTCGGCTGGATCCCGATGGAAACACCGCAGTCGATGGTCTCACGCGTTCCGCCCAGCAGGCTCGCCAGCGGAATCCGCTTCATCTGCGCCTCGAGATCCCAAACCGCGTTCTCGAGCGCCGCCTTCGCCATACGGTGGCCGCGCACCTGCTTAAAAATCCCTGGGCACTTGCCGCCATGCTCCGGATCGGAGGCGGCCAGCAGCGGCGCCAGCTCCTGGTTGATCACCAGCCACGCCGTGTCGACCGTCTCGTCGGAAAAGAATGGATGCTCCCCGGCGACGCACTCCCCCCAGCCGGTCAGTCCTTCGCCGCGCAGCTCCACCAGCAGGATGCGCCGCTCGGTTGTGGTTCCAAAACTGGTTTGAAATGGTTTAACGAGGGGAAGGCGTAGTTCGCGCAGGAAGATGGCATCGATTCTCATAAAACTCCAAAGGTTTTACAGTCTTGCGAGTTCGAAAGCGCCGCTACCGTCTTGATCGACCCGAAATCCCACCACCGCCAGACCGCGAGCAAACGCATCCAGAAAGCGCTGGCGATTTTCTGCCTGTACCGCCGTAGCCCTGGAGACACCCGTAGCAGAAGACTTCCACTCGTACACTTCCTTCGGGACCACAATTGTCTCCTGGATTTCAGGCCGTGCGTAGGGGGACCCGTTGAGGATCGTCTTCACACGTTCCGAATCCATCCACCACTCCGCATGGAGACGGTCCGTGGGAAGCCCACCCTGCAGACGAGATGAGGATACACCATAAAAATTTGGTGTATAGGAACGCACGATCACGCCGAGTCTGTGGATATTGAGGAAAGCGTTTTTGATCTCCAGTGGATCGAAGGTCCACTCCATCAGCCGGATGCCCCGACTCAGCGCTTCATCTCGTTGAAACAGCTTAAGTTTTCTACCGATCCCGGAATTCCGGTATTCCGGCGTTACCGCCAGCATGTGCGAGTGCAGATAGGGCACCGGCGCGTCGCCCGGCGCCTTTCCCGGCTTCACTCCGGGCAAAGACATGGCGAAACCCACCATCTGCTCGCCGTCGAACGCGCCCATCACCTGGCCGCCGATCCGCTGAGCCACGATGAACATCCGCCGCGGGATTACATCGCCGTCGTGGTAGCCCCAGGTTTTTACCTGGAGTTCGACACACGCGTCCAGCTCGTCCAGGCCTTCGCACTGCCGCAGGACCACCTGGCTGCCCGCCGGCGTCAGAATGGTTGTCGCACTCACGCTTGCCGCTCCGCCTCCTTGCTCCGTTCCCACAACCTCTCCAGTTCCGGCGCGGAAAGCTCTTCGAGCGGACGCTCCGCCGCTGCTTCCATGTCTCGAAACCTCCGCCGAAACTTCGCGTTCGCGTCGCGCAGCGCGAGTTCCGGATCGACCTTCAGATGCCGCGCCAGGTTCGCCAACGGTGAACAGCAGATCGCCAAGCTCCTCGCCGGCGGCCTTGCCGTCGCCGGCAGCGACCTCGGCCTCCAGCTCTGCGCACTCCTCGCGCAGCTTTTCGACCACGCCGCGAACATCCGGCCAGTCGAAGCCAACTTTTGCAGCCTTCGAGCCGATCTTCCCCGCCTCGCTCAGCGACGGCATCGCGCGGCTCACTCCGTCGAGCCGGCCCGCGCTTTCGGGTTGCGCCTTTTTCTCGAGCTTCTTGATCTCCTCCCAGTTGCGCAGAACCTCGCCCGCGCCGATGCCGCTTGTCTCGAGGTCTTCGGCACGATTTCCGGCAGCCGCCGACGCCTCCTCGCCAAAGACGTGAGGATGCCGCCGCACCAGCTTGCGATTGAGATTGGCGATCACGTCGGCAAGGCCAAAGTGACCGGCTTCCTCGGCCATCTCGGCATAGAAGAGCACCTGCAGCAGCAGATCGCCCAGCTCATCGGCCAGATCGGCCCAGTGCTCGCGCTCGATCGCGTCCAGCACCTCGTAGGTTTCTTCCAGCGTGTATTTTCGGATCGACGCGAAGGTCTGCTCGCGATCCCACGGACATCCGCCCGGAGCCCGCAGCCGCGCCATGATGGCGACGGCTTCGGCAAACAGCTCGCCCACCCGCGCATCGGTACCCACAGCGCAACGCACATCTGGGGCGCGCCCGGGAACAGCGCTGGCCAAAGTTGCGTCCTTCTCAGGGGGCATACCCTTACTCTACAACGATGGTCTGGGTGCTTCCGCGTATGCTGGCAGAGCAAAGGAGAGACCGCGATTTTGCCCTTCGCGTCCGGCGTGCTCGCAATCCTAATTGCCATCTTCGTTGTCCTTTTCGGGCTTGCTTTCGGCAGCTTCCTCAACGTCTGCATCTCCCGGCTGCCGCGACACGAATCCCTGGTCCGCCCGCGCTCGCGTTGCCCACGCTGCGGCGCCGCCATCGCCTCCCGCGACAACATCCCCCTGCTCAGCTGGATTCTTCTTCGCGGGCGGTGCCGCCACTGCCGCCAGCCCATCGCCTGGCGCTACCCCGCGGTCGAATTCGCGATGGCGGCGCTGTTTCTCCTTTGCTATTTGCGGTTCGGTCTGACGATCGCCGCCATCGGCAGCGCGATTCTTTGTTTCCTGCTTCTCGGGCTCGCTGTCATGGACGCGGAGACGCTGCGACTGCCCGACGCTTTCACGTTGCCCGGCCTTGGCCTGGGCATCCTCTACGCCGCGTTCGCCCCCGCTGACGATTGGGTCGATCGGCTGGCGCACGCAGGCATGGCGCTGTTCTGGGCGGCCCTCGCCGCCCTCTTCCTGCTTCTGATTCGGTGGCTTTACCGCTTGGTCCGCCACAGGGAAGGCCTGGGCATGGGCGACCTTAAGCTCCTTGCTATGATCGCGGCCTGGCTCGGTCCCGCCCCGACCCTGCTCACCCTGCTCCTCGCCTGCATCGCCGCCGCGCTCTACGGACTCCTTACCGTGATGCTCTTCCGCGACGCCCGTCCCATCCGCACCACCCGCCTGCCGCTGGGATCCTTCCTCTGCGCCGCCGCCCTCTACACCGTCTTCGCCGGCGACCCGATCATCGCCTGGTACATGCGCTTCTACGGCATCACCCGCTGAAGCCGACCAGACCGGAATCACGTCGCGACGGTACTGTTAGGGGCTGCATCATGAAACCAGTGTTGAACGCCTAACCCGGAGCGCGGAACGCCGCCCTTCTGAACGCTGACAACTGAACGCTGCTTACTCCCGTGCCGGCGTGATGACGCCTCGGCACTCGCCAAACCCGATGCGCGGATACCCCTCGCGCTCGCACCAACCCTTCAGGATCACCTCGTCGCCGTCCTCGAGGAACTTCCGCGACTCGCCATTCGGCAGCGCCAGCGGCTCCGTACCGCGCTTGGTCCGCTCAAGCAGCGATCCAACACTCTCCGGGGTCGCACCCGACACCGTCCCCGTCGCCATCAGGTCCCCGGGGCGCAGATTGCACCCGTTGCTCGCGTGATGCGTCACCATTTGTGCCAGTGTCCAGTACAAATCTTTGAGATTCCCGCGGCTCACCCGCACCGGAGCCTCGCCCGCCGCGCGCATCTTCGCCGTCGCCAGCCAAACTTCAAGGTTGATATCGAAGCCGCCTCGCGCCTGATTCTGCTCCGACCACAAATAAGGCAGCGGCTTCGGATCGCCCTCGGGCCTCACGGCCGCTGGCACCCGATACGGCTCCAGAGCATCGAGCGTCACCACCCACGGCGAGATCGTCGTCGCAAAGCTCTTGCCCAGGAACGGCCCCAGCGGCTGATACTCCCACGCCTGGATGTCGCGCGCGGACCAGTCATTCACCAGGCACAAGCCGAAGATGTGCTTCTCCGCCTCCTCCAGCGGAATCGTCTCGCCGAGGTCATTTCCCTGGCCAATGAAGAAGCCAACTTCGAGTTCGTAGTCCAAACTGCGCGAAGCCCCAAACACCGGCGCCGCCGCGTCGGGAGCTTTCGTCTGGCCGCATGGCCGCCGTACGTCGGTCCCGCTGATCACAATCGACGACGCCCGCCCGTGATAGCCGATCGGAACCCACTTGTAGTTCGGCAACAGCGGATTGTCCGGCCGGAACAACTTCCCAACATTCGTCGCGTGATGAATCGAAGCATAGAAATCCGTGTAGTCGCCGATGCCACCCGCCCCGAACGGCGGCAGCATCTTCACATCCTTCTGCGGAATCAGGTGCGGCTCCAGGCGATCACGATACGCCGCATCGCTCAGCAGTTCCGCCGCGCGCCGCCGGATTTCGCCCGCCCGCCACGCCTCCACATGCCCCAGCCCGCGCGGCCCCAACCCGATGCTCTGCGACGCATTCAGCAACCCCTCGTGCGCGCAGCCCGGCAGATCGAGCACCTGATCCCCGATCGTCATACACGTGTGCCGTCGCTGCCGATCGTCTTCGTAGAGTCCAAACGGCAAATTCTCCAGCGGAAAATCTGTCTCCGGATCGTTCGCCGACTCCACCCAGCTCCGCTTCCGCTCCGGCATCAGAGCCATCCCAGGAATTTCAGCGCGTGGACCGGCTCCTCAAAGGAGCACGACCCGAAGCCGATGGCAAATTCGCTCCGCGCCTTCTCGATCTGATCCGTGACCAAGACCTGCTTCTGGCTCACGCTCGCCGCCGACGCTGCTCCCCACTCCACGACATCGTCGTCAAACCGAAATTCTCGCGGTCCCCGCACGTGCAGCGTGTTCACCACCGCCTGCTCGTCGGCCCCATAGAACGCCAGCGCCCCGGCGAGAAACAGATTCACGAAGCCGTGATGCATCTCCGTTTTGCCCGCCTCGCGCACCTCGGCCCGCAACGGAGCATGCAGCCCCGCCGTCGCCTTCCACGCCACGCGCTCCCGTGCGCACGCCAGCAGGAACCGCGCCACCGTCTCAGCACTCGGCACCGGGGCACCGGTGCCGCCCATCCGTATCTTCGCCCGTGCCCCGTGATCCGCCAGCACCGGCAACACCTGCGCCGCCTTCTCCGGTGGAAACTCCACATACCGTGCCCGCGCCGCCGGCAGCCGCTCCAGCACCTCCTGAGCCGCCCGCGCATCGGCCGCCTTCGCCTCAAGGCTTCCGATAAACACCGCGCCCTGCTGAAACTCCCCAATGGCCCGCGCATCGTCGGCCGTCGCGCCCGCGCAAACCACCTTCAGCGTCCACGGCCGTTCCTGCTCGGTGCCCCACACCTGCCCAAACGCCGCCGCAAACTCTTCCAGCCGGCTGGCCGGCAATAAAAAACCACCCAGCAACCAGAATTCGTCCGTCTCCGTATAGCGCTGGTAATTCCGGAGCGCGCTCTCCATATCGAGCGCTGCCGGCGGAAACAACCCGGCATATTCCAGAATTCTCCCCAGCAACGCTTGCGCTGCACTCATCCTGGATTCCTCTGCCTCCGTGCCTCAACGCCCTTCGCTAACCGCTTCTTAGCCAACCGGACTTTAGCTAACCGCTTCTTAGCTCGTCCTGAAGTGCTTTTTCAGCCCCTGCCAGCACTCGAAATATTCGTGCTGCAGAATCTTCGTCTCCAGCGCAAACTTCGTCGGCCGCACCGGCAATCCCGTCTCCCACATAAACGCCAGCGTGTTGTCGAGCTTCACCGGCTTCAGCTCCGCGTTGCTCGCTCTCTCCCAGGTCTCCGCGTCCGGCCCGTGCCCGCTCATGCAGTTGTGCAGGCTCGCGCCGCCGGGCAGGAAGCCCTCAGCCTTCGCGTCGTACTCGCCGAATACCAGCCCCATAAACTCATTCATCATGTTGCGGTGGAACCACGGCGGGCGGAAGGTGCGCTCGGCCACCAGCCACCGCGGCGGAAAAATCGCAAAGTCCACATTCGCCGTTCCCGCCATCACCGACGGCGAGGTCATCACCGTGTAAATCGACGGGTCCGGATGATCGAAGCTAACGGTGTTGATGCAGTTGAACCGCGCCAGGTCGTACTTGTACGGCGTGTAATTCCCGTGCCATGCGACCACGTCCAGCGGCGAGTGGTCGATTTCCGCCTCCCACATGCGCCCTAAAAACTTCCCGACAATGCGAAAATCTCCGTCCTCATCCTCATACGCCGCCACCGGCGCCAGAAAATCCCTGGGATTCGCCAGACCATTCGCTCCAATCGCGCCCAGCTCCGGCAACCGGAACGGCAATCCGTAGTTTTCGCAGATGTATCCGCGCGACGGCCCCTCCATTACGACGCGAATCTTGATCCCGCGCGGGACGACAGCAATTTCCCCCGGCTTTACATCCAGAATGCCCAGCTCCGTATGGATCCCCAGCTTGCCCTGCTGCGGCACGATCATCATCTCGCCGTCGGCGTTGTAGAAATACCGTCCCTGCATCGGCGCGTTGGCCGCGTACAGGTGGACCCCCACGCCGGTCTGCATCGCCGGATCGCCACTGCCGCCCATGGTCACGATCCCGTCCACGAAGTCCGTCTTCTTCTCCGGCATCGGGATCGGATTCCACCGCATCTGGTTCGGCGGCGAGGGCACTTCCGTGAAGGGGCCACTGCGAAACAGTCCCAGGCCGCCAGGAATTTCCGAAAACGGCTTGTGCGTCACCGACGGCCGGATGCGATACGTCCACGTGCGCCGGTTCGTCGCCCGCGGCGCTGTGAACGCCGTTCCGCTCAGTTGCTCGGTGTAAAGTCCCACCGCCGACTTCTGCGGCGCATTCTGCCCCTCGGGCAGCGCGCCCTTCACCGCCTCGGTCGCGAACTCATTTCCGAATCCCGACTGGTACTTCTGCTCCGCCATTCATTCCTCCCGACCCCGTCACAAAAACTTACCACCCTATCGGGACCGGAGGAGACTTGGCAACCTCACTCCTCCGCCTTCCACTGGAAGCACAGCTCGTAGCCGTCCGGATCCTTCAGGTACAGCTGCTTCATCCCGTATGGCGCGACCCGCGGCGGCTTCACCAGCAGGCCTTTCTCACGCAGCGCCTCATAGGCCCCGTCGATGTCCGGACACCCGAAGAACAATCCCGTGTCCCCATGCGCCGTCACGCGCGCGCGATCCGCCGGCACCGGCCGCTGGCTGTCGAATTCGTACGCCGTGTTCAGCATCACGTCCGCGCCGCCCAGCCGCAGCCACACCCAGTGAAACTTATCCGGCCCCAGCTCCGGCGACGTCCCGACGATCTCAAATCCCAGCACGTCGCGATAGAACCTCACCGCCGTTGGCATGTCGTACACCTGCAGCAGAGGGCACACCCCACGCACATCGATCGCCATCGCTCACCTCACCGATGGCCACCAGCATAGACCTATTGCCTATTGGCTACTGGCTATTTTCCTGCTTTTGCGCGGCTCTCGCGTCTCCTCTTCCATCAGCCACCGCCGCAGCTGCAGGATGTCGTTCGCGCGGGCGATCCCGATGGGTTTGCGCGGCCCCTCCTGCTCCACCACCACCACGTTCTCGGTGTTCTTCAGCATCATGTCGCGATGCACCTGGTCCACCAGCTCACCCGGATACGCCAGCACGTAGTCCGGCCGCACCAGCTCCCGCATCTTAAAGTGATGATCCGGCGGCTCGGTGCGCAGCAGATCGTGCGGCTCCACAATCCCCACCAGCGCGCCCGCCGCGTCGATCACCGGCATCAGGGCGTTATCGTTGGGCACATATTTCTCCAGCACCGACCGCAGCTCGTCTTCTGCCGAGAACTGCGTGAAGTCCTTCCGCATGACCTGATCGACCTTCGCCCGCATCAGCACCGGCACGGAGTAGTCCTGCAGCACGATCAGCCCGCGCTTCACCAGCTTGATGGTCATGATCGAGTCGCGGCTGCACAGGCGCACGAACCCATCTGAAACCATCACGCACACGATCAGCGGTAGCAGCGCGTTCGGATTGTGGCTCAGCTCGAAGAGGAACACGATGCTCGTGAATGGGGCGCGCGCGATGCCGCCGAACACCGCCGCCATCGCCGCCAGCGCGTAGAACGCCGGATCGCTGACCACCGTCGGCAGCAGATGCTGCATCCCCATCGCGAATGCCGCGCCCAGTCCGCCGCCTACCACCAGCGACGGCGCAAACACGCCGCCCGTCGTGCCCGATCCCAGCGAAATCGTCAGCGCCCAGAACTTCGCCACCGAAATTCCCACCAGATGCCCGGCCGTCTCGCGATCGTTCAGCATGTCGCGGATGGTGTCGTAGCTCGTGCCCAGCACCTGCGGATAGAAATACCCCAGCACGCCCAGAACCAGCGCCCCGATCACCGGCGACCAGATCGCCGCCTGCTTCAGCGGCAGCCCGTCGAACAGATCCTCCAGCCAACCCAGCACCCGAATCATCACCCAGCCCACCACGCCCATCAGCAGGCCCAGTACAGCAAAGAGCCACAGCTCCTTCATGCCCGTCATCTTGAACGCCGGCGTCGGAAACAGCGGCGCCCATCCCGCAAAGTGGATTCGCACCCCCGTCGCCACTGCCGCCGCCAGCGCCACTGGAATAAACGAACGCGCTCGCAGCTCGAACAGCAGCAGTTCGATCGCTACGAGAATCCCAGCGAGCGGCGCGGTGAACGTTGCCGCCATCCCCGCTGCCGCGCCGGACGCCAGCAGCACCCGCCGGTAATAAGGAGTCAGTCCCACTGCCTGCCCGAAGAGCGATCCCAGCGCCGCGCCCGTCTGAATGATCGGCCCCTCCGCGCCGAACGGCCCTCCCGTCCCGATCGCGAACGCCGTCGCCAGCGGTTTCAGGATCGCCACCCGAATCCGCATGCGGCTGTGCCCGAACAACACAGACTCCATCGCTTCCGGAATGCCGTGGCCTTTCAGCGTCGGCTCCCAGAAATAGATCATGATCCCGACCAGCAGCCCGCCGAGCGGCGGAATCAGAATCACCCACAACCCAAGATGGTTGTGCGCCGGATTCGTGATCGCAAACGAGAAATGTCCGTAGAAGAAGATGTTCGTGAACAGGTAGATCAGTTCCAGCAGCCCCTGCGCCACCAGGCCCGCCACCAGACCCACGCCCAGGGCGAACAGGCATATCTTCATGACCTCCGGTTCCAGCGCGACCCCAAACTGTCCCTTTTTGCTCGACTGAAATTCAGGGTTCGTTGCAGCCTCGGGAATCGGAAACTCCGCCATTGCGATCCTCCTGTTCGTCTTCTGCCTTCATGGGCTGGGCATGCTCGCCCAGCGCGCGTATACCTTCACCAGGTCTTCGTGCACCAGCGGCAATACCGCCGCAGCAGCGGGTGCCGCACCAGCCAGCCGCGCCGCCGCCCATTCCCAGGCCTCTCCCTCATGCGGATTTCCTGCCCGTCGCGCGCCTCGGCCGCATCTCTTCCCGCAGCCCGTTTCGCAGGAAGCCGGCCCGCAGCCGCCGCGCCTCGTCGTGATGCAGATAGGTCAAAGTCGACAGGATCTCTTCGCCTCGCGGCGTCAGCGTCACCATCACCTGCCGCCGGTCCGTCTTGCCCGCGCTGCGCCGCACCAGTCCGCTGTCCGCGGCGCGCTCCACCAGCCCCACAACGGAGTTGTTCCGCTCCTGCAAAAACTCCGCCAGCTCGGAAATCGTGGCTCGCCCGTTCTCGGTGTAGCCGGCGATCCCCAGCATCAGCTGATGCTGCTGCGGCGTTACCCCACAGGCCCGCGCCGCCTTCTCGCTGAAGCGCAGGAATCGCCGCAGCGTGTACCGGAACCACGCCAGCTCCCGCATCATCTCTTTGTCCTTGTCAGGCTTCATCCGTTGTTCCCGTTTCCCATTGCCTGTTGCCTATTGCCTGCTTTTAGATCGTACTGCGATCTATTTTACATCGCATCGCGATCTTTCTCAAAACCTGCACCCGGTGGATAATCGCGTCTTTTCCCGCCCTCATCGGGCTTACCCTGTACGCAGCATGCGCATCCTCATCTCCGGCGCCGGGGTTGCCGGCCCCACCCTCGCCTACTGGCTCCTCCGCCACGGGTTCACACCCACCCTGGTCGAATCCGCCCCGCGCCTGCGCACCGGCGGCTACATCATCGACTTCTGGGGAGCCGGCTTCGAGATTGCCAACCGCATGGGCCTGCTGCCCAGCTTCCGCCCGTACGCCTATACCGTTGGCGAAATCCGCGTGGTCGACGATCGCGGCCACACCGCCGCCCGCCTTCCCACCCAGGCCTTCTTCAAGATGACTCGGGGCCAGTTCCTCAGCATCGCGCGCGGCGACCTCGCCGCCTGCATCTATGCCGCGCTCGACGGCAAAGTCGAGACCCTCTTCGGGGATCGCGTCGTCCGCCTCGAGCAGTCGGACTCCGGCGTCGAGGTCGGCTTCGCCTCACGCCCGGCCCGCCACTTCGACCTCGTCATCGGATGCGACGGCCTGCACTCCGGCATCCGCCAGCTGGTTTACGGCGACGAATGGCAGTTCGAGAAATACCTGGGCTTCAAAGTGGCCGCCTTCGACGTCCGCGGCTACGCGCAACGCGACGAGCTCGTCTACATGATGCACACCGCCGTCGGCCGCCAGATCGCGCGCTTCTCCATGCACGACAACCGCACCATGTTTCTCTTCACCTTTAAGGACGACGATCCATCGCTGCCCGCCACCCTGCCCAAACAGAAATCATTGCTGCGCGAACAGTTCGGCAGCATGGGTTGGGAGACGCCGCAGATTCTCGATGCGCTCGACCAGACGACCGATCTGTACATCGATCGCGTCAGCCAGATTCACATGGGCCCTGCCCCTGATTCGTGGTCGAGCGGCCGGGTCACGCTTCTCGGCGACGCCGCCTTCGCCGTCTCGCTCCTCGCCGGCCAGGGAACGGCGCTCTCCATGATCGCCGCCTACATTCTCGCCGGCGAACTCCGCCGCGCCAGCGGTGACCACCTCCACGCGCCTTCGCGGAATATCAGAGACGTTTCGGACCCTTCGTGCTCGCCAAACAAAAGGCCGCACCGCGCCTGGCCGGCTTCTTCGCTCCCAGCTCGCGGCTCGCGCTCTTCGTCCGCAACAAAACCATGAGCCTGATGAACCTTCCCTGGATCGCCAACCTCGCCATCAGCCACGACATCGCAGACCGCATCGAATTACCGGATTATTGAGTCGTCGGGTCTGGTCTCGCTGACCGCTTTTTCGCTGGCCGGTCCTTCGCCGACCGGCTTTTCGCTACCCTGCAGAGAAGGAGACTCTCCCATGCAGACGACCGGCAACACCATCCTCATCACCGGCGGCAGCTCCGGCATCGGCCGCGCGCTCGCCGAAGCCTTCCACAAGCTCGGCAACCAGGTCATCATCGCCGGCCGCCGCATCGCCCTGCTCGACGAAGTCACCGCCGCCAATCCCGGCATGGCCTCTGCCGTCCTCGACGTGGCCAACCTCGACTCCCTCGCGCCTTTCGCTTCCGGCCTCATCCGCCAGTTCCCCTCTTTGAACGTCGTCATCAACAACGCCGGCATCATGAAGAACGAAAACCTGGCCGACGGCTCCGACAACACCGCCACCGCCGATGCCATCGTCACCACCAATCTCCTCTCCGTCTTCCGCCTCACCGCCGCCCTGCTCCCGCACCTTCAAAAGCAGCCACATGCCGCCATCATGACCGTCTCCTCCGGCCTCGCCTTCGTCCCCCTCGCCCTTACGCCCACCTACTGCGCCACCAAAGCCGCGATTCACTCATGGACGCAGTCCCTCCGCTATCAGCTACGCAACACCGCGGTCGAGGTCCTCGAACTGGTCCCGCCCTACGTGCAGACCGAACTCCAGGGGCAGCGCCAGGCCACCGACCCCCGCGCCATGCCGCTCGCCGACTTCATCGCCGAGGTCATGCAGATCCTCGCCACCCAGCCGAATGCGAAGGAAATCCTCGTCCAGCGCGTCTACCCCCTCCGCTTCGCCGCGGAAAAAGGCCAGGCCGCTTACGACGAGTTCTTCACATCCCTCAACGACCGCATGCACTAAGCGGCTCGATACTCCCAGGCCCTCTCATCGCGCGGCCTCGGGGCCTCCGTCGCGCCAAGTCGCGCCGTATTCAGGCGGACTGTGACGTCCGTCACAGTTTTTCGCCCCGCGATGGGTCAAGCTGCTCGAAGCGTGCCCAACTGCTGACTCGATCCCACGGGCCGATTTTGTCTGTATGGCGAACGAAATGTCTGAGTTAGCAGCCGAGCTCGACCGAATGGCCTCCAGCGTCTCGCTGCGCAAGGGCACGGCCCTCTTCCACTCCGGCGACCGGCTTTCCGGGATCTTCGTCGTACGGAAAGGCACCGTCACCATGTCGGTGGACGGCCAGAACTCCATCTACCCGCCCCGCACCCTCGGCCCGGGCGAAATCGCCGGCCTTCCGGCCACGCTCACGGGCCACTACAGCCTCACGGCCAGGGTAATCGAGGACTCAGAGCTGGGCTTCATCCCCGGCCCCAAAGTCAGCGAAATGCTTGAGTGCTCGCCGCGGCTCTGCATGATCGCCATGCGCCTCATGAGTGAGGAAATCGCCCGCGTCCGCACTGCCCTGAAGGAAACCCCGCGCATCGAGCATCACGAGTAGTTGCGCCATCGCTATTCCCTGTTGCCTATTCCCTGTTCCCTGTCTCTACCAGTCCCGGCAGCACTTCCCCCGCATTCCCCAGCACCAGCCGCGTAAAGGCCGGCGCGTTCATCGGCTCTTCCGGCCCGATGTAGTACTTCCGCACCCGCGGCCCGCCCAGCGCACAAAATTCGCCGCCGGATACACCGCCCCCGATGTGCCCACCACCAGCATCACCGTCGCACCCTCGATCTCCCGCTGGATCCGCTCCATCTCCAGCGGAATCTCACCGAACCACACGATGTGCGGCCGGATCCGTCCGCCGCACGCGCAGCGCGCAATCGCCGCCTCGGTCTCGTACAGCGCCTCATCGCGAAACGGAGGCCGCTCGCAGCCGAGCCCAGCCATGCCCCCCGCGCCACTGTGCTCGCACCGCGACATGAACAGCTCTCCATGCATGTGCACCACCCGCTTCGATCCCGCACGCTCATGCAGATCGTCCACATTCTGCGTCACCAGCAAGAACCGCTCCCCCAGCTTCTCCTCCAGCTCCGCCAACGCCCGATGCGCCGGATTCGGCTGCGCCTTCGACGCCCCTTTGCGCCGCTCGCTGTAGAACCGCCACACCTGACCCGCATCCGCGGCCCAGCCCTCCGGCGTCGCCACGTCTTCCACGCGATGCCCTTCCCACAACCCGCCCTGATCCCGAAACGTTTTCAGCCCGCTCTCCGCGCTTACGCCTGCGCCGGTCAGCACAAAGACGCGATCCTCCGCTCCGATCTGAATCGTCTCTTCCCGCCTGCTCATCGCCCTGTCCTCATCCACTCGTAACCGTCGTGGTTACAATTGCGCCTGCCGCCAAAACTCTGATCCCTAAACTCTAAACTCTGTCGGCTACAGGCTACCCGCTACCGGCTCGGCTATTCTGATCCCATGCTGCCTGCGCGCGACGCTCAGCTTGTTCAGATCGTCGACGCCGCTGTTGCCGATGCCGCCCATCGCTCCGGCAGCTGGCTCCTGTGCGCTCCCGGATGCACGCAGTGCTGCATCGGCGTCTTCCCCATCTCACAACTCGATGCCGCACGTCTGCGCGAAGGCCTCGCCTCACTCGACGTCACCGATCCGCTTCGCGCCGCCGCTGTCCGCGAACGCGCGCGGCAATCCATCGCCCGCATCGCTCCCGACTTCCCCGGAGATGCAAAGACCGGCGCGCTCGACCAGGCCCGCACTGACCTCATGGAAGATTTTGCCAACGACGAACCTTGCCCCGCGCTCGATCCCGCCACGGGCCGCTGCGACCTCTACGCCGCGCGGCCCATCACCTGCCGCGTCTTCGGTCCGCCGCTGCGTGTGGAGGGCGGCGTCGGCGTTTGCGAGCTCTGCTACCACGGCGCGACGGCGGACGAGATTGCCGCATGCGAGCTGAACCTCGACACCGACGACCTTGAATCTTCCCTTACGGCGGAAGCCGAGCACGCCGCCGGCCGCTCCGGCAGTACCATCGTTGCGTTCGCGCTCCTGGGCTGAACACGGCATAGCTTTTTCACCCTCCGCAAACCCTGACCCAGGCGTTTCGTGAGAAGATTTCTGCGCAACCCGTGCTCCCCGGCCGGGTTCCATCGGCTGTGCGGCAAGCTCTTAAACCATGAGCCGCATGCGGTGCTCAATTCATCCCCGAAAGGAAAATCCCACTCCATGAAGAAGAATCTGCTGATCGTTGCCACGGCTGCACTCCTCAGTATTCCCTGCTTCTCGTCAGCAGCTGCGCAGCGCATCTACGTCCGCATCGGTCCTCCGCCGGTCGTTGTCGAACATCCTGGCCCCCGTCCCCATCGAGGCTGGGTTTGGGTTGGTGGTTATCACCGCTGGGACGGCGGCCGCTATGTCTGGGTCCCGGGCCACTGGGTCGAGCCACCGCGCCCGCGCGCAGAATGGGTCCCGGGCCACTGGCGCCATGAGGCTGGTGGCTGGTACTGGGTCGAAGGCCACTGGCGCGGATAATCCCGTTCCCTCAAACCCGACCCTTTCCATCGCGAACAGGGTCGGGTTTCCGTTTAGAGTCACTGCTCTCGCTCTGCGTCGACCGCTTCTGGCAAACCGCTGCTCACCAGCAGCTATTTCCTTCGCGCCTCCCACTTCTTCTTCCTTCCCGCTTCCAACTGGCCGCTGTACCCTGTCTTTGCGGACGACCGCTATGCCTCACTACTCCACGCTTCACACCCACACCGACTCGGGCATTCACACCATCCTCCTCAACCGGCCGGAAAAGCGGAACGCGCTCAACCACCAGCTCATCGCGGACCTCACCCACGCGCTGGAATCCTTCGCCGCCAGCCCCAGCTGCCACGTCGTCATCCTCTCGGGTGCCGGCTCCGCCTTCTGTGCCGGACTGGACCTCGAGCACCTGCGCGCCATGATCCAGCACTCCGGCGAGGCTTCCGCCACGGAGGACTACCGCGAGGACGCACAACGCATCGCGGCTCTGCTGCGCACCCTTTATGCATTACCCAAGCCCAGCATCGCCGCCGTCAATGGCCCCGCCATCGCGGGCGGCATGGGGATCGCGACGCTCTGCGACTTCACCCTCGCGGTTCCCGAGGCCAAATTCGGATACACCGAAGTCCGCATCGGCTTCATCCCCGCCGTGGTTTCCGCCTTCCTCCGCACCCAGATCGGCGAAAAGGCCTGCCGCGACCTGCTCCTTACCGGCCGTCTGCTCTCCGCAACCGAAGCCCAAAACCTGGGCCTGGTCAATCGCATCATTCCAGAGCCCGAGCTCCTCTCCGAAGCGAAGCTGCTCGCCCGGCGCCTTCTCCGCAACAGTCCCGCCGCCATGGAAGCCACCAAACGCCTGCTCTGCCGCTTTTCCGAGCGCCACCTGCCCGACGACATCGAAGCCGCTATCCAGGCCAGCGTCGACGCCCGCTCCAGCGCCGACTTCCAGGAGGGTGTTACCGCCTTCCTCGAAAAGCGCGATCCCGTTTGGCCCTCTGCCCACAACGCAGCGAACCCCGCCAGCGCAAAATAAGCCACTCGCTCTTCCGCTCGATTTTGCGCTCGCCTTTTCGCTGGCCGCTTCTTCTGCTAACCGCTTTTTAGCTGACCGCCTCTTCGCCGACTGCTGACCGCTGACTGTTTCTTCGCTGGCCAGCCCCATAGCCACTTTTTCACCCCAAGTGGTCTCTCCCCATGACAACTTGCAGGTTTTTATGCATAGCCACTACGATCCCTGCATGCTTGACGTTTCAGCCGGCATCGTTCCCGTCATCCCCATCGACCGCGAAGCCGACGCGCCCCTCCACCGCCAGGTGTACGCCGGGTTTCGCGACGCCATTCTGCGCGGCGATCTCGCAGCCGGCCAGCAGGTCCCCTCCAGCCGCGCTCTCGCAGGCGAGCTCGCCATCTCTCGTTTTCCCGTTCTGGACGCGTATGCTCAGCTCCTCGCCGAAGGCTATTTCCAGAGCCGCGTGGGCGCCGGCACCTTCGTCGCTTCCTCTCTCCCGCACCGCGCCGCAACCACCAAACGCCCCGCCGACGACGCGCCCTCGTCCCGCCGCACCTCGCGCCGCTCCGCGCTGTTCCCGGCTTATGATCCGGTCCCCTGGCGCCATGGCTGGGGAGCCTTCGCGGTCCATCAGCCCGCCCTTGACCACTTCCCCTTCGAGCTCTGGTCGAAACTGGTCTCGCGTCACAGCCGCACCCTGCGCGTCCACTCCTCGAGCAACGTCCACCCCCTTGGCCTCCAACCCTTCCGCGAGGCCATCTGTTCTTATCTGCGTACCGCCCGCGCCGTGCGCTGCGAGCCAGGCCAGATCATGGTGGTCTCCGGTTCGCAGCAGGCCCTCGACATCGTCACCCGCGTCCTGCTCGATCCCGGCGACGCGGCGTGGATGGAAGAACCCTGCTATCCGCTCATGCGCTCGCTGCTCATCGGTTCCGGCGTCCGCGCCATTCCCGTCCCCGTCGATGAAGAAGGCCTCGACGTCACCGCCGGGATAAACCTCGCACCGGAGGCCCGCGCCGCCTTCGTCACGCCCTCGCATCACTACGCCCTCGGCGTCACCATGAGCGCCTCGCGCCGCTTCCAGCTGATGGAGTGGTCCCGCCAGGCATCCTCCTGGATCGTCGAAGACGACTACGACAGCGAGTATCGCTTCGACACCATGCCCATCCCCTCGCTCCAGGGCCTGGACCCCTGCGACCGCGTCATCTACATCGGAACCTTCAGCAAAGTGCTGCGCCCGTCCCTGCGCCTCGGCTACATCGTTATTCCCGCCGACCTTGTCGACCGCTTCGCCGCCGTCCGCTTCTCCATGGACATCTTCCCCTCCTGGCTTTTCCAGGAAGCTCTCACCGACTTCATGCATGACGGCCATTTCGCGCGCCACATCCGTCGCATGCGCGCTCTCTACAAAGGCCGCCGCGCCGCGCTGGTCGAGTGTCTCCGCGCCGAATTCGGCGACTTCATCGAGATTCACGGCTCGGAAGCCGGCATGCATCTGACCGTGACGCTCCCACCCAGCTTCAAAGCCGGAGCGGTCTCCGATGGCGCCCGCGGCGGAGTTAGCGATATCGAAATCGCCACCCGGGCCGCGAAAGACAAGCTGTGGCTCTGGCCGCTCTCCCCCTGCTACACGAATGGAAGAGCGCACCACGGATTCATCCTCGGATTCGGCAACACCCCCGAAGACCAGATGCCGAACGCTGTCCGCCGGCTGAGGCAGCTGGTCTCGGCTTAGGTGGGGATTTGGGGCTCGCTCGCGGCTGATGGTCCCGCGTCCTTCTTCTGGCTCCCTCCAGGTATTACTTTTGCTAAAATGTAATGGGAGCCAAATTATGGAATCCGCGATCACCAGCAAAGGACAGGCCACCATCCCCAAGCCCATCCGCGATCACCTGAATCTCAAACCGGGCGATCGGGTGAAATTCTTTATCTTTCCGGATGGCAGAGTCGTGATGCTTCCCGTTCTGCCGGTAACGGCGCTCAAGGGGATGCTTCCCTCAGGAAAGGGTCGTCCGGCCACTCTTGAGGAAATGGATGTTGCGATCGCGAAGGGCGCAACACGCGGGTTCACGCGCGGGAAGAAATGATTGGCCTCGATACGAATATCCTGGTACGCTATGTCACGTTCGACGATGCCATTCAATCGCCACGCGCCGCGCAACTGATCGAGCGTCACCTCACCCGAGAAGATCCGGGATTCGTAAGTCTCGTCACCATCACCGAAATGGCGTGGGTTCTGAGGAGTACCTACGAATTCACCACGGAGCAGATTGCCGACGCCATCGATCGCATGCTCCAGATCGACTCCCTGGTCGTCCAGAACCCGCGCGAAGTCCTGGTCGCCACGGATGCTTTTCGAAGTGGCACAGCCTCCTTCGACGACGCCCTCATCGGCGCGCTGGGACGCTGGGCCGGCTGCTCCCACAGCGTCACCTTTGACCGCAAAGCCGCTCGCCTCCCCGATTTCCGGCTCGCCTGAAAGGCCGACGCACGCTGCTCCTCAAGCCATCGCCTCACTTCCAAACATGCGGCAGCGCCCCTGCAGGCTGATGCTGCGTAATCTCCGCCCAGGCAATCGCGAAGTCCGTCGTCAGGTCCTGCGGCGCCCAGTCGCGATCCCGATCCGGCAGTTCCAGCGTCATTTGCGCGAGCGGCTTCCCCGCCTTCACCTGCTCTTCAACCGCCGCATACAAATCCTCGAGAAACCTCTGCTGACCAGCGAGAATCTCCTCGCCGCCCGCCTGCCCATGCCCGGGCAGCACATGCAGGGGATGAAAATCCTCGGCACGCTCCAGCACGCGCGGCCAGTTCGCCACATTCGCATCCCAGAGCTTGTTGCGCGGCCCCTGCTTCCCCGGCGTCGCGCTCACCCCGTTGATCGCCGCATCCCCCGTGCACAGAATCCGCTCCTTCGGCAGCCATACAAATCCATCGCCGCGCGTATGCGCCCACCCCAGGAAATAGAAGCGCACCTCCCGCGTGCTGTCCTTCAGAATGAAGGGGCTGGTGCGAAACGTCAGCTGCGGCCGCGGAGCGTCGCTCAGGCCGGTCTCGCGCACATCCTCGCGCTCGGCCGCCGTCATGCGCCACCGCTCCGGCTCGTAGCGATCCATCTCCTCCACCACGCCCTGGTAGGCAAACGTCGTCGCCCCCGCATCGGTCCACACGCTGTTGCCGTAGGCATGATCGCGATGCGCGTGCGTGTCGAAGACGAAGCGCACCGGCTTGGGCGACAACTCGTGCATCTGCGCCACCAGCTCCCGCGCCCGCCCCGGATAATTCGCGTCCACCACGATCAGGTAGTCCTGCATCTCGATCACGATGTTGTTGCAGTAGCCCTTCGAGGAGTCCCCCGGCACGAACCACACACCTTCGGCGATCTTCTGCGCCCCCAGGGCCGCCGCGCCAGCCACAGGCGCCATCACAAGGATTGCGATCAGGCCCGCAAGTCCTGCAACGATTTGTCTCCGCATCACCAGCCTCGCCGCCCCGATGATCGCACGACGGGCATAGGGCGAGCGGCCCCCACTCGCCCCCGCCTCACGCCGCCTGGCAGCGCCTATGTGTACAACTTCGCCTTGGCCGTGGCCGTCCGATCCAGCGCCGCCACCCGCCTGGCTGAATAGTCCATCAGCGCTTTGTTTTGTCTCCTCACCTTGCGGCTCGCCTGGTTGATCTTCCTGGCCGACTCCAGACCGTCCATCCATTCCCTTAGGCTCTTGCTGCTGTCCGCCTGGCCGATATTTTGGATATACGGTGACTTCGATTTATCCACCCACATCAGCTGCTGCCATTCATCCTTCATCGTATCCACCCACGAGATGTATCCCCCCGGCAGAATCTGCCTCGGCCCTTTCAGCGCGCCCGTGAAACTGTACCGCGTCCCCGGCGTCACCCCCGGATCGTAAAAGTGCGGCGTGATGAAATCCGAAACGGCCACCCCGTTGATCGTGTATGCGTAGCTGTTGTCCTCGCATGGATCGCAGGCTTCCACCAGATACTCGAACTGCCCCGTCCCGTCCCGGATCTTGCCCTTGACCACCTCGATCGCCACCGACGACTGCATCCGGTTTCCGTAGGGATCGACCAGCATCTCCAGAATCTCGTGGCTCGCATCGATCGTCCACGTCGTGTCCTTCGGGCTGGCGATCACCTTCGAATAAGGCTGCTTGTGCTTGTCGGAGTGAAATCCCCCCTCGTCCGGCGGCAGCGTCTTCACCAGCTGCACCGGCCACACTCCGGGCGGCACCTTGGCGGCGCTCGGCAGATACATCACCGTTGCCGTCACCGGCCAGAACTGCGGCAGATCCCGCGTCACCTGCAGGTTCAGCGCTATTGCCGCCGCATGCACCAGATCGGTACTGATCTGCTGCGTGGTATCCACCAGACCTATCTGAATCACCGTCATATATATGTCCTCCTCCGAAATCGATCTGCACGCGAATCGCCGCGCTGGCTCCGTGGAAGTCAGATCACATCGTTCATCCTCTTTGCGATCCTGTAGAAGCCGTTCTGCCCCGGAGACAAGGGATCGCCGCCGGTCGGATGCAGTTCATTGGCCCAATCGTCCTGGTAATTTCCAGGACTGGTCGACAGCGTCCCGCGCAGGTCCACATAACGCACGTTCGGGTACGCCGGCAACAGGTTCTGCAGCATCGTGTTGAACCGGTCGATCAGCATCGCCATCATCTGCGTCGTTCCCCCAGGATTGGAGTACGCGAACCGCTTTTCGTCGAAGCCCGGCTTGAGCCACGGCCCCGGCAGCGGCCCCCATCCACCCAGGAAACCGCGACCATCTGGTACCGGATGGTCGTAGCCGTGCACCACGATGGGAAATGTCTTGTGCAAGAGCTGTTCACAGATCGCGTTCACCGTCGAAAACATCAGGCGGTATGCTTCAGCGATACGTGTGTCGATCACGCCCGCAACGATCTGCTCGTTCCAACCCGCGATCGGCGTCCCCAACTCGTTGATCAACATGCCGAACTCAGCGCCCGCTATATCGTCTCCCCCGCCCGAGATCAGAATCGCCCTTGGCTCCGCACCGAAGCTGGTCACCTTGTCCAGCAGCCGCGCGAACCGGTCCAGTTGTCCCACCGGCGATACCATCGCCTCGATCGGGTCGCCTTTGTGCGCACACGACTCGATGCTGTAGCCGAAGTGATCGTCCAGATTCGTCAGCACATCGCGAATCGGATAGTCAAACCACGAGTCCCCAATCGCAATCAGATAGCCCGCCGTCGTCAGGCTCCTGGTTACGGTCACCGCCTCTTCCGTTGCCGCCGCCGCTGTTGGCGAAACCGCCGCCTCCGTAGCCCTCTCAAACTTGATCTGTGTCTGAATCGCGATGCGCCTGGGATGCTCGGCCAGCGCCGCCTCCCGGGTCTTCCGCGCCTCCGCCCGCCGCGCCAGAATCTGCTGGGCGTGCTGCGCGGCGGCTTGTTCGATGGATGATGAACCCGGTGTCTCTGGCGTCGGCGGCATGAAGCCTCCCTGCGGATCGTTCTTGCAGGACCCTCCCGCTCCCTGCGGTCAGGTCGCACAACGCAAATTCGGATCGGCAAGCCGCTCCGGTTGGTCCCTGGGGAAGAACAACGAGACTGCGAATCGAACGGCCAGAAAAGAATTGGGGGTGCAGCAAAGCTACGGCGACGTTTCCCGTTTGTCAATCAGAACCGTGGGCCCATTTCCTTGAAATCGTGTCTCACTCGCGGTCGCTGACTGGCGACCGCTGACCGCTTTTTCGCAGACGGTTCTCAGCTTCGGGCTACCGGCTACCGGCTGTCTTTGATCGTCTAATCTGTATCCATGGCCGCAACCGAGTCCCCCACCGAATCCTTCGACGTCCTCGTCATCGGCGCCGGCCCCACCGGCATGGCCTGCGCCATCGAGGCCCAGCGCGCCGGCTTCCGCTCCGTCCTCGTGGACAAGGGCTGCCTCTGCAATTCCCTCTTCCACTACCCCTCCCACATGACCTTCTTCACCACCTCGGAATTGCTCGAGATCGGCGATATCCCCTTCCCTTCGATCAACGCCAAGCCCTCGCGCAACGAGGCCCTCGAGTACTACCGCAAGGTAGCCATGTTTTACTCGCTCGACATCCGCCAGTACCAGCGCGTCGAGCAGGTCTCCGGTTCCGACCTCAACTTCACCATCCGCACCACCGACCCGTTCGGCCGAACCAACACCTACGCCAGCCGCAAAGTGGTCGTCGCCACCGGCTACTACGACCTCCCCAACTTCATGAACATCCCCGGAGAAGACCTCCCCAAGGTCCACCACTACTACAACGACCCCCATCCTTATTACGACCTCGACGTCCTCGTCATCGGCGGCAAAAACTCCGCAGCCATTGCGGCGCTGGAGCTTTGGCGCCACGGCGCCCGCGTCACCGTGGTCTATCGCGGCTCCGCCATGCAGCCCCACATCAAGTACTGGATCCTCCCCGACATCGAAAACCGCATTAAGAACGGCCAGATCACCGCGTATTTCAATACCGAGGTCACTCGCATCGATCCCGACACCGTAACGATCCAGGACGCGGTCGCCGGCACCCGCGTCATCAAAAACGATGCCGTCTTCGCCATGACCGGCTACCGTCCCGACCTCGATTTCCTCGAGTCCCTCGGCGTCCGCATCGAGGGCGAAGACCGCTGTCCCGCCTGCGACCCGTCCACCCTGGAGAGCAACGTCCCCGGCATCTACCTCGCCGGTGTCATCGTCGCCGGCGACCGCACCAGTGAAATCTTCATCGAGAACGGCCGCTTCCACGGCCGTCAGATCGCCAGTGACCTCCGGGTTAAATTAACGTCATCGGCTGCCGAACCCCTTAGGGTGTAGGATCACTCCAAACCCCATACAAGATCTGCCGGCGGAACCCGCTCTCCCGCCTCAGCGCAGACAAGGCTCCTGACGAAACACGGTTGTCCCCCCGACGATGCCGCTGCCCAGACCACGGTCGATTCGCGGTCAGTTCATGGCCGCTCTGTTCCTCTTCGAGATCTTTGTCGTCGGCATTTTCACGCTCCTGCTCCTCCGCCAGCAGCAGTCGGAAATGACTCAGCGCATTCACCGCCGGCTTGAGAGCCAGGCGTTCGAGATGGCCTCCCTCGCCAGCTTCGCCTTCACCGATCCCAAACCGAACTCCCTCGCCCACGTCTTCGCCATCGCCACCAGCAGCCCCAGCATCGGCGCCGCCCAGATCACCGACCTCAGCGGCAGAAATCTCGCCAGCACCGACCCCACCGCCCTCGGCAAAAACACGCTCACCGCAAGCGAGAGCGCCTTCCTCCCTTTTCCCGCTGATCCGGTCATCTTCCGGCCCGCCAAAGGCCAGTGGGAGATTGTCGCCCCCATCGAAGTCGGTGGCCATGCCCAGGCCCTCGCCTGGATCTATTCCAACAACCATCAGGACAACCTCGACTTCCGTGCCCTGCTGCGCATCACTGCGCTGTGGGCCGCCTTCGTTCTCGGCGCCTGTACCCTCATCGCCGCCATCCTCGCCCAGTCCATCACCCGTCCCCTGGGCATGCTCACCCGCGCCACCCGCCGGCTCATCCAGCATCCTGAAGAGCCCAGCGCCGATTTCCCCCTCCCCGTCAAAACCTCCACTGAAGCCGCCGAGCTCACCATCGCCTTCAATCGCATGGTCGCCGCTATCGAGGATCAGCGCGCCGGCCTCAATGAAACTCTGGCCCTGCTGGACTCCATGCTCGCCAACGCTCCGATCGGATTTGCTTTCTTCGATCGCAAGTACCGCTTCGTTCGCGTCAATCAGTTCCTCGCCGACATGAACGGCTACTCCTTCGCGCTGCACCTCGGGCGCGGCGTCGGCGGCATCCTGCCACCCGCGGCCGCCACGAAGCTCGAGCGCTCCATCGAGACGGTTTTCCAGAGCGGCGAGCCCGTCCGCAACCTCGAACTCACCTGGGAGCCCGAGCCGCGCCGCTCCCGCACCTGGCTCGTTCACCTTTACCCGGTCCGCACCGAAACCGATGCCACCCGCTGGGTCGGCGCCATCCTCGTCGACATCACCGAGCAAAAGCGCGGCGAAGAAACCCTCCGCCGCACCGAAAAGCTGGCCGCCGCAGGCCGGCTTGCCGCTTCGATCGCCCACGAGATCAACAATCCCCTTGAGGCGGTCACCAATCTGCTTTACCTCATCCGCCAGGAAAACCTCTCGCCCGAAGCCGCCCAGTTCGCCGACCTCGCACAGCAGGAAGTCACCCGCGTCTCGGAGATCACCCAGCAGACCCTGCGCTTCTATCGCCAGTCCACGCTGCCCGCCCTCAGCAACGTCGCCGAGCTGGTCGACTCCATCATTACCCTTCACCTCGGTCGCATCCAGACGCTCCAGGTGGACCTGCGCCGCGACTACGACCGCACCCTGCAGCTTTTCTGCTTCGCCGGCGAGCTCCGCCAGCTCTTCGCCAACTTCATCAGCAACTCGCTGGATGCGATGACCCCGGAGGGCGGCCGGCTCATCGTCCGCATCCACGCCGCCACCATGAAAGGCATCCCCGGCATCCGCATCTCCGTCGCCGACACCGGCAGCGGCATCACCCAGGAAGCCCGCCGCCACATCTTCGAGCCCTTCTTCACCACCAAGGAAGCCACCGGCACCGGCCTCGGCCTCTGGGTCAGCGAGCAGATCATCCGCAAGCACCACGGCACAGTTCGCGTCCGCAGCCGCGCCACCGGCCATACCGGAACCGTCTTCAGCATCTTCTTCCCCGCCACCGGCGTCGAAGCCGACACCACCCCCGCCGAACCCGCCAGCGAAACCGTCTCATCGTAATCCGCATTCGCTTCCGGCTCCAGGATCCCAGTTCCTCACGCCGCTCACCGCCTACCGTCTCCTGTCTATTCCGAACGCCGATCGCGGCATTTCCTGTACCCTGTCCCCTGTAACCTGTACCCTGTTTCGTCCCCTGTACCCTGTTTCATCTTCCGGAGGAACCACGCAAATGCACGTCCGCACTCGATGTCTCCCAGCTCTCCTGCTCGTCGCCACCCTCCCCCTCTTCGCCGCCGATCAAAAGAAGAAAGCCGCCCCAGCCCCCGCCGCTTCCGCCGATTCCGACGTCGGCCCCTGGTCCGAGCCGCAGCCCGCCGTCGAGAAACTCGACCTCACCATGTACCAGAAGATCCGCGAAGAAGGCCTGCAGCGCTCCCGCATCATGGACTACGCCTCCGCGCTCGCTGACGACATCGGCCCGCGCCTCACCGGTTCGCCCAACATGGCCAAAGCCAATGCCTGGACCCGCGATCAGCTCACTGCTATGGGCTGCGTCAACGCCCACCTCGACGACTGGGGCGAATTCGGCATGGGCTGGCAGCAGCTCAATACCTGGGTCCGCATGACCGCGCCCGACACCGCCGTCTTCATCGCTCAGGCCACGCCGTGGTCGCCGGCCACCAACGGCCCCATCACCGCGGACGCCACATACGTCAACATCCAGTCCGACGACGACTTCGCCAAATATCAGGGCAAGCTCGCCGGCAAAATCGTTCTCCTCGGCGAAATGCGCCCCGTCCCGCCCGTCGACGCCGCTCTGTTCGTGCGCTACACCGATCAGCAGCTCGCTGAGATGGCCAACTTCCCCGTCGAAGACCGCGCCAACGCCGCCTTCCAGCAGCGTCTGCGCACGTTCATGCAGCGCATGAAGCTCACCGACAAGCTCGTCCAGTTCCTCGCTGACGAGAAGGTCGCCGCCGTCATCCGTCCCAGCCGCGACGCCCACGATGGCGGCGGTTCCGGCGGCACCATCTTCGACGATAACGGCGCCGCCATGGGCCGTACCCCCTATCTCCGCGGCCACGAGATGAAGGTCCCCACCGTCGTGATGGCCATTGAGAGCTACGGCCGCGTCTACCGCCTCCTCGAAGCCCACGTCCCCGTCAAAATCGAGATGGACGTCGAGACCAAATTCACCGGCGACCACGAACACGGCTACGACACCGTCGCCGAAATCCCCGGCACCGACCCCAACCTGAAGGATCAGGTCGTCATGGTCGGCGGCCACCTCGACAGCTGGATCGCCGGCACCGGCGCCACCGACAACGGCGCAGGTACGCTCGTTGCTATGGAAGTGATGCGTATCCTCACCGCGCTGCACGTGCAGCCGCGCCGCACCATTCGCATCGCCCTGTGGTCCGGCGAAGAGGAAGGTCTCTTCGGCTCACGCGGCTACGTCAAGGAGCACTTCGGCTCGGCGCCGCTCTCCACCGCGCCCGACCAGGTCGCACTGCCGGAATTCATGCGCCGCGCCTCCGGTCCCCTCGAACTCAAGCCCGAGCAGCGCCTCATCTCCGGCTACTTCAATCTCGATAACGGATCGGGCAAAGTCCGCGGCGTCTACCTCCAGGGCAACGCCGCCATCGCGCCCATCTTCGCCCAGTGGATCGAGCCCCTCCGGGACCTCGGCGTCACCACCCTCACCATGCGGAACACCGGCGGCACCGACCATCTCTCCTTCGACGCGGTCGGCATCCCCGGCTTCCAGTTCATCCAGGACCCGCTCGACTACGAAACCCGCACCCACCACTCCAACATGGACGTCTACGAAGAGCTTCAGCCCCGCCGACCTCAAGCAGGCCGCGACCGTCGAAGCCATCTTCGTCTACAACGCCGCCATGCGCGACCAAATGCTGCCGCGCAAACCCCTCCCGCATCCGGAACTCCGCCCCCAGGAGATGGCGCCGATCAAGAACCTCTTCCCGGACGCTGTTGATGAGCATCCGGCACCGCAGGGTCAGTAGATTTTCCGGTTCAGCACAGCGGCGGGGCGGGGCTATTCCAGATCGTCTTCGGCCGCTGTCGCAACCGGAACGCCTTGCCGCGACCCGGCAGTTCGATCTAAATGCCGCCCCCCTCGAATAACCCGGTCTGAGTACGATTTTCGGACGAGTCAGTGTTCACCGGGTTCGCTGGGGCAAACAGAAACTCCGCCGTTGGATCATGCTTTCGATAGCGAGCTTGAGCCATTTTTCTGTTGCGAACCGCGTAACAGTACACACAACCGTGTGGGCAGGTATCATAGTCGCCAATATCGCGTGATTCGAAGCATCCGCAGCCGGGCCGTGGCCCCTTGAGCCGGACTCCCAGTTCTTGACCTATGATTTTGGAAATCCTTCGCGCATCGACGCACCTAGCTTCCGCCACTTGACCGCCGAGCAAATGAGGCTGTGCGCACAAGGAGAGCTTGATCCCATGCGCAGAGGCGATTTCCTGGAACTCTTGCAGCAACTGGCGCTTCTGGCTGTCGTCGGGATCCGTCCACGAAAAATCAAACTCACGGGACGCCCAATCCATGTTCTTTCGAGTTTTGTCATACAACTGGACGAATGAAACCACAACTTCGTTTGTGGCTCCAGAGAGTCGAGATGCCAGCCAGCTAAAATTTTCGATATGGCTTTCCAACGACGTTTCGGATGAGATGATGATCGGATCATAGCGCCAGATCAGGACATCGGGACCATAGTTCGCGGCCAAATCGGCGGCATGGCCGAGAGACCTAGTTGCATCTGTAACAGAAAACTCAAGTTTGCGGGGATATGCATTGATTGTGTAGTGGATTATGAAAGGAAAACCGCGCCGTTTCAACTCCATAAGTCGCTCAGTAAAGGGAGCCAGATTCTTAGTCCAGAAAACGAACCCATCTACATCTTCCCTCAGTAGCGACACCCTCGATGCCCGCCGTCTGTCGTAAGGGTTGAGGACCAAGCAGTAGCCCGCATCCAGTCGGTTCATGAACCACTGCCCGTAAAAAGCCGGAATATCCGTCTTATAGCTCGCACTTATAAGCATGGTTATTGCTTTCTCCCGACAACCCAAAACGCATTCCATGTGATGCGGGGCAGTCGATCCATCCGGTATTCTTCCAGGTCAGAGACCTGTTCATCGCCATCCATATTTCGCTGGGAATCACACTCATTGACGATTTCGAGGCCAGCGCTCTGCAGGAGGCTCTTCGCCTTCGCGAACAACGAGCTCTCATTCCTGTCGATCACCAAGAACATGGACCCTCTTCTCGCGGACGTGGCCATGATCTGAAGCAGCTTTCGAAGACCTTCGATCTCCTCTTCGTCGTAAATCTCTGAAATAACGTAGCTGAGGATATACAGATCGTGCTCGAAGAGGCTCTTGATGCTCCCGTAGTTCTTGGTTTCTGTTATGTCAAACGGGATGAATGCTCGGGACGTCATAAAGGGCCACTCTGAGGGCTTTCCGAAAACCCCACGGAAGTAAGATTTCACTTCCGCCTCAATCAGTTCCCATGTCTCCGCCCATTCCTCCACCTCGTCCAGTACAGCAAACGTAACCGTAGATTTCTCAAACGCGCCCCGTTTGGATACGAGGAACTTGGAAATCGCGAGCAGTTCCGTTCCGGGACCGCCGCCGAAGGCGCACACCTTTATTTCTCCGTTTTGCTTGAGCTTATCGAGAATAAACTCGCTTAGTTCCTCAGAACCCCTTATCGCCGTCTCGCATAGATTGGCATTCACCCCGACATAACAATAGACATATGCAAGACGGCACAACGGATCGGGGTAATCATTGAGGGGCTTCTTTCGGGTTCGGTACTCCCTAGAGAAGCACTCGAGGTGCTTTGTCATCTGCTCCTTAAGCCGCTCCACACTTGTCTTGCGCTCTTCAGCGATCCCCTTCAGCGATGCACCCAGAACAGCCTTAATGGTCTTGAAGTAGTTGAACCGATTGGAAGGAATAGAAAGCTTGAACGTCACGTATTTCCTCCCATCGCTAAGAACTTTGGGTAAAGTTTATTCCAGATCGTCTTCGGCCGCTGCCGCAACCGGAACCCCGCCCTGCCGCTTCATCAGCCGGGTGCCCCACATCTGGCCGGCGTTGGCAGATGTGGGATTCCACGAAGGTCCGCACCACCGCGATGCCGTTTTTGTAACAGGGCACGACTTCAGTCGTGCCGTAAAAAAAGCGGCGCGAAGCGCCTTCCCTGGTTCGGTCACGCCGGGTGCCAGTCCTGGCACCCTGACGAGACCGAACCCCCCGCCTTTCGAGCGCCTGATTGCACGACCACACTGACGGATTCCGCTATTCAATCCCTCCGTCGCACCACCCACCACCCCCGCTCCACAAACCGCCCCACAGACCGAGTCCCATCCGCGTCAATCTTCTCCAAAAGTCCCTTCTTCCCCGGCACCCCCCGAAAATGAGGAAATGGCAAAGTCTCCAGATAGGCCTCGACCCCAGCCCGCCCGCCTCCGAACCACGCTCGCCAGCAATCACTCAATCTGTGGGGAAACTTGTCAAGCTTTTCCGCTTTCCCAATTTGGCACTCCCCTCATTCCCAAGCACTTCCGAGCCGCAAAACCCCGTCAAACTCGGCAGACTATGTCCCCCCAATTGGTATCCTGATAATAGGGGGGTAAGAATCTTTTCGCTGCCCCCGCTAAGGTTCAGCAACCCGCAGAAGGCTCGCCGCCGCGAGCCTTTTCTCCTGCCGGAAAGAAGGTCCACAGATGCCGTCGCGCGCGCCCTCACCCATCGCTCCCAACCATGTCTTCGGCCCCCAGGCAACGGCGCGACAACTTCCCGAAAACATCTCCGCCTCACAACACCTCGCTGGCCGACCGCACGCCGCGGCCGCTTCTATGACAGACACGGCCGCTTCGGTAATAAAGACAGCCGTCTCCTGTGACAGAAACGGCCGCCTTTATGACACAAACGGCCGTCTCGAAGTGTTCTGTTTTCAGGAAGATCGCATGTTGTCAAACTTGTAAACTACAGTCAACCACTGCAGAATCAATTACTTGACAACTTGTCCCCAGCCGGGAAACACAATCTCCGGCAAAAGGAGAACAAAAGGAGGATTGAACGATAAGAGCCCGCTCGGCTAATCCAGATCGTCATCACTCGCTGTCGCAACCGGAATCCCGCCTTGCCGCTTCATCAGCAGGTATCCGCGAATGAAGGGATCGAGATATCCGTCGAGCACCTTGTCGACGTCGCCGGTTTCCACTCTCGTGCGAAGGTCCTTGACCATGCGGTACGGTTGCAGAACGTAGTTGCGGATTTGCGATCCGAAGTTGATCTCCAGCTTCGAGTCCTCGATCTTGCGCGTCGCCGCGTGCTTCTTTTCCAGCTCGTACTCGTAAAGCCGCGAGCGCAACATCTTCATCGCCTTCTCTTTGTTCTTGTGCTGCGACCGCTCGTTCTGGCACTGCACCACGATGTTGGTTGGAATATGCGTGATGCGTACCGCCGAGTCGGTCGTGTTGACGTGCTGGCCGCCCTTGCCGCCCGAACGATACGTATCGGTGCGAATCTCATCCGGCTTGATGTCGATCTCGATCGTGTCGTCGATCTCCGGCGACACATACACCGACGCGAATGACGTGTGCCGCCGTTTGGCCTGATCGAACGGCGAGATGCGCACCAGCCGATGAACGCCCGTCTCGCCGCTCAGCAGTCCGAAGGCATATTCGCCGATGATGGTGAACGTCGCCGACTTGATGCCGGCTTCTTCGCCGTCCTGGTAGTCGTTCATCTCGGTTTTGAAACCCTGCTGCTCGGCCCAGCGAAGATACATGCGCATCAGCATCTCGGCCCAATCCTGCGATTCTGTCCCGCCGGCGCCCGGATGCACGGTGACGATGGCGTTCAGAGCATCGGTCTCGCCCGACAGCATCGTGCGCGACTCCATCTTCTCGGAAAGGTCGGCCAGCGCTTTGATCTCGCGCTCGAGATCGGGCTCGACGGCCTCGCCCTCGCGAGCCAGCTCGAAGTAGGCTTCAACGTCGCCGGTGCGGCGCGCCAGCTCGGCATCATCGGCCAGCTGCGCTTCGATCCGCTTGCGCTCGCGCATGATCGGCTGCGACAGCGCAGGGTTCGACCACAGCGCCGGATCGGCGAGCTTCTGTTCGATGGCAGCTAGTTCAGTTTTGAGCCGGGTCGAGTCAAAGATACTCCCGCAGGCCGCGCACTTTTTCGCGGACGGGAGCGTAAGCGAATTCAAGATCGGAGAGCATGACTGGTGTGATTCTAGCTGATGAGGCGGCTACATCCCCAGGTCCGTCAGGCCTGGATGATCCGCCGGCCGCTTGCCGAGCGGCCAGTGGAATTTGCGATCCGCTTCCTGAATCGGCGCCTCGTTGATGCTCGCTTCGCGCCGCCGCATCAGGCCGTTTTCGTCAAACTCCCACAGCTCATTGCCGTGGGCACGAAACCAGTTGCCGGAGTCGTCATGAAATTCGTACTTGAACCGAACGGCCATCCGGTTTTCGCGAAATCCCCATAGTTCCTTGATGAGCCGGTAGTCCAGCTCGCGCGCCCACTTCCTGCGCAGAAACTCGACGATCGCCGCACGCCCCTCGAAGAACTCCGTGCGATTCCGCCACCGGCTGTCTTCGGTGTAGGCCAGGGCCACGCGCTCCGGATCGCGTGTGTTCCACGCGTCTTCGGCCATGCGGACCTTCTGCGGCGCGGTTTCTAAACTAAACGGCGGAAGTGGAGGACGAGGTTCGGCCATCGGGCGGTCTCCTTCGAGGCAGCGCTCCAAGGATGAGCGCAAGGAGGCAAACGGCGCAACAGAGATACGCAAACACGTCGCCGTAGCGCGTATAGAAAGTCAGGTCGGTCTGGTATCCATAGCGCGCCACGAGCGAGGTGATCGTATGGCGCGGCGCCGAGAGCGTGACACGGCCCTGAGGATCGATAGCGGTGGTCACGCCGTTGTTGGTATCGCGCAAGAGCCAGCGGTCGTTCTCGATGGCGCGCATCCGCGCCATGTTCAGGTGTTGCCACGGAGCACTGGTGTCGCCGTACCATCCGTCGTCGGAGATGTTGACCAGCACCTGGGCGCCGTTTTTTGCAAACTGCCGGACCTCGTCGGCAAAGACGGATTCATAGCAGATGAAGACGCCGAAGGTATGGCCGTCGGTCTGGAAGACGGACCGACTGCGGCCGCGAGTGAAATCGCCCACCTGGCGCGTCAGGTGATTGGCGAAGAAGAGGAGATCGCGGTAAGGAACGTATTCGCCAAAGGGGACGAGGTGAATCTTGTCGTAACGCCCCGCAACCGCACCCTTCGCGTCGACAAAAACCGCGGAGTTGTAGATGCCAGCTGTGTCCTCGCCCTCCATGCCGGCGATGAACGGCGCATTTGCGCTGGTGGCGACTGCGCGCAGCAGGGCCAGGGAGCGCGGGTCATCCGACCGCATCCACGAACCAACCTCTGGCCACACCACGATGCCTGGGGGCGGCGTGTTCTGCGGACAGGGCCGGTCCGGCGGCGCGAACTTCGCCTGGGGCATGCCTTCGAAGGCTGGCGTGCAGGTCTGGCGGGCTGCAGTGGTGAGCCAACCGATGTCGCCCTGCCATTCGGGGCCTTGCCAGTTGTCCGGTGGCTCGACATCGATATTCGGCTGCAGCAGCACGGCGTAATTCGAAGTGGGCGACGGAGCCGGAGCGCCGAGGCTTAGGCTCCACCATACGAGTGCGAGCACAAGGAGCCGGGCGGCGAAACGCCCCCACGCGTGCACGCGCTTCACCGGAATCCAGTCCGCCAGCAGCAGAGCATTGCCGGCGACCAGAACGAAGGAGATGCCGTAGACGCCGGTCCAGGGAGCGAGCCGAGTCAGAGTGAGGTTATCGACCTGCGAGTAGCCGAGCTGGTCCCAGGGAACGCTGGTGATGCGAGCGGCGACCAATTCGAGCGCGGTCCAGAGGAACGGCGCGAAGGTCAATGCCCAGCCGCGTCCAAAGCGCCGGCGAACGATCGCCAGGCCGAGACCAAACGCGCCGAAGTACAGGCCCAGGACCGCACTGAAGAGCACGACGATGCCGGCCGAGCCGAACGGCGGCACATGCCCGTAGTAGAGCATCGTCTGGTAGATCCAGTAGCAGTTGAGGATGTACCAAACCACCCCGCAGACGTAGCCGGTGAGCGCGGCGCGGCGAAGGTAGTGGGGATGCTGAACGGCTCGCTCGCGCAGCAGCGCCCACAGCAAGGGGATGAGCGCGACCCAGGCGATGAGCGCGCGCCAGTGCGGCATGGGTCCGGCGACGGGAAAACAGAAGTCCAGCAGGACCGCCGTGGCGATCGCCAGGAGAAGGGAGCGGGTCAAAGCGAAGCGTTCGGACTGGGAAAGATTTGTAACGGGGGTCTTGACGGTAGAAGCCACGTCCGTTTCCGGAGCTAATCCTTGCCCACCAGTTCGACGAAGTCTTCGACGAAGCTGATGATGACGACCAGCAATGACCCGGCGCACCCAACCAGAAACATCCAGGTCAGGACCTGCATGGCGGCATAGCCGATTGCGATCACAGAAGTATCCTAAATCATTGGCCAGCATTCGCCCGGTTACGCCGGCGCTTCGGTCGCCGAACGCGAGCGAGTATGGCCAGCGCCATTGGGGAGAGCTGCGCGGGAGCAGCGTGGTAGCATGAGGCGAGTCCAGGCCATGAAGCGGCGATATGTGTTCCCGCGAAAGCCGCGGCCGTTAGCACCAGGCGGGTTGCGGCGCAGAAATTCCGGCTCCGGAGACATGGGAGCCCATCGAACGGCGATGAGTCAACAGATCTCCATTGCGGTGGTGGGGTCGGGGTACGTGGGACTGGTGGCGACTGCCTGTTTCGCGGAAATCGGCCACCGCGTCATCTGCGTCGATAACGACGAAGCGAAGCTGCGCACGCTTGCGGCCGGCGGAGTTCCCATTCACGAGGAGTATCTGCCGGAACTGCTGAGCCGGCATCGCGGCCAATCCATCGAGTTCACCAGCGATCTGCGGGCGGCCACGCAGGCGGCGCAGGCCGTCTTTATCGCGGTTGGAACACCCCAGAGCCAGACCGGCAGCGCGGATTTGTCTTATGTCGACGCAGTGGCCAGCGAAATTGCGCGCTCCATCGACGACTACAAGGTGATCGTCGAGAAAAGCACCGTGCCGGTTTACACCAACGAGTGGATTCGCCGCGTCGTCGAACGCAACGGCGTCCCCCGCGAGCTCTTCGACGTCGCATCGAATCCGGAATTCCTGCGTGAAGGAACCGCGGTGGTGGACTTCATTCATGCCGACCGCATCGTGATCGGGCACAGATTCGGATCGCGCTGCCGATCTGCTGAAGAGGATCTATGAGCCTCTGACATCGGGCGCCTATTATCGGTCGGGTGCGGCCGTGCCCGGCTGCTGCAGCGACGCGAGCCGGCCGCCGCTGCTGCAGACTTCGACCAAAGCAGCGGAAATCATCAAGCACGCCTCCAATGCGTTCCTGGCCACCAAGATCTCCTTTATCAACGTCGTGGCAAATATCTGCGAAGCCGCCGGCGCCGATGTCGAGGAAGTTGCACGCGGCATCGGTTTGGACAGCCGCATCGGGCCGAAGTTTCTTCGGGCCGGAGTGGGCTATGGCGGCTCCTGTTTTCCGAAGGATGTTGCGGCGTTCCGGCATGTCGCAGAACAACTCGGCGTCGATTTCGGCCTGCTGAAGGAAGTCGAGAAAATCAACGAGGAGCAGAAACGGCGTTTCTTCCAGAAGGTGCGCTCCGCCCTGTGGACCTTCCGCGGCAAGAAGATCGGTGTGCTGGGCCTGGCGTTTAAGGGGGGAACGGACGATATCCGCGAATCGCCGGCACTCGATGTGGTCCGTCAGCTGCTGCACGAGGGCTCGATCATCACGGCGTACGACCCGGCGGCCTCCGAGCGCGCAAAAGAAGTGCTGCCCCCAGGGCAAAATTTGCGTTATGTCGATGATCCGTACGCCACTGCGCAGGATGCCGATGCCCTGGTCATCCTCAACGAGTGGCAGGAGTTTGCCGAGCTGGATCTCAAGCGTCTGCACTACACGCTGCGGTACCCGATCATCATCGACGGGCGCAACCTCTACGATCCGGCAACGATGACAAAGAACGGATTTACTTATCTGAGCGTCGGCCGCCCGGGCCTGTCTCATACTCGCGATACGGCGGTGGAGCATCGAGTTACATAAGGCGCCGCCTTCAACACGCCCATCTGCCCCTGATAGGCTTCATGCAGCTTTGAAAATCGCGCTTATCGCCAATTACCGCTCGGATTTCTTCAACAGCATGTCCGGCTACGCCGCAATGCTCGAAAATGGCGTCCGCAGCCGCGGCCACCAGGTGGAAATCATAGAGCCTCCCATTGTTTTCGGCAGTCTGGCCCGCGGACCTGGTGAATTTGCCAAATGGATCGGCTATATCGACCAGTACATCCTCGGCCCCGGCTTTCTACGCCGCAAAATTCGCCGTATCAACCCCGACATTGTCCACGTCTGCGATCACTCCAACTCCATGTACCTGCGCAGCACGGCGGGCAAACCCCAGGTCATCACCTGCCACGATCTGCTCGCCATCAGCGGAGCGCGCGGACGTCATCAGGGCGTGTCAACCCGCCTGACCGGACGCCTGCAGCAACGGTGGATTGCGCGTGGGCTTGCCCGCGCCCGCCACGTCATATGTGTTTCGCACAAGACCGCGAGCGATTTCCGGGAGATCTTCCCCGGTTCGCGTGCTGAGATTCGCGTGATCCATCACGGGCTGAGCAGAGCATTCAGTCCGGCCTCAACGACTGATATTCGGGCGGCTCTCGGTGCTCTCGGGCTTACTCCGCAGACCAAATACCTGATCCACGTCGGTGGCAACAGCTGGTACAAGAACCGTCTCGGGGCAATGCAGATTTATGTAAGTCTCCGGCAATTCCCTGAGTTCCGGCCTCTTGTGCTCGTCATGGTTGGCCGCCCGTGGACCGAAGCAATGCGCGCCTTCTGCCTTGAATCCGGTCTGAATGACCGGATCGTCGAAGCAGAGGACGTGTCCGACTCCACGCTCAATGCCCTTTACAGTGGCGCGGCGGGTCTGCTTTTTCCCTCCCGGGAAGAAGGTTTCGGTTGGCCGATCCTCGAAGCGCAGGCGTGCGGCTGCCCGGTGATCACGACGAATCGCCCGCCGATGACGGAAGTCGCAGGGGATGCGGCAATCTTTATCGATCCCTCCGAGCCCAGCCTTGCCGCTCAAACGATTCGCGATCAGTGGCCCCGATGCGCCGACCTCCGCGAAGCTGGCTTCAGGAATCTCCAGAGGTTCTCTCTCGATGCCATGATCGACGCCTACTGCACTGCATACGAAAGCATTGTCTCTTCGGGCCGTTAGCTCTGGCAACTTCCTCCACCCGGAGAGCAAACCATACCGGCAAAGAGAAGTGCTCGCCGCCGCGATGGTGGCGTGGAAGAATGGAAACCAGCGCGAGATTCGCGTCTGGCATGATGAAAGGTAAGGGCCGTACACCATGTACATAGTGACCGGTGGGGCCGGCTTCATCGGCAGCAATCTCGTTCATGAATTAAATCGCCACGGCATCACCGACATCCTGGTGGTGGACAATCTCGCGGATCCGCATAAGCTGTTCAACCTGCACGGCGCCCGCTTCGTCGATTTCATGGACAAGCGGGAATTTCGGCGGGCGCTGGGGGCGAAAAGCCTGGGAATTCCGCGCGTCGAAGCCATCTTCCATCAGGGAGCCTGCTCTAACACGCTGGTGGACGATGGCGTATACGTCATGGACAACAACTTCACTTGCTCGAAGGAAGTGCTGGAGTACGCCATCGAGCAGGGCGCGCCTCTGGTTTATGCCTCCACGGCTGCGGTCTACGGGTTAAGCGGACCGGGCCACTTTGCGCCCACGCTGGAGAACGAGAAGCCGCTCAACGTCTACGGATTCTCCAAGCTTGCGTTCGACAACTACGTTCGCCACCGTATCGAGCAGCAATCGCTGCCGGTCACCGTCGTCGGGCTTCGCTACTTCAACGTCTACGGACCGCGTGAGGCCCACAAGGGGCGCATGGCGTCGGTGATTCACCACTTTTCAAAGCAGATTAAGGAAACCGGAAAAGTGCGGATGTTCGAAGGATCGGGAGGATACACCGATGGCGAGCAGCGCCGCGACTTTGTCTTTGTCAACGACCTGGCGCGCCTGAATCTGTTCTTTGCCCAGGCAGGTCCTTATGCTCCCGCCGCCGGCAAGGCTGCAAAGACCTGGCAAGTGGTGGTCAATGCCGGCTCGGGCCGGGCACGCACCTTCAACGAGGTCGCCAGGGCCCTGATGCAGGTTCATGGCGAGGCGACGATCGAATACATTCCTTTTCCGGCAGAGCTCAAAATGCGAGATACCAGCACTTTACGGAAGCCGATCTGAGCGGGTTGCGGGCGACGGGCTGCGATCTGCCGTTCACTTCGCTGGAAGACGGCGTGCGTCAGACCTTCGCCGAGATGCCGTTGTCGGCCTGATCCTCGATTCGCTGGATCAAAGCAGATGCTGCTGAACGGCGGCGGGCAGGGACTCAGCCGTGCAGTCGGCAAGTTCGGCGGCCCGGTCACCGCCCGGCTTCTGCGTCGACGGATCCCCGCAGATGTAGATGGACGGCATGTTCAGGGCCCGCGCCGCTTCGATATCCGAAAGCGAATCGCCGATCGCGACGCTGTTTGCGGCGGAAGCCTCGGGGAAATCGCGAAAGGCCTGGAGGAACATCCCGGTTCCGGGCTTGCGGCAATCGCATTCGCCCTCGTCGTGCGGACAATAGTAGAAGGCGTCGATGTGCGCACCGTGCAAAGCGAGATGTTCCTGCAATCGCCGGTGCAGCGCCTCGACATCGTCGCCGGTGTAGTAGCCCAGCGCGATGCCCCGCTGATTACTCACGACGATGACCCGCCGCCCGGAGCGATTCAGCGCAGCGATGGCCGCCTCGACTCCGGGCAGAATGTTCAGTTCATTCCAGTGGGCGACGTATTTCCCCTCCGGAGCCTTGCGATTGATCACCCCGTCGCGATCCAGAAAGACATACCGGACATCGCGGAAAGGCGCCGTCATCGAAGGGTGTCCGAGCCCCGGGAGTCATAGCCATGCGTGACTTGTATCATAACGAAGAAGCTCATTCGGCTCGCTTCCCGAGAGGGAAACCACGTTGATCCAGGACCTGCATCAGGTAATCCGCCTCATCGAAAACGACTGGCGCAATGCGCGGGTCCTCGTGGTTGGCGACGTTATGCTCGACCGCTACATCTGGGGCAACGTCGAGCGCATCTCGCCTGAAGCTCCGGTCCCCATCGTCCACGCCAGCCATCGCAACGAGCGTCCGGGCGGCGCGGCCAATGTCGCGATGAATATCGCCGGTCTGGGAGCGAAAGCGGTTCTCTTTGGATTGGCGGGCCAGGACCCGGACTGCATTCAGTTGCAGGATCTTCTGCGCAATGCCGGAGTGGAGTCGCAGCTGACTCAGGTTCCGACCCATCCCACCATCGCCAAGCTCCGCATCCTCAGCGGCAGGCAGCAAATGCTGCGTCTCGACACAGAACAGGTCACCGGATACCCGCAGGGAAGCGTACGATGCTCTGATTGCGAAGGTCGAAGCGGCGATGGTGAATGCGGATTCCGTCGTGCTCTCGGATTATGCCAAGGGCTGTCTGACCGAGGACATCTGCCAGCGAGTGATTCAGGCTGCCAGGCGGCGCGGCATTCCGGTGCTGGTCGATCCCAAACACCGCGACTTCTCGCGATATCGCGGAGCGACGACGATTTGCCCGAACCTGCAGGAACTGTCGGCGGTTCTCGGCATTCCGCCCGGTGAAACGGACGCTTTGCTGGCTGCAGGACAGAAGCTTGTGCCGCAGCTGCAGCTCAGCTACCTGACCGCAACCCTGAGCGAGAAAGGAATCGCGGTGCTCAGGGAAGGATCGCGGTGGATCGCCCCCGCCGTAGCGCGACAGGTATTCGATGTCTCGGGCGCGGGCGACACAGTGATTGCGACGCTGGCGCTGGCCGTCGCCAGCAAACTGCAGATCGAAACGGCGGTGCAGCTTGCCAATATCGCTGCCGGCATCGTGGTCGGCAAAGTCGGAACCGTGCCCGTGAGCCGCGACGAACTCCTCACCAACCTCACGCCGGAAATTGAGCTCGCGGCCGAGGAGAAGGTCCTGAGGCTGGAATCCCTGAAGGTGAGGATTGCCGCCTGGCGTTCCTCCGGGCAGAGCATCGTCTTCACCAATGGCTGCTTCGACCTGCTGCACATCGGACACATCACGCTTCTGGAAGACGCTCGCCGGGAAGGCGACAAGCTGGTTGTCGCCATCAACAGCGACGAATCGGTTCGCAACCTGAAGGGGCCGACCCGCCCCATCGTGAGCGAACGCGACCGGGGACGAATTCTGGCGGCCCTGGCGGCCGTCGATGCGGTCATTGTCTTCAACGAAGCCACGCCGCTCCGGCTCATCAACGAGCTGAAGCCGGATGTCATTGTGAAGGGCGGCGACTACAATCCCGACACGGTTGTCGGGGCAGCAGAGGTCCGGTCGTGGGGGGGGCGCGTCAAAATCGTGCCCACAGTGGAGGGTTTTAGTACAACGAAACTGATTGCGAAGGCGATGAACGATCCCGCCGCCTCGGTGCCAGGCACGAAATCCCCATTGCAGTAAGGCTTTGTACCGCGCGTGGTGGGCTTGTGCGGAGAACTCAGGCCGGCCGCGCGAAGACTGCGCTGCTTTTCACCGTGCCGGGGCTGCCGCCGCGACTCCCTCGCGCTGGAACATCTGCCGGATTCCCCGCAGAGCCTGACGGGTTCGCTCTTCGTTTTCGATCAGCGCAAAGCGCACGTGGCCATCGCCGTATTCGCCGAACCCGATGCCCGGGCTCACCGCGACTTTCGCTTCATTCAGAAGCCGGGTGGAGAACTCCAGGGAGCCAAGGTGCCGCCACGGTTCGGGAATCGGCGCCCAGACGAACATCGTCGCTTTCGGCGAGGCCACTTCCCAGCCGGCTTTGTTGAGTCCGCTCACCAGAGCATCGCGCCGGCTCTGGTAGTTGTCGCGAATCTCTGCGACGCACTCCTGCGGCCCTTCCAGGGCGACGATGGCGGCTACCTGGAGAGGGGTAAACGTGCCGTAATCGAAATAGCTCTTGAGCCGCGCCAGCGCCCCTACCAGCTCCGGATTACCAACCATGAATCCAATCCGCCATCCTGGCATGTTATAGCTCTTCGAGAGCGTGAAGAACTCCACGGCGATTTCTTTGGCGCCGGGAACTTCCAGGACTGACGGCGCGCGATATCCATCGAAGACGATGTCCGCGTAGGCAAGGTCGTGCACCAGCCAGATTCCATGCTGCCGGCAAAGGGCCACGACCCGCTCAAAGAAGCTCAGATCGACACACTGCGTTGTCGGATTGGCTGGGAAGTTCAGGATCAGCATCTTCGGCCGCGGATACATGAGCGGGATCGCCTGCTCCAGTTCGGCCAGAAAATGGTCGGCATTGTGGATGGCGACGCTGCGGATATTCGCACCCGCAATCACCGGCCCGTAGATGTGGATTGGATAGCTGGGGTTGGGCACCATCACTACATCGCCCTGATCCAGCGTCGCCAGACAAAGATGCGCGATGCCTTCCTTGGAACCGATGGTGACGATCGCCTCGGTGTCGGGGTCCAGCTCGATCCCGTAGCGGGTGGCATACCACTTCGTAATGGCGCGGCGCAGCCGGGGAATCCCCTTCGAAAGAGAGTAACGATGCGTCTCCGGCCTGCGGGCAGCCTCGATCATCTTGTCCACGATGTGCTGCGGGGTCGCTCCGTCCGGGTTTCCCATGCCGAAATCGACGATGTCTTCCCCTCGGCGCCGCGCGGCGGCCTTCAGTTCGCCGGTGATGTTGAAGACGTAAGCCGGCAGTCGGCGAATACGCTGAAATTCGTGCATGGGGTCCTCGAGTGGAATGGCTCTGTTCCAGAGTCGTTCAGAAACAGCAGGATTGCAATGATCGAAGGTCACTACCGTGGCTCGGCATCACAGGACTTCTTCTGCGATTCATCGAAGTCACCCACGCCCAGGGCATCGCAAATGGAGACTGGAACCGGCTTGGTCATCGACAGCTCGCAGAAACGACGTCGTGGTCATCCGCCCAGCATGCCGGCGACGGCTGCCGTCAGCGCCGCGAGCCGCGGCTGGTGGCCAAATTGGAGAAACCCGACGAGCCTGGGTTTCAACGTAATGTGCCAAAGCTCTCATGTAATCAACATCCATGAGACTTTTGTAACGCGAATGTCACGACCTCTGCCCCAATCTGCCAATGTGGGAAGCCTCGCACACCATGGATGATTCAATTACCAAAAACCTATCGACACAGCAGTCGTGGCATTTTAGGATCAGGATCGGAGGAGGAGGATCAGTCAGCCTGCGGCCGATGCGCAACCTGGCGCATCGGAGCTTACCGGGGTAATGCAAAGCCGGGCATTTTGATGTATGGTGCTTGTATCAGGTCATGCCTTCACAAATCCGCAGGCTTTCAACGCGGGCAACCCGGGTTCCGCCGGACCCATGCACAGTAAGGTACAGATCGTGGTGTTGGCTCCTGGTGCAATGCAAATACCGGTTTCGCATCCAGGGCATCGAAGCCACTTCAGCTTTTGCCAGGTGTTCTGAAGAACACCTGTGACCGGAGCCGCCGCGACACGCTGGAGGCGGTTTCCAGCTCGGATCTTGAGGATATGGCCACATCGGAATACCTGCGTAACGGCAAAGATGGACAAAGATCGCAGGCCCCGGTTTTGCAGCTTCCGCCGGCATCGCGGCATTCTGTCTTCGGATCGGCGACGGTCGCGTCGGCGGTGATGATGGCCAACGACATTCTGATGGTTCTGCTGGCCTTCGTCATCGCACTGACGCTGCGCACTTTTATTTCCGCAAGAATCGTCTCCTACGTTCTTCCTGCGCCTTCCCTTTGGCCCTCCGCCATCGATCTCCTCTCCCTGGGCTGGTTTGCATTCGCTTATGTAATCGCGGCTCGCCGGTATGGTCTTTATGGCCCTGTGCCCGCGGCTGCGGGTGCCCATGAGCTGCGCCTGGTGATTCAGGGCTGCCTCAATGCCGGACTGCTGCTGTGTGGCGCTCTTTACATGTTTCACGCGGTCGGTATTTCGCGCATTCTCATCGCGCTGCTGGTGGGAGCCGCCGTTATAACCCTCAGCATCCGGAGGATTTTGTGGCGCTACTCCCGTTATCAGCAGTATGAGCAGGGCGTCGAACTGCGCAATGTGATGGTGCTTGGCACAAACCAGCTCAGCTATGCCCTGAGCCGTCACATCCGCGACTACCGTCGGCTCGGCTACCGCTTTGTGGGGTTTGTTATGACCCCCGACTCATCGGTAAGCCCTGAAATCACCTCCGACCAGATCCTCGGCGGAGTCGAGAAGATTCGGCACCTCGCCCGTCAGCACTTCATCGATGAGCTGGTGATTGCGGAGTTCTGTCCCACCGAAAATGTCATCCGGCTCGTGCAGGATGCGCGCGAGCTCGATATCGATGTCCGCGCCATCTCCGGATATTACGGCGAGCTCACGACCAACGCTCCGGTGGAATACCTCGGCATCTTTCCCGTCTCTTTCCTCCACCGCAGCCAGCCTCGCGTCATTGGTTTGTTCTGCAAACGCGTCGTGGACACCTTGCTCTCGCTCATCGCGCTCATCCTCACGGCTCCCCTGATGCTCCTCATTGCTCTCGCGGTCAAGATGGAGAGCAAAGGGCCGGTGTTTTACATCTCCGACCGCATCGGAAAACGGGGGCGGGTCTTCCCCTGCTTCAAGTTCCGCACGATGGTCGATGACGCGGACAAGATGAAGAAGGACCTCACCGCGCTCAATGAGCGCGACGCCGTCCTCTTCAAGGTCTCCAACGACCCGCGCGTTACGCGCCTCGGCCGCATCCTGCGCAAGTACTCGCTGGACGAGCTGCCCCAGTTCCTGAACGTCCTCCGCGGCGAGATGAGCATCGTCGGGCCCCGTCCTCCGATCGCTTCGGAAGTGGAAAAATACGAGCTGGAGCACTTCCGCCGGCTTGAAGTCCTGCCCGGCCTGACGGGCCTGTGGCAGGTGCAGGCGCGGCACGATCCGTCCTTCGCCAAGTACATCGCCCTCGACACCGCGTACGTGGAAAACTGGAGCTTCTGGCTCGACCTGCGGATCCTGATCCAGACGGCCAACGTGGTCGTTCGCGGCACCGGAGCCTGAGAGGCTGGACGCGATCCGGCAGCTTTACTCTGCGGCTGGCCTCTTGCCTCAAATTTTGATCTGCGTGAGACTGTTTCCGCGGCTCGTTCGTCACTGCATTCACGGTTACCCCTGACCGAAATCCATATCGTGCTGTTACTTATTCGGAGGTCGAGTTGACTCAGTTCCACCGCATCTCCTGCACCCTCGCGTTGGGCGCAGTGTCTCTTTTCTGTACAGTGTCGGCGCTGCGCGCCCAGGAGCAGCAGCGCCCGCCACGCTCCGAGGAGTCCCACGCCGGCGAGACCGCCAACAAGCCCGAATCCACCCCTGCCATCCCGCCCGAACGGTTTTCCGCTACCCATCACGATCTCAATCTCGACGGTAAGGTCCTGCACTACACCGCGACGGCCGGAACGCTCCTCATTCGCGACGGCGAAGACGACCATCCGTACGGCAGCATGTTCTCGGTGGCCTATACGCTGGACGGCGCCGACCCCAACACGCGGCCCGTCACCTTCTTCTATAACGGCGGCCCCGGCTCGGCTACCGTGTGGCTGCACATGGGCTCCTTCAGCCCGGTCCGCATCGAAACGGCCAGTCCGAAGGCCACGGGGCCAGCGCCGTACCATCTGGTTCCGAACGAATACAGTCTGCTCGACAAGTCGGACCTCGTCTTCGTGGACGCTCCGCTGACCGGCTACTCCAAAGCCGTCGGCAAAGGGACGGACAAGGACTTCCGCGGCGTCGATCAGGACATCAAAGCCTTCGACAAGTTCGTCCTTCGCTGGGTGACGGTCAACCAGCGCTGGAACTCGCCCAAGTTCCTCTTCGGCGAGTCCTACGGCACGCCGCGCTCCTGTGGCCTGGCCGATGCGCTGGAAGGCGACGGTATCTCGCTGAACGGGGTCGTGCTGCTCTCCTCGATCCTGAACTACAACGTGATGGCACCGGGGCTCGACGAGGACTTCATCGGCACCCTGCCCTCCTACGCTGCCATCGCGTGGTACCACAACAAGCTGCAGAACAAACCTGCCGACGTGAAGGCGTTCGTCCAGGAGGTTCGCACGTTTGCGCGAGGCGATTATGCCGAGGCGCTTCGCGAAGGCGATCAGCTTTCACCGGAGCGGTACGACGCGATTGCCGCGAAGATCGCCGGCTATACCGGCCTCAGCGTCCAGTACGTCAAGGAAGCCCACCTGCGCGTCAGTCCCACTCGTTTCCGCAAGGAGCTGCTGCGCGACGATGGGGACATCCTGGGCCGCTACGACGCGCGCTTCGAAGGCACGGACGTCGATGACGCGGGCGAATTCCCCGGCTATGACCCGTCCGACACCGGCATCGCGGGCGCGTTCGTCAGCGCGTTCCATGACTACCTGACGCGGGAGCTGAAGTACGAGACCACCGACACCTACCGCGTCCACACCGAATCCGAAGTGCCCTGGGACATGCATCACGTGATGCCTGGGCAGCGCGGCTTCGGCGGCGGTGGTGGTGGGGGACGCGCTTCCCTGCCCTATCTGGCGGGCGACCTGGCCGATGCTATGCGGAAGAACCCGAAGCTCAGGGTCTTCTCGGCCAACGGCTACTTCGATCTGGCGACGCCGTTCTTCGTGACCGAGTACGACATCGCGCACATGATGCTGACGCCCGAGCTGGCGAAGAACGTCACGTTCGGCTACTACCCGGCCGGTCACATGGTGTACCTGAACGTCGAGGCGCTGAAGCAGTTCAAGCACGACATGGTGGACTGGTACGGGTCGACCGGCCACTGAGCGACTGGGGTGCCTGGGAGACTCCAGGCACCCTCGGCCTTCTTTGGGGCCGCGGTTCTCGTCTCTGGGTTCGGCGCCCCCAGGACTTCGACTCGTCGGTATGGTCAATGCTGTCCGGGTTTGGGACGGCGGCGTCCGCTGGCGAACATCGGCTGAGGGTGCCAGGCCATTGCCTTCCGCGCCCGGCCGGGCCGGCACGCGGGGAGAACGCGCGGCCATAGCGAGCCAGGGCAAGGATTTTCCAGGGCAACGCGGGATTTTCTCGTTGCCGCTCGCCAGTCAAAGGGGCTGTCTGGCGGCGGAGGCCATCCTGGCCGTCGGCGTGCGTACAAGGACCTGAGGGACTCCATCAAAATTCTTCTTTGGAGGGGTTGGCATGGCGACGCGGCTTTGGCAGGGTTTGCTGGTTGCATTCCTGGCAACGGGGAGTTTGTGGGCGGCGGATAACCCGTTTGCGGGCAAATGGAGGATGAACCCGTCGAAGAGCACGACGGTGGACGAAATGAAAGTGGACAGCGCAGGCGGCAACAAGTATGCCCTTGATCTGGGAGGCGGATTCGTTGAGACGATCGCGGCGGATGGGACGGATCAGCCGGGGGTGTACGGCACGATGCTGGCGGTGACGGTGGAGGCGGCCGACAAGTGGAAGGTGGTGCGGAAAAAGGACGGAATCGTGGAATTGACGGGGAACTGGACGCTCTCCGCGGACGGCGGGACGCTGACCGATGACTACAGCGAGTACGATCCGAAAGGGGTGGTGACGACGCACGTGCTCTACAAGTACGAGCGAATGGGCGGCGGATCGGGATTTGCCGGGGACTGGGTGAGCACGAGCCAGCCGACCGACTCCGTTGAGGTGGAGATCGAGGCGTGGGAGGGGGACGGGCTATCGCTGATCCGGCGCGGAGTGACGCGGCACGTGAAGTTCGATGGGAAGGATTATGCCGCCGAGGGGGCGGACTTGCCTGCAGGCTTTGCGACCTCGGGGCGGCGCGTGGATGCGCGGACGTTGGAGCTGACGGACAAAATTGGCGACAAGCTGCGGGGTACCCAGGAGATGAAGGTTTCTGATGATGGGAAGACAATGACGGTGACGTGGCAGCCGGAGGGGCGGACGAGGCCGAACGTGCTGGTGTTTGAGCGGGAGTGAGTTATAGGGAGTAGGGAGTAGGCAGCAGGCAGTAGGGAGTAGCGCCGACGGAATCTCCGGCGATCGCGTCGGGACGGCGTGATCGCTGGTCGGAGATCGATGTCGCGTCGCGCCCGCAGAATCTGTATCGAATTGAACAGCTTTGCGATTCGTCGAATGGGACACTCGATCCAGATCCTTCGGGTTAAGATTGCCCTCGCGGAATTCAGCAAGACGCAGCGTTGCCGGCCCCGAGGATATGAAATGGCTTCCGATCCTTGCTCGATGTGGCCCCTGGCACGCCAGAGCGCCGCATCGTATGCGCGTCGTCTACACCGCTTTACTCAGTTACTCGACGCCGGTTGACATTCAACCGAGCGAAATACCATGGTGATTCACTCATGACCAGAAAATGGAGTTCGCTTCCAGCACGCACGGTGGCGCTCATTCTCGCCATGTTCGCGTCCTGCGGAGCGCTGTTTGCATACTCCGTTCTCACCCACGAGGAAATCGTGGATCTGGTATGGGCATCCGAGATTCGCCCGCTTCTGTTGCAACGCTTTCCGAATCTGACTGAAGACCAGATCACAGAAGCGCACTCCTATGCTTACGGAGGCTCAGTCATCCAGGACCTGGGCTACTATCCCTTCGGCAGCAAAGATTTCAGCAACCTGGTTCACTATGTTCGCAGCGGAGATTTTGTTCTGGAACTTCTTCATCAAAGTCAGGATGCTAACGAGTACGCCTTCGCCCTGGGTGCCCTATCGCACTATACAGCGGATATCGACGGTCACCCGGCCGTCAATCAGGCGGTCGCGCTGCGCTACCCAAAGCTGCGAGCCAAATATGGCAATTCCGTTCGCTACGCGCAAGACACCACGGCACATCTGAAGGTTGAATTTGGATTCGACACTTTGCAGGTAGCAAAGAATCGGTATGCGTCGGTTCAATACCACGATTTCATCGGTTTCAGGGTCGCGCAGCCGTTGCTGGAGCGGACGTTTTCAGTCGTATACGGACTGCAGCTGAAGGACGTGCTTACGCACGAAGACCTGGCGATTGGCTCCTACCGCTACTCCGTCAGCCGGGTGATTCCGCAGATGACCCAGGTTGCGCTGCAGATGCGCAAGAAGGACCTGATGCGGGAAACACCTAACTTTTCCAGGACAAAGTTCCTGTATCGGCTATCGCGCTCCGATTACGAGCGGGAATGGGGGAAGACCTATACGAAGCCTGGTTTCGGCACGCGGGTACTGTCAGTACTTCTCAGATTCATTCCCAGGATCGGCCCCTTCAAGGGCATGGGCTTTGATAACCCTACGCCAAAGACGGAAGACCTCTATATCAAGAGCATCAATGCTACCGTCGACCAATACCGCATCTATCTCGAGCAGGTGCGTGCCGGCACGCTGGTCCTGCCCAACTGCGATCTGGATGACGGCAGCACAACCAAAGCGGCTGAATACACGCTAGCTGATAAAACCTACGCAAGCCTGCTGGACAAACTCGCGGGCCGCAAGTTTGACGGTACCTCGCCTCAACTTCGCGACAACATCCTCGAGTTTTATTCCGATTATTCAACGTCGATTGCAAACAGAAACGATCCGACTCGCTCGCAGGACATCCTGAAGGAACTGGACGAGTTGAAAACCATAGCGCCTTCTCCAGTCGCTCACCCCACAACGCCTTGATTTGTCCGGACCTGGAGAGGTCAAACTTCGTACTTAGGACCATGTTTCCCTTCAAGCGCGGCAAGCCGGTTTCTATGCAGTCCTAAGGTGCGCATCCTATTGATGATGATTGAGCTCACGCAGCAACGGCTTCGCATCGGCTTGCTGGCAGCGTTGTTCTTTTCGTTCTTCGGAACCGGAATGGGGCCGGCTCAACAGCCCGACGCGGCAGCAGTGATCCAGGAAGTGGATGCAGCGGTCAAGGCCAGAATCGATCACCTTGCTGGATATACCGTGACCGAGCACTATGCCGTTTATAGAGGCAAGGACGAAATCCATCCTGTAGCCGAAATGACAGTGAACACGACCTACAAACAGGAGTCGGGAAAGAGTTACGTCATCGTCTCGCAGAGCGGCTCCGCTCTCGTGCGCGATCTGGTATTGAGCGCGATTCTGGACAATGAAAAGCATCTGAACGAGCCTGGCGTCCGAGAGGGCGCATGGATCACTTCCGCAAACTATGAGATGAAACTGCAGCCTGGTGGACCCCAGGCGCTGGATGGACGAGACTGCCTGATTCTGGCCCTGATCCCAAAGCGGAAGGCTTCGTATCTTATCGAAGGAAGTTTGTGGGTGGACGCCAGGGATGGGTCGATCGTTCAGCTTGAGGGGACGGCGTCGAAGAACTCGTCGCTGGTGACTGGACCGACGCAGATGGTGCGCGAGTATGCCAACATTGGCGGCTATCCGGAGGCCACCCATCTCCGAGCGGAGTCCAGCAGCTTTATGTTTGGGGAGACCATCGTCAAGGTCGACTACCGGGACTACCACGTCGAGTTGCGGCCGACGGGATAGCTGGCGAGGGTGTTTTCTGGGCGGGAGGGGGGCGACCCCTCGGGATAATATACTTGACTAATGACGAATCCTGTGAGATTCTGTCTTTGCCATGAAGAACACCCTCAAAACCCTTTCCGATGCAATCAGATACTTCGCCGATGAGCAGGTTTGCATTGATACCGTGGCCGGGATGCGCTGGCCCGATGGCCCTGCCTGCCCGAAGTGCGGATCGGCGGCGGAACGCCAGCATTACCTGAAGACCCAGAAGCGTTGGCAGTGCCGGGATTGTGGCAAGCAATTTTCTGTAAAGGTCGGAACCATCTTCGAGGACTCGGCAATCAAGCTGGAAAAATGGCTGACCGCGATGTGGCTGCTGGCGAACTGCAAGAATGGCGTTTCCAGCTACGAGATTGCCCGCGCTGTAGGCGTCACTCAGAAGTCGGCATGGTTCATGCTGCATCGAATTCGCTACGCGATGAAGAACCACTCTATTCGCAAACTGGGATCGACTGGCGCCCCTGTGGAAGTCGATGAGACTTTTGTAGGCGGCAAGCCAAAGAACATGCACGCCAACCGTCGCGCTCGCCTCCAGACTGCACTGCACGGGCATGGCGATCACAAAACCGTAGTGATGGGAATGCTGGACCGCGATACCCGCGAGGTCCGCACCAAAGTGATCCCGAACGTGAAGCGCGAGACTTTGCAAAACGAGATTCTTCGCCAGGTGCAGGGCGCTGGGACCGTGTACTCCGACCAGCACTACGGCTACGACAATCTGAAGTTTCAGCAGTTCGTCCACGAAACCGTGAATCACATGGAAGAGTACGTTCGGGGCGAGGTTCACACTCAGGGCATCGAAAACTTCTGGTCGCTGCTCAAGCGGACTCTGAGCGGTACCTATGTTGCAGTAGAGCCGTTCCACCTGGACGCATACGCCGATGAGCAGGCCTTCAGGTTCAACAATCGCGCGACCAAAGAGAATCCGTTGGACGATCAGGACCGTTTCATGCTGGCGGTATCGCAGGTTTCAGGGAAGAGACTGACCTATGCAGAACTGACCGGCAAGGTGGGTGATCCGCAGGTCTAATCTTGGTTGGATAACTCGGCAGAAGCGCGGAAAGAGGAAACTATAAGTTTCCTCTTTTGTTCGCCTCAAACCCAGGTTATTATCTTCTGCTAGAGGCTTATTCGAGCAGCACAACGCCCTGCTGGCAGGCAGGGCGTCTTTGAAAATTCGGATGTGCCTTGACTCGATGGGGAGCCAAATCCCGTTACCACCATCCTACGGGTTCCCCCTCAAAAGTCAAGCGAGAAGTCGAGAAGGTTTCCTGTCTCTAACGAGAGGCAGGTCCTGCCTCCTCAGTGTCAGTGCGGGTGAGGCACCGACACCAAGGAGGTTTCATCCACTCGCTAACCAGAGCTGTTAAAGGCAGCTCAGAGGGAAGGTTGTATGTCGCTCGTACCAACATTCCACAGCATCAACGAATGGAAGAAGCCCGCAAATAGTCGGGTACACCACACGAACAACGCGTGTGCTCCAGGACGCGATATTCCTTCATGGGAGAGGCGTATGGGCACTGGTAATTATCGGCGCTGCGAAGTGTGCGATGAAATGACCCGGAAGGGTTACTAAAACCACTCCCCCAGGTCCCGTGTCGAGGGCGGGACCGAAGGGACACCCAGGTTAACCTCTTGGCGGATCGGTGTCAACACGCTGGCGCCGCACTTCACCCTTTTCGCGCTTCTCCGCTTCGAGGCGTTCGGTCAGTTCCTTCTTGGAAACTGTGAGCACTTGCCCAAGAAGATTCTCAAACCTCGCGTATTCCTCGGACTGCGGTTTCGCCTTCATGGAGACAGTGTATGCCCATCGTCCGCTTCATCGGAAGAGTCTATCCAACAGCGGCGAATATCAACTTTAATCGCACGGTCGGCATCAGCTGGGGATCAAGCGATCTCGGCTTCCCTATTGAGATGAGCGCAACTGTCGTGAATTCTGTTGTAGAGGCGTCTTGCCACGTGCCGCACTTTGAAGAGAGCCATACAAGCATTTTGCTGGGGCGCGCGCTAAATCTCGTTGAGGCCATCACCGACTTATCTGCGTTCGGTATGGGGCTTGCTCTTTGGGTAGATTTCGAGACGATTATCAAGCCCGATGGAATGAGGGAAACGCTCCTAAAGTCCGATCCGTCACTAAAACCACTCTGTACTGCGTTCGTGGTTCCACCCAGAAATCCAATTGAGCAACTAGAGTTTGAAAATGTCTTGCGTTTGGTTTTGGCCGACCCCGCTCTGATGGGCAGCCTGCGCGATTTAGCTCAAGTCCTCCAACAATTCAGCGTTACGCCAATAAACTGCGGCCGAGTTCTCGACACGTTGCGTAGAGCTGTAGCTCCCGGATACGAAAAGAAAACTGGATGGGAAATTCTTCGGAAGATTGTTAACGCGGACGGTCACTACATGAAGTGGATCAGCGTTTATTCGACGGAACCGAGACATGGGGACCGAACCACTGATATTCCCATGGGAATCGTTATGGAGATGCGAAGAAGAACGTGGGAAGTTGTTAACCGGTACATCGCATATAAAATTGGGGGCAATAGACCGTTGGACACGATTAGGTTTTCTCTCTTGGTTCACGATCCTGGGTTTGCCTTTCCTCCCAAGCCTTAATCATTTCCTGCCATACTCCGCCGGCGTCCTCATCGTGCGCCTCATACCAACCCGCCTCCAGCATTTCCTTCGTGGGATTTCTGGGGACCAGGACGAATTGCTCCCCTAGCCCTGTCACGGCATCTTCGAGTTTGGGACCGGAGGGCATCATTAGTCAAGTACGTTAGTGCCTCGGGATGTTGTTGATTCTGCTCAGGCGGGTTGCGTTTCGGACCCCTTGGCATTGGCGAGTTGGTTAGCGTCTGTCGTCGCGGGCCGAATTTGTGTTTTCGGGAGGGGACAAGTTTGTAAGTATTTGATTCTGCTATACTTGATCTATGTTTACAAACTTGACAACATGGGTTTCTCCTACGCATTTGATTTTGCAGGAGTTGTGCGCTGGCATTTGATTCCAAAGCGCTTCGTCCTCAGGCAGGGGAAACCCGGCTTTTGGGTTTGTCGTCGCGGCTGCGTTATCGAAGAGCGTCGGCGGTCCGGCCTGGGCCGGTGCGGTGCAATAGAAAAAGCTCTGGACGGATCGGCTGCCGGCCGAGACGACAGAGCTTTCCTTCTTTAGGGTAGAGGCGTTTGCGGGGCTATTCAAGGGAATTCGGAGGGGGCTGCAGTACGGAAGTACTGCGGCCTGGGCACCGTTTCCCGGGATCTCCGGAGATCGATGCCCCGTCGCGCCGGGTCGGAGCGACGGTGCCCCAACGACGGCCTGCGGCAGCAAGGCAGCGCGCTTCGCGCGCGATCCTTTTCCGCGGGCTAAAGAACTCCATTCGGGGTGGCGAGGACAAGTAGCGGCCTGTGTTAACGGTCTTCCAGGATTTTCACTCCTTTTGTGTGGAACGGACACAAATGTAGGCTGGAGGAATCATGGCGGACACACAGACACTGATCGCTCAGGCCTACTCTGCGTTTAACCAGCGAAATATTGACGGCGTGCTGGCGCTGATGAGTGAGAACGTCAACTGGCCCAGGGCATCGGAGAGTGGGCGGGCGGTTGGGAAAGAAGAGATTCGTGCCTACTGGACGCGTCAGTGGCAGGAATTTGATCCTCACGTGGAGCCGATCGAAGTGATCGACCGCGAAGGGGGCAAGACCGAGGTCAGGGTTCACCAGCTGGTGAAGAGTCTCGGTGGCGAGGTTCTTTTGGATCGCGAGGTGTGGCACGTTTACACCATCGCCAACGGTCTGATCGAACGCATGGACATCGAGGAAGGCGAAGCGAGCTTGGCCCGAACCTCATCTGCAGGATTTTCCCGAGACTAGCGTGCGGCGAGGGACGCCGGGCGTTCGGGCGGGATCTCCGGCGATCGCGTCGGAGATCGATGCCCCGCCCCGTCCGAAGGGCGCGACGGGAGGCCCCAAACGACGGCCTGCCGGCAGCAAGGAAGCGCCTTGCGGCGCGGCTTTTTCCACGGCCTGAAGGCTGTGGCTTTTACCGTCGTCCTCCTGCGGAGGACCGGATGTGCGGCGTGGGTGCGCGCTCTGCTCCCGGCGAAGAGAAGCACCGATCCTGATCTGAGGAAGTCATCCCTCAGCGGCTGAAGCCGGGTTCTTCTTGCAGCTGAATGGCACGGCTGAAAGTCGTGCCCTGATACGTTTTCGTTGCGATGGAGAGATCGCGATTCTGGACGGGATCGGGAGCAATCGTGGGCTACGGCCGTGTCGTTGAACTGAGCGCGCAGTCAGGACTCGTTGGAGTGTTATCTAAAGATTGAGTTTTGTGTTCGGAAGCCTTTTGACGTGCGAGGGCTCGGAAGCACCAGGGAAATTCATCCGATGAGGCGGCGAGGCCCGCCTTGACGGGGTTGTCGGCGATGTAGAGGCGGTGATTGGCGAAGCTGTCCGCGTCGTGCACGCGATGATCGGAGAAGCCGCGTTGCCAGACTTCGCCTGTGTAGCCGGTTTCGCGCTTCAGGCGAAAGGAGAAGCCGCCTTTGATGAACTGCATCGCTTTTTCGAGGGTCACCTCGGGTGACGTTGTCAGAAGCAGGTGGATGTGATCGGGCATGATGACGAAATCGTGGAGGGTGAAACGTCGGGCACGAACACAGGAGCGGAAGACGTCGATCAGGAGGGTCGCGTTGCGGTCGGTTTGGAACAGGCGTTTGCCCATGTGTGTTTTGGTGGTCACGAAGAACGTGCGATTGGTTTGCACGATTTGTGCGGGGTCGGCATTGCGGGAGGGAATGGACACGGACTGAAGCCTGGAGTCATTTTCATGGCTTTTCGGCGCGGCTGACGTCGTGCCCTGACACGATTTCGTTACGAAGGTGAGCATTTTGGGCCGGGTTGGGAATCGAATCGGGTTTCCTGGGGCTTTTTGACTCGCTCACACCCCATCGCGCTGAAGCGCGACGGGGACCCCAGGAACGGCCTGCGGCAGCAAGGAAGCGCCTTGCGGCGCGACTTTTCGGCACGACTGAAAGTCGTGCCCTGACACAAACGCGGTGTGTTCGCGAGAATAGAGGATTTTGTCACGGATGCCGGGAGGCCTCCGGGCCTGAAGGCCGGAGTTTTTTAGAACACTCATTCCCGGCCTAAAGGCCGGGGCTTCTACCGTCGTGTCGCTTCGCGGCACTCGATACGCGATAATCCGAGCCATGGCCAGTCGCGGTTCGTCAAGTATGTCTCACGGAAGACTCAGGAAGGAACTACGCGCCAAAAGAATCTTGAGCCTCTCCCTTGATCAGGTGCCGGTGGGAGACGCAGAGGCACTCGGGCTCTCCTGCAGCTCCAGCTGGCTGACGAGTTGGCTGAGGCGATTCTGCAATGCGCTGCGCGCGACCTTAGTATGCCGTTAGCGGCGCTGCTGAGAAGCCTAATCGATACGGCCGTCTAGGGATTTGGCTCGCAAAGTACGCCACGGACAAACAGGCCGGCGAGAGCATCGCCGCCATGTCGACTGAAACAGTTGTCAAAGACGACTTCAAAGGTGCGGACAGGGACGCTTTACGCTTTTCTGAACGAACCGGTTCAAGGGACCGACCATCGCTTCGTATCGCAGATATTCTTCACCCGCTCACGATACAATGGGGATGCAACACATGAGCGTCCGGCAGGAAACGCGGATCTGGTTGATGTAGAGGCGGCGAAGCGCGATTATTTCAGTTTTAGCGAAGTCAGCGAAAGCGAACCACGAGGGCACCGAACATATTGGCACGTTCAACAGTCTGTCGAAGAATAATCTCCGGGACACCTTCCGCACTCTCGATGGAATCCACGTTCCGTATCGATATTTGGGCGGTGATGTCGCTGCACTGCTTCGTGGCTTCTCGGCCCGTGAGCCGGTGCGGGTTCATGGACGCGTCAGACTCGATACAGACGGGGTGCCGACTTACTTGGAGTTCGGGACGTCCAGCAGGTGCAAGGAGGGTTTTTTCGCAAACCTCTACCACCGCATAGTGGCTACCGCCCCGACTCGGCTAAGCAGCCGCTTCCAGGTTTTTTGGTTGCGGCGGTAGCTTTTTCTTAGGTCGTCGAGGATGCGCTCGAAGTCGGCGTGTTCTTTCAGGCGGTTCCAGGCTGGGTTCTTCGAGAACCAGGGGTAGTTTTCGTTGCCTAAGTAGATGGCGCGGCGGAGCCAGTGGAGGGCTTCGCTCTCGTCTCCGTCGACGGCGAAGTAGGTGGCGAGGCGGTAGGACATCTCGCTGTCGGCTTCGGCGGCGGCGATGGTTTCTTCGACGATGAGAGAGGCGGCGCGCTGGCGGTCGTCCATCATGACATAGCAGAGGGCGAGGGTGGGGACGGCAAGGCGCATGGAGGCGTCGTCGCGAATGACCTGCTTCGAGCATGTCGATGGCCTGGTGGAGGTCGCCCTGGCGCATGCGCTGGTAGGCGAGAGAGGTGCGGAGCAGCGGATAGCGGGGCTCGAGGGTGAGTCCCTTCTGGAGTTCTTCTTCGGCGAGCTCGAGCTGGTTCTGGTACTGGTAGACGCGGGCGCGGTGGTTGTAGACGACGGCGGCTCCGGAGGGGTTGAGCATGAGCGCGCGGTGGAACTGGGCGAGGGCCTCGTCATACATTCCGTCGATGCGCAGGGTGATGCCGGCGACGAGGTGGACGTTCCAGTCGTTGGCGGCGGTGCGGAGGAGGTGCTCGATGCCATGGCGGGCGGATTCTTTTTCGCCGCGGGAGAGGAGCATGTAGACGCGGTAGAGGTTGGCGTCGACGGAGTTGGCGTCGAGCTCGAGGGCGCGGTCGAGGGCTTTGCGCGCGGCGATGACGTGGAGGTGGCCGCCGAAACCGTAGCGGACGAATTGCAGTTCGGCGATGCCGAGGCCGGTGAAGGCGGGGGCGAAGGAGGGGTCACGCTGGCTGACGGCCTGGAAGAGCTGGCGGGCGCGTTCGAGGTCGGCGCGGGAGCCGGTGCGCTGCATGAATCCGGAGAGGAGGGCCTGGGCCTGGAGGTATTCCTCAGAGAGCTCTTCGCCGAGAGCGGGGGGACGGGAGGGCGTGGGGGCGGCGCGCTCGGAGCCGGGCTGGAGCTGGCCGATGCCCTGGAGGGAAGCGAAGACTTCGTTGACGATTTCGGTCTGGACCGCGATCAGGTCGAACGACGGGACGCTGATGGAGCCGCCGCCACGGACGGACTGGGAGTCGATTTCGAGAAGCTGCCAGTTGAGGTCGAAGCCCTGGGCGGAGCGCATGAAGTTGCCGGTGAGGACCCAGGCGACGATGAGCTTTTGTCCGATGGCGAGGGGGTCCATCTGCGCGATGGGGATGTGCATGAGCGCCGATGAGGGCCTTACGACGAGCGAGGACATGCGGGCGATGCGGGTGGCGATGGCGTCGGCGAGGGCGAAGCCGTAGAGGGGCGCGACGTCGGCGGCGCCGAGGTTCTGGAAGGGGAGCACGAGGATGGTGTTGTGCTCGGATTTCTCGGTGGAGGACTCGCGGAAGCGCTCGGCGAGCATGGAGAGGATGCCGGTGGCGCGCTTCTCCTGCTCGGCGGGAGTGGAGGGCGGGAGGACGGCGGCGGCATCGCCGGGAATGATGCCGGACTCAAGCTGCAGCGTCTTCATGATGGTCTTGAGAGCTTCGCGGACTTCGGCGGCGGAGCTGTAGCGCTCGGCGGGGGTTTTCTCCAGGAGGCAGAGGATGACGGAGGTGAGTTCGGGGGGGATGTTGTCGGGGAGCGGGGGCGGGTCGGCGAACTGGATGGCACGGATGGACTGGAACTCGTCGCCGTCGGGGCGGGCGAATGGATGGCGGCCGCTGGCGAGCTCGTAGAGGATGACTCCGAGGGCCCAGAGGTCGGACTGGACGGAGCTTTGGCCGGTAACGAACTGCTCAGGAGCCATGTAGGCGATGGTGCCGCCGCGCGCGGTGTAGGTGACGATGGGGGCGCCGGGCTTTCGACGGGAGGATTTGGCGGGGTCGAAGTCGCGCTCTTCGGGCGGGAGGCGGCGGGCGAGGCCGAAGTCGAGGATCCTGGCGAGGCCGCCATCGGTGAGCATGACGTTGGCCGGCTTGAGGTCGCGGTGGAAGATGCCGAGGGAGTGGGCGGCGGAGAGGCCGTCAGCGATCTGAATGCCGACGGAGAGGACGAGCGGGAGGGCGGCGGGGCCTTTGGCGATGAGCTTGTCGAGGGACTGGCCGGGGACGTACTGCATGACGATGAAGGCTTCTTCGCCTTCTTCGCCGACTTCGTAGATGGCGCAGACGTTGGGGTGCTCGATGGCGGAGGCGAGGCGGGCTTCGCGCAGGACGGTGGTGCGCATCTGGTCGAGGGTGAGGGCGCCCTGCTTGAGGATTTTGAGGACGACGGGGCGCATGAGCTGGGTGTCGTTGGCGAGGTAGACGACGCCGGAGCCGCCGGTGCCGAGCTTGCGCTCCAGCTCGTAGTGGGAGATGGTGCGTTTCATGGGATGGGATTAGTTTAGCGGAGACGGGGTGGTAAATATGGTATTCTTTACTTCTTGAATGGAGAGTAAAGAAATGGGATATCGAGTCAGCAGCAAGGGTCAAGTCACCATTCCTCAGAACATCAGAGAGAGGCTCGGAATACGGGCGGGTGATCAGGTGGACTATGTCAACGATCAAGGAAGGATCTACATCCAGCCCGTGCGGGAAGGGGTGAATTCCTTCGCGGAATTTGTCGGAATGGCTCCCGGGTTCAAGAGCATTGAGGAGATCAATGCCTGGGTTCGTGAAATGCGGGAGGACCGCATTTCTGAATGAGGACTGCGATCGATACGAACGTGCTTTCGGCTCTTTGGGGTCGCGAAGCTCCGGCTCTGCGGGTGGTTACGCTTCTGGACGATGCGAATGCGAAAGGGAGCCTGGTTCTTTGTCCGGTGGTGTATATGGAATGCCGGGCCAACCCCTGGGTGCGAGAGGGTCAAGTGGACCTGTTTCTCGAGACGATGCGCGTAGCGGTGGAGTGGCTTGTGGAGCGGGAGGTCTGGGAGCTGGCCGCGGAACGATTCGAGCGCTATGCGAGCCGCAGGCGGAGGCAAGGAGGAGGGGAGGCGAGGCGGTTTGCAGCCGATTTTCTGGTAGCGGCGCACGCATTGCTGCGCGCGGATCGCCTGGTGACGCTGGATCAGCGGAGCTACAGGACGGACTTTCCGGAATTAATTTTGGTAGAGCCGTGAGCAGCGTCGTGGCCGTGCCTGGTTAGTCGTTGACGAGGACTTTGCGGATGTGCTGGCCCTGCTTGTTGAGTTCCTCGACGAAGTCCTCGATGCGGACGAGGAAGTCCTGGCCGGAACGGATGACGCGGGGCATGGCTTCCCAGGCCTCGCGGACGATCTCGGGATTCTCGAGCAGGGCGACGGCGGCGCCGGCAGCGGAGACGGCGAGGGCGGATTTGCGGCGGCCGGCGATGAGCAGGAGAGCGCCGACGACGAAGGAACCGGCGGCGACGGTGCGGGTCCAGGGGATTTCCGAGAGGCTGGATTCGATCTTGCTGGCGATTTTCATGGGCTGAAGTTCGGTGGCCATCATAGGTGAGATGCTCGGTTTCGTTAAGATACTCGGCTCCGCGGCGGGGTCAGGGGCCGTGTTTTCCTTTCTGTAATAGTACTGCGGCTGGCCGCCTGGGGTGACGACAGGTTCAGGGACTGGATCGAGGCTGCGAGTCATCCGGGAGAGCCATTCGTGCCCGGAGAGGGTGTGATCCATGGTATCTATGCTGCCTCCTGGGCGCTAATCGAGGTCGAATTCGCGGAGGGGTTTGCCGGTATCGGGGGTCTCTTTCGCTTTCTTGAGGGCTTCTTCGAAGCGCTTGTTGAAGAGGTCTTCCTGGTTCTTCTGGGCTTCGACGGATTGGCGGAAGATGCTTTCTTTGCGCTCTTCGGCTTCGCGCAGAGCGCGGGTGGCCTGGTCGAAGTCCTCGAAGGTGCGTTTGCGGGGGGCGGGGGTGTGAGCGATGACGGCGCGGGTGGAGGCGTCAATTTTGAGCATGGCACCGCAGTCGGGGCAGGCGATTTCGAAGGTCGAGTTGGAGTGGGATTTGGCCATACTGCTTTACGAAGGGAGAGTGTAACGCAGGGGAGGGGCGAGGGTACAGGGAGGAGGGAGGGAGGGGAGGAGGGAGCGGGGAGTAGGGAGCGATTACTTCGCGCTTGGGAGCCATTCGACGCGCGCCTCTTTTGGGTGATGCATCCGGTCTGCCCACCAACCAGAACAGTACTCGAGACCGATTCGATGAGTGGCTTGGCCTGAAGTCCCCAAATGACTGCTAACATCGCGAAGGCAGGCGTCTGCTAGACTGTTGAGAAATTTTGCCAGTGAGGTGATCGATGCGTCTCCGGTATGTTTGCACCGCTTTGATTCTGGGAGGCTGTGCGCTGGCGGGCTCTGCGCAAACGGGCTCAACCAGAGCGAAGGTAGCCGCTGGCAGCCAAATGTCACCGGTGCAGGCGCAGGAGGAGTTGCTCAACCTCTTTGAGCAGGAGTTTATGGGAGTCGCGCAGGCAATGCCTGCGGACAAATACGGCTTTGCGCCCACTACGGCAACCTTCGCCCCCTCGCAGGGCGCGAAGTATGACGGGGTTCGCACGTTCGCGCAGGAAATATCGCATGTCACGACGGCGAACTATTACTTTGCTTCGAAGATTCTCGGGGAGAAGATGCCGGTTGACCCGAAAAGCATCGAGAGTCTGACGACGAAAGAAGAACTCCTGAAGGCCGCTGCGGATTCTTTCGCCTATGCACACAAGGCGCTCGCGACGATTACAGCCGAGAATGCTTACACCACTATTGACGGTGTCGACGGTCTGCACACGCGGTCGGTCGTCGCATCTTTCATTTCTGCTCATGGATTCGACCACTATGGACAGATGGTCGAGTATCTGCGCATGAACGGCGTTGTGCCTCCGGGCTCGAAGTAAGTCCATCCTGGGTCTCTGCCGATGTGCCCGTAATCGCCAACTCGCGTTTCGAGCCACCGCAATTCTGGAAACGTGGTTTGGCCTGATATCGCAGATTGAGATTCCAAGCGGCGTAATGTGGAGGGTGGATACACTGCTGCTATCCCTTGGCAGGGGCCTCGCAGGTCCTAAATGCGAAAGCAAATTCCACGTCAGCCCCTAGAAATTGGTGAGCCGGAAAAGACACCTTTCGTCCGGTTCGGGGGCGGGATTGTTTACCCTCCCAACACCATCTATGAGACTGCACAGTACGTGTTGGACGGTTTGAAAGCGCATACCGCGCCAGAACTTTTCCAATCGCTGATCAAGAGGGGGCTCGTTCACGGACAGTACCGAGTGCTCCTGGACTCGACATGGTATTCAGTCTTCAACAACTTTTTGCATTACCACGCTAGAGGAGCCTCTAACCAGCGCTCATCAATCGATTCCTGCGTCCGAGCATTGCAGATCATGGTCAAGCGTCCATGTGAAGATGCGTGGCGTGAACTCCGGGACTACCTCATCGAGGGAATCGACAAACTAAGCGGCTGAACTCGTCCTTTGACCGACGGATCGCAGAAGAGCAACAAGTGTTCCAGGGCGAGGATGGAAACTATTACTTTCACGACGCCGGTGGCCAACCGGTTCAGATCATCGGTGCAAAGACGACCCAGGAGACGCGGCTCGACTTCATCCTCAGCCAGCTTCTCGTTCGGACAGGTTTTCTTCATCAGTTCCTTGGCCTCTTCTCCTTGTTTGCGATTGCCGACGATTTCGAGAGAAATCGGGCCAACTACCACACACTAATCAAGGCTGCACTGCCAGAGTCAGAGCGCGGCCCAATCCAATGCGAATGGGCCTTCCTGCACTTCGGCTATTCGCGGTCGTATGTATGGAGACCGCAGTCGAACCTTTGCGACCCCGGATGGTTGGCGGGCGATGTTTTCGGCGAATTGACAGATGTGCTCGACAGGGATTTCTGGCACAGAAGCGTAACTCTCTCGACGCTGGATCACGCGTGGCTGGACGACGGCCTCGGGTTTCAAATGGACTATGTGCTCGATACGATGCTGAGGATTGGAACCGACCCATATGCGTATGTCACCTTTGAGGGGAAGGTCATGCGCTGGATCAACGGGACCGCCGAAGCGGAGGCCACTATCAGCATCGGCGTAGCGAATCTTCACGACCACAAGGCCGAGGATGACCAACTCAACCGCTTCCTCAGCCTTCTCGTCTGGCAACATGGCGGACATGCACGGATCAAGGAGGGCGTCGGCGGAGCGAGGACTGCACATTCGAAGGTCTATAGTCCTCGAATGTCTGGAGGACTCATCGTCGATCCGGGATACCTTCAACGTGGCACAAAGCTGGACCTCACCCCAGACCAGAAATTGGCACTTGGATTGTATAGGGAGGCGCAGAACTCAAGCAGTACTTTCTACGAGTTTCTTTCGTACTACAGGATTTTGGAACTGGCCGTGCCAAATAAAGGGAACACATCGCGGAGGGAGTGGCTTAACACAGTCGCAATCCCGAAGCTGGAACATCTGCCAGGCATGGGCAGATTGAAAGAAATCTTAGCTATCCCCTCAGACTTGGAACAGTACCTCCGGGGCGTCAAGGTGAACGGAATCAAGCATGCCATCAACCGAACCGTCGATCCTGATAACCCGCTCGATCAGATCTCCACGACCAAAGACAATCGCCTGATGGAGGAGATTGCAAAGCTAGTGATGCACGACCGACTCAGGCTTTGACCATTTTGGCTAATTGCAGAAATGGCGTCCCCTCGAGTTGATGCGTAATCGCCGAGTCACTCATCGAGAGCGTTGGGACGGCAATTGGCGTGTTCAGGGCGTTTCACCGGCGAGACGTCTGCGCTTTTATTGCGAGGCGATGACGCGGATGTGGGCCATCATGCCGCCGTCCTGATGTTCGCCGATGTGGCAGTGGTAGACGAAGTCGCCGACTTCGGCGAAGGGGATGCTGTACCGTTACGGTTGACGACGGGGCAGGCTCCGGAGCGCCAGGTGGCTACGGTTCCATCGCAGCTGGCGCCGCCGGTGGGGAGGGCGACGTTGTCCATCAGCTCGCCGGCATCGCCTGCGGGAGCGTTCTGCGGAACCACGTAGAACTTGGTCTGGTGCATGTGGAAGTTATGCGCTTCGCCTGCTGTGTTGACGAGTTCCCAGTCCTCAGTGACGGGCGTGTTGCCGGGGGCGAGAGGGAGACAGACATTGATATAGGAAGGATCAAAGGCGGTGATGTCTTCGAAGGTGCCGGGGACAGGGTTGTCGTTCTGGTTGACCTCTTCGTAGCCCATGCCAAAGGCAGCGGGATTGGAGGAGGGAATGCCGAAGAAGATGCGGCGGCGATGGCCGGCAGGCAGGGCGGAGCAGTTGGGCGAGGCGATCGAGGGGACGGGTTTCGAGAGTTCGGAGAGACGCGTGCGGAGGGTGGCGAGCTGGCCGGCATCGATGGCAGGCGCGCCGGGTGCGGGTGGAACGCCGTTCGCGAACTGGCGCGCGTTTTCTAAGTCGAGGGAGCCGGGGATGCCGGCGAAGGTCGCGCGCACCGGCGATCCGAGCAGGCCGCGGTTCGAGAGCAGCCGATTGGCGACCGGAGCGACGGAAAGCAGCACGGCTGGATTGGCGGTGGAAGAGCCGGCGGCGATGTGGGCGAGATTGACCTGCGGCCACTGATCGCCCGCAGGGCCGGTATCGACCATGTTGGTGAGCAGCGTTGCGGAATGCGGTTGGGGCGCGACCCAGATTTCGGCACGCGCGCTGGGAAACATGACGAGGTGCATTGCGCACACCGGCTGGGTTGAGTAAGCAGTAGCGAAACCCTGGCAGGGAACGGGATCGATGGCGCCGGCCGTGTCTGCTTTGACCTGGGACGAGAAAGTGCCGGAGGGGGGCGCAACGGCGACCCCATCGAGGGAGACGATCTGGAACGGAATGGGAGTGCCGGTCTGATCGTCCTGAAGGATGAGGTCGTAGGAGCGGCTGGGGCCGGTGTTGAGGAGTCGCCAGAGTTCGCCGGAGCCGGTGGGTGCGGGGAGCTGGGGGAAGACCTGGCCGTTGACGGTGTGGAACCAGAGTCCGCCGGTGTAGTCGGGCGGGCCCGAAGTGGCTGCATTGGGCCGGGGACCGCCGTGGCGGATATCGGGGAGGCCGGAGGTGAGGTGGCCCTGACAGTATCCGTTACGCTGCACGCCGGCGAGATCAGTGGGCGCGCAGAATTCCCCGTCCTCCTGGTCGAGCACGCTGCCGTTGGCGAGGACCTGCATATCTTTAAGGATGAAGTAGCGCTCGGGAATGGAGGCGCCAGTGGGTGCGGTGAGGTAGTCGGTGACCGAACCGATGGTGATGATGCCGGAGAGGCCTTCGGAGATCTGGTTGATGCCGAGGCCGTGCACATGGGGATGAAACCAGAAGAGGCCGGAAGGGTGATTGGGTGGGATGTAGATGTCGTACTGGATGGGCTGGTCGGTTGCGGTCTCGTCGGCCATGACCATCGACGGCAGCTTGCCGGCGGGATAGCCGAGGACGTAGACGTAGTCGCCGTAGGTGGGGTCGGTGGCGTCGGCCTGGCGCGGCTCGACGATGAGACCGTGGGTATGAATATTGATGGGATTGTCGGCGAGCATGGCGTTCATCATGGGATCGGTGCCGTGGGCGTATTTGTCGTCAGCGGGCGCGGGGGGCAGGTGGTTGACGAGCTTCATGCGGAGGTGGTCGCCGGGATAAAGCTGGAGGCGGATGCCGCCGTAAGGCGCGACGGTCTGCGAGCCGGCGGGGCAGCTATCGCCCTGAGCGAGCGATGTGGGACACATCTCGAAGACCCAGGCGGTGGGCTGAAATTTGCCGAGGGTGATCGGCTTTGGCTCTGCGATGACGAGAAGGTCGAGGAGATGGTTGGAGCTGGTGAAGACAGGCGGGCCGTCGGAGGTGGCGGAACCGCCGCCGACCACGGTTGTTCCGCAACTGCCGATGAGGATGAGACCCAAGAGGCAGGCGAAGCCGGCGAGGCCGGAAAGTGAACGCTTCATGACGCGAAGTTCATGGAGATGCGGGGCGGAGGTGCGCGGTTGTATCGCGGGGCGATTCGGTTGGGCTGGTATGATCCTGGTCGGTCGTTTCAGGGAGGGACAGGAATGACGCAGGACAATGCGGCGATTGTGCGGCGGTTTGCGGATGAGGTGATCACGAGAGGGGAAATTGACAGGGCGGGGGAGTTTGCCTGGGAGGATGTGGTGGAGCAGGTTCCGTTGCCCGGGCAGGGGCCGGGGCTCGAGGGGCTGAAAGATATTCTGCGGGCGATGCGGACGGGGTTCCCGGATCTGGTGTTCTCGACGCTGGAGCAGATCAGCGAGGGCGATAAGGTGGCGAGCCGCTTTGAATGGACGGGCACGCACCGAGGCGCGTTCCTGGGGATTCCGGCGACGGGCAAGCCGGTGCGGGTGTGGGGCATCGTGATCGACAGGCTTGTGGAGGGGCGGATCAAGGAGACGCGGATCATCATGGACACGATGGGGATGATGATGCAGCTGGGGGTGATGGGAGCGCCTGGGGGGTAGCGGATAGCGTTTAGCGGATAACAAACCAGCGGCTACCGCCGCACCACCGTTATTTGCTATGGCTTATCTGGAGTGGACCAGGGGCTGGAACTCGGGGTGGGTTTGGACGATGTGGTGGGCGATGGGGCAGAGGACGTCGACTTTGAGGTGGTTGTCTATGGCGTACTGGAAGGCCGTGGTGACCAGTTCCTGGGCGAGGCCGCGGCCGCGGAGTTCTTTGGGGACCTCGGTGTGGATAAGGGTGAGCCAACCCTGGCCGTCGGTTTCGAATTCGAGGTAGCTGGTTTGGTTGTCCTGGGTGATTTCGAAGCGGCTGCGGGTTACCTGGGTGGGGTTGTTCACTGGTGGGTCCACTGGAGTTGATGATTCGCCTTCGAATGAGTATGGGGCGAATCAGCCTGCGGTGTCTTTTCCACTCGGCTGTTGTGGTCTGAACCTCTCCAAGAGATCCGCAATTCGTCCTAGTTCCGTCGGGATTTCCTGCACGTCGTGTAGCGCCTTCAGCATTTCATCATTGTGCAGCAGTTGCTTCAAACTTCCATCGACGCTACACACAAAATCATCGCGGTAACTTTTTCCCGTAGCGTCCCGAAAGTGACATTGTCCTTGGAACCGAGACTGAGAAAGCTCCTTCACAACTGTGAAGGATGGGCCCACTAATACAGACACGCTATCCTGAGGAAGAAGAACCGATATCTGGTCCAGACTCGATATTTCTTCGCCTTTGTGATCTACGGGGTGCTCATTCCATTTGAGACGCACATCGTAGGCCACCCCTCCCCCGAAGTTCTTGACCCTGAGTTGCAGCAGATGGTAACGCCCCGAAAGATCAAAATGCGGGATGGGCCGCGGCCTTAGGACGTCTTCCTGAATCTCCAAGACGCGTAGCGCGGGTAGGATCGCGATCACTGCAGCGACGACGGCAAGCAGGCTAGTGTAGTGCGTCGTAAGTGATAACGATTATGTTTGAGTTGCGTCCATACTGTGGAGGAGACACACGGTATGCGAACGGCTGCCGCAGTTGACCTGAACCGGGAACAGAGACAAGCCCTGGAGCGGATGGCGCGGGCTCGCTCCATGCCCGCGCGCGTGGTGGAGCGGGCCCGGGTTGTGCTGCTGGCCGCCGACGGCCTGGAGAACAAGCAGATCGCCGAGCGGATGAAGATGACGCCGGAGAAGGCGGCGCGGTGGCGGAACCGCTTCCTGGCTGGCGGCATCGCGGCTCTGGAGAAGGATGCGCCGCGGCCGGGGCGCACGCGCACTATCACCGACCGGCGGGTGAAGCGAGTGGTAGATATGACGCTGCATCAGAAGCCGGCCCATGCCACGCATTGGTCGACGCGCACCATGGCGGAGGCGGTGGGCATCAGCGAGGCCAGCGTGCGCCGCATCTGGCGCGCCCATGGACTGAAGCCGCACCAGGTGCGGACTTTTAAGCTCAGCCGCGATCCTCAGTTCCAGGAGAAGCTGGAGGACATTGTTGGCCTGTATCTGAATCCGCCCGAGCACGCTATCGTGCTGTGCGCCGACGAGAAGAGCCAGATTCAGGCTCTGGACCGTACCCAGCCCGGCCTGCCCATGAAGAAGGGCCGCTGCGGCACCATGACTCACGACTACAAGCGCAACGGAACAGCTACACTGTTCGCCGCCCTTGATGCGCTCCAGGGTCAGGTCATCTCCATGTGCGATGACCGGCACCGCCATCAGGAATGGCTGAAGTTCCTGCGCGCCATCGACGACGTCGTTCCCCGGGACAAGCAGATCCACATGATCGTCGATAACTACGCCACCCACAAACATCCCCGCGTCGAGCGCTGGCTCGACCGTCATCCCCGCTTCCACATGCACTTCACGCCGACAGGCTGCTCGTGGCTGAACATGGTGGAGCGCTTCTTCCGCGACCTGACCGAAAATCGCCTGCGCCGCGGGACCTTCCGCAGCGTCGAGGAGTTAATCGCAGCCATCTTCGACTACATCGACCATCACAACGACAACCCCAAACCCTTCATCTGGACAGCCAAAGCGGACGACATACTGGAGAAGGTCAAGCGCGCCCGCACGTCCCTTCATAATCGGCAATCTGCTTGACGCACTACACTAGAACCGGTCTCATAAATAGCCCCCGGGGTCGGGCTGGGACCGGTTGGCTATCATTTGGACATGCGCATAACTCGGATCATCGTGGCGGCGTTGTTGGCAGTGCTGACCGGATGTCACGTAGCTGATCGGTCAGGCACCTGCGGGCCCATTCAGGGCGCGACGCGGATTGTGATACACGTCGGACAGGGGGAGCCAGATCGCGTTGTCACCGATCCGGGCCGCATTCTTCAGTTGGTTTCATTTGCAAACACGCGCCGGGAAGTCTCACAGCCTCGGTTCTACACGATCCCAGCGCCAACGAAGACCGTCACCTTTTTCAGAGACGATGAGTTTGTGTGTTCGTTCGGCGAGGGGTCGAACTTCTTTTCTGCAGCCTGTCCTGGCTGGCGGGGCATACGAGATGCGAAGCCTTCAGAGATCCGGGATTTTGACCGGCTGATTGGCGATGCGAAGTAGGCTGCTCCTCAGATGTTTCTGAGCAGGATTTGCGGCAGGCGAGGTGGACGAAGCCGAGGAAGTTTTCGATGTGGTATTCCCATCGAGTGACGAGTCGGCGGAAGTTGTGCATCCATGCGAAGAGTCTCTCCACTTTCCAGCGTCTACGGTAGCGGCGCAGCTTACGGGCATCCTGACTCCTGCTGCGGTTGCGCCGGTTGGGCGCGATCATCTCGATGCCGTACTCGTCCTGAAGCGTGCGATCGAGCGGGTCTGAATCGTAGGCTTTATCGCCGACGAGCCGGGCGGGGAGTTCGTCGAGGAAGCTTCCAGCCAGAACGTACTCCACAAGCTGGCACTCGGCGGGCGAAGCGCTGTCGACAGATACGGCGAGAGGAAGACTGTTATCAGCGGCGACAGCGATGATCTTCGTGCCCTTGCCACGGCGGGTGGGGCCGACTGCGAAGCCCCCTTTTTGGCGCTCGCGAAAGTGGCATCGACGAACGCCTCATCCAGATTCAGCTTTCCCCGCTCGTGCAGATGCCGAGCCAGGAGCTTCAGCGCCCGTTCCAACGTGCCATTGCGCACCCACTGCTGAAACCGGCGATGGCAGGTCTGGTACGGAGGATACTTCTCCGGCAGTTCACGCCACTGCGCCCCGGTGCCCAACACCCAGAGCACACCGTTCAGCACCGAGCGGGTATCGTGCCACGGACGGCCACGTCCATCCGCCCGCCGCGCTGGCCGTAGCACCGGCTCAACCACGGCCCATTGTTCATCCTTCAGTTCCCAGCGTCCTGTCACGGCGCTTCGCGGTCATCCCAGAGCAACCCCAGGATCGCACAAAATCGCCCTTCAGGTATTTATGAGACTGGTTCTAGCCAATGTGGCCCATGTCTCCTTCTCCTTTGGACCATGCAAGAGGTATGCTGCCAACGCGATGCAGGCTGCTGCAGTGACGACTAGGCCGGACTGTACGAAGGTCTTCACTTTACTATTGTGCAGTGATGCGATGAAAAGCGAAAGGTCGGCATCAGGATTACCTCTCTGATTTGCTATTCCTAACATTCAAGAGTTTCTCGTGCATCCCCGACGACACTCAGACGGCCAATCAGGTCCTCCGCCCTGTGGAGGATAAGTCTGGCTTCAGGGATCTGCCCGAAATAGCGCTTGATATAGGGAACAGTTGCCTCCAAGACAATTCTGGCGACGGGCCCAAGATGCCGATCGTCAACATCACCGAAATAAGTGTTCGGACTAAACTTGCCGGTCTTCTCGTCATAATGCAGGTGGTTCTTGTAAAGATCCACCCAGTTTCCATGTACTGCGTGTGAAGGGACTCGCATTAGGCCCGCGTAGTATTCTTCCTTGCCAATCGCTTTCAGTCGCGCTCTGACGCCGCCGGCCCAGTCGCCGTGCTTGCGATCAATTTCTTCGACCTTGACGCTAGACACTCGGCAAACATCCTCTATCGAACTTAGCATCCTGCGTTCTATCGGCAGCACTGTCCCGCCACGATTCGCTATGTTTGATTGGATCAGGTCATAGAGTTCGCGTTCAGGGCCCAATCCGCTGGTGACGAATCTGTCGAACATTCCGCCATCATTGGCGTCGAGAAGGAACTCGAGGTTGATCGCCGTTTCCAGGATCGAGCGGTTGAGAGCCAGCACGACATCGGCGCGGTTGCGAACAGAGCTGAGTTGGGTTACGGCCACCATAAATTTGCAGATACGGATCAGCAAAGCCGCGCAAACTGCCTGATCTCTCTGCCAGCCACCAGTGGACGCCGAAGAGTCGTCGTGTGGGAGGGACGCGAGATTTACGACGCTGCCAGATTCTTTGTAAAGTTCAAAGGACCTTTCGTTTATTTTGTCGATGTCTGTTTCGGAAGCAACGTCCCCTATATCAACCGGGGCGATCAACATTTCTGCAATAGATTCCGCGGTAGCTTGAAGGAGATGATTATTATTCATCCGACGACCTCGTGCCCTCTCCAATTCTACTTAGACGGGGCTCAGCGTGTTCTAAAGACCAAAAGCCCAGCCTCCCAGCCGGGCTCTTTTGTGTAACTCAGGCACAAAGCGCTTTCGCCCTTGCGGCGAGCACTACTCCGCGGAGGGGGTTTCTTCGGCGGCCTTTGTCCGGGCTACGGTCCAAGTTGGGTCGCCTACTTTGAAGCGGGCGAAGCGGCGGATGGTGATGTTCTCGCCTAACTTCGCTACCTTCGTGGCGATGAGGTCTTTGATGGACTGGCTTTGTTCCTTGATGAAGGGCTGCTCGAGCAGGCAGACCTCTTCGTAGAACTTGCCCATCTTGCCCTCGACGATCTTCTCGACGACGTTGGGGGGCTTGCCCATGGCGGCGGTCTGGGCGCGGTAGATTTCCTTCTCGCGGTCGAGATCCTCCGGCGTCACGTCTTCCTTGCGGATGTAGCGCGGGTCGGTGGCGGCGATGTGCATGGCGATGTCCTTGAGGAGTTCCTGGAAATCCTCGGTGCGGGCGACGAAGTCGGACTCGCAGTTGACCTCGACGATGACGCCGATTTTGCCGCCGGCGTGGATGTACTGGCCGACCGCGCCCTCGTTGGTGGAGCGGGAGGCTTTTTTGGCGGCCGAAGCCATGCCGCGCTTGCGCAGGATGACGAAGGCCTCTTCCATGGCGCCTTTGGATTCCTGGAGGGCCTTGAGGCAGTCGCCCATGGGGGCGCCGGATTTTTCGCGAAGTTCCTTGACGAGTTTTGCGTCGATCTTTTCAGTCACCGTAGACATCCTTGATTCCTTCTTCCTTTGATCTTTTCATCCCGGGGGAGGTTCGGGCAATGCTGGGTTGGGGAGCCGTGGGGTTCGCGCGGAGCGCGAAGACCGCGGCTGCCGGGGGCTCCGGGGTTGGCGGCGAGCGCGTCAGCGATCGACGCCAGGCCCGGGGCCGGGTTGCTGTGGCTCTGGGCTTGCGGGAGAACGCGCAGCGTTCGGACGCAAAGGCCGGGGCCACCATGGTTGGGGAGGCGCGTTCCGGCACGGCGAACAGCCGTGCCGGAACGGGACTCCGGTTGTCTTTTGGGACTCGTGGCGGGGCGACTGAAAGTCGCCACCGACAGGAGTCCCTTCATCCCACACAAAAAGCGTGGCTCCTGCTGAGGGCAGCCACGCTTTCTGAAAAACGCAGAACTGCCTGAACGTTAATAACCGCTTTCGGCGGCCTCGGCTTCGTCGAGGGCGGCGACGATGGCAGGCGCCTTGCGAATGCCGCCGCCGAGGGCTGCTTCAAGGTCGACGACTTCGGTGCCTTCGGCTTCCGCTTCCGGAGCGGCTTCGGTTCCGGGTACGGCTTCGGCGACGGCCTGGAGGTCACCTGCGACGCCGGCCATTTCTGTTACGAACTGCTTGTCGGTCGCGGCGGCGGCGCCTTCGGCCACCGAGTCGGCGATCTTCGAAGTGAAGAGCCGGATGGCGCGGAGGGCGTCGTCGTTGCCGGGAATGACGTAGTCGACGACGGTGGGGTCGCAGTTGGTGTCGACGACGGCGACCACGGGAATGCCGAGCTTGCGGGCTTCCTTCACGGCGATGGCTTCGTTCGACGAGTCGACGACGAAGATGGCGTCGGGGAGGCGGCGCATATTTTTGATGCCGGCGAGGTTGGCCTGGAGGTGCTTGCGCTCGCGCTCGAGGCGGATGACTTCCTTCTTGGTGAGCAGGTCGTAGCGGCCGTCGGTGGCCATATCGTCGAGTTCCTGAAGGCGCTTCACCGATTTCTGCACGGTGACCCAGTTGGTGAGCAGACCGCCGAGCCAGCGCTGGTTGATGTAGAACATGCCGCAGCGAGTGGCTTCTTCGGCGATGGCATCCTGCGCCTGGCGTTTGGTGCCGACGAACATCAGGACCTTGCCCGAGGCGGCGAGTTCGGTGACGAACTTCGATGCCTCCTTGAACATCTTGAGGGTCTTCTGCAGATCGATGATGTAGATACCGTTGCGCTCGCCGAAGATGTACTCCTTCATGCGTGGATCCCAGCGCTTGGTCTGATGCCCGAAGTGGACGCCCGCTTCGAGCAGCTCCTTCATAGTGATCGTGGCCAAACAGCCTCCTTATTGGACTGCATTCCGGGCGGTGATGCCGGGCCGGAATTGATTTCCCCAGTTGGGGAAGATTGAACAACGAACTTAAGAGTTTAGAGATTAGGGATTAGGGTTTAGAAACCCGAACCCCGCGGCTCCAAACAGAACCTGTGCGGTCCAGCGGCGATTAACGCTTGCTGAACTGGAAGCGCATGATCACCCCAGCAAGCCAAAACCGGGCTTGCCGGGGACCCCGATCTTTACAACCGAACTTCATTCAACCCAGCAACTAGCGTTTGCTGAATTGGAATCTCTTTCTGGCGCCCTTCTGGCCGTACTTTTTGCGTTCCTTGACGCGGGCGTCACGGGTGAGCAGACCTTCGGTTTTGAGGGTCTTGCGCAGCTCGGCGTTGAACTGGAGCAGGGCGCGGGCGATGCCCATCTTGACCGCGTCTGCCTGGGCGGCTACGCCGCCGCCGGAGACGGTGGTGACGACATCGAAGGCCGCGGCGGTGTCGCTGACGACGAGGGACTTCTTCGCGGCGACGCGCTGCTGCTCGGTGACGAAGTAGGTGTCGAAGGCTTTGCCGTTGACCTTGAACTCGCCGGTGCCGGGGCGGAGGTAGACGCGCGCGATGGCGGACTTGCGCCGTCCCGTGCCGTAGTACTGAACCAGATCTGCCATGTATCTTCCTTAAACCTTTGTCGTGCGACCTCAGGGGCTAAAGCCCCCTTTTTTGGTGCCGTAGTTGGCACGGCTGAAGCCGTGCCCTTTCAAAACCCACAATGCCCTGGTCAAACTTCCATCAGGGGCTAAAACCCCGGATATTTTGTGCCTCGATCGGCACGACTAAAGTCGTGCCCTTTTACAAAACCCTTCCAAAAACTGTCCGAACCTGCCCTGTTACAAACCTTCCTTATGCTTTCACCTCGAGCGGCTGGGGTTTCTGGGCCGCGTGCGGGTGCTTCTCGTCGCGATAAACGTTGAGCTTGGTGGCCATCTTGCGGCCGAGCTTGGTCTTGGGGAGCATGCCCTTGATGGCCTCTTCGACGACCTTCTCGGGGCGGCGCTCGATGAGGCGGATGAAGGACTCTTCGCGCAGGCCGCCGGGGAAGCCGGTGTAGCGGCGGTAGGTCTTGGACTGAGCCTTGAGGCCGGTGAGGCGGACCCTGGCGGCGTTGATGACGATGACGTGGTCGCCCATATCGAGGAAGGGGGTGTACTTCGGATTGCGCTTACCGCTCAGCACGCTGGCGGCTTCGGTGGCAAGGCGGCCGAGGGTTTTGCCGCTGGCATCGACGACGAACCACTTACGATCGATTGCGAGCCCGCTTGGAATATAAGTCGACATCTCTCGTTCTCTTCTCCCGGCAAAGCCGTGAAAACCCAAAAATTGTCCACGCAACGCCGATCCGCGGATTGAGAAACTCTTCCGCGGCTTACGGATGCTGTACGCGTGAGTTGGCGCAGAATTTGAGGCCCCGGTAGCCGGTGACTGCAAGGTTTTCCGGATCGACCATCCCCGGTTTGCGGCGCAAACGCACAGACGCGGAGACGCACACTGCGCAAGGACTTCAGGATACGAGAATTTGGGGGGAGAGTCAATGGACAGGGCACAGGGCACAGGGTGCAGGGTACAGGGTGCAGGGAGGAGGGAGGAGGGAGCGCGACTCTGGGCACCAGGAACCGGGCACCGGGCAGCGAGCTCCGGGCTCCGGGTTCCGGGTTCGCCGCCGCGGGAGCCTTGAATGCAATTCTCAGAAGAGGATTCGCAGCTCGGTGATCAGGTTGTGGTTGTAGCAGTGGAAGCCTGACGTAGCGATCTGCATACCGCCATCGATGACCGGGACCCAATGGTTGGGAGCCCAGCTGTTTCTCTTCGCGATGAAGAAGGCTGCCGGGGTGATGAAGTTCTGCGTTCTGCCGTCGTTCGGGCCACCAAAAATGAATGTGGCATTGTTCTCGATGTCGAACCAGGTGCGGGATGTTGTGTGAACCTGAGCCGTCGTATTCCAATCCATGGCTCGGCCCTGCCGGTCGATTTTGCCGGTGGGCAGGATGCCATCCTTTTGCCGGTGGGCAGGATGCCATCCAGGGTGGACTGCACGTCGAAGCGCCCGAAAGCTTTGCCTGCGGCGAGCTTTGGCAGGTCATAGCCGGTCAACATGGCATTCAGATTCGCGCCTGGCGCGAATCCGTGGAGAAGCATGGCGGCGACAGCGAAGTTGCCGTGGTCCACGGTGCCCGAGGCGATGCGGAACTTCACCTGGGCCGAGGCGTTGCCCCAGCCATCCGGGAGTTCAGCGCTGTGATTCCGGAAGAACGAGGGTGGATTGAGATCGAACTGGAAGCGCGTTCCGGCGATCAGGGTGATGCCGTGATCGTTGCCGTAGCTCACGATCTGTGCACCGGGCGCGTTCGATCTCGCGACGGAAAACCGTGCTCCCTGGGTGAGGCGGGAATCGGACTGCATGAGCGGGCCAATCCAGGCGGGCTGCAGGGCGGCCATGGTGGTGTTGTGACTATTGAGGCGATCCCAAAACGTTTCCTGACCATGAGCCGGCTGGACCGGGGCACACACCGCGACGGTGCTGAGGAAAGTGGCGATCAGGGTTTTGTTCACGATTTGTGGTTAGGCTAGCCGGAGGGTGGAGAGCGGGTCAGTGATTCAGGGCACAGGCGAGTCCGACCTGGTTTCAAATAGGAACCGTCAAGATTACGCAGGTTTGGGTGCGAACCAGAACTTACTGGATGATGGGTCGACAGAAGGAATCTTCTGCTTGCTGTGGGGTGAACCTGGCGCTATCCCCGTTGCGGGCTGGTGCTGGCGGGGCAGCGGCGGCGGGGGCGGCGGCGGCGGGCGGCGGGCGGCGGCGGAATCCCGCTCCATGCAACCAAAGGTGTGTCGGCGGGTTCCCACAGGCGGCGCGGGGTTGTCGCGGGGGGCTGGGTAGAGTCAAACTGGAAAGGCAGCCTGTAGCCGGTAGCCTGTAGTCTGTAGCAGATAAGGATAACGATGCGGGATAGCATCATGTCGCTTGCGGAGCAGAAGGAGCCCATGGGCGGGCCGTTCGGGGGATCCCTGCTGCTGCACATCGGCCTGGTTGGGGCGGCGGCGCTGCTGATCTTTGCGAACACGAAATTCCGTGGGAACCAGTGGGGGGTGAACGGGCCGCAAGGGGCGATCCAGGCGAATCTGGTGAACTCGGCGCCGTCGATCCCGCTGCCGGCGCTCACGCCGCCTAGTCCGAATGTGCTGGCAACGCAGACGCCGAGCCCGGCGCCGGCTCCGCCGATGAAGGAGACGATCCCGATCACGCCGCCGGATGCGATTCCGCTGGCGGCGCACAAGCCAAAGCTGAAGCCGGTGGAAAAGCCGCACGAGGCGTCGCCACAGCATGCGCAGCCGACCAGCGAAAAGGACCGGGCGACGTACGGCGAGGCGGGCGCGACGAATATGGCGCACGCGATGAACAATGCGGAGGCGCGCAGCAACGCGCCGGTGCAGGTTCAGGGCGGGGATTTCGCGGCACGGTTTCCGTGGTATGTGGACAAGATCACGCGGATGGTGAGCCAGAACTGGTACACGTACCAGATCGACTCAAGCACGCGATACGGGAGCCAGGTGTCGGTAGTATTCACGATCCGGCGGGACGGGAGCGTGGATTTCAGCAGCATTGAGATCCCGCAGCCGAGCCCGTCGCCGTCGCTGAACAAGACGGCGCGCGAGGCGGTGCAGAGGGTGGGCAACTTCGGGCCGTTACCCGATCAGTACACAGGCAGAAGCGTATCGGTAGAGTACACTTTTACCTACGATCAGCCGTCGAAGTGAGGGCGCGCGGGTCATCTTTGGATGTGCCGAATTACCGATTTCCCATGCCGGCGGGTCCATCCTTCCAGGGCGATTCCGCTTCCCACAGCACAAAGGCGGGCCCTCGACGCGGAGCCGGCAGGCCATCATCAATTTAATGGAAACGGAAGAAGCATGATCGATCTCTCCCCCCGGAAAACTGTCGTTGTTCGCACGGCACTGCTTTTTGTACTGATCGCGCTCGCCTTTAGCGGAGCCCGGGCCCAGGACTGGGTCCGGACGGGGACGAATCTGGGAGTAGCGAAGATTCGCCTTGCCGCGGCGGATTTCAAGGCAGCGACGGCCGATCCGCAGGCGGGCGGGCTGAAATCGGCGTTCGACCAGACACTGTACAACGATCTGCGCTATGCGGGAATTTTCGACGTGGTGTCGAAGAGCATGATTCCGACGTCGACGCCGGGCTCGCCGCAGGAGATCAACATGGCGGAGTGGTCGGGGGCGCCGTCGAGTGCAGCGTACGTGGCGTTTGGCGCACTGACGGTGAGCGGCGGACATCTGGCGGTGCAGGGATATCTGTACAACACGGCACAGGGACAGCAGAATCCGCAGGTGCTGGGCAAGCAGTACGGGGGCGAGGCGACGGTGGACTCGTCGCGGCAGATCGCGCACCGTTTCGCGGACGAGATCATCCAGCAGCTGGGCGGTATTGCGGGAATCGCGGAGACGAAGATTTATTTCGTATCGAACCGCACGGGGAACAAAGAGATCTGGGCGATGGACTACGACGGGATGAACGAGCGGCAACTGACGCATCTGGGGACGGTGTCGCTGTCGCCGCACGTCTCGCCGGATAATTCGCGGGTGGCGTTCAGCTCGCTGGGAAAGAATGGGTGGTCGATCCGGATGTACTCGCTCGATCTGGGGCGGTTGATGGCGTTTCCGGCAGCGGGTGGGACGACGCTGTCGCCGGCGTGGTCGAGCGATGGGACGAAGCTGGCGTTTTCGTCTTCGCGGGAGGGCGATCCGGACATTTATGTAAGCGACGCTTCGGGGAACGGAGCGCGGCGGCTGACGGCATTTCGCGGGCCGGATGTGTCGCCGGTATGGAACCCGAAGACGAACTCGCAGCTGGCGTGGGTGAGCGGGCGGACGAAGCTGCCGCAGATCTACGTTATGGATTCAGACGGAGCGAACATCACGAGAATGACGGATGGCGGGTACGCGATTTCGCCATCGTGGTCGCCGAGCGGGCAGTTTCTGACGTTTGCGTGGGACCGGAAGTATGGGCCGGGAGCGCCGGGCGGGTACGACATCTACGTGATGGACATTGCGAGCAAGCGCTGGACGCAGCTGACGCACGATTCGGGCGCGAACGATTTTCCGTCGTGGTCGCCGGACAGCCGGCACATTGTGTTCCAGCGCGAGCAGAACGGACATACCGAGATCTGGATGATGCTGGCCGATGGCACGGATCAACAACAGTTAACCCACGGTGGCGGGAGCAACACGATGCCGAACTGGAGCTGGAAATAAAGCTGGAAGACGGAAGTTGGAAGCTGGAAGGTGAATTGCCTTTTTGCCCTGGTTACAAACCCCAAGACGCTCCCTGAAGGAGGAGAGACACGTGAAATATTCGAATCGCACGTCCCTGGTGATGGCCGCGAGTTTGGCCGCGATGCTGATGGTGGCGGGATGCCACAAGAAGAAGGCGGCACCACCGCCGCCGCCCCCACCGCCGGCCACGGCACCGGCGCCGATGGCGACGATCACGGCAGAGCCGAGCACGGTTACGCCGGGCGGGACCGCCACGCTGACGTGGAAGACCACGGACGCAACGAACGTGTCGATTGAGGGGCTGGGCCAGGTGGCGACAGCAGGCACGCAGACGGTGACGCCGACGCAGACGACGAGCTATCACCTGATCGCGCAGGGCGACGGCGGAACGGCCGACGCGACGGCGACGGTGACGGTGACCTCGGCTCCTCCCCCGCCGGCTAACATCACAGAGACGGGCATCGACGAGAACGCGTTTGAAGCGGCGGTGAAGCCGGTGTTCTTCGATTACGACAGCTACGATGTTCGTCCGGATGCGCAATCGATCATTTCGGCGGACGCGAACTACCTGAACCAGCACCCGAACCTGAAGGTGGTGATCGGCGGATACTGCGACCAGCGCGGGTCGACGGAATATAACCTGGCGCTGGGCGAAAATCGTGCGAACGCGGCCAAGCAGGCGCTGGTAAGCGCGGGCGTGAGCCCGGACCGGCTGCGCACAGTGAGCTACGGCAAGGAGAAGCAGTTCTGCACGGATCAGACCGAAGCGTGCTGGCAGCAGAACCGGCGGGCGCAGTTCACCTTAGATCAGTAAGTAAAAGCAGGCAGCAGGCATTAGGCAGTAGGTTCCGGATTGCGGCGTTGGGGCTGCGGTCCGGGACCTGCCCAGGTTACAGGTTACAGGTCACGGGTTACGGGTTACGGTTAGAGGTTGCGGCCTGCCACACCGAGCGCTGTGACCTGTCACCTGAAACCTGTCACCAGTGACCTGTCCGTTCGCCCCTTCCGCGGCAACTAATTAATAATGAGGTGAGCGCTTCCTGCGCTCAGCGGGGAATGGTTTATGCGCAAGATTGTGGTTTCGCTTTCGACCGTCTTCCTTTTCGTACTGTTTGGCGCGGCTCCCCCGGCGCATGCCGTGAACAAGGAAATGGTGCAGCTGCAGACGCAGGTGCAGCAACTGCAGGATGCAATGCAGCACCTGCAGGAGACGCAGGACCAGCAGCTGAGCGTACTGCAGCATGTGATGCAGCAGATGAACGACAGCGTGGGGAAGATCAGCGCTACGGTGACGACGCTGCAGCAGCAGGTACAGATGCAGAACGAGTCAGGCGGGGGCAAGATCGAGCAGGTTTCCGGGCAGATGCAGGGGATCAACGACTCGATCGACGCGCTGCGGACGCGGATCGACAAGCTGAGCGCCGAAGTGCAGGCGGTGCAGTCGCAGCTGTCGAATATTACGACACAGTCGGCGGTGCAGCAGCAGGGGGGACAGCCTGGGCAGCCGGGGACCGATCAGAACGGGCAGCCGGGACAGACGCCAGCGCAGCAGCAGCCGCAGGCGCCGCCGGTGAGCGAGCTGTACCAGGGCGCGGTGCGCGACTACAACTCGGCGCGATACGATCTGGCGGCGGGGGAGTTCGGCGACGTGCTGAAGTATTACCCGAACGACGATCTGGCGGGGAATGCGCAGTTCTACATTGGGGAGATTGCTTACCGGCAGGGAAAGTATGCTGACGCGATCAAGGCGTACAACATGGTGCTGCAGCAATTCGCGGGGAACCCGAAGGCGCCGGCGGCGGCGCTGCGCAAGGGCGAGGCGGAGCTGTCGCTGGATCAGCGGGAGAACGGGATTCGGGATCTGCGCGCGCTGATTGCGCGGTATCCGCAGACGCCGGAGGCCTCGCAGGCGCGGAGCCGGCTGAACGGGATGGGGGTTCGGCCTACAGCGAGCAAGCCTACGGCGTACAGGCAGTAAGAAGCTGAGAAGCGGTCAGCTATGAACGCGGTCGGCAGTCAGCGGTCGGCAGTCAGCAAAAAGAGCGCTTTGTTCCGCAGGGTGAAACGCTCTTGCCCTGGTGATGAGTTTCCTCTTGACAGGCGCGAAGAGCGGAGTTAAGCCGCGTGCGGCAAGCGTAAAAGTGCGGCTTCACACAGCGTTGACAAAGCGCAGGGTCAATCGCACAATCGGATTTCGGCTTGGTTCCATCGTCTCCTCCGGGCCTCCACTCGATCACGTCAGAAGCAGACGTGCCGGGGACCCCGGGACTGGTTGTTCCGACCCACGGACTCCCTCCGGCAACAGCCACGACGATGGCTATACAAAAGCAGTCAACGGCTCACGATACGATCTGAAGCCGCGGGAGAGGTCTGTCGATTTGAAAGCGCTGCTCGAAACCGACTTCCGCAACCTGACTCTGGTGGCACGCGGCAAAGTACGCGACATTTATGCCCTGGGCGAGTATCTGCTGATGGTGGCGACGGACCGTATCTCGGCTTTCGATCACGTGCTGGCGACGGGGATCCCGGGCAAGGGGATGATCCTGACGCAGCTGTCGCTGTTCTGGTTCGATTTTCTGAAGGAGATTGTGCCGAACCATCTGGTGGCGTCCAACGTAAAGGAATTTCCAGAGGAGGTTTGGAAATACCGCAAGGAGCTGAAGGACCGGTCGATGCTGGTAACGCGGGCACAGATGTATCCGGTAGAGTGCGTGGTGCGCGGATATCTGGCGGGGTCGGGCTGGAAGGATTACGTTGCGACGGGCACGGTGTGCGGGATCAAAATCGAGCCGGGATTGCGGGAGGGGGACCGGCTGAGCCGTCCGATTTTTACGCCGGCGACGAAGAGCTTCCGCGGGACGCACGATGAGAACATCACGTTCGAGCAGATGGTGACGCTGATAGGGGGCGAGGCGGCGGAGAAGCTGCGGGATCTGAGCCTGGCGCTTTATAACAAAGCTGCCGCGCACGCGGAATCTCGCGGTATTCTGCTGGCTGACACGAAATTCGAGTTTGGGTCTACGTCGATGGGGGTGGTGCTGGCCGATGAGGCGCTGACGCCGGACTCATCCCGATTCTGGGTCAAGGAATTGTATTCGCCGGGCCGATCGCAGCCTTCGTTCGACAAGCAGTACGTTCGCGACTATCTGGAGAGCATTCACTGGAATAAACTGGCTCCTGCGCCGTCCCTCCCCGAAAATGTGGTGAACCGCACCCAGCAGAAGTATCTGGATGCGTATCGTCTGTTATCGGGCAGGCCTCTGGCGGTTTAGTGGGTTCGTTTATGGCAATCATTGACTGGGTGATTCTGATCGTGGTGATTCTCTCGGTGGTGTCGGCGGCGAAGGCGGGTCTGGTGCTGGAGGTATGTACGCTGGCGGGGCTGATTCTGGGACTGCTGGTAGCGAGTTGGGATTACGAGAAGCTGACGCCGTGGATGGGTCAGTGGATTCACTCGAAAGCGGCGAACGAGACGCTGTCGTTCATTGCGATTGCGTTGGGGGTCATGATTATTGCCGGGATAGCGGGGAGAATCGTCCGCTGGTCGGTGAAGTCGGTGGGGCTGGGCTGGATGGATCGGCTGGCAGGCGCAGCCTTCGGTCTGGTAAAAGGATGCGCGCTGGTGACAGTGGCGGTGATGGTGATTGCCGCATTCTGGCCCAACGCGACGTGGTTCCGGCAGTCGCGTTTTGCTCCGGAGTTTCTGAGCATGGCGCATGCTGCCGCGGCAGTGGCTCCTGCCGAACTGGGAGATCGGATCAGGAGCGGTGTGGACGTCCTGCGGAAGGCGCAGCCGGAGTGGATGAGGCCGGCGGCGTAGTTGGGCTGGGGAAAGAAATTTGAGAGAATGACCGGACGAGAACCGGAATCGGGAAAGAGGTTCCTGTGAAACGCGAGCTGGACAACCTTGTCACCCAAATGCACGCGGGGGGTATCACGTACGAAGAAGGCGTGCGCGAATTCAAGAAGCGCTTCATCCTCGAGGTTCTCTCCAGCCACAGGGGCAACCAGTGCAAGGCGGCCAAGGAACTGGGTGTACACCGCAACACGCTGAGCCGCATTCTGAGCGATCTGAAGATCGATCCGGGCCTGGTGCGCACGGCACAGCGGCGACCGCCGCAGCGCGAGCGCGGGGCGTTTGACGGGGGCAAGCGGGGGGAGAGAGCGTAGCGCAGAGCACCGGGCACCGGGCACCGGCATCAGGTTACAGGTGACAGGTAACAGGTTGGAGCCGGTTGTCGGTCCGTGATTCGTCTCCCGTTGATCGCTCGCATATGCCTCAATAATCCGGTTCCTCAGACGCAAGGAGGGGTCGTTGCCCCAGAGCCCCGAGGATGATCGATTTCTTGGATCCGTGCGGTGGTTTTTGCAGCGCGGGCATCCCACCTTAGAGGAGGGATATTTCATATGACCGATCCTACATATCGGATGCCGGGTGGTTTGGTTGGGCGCAGTACCACGCAGTGGGGAGCTATTTGGGCGGGCGTGTTCTCGTTTGTGGCGATCTGGTCGGTTTTCGGATTGCTGGGCGCGGCGATCTTCTCCAGCGCAGCTCCGGGAGGAGAAATGATCGCGGGATCGACCGGAACCGGGGTCGGCATGGGCATCTGGAGCATCATCCTGACGATGATCGCGATGTATGTGGGTGGCCGGGTGACGGGCCGTCTGGCGGGCGTCACGAACCGCGGCGACGGCGTCATCTGCGGCATGACCATGTTCGGTCTGGCGGTGATGACGACACTGATCATCGTGGTACTGAGCGGAGTGGCATCGAGAAATGGAACGGCAGCGGCAGCGCCCTTTGTGGTGAGTGTTTTCGCAGCGGTGGGCTGGTTCGGCTTTGGAGCGCTGTTCCTGGGCTGGCTGGGTGCGATCGGCGGGGCCTCGTCGGTTCGCCGTGTCGCGAGCCAGGCGGTGCCGGTGCAGGAGATACGCAGCGTCGCCTGAACAAGAGACTGAACGATTTCCGCTTCGGTCCGGGTCGGGCCGGGGCGGAGTTGTGCTTTACCCTGCCCACGGCCGCTCGCTGTGACCCGTGTGACCTGAACGGGTTCCGCCTTATACCCTGTAGACATGAGCACAACGGCGGAGGCGCGCGTCTACGTGGAGGAGGGCTTCCGCTGGGACGAGCAGCGAGCTTACCTTTTCGACATTGACGGGACGCTGATGCGCCACCGCGACCGGGTGCACGTGGACGCCTTCTTCAAGGGCGTGCGGGACGTGATGGGACGGGAGCTGGTGCTGGACGGGGTGGTGCTGTCGGGCAATACGGATCCGGGAATCCTGCGGGATGCATTTCAGCTGGCGAGTGTAGACGACAGCGTATGGCGGCCGCATCGTGAGGATGTGCTGCGGGCGATGTGCGTGCACGTGGCGGAGCGGCGCGCGGAGATGCTGTGGTCGATCATGCCGGGTGTGGAGGCGATGCTGGAGCATTTGGAGCGGAAGGGGGCGCTGCTGGGCGTGGCGACGGGAAATCTGGAAGAGATTGGGTGGATCAAGATCGAGAATGCCGGGCTGCGTCGGTGGTTCCGTTTTGGCGGCTTCTGCGATCGGTTCGAAGCGCGGCAGGACATGATTGCTCATGCAGCGGAGCAGGCAAGGGCTATTTTACGAACAATGAACGGCGGGGCGGATACGACGATGTGCGTGATCGGCGATACTCCGCGGGATATTGAAGCAGCGCGCGCGAATGGGTTGTCGACGATCGCGGTGGCCACGGGGCGGTATAGTTTCGAACAGCTCATGGAGCATCGTCCGGAGGTATGCACGACAACGCTGGAGGCGCTGCTGGAGGCGTCGGGGCTGACTGAGAAGGCAGCGGCGGAGAACCATGCTTCGTAGCGTTGTTTGGGCGGTGGTGGTGGCGGTGTCGCTTGCGGCGGCGCGGCCGGCTGAGGCGGCAGGTCAGACGCAGGCTGCGGCAGCGAGCGCGGACCGGGGGGCGAAGGAGGCGCAACGTCCTGCGTCGAAGCACGACCGTGCAGAAGCCGCGAAGCTGTTCGTGCAGGGCGCAAAGGCCGTGGAGGAGAACAAGATTCGCGCGGCGATGGAAGCCTTTACGCGCGCGGCGGAGCTGGATCCGGAAGAAACGAAGTACGAGATGGCCGATCAGATTGCGCGCGCGCATCTGGTGACGGAGCTGATTCAGCAATCGGACAAGGAGAAGATTCTGGGCCATTATGCGGAGGCGAGGGCGAAGATCGCGGAGGCGTACAGCGTCGATCCGGCGAGTCCTGAGGCTGCGCAGCACCTGAATGAGCTGGCCTCGGCGGTGGTGGCCGGGGAGCCGGCGGTGCGATCGGAGGAGGTGGGGGCGGCTGCGCCGATTGTCCTGCAGGCAAAGGCGGGCACGAAGAGCTTTCACGTCCGGGCCAGCAAGCGCAACGTCATCGAGCAGGTGCTGCAGGCCTACGGGATCCAGTCGACGCTCGACGATTCGGTCGACGCGCAGACGGTGCGATACGACGTGGATGACGCCGACTGGGCTTCGGCGGAGCGGACTCTGGAACTGGCGACGGGGACTTTCATCGTCCCGCTGGATCCGGTACGGGCGCTGATCGCCAGGGATACGCGGGCCAATCACGACAAGCTGGAGCGGCTGGCGGCGGAGACGGTTTACCTGCCGGGGATGTCCACCAGCGAGATGACGGAGATCGCCAACGCCGTGAAGAACGTTTTTGCGCTGCAAACCGCGGTGGCCAATGCGAGCAGCGGAACCCTGACCGTCCGGGGGCGAACCGAGGACATAAATGCGCTGAACGCCACGCTGAAGACGATGCTGGAGGGCCGGAGCGAAGTACAGCTGGACGTGCGGATGTTTGAGGTGGACCGGACCAAAGCGGTGAACCTGGGTGCGATCCTGCCGAACCAGACGACGCTGTTCAACGTGTACTCGGCGGCGCGCAATATCCTGAACAGCAATGCCAGCACGGTGCAGGAGATCATCTCGAGCGGGCTGGCGGCGCCAGGGGACTGGGAGGCGATTCTGGCGATCCTGATCGCTTCCGGGCAGCTGAGCAACACGATTCTGACGCAGCCATTTGGGGTGTTTGGGGGCGGGCTGACGATGACGGGGGTTGCGTACCAGGGGGGATCGCTGAACATGAAGCTGAACTCGTCGGATGTGCGATCGCTGGACCAGTTGCAACTGCGGGTTCTGGATCGCGAGGAGGCGACGATCAAGGCGGGGGAGCGGTATCCGATCGAGACGTCGAGCTACTCGAGCCTGGGGGGTACGCAGAACCTGAATATTCCAGGGTTGTCGAATGCGGGTCTTTCGAGCACGCTGCAGAACCTGGGCATCAGTGCTTCCCAGTTGCAGGCCGCGTCGCAGCTGAGTATTCCGCAGGTGGAATACCAGGATATTGGGCTGACGCTGAACGTGACGCCGAACATCGAAGGCAGGGACCGGGTCTCGATGAAGTTTCACCTGACGCTGTCGGCGCTGGCGGGGTCTTCGATTAACAGCCTGCCGATCCTGACGAACCGGGAGTACAACGCGATTACGTCGGTGAAGTTGGGCGAGAGCGCGCTGCTGGTTAGTTCCGTGACCCGGCAGGAGTCGAACGCGATCACGGGGATTCCGGGGTTGAGCGAGCTGCCGGGATTCCAGAGCACAACGAACAAGAACAGCAACCTCGATATCGGAGAGCTGGCGATTGTGATCACGCCGCACATCGTGCGGTCGGTGAATCGTCCGCCATCGGAGAAGATGATCGTGCTGCCGGTGGGGCGGCCGGGGTCGTAGAAGCAGCGCTGGCGAGTTGCGGGGGAGCGAAGGTAAACTGTTCCGGTGATGGTGGAGATGCATGGTCGTGGAGCGCGGCTGCTGGCTATCGCGCTGACCGCGGTGTGGGTGGCCACGCTCGCACTGGGCGATACGGCCGTTGCACCGGCTATGCAGTGCCCGCGCGGTCACATGCCGTGCTGCCCGCAATCGGGGAACGGAGAAAGCTGTTCCCCCGCGCGATGCACAGAACAGGCACCGGAGAAGTCCGAGGCGCAGGGCGAGCGGGCGAAACGGGACGAGGCGGTTGCTGTGGCGCCACCGACTGGCGTGGATCCTGCGAAGCGCGCCACGACGGAGCCGGTTCGGGAATTGACGCCAGGACTTCGCTACGGTGCGGCGGTCTTTCGTCTCAAAGACGATCTTCGGATTTAGAGCTTTCCGTGAATCGCGTTTTTCTGCGCACGTGCGGAAACGCGCGTGTGCGCGACTGGACTTTTCACACGGAAAGGAATTTCGATGAAAGCCAGAATTCTTGGTCTGATCGCAGTATCGCTGTTCTCGTTGTCGGCAGTGGCGCTGACGGCTTCGCAAACGAAGCATGCCGGCAGCTGTCCTGGAACGTGCTGCGGCAGCGGCTGCACGGGCGGCGACTGCTGTAGTCACAACTAAACCGAAGTGAGGAGACACCTCGGGTCCTGGACGTTGGGGCGCGGGGTGTCTCTTTTTTTATTTGCGGTCGAAGCGCAGCTTGAGCACGAGGATGCCGAGGGAGAGGGAGAGGGTGGCGGTGTTGGAGAGGATGATGGGCACGGAGTGAACGCAGAGTCCATAGACGAGCCAGAGAACAACTCCGAGCGAAAAGACCGAGAACATGATGAGGGAGATTTCGCGAGCGCTGCGCAGCTGCCAGACGCGGACCAGCTGGGGCACGAAGGAGATGGTGGTACAGGCGGCGGCGAGGAATCCGATGAGGTTGACGGCGGGGCTGATGGTGCTCATAGGCCTTTTCGATGAATGAAGAACCAGATGGCGATGGTGAAGCCGAGGACGATGATGATGGGGCGGAGAACGCGGTCGGAGATGCGGCGGGAATTGCGCGCGCCGGTATAGCCGCCGATGGCGCAGGCGATCATCATGAGCCAGCAGTAGCGCCACTCGACCGCGCCTCCGAAGATGAATGCGATGGAGGCAACGGCGTTAGCGACGGTGGTGATGACCACTTTGAGGGCGTTGATTTCGGCGATACGCTCGACGCCGCAGAGGGCGAGGGCGGCCATGGTGAGCAGGCCTGCCCCCGCGCCGAAGTAGCCGATGTAGTAGGTGATAACGAGCAGCGACACGAGCAGAGGGACGATCGCGACGCGGTGGATCTGGTCGGGGTGGGCGGCCTGTTCGGCTGCGCGGCGGCGGACCATGCGCGAGATGGGTCCACTCAACGCGAAGGCGACCGAACCGAGGAGAAACAGATACGGCACGAGGCGGAGGAAGGAGTTCTGCGAACCTTTGAGGAGAGTGAGCGCACCGGTGAGGCCGCCGGTGAGGGCGACCAGAACGACCGGGATGACGAGGCGGTGGTTTTTGCGGAGGTCTTCGCGGTAGCCGGCGATGGAGGTGAACTGGCCGGGCCAGAGGGAGACGGTATTTGTGGCGTTGGCCTGGATGGGGAGGAGTCCGGCTTTGATGAGGGAGGGAAAGACGAGGAAGCCGCCGCCGCCAGCGACGGAGTTGACGAGTCCGCCGAGGCCGGCGGCGAAGGATAAGAAGATGTAGTGGAGGACGCTGGGGTGCACTTTCTAAAGGGTACAGGGTGCAGGGTGCAGGGTGCAGGGTGCGGGGTGGAGGAGGAGGGAGGAGGGAGCAGGTTACAGGTTGCAGGTGCAGGTTGCAGGGTGCAGGGAGCGGGGGAGTCCGGTCAGCGCGGAGTGCGGTGCGGAGAATTCTTCCCGAAATGGTATTGGGGCGTTACCTGGGTGCTAAGCACGTAGTTCATTGGGATTGAAGTTCGTACTGCGAAGGCGTCTTCTGCTTGCTGTGGGGTGAACCTGGCCGCGGGGGTGTTTGAGGTAGTTTTTGCATGGCGATTGTCGGAGATCTGGCGGTTTTGTTTCAAAACAGGATTCACGCATTACTTGCGGGTTGAGTGCCGGGCCATTTGCATTGAAATTCGTACTGCGAAGGCGTCTTCTGCTTGCTGTGGGGTGAACCTGGCCGCGGGGGTGTTTGGGGTAGTTTTTTGCATGGCGATTGTCGGAGATCTGGCGGTCTTGTTTCAAAACAGGATTCACGCATTACCTGCGAGTTGAGTGCCGGGCCATTTGCATTGAAGTTCGTACTGCGAAGGCGTCTTCTGCTTGCTGTGGGGTGAACCTGGCCGCGGGGGTGTTTGGGGTGGTTTTTGGTTTGCCGCGCGCAGTGAGTTTCCGCGGAAAAGAGCGGCGCCGGTAGTCAGATGATCTGGATCTTCGGTTATTTCTTCCCTGAGGCGTTTTCGATACGGTGCGCTTGTTCGATGACGTCGAGAATGTCGGGGCTGATCCGAGCTTCTTCGCCTCTGTCATGGATAATCCGATGATTTGTTCGCATCCCTGGGTCACGTGAGGTTGACCGTTCGCCTGGATCATCAGCTCGTCACGGCTCGCGTCCGGCCAAATTTGGAAGACCAGATCGCCGGAATCTCCGAGCGCACTCCTGCCTTCGGGGTCTGCTCTTTTAAGCGCCAAACTGGTTGACGAAGGCATGGTAATTTCAGCACTTTTTGCTCCATCGCCCGTCGTATCGGAAGCTGCTGAAGCATCCGCCGCAAGGAACCCCTGCCACTCGATCAGTTTGCCTGTTGTCATATCAAAAACCACTGCAGCATGATCGTTCAAGGGATACGCACCTCCACAGAACGGCGTCTCCGTGGCCCTCAAGGCGATAAACCGGGGACCGCGCATCGGCACTGTGATTCTTCGGGTCCAATCAGCCCTGACTCGGGCAGCTTTGGGTAATCCCTGCGATTGTCGATAGAAATCATCGCAGTGGCGAAGAGCCTTGACTGTGCCCTGGTTCATCGCCGCAATGATTGCGTTGGCACTGTCAACGGCGGGGTTCCGGGTCGCAGCGATTTTCGGCCAAACGTCCAGTCCCTTGCGCAATTGCGTCGTTGGATTAATGGAGAAGACTGCAGAGGCTTGTGGACCGTTGCGTTCTGTGCCCTGCTGCGCTCCGAAAACGACATTGCTCCATGAAACACAAATACAAAACCACCAGAGAATTGCCGCAGGTCCTGATCGAGGCATGATAAGTACAACGATTCTAGTTGCAGGCGGGAGTCGCGGCTTGGGCCACTGACCGGCAACAGACGCGGTTTCCTCATTGCCCCTGTCATTCGCTCAGGTTGACAGGTCGATTTCTGGCGTGGCAGCGACGAGTTCGCGGGTGTAGTCGTCGCGTGGGGAGTCGCAGACCTGGTCGCGGGTGCCGAGTTCGACGAGTTTGCCCTGGCGGAGGACTGCGATGTTGGTGGAGAGGTAGCGGACGAGCGGCATGGAGTGCGAAATGAAGAGGTAGGTGAGGGAGAAGTCGCGCTGCAGGTCGCGCAGCAGGTTGACGATTTGCGCGCCGACGGAGACGTCGAGGGCGGAGACGGGCTCGTCGAGGATGAGGATCTCGGGGCGGAGGGCGAGGGCGCGGGCGATGTTGATGCGCTGGCGCTGGCCGCCGGAGAATTCGTGGGGGTAGCGGGGCATCGCGGAGTCGTCGAGGCCGACCTGGCGGAGGAGTTCCTGGCAACGGCGGCGGCGCTCGGCGTGGGAGTGGCGTTCGTGGATGACGAGCGGCTCGGTGACGATTTGCTCGACGCGCATGCGCGGGTTGAGGGCGGCGTAGGGGTCCTGAAAGACGGGCTGCATGCGGCGGCGGAGCGGGCGGAGTTTGTGCTGGGGAACGCCGGTGACGGTGTGGCCATCGAAGGTGACGGAGCCGGAGGTGGGCTCGATGAGGCCGAGGATGATGCGCGCGATGGTGCTTTTGCCGGAGCCGGATTCGCCGACGAGGCCAAGGGTTTCGCCACGCTCGATGGAGAGGGAGACGCGGTCGACGACGGGCGGCGCGTGTTTTGCGTAGGTTTTGGTGAGGTCGCGCGCGACGAGGAGCGGCATCTAGTGAAGAAATTAACAGGCTCAGCGAGCGATTAAAATAGAGGAGAGCCCATCCCTTGCAGCATCTCCACAGCAAACTGAATCCGCAGCAGCGCGAAGGCGTGGAAATCGCCGATGGACCGGTGTTGATTCTGGCCGGGGCGGGGTCGGGGAAGACGCGCGTGATCACGCACCGGATTGCCTACCTGATCGAGGAGCGCGGGGTGGCGCCGGATGCGATTCTGGCGGTGACCTTCACCAACAAGGCCGCGGGCGAGATGGCGGAGCGGGTGGAGAAGCTGATCGGGCACGGGTCGCTGGCGAAGCCGCTGATCTCGACGTTTCACTCGTTTTGCGTGCGGCTGCTGCGGCGGGATGTGGAAGTGCTGCGCGTCGGCAACGAGGGACTGACGAAGAGCTTCGCGATTTACGACGAGACGGATCAGCAGGCGGTGGTGAAGGCCGTGATGCGGCGGATGAGCCTCGACGACAAACAGCTGACGCCGCGCGTGGTGCTGGGGAAGATTTCGTGGGCGAAGAATCACATGATCGATCCGCAGGAGTACTTCCTGGCGTCGGCGGATCCGCTGAGCGAGAGGGTGGCGCACATTTTCGAGGGCTACCGCAAGGAGCTGCGCAAAGCGAACGCGATGGACTTCGACGACCTGCTGCTGGAAGCGGTGCGGGTGCTGAAGGTGTCGGCGGAGACGCGCGAGCGCTACAACCGGCGGTACCGGTATTTGCTGATCGACGAGTATCAGGACACGAACCGGCCGCAGTACGAGCTGATGAAGCTGATGGCCGGGGAGGACAAGAACGTTTGCGTGGTGGGCGACGAGGATCAGAGCATCTACTCGTGGCGCGGCGCGGACATTCGCAACATCCTGGAGTTCGAAAAGGATTTTCCGGGCGCGAAGACGGTGCGGCTGGAGCAGAATTACCGGTCGACGCAGATCATTCTGGAGGCCGCGTCGGCGGTGGTGGCGCGCAATGCGCAGCGCAAGGGCAAGCGGCTGTGGACCTCGCGCGAGGGCGGGGCGCTGATCGGATACTACGAGGCGCCGGATGGGGAGAACGAGGCGCTGTTCGTCGCGGATTACATCCAGAAATATTTGCGCAAGGCGGCGGAGGAGCAGGCGGATCCAAAATGCGCGGTGCTATACCGGACGAACTCGCAGTCGCGGCTGATTGAAGAGGCGATGCGGCGGTACAACATTCCGTACACGATGGTGGGCGGGTTCTCGTTCTACGAGCGCGCGGAGATCAAGGACCTGCTGAGCTATCTGAAGCTGGTGGCGAATCCGCACGACTCGATTGCGCTGCAGCGGGTGGTGAACACGCCGGCGCGCGGGATCGGCAAGACGACGACGGAAACGCTGGAGCGGATCGCGCTGGAGACGGGATCGAGTGTGTGGACGGCGATCGATCGGGCGCTCGACAAGCAGCTGCTGCCGCAACGATCGCTTGCGGCGCTGGATGGGTTTCAGCGGATCATCACGGATGCGCGGGCGATGATGGGCGCGACGTTTGTGGAGAAACTGACGGCGGAGGTTGCGCACGCAGGGCAGGCTGGAGACGGGCGTCGGAGTTCTGGCCGCTGTGCCGGATGACACGACGCTTCGACTTTGGCGCTTCGGCGCAGGGAATGCTGGCGCTGACGCACGACGTGGAAGGCGACGATTACATTGCGGAGAGCGCGGAGGATTTCGAGCCGGCGAAGTTTTCGGTGTTTGCGGAAGAGCCGCCGGTGGAGCATGCGGCGGCACAGGGTGCAGGGTACAGGGCACAGGGCACAGATGAGGACGGGGCAGATCAGGAGCCGGTTGCCGGATTTCGGAAGCCCGGCGGTGCGGCGACACTGCCGGAGCTGATCAAGTTCATCATCGACCGCACGGGGTATATCCGGTCGCTCGAAGAGGAAGGGACGCCGGAGGCTTTCTCGCGGATTGAGAATCTGAAGGAACTGGCGAACGCGGCGCAGGATGCGCAGGAGCGGGGCGAGACGCTGGCGGAGTTTCTGGATCATGCGGCGCTGGTGAGCGATGTGGACCAGTACGATCCGGAAGCGCGCGTGACGCTGATGACGCTGCATGCGGCCAAGGGGCTGGAGTTTCCGCTGGTGGTGCTGGCTGGGCTGGAGGAGGGATTGTTTCCGCACTCGCGGACGCTGAACGATCCGCCACAGATGGAGGAGGAGCGGCGGCTGTGCTACGTGGGGCTGACGCGCGCGATGGATTCGCTGGTGGTGACGCGGGCGCGGTATCGGCGGCGGTATGGGAACGACATGCCGGAGGCGTCGATTCCGTCGCGGTTTCTGGAGGAGATTCCGCAGCACCTGCTGGAGGATTTGAGCGGCGGGCGGATGCGGGCGACGAACTGGGGCGGGTATGGGGCGCAGTACACGGAGACGCCGTCGCGCTTTGGTCGCAGTGGCGGTGACGAATTCAGCTCGCGGCACTACAGCTACGAGGATGAGGATCAGAGCGCGTCGTACAGGACGGAGCGGCCGGGGCGCAGCGAAAGGCGCCTTGTGAATCCGCCGCCGGGCAATTCGGTAGACAACATTGCGAAGTTCTTTACGGGACGCGGGCCGGCGGGGCGCAACGTGCCGTCGCGGGGCGCAAGGCCGAAGCTGGATGTGCCGGAGCCGACGGGGGCGAAGGGATTCCGGAGCGGGCAGCGGGTGCGGCATCCGAAATATGGTGAAGGCATCGTGTTCAAGCGCGAAGGAGACGGAGACGACGCGAAGATTACGGTACAATTTTCAGGATTCGGAGTGAAAAAGCTGGTGGAGAAATTCGCGCAGCTCGAGCGGCTGTAGAGGCTCTGAAAATCCGCTCCGAAAAAGGATCTATGGCAAACACGAAATCGATGACGGACAAAGCAGCACGCAAGGAAGTTGAAACGGGCGGCACGCAAGAAGGCCGCTCCCAAGGCGAAGCGGACGACACCGCGCGGATCGCTGAAGAAGAAGGTGAGGAAGCTGGCGCGCGGGCAGTCGAAGCGGTAACGCGACAATTCAGATAAAACGGGGCCGGCGAAACCTCTTCCGCGGGCCCCGGGAAACCGTTACACTCACACAACACCTACTCCTCCCCGCAGGAGCTGCCGTTGCCGGATCAGCCCGTGGTTCCATCTCGGCCCGCAGGGACCCAGCCTCGGTCGCAGCTGTTCGCGCGCAAATCGATCGACAAGCTGATCACGGACTCGGAGAATCCCGAGCACGGCGCTGAAGAAGACGCTGGGGCCGGTGTCGCTGACGGCGCTGGGCATCGGCGCGGTGATTGGGTCGGGGATTTTTACGGTTATCGGGACGGCGATCGCGGGGCAGCAGTTCCCTGTTGCGTCGATTGAAAACACGCCGCTGATCGACTACTTCATCCGGCATACGGCGATGGTGGGACGGCCGGGCTCGGGTCCGGCGCTGGCTTTGTCGCTGGTGCTGGTGGCGATTGTCTGCGCGTTCACGGGGCTTTGCTACGCGGAGCTGGCCTCGATGATCCCGATTGCGGGGTCGGCGTACACCTACACATACGCGACGATGGGCGAGCTGATCGCGTGGATCATCGGATGGGATTTGATCCTCGAGTACGCGTTCTCGAACATGAGCGTGAGCGTGGGGTTCGCGGCGCACGTGGTGGATTTGCTGGACTGGTTCAACATTCATCCGGCGCTCAAATGGATTTCTCCGGCGTATCTGCCGGAGGGGCTGCAGGACCTGGCGGGGAACGATTTGTATCCGCCAGGGTGGCATTTTGGGTTCAACATTCCGGCATTTCTGATCGTGCTGCTGCTGACGGTGGTGCTGGTGCGCGGCATTCGCGAGTCGGCTGAGGCCAACAACATCATGGTGCTGGTGAAGATCGCGGCGATTCTGATCTTCGTGTCCTTCGGCGCCAGCTTCATTCAGCCGAAGTACTACCACCCGTTTTCGCCGAACGGCTGGTCGGGCGTGCTGACGGGCGGGTCGATCATTTTCTTCACGTACATCGGGTTCGATTCGGTGTCGACGGCGGCGGAGGAGTGCAAAAATCCGCAGCGCACTGTGCCCATCGGCATTCTGGCGACGCTTTTCATCTGCACGATTCTGTATATCGGCGTGGCGGTGGTGCTGACCGGACTGGTGCCGTGGAAGAGCATGATGGGCGACGCGGCGCCGGTGGTGAACGCGCTGAAGAGGCTGTCGGTGCTGCCGGGCGGGCATCGGCTGCACTGGGTTCGGCTGTTTGTGGTGCTCGGCGCGCTGGCGGGGATGATCTCGTCGATCCTGGTTTTTCAGCTGGGGCAGGCGCGGGTGTGGTTTTCGATGTCGCGGGATCGGCTGCTGCCGGCGATCTTCTCGCACGTGCATCCGAAGTATCAGGACACCTGCCGTGGCGACGTGGGTGGCAGGGTTTGTGGTGGGGATTCCGTCGGGGCTGTTGGATATCGGCACGGTTTCGAACCTGTCGAACATCGGAACGCTGTTCGCTTTTGTGCTGGTTTCGGCGGGGGTGCTGATCCTGCGGTATCGCGACCCGCATCGACGGCGGGGATTTCGGGCTCCGCTGGGGCCGGTGTTCCCGGTGCTCAGCATCATCTTCTGCGTGGTGCTGATGATGGGGCTGGAAGTGATGACGTGGATCCGGTTTTTCGTGTGGCTGGCGATCGGGCTGGTGATTTACTTCGGTTACAGCCGACATCGCAGCGAATTCGCCCGACGGCAGCGAGCCAGCTAGCAGATTGTGGTGGCGCTGCGATGAGCACAATCCGGGGTGGATCGCGATTCACTCGTCTGTGCATATCGACGGTTTAGCAACAAACTGGATACCGTTACCTCTTCGCGTGTCCTTCGGGACTCGATCGGTCCGGGTTCCAATGCGAGCGCAGCGGCGAGGGGCACGAATATAGTTACCCTGCTGTGGGCTATCGGATCGTATTTTGTGCGATTTGCCGACGTCTAGCCGGAGTTGCAGGAGCGCATCGGTAACCATTGCGCGCAAACCGGAACGCGCTTGAGTAACCGCTTTTCTACGGGGCAGTCACACCCGACCGTTCACTGAAGAGCTATGGAACCGTAGCTCTCCCGTAACTTGTTGCAGTGACGCAAGATAAGTGCACAACGACACGCTTTCTGTGCCACACTCACTCATCAAAAGATGAACTGCGGTGGTGGCGAAAAAGCTCGACGTCACGGACTCCCAAACCGCATACCACGAGCCAAACTCATTGCACGATTTGCAGTGTTTGTGCCGCTCTCGATCACACACAAATCCGGTAGTCGTTCAAGTCGATGAGGAAAACATGAAACTCCCCCTTGCTGTTCTGTTTCTGCCGGTTCTCTCGTTAGCGTGTGTTGCGACCTGTTCCGCTCAACAAAGTGCCATGCTGAATGCTCCGCTGCCGAACGTGGCGTCTGACGCGCAGCCTGGAGAGGCTTTCAGCAGCTCCGCCATGGGCGGCGTCTACCCGGTGCGCGCGCCGCAGGTGGAGGAGAAGAAGCCGGGGCTGCATATCCTGGACTGGAGCATGCTGGGCGCGGCGGCGACGCTGCGAGCGCTGGACTACACGAGCACGGAAAAGGCGCTGACCGAGCCGCAGTACTACCACGAGGCCATGCTGCCGAACGGGCTGGTGAAGAACAAGCCGGCGTTTGCGGCGTTCGAGGCGGGCACGGTGGCGCTGAATTTCGAGGCGTATCGTTTTCTGATTCGCCACGACCGGCGCGGGCTGGCGCGGGCGGCGCAGTTTGTGTATGTGGGAGCGATGACGTTCCAGATCGCGCATAACTACCAGACGCTGGGGCAGACGCCACCGGTGCAGTAAGGCCGCGATCGGAGAGCGGGGCGGAGGGCGCGGCGCGGTTGACAGCGGCCAGCGCCTGGCCCTAGGCTGGATTGTAGTGAACGCTTCCTCTAGAACCTGTATGTGTGCCTGCTGCTGTTGCGGCTGCGCCGTGCGGGTGCGTGTCTGAGAGAGGCGACCTAAAGGTTTCAGGATCCTCAGAGCCCCACCCGCTGATCGGGTGGGTTTTCGTTTGCATTTCCAATTCAGAAGCGTGGGGAGCATCCCCAGGAAGAAGGTTTCATGACACTGCGCATCAATGACGTTGCCCCTGATTTCACGGCGGAGACGACCCAGGGGACGATTCACTTTCACGAGTGGATCGGCGACAACTGGGCGGTGCTGTTCTCGCACCCCAAGGATTTCACGCCGGTATGCACGACGGAGCTGGGCGCGGTGGCGGGGCTGGAGAAGGAATTCGCGAAGCGGGGAGCGAAGGTGATCGGGCTGAGCGTCGATCCGGTGGCGAGCCACCACAAGTGGGAGCCGGATATCCGGGAGGTGACCGGACATCAGGTGAACTATCCGATGATCGGCGATCCGGAGCTGAAGGTGGCGAAGCTGTACGACATGCTGCCCGGGGACGCGGGCGAGACGTCGGAGGGCCGCACGCCGGCGCAGAATGCCTGCGTGCGCACGGTGTTCGTGATTGGGCCGGACAAGCGGATCAAGCTGCACCTGGCCTATCCGATGACGACGGGGCGCAACTTCGACGAGATTCTGCGGGTGCTGGATTCGATGCAGCTGACGGCGAAGCACAAGGTGGCGACGCCGGCGAACTGGAAGCAGGGCGAGGACGTCATCATTACGGGCGCTGTTTCGAACGAGGAAGCGGACAAGATCTTCCCGGGTTACAAGACAGTGAAGCCGTATCTGCGGACGACGTCGCAGCCGCAGTCGTAATTTGGGGCCGGCGTTCGACGTTGTCGGACGCCGTCAGACATTTGTCACCGCCGCGTCGGACACGCGCGGCGGACATGGGCACCGGTGGCGAAGTGGCTAACGCGCTGGTCTGCAAAACCAGTATTCGCGGGTTCAATTCCCGCCCGGTGCTCCACAGATTCGATTAAGAGATTTTGGCAACGAGGTCCTTCCCCTTTCGACGCGCCGCCCTGCCGGCGGCTTGCTCAGGGTCAGGATTTCGCGGGCGGGCTCAGACGCCCGCCAAGCCGCTCAAGTTCAATTCCCGCCCGGTGCTCCAGAATTCCCTTCCGCAGCTACGCCTGATTTCGGGCGAGGCATCCGGCCTTCTCAGTTCTTCTCGCTGCGCTCCAGACACAGCCTCTTCGGATCGAAACGCCAGTGGGGATGGAACTGCATGGGCGCGACGCGGGGCGTGTCGCGCTCGGAGACTGTCGGGATCATGCGGCGGCTCCGGGCACGAGATCCGGCGGCGTTTCGATCCGTTTGATTTCGCCGACGATGGGGAGGTAGGCGACGATGGCCATGAGCGCGGTGGCCGCGACAAAGACGAGCGCGCCGCGGAAGGAGCCGGTGCGGCCGACGATGTAGCCGATGACGATGGGCGTGGTGACGCCGGCGAGGTTTCCGATGAGGTTGAAGAGGCCGCCGTTGATGCCAACCAGGGTTCTGGGCGAGGTATCGGAGACAACGGTCCAGCCGAGCGCGCCGAAACCTTTGCCGAAGAAGGCCAGCGACATGATGGCGACGACGGCGGTGCGGGTGCTGACGTAGTTGCAGGCGACCATGGACATGGCCAGCAGCATGCCAGCGACGATGGGGACTTTGCGCGCAAAGCTGAGGCTGCGGCCGGCGCGGAGGAATTCATCGGAGACGATACCGCCGAGGATGCCGCCGATGAAACCGCAGAGGGCGGGGAGGGCGGCGAGGAATCCAACCTTGACGATGGGGATATGGCGCGCGCGGCTGAGATAGACGGGAAACCAGGTGAGGAAGAACCACGTGAGGGTGGTGATGCAGTACTGGCCGAGGTAAACACCGACGAGCATGCGCTTGCTGAGCAGCCAGCGCACGGCGGACCAGGTGAGGGTGTTGGCGCGGGGGCGGCCAGTGGCGTCGAGCGATGCGAGGCCGCCACCCTGTTCGATGAGGTCGATCTCGGGCTGGCTGATGCGCGGGTGCGATTTGACTCCGTGGATCACGCGGAACCAGAAGACGCCGAACACGAGGCCAACGGCACCGGCAAACCAGAAGCACTGCTTCCAGCCCCAGAGGTGGACGATCCAGCCCATGATGGGCGCGAAGAAGACGAGCGAGAAATACTGCGCGGCGTTGAAGAGCGCCGAGGCGCGGCCGCGCTCCGCGGTGGGGAACCATGCGGCGACGATGCGCCCGTTACCAGGAAAGACGGGCGCCTGGGCGAGGCCGTCGAGGAGGCGGAGCGCGAAGAGGGTGTAGAACGCGGCGACGGCGGGCAGGTAGCCTGTGAACCCGGCGAGCACCGCGCAGAGCGACCAGCAGAAGATGCTGATGCCGTAGACGTTCTTCGAACCGTAGCGGTCGAGAAGGCCGCCGGCGGGGAGTTGGGCGAGTGCGTAGGCCCAGCCGAATCCGGAAAAGAGGTAGCCGAGGTGGATGGCGTCGAGACGGAGGTCGTGGCTGAGCGCGTCGGCAGCGATGGAGAGCACGACGCGATCGCCGTAGCTGAAGGTGCTGGCGATGAAGAGCATCAGCACGATGAGGTAGCGGACGTGCGTGGTTCTATTCGACGGCATGCGCCTGGTCAGTTGCGTCCTGGGATGAGTTTTTTAAGCTCGGCCATTTCGTTTGTGTCGAGGTCGGTGAGCGGCGGGCGGACGGGGCCGGCATCGCGGCCGATGGCTTTCATGCCGGCTTTGACGATGGAGACGGCATAGCCTTTGCGGCGGCGGCGAATGGCGATGTAGGGCAGGACGAAGTCGCGGAGGCCGGCAAGGACGGCGGCGTGATCGCGGCGGCGGACGGCGGCGTAGAAGTCCTGGGCAAATTTCGGGAGGAAGTTGAAAATGGCTGAGGAGTAGGTGGTGACGCCGATTTCGAGGTACGGAAGGGCGAAGGTTTCCGCGGTGGGCAGGCCACCGATGTAGACGAGACGATCGCCGAGGCGGGCGTGAATGCGGGTCATCAGCTCGAGGTCGCCGACGCCATCTTTGAAGCCAACGAGGTTGGGGCAGCTTTGGCAGAGTTTTTCGAGGGCGGACTCGTCGAGGATGGCGTTGTCGCGGTTGTAGAAGATGACGCCGAGGCGGGTGGATTCGCAGATTGCTTTGGCGTGGGCGATGAGCCGGCGGGCTCTGCGTTGACGAGGTAGGGCGGGAAGCAGCAGGAGGCCGTCGGCGCCGGCCTGTTCCGCGGCGCGAGCGAACTGGATGGCGGTACGGGTGCCGTAGCCGCATCCGGCGATGACGGGGACTTTGCCGGCGACTTCGGAGACGGCGGCGGCGACGACGCGGGAGAACTCGTCGAGCGAGAGGGAGAAGAACTCGCCGGTGCCGCCGGCGGCGAAGAGGGCTGCGGGGCGATGTTCGAGCAGCCAGGCGATGTGCTCGCGGTAGGGCTGCTCGACGAAGTCGTACTGATCGTTGAAATGCGTGACGGGGAAGGAGAGGAGGCCTTCGCCGACGCGCTGGGCCATCTGTTGCGGGGTCATGGCTGCTGTGGGCATGCTGTTGGGTGCGGCTCGCGTGTTTCCGGGGCGGTTGCGGGCTGCTTTCCAACTATAGAAGAAGTGCGCTGGAGATCAGGAGAGCGGGACGAGGCGGTTCGTACCGCATCGCGGTAGCGGGCTGTTTGGATTTGCGCAAGCGTGCGCTGGGATAGAACAATCAGTGAGGAAGTCTCATTCATGAAGATCCCGCCGCTTTTCGTTCGCGCTCATCCGAAGGACAACGTCGCCATTGTGGTGAACGAGGGCGGATTGGCTGCGGGCAGCCGGTTCGAATCGGGATTGGTCCTTGCGGAGGCGGTGCCGGAGGCGCACAAGATTGCGCTGACGGACCTGGCTGCGGGTGATGCGATCGTGCGCTATGGCGAGGTGATTGGGCATTCGGAGCGGGCGCTGCGCGCGGGCTCGTGGGTACGCGACGAGTTGGTGCGCATGCCGTCGGCGCCGGACCTGAGTGCCTTGCCGATCGCAACCGCGGTGCCGGAGCCGCTGCCGCCGCTCGATGGATACACGTTCGACGGATACGTGAACGCGGATGGGTCGGTTGGGACGCGGAACATTCTGGGGATCACGACGACGGTGCAGTGCGTGGCGGCGACGGTGGACTACGCGGTGCGACGGATTAAGGCGGAGCTGCTGCCGCGGTATCCGAACGTCGATGACGTGATCGCGTTGACACATGGTTACGGATGCGGGATCGCGATCGATGCGCCGGGCGCGGAGATTCCGATTCGGACGCTGCGCAACCTGAGCCTGAATCCGAATTTGGGCGGCGAGCCGATGGTGGTGAGCCTGGGATGCGAGAAGCTGCAGCCGGCCTTACTGATGCCATCGAGCACGCTGCCGGTGCTGGAGAAGAAGTCCTACGTGGTGCGATTACAGGACGAGGAGCATCGCGGGTTCGAAGACATGGTTGCGGCGATCATGCGCATGGCGGAGGAGAGGCTCGGTCGGCTGAACGAACGGCGGCGAGTGCAGCGGCCGGCGGCGGATCTGGTGGTGGGGTTGCAGTGCGGAGGAAGCGACGCATTTTCGGGCGTGACGGCGAATCCGGCGCTGGGCTACGCGGCGGATCTGCTGGTGCGCGCAGGAGCGACGGTGATGTTCTCCGAGGTGACAGAGGTGCGGGATGCGATTCATCTGCTGACGGCGCGGGCGGCGGATGCTTCGGTCGCAGGCGATCTGATCCGCGAGATGGCGTGGTACGACGAGTATTTGCGGCGCGGGGCGACGGATCGGAGCGCGAATCCGAGCCCGGGGAACAAGAAGGGCGGCATCTCGAACATCGTGGAGAAGGCGCTGGGATCGATTGCGAAGGCGGGGACGACGGCGCTGGTGGGGGTGTTCGGGCCCGGGCGAGCGCGTGACCAGGAAGGGTCTGGTGTTTGCGGCGACGCCGGCGAGCGATTTTGTTTGCGGAACGCTGCAGCTGGCGGCATCGATGAACATGCACGTGTTCACGACGGGGCGCGGCACGCCGTATGGGCTGGCAATGGCGCCGGTGATCAAGGTTGCGACGCGGACGCCGCTGGCGGAGCGATGGGCGGACCTGATCGACGTGGATGCTGGAACGATTGCGACGGGCAGGGCGAGCATTCATGAGGTCGGAGAGCAGATCTTCCGGATGATTCTGGAGGTGGCGAGCGGGCGGAAGCAGACGTGCGCGGACCGCTGGGGTCTGCACAATGATCTGGTGCTGTTCAATCCGGCTCCGATCACATGAAACGCGAGATTGCTGAGGCCGTTGCATGCTGAGCCGGCGACGGTTCCTTGCTCAGTCTGTCGCTGTGACCTGTGCTCGGCCGTTGGCTTGGGCTGCAGGGCTGGCTGGCGAGGCAAAGCCAATCCTGATCGATGCGCACGTGCATGTGTTCGCGCACGATCCGCAATTCCCTTTCGCACCGGGTGCGAAACCGCCCGCGGAAGATGCCACGCCAGAGATGCTGCTGGAGCTGATGCGCGCGAATGGCGTGGCGAGGACGGTTTTGATTCAGGTGATCCACTACAAGTGGGACAACCGGTATCTGGGGAGCGTGCTGAAACGGTATCCAAAGTATTTCCAGGGTGTGTGCCGTGTGAATCCGCTGGATCCTGCTGCGCCCGATCATCTGAGCCAGCTTACGGAGGAAGGTTTTCGCGGGGTGCGCCTGAGCCCGGCTGGTACAGCGGACGGAGACTGGATTCGCGGGGCGCTGATGCCGCCGCTGTGGAAGCGCTGTGCGGAATTGCGCGTACCGATGACGATCCTGGCCCCGGTGACGCGATTGCCGGATCTGGTTCCGCTGATTGAGGCGAACCCCGAGCTGGATGTGGTGATCGATCATATGGCCGACTGTCCGCTGCATCGGCCGGATCTGCTCGCGAAGCTGCTTGATCTGGCGCGCTATCCGCGGGTGTACGTGAAGATCTCCGATCTGTGGGTGGTGTCACAACAGCCGTATCCCTATCTGGACGCGCAGCAGCAACTGCAGCGTGTCCGCGGGGCCTTTGGAGCGACGCGGCTGATGTGGGATACGAACTGGCCGGTTTCGCTTGAGCAGCTGCCGTATGCGCGGGTCGTCGAGTTGTATCGCGACCGGCTGCATTTCTTCTCGGCCGAGGAGCACGAGGAGATTCTTTACAAGACAGCAGAGCGTCTGTGGCCGTTCGGGCTGTGACCAGACTCAGTTTCTTTCCGGCGCGAGGCTTCCGATGACGCGGGCGCGGAGATCGCGATGCATACGCAGCGAGGCGGAGATCTCCGAGCAGGTGCGGCGGAGGTGTTCCGCGAGTGCCGGGACCTGGTGCGGCTGGATCCGCGACGAAGCGCAGGAGACGCTGAGCGCGGCGATAGGGTTGTGATCCTGATCGAAGATGGGAGCGCCAATGCAGCGGGCGCCGAGCTCTGCTTCTTCGTCGTCGATGCTGTAGCCGCGGCGGCGGACGCGCTCGAGAGCTTGCATGAGTTCTTCACGGGAGCCGATGGTTTTGTGGGTCAGGCGGACAAACGTCATTTGATCGACAAGGTCGTGGACCTGGGCTTGCGGGAGCCAGGCGAGCATGGCCTTGCCCATGGCCGTGCAGTATGCGGGGTTGGAGCTGCCGGTCTTCGAACCCTTACAGACGCGGGTGGCGGGTCCGGCTTTGTCGAGATACACGACGGAGGTACGCTGCAGGACGCCGAGATGGACTGTTTCGCCGAGGCGCTGGGAAAGCGAGCGCAGGGAGGGCTGGATCTGGGTGCGGAGGTCCACCTGCTCGACGGCGCGATTGCCGAGGGTGTAGAGCTTGAGGCCGAGGCGGAAGCGGTCGTCGGGCGTGCGATCGAGCAGCATGCCGCGTTCGAGCACCATCAGAGCGCGATGCGCGGTGCTCTTGTGCAGGTTCATGCTGCGGCAGATGTCGGCGAGGCTGAGCGGCACGTCGCTTTCACCGATGTATTCGAGGACGGCGAGATCGCGCGGTCGAGACACTGCAGACGGTAAGGATCGCGGGAAGCGTTCACGGAGGTGCGACTGGGGACCTTCGGTGTCATTTCAATTGCCTCTCTCTCAATGCTGCGACGTTGCGATTGGCGCCGGGCGGCAAGCCGCCCAGGTACATGTAGCTGAGTGAGCCGGCGCTGGACGAGGATCGACGCGAGAGCGGGATCGGGAAAGCGCGACTGCCAGATGACGCCCCAGCTGATTTGCTCGGCGGCGGGCGCGCCCTTTGTGGGAGTGTCCTGGGGGATGCCGGTGGCCTTCTCGAAAAACTGGTTGTTCTTCAGGCCATCGACGCAGAGGCGTTGCAGACGCGCGAGGGCGTGTTCGCGCTCCGCGTAGAGGTCGAGGCCGTTGACCTGGCCGAATTCCGCGATGTAGACGAGCGGGGAAAGCGCGAAGAGGTGGTAGTGCAGGGCGCGCTGGCCGCGAGCCATTTCCAGCGGCATGGATCCGTCGGGCTTAATCTGGGCGATACCGGCGCGGTATCCAGCGACGGCCCAGTCGAACAGCTTGCGGTCATTGGCGGCGACGCCGGCAGCCGCGGCCTCGACGCCGGCCCAGTACAGGTGGTTGTTGAGCGCATGGGAGGAGTCGTAGAAGTCGACGGTTTGGCGCGTGACGCTGACGATCCAGGGGGCGACGAGGTCGTGGAGTGCGGGGCGTTTCAAGACCGCTGTCGCGGACTTTGAGCCAGCCGATGGCGATGGCTCCGATGACCCAGCCCTGAACGTAGTAGGCCTGATGCGAGGACATTTTTCCGGTGAAGACGCCGTCGCGGGCGGCGGCTTCGATGTGGCTCAGAGCACAGGCGGCGGCGGCGCGGCTGCCGGTGGAGCGCCACGCGTCGGCGGCATCGACGATGACTTGGCCGAGATTCTTGTAGGGGCCGGAGGATTCGGAGTAGGCCTTCCACTTTGCCGGATCGATGATGGAGGACTTGCTGTCGGAGTAGAAGCCGTCGGTGGTCAGATCGGGCGAGAGGTGAACGATGGGCGGGCAGGCGTAGGGTGCATCGGTTGCGGTGACGGGGTGATCGTCCCAGGGAGAGCGGAGAGGCGCGGCTCCGGCGGCGGCGGACAACAGCAGAGCAAGGCCGGCAATGGCTGGGGCGAAGATGCCGGTTGTGCGGCTAACGCGCATAGTCCTCGCGAAACGGAACGAAGAAGTCGAGCACTTCAGACTCGGCGAGAGCACTGGCCTCGTGTTCCACGCCGCCAGGAACGATGAAGCTGTCGCCGGCACGGGCGTCGAAGGTTTCCGTGCCGCAAACGAAGTGAATGTGTCCGCGGACCACGTAGACCATCTGCTGGTGGGGATGGGAGTGGCGGGCGCCGCGCCAGCCGGGCTGCATATGATGACGGACCAGCATCATGCCCGGATTGAAGGCGAGCACCTGGCGGGTCAGTCCGTCTTCGGGATGCGTCGTGTTGACGTTGGCTGCGCTGATGCAGCCACTGAATCCCTCGCTCATCGACCTCCGATCGGCAACGCTGAATGTGGCGAGGCACGCCGCCTCCGCGGTGCCCAGAACGACTGGATGGATTCTTCTCGCCTGGTTATTAGATTGTCAACGGAAGTGTCACGAATCCGCACCGCGCGTCTCGCATGTGGAGATGCGGGCGCAGACCAGGAATCAAGCGGGGTACAAAGCCCTCGGCGTCCCACCTGTCGATACGCGCATGGGGAGAATCGTATTGACACGGGACGAGGGCTACTTCGTCATCTGCGCGAGTTCGGAGCCTGCCATGAGAAATGCGCCAACGCCGTAGACATAACTCGATGAGGGTTTGAATTTGTCCGGCGCCGCACCGATGGGCTGAATCGATCCGAGGCGGCCGTCCTGGTAGATGTGAGCCAGCATGCCGCGCCATGCTTTGGCGACGACGGGCATCCAGGTTTTTTTGTCGAGCAGACCATGATGGATACCCCACGCCATGGCAAAGGTATAGAACGCGGAACCGGAGATTTCGGGAGACCGATAGGCATCAGGATCGAGAAGACCTGAGCGCCACAGGCCGTCGGGGGGCTGCAGAGCGGCGATGCGAGCCGCCATGTCGCGATACTGGGCGACATATTTGGCACGCTGCGGGTCGTCCTGGGGCATGCGCTCGAGCACGAGGGCGAGGCCGGCGAGGACCCAGCCGTTGCCGCGCGACCAGAAGATCTTCTGGCCGTTGGGCTCGTGCTGGGTGAGGAAACGATCGTCGCGGAAGTAGAGATGCTCCTGCGGATCGTAGAGAGCCTTCGTGGTGAGCGACCACTCGCGATCCATGAAGTCGAGGTAGCGGTGGTCGCCGGTTGCGACGGAAAGCTGCGCGAGGACGGGCGGCGCCATGTAGAGGGCATCGCACCACCACCAGAGGTTCTTCTGCGGATCATCGGGACGGGCGAGGAGCTTGTCGAAATTATCTTTGGTGGGCGCGAGATGATCGGGGTTGCGATCTTCGGAGTAGAAGGTGAGATACGTGAGGCCGATGTGTTGGTCGTCGGCGTGTTCGAGGCGCGGTCCGAGGCGCCAGTGGTTGTCGTTGGCGATCTGGAGGACGCGGTCGTGATAGCGCGGGTCGCCGGTTGCGCGGGAGGCGGCGAGCATTCCGTCATAGAGCGCGGCGTAGGTCCAGTCGATGTTGTAGCGGCCTTCGGCATGCGGAGCTGCCAGTCGGCGACGAGCTTCATCGCTTTGAGAATCTCGGCGCGCTTGATGGCCGGGGAAAGATTCGTGGCGAGAGGACCGGGATTGTCGGGCTCGTCGCCGGCGGCAGCACGTTCGGGATCGGTGGGCGGCGGAGTGTTCTGGGCGGGCGCGGGAAGACGCAGGACCAGGGCAAAACAGAGCATGAGGAAAGGCAGGATTCGTTTCATGGAAGGACCGGAGTGAATGGGCCGTTGCGCGCGAGACTGAGTGAGGCGGCGCGTTCTGTCTGACGATGACAGGAACACGCCGCACTCGGGGCTGGTGGCGATCAGAAGGTGAACCGCGCACCCACCTGGATCAGGCGTGGGCTGGAGGCCGAGGTGATCCATCCATCGGTGGACGAGGACAGGTTGGCGGTGGGTGCGTTGAGGTTGACCATGTTGAAAGCGTTGGTGGCCTCGCCGCGAAGCTGGAAGACGAACCGCTCGAAGTGGATGTCGCGGAAGACGCCCAGATCGATGTCGCGGTAGCCTGGGGCGCGGAGGTAGTCGCGCGGAGTGTTGCCGTCGGCACCTCCGGGCCCGATGCCACCGGGAAGGCCTGGCCCGTTGGAAGTGAAGGCAGCGGTGTTGAACCAGGCGTGACGCGAGATCTGGCGGCTGCGGTTCGGATCGAGGAATGCGTTCGACGCCCGCGACCAGGTTAGGACGATTGTGGTTCTGGCTGTCGAGATTCTTGTTGCTGCCGGTGGTGATTTCGACGGGGCCGCCGCTGTGGAGGCTGACGATCGGCGAGATCGTCCAGCCGTTGAGGATCTGTTTCGCTATCGAATTCGAACCGTTGTAGTAATCGAGATGCCAGATGCCGGAGATGCTGGCGACATGGCGCTGATCGTCATCCATTGGACCGCGCTCCTCCCACAGGTTGTCCCAGTCCTGCGCAGTGGCGAGACCGATGGCCGACTCGTTGGCGCTCTGGAAGGAATGGCTCCAGACATAGAAACCGTTGAGCAGGAGATTGTGGGTGAGAGGGCGGGTTGCCGCGACCTGGAACGAGTGGTAGGAAGCGGTCTGGTTGGAGACGAGATAGATGTTCTGGCCCAGAACGCCGGGGTCATAGGGGCGGCGGGCGTTGATGCTGGTCTGCGAGGTGCTCGCTCCGGGAGCATAGGGCGCGTAGTTGTCGTCGACCATGAGCGGGATGCGGTGGGACAGCGTTCCGACATAGGCTGCGGTCACCGTGACATGCTGCGGCAGCTCGCGCTGGATGGATGTATTGATCTGGTAGATGTAGGGCCAGCGGTAGTTGGCGCCGATGGTTTCAATGCTGGCGGCCGGGCAGGAAGCGCGGATTCTTCGGATTGTAGACATACGGGAACGGGTCGCCGGTCGGGAAGGAGGCGGGACTTCCATAGACGTTGCTGAAGGAGGCGATGGAATTGAAGGTCTGGCGGACGGCGAAGGGCTGCGCGTTGCCGGGCTGGTTCCATTCGTTGCCGCTGATGGCGCCGTAGAAGACACCGGCGCCGGCACGGACGGCGGTTTTGCCGTCACCGAAAGGATCCCAGGCAAAGCCAACACGCGGAGAGAAGTGATACAGGGCGGGGCTGACGATGCCGCGCTCGATGCCTTTATCGCCAGGGAAGAGCATGCCGAGCGGGGCTGTGGGAACGACGGTGGACTTTACGCCCGGGATAAAGGTGGCGGTGAGATTGTGCGACTCCACAGGAGGCGTGTCGACGTCCCAGCGGAGGCCGAGATTCGCGATGAAGCGGGGTGTGATGCGGTAGTTATCCTGGACGAACAGGGCGGTGTGCCACGCGCTTTCCAGCGTGTGGTAGGGCGTGTCCTGCTCCATGGTGTTCACCTGGCCGGTGACGAAATCGGCCAGAGCGTTGCTGGTGGTGGTGGGAGCGGAGTTCTGGAAGCTGAACACGCCGAAGTTATAGAGGTTGCCGACGAACATACCTTTGTCGAGCGCCAGCTCGCCACCGATATCGAAGGTGTGACGGCCCTTCACCGTGCTGACCATGTCGCGGATGGAGTAGAAGTCGGTGGTGGTGACGGGGCCGGCCAGCGCGCCGCCGACGCTGAAATAGCCGGAGACGTTGAGCTGCGGCAGGGCGGAGGGTCCCTGAATGGTGAAGCTCGAACCCAGCTGGCCGAGATTGGTGGTGGGTAAGTTGACGCGGCCGCCGGCTGCGCGCACGAAGGTGAGCCAGGCCTGGTTGGCGGTGTTGGCACTGAAGGAGTGAACATCGCTGATGTTCGCGTTGGTCTGGCCGGTGTAGGACTGGTTGATATCCCAGTTGAAGTTACCGTTGCCGAAGGCGTTCTGAGTGGTTTTGACATAGAAGTATGTCGCGGTCACGTGATCTTTATCGCCGACGGTCTGGTCATATTTGCCGAGATACTCATTCTCGTCAGTGGGGCCGGTGAAGAAGCCGGTCCAGGTGTTCCCCGCGCTGTTCGGCAGCGGGATGAGCTTTTTGGCATTCATGATGTTGGAGGCTGCGGGATCAAGAAGAGCTGCTGGGGATGCAGTTGGGCTTGGCGACCTGGCAGTTGGGGGCACTGTTGGTGCCGTGACGACCTGGGTCTTTGGTGCCCGGCATGTTGACCTTGAAGGAGTCGGCGGTGAAGTCGCCGAGGCGCTCGGCCGCAGTGGGTACCACGCCGCCACTGAGGAACTGGCCGACGACCTGGCGCAGTCCGGCATAGCTGAAGAAGAAGAACGCCTTATCGCGGACGATGGGGCCGCCGATGACGCCGCCGAAGTTGTTGCGGTGATAGGGGGCGTTGAGGGTGGAATTCCATGGAGTGGCGTTGAAGTCGGTGTTGCGGTTGAACTCGAAGAGGGAGCCGTGGAAGGCATTCGTACCGGACTTGGTAACGGCGGTGACGACTGCGGCGGAGAGGCGGCCGTACTGCGCGGAGAAGTTGCTGGTCTCGACGCGGAACTCTTCGAGCGCATCGGGATTAGGCAGCTGGTTGCCATAGTTGCGGATGCCGGACATATTGAGGCCGCCATCGAGATAGAAGCTGACCTCGGGGTTGCCACCGTCGATAGAGCCGTTGACCTGCACGTCGGCGGAGGGCAGGCCGATGATGAAGTTCGGCGTGCCGTTGGGGTTCGAAGCCGGGCTGGCGCTGTTGGCCTGGACGCCCGGGGTAAGCGACAGCTCAGCGTAGGCGTTGCGGTTCACGAGGGGCAGGCCGACGATTTCGGCCGGCTGAATGGTTCTGCCCAGTTCGGCGCTGGTGGTGTTGACGGTTGGCGGGGCGGCGGTGACGGTGACCACCTGGGTCTGAGCGCCCACGCTGAGCGCCACGTCCACTCTCTGCACCTGGTCGACGGTGAGCGTGATGGCGGGTTGCAGAGATGTCTTGAATCCCTGCGCCTTGACCTCGATGGTGTAAGTGCCAACGGGCAAATAGTCGACGCGGTAATCGCCGTATGCATTGGCAGTGACGGAACGGGAGAATCCGGTAGCGTCATTGGTGGCTTTGATGGTGGCTCCGCTGACCACGGCGCCGGACGAGTCCTTGACGGTTCCGGTGATGGAGCCGGTGATTTGCTGCGCCTGGCCGGGCAGCGTAGCCCACAGCAGCATCAGCAGTGCGCCTGCCACAGCGGTGAGGATTCCGAGACGTGCGCGGGTCCTGCAAGTGCTTTCCGACCTCCCAAAATTAATGCTCATTTGCCGCTCCTTTTCTCTGGTGTTTTGCGGTCCATCGGGTCATGCCCGTTTATTGGCGTTGTGGATGGCATAACTTGTGGGGCACTCGCGCCCCGGCAGAACATGCCGAGTGTCATTCTCGAAACCGCGATCAAGGGGTGTCAACGGAAGTGGCGAGTGTACGTACCGCAGCATGGGACACGCCGCGAATTTGCCTCGAATGAATGCCTCAACGTTTGCTGCAATGACTGGAGAGGCTGGGCGCGGTTTAGTATTGGCAACGGTTACATTCCGAAATCCGATGGTGGAGGAAGCGTGAAGAATCCTGAATTAACACGGCGGAGTCTGCTGAAAGGTACGGGCGCATCGCTGCTGGCGCTGGGCGCAGAAATGTCAGGTGCGACGACGAGGATGGCGGCGCAGGAAACGGCCGCGGGTGCGACTCCGCTGCCGGGCGATAACAATCGCGAAGCGCGCATGAAGTGGTGGAAGGCGGCGCGCTTCGGGATGTTCATCCACTTCGGCGTGTACTCGACGATCGGGCGGCATGAGTGGGTGATGGAGGATGAAGGCATTCCGGTGGTGGAATACGCGCCGCACGCGACGACGTTTCATCCGGCGCCGGGATCGCAGCGCGCATGGGCGCGGCTGGCGAAGCAGGCGGGCATGAAGTACATGGTGATGACGAGCAAGCATCACGAGGGATTCTGCAACTTCAACACGAAGCTGACGAATTACTGCGCGCCGAAACAGGGTCCGGGACGGGATCTGGTTGGCGAATATGTGGAGGCGGCGCGCGCCGAGGGTCTGCGCGTGGGCTTCTACTATTCGCTGATGGACTGGCATCACCCGGATGGCGCGCGTTGTGCAACGGATGAGGATGCGCGCAAGCGGTTCGTCGATTACACGCACGGGTTGATCCACGAGCTGATGTCGAACTACGGGAAGATCGACGTGTTGTGGTACGACGTGGCGTGGCCGCTGGACGCACAGGGATGGGAGTCGGTGCGCATGAACGAGATGGTTTTCCAGCTGCAGCCGGAGATCATCGTGAACAACCGCAACAAGCTGCCGGGAGATTTCTCAACGCCGGAGCAGCACATTACGGCGGAGACGGGCGGGCGCGCGTGGGAAGCGTGCATGACGCTGAACGACAGCTGGGGCTATCAGGCGGCGGACGACAACTGGAAGTCGTCGAAGACGGTGATTCGCAACCTGATCAGCTGCGTGCGCGACTCCGGTAATTATCTGCTGAACATCGGGCCGAAGCCGGATGGATCGGTGCCCGAGCCGTCGGTGCGGGTGCTGCGCGAGGTTGGGGAGTGGATGGCGGTGAACGGGCACAGTATCTACGAGTGCGATCCGTGCCAGGTGCGGCGCGCGAACTATGCGAGCTTCACGCGCATCGGCAACACGCTGTACATGCACGTGCATTTCTGGCCGGGAGAATACGTAGCGATTTCCGGACTGATGACGAAGGTGAAGTCGGCGAAGCTGGTGAAGACTGGGGCGACCGTGCCCTTTAAGCAGGACGATTTTCGCGTACGCTTCACGGATCTGCCGATGAAGGCGCCGGATTCTCCGGTGACGACGATTGCGATTGAATGCGAGGGAGAGCCGACGCAGGACACGGACTTCGTGCGGAAGAACAAGCCTCGCATGGGCGTGTGACGTGGAGCGATTCTGAGGTGACAGAGCAGACCGTCTGGCGCGAAGCTACTGGCGGCTAATTTGGTCAGAAACGATGATTCCTGTCGTCACTTTTGGCCATGGGAAAAGGCGTTCCTTCGCGCGTTGGCTGGGCACCGGGCGCGGCTTGTTAAGTCTTCTAATTCCATTCGGGTAGGCCAAAAACCCAAAGTTGTATGGCTCCAGGGCGGTAGCCAATTGATCATGCTCCAATGAGGCGCAACGGCGTCACAGGATTCAGGAAAGCCGCGATCCTGGCACCGGTGCTGGGCGCGGGTATGCTGGCGACCGCGCTGTGCCATGGGTCCGTCTTAACGCACCGCGACACAATTCAGGGACTGCAGACTCTTCCTCTGCATTCCGCCGTGCATCTTATCGGCGTCGTTACGTACGTGGATGCGCCGGGAAGGCTGTTCTGGATTCAGGACGAGACGGGGGCGATGCCGATCACGGTGAATCCGCTTCCCGCCTCAGTTCACGCGGGCATGGCGGTCTCGGTCCTCGCCGGCAAAACGGCCAGTCTTGCGCTGGAGCACGTTCGGGTCGAGCCCACGACGGTCAGCGCCGTGGTGGCCGCATACGGAGAAAGGGCATTTCCACCGCCAACCGCCGGTCTGGGACCATGGCATTTGGCGGAGGGCAGCGTGATTCGGCTGACTGGGGTCACCTCCGCCGAGATGGCGCAGAACGGTTTCATCGTGGTGCAGCAGAACCCGGCTACTCTGCAGATCGAACGGCGCTGGCCCGCGGATCTGGCGATGGTGCAGCACGGTCCGATCTGGACGCCGCCTGTGATTCCGGCCGCACTCTCCCTCGTGTTCCTGATGGCGTTTATCTTCCTGCTGTGGGTGTACATCCTGCGGCGGCGAGTGCGGAGGCAGATGGAGGCGCTGCAGAAGGCCTCAGAGACGCACAAGGCGCTCCGTGAGATTTCCAGCGCGATGGCCCAGGTTACGGCGCAACGGGAGTTCACGAGTCCGGTTGCCGTGCAGGGTGGCGAAGAAATCGCGGAGCTGGTGACTGGAGTCAACAGCATTCTGTCCGAATTGCATCGGCGCGAGCGGGCCCGGCGTGAGGCCGAAAACCGGCTGCAGCACATGGCTCTCATCGATGAGCTGACCGGCCTGCCCAATCGCCGGCTGCTGTCCGATCGCCTCTCGCAAAGTCTGGCGCTGGCGCGGCGCGAAAACCGGAAAATGGCGCTGTTGTACATCGACCTGGACGGTTTCAAGCTGGTGAACGACAGCCTGACGCTCCATATCGGAGACCTGCTGCTGCGCCAGGTGGCTCATCGTCTGAAATCCCGCTTCCGGCAGTCCGACACCCTGGCGCGGATCGCCGGGGACGAGTTCCTGCTGATCCTGGACCAGGTGCAGAGCTGGTCGGATGCGGATACGGCGGCACAGGGTGTTCTGGAAGTGCTGAAGACGCCGTTCGAAATTGAGGATCATGTGATCCGGATGACGGCCAGCATCGGGATCAGCCTCTTTCCCGATCATGGCAGCGAGGGCGGGCAGCTACTGCAGCAGGCGGATTGCGCCATGTTTGCCGCCAAGCGAAACGGCAAGAACCGTATCGTGCACTATGGTGATGGGCTGGGCAGCGCAGCGCGCGAACGCCTGACCCTGGAAGGCGAATTGCGGCGGGCGATCGAGAACGGCGACATCGATGTCTATTACCAACCCGAGTTCGATCTCTCGACCAACACCATTGCACGATTCGAAGCGCTGGCGCGGTGGACTCATCCGAAGCTGGGAAGAATTCCGCCGGTGAGCTTCATTCCGGTGGCCGAGGAGAGCGGCCTGATCGTCCCGCTGGGAGCCTATGTGATGGAGCGGGCCTGCGCCGATGCGACGACCTGGCAGCGCAAGGCCAACCGGCCGATTCAGGTGGCGGTGAACGTCTCCAGCGTGCAGTTTGCGCGCGACACGTTTCTGGAAGAGGTGGAAGAGGTATTGCGCCGTACCGGGCTCAAGCCCAGCCTTCTGCAGCTGGAGCTGACCGAGTCCGCGACTCTGACGGGGCTGGAGCGCGCCGCGGACCTGATGCGAAGGCTTACGGGCAGAGGCATCGGTATCGCCATGGACGACTTCGGAACCGGGTATTCGTGCCTGAGCTACCTGCCGAAGCTGGCATTCGACGCTCTGAAGCTGGATCGCTCGTTTGTAAATGAACTGGCAGCCCGTCCGGAAACTCGCGCCTTTGTTCAGTCCATTCTTTTGATGGCCCACAACCTGCACATGAAGGTGATCGTCGAGGGCATCGAAACGGTGGAGCAGCTGGAGCTGATGCGATCGCTGGGAACAGACGAAGCGCAGGGGTATCTGCTCGGCCGACCCACGCCCAATCCGATGGAAATGCTGGCCGGCAACGGAAACACTACAAGAACCATTCGGGAGATGGAGGCGGTTGCAGGACTCTGAACGACCATGGAACCGATCGCCCCACCTCGCTATGAAGCGTGTGCCCAAACCGCAAGCCGACCGCTGCTGCGGGGGAACGGACCGCGCGTAAGGGCGCGAGTGCCCGGGGGACGGGCGATCTTCACGGCTTCGATCCTGGCAGCCATGGCACTGCCGGCACCTGCGGTGTTCGCTCTGGATCCGGCCAAGGCAATCACCCAGTACATGCAGACAACGTGGACGAGCGAGTCCGGTTTGCCGCAGAACACTGTGCAAACCCTGACGCAGACCTCGGACGGCTATTTGTGGTTCGGAACCCAGGAAGGTCTGGCCCGATTCGACGGTGTCCGCTTCACCAGCTACACGCGGCACAATGCGCCCGGACTTGCCTCCAGCTTCATTCAGACACTGGTGGCAAGCCACGATGGCAGCCTGTGGATTGGAACGGACAGCGGTCTGAGCCACTACACGCCGGCGATAGCCGCAGCGCCGAATGGTGCGTTCACTACACTGACCACGCGGGATGGACTGGCCGGCAACAGCATCACCGCCCTCCGCGAGGATCGCGAAGGCGGGCTATGGGTTGGTACGGGCAAGGGACTGGATCGAATCTTCGACGGCCATATTCGAAGCTGGACGATGCGCGACGGGCTCGCCGATGTCTCGATTTCCGTCATTGCGATGGATGCGGGCGGAACGCTTTGGGTGGGGACCGCGAAGGGACTCTGCCGATTTGAAAACGGCCACTTCAGAACTCTCAGCGCGCAGGATGGGTTTCCGCCGGATGCGATCTCGGCTCTGGCCGCGGCTCCGGATGGCTCGCTGTGGATTGGCACGCGCGCGCATGGTCTGCTGCAGATGCGTGACGGCCGTGTCACCTCTTTCGCACAATCGCTGCCGCGGAACGAAATCGCGGGGCTTCTGATCGATCATGACGGCGCTCTCTGGGTCGCTTTTGATCGGCACGGGATTGCGCGCCTCTATCAGGGGAAGGTGGACCTCCACGACACGGAGCGGGGTCTTCCGAGCGACCGGTGCACTGGCGGGCTGTTCGAGGATGGCGAGGGCAGCGTCTGGATCGGCTTTGCGGATGCGGGGCTGGCGCAGCTTCGCGACGGCAAATTCACGGTTTTCGGTACGCCGGAGGGGCTCTCCGGCAACTACACCGGCAATGTGCTGCAGGCGCAGGACGGCACCATGTGGATCGGTGCGGACGATAAGGGCCTGGACCATGTGCTGGTGGACGGCCGGGTGGAAGTGTGGGGACCAAAGCAGGGAATGCCGAATCAGGCAGTCTATTCCCTGCTCCAGACCCGCGACGGCGATCTTTGGGTCGGCTACCGGCGGGGCACTCTCGCGCGCATTCACCAGGGACACGTCTCGGTCTTCCACGATCCGGACGCGAGCGAATTTTCAATTAACGCGCTGCTTGAGGACCACGATGGGACGCTCTGGATGGGATTCGAGGGCAAGGGGCTGGCTCGCTTCGATCATGGAACGATTCGTCACATCACCGACAGTGGCCGGATCGCCGCGCTGACCCAGTCCAGCGATGGGGCTTTGTGGATCGCCCTGGACGGCGACGGGCTGCAGCGCCTGGACCATGGCGTTACCAATGGCTACACGACTGCCAATGGTCTGCACAGCGACCATGTGATGAGTCTGTTTGCCGATCCCGACGGCAGCCTGTGGGCGGGCACGCAAGGTGGGGGCCTCAGCCACATCCGGAACGGCCGCATGGTTACGTGGACTCCGGACCAGGACATGCCGGACACCTCCATCGGGTCGATCGTCGGGGACAACAACGGCAATCTTTGGTTCGGCGGGGATACCGGGATCTTCCGCATCGCGAAGAAGGAACTGAGTCAGGCAGGGGGCCAACCCAGCGCCGTGCATCCACTGATATACGGCACAGCCGACGGGCTGCGGTCACGGGAGACTTTGTATGGCAGCATGCCGTGTGCGTGGAAGAGCCGCGACGGGCGGCTGTGGTTTGGCACCATTGCGGGAGTCGCGGTGGTCGATCCGGCGCACATCCCCATGAACAGCGTTGTTCCGCCGGTGTGGATCGAACGGGTGAAGTTCGACTCGCACAGCATCGCAAGGCTCAACGGCATTCGGCTCGGACCGGGGAAGGGCAATTTGGAAGTTGCTTTCAGCGCTCCCAGTTTCGTGTCGCCGCAGCAGGAACGTTTCCGGTACCGGCTCATCGGCTTCGATTCCGACTGGATTTATTCCGGAAGCCGGCGAAACGCGTGGTACACCAACCTGCCGCCGGGGAACTACACCTTTACCGTTCAGGCTGAGAACAACGACGGGATCTGGAATGAGAGTGGATCTTCGTTCAGGTTCACGCTGCGCAGGCCGCTAACGCGCACCCCCGCAGCCTACGCGTTTTACGGCTTTGTGGCGCTGCTGCTGGCATGGGCTGTGGTTGCGTTCCGCACCCGCGCACTAACGCGCCGTCAGGAAGAACTCACGCGCATCGTTGCCGAGCGCACGTCGCAGCTTGAGTCGGAAAAGGCGGCGCTGGAAGCAACCCGCCGGGAACTGCACATCCAGGCCACGCACGATGCGCTCACCGGCATCTTCAACCGTGCTGCGATGCTGGAGCACCTGCAGCGCGAGATCGCCCGCGCCACCCGTGACCGAACCCCGCTCGGCGTGCTGATCGCAGACCTGGACCACTTCAAGAGCCTGAACGACAACTACGGTCATCTTTGCGGCGACGACGTCATCCGTGAATCGGCGGACCGTTTCCGAACTGCCATGCGCGGATACGATATTGTGGGCCGATATGGCGGGGAGGAATTCCTGATCCTGTTCCCGGGATGGGATCTATCGCTGGCTCCGCGCCGTGTGGATGATCTGCTGGAATCGATTCGCTCGCGGGCCTTCGAGGTCGGCGACTGCAGGATCCGGCTCACCTGCAGCATCGGGGTCGCGACCTTCCGGCCGGAGATCGATTCGCCGTCCATCCGCGAAGTACTCAGCCGGGCGGATACGGCGCTGTACGTTGCCAAGAATTCCGGCCGCAACTGTGCCAGATTTGAGGCGCGCTCCGAATCTGACACTGGATCGCGCATCCGCACTATGCCTGGACTGGCGATCGAGACAGAGAATTAGGCGGCTGCACGCGGCTCACTGAGCCAAGGCCGCTGCTCGGTCGATCAAACACCGCCCATCAGAGAGTAAAGGCACGCCACGGCCAGCTCGAGTTCCACAAGCGGCACGCATTCGCGGCTACTGTGAGCGGTGCGCATATCGCCGGGCCCAAAGACGACTATTTCCTCGGCGATGGACGCAAAGATGCTGGCCTCGGAGCCAAACGGGATAGAGGTGGCGGGTTTTCCAGTGAAGGTTTCGATGCTGCGGACCAGCGGCGTGTTTGCCGCGGTCTCGAATCCGGATTGCTGACGTTGAGGCTCTATATCGGCATGGAAACCGGGATCCTCGCGGTGCAAACGGCCGATGATCTGCGCGACGGAGTCGAGCACGCGGTGGGCGGGCTCGGTGGGGATGGGCCGCCATTCGAGTTGAAAGCGACACTGACCGGGAACGATGTTCTTCGCCGTCCCGCCCTCGATCGTGCCGATGTTGATGGTCGTAGAGCCGGGATTGAAGAATGGGTGTGTATGCGCGGAGAGCTGTTGAACCAGGTCCTCGATGGCGGCGATCAGCCTGGCGGCGTTGTAAATCGCCGAGATTCCCTGCTGCGGATGCGCGCTGTGCGCCTCTTTTCCGTGAACCGTAACTTCCGCCAGGCAGTAACCCTTGCCCGCGCGAGCGGGATGCAGCTGGGTCGGTTCGCCAATCACCATGCGACGCGGCCGGAGCGCGCCCGCGGTAAAGAGATGAGCGGCTCCGATGCAGCCGTTTTCCTCTTCTGCGGTGAGGACGAGGCGGAGGCCCTCGGGCCATTGCTGTGAAGTTCTTCGCGAAACGATGGCGAGCAGGCAGGCAAGAACGGCCTTGACGTCGCAGGAGCCGCAGCCGTGGAGATACGCATCTTTCAGGATCGGATTGAGGGCATCTTTCCAGTCGGCTGCGTAAGGAACCGTGTCGGTATGGCACATGAAGACGAGGTCGACGTCGGGAGTGCCGGGATCCTGGCCTGGGGGAGCGGCGATGAGGTTGACCTTTTCAAGTCCGGCGGGATCGGTGTAGGGCAGTTCGCGCGCAGACCAGCGGGCGGCGTGAAGGATGTTGGTTGCATAGTCGATGATGCCGCGGTTGGAGACGGCGGAGTTCGAGGGGATGCGGATCAGATCCGCGAGAAGTTCGACAACCGTACTCATGGCAACGATCCTGCCGCATCGCTCCACACTTTCGCGTGCACTTCTTCATAGCGCGAAACGATTTCGTCGTGGAGCGGATGGGTGCCGTCGCGAACGATCAGCCTGCCGTTGACTGCGATTTCGCGGATCGCGGCGCGATTCATGCCGAAGACGATGAGGGACAGCAGGCTTTCCGGGGAATGGCCGGCGATGGAGATGTCGCGCAGATCAACGGTGAAGAAGTCGGCGCAGGAACCGGGGGCGAGGGTACCGGCGGGAACAGCCAGGGCGCGGGCGCCGTTCATCGTGGCGCAGGCGAACAGGCGGGATGCGAGGCCCTGATCGCCGATCTGATCGAGGATGGCGCGCTGTTGTTGTGTCAGACGCAGGTGGTAGTCCAGTTCGCGCGCGTCTTCCAGGGGATCGATCTGCGCCTGGCTGTCGGACCCAAGCGCGACGGGCACACCAGCCCGCATGACTTTGTCTGCCGCGAGAATGCCGTCGCCGAGATTGCGCTCCGTTGTCGGACACGCACCGATGGTTGCACCGGCGTCGGCGAGCATGGCGATCTCATCGTCGGTGATGTGGATGGCGTGGATCGCAGTCCAGTCCGGCCCGAGGAGGCCGGCGCTGGCCGCGAGCGCGACGGGGGTGGCGCCGTATTCGCGCAGGCAGGCTTCGTTCTCGGCGATCTGCTCGGCCATATGCATGTGGATTGGCAGACTTTTGACACGGGCCCACGCTACGATGTGCCGCAAATCATCGAGAGGCACGGCACGGATGCTGTGCGGAGCGACGCCGAGCCGGACGTTGTCCGACACGGAGGTGGGCACCTCGTGCAGGAGCGTATCCATGTTGGCGAGGAATTCCTGGGTTGTTTCGAAAAAGCGCGTCTGGCCTGGATCGCGTGGCAGCTGGAACCCCGATCGCAGGTAGGCACAGCGGAGCAATACGATGCGGATCCCGACTGACTGTGCGGCGGCAATCACCTGCTTGCTGAGAAGGTTGGGATCATCGTAGGGCCGGCCGTTCGGCGTTGAATGCAGGTAATGGAACTCTCCGACGGTGGTGGTGCCGGCGAGCATCATCTCGAGGAAGGCCATGCAAGCGACGTCATAAACCTGTTTCGGATCGAGATGGGCGGCCGCGTGGTACATAGTGCCGCGCCACGACCAGAAGTCCTTTCCTGCGATGGCGCGCGATTCCGATTTGCCGCGGATTAACCGCTGAAAGCTGTGCGAGTGGACGTTGACGAAGCCAGGAAGGAGCGCTTTGCCGGGCAGATCGACAACCGTGTCTGACGGTGTGTCCGACGCGAGGGTGCCGCGGATTCTTCCATCGTCGCCGACCAGGAGGCCGCGGTTGCGAACGAAGGCACCGTCGACGAAGAGGAGGTCAGGGCGATAAAGGGTGGTCACGCGGCAACCTTCTCTCCGCGAATCCAGACCTCGCGGACCGGGTTGCTGCCGAGAGTATAGACGAGGTCGCGCCAGTCGGAGCCGTGCAGCACGAGAAAGTCGGCGGGCAGACCGGTTTCGATGCGACCGGCGTCAGACAAGCCGAGCGCGGCGGCAGCATTCACGGTTCCGGCTGTCAGCGCTTCCCGCGCCGTCAGACCGTTCAGGCGCACAGCCAGAGCCAGAGCCGCCGCGGTGGAAAACAGAGGGCTGGAGCCAGGATTGAGGTCGGTTCCAACAGCGACGGCCGCCCCTGCATCGATGAGCGCGCGGCCCGGCGCTGGCGGCAGTCCCAGGTGCAACGAGACTCCAGGAAGGATGGTGGCAACGGTGCTGGTGTCTGACATCCGTGTGATCTGCTCAGTGCTGCACGCCTCCAGATGATCGACGCTGAGCGCGCCAATTCGCAAGCCCAGCTCGAGGCCGCCGACGCGGTTGAACTGCTCGGTGTGGAGCTTGACGGCGAGGGTATTCTCCCGCGCACTGGCGAAGATCCGTTCGGCCTCGGCGGCGCTCCAGGCCTCCTTCTCGACGAAGATGTCGACGGCAACCGCCAGCTTCCGGCGAGCGACTTCGGGAATGAGTGTCTGACATATGTCCGACACACAGGCCGCCCTGTCTGCTGCGTTCTTCGGCGGCACATGGATCAGCAGTGTGGGGATGATACGGGCGCGGGTCGTGTCGGACAAACAGCGGATTACCTCGAGCATGGCCAGCTCTTTGTCCGACGCAAAACCGTAGCCGGACTTCACTTCGATCACGGTGGCGCCGGAGCGAAGCAGAGCGTCGATGCGCGGCCGGGCGAGGGTGAGGAGTTCGTCCCTGGAGGCTGCTGCCGTGGCGCGAATAGTGCTCCAGATGCCGCCTCCCGCTGCGAGGATCCTTTCGTAGGGGACGCCGGAGATGCGCGCGTCGAAATCCGCGAGGCGATCCCCGGCCCAAACCGCGTGCGTGTGCGGGTCGATCAGGCCGGGAACGACGGCGCGATGTCCGACATCGACGGTGGCGGCTGCCTCCCCGGACCATGCTTTTTCGGCGCCGGTCCACAAAATCCTGCCGTCGGACACGGCAAGCGCGGCATCCTCGGTGACACGCAGATCGCGCATGGATTGACCATGTTTCGGGCCAGGGCCCTGGGACGTGACCAGCTGGGAGATGCCGCGAATCAACAGGTCGGCTTTCATCGGAGACTCGACATGTCCACACTGGGGAGATCCAGTCCGCGTTCGCGCGCGACGTTGATCGCCCGTTCGTAACCGGCGTCAGCGTGTCGTACAACGCCCGGTTGCCGGATCGTTGAGCAGGCACAGGCGCAGCCGTTCTTCGGCCTCGTCGCTGCCATCGGCTACTGCGACGAGTCCAGCGTGTTGGCTGTAGCCCATGCCAACGCCACCGCCGTGGTGGAAACTCATCCAGGAAGCGCCGCTGGCGATGCCCGTGGCGAAGTTGAGCAGCGGCCAGTCGGACACGGCGTCCGACCCGTCGCGCATCGCTTCGGTTTCGCGGAAGGGGCTGGCGACCGAACCCGCATCGAGGTGATCGCGCCCGATGACGATGGGCGCGCTCAGGCGGCCATCGCGCACCATCTGGTTGAAGAGCAGGCCTGCGCGGTCGCGCTGTCCGTAGCCGAGCCAGCAGATGCGGGCGGGCAATCCCTGGAAGGCGATCTGATCGGCGGCGTAGGTCAGCCATTGCGTCAGCCGTTGATCGTCCGGGAAGAGCTGGAGGAGCGCCTGGTCGGTCTTCGCGATGTCCGCCGGATCGCCCGAAAGCGCCACCCAGCGAAAGGGCCCGCGCCCTTCGCAGAAGGAATTACGGATGAACGCGGGCACAAAACCGGGATAGGAAAACGCGTCGGACACGCCCGCGAGTTGCGCCTGGGTGCGGAGGTTGTTGCCGTAGTCAAAGGCGACGGCGCCCCGCTGCTGCATGGTGAGGATAGCGCGCACATGGGTCGCGATCGAGGCCCGCACCCGCTCCATATAGATGTCCTGTTGTTTTGCGCGAACCAGGTTCAGATCCTCGTCGGCGCGGGCGATGGGGAGATATCCCCAGAGTGGGTCGTGGGCGCTGGTCTGGTCGGTGACGAGGTCCGGTGTGAAACCGATCTCGACCATTTTCGGCAGAACTTCGGCGGCATTGCCCTGGAGTCCGATGGAGACAGCCTGCCGCGCTGCCTTTGCCTCGCGCGCCATGGAGATGGCCTCGTCGAGCGAACCGGTGGCCTTGTCAAGATAGCGCGTTTCGAGCCGGCGCTGGATGCGGCTCGCGTCTACCTCAACGCAGATGCTGACGCCGCCGGCGAGTTTGACGGCGAGCGGTTGAGCGCCCCCCATGCCACCGAGGCCGGCGGTAACGGTGATGGTCCCGGCAAGCGTGTTGTTGAAGTGGCGTTGCGCCGCACCCTGGAAGGTTTCGTAGGTTCCCTGCAGGATGCCCTGGGTGCCGATGTAGATCCACGAGCCGGCGGTCATCTGGCCGTACATCATCAGGCCAGCCTGATCGAGTTTGTCGAAGTGCTCCCACGTAGCCCAGTGAGGAACCAGGTTCGAGTTGGCGATGAGAACGCGCGGCGCGAGGCGCTGTGTTTCGAGCACAGCCACCGGCTTGCCGGACTGGATGAGCAGCGTCTGGTTGTTTTCGAGCCGGTCGAGAGTCTCGACGATTTTGTGGAAGCACTCCCAGTTGCGCGCCGCCTTACCTCGTCCTCCGTAAACAATCAACTCGGCGGGTTTCTCAGCGACGGCAGGGTCGAGATTGTTCATCAGCATCCGCTTCGCGGCTTCCTGAATCCAGCCGCGCGCGGTACGAACGTTGCCGCGCGGCGCGCGAATCGGAGTTTGGTCCTGATTCATTGAGGTCCTCGTGAACAGGTCATTCTCAACGCCTGGCGCGCGCGAAGCAAATGGACAGCGCTACTCCGCGGTCTTCTGGTTTTGGTCCTTCGGCTCGGGCGGCTCGGGTTTCGGGAACGGCGGCTGATCATATTTGTAGAGCGCGTTCATGAAGAACTTGTACGTGCCGTGGGATTGCGCGCGCCACTGCGGTTTGAATCCGTAGAGAAAGATGCGGCCGCCGCCGTAGGGCAGCTCGAGCGCGGCAACTTTGTCTTCGATCGCCTCGGGATGCAGCAGGAGTCCGCTTTCGAGCGGGGAGCTGTCTTTTGGATAGCGAGCGAGGATGGCGCCGTGGAATCCGGGCTGGGTGGTGAACGCAGGCCCCTGCTCGAACATCACGATGGGTTCGCCAGGAAGGCCGTAGGTGACGGGCCGATCGCCGGAGCCAAGCTCGACGCGCAGCAGCGCCCCGGAGCAGAAAAATTTGTCGCTCTTCAAACCTTCGAGAGCATTTTTCACGGGGAGTGACAGCAGCGGGACCAGCGTGGCGGCAGTCTGATTGAAGGCAATCAGGGTTCCGCCGCGGCGGACAAACTCGCGCAGATTGTCGATGCCCTCTTCACTGAGGCCGCCAGAGTATTGACCCGGGACGATGCCGTCGCGGTAGCCCTCCATCAACTGCTGCTGACGCATGTCGGGCAGAATGATGACATCGACGCGATCGCGCAGTCCACCGGAGTGCATGTCGGTGTTATAGAGGCTGATCGGCGCGTATCCATATTGTTCGAGGATCCAGCGTGTCCAGCCTTCGTCGATGGATGCATCCCAGGGTCGATACAGGCCGATGCGTGCCTTGTGCAGAGCGATAAGGTGCTCGGACGCTTTGTCGATGGCAAGGAAGGAGACCGCGTATTTCTTCGACAGATCGCCGATGGCGGCGCGGGTGACTCCACCAATAACAAAGGCCCCCTTCTCCGTGCCCTCGGAGGTTTTCAGTTCGTCCGGGGCGAAGCTGACCGAACCGCCCGCGGCAAGCACGTCATTGATCACGCGGAAGCTCGCGTCGGGCTCGTGGCTCAGAATGAAAGTGCCGCCAGTTCCCTGCAGCTCGGCCGGCGGCGGATCGAGGTTCGTCACGATCTTCAGGTGCGCGAGTTGGTCCGGCGTGATGGGATCGGTGACCGGATCGACGCGGACACCCATCTGCATGGGCAGCGTCCAGCCAGTCACATCGTAGGGAAGGTCGAGCGGCTTCTCGCTTTCGGTGAAGAGCGCGGCGGGATAGCGCTGCACCTCGAACAGCTCCTTGGCCATGGACGAATACGGCTGGTTCATGAGGATGACCCACGAGCCCGCCGGATAGTCGCGACTGTTCGCGTGGAAGCCCGTCTGCGATTCGCGAATTTCGACGCCGTTCTGCTGCATGATGTGCGCCAGCAGCTCGGCCTCGGGCGCATCGGCCTGAACGCTGGGGATGACGTAGGCGAAGGGCGGCGAATCCTCGAAGCGTTTGATGTTGTCGCGCGCCGCCTGGTAGCGGTTGAAGAGCAGCTGTTCGCGATAGCGTGCAGCTGTGTCGAGCACCGACATCGACGCGGCGACCATGTAGTCGACCGCGTCCTTCAGATGCCACCAGCCGCCCTGCCATGGCGTTGTGTACATGGTGAGGGCCTTGAGGTCCTGCATGTCCTTCGGGAATTCGTCGACGGTATAGAAGCGTGGGGTGGCATAGCGATAAAGCGCCGTTTCAGTGAAGAAGGAAATCTCGTTGCGAAACGATCCGGCGTAATCGACGAAGCCGGGATACCAGTTGTCGAAACGCGACTCGCTGATGGCGCCCGGCATCTGGTGCTCGTCCAGATACGCGGACATGTTGGTGCCGATCACGTTGAACCAGCTGCGCACATAGGGGCTGATGTTCGACGAGATGGGATCGGAAAAGGGCGGGATCCAGATGCGCGCGGGAAACGGAGCGGTCTGGTGCTGACAATAGAAGATGACCGGCGCCCATTCGATCTCGGTCTGCGCGACGACCTGCGACTCTTTCATGTTGAGCATGTAGCCGTCGCGGTTGTTGTCATGTCCGACGTAGTCCTGGAAGAGCCAGGGCATGGGACTAACTTCAAAACGCGTGCCGAGGTTTTTGCGATACCAGGAGACGACCATGTCCTGGCCGTCGGGATTCAGCGTGGGCCAGAGCATGAGGATGACGTTGTCGAGGATGGTGTCGACCTCGGGATCGTTCTGCGCGGACACCAGCTTGTAGGCCAGCGCAATGGAGTGCTGCGGTCCGGCGACTTCGCTGGCGTGCAGGCCGCCATCGATATGCACGATCACTTTTGTCGAGTGGGCAAGTTCCCTCGCCTGTGCGTCGGTGAGCCCCTGCGTGGTGGCAAGCTTTTGTTCCGCCGCTTTGTACTCATCGAGACGGGCGAGATTTTGCGGCGAGGAGATGATGGCGACTTCGATATCGCGGCCCTCGGTCGTCTTGCCGACCGTGATCATCTTCACGCGATCGGAGTGCGCGGCCAGCTCGTGGAAGTAGTGAATCTCGTCCTCGTAATTCGCGAGATAGTAGTCGTCGCCCGGCGCATGGCCGAGCACGGACGCGGGCGTGGGCGCCTGTGCCTGCAGGGCGAAGGTGGCAGCAAAGATTGCGACAGAGGAGAGCACAAGCCAGCGCATGAATCGCCTTTCTGAGCCGGAGGGAAGGGTGCGTCAGACTGCACGCGTCGGCCTGGGGTTGAAGTGAAGGAGTAGTGTAATCGCAATCGCGGCATGAGGCTGCGACGGGGAGAAAGCCGGGTCAAAGGAAAAGCGCCGGGGACGAGTCCCCGGCGCTTCTGGTTGGGTGAGTTAGAAATCGTACCGCAGGGAGAACTGCATGCGGCGCGGTTCCACCAGCAGGCCCGGATTGTTGGTCCCGGGGCTGGCGATGCCCAGATTGCTGCTGGTTAGTCCCGAGCCAATGGCAGCAGGATCGAAGCGCACGGTGTTGGTGGTGTTGTACGTCTCCCATGCGAACTTGAGGGCGCCATACTCCCGCATTTGCCAGCTCTTTGATACACCGGTGTCGATGTCGAAAAAGCCATCGCCACGGAAGTTATTCCTTTGACCGGCTTCACCTGGGTACGGGAGCCTAACCGGACCACCCGTTGCAAGGCCGTTGTTAATAGTGTCGGGGTTGTCGAAGAACTGCGGGTTGCCGTTCTGGTCGAAGTGCCGGCGCAATTTCACTTTGCCGGTCACCACTCCGTAGCTCTCGATTTGCCAGTCTGTGGTCCAGCCCGGCTCAAAGAGCGAGAATGGCAGGCCGCTGGTGGTCCGGTTGATGCCAGACAGCTGCCAGCCCCCTAGGAACGCTTCAGCGATCCCGTGCGCACCGCTCAGGAATTGCCGGCCTTTGCCGAACGGCAACTGATACACAGCATCCACAGTGAGCAGCTGATGCGTATCGAAATCCGAGACGCCCCGGCTGAGATAAGGCTTCCAGGTATTGGTGATGTCGCTGAAGGAGCCGCCCGATCCGCTGGTGCTGAACTCGGTACTGCGCTCAGCGTCCGATCCGTAATCGATCGACTTGGAGAGCGTCCAGGCGGCGTCCATCTGGAACCCATGCGAGAAGGGATGGCGCACCACCAGCTGCGCGGCGTTGTAATAACTCATGCCGATGCTCGATAGCGTATACAGGGACGAGAACTGGCCCTGCCAGAAATGCGGCTGCCAGTCCGCAGGAGCCGGATAGAACCCGAAGGTGGGACCATAGAAGTCGACGTCCGCCAGTGCGCTCGTCGCGCCCAGGTTGGATCGATAGGGGGCCCATTCATTGGTGTAGATGGCCTGGGTGGCGCTTTCACCCATGTAGTCGTAATTCGCCATCCAGGGGAAGATATCTTCGAAATACTTGATCGCCGGAACGGATGCCGAACCGTCACCGCCGTTCAGATCCACCAGCTTCGAGAGCGCCGTGCCCGCGGTGTAGTAATCTCCGCCACCGGCGGTATCAACCAGGTCCACTGGCTCAGTCAGGTCGAGGCTCTGCAGCAGATGGCGCCCCAGATTTCCGACGTAGTCTGCTTCGACGGTCCAGCCCTTTGCGAACTGATGCTGCACCGACAAATTGAACGCTTCGACGTAGGGCGTCTTGAGCTTGCTGTCCAGACCCCAGGTGATGGCGAATCCGTCGCCGCCGGAGGGCGGAGCATACGGGAATGTGGCGGTCGGTGAGGCCGACCCGGCACTGAATGGCAAGGTTGTCCGGCTAACGAAGCGCGGTGAGGTTTCCGAGTCAGTCAGCCCCGCCGGGTTGCCAATGGAACTGCTGATGCCGTACGCGCCATGCTGGTCGAACGTGTTTACCAGCGCTTCGCCGTAGTGATCGTAGTACATGCCCGCACCGAGGCGGATGGTCGTCTTATCGTTCAACGAGTAGGCGAGCGCCAAGCGAGGAGCAAAGTTGTTCTTTGCCTTCGGCCAGAAGCCCGGCTTGCCATAGAAAGCTCCACTGGGAGCGAAGTAGAGGGTCGGCTCATAGACCTGGCCCTGTAACGCCGCAGTCTCACGCTGCTGGAACCAGGTATGCGTATCAATGGTGGGGGAGACCTGCTGTCCACTGGTCTCCCAGGGGGTCTGCAGAAGGCTCTGGCGAAGTCCGAGCGTCAGGACAAGTTTCGGAGTAATCCTCCAGGCATCCTGGACGTACCACTCATATTCGTTGGATTTGAAGTGACGGCTAATGGGAGCACCATCCGCGAGCAGCGTGGCGGCGGTGGGGCTGGTGATCTTGTAGTTGAACTGATCGTTTACGGAGGGGACCGTGCCCACCAGATTGGCATAGGCGATCACATAGGAGTTTTCGAATCCACCAGGAACTGCCGGCTGTCCGATTGTTGAAGGATCGGGCGGGTTGCCGCCCAGCCAGTAGGGATTGGAACTGGCGCTGCTGTACGAATTGTTGTCCGATTCGCGATTCTGGTGAATAAGACGCCAGTTTCCGCCAATCTGCCAGGTGTGCTTGCCCTTCGTCCAGCTGAAGTTGTCGATGATATTGGTGACGGGCACCGACTGAATTGTCGTCCGAGTCTCCGCAGTGGAGGTGGAGAGGAAGCGAAAGTCCACAAAGTCCGATGTGCCAAGGCCGCGGAGGCTGTTCGCCTGGCGGATATAACCGAAGCGAACGTCGTTGACGAGATTGGGCGAGATAGACCAGGTGTCGCCGGCGACGAAGCCTTTGGTGTTGTCCTCAAAGTTCTGGGAAGGGGGCTGGCCTGGAAATTGTTCGGCATAGCCATTTGTATCTTTCTGCAAACCGCCCCGCACAAAGACCCGTTGTTTCTCGTTGGGGGTCCAGTCGATGCGACCGATGCTGGTGTTGAGGGTGACAGGATGTGGCGAGGCGAACGTGAAGGAGCCGGAATTCAACCCGTCGCCTAAAGTGGTTCCGTTGGCCGCCGGCATGGACTTGAAGTAGGCCAGTGCATTCGGGTTTGGACCCGGCCCGTGGGGATACTGAGTTGTATTGCATGCCCCTCCCGGGTCAGCACAGCCCGCGTCCAGCTGCGTCACCTGAGCGGCGTTCAGGCTGCCTCCAGGATAGAGCAGATTGCCCGCCTGATAAGAAGCCGTGGGCACGGTTTGCGTGACTACCTCGTCCTCAGCCTGGCGGTTGCCTTCGTAGTTGCCAAAGAAGAACAGCTTGTCCTTAACGATGGGACCTCCCACGGCGCCGCCAAAGATGTTGCGGATAAGTTTGGGCGGAGTATTGGATTCGCCGCTGTTCAGTTCCGCCTGCTTCACAAACCAATTGTTGGAGACGGTGAGCGTCGGCCGATTGTATTCGTAGGCGGCACCGTGGAACTGATTGGTTCCGGATTTAGTGATCAGGCTGACCTGGGCGCCGGCGGAACGCCCTTCGTCGGAGTTGGTGTTCGAGGTCGCAACGCGGAACTCCTCGATAGAATCCTGAGTCTGGCGCAGAACCCCGGTGAAAGCATAGCCAAAGACCTGATCGTTATCGTCGACACCGTCGATGGTCACATTGCCCTGGTCGGAGCGAATGCCGTTGACGGCGCCACTGCGGCTGTCGCCGCCGGGATTGGATTCCGAAGCCCCCAGTGTGGGCAGGTAAAGCACGCCAGGCTCGAGCGCGAGCAGGTCAGGCACGTTGCGAGTTTCGCTGGGCAGCGCCTGGATCATGGCGTTGTTCATGGAACCGCCGAGAGAGGCATCGCTGGTGTTCAGAGTCTGCGCCTCGGCACTAACGTTCACGACCTGAGCCGCCGACTGGACGGTCATGGCAAAATCAATCGCAGCCGGCTGGTCCACGATCAATTCGGCGGTCTTCTTCTGATCGCCAAAACCGGTCGCCGACACATTGATGGTGTAGTGTGCAGGGGGAATCTGGGTAAATGCATATTCGCCAGCGCCGTTGGAGGTGGCGCTGAGCGTCTGGCCATTGGCCGCGTTGGTGAGGGTGATTTTTGCGTTGGGCACCACCGCGCCGCTGGGGTCTTTGACGACTCCGCGAAGCGAGGTAGTTGCAATCTGGGCAATGCTGGTTCCAGCAACAATCACCAGCGAGAATACGAGCGCAGCAACTGCGATACAGCGTCTGGTCACGTTTCCTCCAAAAAGACTTGCCGGTGCCGCGTGGGTCGGCACTCTGTGGTTTCGATTTCCCTGCCTGTGACGAATTACGGTGGTTGGCCGATGAGTATTTCATTTTGATGCATGACGCTCGCAACTTCAAGGGTGAGGCACAAACAGAGTCAGGAAAATTCGTGTCATCATAAGCGTTGCTTTGTGCGCGGTATCAGCGCACGCCGGCGACTGCGTGGGACGAATCGTTACTGGCTCGGTGACGAATGGCAGAAAGGCCAGGATGGATGTGCGCTGCGCAGTGGCCGGTTCGAGAGGTGCAGAATTCGCCAACCGGGACAGCCGGTTTACGATCAAACGCCCCAGGAGCTATAGTTTCGCATCGGCAAAAACAAACGGATGCCCGCTTCGGAGTATCCGCCGATGAAGGAGCAGCAGCATGCCGGATCCCAGGGAGTCGATTCCAGCATCTCCACCCGCTTCAGATTCAGGAAAGAGTGGCATTACTCGCCGCGGCTTTTTGAAAGGCGCGGGCCTGACCGCTGCCGGTACCGCCCTGCTGGATGGCGTGCAGGGATTCAGCAGCGAGGCCAGAGCCCAGTCTCCGCATGGCGTGACTGAACTCGGCCCCGGACCGATTTCCGTCAGGCTGCACGTGAACGGCGCGGAGCACACGGTGGAGATGGAACCGCGCACGACGCTGGCAGAGGCCCTGCGCATCCACCTCGGCATGACCGGCACCAAGGTGGTATGCGACCGCGGCGTTTGTTCTGGGTGCACGGTTTGGCTGGACAAGATGCCGGTGAACAGCTGCATGACGCTGGCCATCGATGCCATCGGCCACCACGTGACGACGATCGAGGGTCTGTCGACGGAGGAAAAGATCCATCCGCTGCAGGCAGCATTCGTAAAGCACGATGCCATGCAGTGCGGATTCTGCACGCCGGGCATGGTGATGAGCTGCGCCGCGCTGCTGGAGCGCAATCCGCATCCGTCGGAGCACGATGTGCGCCACGCCGTCTCCGGCAATCTATGCCGCTGCGGCACGTATCCCAAAGTCTTTGCCGCCACGCTGGATGCGGCGGGCACGTTGCGCAACGCGTAGCGGAGGAATGCCATGACGAAAGAACCCATCGAAGATGCGATGACTGCGCAGGCCGCAGCGCCCGCGAAGAAGACGGTGCAGATGCCCGTTGGCGTGCCCGGTTACACACTGGCTGAGGAGTCCCGCAGCGTGCCGGCGACTGAGCCGCCGGTCTGGCCGATCAACAAGGACCTGAAGTATGTCGGACAATCCATCGAACGCTACGACGGATTACTGAAGGCTTCCGGGCGCGCTCGCTACACGGCGGACGTGCAGTTGCCGGGCATGCTCTACGCGAAGTTCGTTAACGCCACGGTGCCGCACGCGAAGGTCGTGTCCATCGACACGTCGGCGGCGGAGAAGTACCCCGGCGTGAAGGGCGTGCATGTGATCCAGCGTGTGCTGGGCAACGCTGAATTGCGTGATCCCGCGCTCGATGCGGCGAAGTATCCGGTGGTGCGCTATGCCGGACAGCCGATCGCGGCGGTGGCCGCGACGACTCCGTATGCTGCTGAAGAGGCGGCGGCGCTGGTGAAAGTGCAATACGACGCGATGCCGTTTGTGGTTGACGACGTGAAGGCGCGTCACCCGGACGCTCCGAATGTCTTCCCTGGTGCGGCGGATGAGGCCGGCAGCGCCGGCGGCGGAGGGGGTCCCCACGGCGTGGCACAGACCGGCAACGTGCACGGTCCGTCGATTCACAAGCGGGGAGATACCGAACAGGGCTTCAAAGATGCCGAGGTGGTCGTTGAAGGCCACTATGTCACGCAGGTACAGACGCATTCCGCACTGGAGACGCATGGCGTGGTCGCCGACTGGAAGCCCGATCTGCTGACCGTATACTCGTCGACCCAGGGCACCTCCGGCGTTCGCGAGGAACTGGCGGGCTTCTTCAAGATTCCGCTCACGAAGGTGCGAGTCATTACGGAGTATATGGGGGGCGGTTTCGGCGCGAAATTCGGAGCGGGCAATCCCGGCGTGGTGGCCGCTGCGCTCTCGAAGAAGACCGGCGCTCCGGTGCGCCTCATGCTCGATCGCCAGGAGGAACATCTGTCGGTCGGCAATCGGCCAAGCTCCGATCAGGTGCTGCGCATCGGCGCAAAGAAAGACGGCACGATTACCGCGATCCACCTGATCGCGTACGGCACCGCGGGCTGCGGCACAGGTGCCGGCTGCGCGGGTCCGGCACAGAACCTTTATCAGGCGGCCTCGCTGCACACAGAAGAGAACGATGTCTTCATCAACGCGGGACCGGCGTCGGCCATGCGCGCTCCGGGGCATCCGCAGGGCGCGTTCGCACTGGAGCAGACGATCGACGACCTGGCGGTGAAGCTCAACATGGAGCCGATTGACCTGCGCGACAAGGCGGATACACATCCGGTGCGTCGCGTGGAGCGGCAGATCGTGCGCGAGAGCGAGTTGTGGAAGTCGCGCAATCCGGTTGCGGGCGCCGACCAGGGCCCGGTAAAGCGCGGCGTAGGCCTGGCGCAGTCGGTGTGGTACCGGTTCGTCAGCATGGGTTCCAATGCCGAGGTCCGCGTTCATAAGGATGGCTCGCTGGAGGTCTTCTCCGCCGTGCAGGACATCGGCTCCGGCATCAGGACGGTGATGGCGCAGATCCTGGCGGAGCAGTTCGGCGTTCCACCTTCGCAGATCGCCGTGAGAGTGGGCGACACCAACTACCCGGAGGGTCCGCAGTCCGGCGGCAGCGTGACAACGCTTTCGCTTACACCCGTAGTCCGGGATGCTGCCTGGCAGGCTGCACAGAAATTCCTTGCGGACATTGCGCCGGCTCTTGGCACAACTGCCGGCGATCTGGTTCTCGTGGATGGACAGGTACGGAGCCAGTCGGGCAAGTTCGAGCCGATCAGCTTCAGGCGCGCGGCATCGAAAATGTCGTCTTCGCAGATCGCCGTCCAGGCGAAGCGCATCCCCGACTACGATCCGAAGAAATACCTGACCTACGGCGGCGTCGACGTGGCCGAGGTTGAAGTCGATACGGAAGCCGGCAGGATCCACGTGCGGCGAGTGCTTTCAGTCCACGACTGCGGGCGGCCGATGAATCCCGCGCAAACCATCAGCCAGATCAACGGCGGCATCATCCAGGGAATCTCGTTCACGCTGCTGGAGAATCGCCTGCTCGATCCGAAGTACGGCCTGATGGTGAATCCCGATCTCGAGCAGTACAAGATCGTCGGTTCGCGCGAAATTCCGGAGATCGATGTGCGGCTGGTCGAGGCGTACCTCGGGCAGAGTTCCACCGATGCCTCGGGCATTGGAGAAGCGGCGGGTGTGGTTTCGATCGGCGCCGCCATGGCCAACGCGGTGTACAACGCCACCGGAGTTCGCATCCGCAGCACGCCGATGACGCCGGCCGTAGTGCTGGCTGCGCTGCGCGCCAAGGCGCAGGAAAAGGAGATGGCATGAACCGCTTTTCCATTGCTGACTGCACAACGGTCGATGCGGCGCTGTCGCAGCTGAAAGACGGCGCTGTCGTCAAGGCGGGGGGGATCGATCTTCTCGATCGCATGAAGGATGGCATCGAGCAGCCGACGCGGCTGGTAAACATCCGCAACGTGGCGGAGCTTCGCGGAATCCGCGAGACCGATCAGGGGCTGACCATCGGACCGCTGACGACTCTGGCCGAGATCAGCGACCATCCTCACATTCGCGAACACTATCAGATCCTCGCCGACGCCTGCGGTCACGCCGCAACGCCACACATCCGCAACATGGCGACGGTAGGCGGCAATCTGCTGCAGCGCTTGCAGTGCTGGTACTACCGGTCGGCGGATTTCCAGTGCATCCGCCACGGCAAAGATCTCTGCTTCGCGTTTGAGGGACTGAACCAGTACCACGCCATCATGGAGTACGGCACGTGCCCGTCTGTCGCGCCGTCTTCGGCCGCCGTGGCGCTGCTGGGGCTGGGCGCAAGCGTGGAGCTAACGTCGGCCAAGCGCGGCAAGCGGACGCTCGGCATCCGGGAACTTTACATTGTGCCCGATGCGAACCCGACGAAGTTCACCGTGATTGAGCCGGACGAGTTGATCACTGCCATCGTAATTCCAAAACCTGCGCCGGGCACGCGATCGGCGTATCAGAAGTATGGCGAGAAGGAGAGTTTCGACTGGGCCATCGCAGACGCCGGCGTGGTGCTTGAGATGGACGGCGATATCTGCAAGCGCGCGGTAATTACGATGGGCGCAGCGTCACCGGTGGTGCGGCGATCGTGCGCAGGCGGAAGCGGCGCTGGCCGGAAAACCCATCGACGAGGAAACAGCGCGCGCGGCGGGCAAGGTCGCAGTCGAGGGGGCCACGCCGCTTTCCATGAACGCCTACAAGCTCGATCTCTTCCCGGTCGCGGTGTACCGCACGGTTTTGCTCGCCGCCGGCAAAATGGATCGCGATCCCAGCGCGGCTGGATGACGGAGGTCAACGATGAGCACAACGAACGCGACGCAACCCTGCCAATGCCTCCGAACCAAGAACCCCTACGGCTCCACGCCGCAGAACGCCGAGTCGTGGCTGCCGGGCATCCGCACAGCCAGCAGCTACTGGTGCCTGCGCACCATGGGGCCGGCCGGTCCGGACGATCACTTCGTTCATCTCTCGCGCTGCGTGCCCGGGCCGCGCCTGCTATGAGGAGCGGGAAGAGTAGCGCGCGAGCGTCTACGCCGCGTGTGAGGCTGTGCTGATCGCCGAATACCGCGTGAGGCGCTCCGGTCTTGCTCGCCGGCTTTGCTAGTCTGGAAATATGAATTCGTCCTCCGCTGCGAGCGTGATTACGCTGCATCCGCGCGGCATTCTTTTTGACATGGATGGTGTGCTGGTCAGCTCGCTGGGCTCGGTGGAGCGCAGCTGGGAGAAGTGGGCGCAGGCGCGAGGCATCGATCCGGAGCTGGCGATCCGAACCGCGCATGGGCGCCGCGCCATTGAAACGGTGCGGCTGCTTCGTCCCGATCTGAACGACATGGAAGAGCTTCTGTGGCTGGAGCGGATGGAGATGGACGACAACGTCGGCCTTGAGACGCTCGCGGGGGTGGAACGCATCCTCGAGAGTCTGCCGGAAAAATACTGGACCGTCGTAACCTCGGCCACAGAGCGCCTCGCGCGCAGCCGGATGGAGGCAGGCGGCATTCGGGTTCCTGCACATATTGTCTCTGCAGACATGGTCAAACAAGGCAAGCCGCATCCGGAGCCCTATCGTAAAGGCGCGGACCTGCTCGGGCTATCGCCGTCTGAGTGCCTCGTCATCGAAGACTCGGCCTCGGGCGCGGAGGCGGGACACGCAGCGGGCTGCAAGGTGCTGGCGACGCTCTATTCGCATTCGCTCGAAAGCCTGAGGGACGCTGACTGGATCGTCCACTCGCTCGACGACGTGCACGTGGAGGTCATGGGCGATGCGCTGGAGGTTCGCTTCACGCCCGTCGAGCGGAATGTTACTGTCGCAGGCGCATGATCGGCGGACCCCTATAATTGCCGAAAGCTGCCATGGCCCTGTCCGTTCGAGTGGAATACGCGCATCAACGGAAGATGCGGACCCGCAACACGGCCCGCTATCGTGCCGCGCACTGGCCCATCTGGATATGGGTTTTTTTTCTCGCACCGGGACCGCTGACGTTTGAGCTCTTCGCGCATGGCGGAAACCGATGGAACTGGATCTGGCTGCTCGTGGTACTGGTGGGCACCGGCGTCGCCGCGCTCTTTGGGCAATTGCCGGGCGCCGAACCGGCACCGTATATCCTGCGCTTCACCGAGGATCGGCCTAATCCGCGCTATCGGCGCATTTGCTACACCTTTGCCTGGAACGCGCTCCTGAATTTCGCTCTTCTCAATCTCGCCGGGCTCACCTGGGCCGTGGTGAGCGGCCAATGGCGGATGAAGCAGATCTACGAACGCGGCTACACGCCGCTGCTGATTGCGACTCTCCTGCTCGGCGCCCTGGGAATTCTTCCGCGGGTCCGGCGCTCGACGCAGGGTGAAGGCTGGGAGCGCCGCTACTTCTATGGCGCGGTCTGGTCAGTGACTGCGGCGCAGACGATTCTGCTGATTCTGTGGAAGGCTCTGCCGAAGAGCCACGCGACGGACATCGCGAAGCTGGTCGTCTATTGTTCCGTGCTGTTGTTCATGGGCGTTCTTGCGGCATGGGGGATGCTGCCGCGCACGCGGCCGATCCTGCCCGGCGAGCTGATGGTCGCCGACTGACCGCCCTTACGGAATCGTTACAAATTCCTTGCGCTATGTTTGCGCTTGTCCTTCTGCAATGGATGTGGAAGGACGTATATACAAGTGGATTCGACCCAGTTGGCTCTTTACGGATTGGCCGCTGTCATCGCTGCCGCCATCGGCTTCTTTTTATGGGCGCTGCTCCGCCTGGAGCTGGCAAAGAGACAGCGCGGCAACGGAACCGCGGAACCGCCGGAGCCTCGCCGGATGCGCTATTAGTCACACCTGCGTTTACAGATTTCCGCGGGCTTCCTGCTCGCGCTCGATCGCCTCGAACAACGCCTTGAAGTTGCCTTTGCCGAAGCTGCGGCTTCCCTTGCGCTGAATGATTTCGAAGAACAGCGTCGGCCGGTCTTCGACGGGCTTAGTGAAAATCTGCAGCATGTATCCTTCATCGTCGCGATCGACCAGGATGCCCAGCCTTTCGAGTTCCGCGATGGGCTCGTCGATCTTCCCGACGCGTCCTTCCAGTTCGGAGTAGTACGTGTGCGGAACGGTGAGGAACGGCCACGCCCTGCGCCTGCAGCTTCGCCACGGTTCCGAGAATGTCATTCGTCGCCAGGGCGATGTGCTGCACGCCTGGCCCGTGGTAGTACTCCAAATATTCCTCGATCTGCGATTTCTTTCGCCCTTCGGCCGGCTCGTTGATGGGGAACTTCACGCGGCCGTTGCCGTTTGCCATCACCTTCGACATCAGGGCGGAGTATTCGGTCGAGATGTCCTTGTCGTCGAAATGCTGGTAGAGCGAGAAGCCCATGATCTGCGCGTAGAAGTCGACCCAGCGGTTCATCTCGTTCCAGCCCACGTTGCCGACCATGTGGTCGATGTGGATCAGGCCGACCGGCCGGGCGAGCGGATCTTCGGGCGTGGCTCGATAACCGGGAAGAAAGGCCCCTTTGTAGTTGCTGCGCTCGACGAACGAATGCACGGTGTCACCATAGGCGGCGATCGTCGAGATCCTAACCATGCCCTTGTCGTCCTTCAGCTCAAAGGGCTCGCGCACGCTGCGCGCGCCGCGTTTCGTCGTTTCCTTCCACGCCTGGCGGGCGTCATCGACCCACAGCGCCACATCGTGCACACCGTCGCCGTGGACGCGCACATGCTCGGCGATATCGCCGTCAGGGCGCAGGGGCGTGGTCAGCACAAAGCGGACCTTGCCCTGTTCCAGAACGTAGGAAGCGCGGTCGCGGATTCCGGTCTCCGGCCCCGAGTAGGCGACCAGTTTCATGCCAAAAGCGAGCCGGTAAAAATAGGCGGCCTGGCGGGCGTTGCCGACCCAAAACTCCACATGATCGGTTCCATTGAGGGGCAGAAAATCCTTTTGTGCAGCGACTTCCGATTGCAATGCAGTTGCCATAGCAGAACAGCTCCTGGGGATCACAGTGCCGGCCTCGGAAGACGCGCTTCGGAGCACACGGCGAGCATTACGATATACCCCGGCGGAGAGCCTTGGCCAGTGACGAGACTGCAAAATTGGCAGGCAACCGATGGCGCGAAAGTGGCAACCCAGGAGTGCCGCCAGCCGGAGTCGATGAGCGCTGCCGTAGTAACCTGATCGCGCACCGCCATCGCGCCGATGACAGACTTCTGGCATCATCTGGCCCCCTTTGCGGGGGCGTTCCACTCCCTCATTGCTATTGCTGCTGGGGCGGTGATCGTGGGCGTCCGCAAATATCTGCAGCGCGTGCGCGAGAACCAGGCAGCCATGTGGCCAAGCGCCGACGGTCAGGTGCAGACGGCGGCAGTGAAGCGCTCACAATACGGCAGCTGGGTGGAGGTGGCGTATCGCTATTACGCGCGGCAGGAATATCGCTATGGTAAATACCGGCGCCACTTCGCCCGGAAGGCCGCGGCACAGGCGTTTGCGGACGCCATCCGCGGACGCAGTATTCAGGTGCGGTATCGAGACGATAACCCTAACGAATCGGTTGTGCTGGAGCAGGATCTGCAAGTGACCGGGGTTCTGCAGACGGGTTGAAGGCAGCCCGCCGCATCGTCCCCGAATCCGAGTTTTCAGATGCCGAAGAAAGATCACCAACCCGCAAAGAAGTCCGTGAAGAACGCAGCGACCCCGGCCGGCCTGGTCGATGAGCAGCTCGCGCGCTACCGCGCCATGCGCGACTTTGCCATGACGGCCGAGCCGAGCGGTGGTTCCGGCAGTAAAACGAAAAAGAAAGCAGAAGAAGGACTCCCCTTCGTGGTGCAGAAGCACGCGGCCACCCGCCTTCACTACGATTTCCGTCTTGGCTGGAAAGGCGTGCTCAAAAGCTGGGCTGTCACCAAAGGACCGAGCTACGTCGTCTCAGACAAGCGCCTCGCGGTCGAGGTCGAGGATCATCCGATGGAGTATGGCGGCTTCGAAGGCACCATCCCGAAGGGCCAGTACGGCGGCGGCACGGTGATGGTGTGGGACACGGGCACGTGGGAGCCGGTGACCGACGTCGATGAAGGGCTGCAGAAGGGACAGCTGAAGTTCATCCTTCACGGTAAAAAGCTGAAAGGTCACTGGGCGCTGATCAGGATCAAAAACGATCGCTTCGGCGACAAGGGCAAGAACAACTGGCTGCTGATCAAGGAGCACGACGACTACGAGCGCACCGCCGACGATCCCGCCATCACCGACGAGGCGCCGGACAGCGCCATTACCGGGCGCAGCCTCGAGCAGATCGCCGCGGCCGAGGATCACGTCTGGAATTCGCACGTCCCGGAGAAGAAGGCGCCTGTGAACCGGTCGCTGCTGACGCGTCGATCGCCGGCGACCAAGGCAGCCGAGCAGCCAGTGCCGGGGCTGGTGAAAAAGGCGCTAGTCCCGGATCGCGAATCCGTTCTGCACGACGCGCCGCGCGAGAAGATGCCCGGCTTTCTTCCGCCCGAACTCGCCTCGTCGGTGGACCAGCCGCCCCAGGGCGAAGAGTGGTTGCACGAGCTCAAGCTGGACGGCTATCGGATTCAGATTCATATCGATGAAAAAGACGGCAGGCGCCGCGCCCGCCTCTTCACGCGGAAGGGCCTCGACTGGACGCATCGCATGCGCGACCTGGCGGAGACGGCTGCAGAGTTGCCAGTCCACGCTGCCATCATCGATGGCGAGGTTGTCGTGCTCAACGAGAAAGGACTGACCAGCTTTGCCGATCTGCAGGCGGCGTTCGATGAGGGTGCGGCGCATCCTCTCACGTACTACGCGTTCGACCTGCTGCATCTCGATGGACACAACCTGCGCAATCTTCCGCTGGAGCGCCGCAAGACCATCCTCGAAGGCTTGATTCAGGAACACGGCGAGGATGGACTTCGCTACAGCAGCCATATTCGCGCCGACGGCAGCGAGATGTTTCGCCATGCTTGTCAGATGGGAGCCGAGGGCATCGTCTCGAAGCTGGCGACTTCGACCTACCGCGGAGAGCGCTCGCGTCTGTGGCTGAAATCGAAGTGCGTACTGCAGCAGGAATTTGTTGTGGGCGGATTTACGCCGCTGTCGACCGGCGGCCACGGAATCGGTTCCCTGCTGCTCGGCTATTACAAGGATGGGGAGCTGATGTACGCGGGCCGCACCGGCACTGGGTTCAATCAAAAGACCCACAAGATGCTGCGGGACCGGCTTGAAGAGCTGCGCCACGCGAAGCCTTCGTTTGAGAGCCTGCCTTCCGAGGCGAAGAAAGACGCCATCTGGGTGAAGCCGACGATGGTGGTCGAGGTGCGCTTCTCCAACTGGACCAGCGATCACCTGGTCCGCCAGGCGGCGTTCCTCGGCCTGCGCGAGGATAAGGATCCGAAGGAAGTGGTGCGCGAGACGGCGGAGTCTGTGCCGAGAATGTCGCGGGAAAGAACCTCGACAGACAGACCCACTGCACATTCGGCAGCGCATCGCGGCGCCAAAGCCGCTAAACATGCTGCGCCCACGAGCACGGCCGCCAAAGTTGAAGCTTCGGCGCCATCCAAATCACGCGAACGTGCGCAGGTCGCCGGCCTCTCCATCACTCATCCCGACAAGATTCTTGACGATGCGTCGCACCTGACCAAGCTGCAGCTGGTGGAGTATTACGACGCCGTCGCCGATCATTTACTGCCGCACATTGCGGGTCGTCCGCTGAGCATTGTGCGCTGTCCGGAAGGCAGTGGGAAGCCCTGCTTCTTCCAGAAACAAATCGGCAAAGGCATGCCGGCCGGAGTGGACAGCGTACCGGTAACGGTGAAGAAGGGCGGCAATCCGCAGCGAGAGGAATACGTCACGGTTTCGACGCGCGAGGGCCTCGTCGGTCTCGGCCAGATGGGCGTGATGGAACTGCATCCCTGGGGCTCCAGCAACAAGACTCTGGAACAGCCCGACCGGCTCATCATCGACCTCGACCCTGACCCGGAGCTGCTGTGGAAACGTGTTGTCGAGAGCGCCATCGAAGTCCGCGATCTGCTGAAGCACCTCGGTCTCGAGACTTTCGTCAAATCGACAGGCGGCAAGGGCATCCATGTGGTTGCGCCCATCCAACCGGAGCGCGAATGGTCCGAGATCAAGGAATTCGCGCACCATTTTGTGCTGATGATGGAAGGCGCCAATTCCAGGCTGTACCTGACAAAGATGACGAAGTCCGCGCGCACCGGCCGTATCTTCCTCGACTACCTGCGCAACGAACGCGGAGCTACCGCTGTCGCGCCATGGTCACCGCGGGCTCGCCCCGGCGTGCGAGTGGCCATGCCGCTCACCTGGGCCGAGCTGGAACGCACCGACCCGAAGCAATTTGCCGTTGCGAATTTCAATGAATGGAAGGCGCGCCTGAAACGGGATCCCTGGCTGAAGATGAATGAGGTCCGGCAGAAGATCGGCGATCGCGCAATGGCTGCTGTCGCCGAGATGGCTGGCCAGAAATCATAGCCGTCGCAGGGCCATGCGCGCGGCGTGATAGCCGCACATACCGTGAACGCCGCCGCCGGGAGGCGTCGACGATGAACACAGGTAGAGGTTGCGGGTTCCGGTGTAGTAATTCCCGAGCGCAGGCCGAAAGAAGAACTGTCGCAACGACAGCTCGCCGCCGCCGATGTCGCCCCCGACCAGGTTAGCGTCCATCGCTTCCAGCTGGGCCGGAGACCACGTCCGGCGCGCAAGCACGCAATCTTTGAAGCCCGGCGCAAACCGCTCGACCTGCGCCTCGATGCGGTTTGTCATATCCTCAGTGGATCCGTGCGGCAGGTGGCAGTACATCCAGGCCACATGCTTGCCTTCCGGCGCACGCGTGGGATCGAAGAGCGACGGCTGCGCGACCAGCACAAAGGGCTTCTCCGCGATGGCGCCGTGCCTTGCGGCGAACTCCGAGCGCGCAATCTCCTCCAGGGTTCCCCCCAGGTGCACGGTGATCGCGCGGTAGCACTCGCGCGCGGCCCATGGAATGGGCGCCGACAGCGCGTAATCGATCTTGAAGATGCCCGGACCGTAGCGGAACTCCTGCATCGCTTTGCGATAGGTCTTTTGCAGGCGGTCCCCTGCGATCATCAGTAACTGTCGCGGTGTCAAATCGCACAGCACCGGTCCATCCTCTGGATCCGTCTCGTCCAGCGACACAATACGGTGACTGGTTTGAACCCGGCCATTCAGCTTTTCCAGGTATCCGATCAGCGCATTCGTAATGGCCTGCGATCCGCCGCGGGGGACTGGCCATCCCACCACATGGGCCGCGGCTCCCAGCACCAGACCCACCGCCGGACTCAGCGGCTCATCGAAGCTGAGAAATGAGTGGGCGGCCAGCCCTGCGAACAAGGCGCGCGCGCGCTCACCGCGAAAGGTTCGCCGAGCGAGCGCGTTCGCCGGCTGCATCGCCTTGCGCGCGAAGCTCGCCATCAGCAGCGGCCGCCGTGGAATGCGCGTGGGCGGAGCCATGGCGTCGAGGATAAAGTCCAGCCATTGCGTGGCGATCGGCTCGATCAGCTCGCGCCACGCTACTCCGTCTTCGCCGAGTTGCGCTTCCTGATCGCGAAGGCTGTGCTCCAGCGTGACCGCCGTGCCGTCGTCCAGCGGATGCGCGAGCGGTGAGGTTCCGTGCACCCACTGCAGCCCGAATTCGGCCAGGGGGAGAGAAGAAAAAAACGGCGACCCGGCGCCCATGGGATGTACCGCCGACCCGAAGTCGTGATTGAACCCGGGCTGCGTCAGCTCCATGGTGCGCGCGCCACCACCAGGGATCGGCTCGGCTTCGAATACCTCAACCGGAAGACCCGCGCGCGCCATCACCACAGCGGCGGCAAGGCCGTTGGGACCCGATCCGATGACGCAGACTCGCTTCATGCTCGCCCTCGAGTCACGTTCTGGCATTGCCCGCTGCGGGTCATCGCCTTGCACCTCGACGCAGTCGCCGTTCGCGCATGCGCGCCTGCACGTAGTAGACGAGATAAATCACCACAATCAGGTTGATGACGAGCAGGCCTCCGCGGATCCATGTTGCGCGGCGCAGTGCCTCGAAAAATTCCCAGGGTAAAAACGACGCGGTCAGGATCAGCGTCACATATTCCGCCCATGCCTGCTCCAGCACCAGGCCGGTTCCCTCAATCAGATCCAGCGACGCGACGGCGAAGATGGCGGCGCTGATTTGCTTCAGCCGGTGCGGATCGATCAATGCAACTTTGTCCATCACCAGGTTCACGAATCGCCCTTCCGGATCGAAGCGCATCGCCAGGATGAAATGCTCCGCTACCTGCATGAGATCCTTGTGCAGCAGGCGGATGGCGCCGATTCCCAGCAGGATGAACAATACCCCCTGCAGCAGCTTGAACACGCCGATGGCGACAATCCCGCGGTCGCGGTGCGAGCGCTTACCTGAGGCTCGAAGCTGGATGGAGGAGGTCGTCATAGCGCGAAATTGCGGCGCCCTCTTCGCATCTTTTCACACCACAAGCAGCGCACGCCAACCGGGCGACTACATCTATTGCGCCACAAGTCGGGGCGCTCCTCGCTTCAGCCAGGGGGCCAGTTTCTCCAGCGCCGTTTCCACGCTCACGCCGTAGCGGGCGCGCAGCTGATCGACTTTGCCGTGCTCGATGAAGCGGTCCGGCCAACCGATGCGAACCACGGGCGTTGCGATACCCATCTCGCTCAGAGCTTCCATCACCGCGCTGCCAAAACCGGCCATCAGCACGTGATCCTCAAAAGTGACCACTGCCGTCGCGTTCCTGGCGCAGCGCGCAATCAGCTCCCGATCGAGCGGTTTGATGAATCGCGGATTAATCACCGCCGCCGAGTACCCCTGCTGCTCCAGCCGCACAGCGAGTTCCCTGGCCATCGGCAGCAGGGCTCCCAGGCCGAGAATGACGAAGTCGTCGCCGCTCTGAACGAGCTCCGCTTTGCCGAGCGGCAGGGCCTGGGGATGCTGTTTCAGCTTCGCGCCGGGGCCGATTCCGCGCGGATAGCGAATCGCGCTTGGGCCGTTGTGCAGCATCGCGGTATACATCATGTCGGCCAGTTCGTCTTCGTTGGTTGGCGCCATCTGCACGACATTTGGCACCCCGCGCAGGTACCCAATGTCGAAGAGCCCATGATGCGTCGGACCATCGTCGCCGCTCAGGCCGGCGCGGTCCATGCAGAACATCACCGGCAGATTCTGCAGACACACATCGTGGATAATCGGATCGAAGGCCCGCTGCAGGAAGGTCGAGTAGATCGCGCAAACCGGCCTGAATCCCCGCGTCGCCATGCCCGCGGCGAAGATCACTGCGTGTTCCTCGGCGATGCCGACGTCGAAGTACCGCTTGGGATGATGCGGGCGGAACAGATCGAGCGCGGTACCGTTGGGCATCGCCGCTGTGACGGCGACAATCTTGTCGTTCTCGTCCGCCAACCGAACCAGCGTCTCCGCAAAAATCTCCGAGTACGTGCGCTGCCCGGTGGACTCGGTCTTGCCCGTCTCCGGATCGTACGGTCCCAGCCCATGAAACTTCTTCTGCTTGTCCAGGGCCGGCTGGAATCCGCGGCCCTTCTGCGTAATCGCATGCAGGATCACCGGCCGCTCCTGTTGCTTCAGGAAGCGGAAGGTCTCAATCAACAGGCCAAGATTGTGGCCGTCCACGGGACCGTAGTAAGTCAGTCCGAATTCCTCGAACAGCACCGATGGCCACAGCATGCCCTTCGCGGCTTCCTCGGCGCGCTTAACCACATTGACTGCGCTTCTGCCGCCGATGCGTGCCAGCAGGCGGCCGGCGCTCTCGTGCAGCTGGCTCACGTGTTGGTTCGTAACAATCTTGTGCAGGTATTTCGCGATCGCGCCAACATTGCGATCGATGGACCACTCGTTGTCGTTCAACACCACGATCAGCCGCTTTGTCTGGTCCGCGATATTGTTCAGCGCCTCAAAGGAAATGCCGTTGGTAAATGCCGCGTCGCCGGCCAGCGCGATCACGTGTTCGTTGCCGCCGGCCAGATCGCGCGCGACCGCCATTCCCAGCGCCGCTGAAAGCGCCGTGCCCGCGTGCCCTGCACCGTAGCAGTCGTGCTCGCTTTCGGTCCGCAGCATGAAGCCATTCAAACCGCCTGGTTGGCGAATGGTTTCCATGCGGTCGCAGCGGCCGGTGAGCATCTTGTGCACATACGCCTGATGGCTGACGTCGAAAACGAATTTGTCCTGCGGCGTCTCAAAGACGCTGTGGAGCGCAAGGGTCAATTCCACCACGCCGAGGTTCGGCCCGAGATGTCCGCCGGTTTTCGAAAGCGTGACAATCAGCCGCTCGCGAATCTCCTGCGCCAGAGATTCCAGCTGCGGTAGAGATAATTTCTTCAGGTCGGCGGGGGAGTGGATGCTGTCGAGTAGGTCGCCCATGGGGTTCCAGAGGGGTCCGCATTGAGGAACGTGAGAGATGTGCGGACGGTTGTTCCGAAATCAAAAAAGACCCATAGCCGGAATCCGCGGGTTGCGCACTTGCACAGCGGGACGGCAGTCAGGGCCTTCTGGTCCGGAACATCCTCTGAACATGGAGTATACCGGGTTTGCCAGGCCCGCGTTTTTCACCCTGCCACGCCAAATTGCGCTGCCGCGATACCGGCCGCCGCTTAGTTGATCTCCCGTTTCCAGCGGAGAATGGCCTCGGACATTTCACACGCGCGCTGTTCCCAGCCAGCGGCGCTCTCCATCATCTCCTCACGCAGGGTCGGGTCGGCGACATTCGCAGCAGCCGCGCGCACGCGATTCGCCAGGTCCCGTAACGCTGTCGCCGTCTCGTCGAGCTTGCGGATCAGATCCATGGGCGTGCCGTTCATCACGAGCCCTGAGCTTCCGACTCTCGGCTGCCCGGTTTGCGCTGGGCCGGGAAAAGGAACCGCAGCATGGGGCGCACGCGTTCCGCCCAGGAGGCCTCGTCGTGCTTTCCGCCTGCGACCGTTTCGAAATGCAGATCCACCTCGTCGCGCCAGCCCTGTTTGCGCAGCCGCGTGTGTAGCATATCCGCGTCGGAGAGGGTGCGGCGGCCTTCCTGCTCGCCCGCATCAAGCCAGATTCTCGGCCGCTGGTGCAGTCCGGGCGCAACGTCGTTCAGATACGCGAGGATGTAGCGGTGATTCCACCAGACTGACGGGGAATGCACCGCGAGCCGGCCGAAGATCTCCGGGTGCGCAAGCCCTATCCAGAAAGAGACCAGACCACCGAGCGACGAGCCGCCGATGCCGGTGTGGTCCGGTCCCGAAAGCAGCTGGTAACGCGCATGCAGGAACGGCAGCAGCTCGCGCGTGATCAGCAGCGCATACTTGCCGGCCTCGCCGCCGCCCAGCTTCATGTCTCGCGTCGGCGTGTATTCGGCGATGCGACGGTCGCCGGCATTGGCGACGCCCACAATCACCAGCGGCTCCACTTCCCCGGCGGCGATGGCGTCGTCGGCGCTTTCCGCAACACGCCAGGTTCTTCCGGGAATGAAGGACGTCGACGGATCGAAGAGATTCTGGCCGTCCTGCAAAATCAGGAGCGGATAGCGGTGTTCGGACTCCTGCTGATAACCGGGGGGCACGTAGACGCTGATCTCGCGCTCGCCTGGCAGGAAGCGGCTCGTGAACCCGGGATGTTTGTGGACCCGAGGATGGAGCGGAGGCGATTCACCCGGCGGCGGGACGGGTGGCGCCGGAGTCGGTGTCAGGCTGTGCGTCTGACTTTCGATCTGGGGCTCCAACGGTTTCGGGTCTCTCCTGGTGTCGTGGTGGCGCGTTGGCGAAATCTCCCGCGCTGTTGAGTTCCGATGCTTTACGATACCGTAACGGCAGCGTGAACCTGGAATGAATCGCGAATATCACAAGTGGTGGTCGTGGCGTCTGGACCGCGACATGGAGTTGCTCGTCTTCGGCCACGGCGGCGTTCCGATCCTTGTTTTTCCGAGCTCGCAGGGCCGTTTCTTTGAGTATGAGGACCGCGGTCTCGTGGCCGCTGTTGCGCACAAGATCGACGCGGGACAGATTCAGCTGTTCTGCGTCGATTCAGTCGACGCCGAGAGCTGGTACAACCGCAATGTGCCACCGCGCTGGCGGGTCGCGCGCCACGTGCAGTACGAGAACTACGTGATGGACGAGGTGCTGCCACTGATTCGGCTGAAGAACCTCGATCCCCACCTTGTGGCGCTCGGCGCCAGCTTCGGCGGCTATCATGCGGTGAACATTGCGATGCGCCATCCGGATCGCTTCACCGGATTCCTCTCGATGAGCGGGGCGTTCGACCTGAGCGGCTTCCTGGGCGGTTATTACGACCAGGACGTTTACTTCAACCTGCCGCCGCACTACCTGGCGAACCTCAGCGATCAGTGGTACCTGGACCGCTACAGCCGAGGGGCCTACATTCTGGGCACGGGCTGGGACGACCACTGCCTCTGGCAAAACGAGAACCTGTCGCGAATCATGGGCGCGAAGGGGATTCCGCATCACCTCTACATCTGGGACGCATACAACGCGCATGACTGGCCGACCTGGGCGCGGATGATGAACGAGTACCTGTAACGACAGGCTCAGGGCTCAGGGCACAGGTCGCCTCCCTCCCTCCCTTCCTAAAGGCCATCACCCCAAAACGGCCTGTGGCCCTCGGCATCGAGCAAAGTCCTTTCGTCCGCGCCGGTGGTAGACTTGTTCCCGCAATTCCCGGTTCGCATCTGGAGAATGCTGGTGGGCGGCTGCCATCGAGCGCCCCATGGAGCAGGTTGCAGGAGAGGTATCCAGGTGAAACGTTTTGTCTGCATTATTGCGTTGATCGTTCTGGCACTTCCGGCCTGGTCGGCAAAAAAGATGTCGGTCGGCGAACTTGAAGACACGCTGAAGACCATGCAGGCCGACAAGAAGTCGGATGCAGACGTGGCAACAGCCCTGAAACAGGTGGAACTGAGCGAGCAACTGACCCTCGCCGTCATGAATAAGCTCCTGGCGGACGCACCCGGATCTCAGACCAGGGAGCAGCTTTACGTGCTCGAGGCGCGCAGCGCTCTTCTGGCGCCCCCGCCAGAGGACATTCCGCCGACTCCGGCTCCCGATACAGCCGCGCAGAAAGAGATTCTGGATAAAGCTGCTGCATACGTTACGAAGACGTATGCTCAACTGCCGGTCGTCACTGCTACGAAAACCACGCTCCGCTTCCAGGACAATTTGCAAGCCACTGCTGCCAGTTCTGGAATGCAGGGCGGCAGCAGAGACGTTTCCACTGGATCAGCTGTCTCTGAGGCTTACCGCTACATCCGCTACATCAACTCGACCGACAGCGTGTACTCCAGTGACCATGGCATCGAGAAACTTCCCGAGGACAAAACCACGTGGGGAGCCAACGGGATGATCGCTCTTCGCGCGCCGGGGCCCGATTTGGGGCAGGTTTATCAGGCGGCACAGGCTGCCGGGTCGATGCAATGGCTGCGCTGGGAAGAGGTCAATGGCAAGCCGGCGGCGGTCTTCTCGTTCAAGGTCCCGAAGAAGGACTCTCAGTTCAACGTGAACGTCTGCTGCTTCCCCAAAGTTACCCAGGCAGGCTCGGTGACCTTCACATCGGCGGCGCTGGGCAGTGCTTCAGGTTCAGGCGCGGCAGGGGGTGCATCCGGCAATTTTCAAACCGCCACCAATTGGCAAGACTTCAAAACCAACGACGTGCCTTACCGTGGCGAGATTTTCATCAACCCCGAAACCGGAATCGTCGTCCGCCTGAACACCGAGGCCGAATTCAAGCCTGGCGAAGTCGTCCACCAGGAAGACACTCGGGTTGACTATGCCCCCGTCAGGGTCGGTGACGCGCTGGCGGTTTTGCCCCTCAGGAGCGTTATCCTCACCGAGGTTGTGCCCAACGGAGAGTCGCAGGCAGCAGGCGCATACAGCATCCGTCGTACGCTCTTCACCAGTGAGTACAAAGGCTACGAGGGAAGGGGGAAGTTTCCCGAACTTGCCCTGAACATCCCTGTTCCCCCGCCGGCAGAGGCGCATAGTGATCTCGCCATCAGCGGCAAGGAGGTTGCGAATGTGAACGCCATGCTGGGTCAGGCGCGCAAAGCAACCGCGGAGAAGCGCTACGCCGACGCAGAAGCGCTCATGCTGAAGGTCACGCAGTCCCAGCCCAGGGTCATTCTTCCCTGGGTGGAGCTCGGCCTGGCTCAACTGGCTCTCGCCAAGTATCCCGATGCGGAGAATGACTTCAAAACGGCATTAAGAATCGGACCCGGAGGAATACAGAAAGAAGGCCCCACCGGTTTCTACGGGCCACCCGGAGGACCGACGAAAAACAGCAGCTTTTCCGACACCGGACCGGACCCCGGGGGAAAACAAAGCCTCTCCGGCGACGCAAAAGGTAGTTGCTACGCCAGCCTCGGCGAGATCTACGCTCACGAAGGGAAGGTGAAGGAAGCACAGGAAGCGTTCGACAACGCTGTCGTTGCCTTTCCCTCCCAGGCTGCGCAATATCGCCATAACGAGATGATTGTGTTCTACCAGACCGGCCACTCCGATGAGCAACTGGCCGCCGCCGATCAGGCCATCGCACTGGATGCGACGCGCGCCGCGAATTACTATTTCAAGGGCCAGGCTCTGCTGGCAAAAGCCACCATCGATCCGAAAACACAGAAGATGGTCCTGCCGCCAGGCTGCCTCGAAGCGTATCAGAAATACCTTCAGCTCGACCCCAAAGGGCCCAACGCTGCCGACGCTCGAAGCATCGTCGCTGCGGCAAAGTAATGGCGGGCTGCTTCGGTCTGTAAAAGGGCACAATTTGAAGCCATGTCCGATAGAAACGCTGAGGCGCCGTGTGTGTCGCGCGGCTTGCCGCGGGTTCGGCTCACGATGTACGCAGCCAGACCCATGCGCACGCGATCAGAGTGATGTCGTCCTGCTGAGTGACGGAGGCAGAGATTGGCAGCACCGGACCTCCGTCGTCATCTCATTTGACAACTCGAGGGGCGACTTCTTCCGGGACCAGCGAATGCTTCCGCAACCAGAAATTTGAAAGCAACGGCCATATCTCCTCGGAAAATCCCTGCAAGTTCCCTTCCCTTCGCCGTTCTACGGCATGAGGCGCGATGTTGCCGCAGGGGAGGCAAGTCCAGGATGGCGAGCCCGGGAACCCTTTCCAAAATTTCGCGTCTATCCCAACAGCTTCCGTCGTATTCCATTCAGGAGGTTCTCCGTGCGCAGGCTCGTCTGTGCGGCTCTGTTTTTGTCCTCTGCCTTCCTCGTTGCCCAAACTTCTCAGCCAGGAACAAGCACGAAGGCTCCAGCCGTAGCCGAGGCCAGTCTGCGTTCGACGAATTCGGAGCTGCCGGTGCGACGCGTCGTGCTCTACAAGAACGGCGTTGGCTACTTCGAACATGCTGGCCGCGTGACCGGCAACCAGGCGGTGACGATCGACTTCACTTCGTCGCAACTGAACGATGTGCTGCAGTCCCTCACCGCGCTCGACCTGGGCGGCGGCCGCATCACCGGCGTCGGTTACAACTCCACCACGCCGCTCGATCAGCAGCTGAAGAACATTCCCCTCGGGCTCGACGATCAGCCGACGACCGAAGACCTGTACGGAGCGTTGCGCGGCGCGCGCGTGGAAGTTTCGGGCGCGGGCGGAGGAGTGGTTGCGGGACGGGTTGTGAACTACGAGACGCGCTCGGAGAAAGCGACCAACGGCGACACGTTGGAGCGTGCGTTCCTCACGATCATAAGCGATGCCGGTGCGGTGCGCACCTCGGAGCTGACGGGCGCGACCAGCGTGCGTGTTCTGGACGGCGGTTTGCGCCGCGACCTCGACGAGTATCTCGCGTTGCTCGCTTCGACGCAGAGCCAGCAGATGCGCCACCTCACGCTCAGGCGCAGGGCAGCGGCACTCGCGATATCAAAGTCAGTTACATCAGCGAAGTTCCGGTGTGGAAGAGCACCTATCGGATTGTCTTCCCGGAGACTGGGAAATCCGGCGCCACGGCTTCGAGTCCGGAGACGGCGATTCTGCAGGGATGGGCGGTGGTAGATAACACGGTCGGTACCGACTGGAACAATGTTCAGCTGTCGCTGGTCGCGGGGGCCCCGCAGAGCTTCATCGAGCCGTTGTCGCAGCCGATCTACACCCAGCGGCCGGAGGTGCCGGTACCGGAGGCCGCGAATGTGGCGCCGACGACGCATGAGGGGGCGATTGCATCGGCTGCACCTGCGGTACCGATAGCATCCTCCAGCGAGACAGTCACAGTGAACGGCACAGCAACCCCGCTGCAGACGCAGCAATTCCAGCTCTATTCGAAGCTTAACGGTCGGGGCACCGGGGCTGGCAGGGCGAGCTCCGGGTTCTCCGGCGGTGTGATGGGCGGGGTCGTGGGCGCCCTCGGAACTGGCTCCGGCACAGGCGGCGGGTACGGCGGCGGAATGTATCACGCCTTTCAGGACGAATCCGCCTCTGCATCCTCGACGAAATTCGACGACTTCTTCGAGTACAACGTCTCGCAGCCGATCACGATCCATAAGAACGAGTCGGCGCTGGTGCCGGTGCTGCAGACCAACGTTCAGGCGGATCGCGTGACGCTTTACAACGCGAACGATCCAGCGCCGCTGCGCGCGTTGTGGCTGACGAACTCCGGCAACATCACGCTGGATCGCGGCAGCTTCTCCATCTTCGACAACGGCGAATTCGCGGGCGAGGGCCTGATGGACCCGATCCACGCGGGCGAAAAGCGTCTGCTGTCGTATGCGGTTGACCAAGCCGTTCACGTGACTACCGAAGGGCACCGCAACTCGTCACAACTGCGCCATGTGACGATCCATGACGGCGTGCTGACCGAGCGCGTCGAGGATGTCCGCGAGGTGACCTACGTGGTCCACAACGCGGCCACCGATGCGCGGACCGTGGTGGTCGAGCATCCGGTGGAGAACGGCTGGACGCTGACCTCCGAGGTCAAGCCCGCCGAGACGTCGGCGTCCTTTTATCGCTTCAGCATCGCCGCGAAGGCGGGGGATACGGTGCGGCTGCAGGTGGGCGAGGCGCACACGGAAGCGATCCGCTACCAGCTTGCGGACATGCAGGACAGCATGCTCGAGCTCATCGTCAACACCCCCAATCCGAAGCCCTGGCACCTGGTGCTGGCGCCGGTGCTGGCCGCGCGGACGAAAGTCCACGACCTGGATACACAGATCGACGCAAACCAGAAGGAGATGGACCGGCTGACCGCGGACCAGAAGCGCCTGCACGATAACCTGGCGGGGCTGAAGGACACGCAGGAAGAGCGAGCGCTGGCACGGCGGTATGCGGGCGAGATGAACAGCGACGAGGATCGGCTGGATGCGCTGAAGAAGCAACGAGCGGATCTCGATCAGCAGCGGAAAGCGGCCGCGCAGGCGCTCAACGATGCAATCGGGAAGCTGGATCTGGATCAGGATGTGTGAGGGGCAGCGTTTAGCGGATAGCGTTTAGCGTTTGGAAAAACACGGGATGCGTTGGGTTGTTGGACGCTACGCGCTACCCGCTACCCGCTGCTTCTAGGGCGCTTCGATCAGCTCCATTTTGCCGTCGCGCATGCGGTGCAGCACGCAGAGCACGCCGTCGGCGCGACGGAAGACGAAGACGTCGCGGTCGCGAAATTCCGCTTCCTTGACCGCTTCTTCAATGGTCATGGGGCGCAGGGCGACCGAATCGAGGGAGCGCACGACGTGCGGCTCGGAGATGGGCCGGGTTGCCGGGAAGGTATGCACCGTCACGGGCACGACGGTCTTCGACGGACGCTTGCCGTTGGTGCTGGCTGCAACGGCCGTCGCGTTCTCCGACTCCGGCGCCTCGGAGCGCGTACGGCTGGCTCTGCGGGCGCGCACCGGCATCACGTCGTTGGGCAGCTTCTCTTCCTTAGGCTGGCGTTTGATGGTGTTCATCCGCTTGCGGTAGCGGACCGCCTGCGTCTCGGCGCGGTCCAGCGCTTCGCGGAGCGCCTGCTCCATATTGTTCGATTCGGCGAAGCCGACGATTTTGCCGGCCCGCATCTTCACCGACACGTCGGCGGTCTTGCGATATTTCTCCGAGGTCAGCACGATGTGGGCGCCGACCACTTTGGGCAACAGCTTCGCGATGCGCTCGATCCCTTCGTCGCCCAGACGGCGGAGCGAAGGGGTAATGGTGTGTTGCCTTCCTGTGTACTCGGCCTGCATGGAAAGCTCCTGTCTGAAGGGGAGATGCCGCAGCGGCCTTTAGCTGCGGATACGACGCTGATGGGTGCTGGGAATGCGCAGGTCTTCGCGGTATTTTGCCACCGTGCGCCGCGTCACGTCGATGCCCTGCCCCTGCAGCATGGTGGCAATCTGATCGTCGGTGAGCGGTTTGCCTGGATCCTCGTCCTCGATCAGCTTCTTGACCTTGCGCTTGAGCAGCATCAGCGGAGTGGCGGCGCCCTCCGGTCCGTTCACCCCTTCGGAGAAGAAGAAGCGCAGCTCGTAGACGCCCTGCGGAGTGTGCACATATTTGCTGGATACGGCGCGGCTGACGGTGGACGGGTGCACTCCGATCTCCTCAGCCACTTCTTTAATCATCATGGGTTTGAGGGCGTCGACGCCCTTCTCCAGAAACTCGGTCTGGCGGCGCACGATCGATTCACATGTCCGGAGGATGGTGTTCTTCCTCTGTTCGATGTTGCGCATCAGTTGCAGCGCGGAGCGGTAGCGCTCCTTCACGTAATCTTTGACGTCTTTGCCGGTGTCGCCGTGGGTGAGCAGGCGGCGGTAGCCCTGGTTGAGGCGCAGGGTGGGCAGGTCTTCTTCGTTCATGGCGACGACCCAGTCTTCGCCGCGCTTGACGAAGGCAACGTCGGGCTCGATGAGCCGGGCTTCGCTGCGGTTGTAGCGCTGGCCGGGGCGGGGATCGAGGGTGCGGATGAAATCAATGGCCCGCTGCGTTTCTTCGATGGTTTTGCCCAGCGCTTTGGACAGCTCGCGCGGGTCGCGCTTCTGCAGCAGTAGCATGTGCGCGTCGATAATCTGCCGTGCCATCTCGAAGACCTCGAGGCGCCTGGCTTCTTCGGATATCGCCGGCTCGGGCTTCGTGCCGTTGCCGTTGATCGCTGCATGAGGCGGCAGGTGCGCCGGAGAGCCCCCGCCGGCGGTGACTGGGCCGCCGTTGGCGATCGCTTCCAGGGGCGGATGCGCATCGGCTGGCTCCGATGCGGAAGCGGTGGTTCCGTTGGGGGTTGCCGCATGGCCGTTGACTTTGTGAGCTCGGTGCGTGCGCGCGAAGATCAGGTCGAATTCTTTCTTCTGCGCCTCGACCTGCACAAGCAGGCATGCGCGCAAATCGCGGGTGCCCACGCCGATGGGGTCGAGCATCCGCACCACTTCCAGCGCCGTCGCCAAGTGGCCCCGTGCCCGTTCGGCCATCGCGGGGGGGAGCTCGGACACGCGCTCGTAGAGGTTCTTGCTGTGGTCGGGTGTATCGGGTTCCATCTGTTCGCGCAGATAGCCGGCGAGCAGCTCGTCGTCGGTCGCGGTGAGGTAGCCGTCCTCGTTGAGGTTGCCGATGACGTACTCGGCGGCCTCGCGTACGGCGGGGGAGAGGCTCAGCGCGCCGAGCTGCCAGAAGAGGTGGTCGGTCAGGGTAGCCGGAGCGGACAGGAAGTTCTCGATCGAGGGCTTCTCGATCTCTTCATAATTGTTGGGCGAGCGGAAACCGGGGTCGAGGTAGTCCTGGAAATAGGAGCCGAAGTCGATCTCGTCGAAGGGGTCTTTCTCCTTCTTCTCCACTTCGGTCGCGGGCGGGGTTTCGACCGGCCGGTCGCGATCCTCTTCAGCGCGGGACACGTCGTCCAGGAGAGGGACGTTCTCGTCCATCTCCTCAAGAACGGGGTTTTCGGCGATCTCGGCCTGGATCATCTCCTTCAGCTCCAGCTTGTTCAGCGCCAGAACGCTGACCATTTGCATCAGTCCCGGCGTCAGAATCTGGCGTTGAGCTACCTTGAGACTGAGTTTTGGCTGAAGAAGAACCATAATCCTCTACAAATTGGCCCGATGCCCCGAGTTTACATCCGCGCGCCAGGACCGCGCAGCAATTCTGTTGCCGTTACCGTATCTGCTTGGTTCCTCAGGTAATTAGCGAACCAAAGTTACCCCAGGCTGAAACCCTCTCCCAGATAGACGCGACGCACCTCAGGGTCGTTTCCAAGCTCTTCGGGAGTGCCGTGCCGGAAGATGCGCCCCTCATTGATGATGTAGGCGCGATCGGTGACCGAGAGCGTCTCGCGTACATTATGGTCCGTAATGAGGACGCCGATACCGCTGGCTTTGAGGTCGAAGATGATTTCCTGGAGGTCGAGGACCGCAATGGGATCGATTCCCGAAAAGGGCTCGTCCAGCAGGATGAAGGTGGGCTGGATGCACAGGCAGCGGGCGATCTCCACCCGGCGCCGCTCACCGCCGGAGAGCGCGTAGCCGCGAGTCTTGCGAATGTGCCCCAGATTCAGCTGCTCGATCAGCTTTTCTGCGCGTGCCCGGCGCATCTCGGGAGCGATGGGCTGCACTTCCAGAACGGCGAGGATGTTCTCTTCGACGGTCAGCTTGCGGAAGACCGACGGCTCCTGGGGCAAATAACTGATGCCATATTGGCGCGCCCGAATGTACATGGGCACGTTGGTGATGACTTCGTCGTCGAGCAGGATGCGCCCGCCGTCGGGCTGCACTAGGCCCACGATCATATAAAAGGTTGTCGTCTTGCCGGCGCCGTTGGGACCGAGGAGGCCGACGACTTCGCCTTCGGTCACCTGCACGGTCACTCCGTGCACCACCTGCCGCCCTTTGTAGGACTTGTTGATCTCGTCGGTGGCCAGCTTGCGCATGAATCTTTGACCAGCTTACAGGCGAGCAGCAGAGCGTGCAAAGAACCCGATGAGATTCCTATTTCTTCGCGCGCGTCTCGGTCACCGCGCTCGATTTTCCTCCGCTCACTTCGACCCTGTCATCCTGGCTGGAGAAGATCAGCGCCTCTCCGGTGGTGGTTCCGTGCACGCGATCCCACAGCTGCGGCGGGGCGGTTTCGGTTCCGCTCAGGATGTATTTGCCGTCGCCGGCTGTGTAGATCAGCTTCTCGCCATTGCCCCTGCGTCCGGGCTGCGCGAAGACGACATGGCCGGTGGCGACGATGCGATCGAGCTGCGAGTTTTGTTTCGCGGCGGGTTTTGCCGTTCCCGTGGTCGCGGTGTTCTCTGTGGGTTTCTGTCCGGGCTTCGCATTGCCCGCCGCCGGTTTCAGGTACAGGACGGCGTCGTCGGCATGAATTGACTCATCGCTCTGCACGGCTGTCACCGATCCCTGGAAATCGCCCTGGCGTGTTTTGTCGGAGTAGACCAGCGTCTGACTGCGCACCCGCACCACGCTGGCCTGCTGTTGCCCCCCGAGCGCGGTGGTGAAGTTCGCATTCACCACAGGTGCGCTCCCCGTGTTCTCACCCCAGGCCTTCAACTCATTCTGATCGCGGTCGATCTCGATCACCGGCGCCAGCAACGAATCGGGATCCTGCCACATCCGTGCCGGATTCCGCTGGGTCCCGTAGAAGAAGTCCTGGTTCTTCGCATGCTCCATGGTCGCGCGCTCGGCGATCACGTGCACCGGGCCGCTGCCGCCCATCGTCGGCGGCGCCTTTTGATCCGACCCTTCTCCGCTTTTCGTCGCCTGAGTGTAGGTGGCCTTCACATGACCGCTGGCCGCGGCGTTCTGGGTGTCGCGGTGATAGTCGATCTGATCCGCCGCCACCTGCATCATTGCGCCATCGCTGATGCGCGGACTGCCGGTCAGGTGGAGCACCTGATCGGAAACGTGATACTCCGCGTGCTGCCCCCATCCGGCCAGCGTGTCGGGTTGGGTCGTCGCCCCGGGTTTCTTCGCCGGCGTTTCAGTCAGCACAACATTGCCATCCTGGATGGCCGTCTCGAGCGTGGTCTCCATTCGCGGCTCTGGCTTTTTGGTCCCGGCCCTGGAGACCCTGTCCTTCGTCGTCTCCTTCGCGGCGGCCGGCTCCTGCATAAAGCTCGCGTGCAGCACATCGCCCCTTGTGGTGTTGCGCGCGCCATCCGTGGCTGACTGGACGATCTCCGCGTTGCCCGTGCCGTCCAGCTGCTGGAGCGCATTCCCTGCGCCCAGCGTCGCCACCAGCCGATCGCCGCTGATGCGGGTGGTCTGCTCCGGCCCCTTCGAAGGCATCTGGCGCGAGGTGATCACCGGACTGCCCTCCGCGATCGCCTTCCGCGCTTCCACACCGCGCCGGCCCCTGACCGGACCAAAGTCCACGTTCAGCTTCTGCGCCTGCATTTGTTTCTGTGCGCGTCCCCGTGGGTCCTTCGCTATGCCATTGAGGTCTTCGTCGAACTTTACGTTCTCGCGAAATTCCGCGTGCCGCAATTGCGTCTGCGCGTGCTGCCCCGCGGCCGCCGCCGCAAACAGCAGCGTTCCGTTGCCCGACGATCCGCGTATGGTTTGGTTCTCGCGGGCCGACGCGAACTGGACGCCGCCGCCCAGGTCGGCTTGCGTCGGTTGACTCTTTGCGTCCAGCAAGATGTGTGCGGTTTCCGCATTGACCGTCCCTCCGTCGTCGGTCTTCATCCGCACGTGGCCCTTCGCGTCGATCATCTCCGCGGTTCCATCCCGGCGGAAATCCACGGTCGCCTGGTCAGAGCTGGCGTCCTCGGTCTGATAATTCACAGCCGGGTTCACCAGCAGGGCCTGATTGGAAGAACGCAGCAGCGTTGCATGCGCCGCATCGACAACCGCCGCCTTTCCGTTGTTGCTGGTGGTGATGTGTACCTGGCTGGAGAGAACGACCACGCCGGTCTTCGAGTTGTAATCCGCACCCACCGCGGTTCCGGCCGCACGCGGCAACTCAAACTCCACCTGCTGCTGCGTCGAAGCGTTTCCGGTCTTCTGGAGAAAGGTCAGACCCTGGGTCTTCACGCGAATCGTATTGGCGTTTGCGTCGCCCGCGTCGCCGTTCGCCGGAGCCGCCTTCGCCGTTCCCTGCAGCTCGATCTCCACGTCGCCCTGGCTGACGATCACGCCGTTGGTCTGGTCGTAATCGAAATCGCTGCCGGCAATGCGGTCCTTGCGTCCCGATCCGGGCGGCCCGTAGAGGGTGATGTCCACGTCGTGCAGCAGTACGTGGCCGGACTTGAGCTGGACCTGTTTCGCTGCCTTCAGCGTGAACAGCGTGTGTCCCTGGGTGGATTGCGAAAAGGTGATGGTGTTGGAGGTGGATTGCACGCTGATGCCGAGGCGGCCGGGCAGATCCTTCTCGATGTGCCGGAAGCGATTGCGCCCGTAGATGACGAAGCCGGCGACCACCGCCAGCAGCAGGGCGGCCGTTCCCACGATCCATCGGCGCAGATCCCGAGTCGTGACACGCATACCTGCCTTATCTTCTCACTCCGGTGGGGACGCGCCTATCCGAAGCACGATCTTGCCGATGTGCCGGCTCGACTCCATGCGACGATGCGCGTCCGCCACCTCTTCCATTGGATAGACGCGATCGACGATGGGCCGGATGCGGCCGGAATCGAGGAGCGGCCACAAATGCTGCTCCACGCCGTCGCGCAGCTTCGTTTTCTCGGCCACCGTGCGCGAGCGCAGCGTGGAGCCGGTGACCAGCAGGCGCTTCTGGACCAACTTGCGCAGATTGAGCTGCACATCCGCCCCGCCACCGTGGGCGATGTGAATCAGGCGGCCATCCCGCCGCAGCAGATCGATATGCTTTGGGAAATAGTCGCCGCCGATCATGTCGAGGATGACGTCGACGCCTGCGTCCGGAGGCGCGCCGGCCCATTCGCGCGCACCGGCGACCCAGTCCTCCTCGCGATAGTTGAAGGCGCGCTCGCAGCCCAGCTCGCGCAGGAACCGGCATTTGTCTTCCGACCCGGCGGTTGAAGCTACATGAGCGCCAAAGGCCAGAGCCGCCTGGATGGCCATCGTGCCCACGCCGCTGATACCACCCTGCATCAGAAAGCGATCGCCCTCGAAGATTCTGCGCGGATCGAACAGATTCGCCCGCACCGTCATGGCCGCCTCGGGCAGCGACGCGGCGTTCGTCATCGCAGTCGCTGCATCTTTCGCGAACGCCGCCGGAATCGGCAAGCAGCATCCGCCGTGGGCCACGCAATACTCCGCGTACGCGCCGCCTGGAACCAGCGCACAGGCCGCGTCGCCGATCTTCCAGCGCGGATCGGCCTCCGGCCCACGTTCGGCGATGATCCCGGCCACTTCGAGGCCGAGAATCTCCGAGGCCCCCGGCGGCGGCGGATAGTTCCCCTGGCGCTGGTGAATATCGGCACGGTTGATGCCCGCAGCGGCGACCTGGATCAGCACCTCGCCCGCACCTGGACGCGGCTTCTCCGCCTCCGCGATGCGCAGCACCTCGGGCCCGCCAAACTTCTCCAGGGCAACGACCTTCATATGCTCAGATTAGACGCGAAAAAGCGGCGGCGAAGTCTCGTGGCTCCGCCGCCCAACATGGAGGAAAACTCTGCCAGCGACCGGTGAACGGCCGTCTTACTCCGCGCGCAGCGTCTCCGCCGGATCGATGCGGGCGATGCGCAGCGCGGGCAACAGGCTGGCCGCCGCCGCAATCGCCACCAGAAGCAGCGGCACCGTTACCAGCGTCACGGGGTCCCAGGTAGTGACACCATAGATTGCGCTCTTCATCACGCGCAGCACGAAGAAGGAGCAGACCAACCCCGCAACAACGCCACCCAACGCCGCCACTACTCCTGACGAAGCCATATGGCGCATCGCGCCGCCCAGCGTCGAACCCAGCGCGATGCGGATGCCGATCTCGCGCGTCCGCTGCACCACCAGGTTCGACACCAGCGCGTAGATGCCCACCGCCGAGAGGAGCAGCGCGAGCCCGGCCAGCGTTCCCAGCAGCATCACTTCGATGCGCTGCATTTGTAACTGTTTGTTGAGCAAATCCTGCATGGAGTAGAAGCCGGAGAACGGCAGTCCGGGGTCGGCGGCGGCGAGCGCATGCTGCATCTGGCCGGTCAGTCCCGCGATGGGCCCGCGGGTGCGCACGATCCACGAAGGCTGCGCCCACATGTGGACGATGGTCAGCAGCCGGGGCGAGGTCTGAGTGTAGGGCACGTAGTAGATGGGGTCGATGCCGATGGGGGCATCGCGTGCCACGTTCGACTGGTCGAGCACATCGGGCACTACGCCGACGATGGTGAAGGTTCTCGAATTATCTTTGAAATGCCGGCCCAGCGGGTTGGATTCGCGATAGAAGTGTTTGCCAAAGGCCGTATTCACGATCGCGACCGGCTCTGACGTCGAGCTATCACCGTCGGTGAAGGTACGACCCGACAGCAAGGGGATGCGCAGTGCTGCGAAATACAGGGGGGTGATGTAGCTGAAGCTGCTGGCTTGTTCCTGCCCGGCCATCGGACCGTCGGCAAACTGAATACCGTCGTTGATGAATGTCTCGTAGGGAGCGCTGAGAGAGACGGCCGCCGTCTGGACGCCTGGAATTTGCTGCATCGCTGCGACGCTCTTCGATAGCAGTTGATCGAATGCGGCCGGATCGTGATAGCGCGCATCGTCGAGCGAGACCTTCGCGGCTATCACATTGTGAGGATCGAAACCTGGCGGGATCGACTCCAAATGGACGAGCGTGCGGATGAGCAGCCCTGCGCCCGCCAGCAGGACCACGGTCAGCGCAACCTCCGCGCCGATGAGCCCTTTGCGAATCAGGCTCGAGCCACCTGCAACGGAGCGTGTTCCTGTAGCAATCGAGCTGCGCAGATCGACGCGCCGCGTCTCGAGCGCCGGCAGCGCCCCGAAGAGCAGGCTGGTGAGCAGCGTCGCGGCGATGGTAAATGCCAGCACGCGACCATCCAGGGTGAAGCCGCCGATTGGGATCATCTCGTCTGGCAGCAGTTGCTTCATGGCAGGAAACAGGGCCAATGCCAGACCCAGGCCAACGGCGCCTCCGGCGAGCGCCAGCACCAGGTTTTCGATCCAGAGCTGACGCAGGATCCTTGCACGGGTTGCGCCCAGCGCCAGGCGCGTGGCCATTTCCGGCGTGCGGCGGTGGATGCGGGCCAGCATGAGGCCGGCGAGGTTGGCGCAGGCGATCAGCAGGATGAAGCCCACCGCGGCCATCAACGCCTGGGTCTGCTGGCGCATGCCGCTGCCCGCATAGAAGTGCAGCGGGCTTGGGTAATACCACACGCGTTGCTTCGCGAGATTGCTGTTGCGGGCCGGTGGCAGATGCGCCAGCTGCCCGCGCACCTCCTCCCAGGTGGCGCCGCGTTTGAGCCGCATCAGGATCAGGCAGTTGTTCCCCGCGCACACGCCATTGGGGTCGGAAGGCATCAACGGGGTCCACACATCGGCGGGATTGGGCATCTGCGCGCCCTGAGGAAGGACGCCCACCACGGTGTAGGGCGCGCCGCGCAAGAGAATCGATTTGCCGAGGATCGACGGGTCCTGATGAAACGTCGTCCGCCACAGGCCGTAGCTGAGCACCGCTGCTTTGCCCGTGCCGGGCTGGTCCTCGTCCTCGGTAAAGCCGCGTCCCAGCACTGGCTCGATCCCGAGCACTTCGAAGTAGTGTGCGGAAACAGTCGCGTTGTGCACGTAACGCACCGCGCCGCCCTGGGCCGCGCCCGCTTCGAGATTCACGCCCTCGGTGTTGCCAAAGGGCTGGCCGCCCGCGGCAGCAACAACCGAGGGAACGCCTTCCTGCACTGCTTTCCAGGTGAACAGGTCGGCAGAATCGTCGTCGTCGAAGTTCGCCGGATTGTTCTTCGACTCGCGGTGGGTGATGAGCGCGGCGATCCGGTCCGCCTGGGGATACGGGAGCCGGCGCAGCAGGAATCCGTCGAGCAGGCTGAAGACCGCGGTGTTCACCCCGATGGCCAGCGCCAGCGTGACCACCACCGCGGCCGCGAATCCAGAACTCCTGTGCAACTGCCGGAAGGCGAAACGAAGGTCTTCGATCATGCTGACTCCTTACGAAGCGGCCTACTTCCTGGTTCCCTGCTTATTCCGTTCGCAGCGCCTCCATCGGATCGACCGCTGTGGCCCGCTGTGCCGGCAGCGCCGACGCCAGCGCGACCATCACCGCGGTCAGCAGCAGGGCGGCGGCCAGGACAGCGGGATCCCACGTGCTGACGCCATAGAGCTGGCTGGTGAAACAGGCGCGCCAGCGCGACAGTGGCCGGCAACGCTACCAGCGCAGCTGCTCCCGCGATCCAGGCCATCTCGCGCACAACCAGAGCCACCAGCGTGCTCCGCGGCGCGCCTAGCGCCAGCCGTACGCCGATCTCCCGGGTCCTGCTCTGCGTGGAGTACGCCAGAACGCCGTACAGTCCCGACCGCGGCAAGAATCGCCGCCAGCACCGCGAAGCTGGCAGCCAGAATCGCCAGCGCGCGCTCGTTCGAGGCGCTCATATCGACGACCGTCGTCATCGTCTCCATCTCGTCGACCACCAGGCTCGAATCCTGGTCATGGACCGCACGCCGGATGGCTGGCTCCAGGATCTCCGGCGCGCCCACGGTTCGCACATAAACACCCAGACCCGTCGGATGTTCCATCTGTGCATACGGCAAATACACTCCTGGCCCAATATCGGTGCGCAGGCTCTGGTGCCGGATGTCGCCGACGACGCCCACAATCGTCATGTCGGGCTTGTCTCCGTCGCCGATCAGGCGCCCCAGCGCGTTCGGCGCCGAGCCGAAGAACCTCTTCGCGAGCGACACATTCACAATCGCCACCTTGGGCGCACCCGTCTTATCCGCCTCGGTGAAGTCGCGACCCACCAGCAACGGCAACTGGAGCGTCCGGAAATATCCAGGCGTGATCCGGCCCGTCTCGAAGTCATCGTTCTCGCCCTCCTGGGCCTTATGACCCTGGATTACATACCCGTCGACGTTGGAATCGCCTTCCAGTTCGGGGTCGGTCGTACCGGCCACGCTTTCCACGTGCGGGATCTGTCCGAGCCGCTCGAGCACGGCCTTCATGATCTGCGGCGTCCGGTCTTCACCGTAGCCCGCCTCCAGAGGATCCACGGAGAAGTTGATCAGGTTCCTGGTATCGAAACCGACCGGCTGGTTGCGCAGGTTGGTGAGCGTGCGCACAAAGAGCCCCGCTCCCCCCAACAGCAAAACGCTGATCGCAATCTGCAAGCCGACCGCAGCCTTGCGGAAACGCTGCGAGGTCCGCGAGGCCGTGCCGGTGCTCTGGCGCAGGGCGCCGGCCAGATCGGGCCGGAGGAAGTGCAGCGCCGGCGCAATCGAGAACAGCACGCTCACCACCAGAGCCAGCCCGAGGGTGAACAGCAGCACCCGCATGTCCAGCGATGAAGAATACGGCTCTTTGCCCGGTTCGGCGGTGGTCATCAGCCGCACCAGGGTCAGCGCCAGCACCGGCGACAGCGCCAGCCCGCCTGCCACACCGGCGGCACCCAGCATGCCGCCTTCGATCAGCAGCTGGCGCACGATGCGGCTGCTTTTGGCGCCCAGCGCATAGCGCATCGACATTTCGCGAATGCGCGCCGTCGATCGCAACAGCAGCAGCGTCGCGACGTTCAGGGTACACATCGCAATCAGCAGGCCGGCCATGCTGAGCAGGATGATCAGCGGCGTCTTCAGGTCCAGCCGATTCGGCGTAAATCCCCGTGAGTCATCCAGCACTTTGATCGTTGACTTGTCGACGAATCGTTCTTTGAACTTCTGCGACGCGTGCGGATAGAGCGTGAGCTCCTGCGCGCGCAGCGAGTGCCACAGCGGCGCCAGGCTGGCCTGCGCCTGCGCGATGCTCACACCCGGCTTCAGTCGCGCCACCACCGTGAGCCACAGGCTCTGATGGTTATCCATATCGTGCAGCTTGGCCCGCCACGGGATGACAATGTCTTCCATCGTTACCGGGACAAACACACGTGGGCGATAGCCGCCGATCGCCGTACTGAAATTCTCCGGCGCCACTCCCACAATCGTGAAGGGATGGCCGTTGATCATCAGCGCCTGCCCGATCACGCCGCGGGAACCGCTGAAGCGCGTCCGCCAGTAGTCGTACGCCAGCACCACCACCGGATTCGCATCCTTCGCCGTCTCGTCCTGGTTCGTGAACAGCCGCCCTGCCGCGGGATTCAGCCCGAGCATTTGAAAATAATTTCCACTCACCACCTCGGCGTGCTCGTTCTCCGCCTGATTCTGCCAGGAGATACCCACGTTGGTGCGCATCGCCGCCAGCATTCCGCTGAAGACCTGGTTCTTGTCGCGGAGGTCCTTGTACATCGGGTAGGAGTAGTAATCGCCGTAGTCGCCGCCAAAGGAGCTCATAGAGCCGGAGAAGCTTCCGTGCCAGTTCGGCCGCACCAGCTCCTGCGGACGCTCCACCGGCAGCATGCGCAGCATCACCTGATCGAACATGGTAAAGATGGCCGTCGTTGCTCCAATGCCGAGTGCCAGCGTTACCACCGCCGTCACGGCAAATCCCGGCGACTTTCTCAGCTGCCGCCATGCATATTTCAAATCAGCAAGCATTTCGTCCTCTATTCTCTGTGCCTACTCTGTTCTGAGCGCCTTCACCGGATCCAAACTCGCCGCGCGCAAGTGCTGGAATTAATCCCGCCAGTAGACCCACCAGCAGCAATGCCAGAGCTGCCAGACTGAGCGAAGAAAAGATTCCGCCACCGAAGTCCGTGAACATCCTCCGCAGGACCGCCGAGGCCACCGCCGACAGAGCGGCCCCGATCCCCAGCCCAATGATCACCAGCATCAGCGCCTGACCCATGATCAGCTGGACCACATCGATGCGTTGCGCGCCCAGCGCCATACGCACGCCCACTTCGCTGGTACGCTGTGCGGTCACGTAGCTGATGAGCCCGTAGATCCCGACCACTGCGAGAAGCAGCGCCAGGCCACCGAACACCGCCAGCATGCGCACAATCAGCCGTCGCCCGGCGAGCGAATCGGAGACCAGCGTCTCCACCGGAACAAGCGTCGAGACTGCCTGCGAAGAATCCACCGCGGCTACCGCGCGCTTGAGCACCGGAGCCATCTGATTGGGATCGCCGTTCGTGCGCACCAGGAAATCGGCCTGAAAAGCACTCCCCTGCGCGAAGGGGAAGTAGCGCATGCCGTCGCTCGTATCCTGTTCGAGCGAGCTCAGCCGCACGCTCGCGACCACCCCGATAATCGTCGCCGGAATCTTGCCGCCGCCGCATTGAGGCGAGATGTGCTGTCCAACCGGATTTTGGCCTGGCCAGTACTTTTTGGCCAGCCGCTGATCGACGACGACCACAGGCTGGGTGGCGGCAATATCGCCGGGCTCGATCCAGCGCCCGGCGAGCAGCGGAATCTGCATCACCTTGAGATAGTCGGGCGTCGCCAGGGAGAGCTGGCTATGCGGCCCGGGATCATTCGGCGCCTCGGGCCGGCCCACAATCGAGAAAGAGCATGAGCCGCCGTCATTCGGATCGAACGGCAGTGGTTCAACCGCGGCGGCTGCCAGCACGCCTGGCTGCGCCGCCAGATTGCCAACGACGCTCCCCACGAACGTGGCCTGGCGCGGCTGGTTCTTGGACAGATCCTGACCGGAGAAGGGAACCATGGCCGCCATCACGCCGTGCGGATTGAAGCCGGGATCGACCTTCTGCAGTTTTTCGAGGCTCGCGAGGAAGAGCCCTGTCCCGGCGAGCAGGAAGAAAGCCGCCGCCACTTCGGCGATCACGAACACACTGCGCATCCGCTGCTTCTCGGCAGAAGCCGTGCCGCCGCGGCCACCTTCGTGCAGCGCGAGCCGGCTACGCGACCGGAGCAGTGTCAAAGCCGGGCCCATGCCCGCGATCACCGCTGCCAGAATCGCGACGCCTGCGGTGAACCCGAGCACCGCCGGATCGGTGTGCACCACGAACCCTCTCGCCAGATCGTGCGGCACCAGCCGCAGCAGCAGGGTTCCAATCATAGGCCCCGCAAGCACGCCGGCCAGCGCCGCCACCCCCGCGAGCAGAAGCGTCTCCACCAGCATCTGCCGCATCATGCGGCCTGCGCTGGCCCCCAGCGCCGTACGGATGGCAAACTCGCGACTCCGCGCAGAAGCGCGCGCCAACAGCAACCCCGCCACGTTCGCTGCCGCGATCAGCAGGACCAGAGCCACCACGCCGCACAGCACATAGAGCGGCGTGCGCAGCGGCCCGGCGGCAAAATCGGTCAGCGGCGTCGCATAAACACTCCACCCGGAACTCTTCGCAAATGCGGTACCCCGCTCGCTGCTTTGCAAAGTCCCCCACATAGCCGCTGCCAGGAACGCGCTGAATTTCTCCACCGGGACGCCTTCGCGCAGCCGCGCGGTCGAATTGTACGATTCGTTGAAGAGGTTCTCCGGCCGGAACGCCGCCGGCGACAGCGCGATGGGCACCCAGACCTCCGCCTTGCGCGGCCAGGCAAAGTCGCTGCGCATCACGCCCACGACGCGATACGGTTTCTGGTCGAGCAGCAACGTCTGTCCGGCCACGTCCTGGCGGCCTCCGAAGACGCGTTGCCATATTCCGTAGCTCAGCACCACCACGGGCGCCGCATTCGGCTGATCTTCGTCGGCCGCGAAGGTCCGGCCAACGATGGGCCGCGCGCCGTAGACATCGAACCAGCGCGACGAGACTTTTGCCGCAGGAATGTTCTCTGCCTGGCCGTCGCGCACGATATTGAAGCTGGTACCCCCCTCGATCGCCGCCGCTTCCACCTGATCACTCATCGAGGCGGCTTTCGCAAAGGTCGGCACGGAAACGTTGGGGACATCGAGAGTGAACTGCGTGTAGTTGACGTGCATCACCGCAATCCGCTCCGGATGATCGACGCCCGCAGGATGCCGCAGCACCGCGTTCACGACGCTGAAGATGGCCGTGTTCGCGCCAATCCCCAGGGCCAGGGTCACGATCGCAGTCAAGGTAAACGCGGGCGACTTGAGCATCTGCCGCAGGGCAAAGCGAAGATCAGTCAGCATGGAACTCTCCGGCGCCTGGGGCGGCGCAGACGGGATCTACGCATAGCAACGGGCAGTTCCCCTGCCATCTCCACCGGCCCGATCGACATGAAAACAAGCCGCTTACTCCGGGGGGAGGAAACCCGCCTGTCCGCTATCGGGTTCCACTGTTCGAAAATGGACGACCCTGGACTCGGAACGTAGTGGCACAGCTACTCTGTCAGTTCTTAGGCGAAGGGCGTCCGCCCGGCGCGGGCCAGCGCCTACTTCTTTCCCTTGCGCAGGTCGTCCATCAGGATGATGGCCTCGGCAATCTCGCGCAGCGGCTTGCGCTTCTGCCGGCTCTGCTTCTGCAGCATCAGGTAGGCGGATTCTTCGTCGATGCCCAGTTCGCGCTGCAGCAGGCCCTTGGCGCGCTCCATCACCTTGCGCGTTTCCAGTTGCTCAGCCAGTTGCGACTTTTCATACTCCATGCGCGCCAGCTCGACCTCGGCGCCCACCAGGTAGCCGATCATCGTGACCAGTTTGATCTCGCGCTTCGAGTGGTTGTGCGGCTCGCGGTGCTGCATGTTGACGGCGCCGACGAGCTTCCCGCGGCACAGGATGGGCACGGCGAGAAACGCCTCGAAGCGGTCCTCCGGCAGCGCGGGAAAGCGCGCGAAGCGCGGATCGGCCCAGGCTTTGGCAGGCAGCGCGACGGTTTGCTTGTGCTCAGCCACCCAGCCGGTGACGCCCTGCCCCATGTCAATCTGCATCCGGTCCACCACGTCCTCGTGCGGATTTTTCGAGGCGCGCAGCACCAGCTTTTCTTTCTCGAGCACGTAGATAAAGCACGAATCGCAGCGCACGGCCACCGTCACCATGTCGAGCACGCGCTGCAGCACCTCATGAAGTGGGTCGGCGGCCGCCATCCGGCTGCCGATATCGTGGAGCAAGTCGATATCGCTGGTTTCCTCGGCCGTGCGTACCGGTTCGTCCAAGTTCTTTCCTTCCTGAGAAAGACCGCCGCGCGCCGACCCCAGGGGTCTGCGATGCTTCGCATGAGATTCGAGACGGGCTGACAACCTTATAGTGGCACAAGATCGGGCCCAGCGCGGTGCTTGCGGCGGTTGCGTTCCGCTGGTCTTTGGAGGGCTCCTACTTTCCGCGCACTTTGTGCCACAGCTGCGACACCATGTTCCCCGCGGCCGGTTTGGCTGCCGAGGGCTTTGCGATGGGTGCCGGCTTGGTCCCATTCTGCGGTGGCTGCGATCCGCCTGGGCGTCCGGCTTCGACCTGCGGGGCGGGTTCCGACGCCGGCTTTGAAGCCGGATCGGACGAGACGCTCGTCGCCGGCTTTACCCCTTCGCTCGCCGGGGCCGGAATTGCTACCGGCGGCTGTCCTCCTTCACCTTTCGCGTCCTTGCCGGCTCCCGCGGGCGGTGACGTCCCGTTCGCCGGAACCGGCGGAGCATCGACCGTCAGATATTGCACGATCAGCGAGATTCTCCGGTTCGACGGATCCAGAGGATCGGACGGCACGCGCAGCTTCTGGTCCGCATAGCCGCGTACCTGCGACACCTGGTTCGAACGCAGCCCCGAATCCTGCATCACCCGCCGCGCCGCATTCGCTCGATCCGTGGAAAGCTCCCAGTTGCCGTATCCGTCCCTGGACGCGTACGGCGCGGCGTCGGTGTGCCCTTCAATCGAGAGCCGGTTCGGCAAACCTCCCAGCTGCCCGGCCAGCATCTCCAGCAGCTCCTGTCCATTCTTGTTCAGCGTCGCGCTGCCCGAATCGAAGAAGGTTCCGTCCTTCGTCTCCAGCAGCTCGATACGCAGGCCCTCTGGCGTGATCGTGATCTGAATCTGGTTCTGCAGCGCCTTCAGGTCGTTCATCTGCCGGATCGCTTCCTCAATCTTCTTCTTCAGCTCCGGGATGTTGTCTTTGGTCAGCGCCAGATTCTCGCTCGTCCCTGACTGGTCGGTTCCGGTTAGCGTCGACTTGCCCCGCGGGTCATTGAAATATCCGGCCACCGCCTGGCGCACCTTCTCGCTCGTGTTCATCAGCCACAGGACAATGAACAACGACATCATCGCCGTCACGAAGTCGGCATAGGCCACCTTCCACGCCCCCCCGTTGTGACCGCCGCCGTGACCGCCTTTCTTCTTGACGACGATGATCGGTTTGCCTGCCATGCTGTCCTCTTACGCGGCCGCTTCTTTGGCTGCGGCTGCCGCAGGCTGGTTGCGGCAGGCTTCTTCCACTTCCGCAAACGAAGGCCGCACGTGTGACGGAATCGCTCGGCGCCCCATTTCAATGGCCACCACCGGCGGCTGGCCCCGGATGAACGCCAGCATCAGCACGCGCAGCACGTAGAGAAAGGCATGCTCTTCGGCCGTCGTCTTGGCCATGTTCTGGGCCACGGGCCCAACCAGCCCGTAGCACAGCAGAATTCCCAGGAACGTGCCCACCAGCGCCGCGGCCACCTTGTGGCCGATCTCTTCCGCCGGTCCGCCCAGCGCGCCCATGGTGATCACCACCCCCAGCACCGCCGCCACAATGCCCAGCCCGGGCAGCGAATCGGCCATCGTCGCCAGCGCCGTCACCGGCTCCTCTTCGCCGTGGTGCTGCACTTCCATGTCAAGGTCCATCATCTGGTCCATGTCGAACGCATCCACGCCGCCGGTGATCACCATGCGCATGGTGTCGCACACGAACTCGCGCAGATGGTGGTCCTTCACAAAATCCGGATAGGCCTGGAAGATTGTGCTCTCCTCCGGCTTCTCCACATCGCCTTCGATGGTCAGCATGCCGCCGCGCCGCGCCTTCTGCAGCAGCTCGTACATCATGCGCAGGGTGGAGAGGTAGCGCGGCTTGCCGAATTTCGACGAGCCGAAGATCGCCATCGCGCCGGCCGCAATCTTCTTCAGAATGCGCACCGGGTTGGCAATCAGCAGCGTGCCAGCTCCGGCGCCGCCGATGATCAGCAGCTCTGCCGGCTGCAACAGGACCGCCAGATGTCCGTGCTCCATCAGATAGCCGGCCGCCACCGCGCCAAACACCACCAGAATGCCGATGATTGCAAACATGTTGCCTGACAAGCCTCCCGCGCCGCCGCGCCGCCATGCCAAACCGCGCGCAGCTCTCTGCCGCCACTGGGGGCGGGCTTCTGTCTCACTCATCGGCGAAATTCCCCCTGCCACCAGCCATACTGTTGTTGTGGAAAGCTCTTATCCGCCGTCACCGCGCCAGTCGATCGGGTACGTCGCCCTCGTGGTGCGCGACTACGACGAGGCCATCTCCTGGTTCTGCAGCATCCTCGGCTTCCACCTCATCGAGGACACTCCCATTGAAGGCAAGCGCTGGGTTCTGGTCGCACCGCCCGGCTCCCGCGAGACTCGCCTCCTGCTCGCCCGAGCGGCTACCCCCGAACAGGAAAAAGCCATCGGACATCAGTCGGGCGGCCGCGTCTTCCTCTTCCTCCATACTGATGACTTCTGGCGCGACTACCATGCCCTGCGCGGGAAAGGCGTTCGCTTCCGCCGCGATCCGCGCGAACAGAGCTACGGAACGGTCGCCGTCTTTGAGGACCTCTACGGAAACCTTTGGGACCTGCTGCAGCTGCGATCCCCTCTGTCCTGATCCGGACACCCTTCCGGCTTTTCCGGACACGTGCTCCGCCTCTGCGCAACTCCGACCGATGCGGGAACAATGACTTCCCCGCCCTCGTATCTGGCAGTAAGCGTGCTTATTTGATTCGATTCACTCGGTTTTTCGGAAGTCAGCTGCCAGAGGAGACCACTTCGTGTTCCGTGATCTGAAGATCGCCGTCCGTCATCTTTCCAAATCGCCCGGCTTCTCTTTCACCGCCGTCCTGATGCTGGCCCTCGGGATCGGCGCCACCACGGCCATCTTCTCCATCGTCGAAGGCGTCCTCCTGCGCCCGCTCCCCTTCCCGCATCCGGAGCAGCTCGTTGTCCTCACCGACACCATCCAGGGGGCTGATGTTGGCGGCAGCAACGAAGCCGGCGTCACCGGCCCTGACATCGTTAACTACTCGCGCGACACGCACAGCTTTGCCGCACTGGGCGGCTACACCTTCGCCGCCTATGAACTTTCCGGGATCGGCGACCCCGCGCAGGTCAATGCCGGCCGCATGTCGCCCGGCGCCTTCGCAGCGCTCGCCGTTGAGCCTCTGCTTGGTCGCGTTTTCACCAGCGACGAAAACAATCAGCACCAGCAGGTCGCCGTGCTCAGCTACGCCACCTGGCAGAGCCGCTTCCACGGCGACGCGAGCATCCTCGGCCAGAAGATCCTTCTCGATCGCAAGCCCTACGTGGTCGTGGGCATCATGCCGCGCAACTTCGAGTTTCCGCTAGTTCCCGGCCACCTCAATCGCAGCGAGCTGTGGATCCCTCTGAGCCTCCGCCCCGAAGAGCTGAATGGCGGCGCCCAGGCGAACTGGAGCTATTCGATGGTTGCCCGTCTCAAGCCCGGAGTGACGATGACGCAGGCCCGCGAAGACGCCAATCGTGTCGCCCAGGAGACGATGCGCAACTACCCGGCCTTTATGGCCAGCCTGAAGATCAGCCCCGTGGTTCGCGGTCTGCATGAGGACACCATCGCTCAGGCTCGTCCCCTGGTCCGCACCCTCTTCCTCGCCGTCGCGGTCGTGCTGCTGATCGCCTGCGCCAATCTTGCCGGCCTGTTGCTGGTTCGAGCCATCCGCCGCCGCCGCGAGATCGCGGTGCGCCTCGCGCTCGGCTCCACCTCGGCCACGCTTCTCCGTCAGGCCCTGCTCGAGAGCCTCGTTCTCAGCGTCTCGGGCGGCGTGTTCGGACTCCTGCTCGCCAGCGCTGCGCTGAAACTCGGCACCAGCATCCTGCCCGAGACTCTGCCCCTCGTCGGCAGCATCGGCATCGATTGGATGGTCGCCTCCTTCGCGATTGCGCTCGCCATTCTCACCGGCGTTCTCTGCGGTGTGGCGCCGGCCTTCGCCGCGATTCGCACCAGCGTGAACGAAACGCTGAAAGAGGGTGGCCGCACCGGCACCTCGGGCGCCGGTCATGCGCGCCTGCGCTCCGGCCTGGTCATTGCCGAAATTGCCGTCGCCCTGATTCTGCTCGCCGCCTCCGGACTGCTGCTGCGCAGCTTTGAAAAGATGCGCGAGGCCGACCTTGGCTACCGTCCCGATCACACGGTCGTAGCAGCCTACAACCTGCCGCGCAAGCAGTACGGCTCGCAATCCGCCGTCGACCAGTTCAATGAGGAACTGCTGCGCCGCGTTCAGTCTCTGCCCGGCGTCACCAGCGCGGGCCTTACTTCGTTCCTGCCTGCCAACGGAAACCAGGGCAACTCCGCCCTCGTGGCCGAGGGTTATGCTCCGGCAAAACCCGGCGCCATCGATCTCGCCACTCCGATTCAGGTTCAGGGCGACATGTTCCGCGCCATGGGTATTCGGCTGCTCCGCGGACGGCTGCTCACTGAAGCCGACAACGACCCGAAGGCCCAGCTGGTGGTCGTGGTCAACGAGGAGCTTGCTCGGCAGTCCTGGCCGGGACAGAATCCCATCGGCAAACGGTTACGTATCGGCACAACGGAAATGGTGACCCCCTGGGCCACTGTCGTCGGCGAGGTCTCCAGCATGAAAGAAGGCTCTCCGGACGCCAATCCGCGCCAGCAGTACTACACCACCATTGACCAGGCGGAGACCTTCTACGGCTCACTCGGCAATCCCGCGACCGATCTCAACGGCAACGGCGGCTGCATCGTCCTGCGCACTTCGCTGCCGCCGGAGACGGTTGAGAACCAGCTGCGCGCCGCGGTCCACTCGCTCGACTCGCAATTGCCACTGACACAGTTACAAACTATGGAGCACGCCATCAGCGACTCCGAAGCGCCACGCCGCTTCAACACCGTGCTGATCTCGTCCTTTGCCGCGGCTGCGCTGCTGCTGGCCATCCTCGGCATTTACAGCCTCATCGCGTTTACGGTGGCCATGCGCGCCCAGGAGATGGCCATCCGCATGGCGCTCGGGTCGCAGCGCTCCGGCATCGTCGGACTCATCGTGTTCTCCGGCCTCAAACTCGCCGCCGCTGGATGCATCATCGGCTTGGCGGCCGCTTTCTTTGCCTCGCGGCTGCTGAAGACCTTTGTTTTCGGTGTCAGCACCTTCGATCCTGTGGTTCTGGTGCTCGCCGGCGTTGTGGTCCTGATGCTGGCTGTGGCGGCCTCGCTGCTGCCGGCCCGCCGTGCTGCAGCCATCAACCCCATGCAGGCTCTGCGCGCGGAATAACGCCGGTCCGATGCTGCGGAGTTTCCCGCGCGTCGGGCCGACGTACAATCATTCTCAACCCGGAATCAACCTGCAGGCCTGAGGTGCGCGTGGAAGCGCAAACAGTTCATCTCTACGTCTTCGACGGCATGGCTGACTGGGAGCCTGCCTTCGCCGTCGCGGGCATCAATAACCCTCGTTTCCAGCGTGAACCGGGCCGTTTCCGCATCGCCACCGTCGGCTGCACTGCGGCACCCATCACCACGATGGGCGGCGTTCGCGTCCAGCCTGACCTTGCTCTCGACGATCTTTTACCCACATCCAGCGCCATGCTGATCCTTCCCGGCGGCGATGCATGGGAGAGCGGCGAAAACCAGGAGGCGATCCGGAAAACCGCCGAACTCCTCGCCGTCGGCATCCCTGTTGCCGCCATCTGCGCGGCCACCGTTGCCCTGGCGCGTGCAGGTTTCCTCGACAACCGCCTGCACACCAGCAACGCGCCCGAGTACCTGAGAGCCACGGGCTATCGCGGGCATTCCCTGTATCGCAGAATTCCCGCCATCGCCGACGGCAACCTGATCACCGCATCCGGAGTTGCTCCCGTGGATTTCGCTTATCAGATCTTCGGCATGCTCCGGCTGTACACGGAAGAAGCGCTCAACGCATGGTATGCGCTGTTCCGCCATGGCGACGCGTCGAAATTCGAAGCGCTTGCCGGCGCCGCTGCACAGCGCGGCTAGCGCCGCAGCTCCGACGGAGCGCACCCCAGATCTCTGCACTACACTCTCTCCATGGCGCTCGAATTCACCACGTCGTACATCGAAGACTCCCTCGCCCTCTTCGCCTACTACAAGAAGCTTGCCGAACGCGCCATGGATCAGGTTTCCGACGAGCAGCTGGCCGCCACGCTCGATTACGAAGGCAATTCCATTGCGACTATCGTGAAGCACATGGCCGGCAACATGCGCTCGCGCTGGACCGACTTCCTCACTACCGATGGCGAGAAGCCGGACCGTAATCGCGACAGCGAATTCGAAGAGCCGCCCGCGACACGCGCCGAACTCCTGGCGATGTGGGAAGCGGGCTGGTCCTGCCTCTTCTCCGCACTCCAACCGCTCACCGATACCGACCTGACCCGCACCATCACGATCCGCGGTGAAAAGCACTCCGTGATGCAGGCGATCAACCGCCAGCTCGCCCACTATCCGCATCACGTCGGGCAAATCGTTCTGCTGGCGAAGCATTTCGCCGGCGACCGCTGGCAGACCCTCAGCGTTCCCCGCAAAGGCTCGGCGGAATTCAACCGCAAAGTCTCGGCCGGGGAAGCGAGCCAAAGGTAGCACCCAACTCGTCAGCCACTTCTTCCGCCGGCCGTTTTATCACCGACGGCCACATCCCTCATAATGTCCCTCATGTCCGCCCTCGCACGCGACCTTCGCTTCGGTCTGCGTATGCTGCGCCGCAATCCGGGCTTCACCCTGATTGCCCTCTTCACGCTGGCCCTCGCCATCGGAGCAAACGTCGCCATCTTCTCCGTCACCAGCGCCATGCTGCTGCGTCCCTTCCCCTACCGCCAGCCGCAACGCCTCGCGAGCATTCAGTACTCCAGCGATGAACGAGGCCTGACGCTGGTGCGCTACGAGCTACTGAGGGACCGCGCCCGCACCTTCGAGATTGCCGCCTGGGCCAACGACAACCTGAATCTCACCGGCGCGGGCGAGCCGGTGCAGGTGCCGGTTGCGCGCGTCACGCCGAATTTTTTCTCGATGCTCGGCGTTCGCCCCGCGCTGGGCCGCGCCTTCACCCCGGACGAAGGCCGCCCTGAAGGCCATATGGTGGTGATGCTGAGCCATGCCCTGTGGCGAAGCCGCTTCAACAGCAATCCCGCGATTGTCGGCAGCGCCATTTCGCTGGACGGCCTCTCCTGCGCCGTCATCGGCGTTCTGCCGGCGGGCGTCAGCTTCCCTTTCGTCGGCAAGGCCGAGATCTGGACGCCGCGCTATTTCGAACTGACGCTAATGCCGGCGCAGCGCCTGCGGATGGGTGCAGGCTACCTCGCCTACATCGCGCGACTGGCGCCCGGGGCTACGCTGGCCTCCGTCGATGCGGAGCTGAGTGTCCTCGATCGCCAGTACCGCGCGGAGAATCCCACCGCGCCGGACTCTGACGCATCCCGCGAACTGGTGGCTTTGCCGCTGCGCAATCTCGTCGTCGGGGACCTGCGCGCCAAGCTGTGGATTCTCTCCGCCGCCGTGGCCGTGCTGCTGCTTATCGGGTGCGCCAACGTCGCCAGCCTGCTGCTCTCCCGCGCTCTGGCCCGGCGCCGCGAACTCGCCATCCGGGCCGCTCTGGGCGCCAGCCGCTCCGCCCTCCTCCGCCAGTTCCTCATCGAGAGCATGATGCTCGCCGGCGCTGCGGGCATCGCCGGCATCGCGCTGGGCTTCGCCGCCGACCGCGCGCTCACGGCCTGGGGCGCTACGCAGATTCCCGACGGCATCCCGGTCACCATCGATGGACGCGTGTTGCTGTTCGCTGTCGGCGTCTGCCTGCTTACCGGAATCCTCACCGGCCTGTTCCCCGCCCTGCAGCTCGCCCGCAGCGATATCAACTCCACACTGCGCGACGAAGGCCGCGGGCTCTCCGGCAGCCGCAGCCGCGCACGCCTGCGCAGCCTGCTGGTGGTGGCTCAGGTTGCGCTCTCGCTGCTGCTGCTCATCGGGGCGGGACTGCTGGTGCGCAGCTTCGACCGCCTGCTGCACGTCGATCCGGGCTTCGACGCGCACAACGTTCTCACCATGGGAGTCTCGCTGCCTACGGAGAAATACGCGAAGCCCGATCAACAGATCGCATTCTTCGACGAAGTCCTGCGCCGTGTCTCCGCACTGCCTGGCGTGCACCACGCCGCCATCTCCGCCGCGCTCCCACTCAGTTTCGTCCGGGAAGCGCCGATTCTGCCCGAAGGCCGGCCCACAGTGCCGCTCGCCGAACGCACCTTCATCGTGATTGAGGCCGTCAGCCCAGCCTGGTTCCAGACCCTCGACGCGCCGCTCATTGCCGGACGCCTCTTCACCGATGCCGACGATGCTAACGCGCCAAAGGTCGTCATCCTGAACCAGACCTGCGCGCGGCGCTTTTGGCCCGGGGAGAATCCCATCGGCAAAAGGTTCATCCTCGGACGGGGTCCGGGCTACACCGAGGTCGTGGGCGTTGCCGCCGATATTCGCAACAGCGGGCTGGCCGCCGATGTGCAGCCGCAACTCTGGATCCCCTTCAAACAGCTTCCCTGGGGCAACATGAATCTGCTCGTGCGCACTGCGTTCCACCGCTGGAGATGGCTTCCGCGGTGCGCGCGCAAATCTCCGCCGTCGATCCGGACCAGCCGGTAACCGCCGTCCAGTCTGGCGACGACCTCATGGATGAGGGCCGCGCGCAGCCGCGCTTCACTATGGTGCTGCTCGCAGTCTTCTCCATCACCGCGCTCACGCTCGCAGCCATCGGTCTCGCCGCCATGCTCGCATGGACGGTTGTGCAGCGCCAGCAGGAAATGGCCATCCGCCTTGCCCTGGGCGCCGAGCGCTCGCGACATCCTCTGGCTCGTTCTCCGTCAGGGACTCACGCTGGCCGCCAGCGGCATCGCCATCGGCCTCGCCGCCGGTCTTTTGCTCACGCGTCTCATGTCGAGCGTGCTGTACCAGACCAGTGCGCGCGACCTCGGCACCTTCGCACTCGCACCGGTTTTGTTTCTTCTGATTGCATGGCTCGCCAGCTGGCTGCCCGCTCGCCGCGCGACGCAAGTGGATCCCATCGACGCGCTCAAATCCAGCTGATCACCAATTCGTACTATCTCGTTTGTTAGTTCGACACGATACAATCTCGTTAACAGATCCCCCACAAGGCTAAGTTGCCGAATATGCCCGCCGAAGCCTCCCCAGCTACGCAGATAGCCGAACCCGCCCAGCCGCCGCAACCGAGGCAGCATTCCTTACCGGTCTCTTCCCTGATTGTCTTCGCCGGCTCCGCACTCATCCTTCTCGCCCTTCCCTTCGTGGCAGGATCGCTCCATATCGCCATTGCGCTTGCAGCGTGGATCCTGGCCGGCGCCAGCCTGCTCGCCGTAGTTCTTTTCCCGCACCTGCGCGCGTTCCGCAAAACCTATGCCCGCACGGGCAGCGAACATGCCCGCTTTTTGGCCGCAGCGGAGAACAGCCTCGACGACTTCTACATCTTCGACGGCGTGCCCGACGCCACCGGCGCCATCGTCGACTTCCGTTTCAGCTACATCAATCCCAATGCCGAGCGCCGCCTCGGCGTCCCGCGCGAAAGCCTCTACGGCAAGATCCTCACCGAAGTCCGCCCCTTCATGATCCGCTCCGGCCTCATCGAACAATACCGCGAGGTCGTCCGCACCAGTGTTCCTTACAGCTGCGAAGTCTTCATCGACGACGACATGATCCAGGGCACCTGGCTCAACGTCCAGGTGGTCAAACTCGGCGACGGCATCGCCATCACCAGCCGCGACGTCACCGAGCATCGCCGCCGCTCCGACCACATCCACTACCTCGCCCATCACGACCATCTCACCGGGCTCGCCAATCGCACGCTGCTACACGAGCGTCTCCGCCAGGCCGTCGCGCGCGCCGAGGAGCAGGGCCAGAGTGTCGCGGTCTTCGTGCTCGACATCGACAATTTCAAGCAGATCAATGATTCGCTCGGTCATGCCGACGGCGACATGCTGCTGGCCACCGTGGGCCAGCGCCTGCTCTCCTCGGTGCGCGAGTCCGATACCGTCGCCCGGCTGGGTGGCGACGAGTTCGTCATCGTTATGCCCGACTTCCGCACCATGGATGATGTCGAGCGCTGCGGCCATCAGATCATTCGCAACGCTGCTCAACCCGTGAACATCGCCGGGCGCGACTTCAGCATCACGATCAGTGTCGGCGTCGCCATCTACCCCGACGCCGGCCTCGATGCCGAGGACCTGCTCCGCAGCGCCGATGCCGCCATGTACACGGTGAAAGACTCCGGCCGCAACAGCCTGCGCATCTTTACAGAGAGTATGATGGAAAGCCGTCGCAGCCTGGTGTGAGAATGACGCCGTGAGGACTCCCGGAGCCCTTACAACTCGTCGATGGCTTTCGCCGCCGCGTCGATCGCCTCGGTGATTTTTCTGATCTGTTCCGCCGTCACGTTGCCGCGGAACACCCGCGCCATGACCGCGCCGCGCAGGTTCATGAACGCCTTCATGATCTCCGGCGACCGGCCGCGCTCGAAACCGCCGCGCGCTTCATCGAGCCGCGCAAACAACTCCTCAAGGCGCTGCTTGTTCTCTTCGAGAAATGCAGGCCCGCCGGCGTTACGTATAGACCTTCTTGTTGTCCGCCGAGGTCGACACCGACGCCAGACCCTCTTCTTCGAGCAACGTCAGCGTTGGATAGATCACGCCTGCGCTCGGCGTATAGCCGCCCGCGAGCCGCTCCTCCATCTTCTTCATCAGCTGGTAGCCGTAGCTGGGCTCCTCGGAGAGCAGCTTCAGGATCACGATCTTCAGGTCTCCGGCGTCGAACAGCCGCCCGCCCCCGAAACCGCGCTCCCAGCGACCCCGCCCGAGGCCGCCGAACCCGTGCCGGCCGCGGCCTTCAGGGCCGCGCTCGACGCCGCTGCAAGCCGCCTTCAAACCACTCCTGCGGTCCCGCATGCTGACGCCGTTCGCAGTGGCAGCCTTTCGCTCGCGTCGATCTTCTTTCGTTTCAGATGTTTGTTGGTGCATAGAGATTTCCTTTCTTCCTGCAATGTATCTCAAGATATATTTTATGTCAAATCAAAAAATATATCGCTGGTTCTTGGCGGCTGAATACACGTCTCCTCACGACGATAACCGTGTGTTTTCGCACCAGGAGTGTCAGGGTGAACAGGAAAGGGGTGGACTAACCGCGCTCGGCAGGCACGAAGTCGGTTACGTTGCGGTTGTAGACGCCGATCAGCGAGTTCCAGCGCACATAGAGCAACTCTTCGAGCATCTTGATCCCGTCGCGCAGATAGCTCATGCGAGACCGCTCGTCGTGGCCCCAGGTGACGGGGACCTCTTTGATGCGGTAGCCGCGTTTGAGCGCGATGAAGAGGATCTCCGGATCGAAGCCCCAGCGCTCGATGCGCTGCAACTGGAAGATAGTCTGCGCGGCGGAGCGGCGGAAGGCTTTGAATCCGCACTGCGTGTCGGCAAAGGGCAGGCGCATGATCATGCGCGTAACGACGTTGAAGCAGCGGCCGAAGAACTGGCGGTAGAGCGGCTGATGGATGGTTTGGCGGCTGACCTCGAGCCAGCGCGACCCAATCGCGACGTCGGCGCCGTCGCGGATCGCATCGAAGAGGCGCTCGGCCTCAGGCATCGGCGAGGAGAGATCGGCATCGGTAAACATAACGATGTTGCCGCTGCTGTGAAGGATTCCGTTGCGCACGCTGTAGCCTTTGCCGCGGTTGACGCCGTTGTTGAGGAGGCGGACGCGGGGATCTTTGGCGGCAAAGGACTGGATGATGGCGGCGGTCGTGTCAGTGGAGCCGTCGTTGACCACCAGCACTTCGGCGTTCCAGCTCTTGTCGTCGAGGGTGCGCAGGACTTCGGTGAGCGCACGCCCGATGCGAGCACTTTCGTTGTAAGCCGGGATGACGATGGTGTACTGAGGGTTCACGAGGAGGCTCAATCGTTTTTAACGCTCTGACTACACTTCTGTTTGTTCGACAGCTTTCGACCAACAGCGGTCGCAAAATATCAACGGGCTGTCAGGGAATTGTTTCAAGTATGATACCCGGATTTTAGGGGTCGGGCCAGTCGCATCCCGGTCAGCGGGATGCTGGCGGTGCTACACTTCCCCTTATGGATGAGCCACTTACACCCGCCGGCGAAACTGCTCCGCCGCCCTCTTCTGGTTATGCTCCGCCACCGCCTGGTTATGGGGCCGCTTACGGGGCCGGTTTCGCTTCCGGTCCAGGCGACTCTGCGCCTCCGCCGAAACGGCGGCGGGTATGGCTGTGGGTGACGATCGGGGGCGTGCTCGCGCTGGGATTTCTGGTGATGTGCTCGGTGGTGCTGTGGTCGGTGGCGCGGTCGATGAGCGGCGGGGACGATGGGTTCTCGGGGCTGGGCAGCGACAATATTGGCGTGATCGACGTCGACGGGGAGATTCTGTCGGCGGACACGCTGGTGGATCAGCTGCGGAAGTTCGACCAGGACGATGACGTGAAGGCGATCGTGCTGCACATCAATTCGCCGGGCGGTGGAGCGGCGGCCTCGCAGGAGATTTATCACGAGGTGCTGAAGATCCGCGACGAAAAGAAAAAGCCGGTGGTGGCTTCGATTGAGAGCGTGGGAGCGAGCGGGGCGTACTACATCGCGTCGGCGGCGAACACCATCTACGCAAACGACGCGAGCGTGGTCGGGTCCGTTGGCGTGATCATGGAGTGGACGAACTACGGCGACCTGCTGAGCTGGGCGAAGATGAAACCCGAGGTGATCCACGCGGGTGCGCTGAAGGACGCGGGCGATCCTACACACGCGATGACGCCGGAGGAGCAGAAATATTTTCAGGGACTGGTGGACAACATGTACGGGCAATTCATCGCCGACGTGGCGAAGGGCCGGAATCTGCCGCCGGAAACGATCAAGGGGCTGGCGACCGGACAGGTGTGGACGGGAGAACAGGCGCTGCCGCTGCATTTGATCGACAAAGAGGGCGGCTTTCGCGATGCGCTGCTGGCGACGGCGAAGCAGGTGGGGATCTCCGGTGAGCCGAGCGTGGTGAAGCCGGCGGTGCATCATCGATCGGTCTGGGATCTGATCGACAACGCGGACGATCTGGTCCATCAGCCGCAGCAGATGCTGGAGCGGCGGCCGGGATTTTACTTCCTGTGGCGGTAGGGCAGAGTGAGGTTGCAGGTTACAGTCGGACCGGGCCGGGGTAAGGTGTGGATCCCGGGTAAAAAATCCTGCAAGTTATTGACTTTGCAAGCGAAGAGAATGCATCTACTATGGTGAACAGAGGGCCAACCCAAATCGGAGCCAACCCCACCATGACGAAAGCTGACCTTGTCGAGGAAGTGACAAAGCTGGGCGACCTGACGCGCCGCGACAGTGAAACCATTGTCGAAACCATTTTCGATTCGGTGATCGGGGCGCTGCGCTCCGGAGACAAGATTGAGATTCGCGGGTTCGGCAGCTTTCGCATCCGGCAGCGGAAACCGCGCATCGGGCGCAATCCGAAGACCGGTACAAAGGTGGAGGTGCCGGCGAAGAAGGTTCCGTACTTCAAGCCGAGCAAGGAGCTGCGGGACCTGGTGAACCCTGGCGCGAAGACGGCAGCGGCGGCAGCTCCGGATGCTGGTACACCCGCGTAGGGCTCACGGACAAACTGACGTTCATCGCATTGAGGCCGCGTGAGTGGCGATGCGAGCCCGGCACTTACTTGTAGATCAACCTGATTTCGAGCCGCGTTGCCGGGCAGGCGACGGGGACCTCTGCGCTTTGAAACGATGGCGCGGAGAAGCATGACGCCCGGATTCTTCGAGAAGCCGAAGCCTTCTTTCGGAATGCCGAAAACATTTCGGTCCAGCTTCATGTTGGAGTTTTCGTCGTGGATGACGACGGCGGAGTAGTGGCCGGGCGGGACCTGGAAGGTGAGCTGCGCCTGGTGGTCATCGATGGGAACATCGCCGTGCACGATGGTTTTCGCGACGTTCTCGGGCCATCCGGCGGGTGAGGCAAAAACGAGACCGCCGGCAGCCCCGATGTTGTCATGGAAGCCGGTGACGTGGAGGGTGAGGGCGCAGAGCGGCTGGCCATCTGCGCGCGCCGCATAAACGCCGCGAGGATCGCGCGAGGGGGCGAATGGAAATGCGGCGAGAAGCAGGAGTGCGGCGCTACGAAGGATCACGATGGGTTGGACGTGGTTTGAGTGTCGCAGGATAACTCGGAATTGTATTTCGATTGTCAATTGATCGGAGCTGGGGGTAGCGGCTGCTGCGCACGCTACAATCCGTGCAAGGTGAAACGCGGATGCGACGAGTGGCGTGGTGGGTGGTGCTGGTTTGTATCGGGTTGATGGGTTCGGTTGCGGTACTGGCGCAGAGCACGTCCGACGCGGCGCAAACGCCGCAGGCGCCGGAGTGGGCGCAGCCTGGGTCGGCGACACACCAGCAGGTGGCTCCGCCAGCGGATTTTCATCGGCCAACGACAACGTTCAACACGCCCCTTGGGATTTTTGACGGGCAGTCGGATGTGGGGAGCGCGCTCGTCCCAGGGAGCGCGAGCTACGATGCGGCGACGGGCGCGTACACGATTCACTCGGCCGGATACAACGTGTGGTACACCCGCGATGAGTTTCGCTATTTGTGGAAGAAGATGAGCGGCGATGTGTCGCTGGCAGCGGACATCGCATTTCCGGATCCGAAGGGTTACGGCGACCGCAAAGCGGTGCTCGTAATCCGGCAGAGCCTCGACGACGATGCGAAGGAGGTCGTCGTGGCGCTGCACGGTGCGGGAATGATCCAGCTGGGGCAGCGGCCGGAGCAGGACCTCCGCGTGAAGGACATGGAATTCCGCATCGGCGGTCGGGGACGGCCAGGCGGCGCGAGTCCGGATAGTTTGGTGACCGTGATGGCGCAGCGCATCGGAGTGCAGAAGAAGGGCGACGCGTTTTCGCTTTGGGTGAGCCTGGAGGGCGAGCCGATGCATGAGTTCGGACCGCCGATTGAACTGCATCTGGACGCGCCATTCTATGTGGGGGTCGGATTCTGCTCGCACCTGCCGACGACGGTGGACACAGCGGTGCTCTCGAAGGTGGTGCTGGAGAACAGCGCCGGCGACATAAGATAGCGAGCCGCAGAACCGCGATTCGGCGTGTCGGAAGAGCGGTACCCGTCTATAGTGCGTTTCTGGGGCCGCTGTTGTATCGCCATGGGAGGCTGCCGGCCCCGGAGCGAGGTTGCGGTAGTTCATCAGCGTGTTGAACATCATGCGGTACTCGCCAAGATTCTGCCAGCGCCAGATCGGGTTGGTCGTAAACATCACCACTTCGCCTTTGCCATCGGGCACGATGGCGAGCGCGGCGCGGCCCTTGATGTCGTCGGCGCCGTTGAAGAGTCCGCTGAGCACAGATTTTTCCCCGCCCGGGAAGCGCATCAGCACGTCGTTCTTATCCATCTCTTCGGACATGCGGAGCAGCGGGCCGTTGGCGTAGCGCACGGGAACGGTCTTCTGCGAGTAGCCGTAGAAGATGGGGTTTTCCGGGCGAAGGATGTCGGCGTCGACGATCGGGCCGGGTGCGTACAGCTTTGCGCTGGGGTTGCTCGTGTCGATGGTCGGCGTGAGGCCGAAATCCGGCGGAAAGTCGCTGGAGGCGCCCAGGGTGACGAGCGTGCCGCCGGCTTCAACGAACTTCTGAAACTCGGCGACGCCTTCGCCGCCCATGCCGCCGGAGATGTCGGGCGATGAGCCGTAGTCACCAAGGAACTTGAACCGGTCAGTCTTCTCGTAGGCGAGAGGCTTGTCGGATTTCGGGATGTCGAACACCAGGTCTTTGGCAGAGCGCGCCTGCGTGGGGATAAGCACGAGGTCGTAGTCTTTGGCGAGATTCCCCTGGAGGACGCGCTCTTTGAAGATCAGGTCGTAGGGGACCTTGTACTGGTCGAAGGTGTAGCGGACCCATCCGACGTCCTGGGTGCCGCCCCAGGTGCTGAAGATGGCGAGACGCGGGAGCGTGGATGCGTGCGTGGCAACCTTCGGAGAGGCAGCGAGGGCGACGACGTCGAGGCCAAGCTGCTTCGCGAGAGGCTTGAGGGTAGACGCGGCGCTCGTGGGGATGAGAAAGGTGCCGGCGGGGAATGTGGCGCTGTCGGCGGTGAAGGATTTCTCGGCGATCTGGACAGCGGCGTCTTTGAGTCCGTAGCGGAGCGTCACCATGTTGGGCGAGCCGTGATCAGGCACGGCGTAGACGGCGGCTGCTGGCAGGTCCTTCAGAGTGCCTTCCGGCGTGAACTGGTCTAGCGGATCGACGGCCACTTCCTGCACGGCTTTGTCGGTGGTGGGTTTGATCTCGGTGTGGGTCATCAGGCCCATGGTCCACGCGCTGTCGTCGTAGGTGTGCAGCTCGGGGTCGGGATCGGTTTGCTTGCCGAGCAGCGTTTTCGCCAGCGGGCCATACGGCTGGTTGGTTTTGACGATGAAGGCGCCGGCGGGATAATCGCCGTCGCTGAGTTTGACTGCGGCTTTGGCGCGACCGACCTCAATGCCCTGCATGCGCAGGATGTGAATCACGAACGCGACGCGGGTGAGGTCCTCCTGATTCGAGGGAATGACGAAACCGTAGGGCGCTTCTTTCGTGCCGGCGGCGAGCGCATCACGGGTCTTGACGTAGAAATCCTGCAGGATGACCTGGGGAAACGCGGCGACGAACTGGAGCGAGGAGAGCACTCCGGTTTCGGCGAAGTTGGTGTTGTCGCGCATCGACCAGAGGACGGTTTTGTACGGCGGGTTGGGCCGATACCACTGGCGCTTGGTCATGTCGCCGAAAGCGCCGCCGCCGCCGGTGATGGCGGGGTTGGGCTGGGAGATCGTGCGGTCCATGGTGGTAGCGCCGGCGTTGCCGAAGATTTCATAGAAGCGCATGAGGCCGTTGTGATTTGTAGCCATCTCTGCTACATATCCGGGCGACCAGGCATCGACATAGGCGTGCGTCCACACGCCGGGCATGCCATAGCGGGTGAGCTGGGTCATATCCCAGTTGGAGAGCATGGGCAGCTCGGAGTAGACGATGGGGTCGTAGAGCGGATTCTGCGGGGCCTGACCGGAATAGATGTAGAGGAAGGGTACGGACTCGTGCAGGTCGTGGATGATGGGCGGATGCCACTGCAGGTACCAGCGCAGGAAGTTTTGGTTGGCCTCGGCGGAGTAGTTGATGTCGCGGTTGTTGTCGTGCTCGATGTACTTGCCCCAATAGGGCACGCGCGACATCTTCTCGTAGTCGGTAACGTCTACGTTGTGCGCGAAGTACCAGTCAATGGAGCGGTCGCGGCCATCGGGATCGGCGACGGGCAGGAGGGCAACGATCACGTGGTCGCGAATGCTCTGGATGAGCGGCGAATCTTCGGTGGCGAGGCGGTAGGCCAGCTCCATCAGCATTTCGGGAGGGCCGAGCTCGGCGGAGTGGAGTCCGCCGGAGAGCGTGTAGACAGGTTTGGTGTGCGCGATCAGGTCCTGAGCTTCCGCGTCGGAAAGGCCGCGCGGATCGGCGATGCGCGCGAGGTTCTGCCGTTCCTGATCGAGATGAGCGATGGAGTCTTCCGAGCCAACAAAGACGATGGCGGAGTCGCGGCCTTCTTCTGTCTTGCCGATGCGAAGGACTTTGACGCGGGGCGAGTGCGCGGCGAGCGCGTCGTAGTAACGCAGGACATCAGCGTAGTAGGTGAGATGTTTGGGCGCGCCGATGTCGTAGCCGAGGACCTCTTTCGGAGAGGGCACGCCGCTGCCGGCGGGGAGATGATCGACAAGCGGGCTGAGGAATTCAGGTTTGGTGGTCCACTCTTTCACGTGCGCCGCGAAGTCGGGATCCATGGCCTGGGTGGTTTGGGCTGGGGAAGCGGGGGAAAGAGCAGCAAGAGAAAGGAAGAGCACCACAGCAAGGTGCCTGAACATGAGGCGTTTTCTCCGGGGAAGAAGATGTCGCCCCATAGTACCGCGCCGGACGGGAAAACAGGGCTCCGAAACGGAATTCACCGCGGGCAGCGCGGCAGAGTCGCCCCGGATCGGATAGGGTGGTGGGTTCGCGATTTTTCGCTTTGAGAGAATTTTGATCATGGGCGTTTCTACTTTTCCTGAATCGGCGGTTGCGGGGTCGGCGCGGGTGGCTTCCTGTCCAATCCGTCGCGTTGCTGTGCTGGGAGCGGGCACAATGGGCTCGCGCATCGCGGCTCACATCGCCAACGCCGGCTTCCCTGCCCTGCTGCTGGATATGGCCCAGGAGGGCGATCGCAACCGGCTCGCTGCGCAGGCGCTGGAGGGGCTGAAAAAGTCGAAGCCTGCGGCGCTCGCGGCTCCTGAGTTTGCGGCGCGGATCACGATTGGGAATTTCGATGACGATCTCGCGAAGCTCAGCGACTGCGACTGGGTGATTGAGGCGGTTGCGGAGAACCTGGAGATCAAGCGCAAGCTGCTGGGGCGCGTGGTGCCGCATCTGCGAGCCGGCGCGATTCTGACGACGAACACGAGCGGTCTGCCGGTGGCGGAGATTGCGCGGGAGTTGCCGGCCGAAGTGCGGCGGCGGTGCTTTGGGACGCACTTCTTCAATCCGCCGCGATACATGCAGCTGATGGAGATCATCGCAACGCCGGAGAGCAATCCGGCGGCGTTGGACGTGGTGTCGCGTTTTGCGGAGATTGATCTCGGCAAGAGCGTGGTGGCGGCAAATGACCGGCCGAACTTCATTGCGAATCGTATCGGGGCCTTTGCGATGCTGAACACGCTGCGCGTGATGCAGCAGCAGGGGCTCACAGTGGAGGAAGTCGATGCGCTGACCGGAAAGCCGCTCGGCTGGCCGAAGACGGGGACGTTCCGTCTCGCGGATATGGTGGGGCTCGACGTACTGGGGAGCGTGGTGCGCAATTTTGCTGCGAACGCGAAGGACGAGCGCGCGGATGTGGGGCTGCCGGGGTATCTGGAACAGATGCTGGAGCGAAAGTGGTTCGGCGATAAGACGGGGCAGGGGTTCTACAAGAAGCAAAGAGGCGGAGAGGGAGACGAGCGGCTGGTGCTGGATCTTGCGACGCTGGAATATCGCGCTGCGCAGAAGGCGAAATTTGCAGCGCTCGACGCGACGAAGCCGATTGAGGCGCTGCCGGAGCGGATTCGCGCCTTGCTAAGCGGGAATCCGGAGAAGGACAAGGCGGCGGCATTCTACTGGGCGGTGTTGCCGGAGTTATGGCTGTACGCGGCGAATCGTGTGGGCGAGATCAGCGACAGCATTGCGGATATCGATCGCGCGATGCGGACCGGCTTTAACTGGGAGCTGGGGCCGTTTGCGATGTGGGACGCGGCGGGGGTTCGCGAGACTGCGGCAAAGATGAAGGCGCGCGGGGTTGCGTTGCCGCCGGCGCTGGAAAAGCTGCTGGCTGCGGGTGGCGACGGGTGGTATCGGAAGGACGGTGCGGAGGTTTTTGATCCGCGGACGGGTTCGTGGGTTCCGGTTGAGTCGACGGACGCGGTGGTTTCGCTAACGAGAGCGAAGCGGGCCGGCGGCGTGGTGCGGGAGAATCCCGGGGCTTCGCTCCTTGACGTGGGCGATGGAATCGGGTGCATCGAGTTCCACACCAAGATGAATGCGCTGGGCGGAGACATTGTGAGCTTCGTGCGCGAGACGCTGGGTACCGGGTCGGAGGCGGTGCGGCAGTTTCGCGGATTCGTGATCACGAACGACGCAGCGAATTTTTCAGCCGGGGCGAACCTGGTGCAGCTGCTGCTGGCGGCGCAGGACGAGGAGTGGGACGAGATCGATTCCTATATCGCGGCGTTTCAGCAGATGACGCAGGCGATCAAGTTTTGCGCGAGGCCGGTGGTGGTGGCTCCGTTTGGGCTGGCGCTGGGCGGCGGCGCGGAGGTGACGCTGCACGGCGCGGCGCGGCAGCCGCATCTGGAACTCTACATGGGGCTGGTGGAGACCGGCGTTGGGCTGATCCCGGCGGGCGGGGGATGCAAGGAGATGACGCTGCGGGCGCTGGAGTTTGCCGCGGGCGCGGCGCCGGCGGGCGCGCGGGATTCGGTGGAGCTGCATCACGTGATGCGGACGATTTTCGAGAACATCGCGCTGGCGAAGGTGTCGACGTCGGCGTATGAGGCGCGGGACTTGCGGATGCTGCGCTCGTCGGATGGGATCACGATGAATCGGGATCGCGTGCTGCACGATGCAAAGGCGAGGGCCGTGGCGCTGGCGGAGTCGGGATACACGCCGCCGCTGCCGGTGATCGATATTGCCGCGCCCGGGGAGAGCGTGCTGGCGGCGCTGAAGCTGGGAATCTACATGCTGCGCCAAGGTGAGTACGCGAGCGATCACGACGTGACGGTGGCCACGCATCTGGCAGAGGTGCTGTGCGGCGGCGCGATCACGCCGGGGACGCCGGTGAGCGAGCAGTATCTGCTGGATCTGGAGCGGGAGCACTTCCTGAAACTGTGCGGCGAGAAAAAGACACAGGAACGGATCGCGCACACCTTGAAGACGGGAAAGCCGCTGCGGAATTAGTAACAGTCTGGAGAACCTATGCGGGATGCGGTGATTGTGAGCGCGGTGCGGACGGCGGTGGGCAAGGCTCCGCGGGGAACGCTGAGGACGACGCGGCCGGATGATCTGGGCGCGGTGGCGGTGAGGGGCGCGCTGGAGCGGGTGCCCCAGCTGGATGCGAGAGAGATCGACGACGTCATCATCGGCTGCGCGATGCCGGAGGCTGAGCAGGGGCTGAATCTGGCGCGAGTCATCGCGCTGCGCGCGGGCCTTCCGGTGGAGTCGGCGGCAATGACGATCAATCGGTATTGCGCGTCGGGCTTGCAGGCGATTGCGCTGGCTTCGGAGCGGATTCGCGGGGGCGGGGCGGAAGTAGTGGTCGCGGGCGGCGCCGAATCGATGTCGATGGTGCCGATGGGCGGCAACAAGATCGCGGTGAATCCGTGGCTGGTGGAAAACCATCCCGGGTCGTACCTGTCGATGGGCCTGACAGCGGAGCGAGTGGCGGCGAAATATGGAGTTTCGCGCGAGGACAGTGACAAATTCGCTCTCGAAAGCCACCAGAAGGCGGTGGCAGCGATCGCGGCGGGACGGTTTGCCGACGAAATTGTGCCGGTGACGGTGACGAATACGATTCCGAACCGGACCAAGCCGGCGACAACGACGGCGGAGTTCAGGGTGGATGAGGGTCCGCGAGGGGATACGACCGCAGAGGCGCTCGGGAAGCTGCCGCCGGTGTTCCATGCGAAGGGCGTGGTGACGGCGGGCAATTCGTCGCAGACCTCGGATGGAGCAGCCGCCGCGGTGGTGATGTCGGCGGAGCGTGCGCAGGCGCTGGGGATCCGTCCGCTGGCGCGGCTTGCCTCATTCGCAACCGCCGGATGCGATCCGGAGTTGATGGGGATGGGGCCGGTGTACGCGGTGCCGAAGGCGCTGAGGATGGCTGGGCTAAGTCTGGATCAAATGGACGTGATCGAGCTGAACGAGGCGTTTGCGGCGCAGGCACTGGCAGTGATGCGGCAGCTCGGGTTCGACGAAGCAAAGGTCAATGTGAATGGCGGCGCGATTGCGCTGGGGCATCCGCTGGGCTGCACTGGTGCGAAATTGACGGCGACGATCCTGCGGGAGCTGGAGCGGCGGCACGCGCGGTATGGGCTGGTGACCATGTGCGTAGGTGGCGGGATGGGGGCGGCCGGGGTGTTCGAGAGGCTGGGGTGACCTCTTGCGATTGTGGCACATTTTGTGTCACAATCTTGATATGGATTCGATGACTCTGCGCGAAATCCGCGATACGAAGAGGCTCAAGGCCAAACTCAAAGCGGGGAAAACTCTTGAGCTAAAGGAAAGGAATGAGTTGCTGGCGCATATCGTTCCGATTCGGAAGGCTCCCGCTGAGAAAGACTGGCCGGATTTTGAAGCGCGCCTCAAAGAGATTTTTGGCGACCGTGTCCTGCCTGGCTCCGATTTGCTGATCGAGGAGCGCGGTCGCTATTGACGATCTACGCCGATTCCAGCGTCTTTGTGTCGTTGTACATCAACGACCAGCATTCGCCGGAAGCCCGTAAAGGGTTTGCCTCGCGTCCGTCGGTCTGGTTTACCCCACTACACCGAACCGAATGGACACACGCAGTGGAACAGCACGTATTCCGCGGCTATATGACTGCGAGCGAAGCGCGCAAGGTCTATCTGCACTTTGAGCTGGATTCGGGAAAAGGACTGTGGCTCGACTGCCCGTTGCATGAGACTGCGTTCAGGGTTGCGGTCGATCTTGCGCGCAAACATGTTGCTCACATAGGAACCCGGACGCTGGACACGCTGCACGTGGCGTGCGCGCTGGAGTTAAAGGCGGAGCGGTTCTGGACTTTTGACGAACGGCAGAAGAAGCTGGCGAAGGCGGTGGGGCTGAAGACGAGCTGATTCACGTGGAGACGGTCCAGTCAGCGTAGGATGGTCTCTCGGAGAGAGCCATGGCTACGATTGCTTTGCCCAGGACGATTCCTGGCGGACATTTTCTGCTCGAGAACGCGACGCCGGAAGACGTTTTCACGCCGGAAGATTTTTCCGACGAGCAGCGGGAGATTGCACGGACGACGGCGGAGTTCGCGGAGAAATCGGTGCTGCCGCGGGTGGCCGAGATCGAAGCGAAGAATTTTGCGGTGACGCGCGCATTGCTCCTCGAGGCGGGGCGGCTGGGGCTGATGGCGGTGGACGTGCCCGAGGCGTATGGGGGGCTGGCACTCGATAAAGTAACGTCGGCGCTGGTGGCGGATCGCATCGCGGTGTCGGCGAGTTTCTCGGTGAGCTTCAGCGCGCACACGGGGATTGGCACACTGCCCGTGATCTGGTACGGGACGGCGGCGCAGAAGGAGAAGTACCTTCCGAAGCTGGCAACGGGCGAGTGGATCGCGGCATACGCGCTGAGCGAGGCATCGTCGGGCTCGGATGCGATGAACGTGCGCACGGTGGCGCGGCTTTCGGCCGATGGAAAGCAGTACGTGTTGAACGGCGAGAAGATGTGGATCTCGAATGCGGGCTTCGCGGATCTGTTCATCGTGTTCGCGAAGATTGATGGGGAACACTTCTCGGCGTTTATCGTCGAGCGAGACACGCCTGGACTCACGATTGGCGCTGAGGAGCACAAGCTGGGGATTCGCGGCTCGTCCACTTGTCCGCTGGTGTTGAGCGACTGCGCGGTGCCCGTGGAGAATCTGCTGGGCGAGGCGGGCAAGGGGCATCACATCGCGTTTAACATTCTGAACGTCGGCCGTTACAAATTGGGTGCGGCGACGCTGGGCGGGGCGCGGCATACGCTGCGCAATGCGGTGAAGTACGGCAAGCAGCGGATGGCGTTCGGCAAGGCTATAACATCCTTTGGGCTGATCCAGGAAAAGCTTGCGGAGGAGGCGGCTGGAATTTTCGCGGGCGAGGCGCTGGTGTATCGCGTAGTGGGAGCGATTGACGTGGCGCTGGCGACGCTTGGATCCGATTCCAGCGCGGCCGAGGTGCAGAAGCGGATCGAAGAATACGCGGTGGAGTGCTCGATCGTGAAGGTATGGTGTTCGGAAATGCTGGATCGCGCGGTGGATCACGCGGTGCAGATCTACGGCGGTTACGGGTATGTGGAGGAGTATCCGGCGGAGCGGGGGTATCGCGACTCGCGCATCAACAGGATTTTTGAGGGGACGAACGAGATCAACCGGCTGATCATCACGGGGTTTCTGCTGAAGCGCGCGATGCAGGGGCGGTTGCCGCTGCTGCCGGCGATCGGCAAAGTGATGGATGAGGTGATGGCGGGGCCTGGGGCGCGCGTGGAGGCGACGGGGCCGATGGCGGCGGAGAAGGCGCTGCTCGGGAGTGCGAAGAAGCTGGCGCTGTTCTGCGCGGGCGCGGCGAGCCAGAAGTATCCGACGAATTTGCAGGATCAGCAGGAGATCATGGGGGCGCTGGCGGACATATTGATTGAAGTGCTGGTGATGGAGTCGGCGATTCTGCGCGCGGAGAAGTTCGCGGGAAAGAGCTCGACGGCAATCGGACTGGCGCAGCTGAGTGCGGCGCGGTCATTTCGAATCATCGAGGATGCGGCAGAGCGGGTGTTGGGGGCGGTGGCAGAGGGCGACATGCTGCGCACGCAGATGGCGATCTACCGGAGGCTGGCGAAACATGACCCGGTGAATACGGTCGCGATTGGGCGCGTAGTGGCGGAGGAAGTGATCGCGGCGGAACGGTACCCGCTGTAAAACTCACCTTAAGGAGACATCGAACCGTGTCAGGACCGGTTCCCGCGTTTCTATGGTGGTGGCGGACCCTGGAGCAGCAAACCCTCGACCAGAGCCGCCCACTCCTCATCGAGCGCGGAGCGATAGAAGATGCGGCCGGCGCGGGAGTACCAGTAGTCGGCGTTAGAGAGTGAACCTTCGCGACGGTGAAGATAGGCGTGGACCGCCATGCCTTCCGTGCTGTCGAGCTCGTCGACGAGGGCGTGGGCCCGCGTCCAGTCGCCTTTCTTATCCCACCAAAGGGCGGCAAGCGGCGCGGGAAGGTCGTCGGTCGGCTCAGCGGATGACAGCGATGCGTGAAATTCGTTCGGCGTCATCGTCGTGCGCGCCTCCACGCGGACCCTTCCTGAATACCACGCCAGCCTTGCCGGAAGATCAATTTGCCGCTGGCCGCCCGATGCGGCTACTGCTTGTTGTAGACGTAGATCTGCTTTTCGTTTTCCTTGCCCGGCGTCCAGGACGTGTCCGTGTAGCTCTTCCCGTTTGCCGCCAGCACCTGCTCGCCCTTTGAGATCACGGTCCCGCTGCTCTTGACCTGGTACAGCAGCTTGCGAGCGCCGTCGGTTGTGAAGCAGATGGTCAGCCCCGCCGGCACGGTGGGTCCGTTGATTGCAAGATCCGATCCGTCGGGCTTGCCTTCAACGGTTTCCTTCCAGCCGGTGACCTCCCACTTCAAGGCGTCCGGTGAGGAACCCTGCGAGATCGCAAAGTCCGGAGGGGCGCTCTGGGTGTTCTTCGTGCTCTTCCAGGTCCCTTCGAGGCAGCCATCGCTCTTCGTTTTCACGTATACAGCCTCGTCGTGAAATGCCGTTCCATCGGGGCGGGTCCCTGTCGACGTGATGTTCATGGTTTTGCAGTCCGGCGTGAGTTTGATGTCGGATGTACTGGTGACGGTGCCGTTTGTCTTGTCGGTTTCCTTCCACTGATTCTGTCCGGTTGCGACCCAATTGGTTGTGGCATTGCCGAAGACGGTGTAATCGATGCCGTTGGCGGTGAAGTCGAAGGAGATCGGCCCATTGGAGTAGTGATTCAATCCGCCGGCGGTTTTGCTGTAGATGAAGGTCCCGCCGGTCATATGGCTCTTCGACGCATCGAGTTTCCAGGTGCCGAACCGGGATTGTCGGCGGCAAGGGCGGGAAGGGTCACAGTTGCGATGATGCCAAGGACCAGGGTCCGGATCGTGGCTTGCATGGAGTTCCTCCGAATGCTGCGATGGATTGGGTTGGCCGCGCTGTGGGACAGAACAGCCGCAACCACATGCGAGGGGAGGCAGGAAGTGTAGCACCGCGAGCCGACGGGAGGCTGGACGTTTTACGCTCCGCTCAAAATGAGCTTTCCGATCGTCGCCAGCTGCATGTTGGATGTGCCTTCGTAGATGGAGCCGATCTTCGCGTCGCGGTAGAACTTCTCCATCGGGTAGTCCCGCACGAAGCCATAGCCGCCGTAAATTTCGACGGACTGGCTGGCGACTTCTTCGGCGACGCGCGAAGCGAAGAGTTTGGCGATGGCGGCTTCTTTCACAAACGGCATGCTCGGCGCCCTTCATGCGGGCGGCGTTGTAAACCAGGTTGCGGGCAGCTTCGATCTGGGTGGCC
>CAWFXK010000008.1:0-147009 GCA_963819725.1 uncultured Acidobacteriaceae bacterium
GGTGGGAATCGTGCTACGCCAACTGGCTCCTCGGCAGCCGTCTGTCCCCGCGCGACGCGGTCTTCGTCTTCTCCGTCGGGGGCGGCAATCCCGAGCGCCGCATCAGCATGAATCTGGTCGCAAGCCTCGCATTGGCTCGTCAGGCGGGCGCACGAATCCTGGGTGTCGTGGGCCGCGACGGCGGATACACCGCGCAGGTTGCCGACGCCTGCCTGATCATCCCGACCCTCTCGCCGGAAACCGTGACACCCCATACCGAAGAGTTCCAGGCAGTCGTCTGGCATCTCCTCGTCTCCCATCCACGCCTGCGCGCCAACGAGATGAAGTGGGAGTCCGCAAAATGAACCGGCCCGCCATTTTCCTCGACCGCGACGGCGTTCTGAACTCGATGGTCCTCAACCCACGCACAGGGCGCATGGAGTCTCCGCTCACCGCGGCCGAGTTTCGCCTGATCGAGGGTGTGATTCCCGCTCTGCTGCAGTTGCAGAATGCAGGGTATCCCCTCATTCTCGTCTCCAACCAGCCAAACTTCGCCCTGGGTAAGTCGAGCTATGACACCTTCAGGGAAATTCATCAGACGCTCATTACGACGCTGGCCGCTGCGGGCGTCCATTTTATGCGCTTCGGCTACTGTCTCCATCACCCCAGAGGTCTGACACCCGGCTATTCCCATGTGTGCGAATGCCGCAAGCCATCCCCCGGACTTCTCCTGCAGGCCTCGGACGATTTCAGTCTCACGCTCGCTGATTCCTGGATGATCGGGGACCAGCCAACCGACACACAGTGCGGCCGCGCCGCCGGTACGCGCACGATCCGCGTGATCCCGGAGGGATCACGCGTCGGGCCCGGACTGGACGCTCCCGATCCCTGTGCTGACCACCTGGCGCGGAACCTCCGCGAGGCGGTGGAGATTATCCTTGGACATTCCGCCCGCCGGGTTACTGCCCGCCCTTGCTGCCGCGAGAGCGGAAATATCGATCTCGTAACCCGCGGTCCGCGCATCGTGATGAAACATCTCCACCGTCTCCAGCGAGTACTGCTTTAGGTCCTTGCCCACCAGTTCCATCCTGCGCAGCATCTCAGGCGCCAGGGTGATGATGTCGCATCCGGCATCTTCCGCCTGAAACACGTTGAGCAACTCCCTCGGGCTGGCCCACAGCAGTTGCGCACGAGGCCGCCAGCGCAGGATCCGTTTCGCTTCCGCCATCAGTGGAATGGGATCGACCCCCGTATCCGCAATCCGGCCGGCGAAAATCGACACAATCGCCAACGTTTCCGCCGCCAGAGCCTCAACCACCTGTTCCACCTGCTCCAGCGTGAGAATGGCGGTCACGTTCACCGCCACGCCGGCCTCGCTCAGGGTCCGAATCAGCTGGCCCTGAACGATCCCGGAACGATTGGTAACGGGGATCTTCACATTCACGTTCGCGCCCCAGGTCGCCACCGTCAGCGCCTGCATCTCCATCTCCTCTTCGTCGTCGGCAAATACCTCCAGCGATACAGGCAGATCAGGGATCGCTCGCAGCAGCGATCGCGCGAAAGCTTCATAGTTCCGCACACTTGCTTTGCGCATCAGTGTCGGATTGGTGGTGAAGCCGCGAACCCAGGGTCTGGAGTACATTTCCAGAATTCCCGGTAAGTCCGCCCCGTCGCTGAATAAGCGAATCCGAAGTTCTTCAATCTTCCTCATGGCCCGTTCCTGTTCTTTTCAACTGATCTCGCTCTCGCATTTCAATCCACTGCACCATCCATCGCCTGAAGGATCCGAATCGATCGCGGACCCACTGTCGCAGCACGAGCAGCACAAATCGCGCGTTGCCGATCAGGTACCTCCGCCACAGCCGGCGCGGCTCCGTCAGCAGCCGGAACAACCACTCCAGCGCGATGCCCTGGATCCAGCGTGGCGCTCTCTGCCGCATCCCCGCCTGCGTATCCAGTGCCGCGCCCACGGCCATGATGGCTCCCACGTGCAGCTGCTTCCGATTCTCCTGCATCCAGATCTCCTGCTTCGGCGCTCCGAATGCCACACAGATCAGATCCGGAGCCGAGTCGGCAATCGCTCTCCGCATCCTCTCCAGCTCCGCCGGATCGTTCTCGAAGCCCACCGGGGGACAATACGTTCCGCAAATCTGAAGACCCGCATAGCGGCTGCGCAGGTGGTGTGCCGCCATGGCCGCTGCGCCCAGCAGTCCTCCCAGGAAGAACACGCGGAACTTGTGATGCGCTGCCTCCACGCACATCCGCTCCATCAGATCGCCGCCCGTAACCCGTTCCGGAATCGGGACGCCCAGCAAACGCGACGCCATCACCACCGAGATTCCGTCTGGCACCGCGAGGTCGGCATCGCACATCGCCTCCGCGAAACGACTGTCTCTTTCCGCCATGGTGATCAGGTACGCATTCGGCCCAACCACCGTAAGCGGCGGCAATTCTCCCCTGTGCAGCAGCGCTTCCACTAGCAGCACGGCGGCGTAGTCCATCGTGATCCGATCGACCGGAATCTTCCCCAGCACAAATCGGGGCGGGAGAGGAAGCCGCGCGTGCGCGTCAGCCGCATGGTCCACGCTCTCGGATGAGGTTTCTGCCGTTACGCCCACAGCACTTCCTTTCGCTGCCAGAATTTGTCCGGTGCTACACCATTGCCGATGGCAGCCGGGCGGAACTCTTCCCGCACACGCCGCGACACATAGCCGGGCGACGCATGAAACGCGTGCGCCAGCGCCCCCAGGCCCCGCAGGTAGCGCTTCTCCGCCAGCAGTGTGTTGAATTCGCGCAGCGCCTCCTTCGCCTCGAATGCCGCAGGCTGAACAAACTCGCCCAGCGGTTCCGCGATTTCCCCAAACGGCCGTGGTTTTTTACCCCACAACTCCGAAAGCAGCAAATACTGCACGTACACACCACCCAGTTGCTGGGTCTCGAGGTTGCGCGAGCTCATGCTCTGCGGATGGATACGGAATCCCACCAGCGGCTCGGGAATGCAATGAATCTCGTAGCGCAGCGCCAGGCGCCACCATAAGTCGGCATCCTCCGCATGGATATTCATGCGATAACCGCCCACGGCGCGAACCTTCGCCACGTTGAAGGCCACTGAGGAATGGCATATCGAGAGCAGATAGCCGCTGCGCACCATCTCCCGCAGTTCCGCAGGCGTCCCTCGCGAACACCGGAACTGCCCGGCACATCGGTCCTGCGGATGATAGTCGGCCAGGGAATAGATCAGCCCGGCGTTGGGGTGCTCCTCGATGGCCCTCTGCAGTTTCTCCAGACGCGCGGGATAGGACACATCGTCGGCGTCCATGCGGATCAGCCAGGGCGTACGGGCTTCGTAGAGCAGCCGGTTCAGCGTCGCCGTCACCCCCACATGCTCCTGCTCCAGAACCCGCAGGCGCGGCCATGGAAAGCCGGTGCGCGCCATTCTGTTTTCAAGATTCCTCAGCCAGGCGGCGCTGTCATCCGTACCGCCATCCACGATCGCAAGAACCTGGAATGCCTTCATCGTCTGTTGCAGCAGACTGTCCATCGCTTCCGGCAGCCATGGCATCGCGTTGCAGACCGGCATCCCTACCGTGAGCCCAACTTCAATTGTCTCCATTAGCAGCCCAGCGCGGCAGCTGGAGCGGTTTTCATCGATCGCCGCCTGCGCACATTTTTCTGAATCACGAGAGAACTTATAAATGGGATGCCGGTAACTTCGGGCTGTGGATTACGCTTCGCCCATGTCTCAGGTAATGGCGCTAACAGGTCATAACTTTCTTATAACCCTGACTTGAGTAACGGTCACAACCACAGAAAGTGTTGCTATCTTCGCGGTCCACGCCCAAACATAGAACTCGCAGTTTCATTCTGGGCCAGAAACCCCCAGCCAGTTTCACAACGTAATCTGCAGGACCCGTTCGTAATCGTCAGAGGCACACAAAATGCTCCTTTCCGAGGGAAGCTACTTCATCGTCGGTGGCGCCGGCTTCATCGGCAGTCATTTCGTTGACGCGCTGCTGGCGTCGGAAATGACCCGCCAGGTCACCATCTTCGACAACTTCTCGTCGGGCCGCGAGTGGCACTACGAGGCCCACGCCGGCGATTCGCGACTGAAAATCGTTCGCGCCGATGCCAGCGACGTGAATGCCCTCACCGCCACCATGGACGGCCACGACTGGGTCATCCATCTCGCCTCCAACGCCGACATCGCCGCCGCCGCCGAGCACCCGGAGATCGACTTCTACCGCGGCACCCTGCTCACCAACAATGTGCTCGAAGCCATGCGCCGCGCTGGCATACATCGCCTCCTCTACGCTTCCGGGAGCGGCGTTTACGGCGACACGGGAACCAGACTGGTCCCCGAAGATCATGCTCCCATGCTTCCCATTTCAACCTACGGCGCGAGCAAGCTGGCATCCGAATCCCTCATCGCCAGCTACTGCTCCATGTTCGGTCTTCACGCATGCGCTTTCCGTTTTGGGAACGTGGTGGGACCGCGCCAGACGCACGGCGTTGCGTTTGACTTCCTGCGCAGCCTTACCGCCAGGCCCAAACGTCTTCGCATCCTGGGGGATGGCAACCAAAACAAGCCTTACATCCATGTAACCGATGTTGTCGACGCCGTGCTTTGCGCCGCGAAGAAAGCCACGGCTGCCTTCTCCGTCTTCAACGTTGCCACCGACGATGCCGTGACCGTCGCCGAGATCGCCGAACTGACGGTCGAAGCTCTCGCCCTCGCTCCACCCACCTTCGAATACACCGGCGGAGCCCGCGGCTGGCGCGGCGACGTCCCGGTGGTCCGCCTCGACTCCACTCGCATCCGCTCCCTCGGCTGGTTCCCAAAACGGAACAGCCGCGAAGCCATGCGCCAATCCCTCCAGGAGCTGATCGCCGATGATCGCATCCTTCACAACTGACTGGAACCCGCTTCCTTCCGTGCTGGCCATGGTCGCCTCCGGGCCGCTTCCTTTCTCTGATCCGACGGCCAACAAGCGGCAGGTCATGAAGGACTACATCCAAGGAGAATCGCTCTGGCCCCCACGCCTTGCCTTGCTCGCCGGAGGTCTCGCCAGCCGACTGCGTCCTCTCACCTCGTTCATGCCCAAGTCCCTGATCCAGATCGCCGGCGAGCCCTTCCTGGCTCATCAGCTCCGCCTCATCCGCGCCGGGGGCATTCGCGAAGTGGTCCTCTGCTGCGGCTTCCTGGGGGACCAGATCCAGGATTTCGCAGGAGACGGCAGCCGCTTTGGCTTGTCCATCACGTACAGCCATGATGGAGATCAACCGCTGGGAACCGGCGGAGCGCTCCTCAAAGCCCTGCCCCTGCTCGGCCAGAGGTTCCTTGTCATGTACGGCGACAGCTGGCTCACTGAACCGATCGAGCCTGTCTGGCGCGCCTTTCTGGACTCCGGCAGGCCGGCGCTGATGACCGTCTTCTGCAATCAGAATCGCTGGGGCGCCAGCAACGTCGAGTTCCGCAAAGGATCCATCGTTCGCTACGACAAGCACCATCCCTCGCCCGCCATGCAACACATCGATTATGGCCTCGACGCTCTCGATGCCAGCGTCCTCGCCCACTGGACCGTCCCCATCTTCGATTTGGGAGACGTCTGGACTGGACTCGCCGACTACTCGCTCCTGGCAGGATTCGAAACGTCCGAGCGCTTCTACGAGATCGGCTCCCTCGCCGGTATGCGCGAAACCGAATTCGTGGTCGCGGCTTCTCCCCGCGTGCGCCGCGTTCTGTCCTTCGCAAGATCCACCACTCCCACTCCTCCCTCGCAGCGAGACACGCAGGTAGTGTGACGTTGATCATGACGCGCACACCCCTGCGTATCTCCATCGGCGGCGGTGGCACTGACCTCCCGTCCTATTACCAGGAGAACGGCGCCGGCTTTGTCATCTCCGCGGCCATCAATAAATACGTCTACATCACCATCAATCGCAGCTTTCTGCCCGGCTATTTCCTCAAGTACTCAGAAACCGAACATACGGACAGTTGCGACCAGATCCGGCACCCGCTGATACGCGAGGCAATCCGCGCCCACCGCGCGGCTTCGCCCCTCGAAGTCGTCAGCGTCGCCGACGTCCCCGCCGGAACCGGACTCGGTTCCTCCGGCACGTTCCTGGTCGGTCTTCTCCACGCGCTCTACGCCTGGCGGCGCGAACCCGTCTCCGCCGAAACGCTGGCTCGGGAAGCCGTCGACATCGAGATGAATCGCCTCGCCGAGCCGGTCGGCAAACAGGACCAGTACATCGCGGCCTATGGCGGCCTGCTCTGCCAGGAATATCTCCCCGACGGCGAAGTCCGCGTCGCACCGCTGCGCATGCCCGAAGAATCGCTCCACGAGCTTCGCGATTCTCTCATGCTCTTCTTCCTCGGTGAACTCCGCAGCGCTTCAACCCTCCTTGCCGAGCAGAAGCGTCTCTCTGAGGCGCGCGATCCGGCCATGATCGACAGCCTGCACTTTGCCCGCATGCTGGGCCGCGAAATTCGCAGCGTGCTCGAAGCCGGCCAGGTTTCTGAATTCGGCCGCCTCATGCACGAACACTGGATGCGCAAGCGCAACCGCGCCCGCCGCATGTCCAGCAGCCGCATCGATTCCCTCTACGATCTGGCCCGCTCCGACGGCGGAGCCACCGGCGGCAAGCTCGTCGGCGCAGGTGGCAGCGGTTTTCTTCTCCTGCACACCCAGGACCGCCGCCGCCTCCGCGACACCATGCTCCGCGCCGGCCTCTCCGAGATGGATTTTAGCTTCGACTTCGACGGATCGGTGGTGCTGCTCCGCAATGGCTAACGTCACTCCACTTCAGGATCCACAACTATGACGCGCACCGCGCTGCTGCCTCATCAAACCCTCCGTGAGCCTCCGATCGAGTGGACTCTCGTCGATCTTTTCGCCGTGTTCGTCCGCCGCCGCGCCTGGATCCTTGCCTCCCTCGCACTCTGTTGCACCGCGGCCTTCCTTTACTGGTTGTTTGCCACGCCGCGATACCGTGCCACCGCCGTCATCGAAATCCATAAGGACTCGCACGGCGCCTTCGGGCTCGACAACACCACCGCCGATCGCCCGTCCACCGAGGTCAGCGACTCCTTCGACGACAACCTCACCCTCCAGACCGAAGTCGGCATCCTGCAGTCCGACGCCCTTACCCTGGACGTCATTCGTCGTCTCCAGCTCGAACCCACATCCGACTACTTCGCGCCACACGCTGCGCCCTCCCCTGCCCTCCAAAACGTCCTCTTTTGGCGACGGTCGCTGGAGCCGCTTTCCAGACCGCTCGCCGATGCGCCGGATCGCCGCTTTGCAGCTTTGAAAATCTTCGCAGCCCATCGTAAGATTTCCCCTCAACCCGGTACGCGCCTCATCGCCATCAGCTATTCCGACCCGAGCCCGGAACGCGCCGCCGCCGTCGTCAACGCGCTCGTCCAGGCACTTTCCGACTACGGCTTTCAGTCTCGATCCTCCGCCGCGGCACAATCGGCTTTCTGGCTCTCCGGTCAACTGGCCGGGCTCAAACATCAAACCGAGACTCTCGACGCGCGTGCCGCGGCCCTCGATCGCGCCTCCGGCGATTATGGCGATGACAGCGCGCACAACCCCGTGCTCGCCCGCCTCGACTCTCTCAACTCCGGCCTCTCCGCCGCCGAATCCAGCCGCATCGTTCGCGAAGCCATCTGGCGCACCGTCCAGAGTGGCGATCCCGAATCCATCTCCGGACTCGCCGGCAATCCCGATGCCGGCCCCAATACGCAAAACTCCCTCGCCCTCCTTCAGTCCCTGCGCGCCCAGGAATCTTCTCTCAAAAGCCAGATCGCCGAATCCGCCAACCGCTACGGCGAGAACTGGCCCGTCTTTGCTGAGCAGCGCGCGCATCTGGACAGCATCCAGAATTCCATTCAGGAAGAGATTCACCGCCTCGGCGATCGCGCCCATACCGACTACGAGGTCTCCCTCCAGGCGGAGAACGCAGCCCGCGACGCCTTCACGCTGCAGAAAAATCTCGCCTCGCAGCTCACCGGCAACGCCGTGGCGCTGCGCCTCGCTCGACAGGAAGCCGGCGAGAGCCGCGTCCTCTACAGCAGCCTCCTCGGCCGTCTCCAACAAACCGGCATTCTCGAAGGACTGCACTCCGCCAACTTTGCCGTGGTCAGCCCCGCTCTGATTCCCCCACCCGACCACCCCGCCAGTCCCAGTCTGCCCCTGCTGGCCGCGCTGGCCTTCGGAGTCGGAATGACGCTCGGATGCGGCACAGCCATCGCGCGCGAACTTACCGATAACACCCTGCACACCGCGGCCGAACTCGAAGCGTTGCTGGACGCCCCGGTTTTCGCCACCGTCCCCGCCTATCGCCCCGACGATCCCTGGTATCGGCGTCTGCTGCCTCTTCCCGCCAGCTCAACGATGAGCCTGCAGGCCGCCGCCGAATTCGGGTTCGAGGCGCCAACCAGCGAAACCCCATTCCTGGAAGCTCTGCACCGGCTGCGTGCCTCTCTTCTGCTTTCGCACAGCGACGCCGCTCCGCAGCTCATCACCGTCACCGCTTCCAGCCACGGCCCGGCCAATGGAAATCGGCCCCACCCTCACGACATGCCGCCCTCCCTGGCTCTGAGTCTCGCGACCGTCCTTGCCCAGCACGGCTCTTCCGTGCTCTTTGTCGATGCCGACCTTCGCTCTGCTCCCGAGGTCAGTACTTCCGCCGATCCTGGCCTCAGCGAAATGCTCTCCTGTCAGGCATTGCTCCCCTTCGCGCACACCATCGCCGATCTGCCGTCGCTCTCGGTCGTGCATGCAGGCGCGCGCCCGCCCTGTCCGGCAGAACTGATTGCCTCCTCGCGAATGGCAAGCCTCCTCGCCGCGTGGCGCGAGGAGTTCCAGTTCATTGTGATTCAGGGTCCCAATGCCTTCCATGCCGACGCTCTCGTTCTTGCCCAGCTCTCCGACGCCGTGCTGCTTTCTGCGCAGGCGGGCAGAACCAGGCGGGATGAAATCCTCCCCTCGTTTGAGGCGCTCAGCCGCCAGGTCCCCAACCATGCCGTCCTCGGTCTCGTTCTTCAACAAGCCAGCTCAGGGTTCACGTATGCGCACGTCTGACTTCATCCCGTGTTTCTTTGTCTGCCTCATCCTCCTCGGCGTACCGTTGCGGATCACCGCGCAGCAACCCGCGTCCTCCGCTCCGCCCGCGGCTATCCTCGTCTCTGAACAACCGCGCCCCGCCACCGTACCCACCGTCCCGCCAGCGCCGGCAACCGAAAGCCGGCCTCCCGCGGCATCCGAGTCCCTGCTCATTGGACCCGGCGATCTCCTTCGCATTTCCTTCCTGCGGGAGCCGGAACTCGATCAACACCTCCGCGTCCTCGATTCGGGAGAAATCGCCATGACGCTGGCCGGCAAAGTCTCCGTCCAGGGGCTAACCCCCGCGCAGGCCGCCGCCCGCATCGCCACTCAATACCGCGACGGCAGTTTTCTCCTCCACCCTGAGGTCTCCGTCTTCGTCGAGGAATACGCCACACAAACCGTCACCATCCTCGGCCAGGTCGCGCATCCCGGCTCCGTGCGCCTCACCGCTCCACGCACCCTCATCGACGTCATCTCCCTCGCCGGCGGGCTCACCCCCGACGCCGACCGCCACATCGTCCTCGAACGTGGCGGCAAAGACGGCGAGCGCATCCGCACCTTCCTGTCCAATCGCGCGGAAGACGCCCTCAACGCCGACATTCTCGTCCGCCCCGGCGACACCATCCTTGTTCCCAAAGCCGGCGTCGTCTACGTCCTCGGCGACGTCGCCCACCCCGGCGGCTACGTCATGCAGAACGACTCGCAGCTCACCGTCCTCGAGGCCATCGCCCTTGCCGCCGGCGCCTCCAAAACCGCCAGCGAAAAGCGCGTGCGTCTGGTTCGCAGCGTCGACGGCCTCAGCCACTCCATCGATTTGCCCTTGCGCGATATGGAGCGCGGCCGCGCGCCCGACGTTCCTCTCCGCGCCAACGACATCCTCTACGTGCCCTTCAGCCTGGCAAAGAACCTCTCGCTCGGCATCGCCAACATCACCGCCGCGGCCAGCTCTGCACTCATCTACGCCGCCAAATAATGTTGTCCCTCCGCCACCCTCGGCACCTTCGCGAATCCGTACCGCTCTCCCTCGAAGACCTCGCCTGCGTCATTCTCTTCGCGTTCTTCGCGATGCAGGGCGCCATCCCCTTCATCGCCCCCGCCCAGTCGCTCGAGATGACCGGCTCCGCGCCCACCACGCTCACCACCGTGGGCGGCATTGCCTCCCAGGCCCTCGCAAACCTGCTGATCCTCATCCTTCTCCTGCGCCGGCCACGACTCCTGCTCCACCAAATCGCACAGCTGCCCTGGCTCCTCCTGCCCGCGCTGCTGGCCATCCTCGCCCTTGCCTCCGCCGCCTGGTCCCTTGATCCCCTGCTCACCCTGCGCCGTTCTCTGCCCTTCGCCCTTGCCGGACTCTTCGGATTCTGGTTTGCCACGCGCTACTCGCTCCCCCGCCAGTTGGCCATGGTTCGCTTCGCGATGCTCGTCCTCAGCATCGGCACCATCGCCATTGTTCTTATCGATCCCGCCCTCGGCCTCGACCACTCCCCCGGCCACGCCGGCGACTGGCAAGGCATCTTCACGCAAAAGAACGCCTGCGGACGCATGATGGTCCTTGCCACCATTACCCTCCTCTGCTCTCCGGCGCGCAACCTGCTCCACCCTGGCCGCCTCGCCACCCTGGGCCTGTTCTTCTTTGTGCTTCTCATGAGCGGCTCCCGCGGCGCATGGATGATCGAAGCCGCCGTGCTGGTTCTTTTCGCCCTGCTCGCCATCGCCCGCCGTTCCGGGCAGCGCCTCCGCCTGGTTCTCGCCGCAGCCATTCCCATCGCTGCGATTGCCATCGGTACCGTTGCCGTCCTCGACTTCCGACACCTCGCTCCGCTACTCGGCCGCGAATCCACCCTCACCGGACGTACCGCGATCTGGACCCAGGTCGCACTCTTCATTGGCCAGCGTCCCTGGTTCGGATACGGCTTCGACGCCTTCTGGCGCGGCATGCAGGGGCCTTCCTTCCAGGTCTCTGCCGCCGTCCACTTTGTCGTCGCCCACGCCCACAACGGCTTCCTCGAGATCGCCCTCGAACTCGGCGCCGTGGGCTTCGCTCTCTTTGCGCTCAGCTGGTTTCGCGGCTGTCTCGCCCTCTGGCCGCTCTGGCAGCGCGGTTCCATCCACCGCATCGCCTGGCCGCTCGCTGTCCTGGTCCTCATCGTCCTCTACGACCTCGACGAGAACACGCTCCTCATCTACAACGGCCTTTTTTGGATCCTCTACGTCTCCGCCCTGGTCAACATTGAGCGGGCAAGGAGAGCCGGCCCTGAGCAAGCTCCGAACGGGTGACCTCCATCACACCGCCGCTCACACTCCTCGTGAAATCCTTGAATCCAGCCCGAAACCGGCGCCATACGTCGTCACACCTGTCCAGGAACCTTCGTGAAGCCCACCGTCCTTATCTACCGTTCCGACCTTCTGCCCGCCTCAGAAACCTTTGTCGCCGCTCAGGCCCATGCTCTCCGCCGCTACACCCCCTGCTTTGCCGGACTCCAACCCATTCCCACCAGTCTCCTGATCGATCCCTGCGACACCACGCTTCTCTGCCAAAGCGACAAGTTCGCGGACAAGATTCGCCGCCGCCTCTTCCTCGCGACCGGTATCGCGCCGCAGTTCGTTCGTACTCTCCAGCGCCGCCAGCCCGTTCTCCTGCACGCTCACTTCGCCATCGATGCGGCCGCCGCTCTTCCTCTTCAGAAGCAACTTCACATCCCTCTGCTGGTCACGCTGCATGGCTACGACGCAACCATGGCAGACGAGGGCCTTCGCCGCTATGCCGCCGGCCGCACCTACCTGCGCCGCAGATCCGAGCTTCGCGCGCGTGCCCGCTTCTTTATCTGCGTATCGGAACACATTCGCCGCCAGGCCCTCGAGCGTGGCGTTCCTGAGGAAAACCTGCGCACCCTTCCCATCGGCGTCGACCTTGGCTTCTTCGTCCCGGACCCGCTGCGCTCACGCGATCCCGATCCCATCGTTCTCTTCGTCGGCCGCCTGGTCGAAAAGAAAGGCTGCACCTGGCTGATCCGTGCCATGTCGCAGGTGGAGGCCCGCCATCCCACCGCCAGGCTGCTCATCGTTGGCGATGGCCCGCTGCTCGATCCGCTCCGCGCTCAGGCCCACGCACGGCTGCGTCGCTGCACCTTTCTCGGATCGCAGCCACCCAGCGTCGTCCGTGACCTGATGTATCGCGCCAGCCTTCTTGCTGTGCCCAGCATCGTCGCCGCCAGCGGCGACACCGAAGGTCTTCCCATCACTCTCTGCGAGGCGCAGGCCATCGGCCTGCCCATTGCCGCCTTTGACGGACCCGGCGTCTCCGAAGCGGTTGTCGCCAATGAGACCGCCCTGCTCGTCTCCCCGGGCGACGACCGCGCCTTGGCTGAGGCCATCTCCTGCATCCTCGGCGATCCCTGCCTGGCCTCGCGCCTGGCTGCCGCCGGACGACAGCGCGCCGAGCAATGCTTCAGTCTGGAGAAACAGACCGCCCGTCTCGAAGACCTCTACACCGAAGCGCTTCAGTAGCAGCCGCGCCATGCCCGAAGAATCTCTCCGCAAAAGCTCGCTCTGGATGATCTCCGGACAAGGCGTCGCCATGGCCGCCCAGGCCGTTTACTTCGTCCTTATCGGGCGCGCGCTGGGTAGCCACGAATACGGCGCGTTTGTCGGCGTCGCGGCCCTGATCGGAGCACTCAGCCAGTTCAGCTCCCTCGGCATGGAAATGATCCTCGTCCGCAACGTCAGCCGCAATCGAGCTTCCTTCGCACACACCTGGGGTCATGCGCTGGCCATCACGATGGCTGGATTTGTTCTGCTTTTTCTTGCGGCCATGCTCTATGCGCGTTTTGCCCTGCGTCCTGAGCTCCGCGTTCTGGTCCCCTGGATCGCCCTGGCAGACGGCCTCCTCGGAAAACTCATCCAGCTCGCCGCCCGCGCCTTTCAGGGTGCAGGATCGCTCGCCTGGACCGCGCGCCTCACCGCGTTCACCAACATCGCCCGTGCCGCGACCGCCGCCCTCGTCCTCGCCTGGACCCATGCGCACCACATCCACGCCACCGCGTTGCTCTGGACCCGCGTCTACTGGCTCTCCACTCTTCCGGTCGCTCTCTTCGCCCTGGCGGTCATCACGCTCCGCCTCGGCCTTCCCCGCTTCAGCCGCATCCGTCGTCGCGACCTCAGCGAAGGTCTCAGCTTCTCCCTCTCCAGTTCCTCCATCTCCGTCTACAACGACATCGACAAGACCTTCCTCGTCAGTCTGGGCCAGACATCGGCAGCCGGTATCTACTCCGCCGCCTACCGCGTTGTCGATGCCGCCAGCGCGCCCATCTACGCTGTCTACGCCGCGGCCGCTCCGCGCTTCTTCCGCGAAGGCGCCGTGGCGTTCGTCTCGCTCACGACTTCTCGCGCAGAACCCTCGCCCGCACGCTGCCGTATTCCGTCGCCGCAGCTGCATCTCTCGCGCTCGCCGCGCCCCTGCTGCCTCTTCTCTTCGGCCCGTCGTTTCACGAATCCGTGGCGGCATTGCGCTGGCTCTGCCTGCTCCCCGTTCTGCGCTCGCTCCACTACGCCTGGGGATCGGCGATCACCGCCTCCGCCTCGCAGTGGAACCGCACCGCCACCCAATTCGGAGGAGCCGCTCTCAATCTGTGCCTAAATGCCGTCCTGATTCCGCGCTGGTCCTGGCAGGGAGCCGCCGCAGCCAGCCTCCTCACCGATGGCGCGCTCGCTGCCGCCAGTTTCTTCGTGCTCTCGCGCCTCATCCGCCGCGAAGAAGCTGCATCTTCCAATGTCGTCTCCCACCCCGGAACCGACACCTTAACAAGAGCGCGAGGTTGGTGTATCCCCGGTCAACTACACCCCCGCAAACCCCGCGCAAACCCCAGCCGAGCGACTGAACCAGGGCCAGGTTCACCCCACAGCAAGCAGAAGACTCCTTCGCGATGCCGGTTTGCAAGATTCCTCGTGCTCCGGTTCAATTCGAACGTAACTGTCACCCAACCAATCCGGGAAGGCTTTCCATTTTGGGAAAACGCCTCCACTCAAAGCCAGCGGTTTTCCCGAGGACCGGCTGATTTGCGAAGCGAGTTCCCCCGCCCACCAGCCCCGCGCAAACCCAGCCCGACGAACTTGTCCCAGGCCAGGTTCACCCCACAGCAAGCAGAAGACTCCTTCGCAATGCGGCTTGCAAGGTTCCTCATCCTCCGGTTCAATCCGAACGTACTGTCAGCCGACCAATCCGGGAAAACATTCCATTTTGGGAAAACGCCTCCACCGAAAACCCCGACTTACGCAATCACTCCAAGTTCCCGCAACAAGAACACGTAGTCCAGCGCAATCTCCTTCAAATAGTCGTAGCGTCCCGAGGCCCCGCCATGCCCCGCCGTCAGATTCGTGTGCAGCACCAGATCCCGTTTATCCGTTCTCAGCGTCCGCATCTTCGCCACATACTTCGCCGGCTCCCAGTACATCACCTGGGAATCGTGCAGCGACGTCTTCACCAGCATCGCCGGATACGCCTTTACCTCGACGTTGTCGTAAGGCGAATAGCTCAGCATGTACTCGAATGCCTCTTTTTCGTTCGGATCGCCCCATTCCTCGTACTCCGGCACCGTCAGCGGCAGCGACGGATCGAGCATCGTGTTCATCACATCCACGAACGGCACATGGGCGATGATCGCCCGATATAAATCGGGCCGCATATTGGCGATCGCGCCCATCAGCAATCCGCCCGCACTGCCGCCCTCCGCGGCCACGCGATCCGTCGCACCCCACCCCTGCGCCACCAGGTGCTCGGTCACAGCGATAAAGTCCGTGAACGTGTTCCGCTTCTGCATCAGCCGGCCGGCATCGTGCCACGCCTTGCCCAGATCGCCGCCCCCGCGAACATGCGCGTAGGCCAGCACAAAGCCGCGATCCAGCAGGCTCAGCCGATTGCTGCTGAACCCCACCGGCAGCGAATACCCGTACGCGCCGTACCCATATACCCATAGCGGATTCTTTCCAGATTCCCTTTTGTCTCTGCGCCACACCAGCGAGACCGGAACCTCAACCCCATCCGGTGCGCTGGCGAAGATTCTCTCTGACGCGTAGTTCTCGCGATCGAATCCGCCCGGCACTTCCAGTTGCTTCAGCAGCTTCGACTCGCCGCTCTCCACGTCGTATTCGAACACCGACGCCGGCGTCACCAGCGATTGATACGCGTACCGATACTTCTCCGTCTCATACACACGGTTCGCATGCGGATGCACGCTGTACACCGGCTCCGGAAAACCAATCTCCCGGCCCTGGCGCATCTCCGGCCCCGCGCCTTCAAACGGAGCTACACGGATATGCTGCAAGCCCTCCCGGCGCTCCCACAGAACCGCGTGCCCGGCGAACAGATCCACTTCCTCCAGCATCGCCTCCGCGCGCACCGGGATCAGCTCGCTCCAGTGCTCTTTTCCTGGCGTCTCCACCGGCGCCGTAACCAGTCGGAAATTTCTCCCCGTATCGTTTGTCCGAATGTAGAACCGGCCGTTGCGATGATCGGCGTAGTACTCGATCTCGTCCCGCCGCGGCGCCACCAAACGCCACGTCCCCCGCGGATCATCGGCCCGGAGAAACTGCTCCTCCGTCGTCGTGTGGCTCGAGCTCTCGAGAATGATGTACTCGTCGTCGCGTGTCCGCCCCGCGCCGATGTTGAACCGCTCGTCTTTCTCCTCGTACACCAGTTCGTCTTCGCTGTAGTGCGTTCCCACCACATGCCGGAAGAACTGGAACTGACGCTTCTGCTCCTCGTCCTCCACGGTGTAGAAGAGCGTCTTGTTATCCGCAGACCACACGACAGACCCCACCCGCTCGGCGTGCTCCTTGAACACCTCGCCCGTGTTCAGATCCTTCACGTACAACTTGTATTGCCGGAAGCCCCTGTTGTCGCACGTGTACGCCAGCAGATTCCCGTCGTCGGAAACCACCATCGTCCCCAGAGCCATGAACGACTCGTTCTCCGCCAGATGATTCACATCCAGCAGAACCTCTTCCTCCCCCGTCGGGCCTTCCGGTGTTCCACGCTTGCGGCAGTAGATTTCGTATTGCTTCCCCTCCTCTGTCCGCTGGTAGTACCAGAAGTCGCGGTCGCGGAACGGCACAGAGACATCGGTCTCCTTAATGTGGCTCCGCATCTCGTCATAGAGCTGCTTCTGCAGGTCCTCGGTCCCGGCCATTACATGCTGGCACCAGGCATTCTCCGCTTCCAGATACGCCAGCACTTCGGGATCCTCCTTCTCCCGCAGCCATGCGTAATCGTCCACCAGCGTGTGCCCGTGGACCGTCCTCTCCGTATGCCGGCGCGCCGCGACAGGCGGCTGCATCGGAGCCTCACTGCTGCCAGTGCTCATCGTTCCTCTCGTGTGGGGAGAAATCAGGATTGCACTCAATAGATGCGGGAAGACCGTCCAGTTTTGTGCGCGCTACGAGCTTTCCTGCGGACAACCCTTTCCGGTCAGATGCATTCGATGCACCAGCTCCCAGCACCAGCACCAGCACCAGCACCAGCATCCCCAGCACCAGCACCAGCACCAGCATCCCCAGCACCAGCACCAGCACCAGCACCAGCTCCCAGCTCCAGCTCCAGCTCCAGCTCCAGCTCCAGCACCAGCTCCAGCTCCAGCTCCAGCACCAGCTCCAGCTCCAGCTCCCAGCTCCCAGCTACTTCCCCGCCACCGCCTCATCCAGCATCGAGTACAGATTCCTGAAGTCCGTGATTTGCTTGTAGCCGTGAGCAGTCACCACCCACGCCGTCGGCGTCTCGTGAATGCCCATCCGCTCCGCCAACGCCCCGTCGGCTTTCACTTCCGCCGTCAGCTTGCCCTGCGGATCCATCACGAAAGGCAGAGCTGTCCCATGCTGCTGCGCGAATTTCTGCGTGAAGTTCTGCAAGTCGTTCTTCGTCTCGATGCTCCCCTGGCTCGCGAAGACCGCGTTGCGATACTCATCGCCCAGCTTCTTCGATTTCGTATCGAACCAGCGAGCGTTTACCGCCGCCTGGAAGCTCCAGTTGTGCTGCGGCAGCGGATAATCATGCCTCTCCCACGCCACATGGTACTTATCGACGGCTTGCTGAATCACCGGGTTGTCCATCGCGCACATCGGGCACTCCATGTCCGCGAACTCCACGATGGCCACCTTCGCTCCCGGAGGTGGATGCAAAGCCGAAGTGTCTTTCGGGTGCAGAACATCCTGCTGTTGAGCGAGTGCCCCCAGCGCGGTCAGCAAAACAGCTCCAGGCAAAACAAACGCGCGAATTCCAAACATACTTCGAGTCTACAAAATCTTGCCCGGAAAACCATCCGACCCACTCGAAGCCGCGCTCTTGCCCTGTGCTATTTCGCCATTTTCTTCGCCACCCGCCACTTCACTGCCACGTACGCCAGATACACCAGATGAATCCCGATCGTCGCCGCGTAAGCGATCACCAGATGCCGATGCCCCATGTCGCCCATCGCTATCTCCCTCCCGCCATCTGCGCCTGGCCCGGCACGAATTCCAGCGCCTTCAGCGCTTCTTCCTGCTCTGCCTTTTGCGCGCGATACTCCGACACATACCGGAGGCTCGCCACAAAAATCCCCCACATCAGCCATCCCGCCAGGTTCCACCACACCGCCGGCATCATGCTCGGATCGATCCCCGACCCCGGCGCGCCCCCGAACACCGGCGCCGGATGCTGCGTCCGCCACCACCGCGTCGACATATAAACCAGCGGCACGTCCAGATACCCGAAGATCGCCATCACCGCCGCCAGCGTCCGCATCTGCGGCCCCGCAGCAAAGCGTCGTAACAATAGATATGCGACATAAATCAGCCACAGCACCAGCGTCGAGGTCAGCCGCGCATCCCACGTCCACCAGATGCCCCACACCGCGCGTCCCCAAAGCGATCCCGTCACCAGCCCGATGAAGCAAAACACCACGCCCATCTCCGCCGAGGCAACCGCCAGCGAATCCGCCTTGATCGCGAGCGTTTCATTCCGGTTCCGCACCGCCAGGTACACCAGCGAGCAGCCCAGATTAATAGCAAAGAACAACCCCATCCCGGCCCACGAAGGAATGTGGTAATAAAAGATGCGCTGCACATTACCCTGCGCCGAGTCCGCCGGCACCACAAACAGCGCTACGCGGAACCCTTCCGCCAGCACTCCCAGGGTCACCACCAGCCACAACCAACGCCACAGTTTCATAGCCGCCTCATTCTTCCCCGCAACTCTGCGCCACTCTCCCGCTCGATCTTCATCAATGCAGCACTGCCGGAGATGCAGCCCCCGGCGCCGCCCCGCCTGAACCAAACGTGAACCGCACCTTCACCTGGTCCACAGCAATCCCGTACGGAAACGGCTCGTAAGGTGCCGCTCCGGTGATGGCGGCCATCGCCGCACGATCCACCGCCGTGTTACCCGACCCGTGCTCCACCGTCAAACCCGTCACCCGGCCGTCCGTGTGAATCCAGCCGGTAATCTTCAACTGGTCCGAAGCTGCCGCTGCTGTTTTGGCCGCCGCCGTGCGCAGCCACCGCTGCCCGGCCTTGCTCTGCACTCCCCCCCAGTAGCCCTGCAGATTCTCGCGGTCTGCGGGCGGAATCGGTTTCACGATTTCCACCGCCACCGCCCCTTGTTCCTGCTCCGCAGGATTCGCATTACCGCCTTTTTGCCCAGGCAGGGCCGGCGGCGCTTTGCTCGGCTTTTCCTGCGCTCTTCCGCATGGGATTGCAATTACCCCCACCGCCAAACCCAGCACCAGTACGCTGCTGAATATCCTATTCATTCTCCCTGCCCTCCACGTCCAGGCAGCCCGATCCCTGCCCGTACCCAAACCTTACTCCTCGGATCGCTCTCTTACCCCTTCCCCCATCCACGTTCATTAGGGTACAAAGGTTAGACCATGGCTTGGACCACCCTCATCCTCGGCGCGCTTCTCATGGCGATCGGCATCGGCGGCCAGATTTTCGGCACCCGCAAGTCTTCCACCCTTGCTCCCCACGACCGGCCCGTGCGCCGCTGGGTCCTCACCGTCGGTTCTCTCGTCATCGGCCTGTGGATCGTCGCGATCTCCGCCGCTCATTTCCTCCATCACCACCACTAACCTCACTCGGCGTGCAGGATCACTTCGAACAGCATCAGGCAAACGGTCGTGAAGATCACGTCGTAGGCCCCCAGCAGTTTGATCCACATCACCGCATTGCCTTCCCCCGTCAATATCGATGTCGCTGACATCACCATCCCCAGCAGCGCTGGGATGAAGATCGGGAAAAGGATCAGTGGCAGTAACAATTCCCGATTCCGCGTCCGGATCGACAGCGCCGCAAAAAAGACGCCATTCACAATCAGCGCCCACGTTCCCAGCGGCAGCACCAGCAGCAGCAGCCATCCGTTGCCCAGCGCATGCAGGTTGTAGAACATCACGAAGACCGGCGCCAGCACCAGTTCCACCACCGTGACGAACAGAAAGTTCGCCAGTGTTTTCCCCAGGAACAGCGAGGCCCCCGGTGCCGGCGTCATCCGCAGAGCATCCAGTACCTGATTCCGCAGCTCTCGCGCCCAGGCCTGGTTCAGCGCGCTCACCGCGGCGAACATCGTTGCCACGCACAGAATTCCGCCCGCGATTTGCCGGCTCACCGCGCGCGTTGGATCGAACGCCAGGCTGAACAGCACCACCACCAGCAGCGCGAAGAACAGCATGGAGTTGATGGCATCCTTCGACCGCCACTCCAGCTGCAAATCCTTTTTCAGATGGGTGAGAAAATATGCGGTCCTCATGCGCCACCCTTCTCCGCTGCCGAACCCGTCGCTTTGTGTTCACCGTACCCTGTGCCCTGTACCCTGTCCCCTGTACCCTGTCTTGTCAGATCTGTCACCGTCGCCTTCGCCGCCCGCAGATAATCCGCCGGGCTCAGCACCACCTGCACGCCCCGCGTCCCCGCCGACACTGAAATCACATCGAACAGCTCCAGCGTCTCGTCCGCATAGACCGGAAAATCCTTCTTCGCCCCAAATACCGTCACGCCGCCGCGCACATACCCGGTCAACGGCTGCACATCCTTCAGCGACACCATCTCCGTCTTCCGCGTCCCGGCAACAGCAGCAAGCTTCTTAAAATCCAGCGCCGCATCACCCGGCACCACTGCAAATACATGCTCCCGTTCCGACGTCACGCACAGCAGCGTCTTAAATACCTGCTCCGGCGGCAGCCCAATCTTCTCCGCCACAATCAACGCCGAAAACTCCTCCGGGTCGACCTCGTATTCGCGAATCTCATAGCGGATCCCGAGCGAATCCAGATACCGCGCCGCGTTGGTCTTTCCGCTCATCGTCCGGACCTCGCCACGACCCCTGCCGTCGCCGCTTCCAGCCCGGCGGCGCCGCGTGTCGCATACGGCCCATCTTCCAGACTCGCCACCGCCCCCGCCTCCAGCGTCAAAACATAATCCGCCAGCGGCTCGGCCAACTCGCGCTGATGCGTCGTCAGCAGAATCGTCCTCTGCTCGGTCCTGAAGGTCTCCAGCAGCCGCAGCATCTGGTGCGCGCTGGCGATATCCATATTCGAAAACGGCTCATCCAGCAGCAACAGCTCCGGCCGCGAAATCAGCACCCGCGCCAGCGACGCCCGCTGCCTCATTCCCTGCGAATACTGCCCCACCGGCCGCGCCAGAGCTGGGTCCAGGCCCACGCTGCGCAGCGCCTCTTCCGGCGTGACACAATCGCGCTCGCGATAGAGGTTCGCAAAATACCGCAGATTCTCCACACCCGAAAACTCGTCGTAGAGCATCGTGGCGTGGCTCATGTACCCGATGCGCTCCCGCGCCTCCATCGGATCCTCCGCCGTACCATCGGCCCCAAAAACCTCCACCTTGCCGTAGCTCGGCCTCAATAGCCCCGCAAGCGTTCGCAGCAGCGTCGACTTCCCCGCCCCGTTCGGCCCCAGCACCAGGTAGCACCGCCCGCGCTCCAATCGCACCGACACTTTGCGCAGCGCGGCAAACGTGCCGTAGAGCTTCGAAACCTCCTCGAACTCCGCGATGATGCCGTTCATATTCACTTCCTGCGCAGTCTACTCTGTACCCACTTCAAACACACGCCCGCAATCGCCCAGCCTGCTGTTCTGAACGCTGAACCCTGTACCCTGTACCCTGATCTATTGTCCGTCCGACCCCGGTGTCGTCACCGCTGCCGTCTGCGTCCCACCCGGCTTCGCCTGCCCCGGCTGTGCGGGCGCATACTTCGACGCGCACTTTGCCTGTAGCTGTGTCGCGTGGAACACGCCATCCCGCCCAAACGTCCCGATCGCCAGCGCCTGGCTGTTGTCCTTGAACGTGTCCGGTGGCGGCTCGTCGCCCGTGTACGCGACCTTGAGCTTCCGGTCCAGTTCCACCAGCGTGAACTGGGCATGCGCTCCGTCGCGCGTAATGCTTCCCGGCTCCACGCTTCCGGCCACCCGCAGATTCCGCGTATAAGCCTTGTTCCCCATCGACTGCAGCTCCTGAATCGTGACGTAGTAGCTCTTGTTCGCCTCGACCCCGGTCACCGCCAGATACGAGATCGCGCCCACGATCACTACCACCGCCAGTGCAATCCGCACCGTCTGCTTGTTGCCGTTCTTCATGATGACTCTATTGTATGCAGCCTCGCCCGTACCCCGCATGTGACATATGTCACTCCCCCGGAAAAGCGTGCCCTGATCGACCGCCCGATCCCTCCGGCCGTAAACCCTTCGCTTTCAGCTCCCCAGCGGTTCACTTCTTCGTGTGCCGCAACCCTACATGCAGCCGCACCGTTTCCCACGGAGCGGCGTGAACCTCGAAAATCGCCACAGGCCCATCCATCTTCATCGGCTTCGGGTCCGAGTCGACGCTCCACCCCTCCGGCACCTCTTCCAGAACCTCGAACACCACCGGCTTCACGCTGATGTTTTGCAGCACATATTCCTGTTCGTGGATCTCGACCTGCGCGCGCTCCAGCTCGCTCCCCACGGGCTTCTCTTCGCGCCGCTCCGACTGCTCGACGTTCTCCACATGGCACACCTCCGGAATCCACTCGCCCTTCGGCTTGTGCCTCGCAAGCGGTAACGTCAAGCCTGGAAAGATCTCGCAGTTCTGATTCACATAAATCTTCCCGTCGCCTGCCTTCAGCGATGTCCCTACGATCGTCATCTGCATCGTCGGCGGCGGCGCGCCCGACGACCCACCCTCCTGCGCCATCGCCGCAACCACCCACAACAATATCCCTGCGCTCACAGCCCCCTCCTCAGCTCACCTTCAGGTACGTCGTGTACGGCAAATCTCCCACTGAGATGAACGGCACCAGCCGCACCGGACCTCCCGCGGTCTCCACCTGCCACACGCGCTCACTCATGCGCCTCGCTCCCAGCAACTGCGCGCGAGTCATCGCCGGCAGTGAACTTCCCTGCTGCGGTTTCACCGCCATCAGCACCATCGGGCCCCGCACCAGCGCCACCGTATCGTTGTGCTGCCCGTCAATCGCCTCCAGCCGCATCGCCAGCGGGAGTTCAAGCTCCACGCGGTCCCCGCTCTTCCATACACGCCGCACCGCCGCGAATCGACCTGGCTCGGCGAGGCCCGTTTGCGGCACGCCATTCAACGCAATCGAAGCGCCTCGCGCCCACGCCGGTACTCTGAAGTAAAGCGTCTGTTCCGCCGTCCGCGAACAAGTCACCTTCACCGTTACATGTTCTTCGAACGGATAATCCCCTTCCTGCGTCAGCGAAAACGCAACCCCAACGTCAGTCCACCGCACCGTCGACGGCACAAAGAGATTGACGTACACCGACTGCGGCCCCCGAAAGTACGCGCAGATTCGATAATCCGCCGCCACCTGTGGCAGCGTTCCCGAGCAGCACGGCCAGCGGTCGTGATGGTACACCCGCTTTCCGTCGAAGTTGTAGTCCGAGTAGTAGAACGCCCGGCCATCCTCCTCGAGCGGCTTCGCCCCCAGCACCGTGTTGTACATCACCCGCTCCATGCTGTCGCCATAGTGGGCATCGCGCGTCACGCGCAACAGATACCGCGTCAGCTTGAAGTGCGCATACGATCCGCACGGCGTCTCAAAGCTGTGGTGCGTTTCCGCCAGGCTCTTCCCCAAGTCGCCGCTTTCCGGCGCCCGCAGCTTCTCATCCGGACCCCACCCGCCCGTCGCGAAACTCTGCGCCTCCACCATCGCAAATCCGTTGCGCGCCGCACGCAGATGCTGTTCGCTCCCCGCCGCCAGGTACGCCATCATCGCCGAGTTGAGCGAATTCACATAGCTGTACGCGTGCCGTCCGGCCAGCACGTTTTCGTTGCGAGACAGCGGATCGAACCACGTCCTGTCATCCAGGTACCGCAATCCCAGGTCGAAATACCTCCGCCCCGCGCCCCGCTTGTACGCCAGAAACAGATTCTCCGGCATCGTGTAGGACTCGTCCCACGTCCACGAAGGATCGTCGTGATCCATCCTCCAGCGCGTGTCGTGCTCCACCGCGTGTCCCGGCAGATGCGGCAGCGCGACATCCGTCGTCTGCTCCAGAATCCCGAGCGCCTGCGGATCCCCGGCCAGCCTGTGCGAGTCCAGCAGCCCCAGCACGATCTTGTCGTACGTGTACGCCGGAAACCGGTTCTTCACGAACACGTCCGCCGTCAGCGCCTGCGCCCACAGCCGGTTCAGCCGCAGCACCTTCTCGCGCGCCGCCGCGTCGCCGGTGATCGCATACCCGCGCGCCAGCGCCGACACCCACTGCCCGAACGTGCATCCCGGCGCGAATCCCGCCCAGTCGCTGCGGTAGTCCCACTCCGGATCGTAGTGGTACCACCCGCCCAGGTCCTCGCCCGGCGCAGCCTGGCCGGACATCTGCCGAAAAGGCTTCAGCAGGCTATCGTCGCTCAGCCCCATCAGCACCGCATGCGTCTCGCGCAACTGCGTCTCGTGCAGATCGCTCACCAGGTCGACATCGCCATACCCAAACTCAGCCAGCGGGGCCGTCCCACCCTTCTCACCCTCCAGACCTGCTCCCCGCGCGAACCGTCCCGCCGCCACGGCGCCAGCCGCCAGCGATCCCGCCTCGAGAAAACGCCGCCGCGATATCCGGCTCCGCCCACCTAAGCCCATCTCTTCCCCCTCACCGTTCATAGCTCCGCAAAGCGCCCCGGTCAAATCCCCATCCTGCAGATGCAAAAACGCCCGGCACATGGCCGGGCGTTAATCTGCAGCAACCTTGACACAAGCGTGGCGCGAAGCGCATCTGCCTGGACAGCCTGCCCTGAGCGAGTTGGCGCAAGCCGACGAGTCGAACGGGGCCAGTCCCCTACGCCGTCACCGGCTGCTCCGCGGTCACCCGCACCGGCGTCAGCCAGCCAAACCGGTCCGGCTTCAGCCCGTTCGCAATCCCGAAGAACTCATCCCGCAGTTGCTTCGTGATCGCTCCCGGCTCGCCATCCCCGATCTGGATCCGATCCACCGAGCGGATCGGCGTCACCTCCGCCGCCGTGCCCGTAAAGAACACCTCGTCGGCGATGTAAATCATCTCCCGCGGCATCGCCTGCTCCACCACCGGAATCCCGAAGTGCCGCGCCAGCGTCAGCACCGAGTCGCGCGTGATCCCCGCCAGCACCGAATTCGCCAGCGGCGTCGTGTACAGCACGCCGTTCCGCACCAGAAAGATGTTCTCCCCCGACCCCTCCGACAAATATCCGTGCACGTCCAGCGCAATGCCCTCGGCATACCCGTTCACGTCCGCTTCCATCCGGATCAGCTGCGAGTTCGCGTAGTTCGCCCCGGTCTTCGCCAGCGACGGCATGGTATTCGGCGCCAGCCGGTTCCACGACGAGATGCATACATCCGCCGCATCGCCCGCCATGTATTTTCCCCATGGAAAATTCGCGATGTACACCTCGATCGGCGACCCCTTGGGATTCACCCCAATCTCGCCATACCCGCGCAGCGCGATCGGCCGGATATAGCAAGGCGCAATGGCGTTCGCCTCCACCGTCTCCACCACCGCCGAGCACAGCTGATCCAGCGACCACCCCAGCGCCATCCGGTAAATGCGCGCCGAGTCGATCATCCGCTGCATGTGCTCCGGCAGCCGAAACACCGCCGCCCCTTCCGGCTGCCCATAGCACCGAATGCCTTCAAAGACCGACGATCCGTAATGCACCACGTGGCTCATCACGTGGATCTGGGCCTTTTCCCAGGGGATCAGGTTGCCGTTGTGCCAGATTTTGGCGGTTGCTTGGATGGGCATGAACTGCCGTCTCCTTTCAGGCTCCGAAACTTCGATTATATCCGCCCGCCCCGCACCCTTTCATCGAGGAACCAACCCCGCGACCCACGCAAAAGTAACGCCACTCCCAGCTTCGAGCTCCATGCTCCCCGCTCCCTCTCCCTGCACCCTCCACCCTGCACCCTGTAACCTGTGACCTGTAACCTGCAGTTGTCCACCCAGCTACCTCGCTCCCGATCCCGCATCCCTTTTCTCGTCCTTTCACGCCGCTGTGATATCTCTCGCGAAGCCGGACTCCCGCTCCGGCCCATCGGAGAATCGATGTCCCTCGTCCTCAAACGCCTCCTCGGCTGGATCCTCGGCCCGCTCTTCGCGCTCGTCATCGTGCTGGCCGTTCGCTTCTTCGAGCGCCGCCTCCGCTTTCAAACCCGCCGCGACCCAGCATGGCGCTCCCAATAGCTCGGTGCTCGGTGCCCTGTACCCTGCACCCTCCTCCCTGCACCCGTACCCTGTACCCTGTACCCTCTCTTGAGGTACATTCAGAAGTGGCCTGCTCCGCGGTTGAGCCTTTCGGCCCCCGCGATCCAAGCGTCCCCGTCGTCTAGCCCGGCCCAGGACACCGCCCTTTCACGGCGATAACACGGGTTCAAATCCCGTCGGGGACGCCAAAGAATCAACAATTTAAGGCCGCATTAGTAATCGATCTGCAAACTAACACGGCAATTTTACGGCAATCGTGCCCCCTTGGGAGTGCCGCTCGATCCATTCGCTGCGCTCGCTTGGGGTGAGAGCCGACCATCTACCCCCCACGCCCAAAGGCCGCGCCAACCTGCAATCGCGGGGGCCGTCTCCGTCTCCCCGGGTCACATAACGAACTTCGGTCATGCCCGTATATCGTATGGGCATGTCGCTTTCAGCATCGCACCGGGTTCGCCTAATGAAGGAAATAGGCGACCGCCTTGGTGGCGAGACATGGGCTCTTATCGATCTGACGTTGAAGCAATTTGGTCTTCCCGTCACGGACCAGTGGAGCGGGGGCGGAGGAGCGGATGCTTATATCCTCGCAATGATCGAGAGAGCAAACGATGAGACGCTGCTGGAACTCGCCAAGCATTTGGGCTATGAATTCGAGGTTTCGGCGCGGTCTGTAATCGAGCCCGCGTTTTGGCGCAATGGAATGTTTCGGCTTTTCATATCGCACATCTCAGCGAACAAGAAATGGGCAGCCGATTTACAGGAAGCGCTGCTTCGATTCGGCATATCGGGGTTCGTGGCGCACAATAACATCGAGCCCGCACTTGAGTGGCAATCTCAGATCGAAATTGCCCTCATGACATGCGACGCGCTAGTGGCGCTGCTTCACAACGGATTTCATAAGAGCAATTGGACCGATCAAGAGATTGGCTTCGCGATGGGGCGCGGCATACCTGCGTTCTCCGTCCGCTTCGATGAGACGCCATATGGGTTCATCGGAAGGTTTCAGGCATTCAATGGGAACAAAAACGAACCTTGGGAATTGGCCGAAGAACTTTTTGAGGCGTATCGAAAGAACAAGCAAACGGAGCGAAAGATGGCAGAAGTCCTGGTAGGGCTATTTGAGGATAGCGGTAGTTTCGCCGAAGCGAAAGAAAGGATCGGATACCTAGAGGAACTGGATGTTTGGGAGCCCTCATTTGCAAAACGGATCAAATCAGCAATTGACAGCAACATGCAGGTCAGAGAGTCGTGGCGCGTTCCCGCGCGAGTCGAGAGTCTCGCAAAGAAGTGGTCTGCAAAGAGTCGCCTGTGAATCTCCGAGGAGTTATAGAGAACTTCGGTCATGACCCGTAATGAAGCCAAGTAGCGCTTCAGCCCCTTACATGCCCATGGGGATCGATATTCAGGTGATTTCCCGGTTTGACATAATGACTTCTCAGTTCAAAGTCATCGACCGAGAATCGCACTCCGCGTTCGTGGGTCACATCGTAATGGAAACCGGGTTCCACCTTATACGAGAACTTCCAATTTCGCGGATATGGTGCGGCGCCATGCCTCGGGCCGTCTTCATCGAAAATTCGATCCGCCGCATCAATCCACGCATATTTGCTGTAGTTTTGGAAAGCGAGTTTGCGGTGATGCGTGTCGCGGAAGTCCTCAATCGCTTTTTCGGCTCCCGCAATATTCTGCATATCGCCGTAGGCAAGAGCATGCCGCCACATGTCGCCGTGCCCTCTTTCGCATTTGAAGGCACATTGAGGAAGAAGCAGAGGCGAATTCATCGCAGAAGGCTTTACCCGCGCGGTCCATTCCGACTCCTCTGACAAAATCGCCTGCAACTCATCCAAATAAGGTGTCGGATCGCCGCTGCGTAATAGCCTCAGCAACTCATACTTGAACCATCGGAACCTGAAATAGGGCGTTATTCGACCGGAGACCTCCCGCCTGTTCTTATCCTCCGAGAAGCCAACTATGTGAAGATCGGCATGCTGGTCAGCGAAGTCCGCAATCTTCTCCAAATCCCGTGCCGTAACGCCGGAAGCCCGCCCACTCGCAGGCGCGTATTTTATGCTCCACTTGTCGAAACGCTCCGGGGCCTTGGCCACAATGGCTTTCGCAGCAACGACGTGATTTGGCGGAAACCCGAGTAGCAGTGCAGTGCTCATTACGGAGAAAAGTCACTGGAGAATTTTTAGTACCAAATCAAGCGGAAGGGCTATTCGTTTGAGATCCTCATCCGTCAACCGTTCCAGCAACCTCCCGAATCTTGCCTTTTGATCAAATTCCATCCTCTGAATGCTGGCAAAGGTCTTAGGCACGGCAGCAAGGGTCTTTGGCGTCAGCCACTCATCGCGCCACTCGACGCGTTCGCTTTCGCACCATAACCGTATACGCTTAATGATCGATTGCAACCGGTAAAGATGCCATTGTCGCCCAAGCCCCCTTTCCTTTATCGCCCTTGAGAATGCCCAAAGAGCGGCATGATTGCTCAACGTAGCTAAAAGAAGCTCTTGGATTCTCTCGAACTGGGGCAGCATGGCGAAGGCCTTGCGATCCTCAATTTCTTCGGGTTCCGTTCGTAATGGGACCTTGACGAGTTCGGTTGCGTCAACGTTCTCACCTTGGGGTATCCAGCGGAAAGTGTCGCTATCTCTCCGGTACCACGCCTCCAAAGGGGGCACTTCGTGGTGGAGGCGAGTGAATGCTTCGAAAACATCGTCTCGAATGTATGCCTGCTTGTCGTCCTGCTCACCGGCGAGGAGTTCAGGTTTATCAGCGGGTGCTACGAGGAAATCCCTCCCCTCCCGGCGCAATACGACAACAACCGAACCAAAATTCTTGAGAAAATCGCCGAATTTCTGTCCGCGATTCTCGGCTGGGGGATACTCTTGCCCATATTTCCGCGCGACGGTCGCTACGATTTCCCGCAGCTTAGCTCCGGGAACAGGACCTCTGCTGACCTGTAGAGCCTTGTCCAAAGCTTCCACGACGATTTTCTGCCAGATGTCTTCGTTCGAGGTCATTCGCGAGAATTCTACTGCAAAACAAAAATGGAGCCGATCCGGCTCCATCTTTGTTCTCCCTTTAAGCTATCCCCAATGGCCAAACGGGCAAATTAACGAAAGGCGGTCAGTTCTTAGTCGCGTTGGGTGAAGCGATGCTAAGCTTTTCCGCGCCAGTTTGCGCCCCTTCCGGCCCAGATAAGCAAATAGGCCATCCGTTGCGGAATTGAAAATAGATTACCACTTCTGTCCACCATTCTCAACCGAAGTTTTCCAGAAGCCTTGACTCAAAAGTGCTAGCCGTCCTGTTTTCATCCACCTCTATCCACCGCCGTCCATGTATATGCATGATAATAAAGCAGTTGACTATTGACCAAGTCTGCGTTACGTTTGGTTTAGTGCAGTCGCGCTCCTAAACATGTAACACCCTCGCAGTCGCGAGCGGGTCTAGCCAGTCGGCCAAGCCTGAGTCAAACAATCCCATTTTGATTCGAGGCTGACCCATGGCACAGGTACAGATTACCGACGTAGTTGTTCCTGCGGAATTCACCGCTTATCAGGTCGAGAATTCGATGGTGAGCACGGCGCTGTTTCAATCGGGCGTGGTGCTTCCCAATGGCGAAATGCAGGCTCAGCTACAGGCTGGGGCGCAGCAGTTCACCGTTCCGTTTTGGTCGGACATTCCCGACATCGAAGCCGACATCACCAGCGACAATCCAGCCGTTCTCAGCACAGCACAGAAGATCAGCGCGGCATCGATGCTGGTCCGCAAGTCATTCCTGCACGCATCGTGGAGCGAAATGTCGCTCGCGTCCGAATTGAGCTGAAGCGAAGCGCTTCAGCGCGTACAAAGTGTTGATATGCTGTTGACTCGTTTCTGGATGTCGTCCCCTTGAACCAGGCCGCAGGCCCTTCCCACGCATTGCCGGTCGTAAAATTGAAAGACACTCCGTGAGCCGTACCGCCCATTTACTTCTCGTTCTCACGGCCGCCGTACTTCCGGCCGTGTCAGTCCACGCAGGCTCTGCCAGCGGCTTGCGGCCAAAGGGCCTGCGCGCCGTCTTCCAGCAGGACATCCCGGGCACACCATCTGCTCTTGCGGTGGGTGACTTTAACGGAGATGGCGTTGCGGACCTGGTGGAAACAACACCACCGGCTGGAGACCCCTCGGGCCCTCACTCTCTCGCCGTTCTTCTCGGCAGAGCCGACGGCACATTCCTGCGCGTGGATTCCAGCAACTTGATTGGCAGAGATCCCCGTGCGCTCGTGGTTGGCGACTTCAACCGGGATGGCAATCTCGATGTAATTGTTGGGGACGGCGATGGCACTCTCCTTGAGTTTTTTGGCGATGGGAAGGGCAGTCTGATTCGCTCGGGGAGAATCGCCACCGTAGGGTCGGTCGTGTCCATCGCGGTCGGCCACTTTACTCGCGATGGCAACCTTGACCTCGCTGTCTCGGATCCGCAGTCGAATTCCGCGGAAATCCTTCTCGGTGCCGGCGATGGATCGTTCCGGCAAACGTGGTCCTTTTCCTTGCCGCAAATGGGAAAGGAGTTCCATGTTGCCGCCGCGGATTTTAATCGGGACGGAGTTGCCGATCTCGTGATCACCAGCGAGGATGACGGAAATTACGAAGTCATGCTCGGCAATGGCAACGGCACATTCACTTACGCCCCAAACCTGAGCCACCTCAAAGATCCAAATACCTATTGTCCGACCTGAATGGATGCCGCTGTACCGCCGCAGGAAGAGAATCGGCTAACTATCTGCGGGTACTCCCCGGGAAGTCGTTTGCGCCTCTGCGCACGCTCAGCGCGACTCTTTACTCGCAGTCGACTCCTGGATACGGCTCTCGGGAAGAGCCCAGGCAAAGAGGACTCCTCCGCTGCTGGTGACGATGTACTGCCGGCCATCGAGTTCATAGCTGATGGGCGAGGTCTGCATCGGTGAGCCTGTGCCCACATGCCATAGTGTCTTGCCGCTGCTGGTTTCGAGCGCGAGCAGATTCCCGTGACTGTCGCCGGTAATGGTGAGTCCGGAGTCGGTGGTCATGACGCCCGCGTTCGAACCGCCTTCTCCAACCTCGTGGCTCCAGCGAATTTTGCCGGTCTGGTAGTCGATGGCATCGATAACGCCCTTGCCCCACACGCCATAATCGGCTCCGGCCCAACCGTAGGTGCCATCGGCCGGCTTGGCGAAATAAATGCTATAGCTCGGATGCGCATCGACGATAAACAAACCAGTGGCGGGGTCGAAGCTGGGCGAACGATAGTTGGTGAGGCCACCTTCATCGGGCGCGATGAGACGACCGTCGGGCGCCGGCTCCTTGTCGGGGTCCGGGATGGGATGGCCCTCCTTGTCTACGCCCTTGGACCACACGACCGGGCCATAGGGAATGGTGAGAAGGCTCTTGCCGTTGGTACGGTCGAGTACGAAGAAGTAGCCGTTGCGCGAAGCCTGGATCACCATCTTGCGCGGCTTTCCGTTGAACGGACCGTCAATGAGGACCGGCGTTTCAACGGCATCCCAGTCATGCGTGTCGTGCGGCGACAGGGAAAAGCCCCAGACAAGTTTCCCTGTATCGGGATTCAGCGCAACGATGCTGCAGGTATACAGGTTGTCGCCCGGACGCGGTTTGCCGTTGAGGACGGGCGTGGGATTGCCCGTTCCCCAGTAAACGAGATTCAGCTCAGGATCGTATGTGCCGGTCATCCAGGTCATGCCGCCGGTAGTCGAGTTGCGCGTGCCTGCAGGAGGCGTGGCGTCCCACTGCCACTGAACAGCGCCGGTATCGGGATCGAAAGAGCGCAGATATCCGGTCAGGTTATCCAGGTCCCCACCCACGCCGGCGATGACGTGATTCTTCACAACCAGCGGCGCCATCGTGCTCCAGTAGCCCTTGTCCACGTCAGCGATGATCTTGTCCCACCGGACGGTGCCGTCCTTCGCGTTGAGCGAAATGAGGTGCGCGTCAGGCGTGGTGAAGAAAATCCAGCTCTTATACATGGCGACGCCACGATGACCGATGTGGTCGCCTTTAGTGGAGACGCGGTTGTAGTGCCAGATCATATGGCCGGAACGTGCGTCGACGGCCCAGATATTGTCGGGCACAGTGAAGTAGAGGATGCCGTCAACCAGCAAGGGCGACGATTTGATCTGCGCGGCCTGATTCGTCTGGAAAGCCCATGCCAGCGAAAGATCGCCGACATTCTGCGGAGTGATCTGCGTAAAAGAGACGTGCCGCCGGCCGGAGTAGTCGCCGTGGTACATCGGCCACGAGTCTGGCGTGGGGTGAACCAGTTGCGCATTCTCCAGATCCTGCGCAGCCAGTGATCCCGCCGCAGCAAGGCCTGCGAAGAGCGCAACGAACGAGAGAAGGCATCGGTAGTGCAGCGACTTCATCAATTGAACCTCAGATTCATGTAGCGGCGATCAGCGCATTGTCTGCAGATAAGCCATCAGGTTGTGAATGTCCTCGTCGGTGTACTTGCTAAAAAGATCGACGTGCGCCTCGACGGGCGCATCGACTGTGGAGTGGACCTTCCCCGCAGGCCAGGAGCGATAGACCCCCTTCGCGTCGCGCAGGGCCACCGTGAACTCGTCCCGGTAGGCGAGGACGCCTGAGAATTTCTCGCCGGATGGCACCGTGACCGTGACCCGACTCGTGGCGTCATGCGGATAGAGCATGCGCTCCTCAAGCTCGAGCCCCTCGAACCGTGAGGCAATGCCGGCCAGATCGCCCTTCGGCGAATGGCACTTAATGCATCCGCCTGCGCCGTCGAAGTAGCGCCTGCCCGCTTCCACGTTGCCTGTTTGCAGATCGGCGACGGAAACACCGCGGCGGCCACCCGGACGCGCCACAGCTTCGGCCTCTCGAGCGTGAATGAAGGCGATCACGCTGCGAACCTCCTGCGTGGAGAAATTGAAGGCAGGCATTTTGTTATCGGGACGGCCCTCGTGGATGACCCTGGCGATATCGTCCCCGGTGCGATCGCGGCGGACCAGCCGGGATTGAGTAAGATCGGGGCCTGTCTCTCCGCCCTGGGCATCGCGGCCATGGCAGAAGGCGCAGTTCTGTTGAAAGAGGGCTTCGCCCGCCGCGGAAAGGCTGGTGTGCTCCGTACTATTGGCCGGCATCTGTGGGGCGGACTCCGCGCTGTCGAGGAAATGCAGCAGCGCATCAAGTTCGCCGCCCTGCAGACTCGGAAAGCCGGGCATGCGTCCTTTGCCGGAATGGATCAGATCGGTGATCTTGTCGTTGGTCATGCTGTGCGATATGCCCAGCAGAGGAGGGAACCCGGGCAGGTTGCCCTGCCGTTGATCACCGTGACAGATAGCGCAATGCTGCGCATACGAAGCCGCGCCGGGGTCCTGCTGGGGCTTTGTAACTGCCGGTGGAACATTCTCCGTCTGGCTGGACGCGCGCGCTGAGCCTTGGCTGGGAGGAACCAGAAAAAGACCTGTACTTGCCGTGACGAAACAGAGTGCAGCTCGAAACCTCTTTACCCTAATCAATGCGACGACCCCGGAACATTTGATTTTCGACCAGCAGAAAGGCGTCGATTCGCTAAGTCGCGTACTTGATGAGTTGCATGAAACCGTAGTCCATGTGGAGTTGTTGGTGGCAATGCCACAATGTGTCCCCAGGATTATCGGCGGTGAAGTCGACTTCGACCGTGGCGAGAGGCATGACGTTGATCACATCCTTCTTCAGCCCGCTCAGATGCTTGTCGCCGATGTGCGTCACCTCGAACGTGTGGCGATGCAGGTGCAGCGGATGCTGGTCGCCGCTTCCATTGCGGAACACCAGCCGATAACGCTTGCCGGCATGGACCGTCAACGGTTCGATCTCGGGCCAGGATTGGTTGTTAATGGTCCATGTGTCGAATTGCGATCCGTGCTGTGGGCCGATATCGCGGAAGGTGAGTTCGAAGGATGCATCCGGCTCGGGCACGGCCGCAGAGTTCGCAAATTGCGTGTAATCCCACGCACCGGGATCGGGGTCTTTCCACACAGGCGCACCCGACTGGCCGGCGTACTCGATCACGATTCCCAGACCCATCTTCCGCGATTGTTCGAGGGTTGAACCGAGGATCCACACACCTGGCCTGTTCATCTCAACCAGAGCATCCACGCGTTCCGCAACCGCCAGGGAGAGCACATCGACACTGGTGGGCTTCGGAACCGGGTTGCCGTCCATCGCCAGAACCGTAAAGCGATGGCCCGGCAATGCGAGCAAGACGTTTTCCGTGGCACTTGCATTCAGCAAACGCATCAGGACACGCTGGCCCTCCTTGACGCGAATCGGTTCGCCCGTACCCAGCATGCGATCGTTGATGGTGGCGTATTTGTAGCCAACGTCGGAACCACTCGTGAGCGGTACATTGGCGGACGCGGCGCGCATCGTCTCCACCATGGGCACAAAAGACGGTTCCCAGTGGTGGATCGCGAGGTTCACTTCCATATCGTAGTGGGGAGGTTGTTGATCGCCCTCGACGATCAGGAAGCCGAACTGCCCCGTGTAGGTCCCCTTCGCCAGATCGCCGTACGCGCCTGCATGGGTGTGATACCAGCGCGTGCCCGCAGGTTTCGGCGTGAATGTGTAGCGATGAGTCTCGCCGGCGGCGATCATCGGCGAGCCCTCTTCCATCGCACCGTCGTTGAGCGAATCGATGGCCAGCCCGTGCCAGTGGACGATGTCGGCATTGGGACTGGCGTTCGTGACGTCGATGCTGACCGGAACACCTTCGCGCAGGCGCAACATCGGGCCCGGCACCCGGCCATCGTAGGCGATTGTATTTACCGTAACGCCACGACCAATCTCAAGTTTGCATGGCTCGATCCGCAGTGTGTGATCGGCTTTTCCGTCAGGATGTGCCTGAGCGTGCAGTTTACGGCCGAGAGACTGACTGGCGAGCAGCATCCCGGCCGAAGAGAGAAAGTTCCTGCGGTTGATACGAATTGGCGCGTGAGGTTTCAATGATTCTTCTCGCAACAGAATAAGGATGCTCTTGCAACGTGAGGCGCAGACTATTTTCGTCCGACGATAGCGTGCTTGTAAACGTCTTCATCCAGCGGAAGCGTCTCTCGCTGGACGCAGGCCGTTGAGGCACAATTCGCTATTGCGTTGTTGCGGGTCGCGGATGGCTTGCCGTGCTTCCATCGGTCATCCACAGCGCCCATTTGATGGCTTCGAAGTACATTTTACGAATGTCAGGATCGTCCCACGATTCTTCTGTATGCCCGAGGGTCGAATAGAAGACTCGCCCTTTGCCGTACATCTTGCTCCACGCAACGGCAAAGTCACGATCGGTGCGATGGATGCGCGGGTTGTTCTCGTAGTCGAGCTTCGTGGGGTCCAGGCTGAGCAGTACATTCACCTTCGCGCGTGACCAGTCTTTTGGCTGGTAGATCTCGTCGTACTTCACGAACGATTTGGGGAGGTGACGGACCGCGGGGAAATCCGGATCTTCATTGATGATGGGCGCGTTGAACGTCATCCATGGATGCTGATCGAACCAGCCGCCGATCATTTCGCCGTATTCCGGCCACGTGTAGTTCGTGTCGAGCGCGGCATGAATGCCTACGAAGCCCTTGCCGTCATCGTGCACGAAAGAAAGAATGTCCTGTTTCTGGCTTGCGTCCAGATCGAGTTCGCCTGTGGTGCTGGCGAAGACAATCAGGTTGAAGTAGTTCAGATTTTTCGCATTGCGATGGCCGAGGTCCTTCTTCGTCAGCAGCTCGGTGTCGGTCCGCATCATCGTATCCCACAAACCGCTGTCCTTCCCCATGTTGTAGATCGCAGCCATCGCATCCGAAACGGAATCGTGCTCAAATCCCTTCGTTTCCCCGATCACGAGTACATGCTTTAGATGGATCTGCTTCGCGTGGGGAGGCGGTGACACCTGCGCCGCACTACTCGTGCTCTGCGCGCTTGCAAGTACCGCAAACAGGCCGGCGGATAGAGCCATCAGCAAACTACTTTTGAGCCGCAAAGAGCCTCCTCTGAACTCCTCGAGATTCTCGTACTGCATCGGGTTAACGATGCTCCTGAAGCATCCCAATTGTAAAAGGTTTGGTGTCTTCGAATCCGACCTTCCGCGGAAGGTGACGGATACTCCCGGGAGCAAGCCGAATGCTCGCTCTCATACCCGCGGATCGCCGCCGCGCGGGACTTCGTGGTAAAGTTCGCCTGATGTCGATTTTCCTGCAGGTTCGCTTCGTGCTGCCCAGGGAGTTGAAATGAAAATTCGCCTTTCCCGCCGCAGTTTCCTTCGCGGTTCCGCCGCTGTTCTTTCCGGTGCGCAAACGGCCGGCCTCACGCGTTTATGGGGTGCGGAAGCCCAGTCGAAACCGGGCGTGCAGATGTACATGGTGGCTGCGGAATACCAGAAGGATCCGACCGGCACGCTCGCGAAGCTGGCGGCGATCGGGTACGGGTACGTGGAGGCGTTCACGATGCTCATTTCCAATATCGGCGACTTCAGGAAGATGCTTGGCGATGCGGGGCTCGGCTGCCCTTCTGCGCATTTCGCATTTGGGATTGGGCAGACCGAGAAGCTCCTGGACGACGCAGCCGCGCTGGGCGTGCACTACGCGGTGAGTTCGATGCTGCCGCCCCAACCGCCGAAGAACGGCGATTTAAAGGCGACGCTACAGACGATGAATCATCTGACGGCCGACGACTTCCGGCGGATGGCGGCAATTGCAAATGAGATCGGGTCCGCCGCGCAGAAGCGCGGAATGGAGTACGCCTACCACAATCACAATATCGAATTCCGCAGACTCGAGGGCGGAGAGACCGGGTACGACATCTTTTTGAAGGAGACCGATCCAAAGCTGGTCAGGCTGGAAGTGGACGCGGGCTGGATGGCTGCCGGCGGAGCCGATCCTGCAGCGCTGATTGCCGCAAATGCCAGGCGAGTGCGATTGCTGCACTTTAAGGACTTCAGCACCGTGACCCCGCCTGTGAACGAGTTGGGAGGATCGGCCGGGGCGCATATTGTGGACCTGGGAACAGGAGTGGTTCCGCTCAAGGCCGCCTGCGAGGCCGCGCGAAATGCGGGCACCAGGTATTTCATTGTGGACCACGATCCACCATTCCACGGGCAGACGGCGTTCGACGCGGCGAAGGTGGACTACGACTATGTGGCAAGGCTGATGACCGCCTGAGCTCCTATAGTGCGAGGCTTTTCTCGGTGCTTCGATGTGCGGCTAATGGCAGCGGATGATGGCAGCCACATGCACTTGCTTGTGAAGCTAAGTTGGCACGACTGGCCGACGAACGAATCAAAACGGCCGGTTGCAGGGCAGAACGTCGACGATCAGCTCGCGATCGGCATCTCCGCTGAGGAGCCCTGCCGAATCGTTACCTTCCAGTCATTTGCCTTCCCGTCCAAAACCAGCTTCTCGATCCGCAACTCACCCTCCGCTACGTGAACGTTCAGGGATTGCTGGTTGAGCTCGATTGAGCCAAACGCAGAAGCTGTCGAGAAAAAACTCCGGAAGGGCCGAACCTGCAATTGCGGCGAAAACCAGAGCGTTTTTTCAACGGCAGAATAGCGAAAGCCGGACAGCGCGGCCAACAGCGAGTAACTCGCCATAGCGCGGGCATAGTAATTGCCGCACTCATATTCGTTCCACGGATTGCGAGTCCGTCCGTCGTAGCGGCTACGCAGCGCCTGGACTATGGTCAGGCCCTCGGTGACAAAACCTTCCTGAATCAGGTGCGAGGCCACCTGGTATTCAATGCCCGTCCACACCTCGTCGGAGTAGACGAACGGCAGCGTGGGTTTGCCGCCGCGAGGCCAGCTGCACAGCAGCAGCCCCGGCTCCCGCCCCATTGCATATCCCGGCCGCTGCGCGTTGGCATGTTCGCTCAGGTCGGTCTTGAAGTTGTTCCTGAAGATAGCCTGCAGGGTCGAGCGCACATGCTCGCGCGTTAGAGGCATCTCGATGCCGCAGATCCGGGCCATCCATACACCGATCACACCGTCAGAAAGGCATCCGCTGCCGTACTGGTATTTGGGGCCTTCGCGCTTCAGCAATTGCTGCATTTCGCTGCTCTGGTCGTTGACCTGAGCTACCTTCGCGGCGAACGAGGTGTCCCGCAGGCCCAGATACTGCACCTTCTGCTGATAGTACTCACCGTTGAACAGCTGCTCATCCATGAATTGCGCGCCGCGCTTTGCCAGGTCCGCATAGAAAGTGGCGTCCGCCGGATATCCGGCGCCAGGCGCCATCATAGCCATCGCAGAGAGCGCCCCCAGATAAATGCTGGTGCACATGCCGTCCGCGCCCCAAAACTCGATGTCGTAGGTGTTGTGGTGCGGCTCAAACAGAGCTCCACGATGGTCCGGGTCCCACGTGCGGATGCAGTAATCGATGCTGCGCTTTGCCCGGGGGTACATCTTTCTAAGCCATGCGGTGTCCCCCGATAACTGCCAGTCGCGATAAACCTTCATGATGCCGCCCAGTTGCCCGTCCGCGGCGGCCGGTCCATCATGACTCACAGGCCCGTCGGGAATTGCTCCTCGGAAGTTTACGTGTCCCCGCTCGTCCATCGAACGAACCAACTCCAGGTCGCGCAGAGTTCGCTCCAGTTGCGGGTACAGATGCGGAAAAGCCTGCGCATAGTTCCACACGTGCGTGCACGATCCGTGACAGCAGCCGCTGTCGGGAAAACATCCTTCCCATCCCCACAGGTTGCCGTTCTCCTCCCGCAGAACCGTTGGCGACTTTAGAATGCCGAGATTCGCAGACACCGCGTCGAGCACGCAGGTCGGCAGCGTGGAGGAGAAAAGCGCCTCCTGAAACAGCATCGTGCGTTGGCGTAGCGAGGCATACTCCTTCTCTACGTAGAGCGCCACTTCGCGTGCGTCGTTCCAGGCGGTTACATACCACGGCCGCCATGGCGGCGCCGACCCACCTGCGATGGTGCGGCATCCCGCAGTACCCTCCACGCCGCGACGCTCCGGCACGCCGCCGTCCTGCAGGTAGCAGTTGGGAAAATGCCATGCGATCAAAATTGGATACGTCCGCGACTCGCCCGGCGCAAGAGTGCCCGCCAGCAGGATGGAGGCTCCGTTCCGGCCGACGCTATCCACATCGTTCGATCCCTCGTTGGCCGCGAAATTCCCGGTGGAAACTTCCCGCCACAGCGCGGAAAGCGAATCGAACTCCCATCCTGGGCTGCGCAACCACATACCCTTGATGCGTGGCGTTGCGCCAATGACCGTGAGTGTCGCGCTGCCGTAGGACTCAGCATGGGGATCTTCACGATTGTGCAGGAAGACTCCCTTGCCGGGAATCACAGTGTTCAGGCTGGCCGCCTGATCTGGCTGGCATCCTGGAGCCAGATGCGACAGGTGGTAGGAAAACTCATAATCCACAGGTGTGGCGGAAGCGTTGTGCAGCTTGTATTCCAGAATCACGCATGGAATTCCGGAATTCCTGTCGTCCAGAGGAATGAACGGATTCCACCCGACCAGCGTTACCTGCAGGGGAATCAGCGGATCGCTGAGATCCACCGTTCCAAATGGATACTCCCCGCGAAACGTGCCCTTGGCAAATCGCGGAAACCCTTCGAACCCTCCCCGGCGCAGTCCCTGACCCTGGAGTCCCTGGTCGAAAATCTTGAACAATGGAAATGGCCCCTCCACCAGCCTCGTGACGCTGGCGGTTCCTTTGATGTGGAGCAACGCGAACGCCGCCTCGGACGAATCCGAAGTGAAGCCTTCCGGTAAGGCCGAAGTCTCGGGACGTGTGCGGATCGAAAAGTCCTGCAGGCCGCCATATCCGTTCAGGCAGATGCAACCGGCGCCGATGCCACCCAGCGGCATCGCCACTTGGGTAGCCGTTTCTGCGCTGAATGTGCGCTGGGGCACAACACCGAAGAGATCGTCGGAACACTCCGCGCCGGGAGGGCAGTCGGCCGTTTCCAGGGGAACGGTGTTCGTCTGGGCTCCCACCGCCGCGGCCGCAGCTGCCAGCGCCGCAGCCGAACCCACGGTCAGGAACTCCCTGCGACTTGGATCTTTGAGAGAAGACATGGAGTCTCAGAAGCTTTCTTTCATCTCCGAGCCGAGATTTCGCGGGCTATCTCATACAGCCGCCCGGTCACGGAGCAATATACAAGTCTTCGCGACAAATGCGACTGCCTTCCCTTTTTTTTCGAACCTGCATCGCACAGACCTCTTCGCTGATGCCCATCCTCATTGATCGCCGGGCACTTCCATTGGCCTGTATGATCTCACGCAGATCGTAGCATCACTCATCTGCTCGGACTGAAAGCATTTCTGGCTGCCTGGCTGGCTACGCGGAATGATCCTTTTCCGACCACCGAAACTGAAAGCAGACCATGTTGTCATCGGCGAAGCAGAGGACCTGATCGCAATCCTCGCGCGCGATCTCGAAGCCGGGGAAGCCCGGCCTGTTTACGAAGCGGCGGAGAGGCCGGCCATGGAAGATAGCCCACTCCCGGATTTCAGCCTCATCAAAATGAGGCGCTACAGCAGCATGTCGGTACAGTATTCGCGCGGGTGTCCATTCAACTGCGAGTTTTGTGACATCGTCGAGGTCTACGGCAGACGGCCGCGTACCAAAGCTGTTGCGCAGGTGCTGGCCGAGTTAGATCAGCTGGAGCGAATGGGCTGGCATGATGCTGTCTTTGTGGTGGATGACAACTTCATTGGAGACAAAAGCACGCGAAGGAATTGCTGACTGCGATCGTGGAATGGGGACAGTCCCATAACTTCCCCTTTCGCTTTAGTACAGAAGCTTCTCTGAATCTGGCTGACGATCCGGAATTGCTGCAGTTAATGAAGGAAGCCAGGTTCGCGTCCGTGGTTCTGGGGATCGAAACGCCCGATGAATCCAGCCTGATTGCCAATCACAAGCTGCAAAATACGAGACGCGATCTGCTCGAGAGCGTCCGACGCATCCAGCAATATGGGATCGAAGTGATGGGAGGCTTCATCCTGGGGTTCGACACCGATCGGGAAGATATATTCGACCGGATGGTGGACTTCATCCAGAAGAGTGCGATCCCATTGGCCACGGTGGGATTGCTGCAAGCTATGCCCGGCACGCAACTGTTCCGCAGACTTCGGAGCGAAGGTCGGATCCTGGATGCCGGGGGCGGGGATAATACGGATTGCAGGCTGAATTTTCAGCCACGCATGGATACGGCGCGGCTGGTGGAAGGTTATCGCTCCGTGCTGAAGCGGATCTATTCCTGCGATGCATATTATGGGCGGGTTGAGCTCTTCCTCAGCCGCTGCCATCCACAGGAGGCAGTGCGCCTGAGCTATGCAAATATGCGCGCCATGGTTCTTTCTGTCTTCCATCAGGGCCTGCTGGGAAAAGATCGGCTCAGCTACTGGAGGTTTCTGCTGGGGGCAGCCTGGCGTTATCGCCAGTCCTTCGGCGTAGCGATGACCATGGCAGTGATGGGTTATCACTTTCAAATCATGACTGAACGGTTAATGCAAACGAGATGACGAGCAGGGAAAAAGTGGGTGGCTTCCGGGAAAGACATCCCTGACGTCCGCGTCACGTTCGTGGCTCGGAAGGCCATGGGGCCATCGATGCGGGTTGTTTATCGTTTTACAAGTAGAGATCCGATTTTCCCCGAACAGCGGACGAACTCGCGCCAGGCTTCCCCTGAAAATGCGGCGACTCCAGATGCGACGGCTGCACAATTGCATACTGGATTGGGCTTGAGCAGTAGACGCAGTTGGTTTGCTGGACTACCTCGATAGCTTTGCTGAGCATCTGCGGGAAGGTCCTGAGGCACTCCCCGCAGCCAACCATGACGTACTCTTCTCCAGCGGGGTCGTGTCCGTTGCGCGGAATCCATACCGGCGCCATCGAGTTTGGTCGATCTGGCGAAAGCCGCTCCGGTTGCGCCATCATCTTCACAAGGCGGAATAAGAGGCCCGGATGCGTTCCTTTTTGATAGAAAGCATCGGCCGCAACGCCCAGCGGCACGCCGTCGCTTTCATAGGCGCCACTCATCGCGATCACATGAATCGTGGGAAACCGGCGACGGACCACCGACAGCAATTCGAAGCCGGACATTCGCGGCATATGGAGATCGGAAATCAGGACATCCGGAATCTCGCGCCGAATCTCGGCCAGTGCGGAGAAGCCGTCGTCAGCGGTCTGCACGCTGTATTCGAATTCGTTCAGGATGGCCGAAAGAGTATGCCGAATCGATCCTTCATCGTCGACGACAAGGATTTTTGCTTTGGGATTGGACATCGTGCACCTCTCTCCGAAGCATGTGTGGGATTCTTGGGTTAAGCGCATCATCCACCAGGGGCGATCGTCATACTGAGCAATTTTGCTCACTTCAGGCCAAAATCTCGCGCACGCAGCAGCAGGATCGTGGCTTCTTTGCCGTGCATTGAAAAACCGTGAATTTTGCGCGGCCCCGCAGCAGACGGAAGATCGAGTCGGCGGCATTTCCTCACGCAAAAAAACCGTACCGGCTTCGCCTAACAGTTCATCTATAGGCACCCAGCCCGATGCAGGACCGGCCAGATATTCCGACCAGGTTCAGGCATGGCGCCCAGCGGCTATTTCTGTCACTCCTCGCGGAAGAGTACCCGGAAACCTGGGGCGGCCGGCCCGATTGGCCGTCGAAGAAGTCTCTCGCGGCGTTGCCCGGTGCATCCCCTGAGCGAAAGCTTCCAGCGCTAATCGGTTCCTGATGGTCAGCGCCGAGCCATGCACGTCGATCAGCCGCCGCTGTCGAAGATCGGCCATCGCGCGACTCACCGTCTCTCGCGTGACCCCGATGCACTCCCCCATCTCTTCATGTGTCAGAGAAACGCAGACGCTGGTCCCATGCCCGGTCGCGCGCCCGGTGCCTGCCGACCACTCCAGCAGGAGCCACGCCAGTTTTATCGAGGCGCAGGATGACAAGCCCATGATCCGCATTTGTTCTCGCGCCCGACTCATTTCCTCACTCAACTCGCGTGCGACACTCTGGTAGACAGCGGGATACCGCACCAGAAAAGCGAGAAACTCCCGGCGGCGAATCGAGGCGATCCTGCAGGGATGCACAGTCTCTGCCGTCACGTCATGGCAGCTGCCGCGCAGCACAGACGTGAGCCCGAGCAACTCCACCGGCCTTACGATCCCGAGGATCAGCCTCTTTCCGTCCCTTGAGTTCACCGATATCTTCGCGCAGCCTTCCACCAGAATCAGGATGCTGCTGGCTTCCCGCTGCTCCTCGAACAGCAGGGCGTGCGCCGGATAACAAACCAGGGACACGCATGCCTGAAATTCCTGCAAAGCGCCGGAGGACAAAGAGCTAAAGAACTCGCCCACTCTGTGCGGTCGCGTCGCGCCCTGGTCAGTCTTGTGCGTCGATCCCATGTTGGCTCATCTCTTCAGCCCACAACCAACTCTGAATGAACCTTCCGTATTTCCGGCAATGTCAGAAATCCTCGGCTTACTCCGCAAACGAAAGAGAGCCTGATTTCCAGATCGCACATCATGCCCTGGGGATGCCGAGGGAGGGCCGCACGCAGAGTATTCCACCACCTCAATCCCAACGACTGTGCAATTTTGCTCACGTTGACGCCCGGACGCCCGGACGCGCCACATCTGCGGTTCCCGCCGCAGGAAGGGCTGTACCCGAGGGCGAAGCGACCTTATGTGAGTGGGCACTGAAAAGCCACACGACAACTGCGCATAACCAAACAACCGCCAACAACCCGTGATCAAATTCCGATAGGTGAGTTGGTCCGGGGTCCGCTCGCCCCCTCGATCATGCGCAGACAAAGTGGACAAATCGATTGCAGCCATCGTCGCGCCTCGCTGTTGAGTGGCTCGTCACCTAGTCTGATCCATGCCCGCAGCAGTGCCAGAGCCAGCGGGAGTTGGGCAACGGTGTGTCCCGCTTCCAGGCGAAGCATCTGCCGGTAGACTTCATCCTTGAGCCTGTTCGCCGCTCTCATCGAAACCTGCTTCGTCGCCATGGCTGCTCGTCCGCCCGGCTAGCAACGCGACGTGGCGCTGGGCAAGCCCATCTTTTTGAAGATGGAGATCGCAGGACACCAGTTTGTGAAGCCTGACTGAAAGAGGTTGAGGCCCACGAAGGCTGTGAGCCAGAGCCAATAGGGCGAAACCCAGTGCGCCAGCGCCAGTGAACCCAGAACCATGACACCGGCCAGCAGACGAACCGCACGTTCGACGGTCATAACGCGACCTCCTGATGCTCCAACGGAGCAGGTTGGACGGCGGCCTCGCTCTTCCCGGCGTTCAGCATGTAATACAACACCGGTACCGCGGGCCATGAAAGGAATGTCGAAGCCACGCCGCCCGCAATCAGCGAGAGGCCGAGGCCCTGAAAGATGGGATCGGTAAGAATGACGCTGGCGCCGACGATGACTCCGGCCGCAGTCAGCAGAACCGGGCGAAGACGAATCGCGCCTGCGTCGATCACCGCTTCGGCCAGCGGCATCCCCTCACGGCGGCGGAGCTCGATGAAATCCACCACGATGATGGAGTTGCGCACGATGATGCCCGCGCCGGCGATGAAGCCGATCATCGACGTCGCGGTGAAAAAAGCGCCCAGCATCGCATGGGCGGGAAGGATGCCGACCAGCGTCAGTGGAATCGGAATCATAATGGCCAGCGGAATCGTGAACGACTTAAACCAGCCGACCACGAGAACATAAATAAGGATGAGCACCGCGGCGAATGCCAGGCCCAGGTCGCGAAAAACCTCGATCGTGATCTGCCACTCACCGTCCCACTTCATCGAAAAGTGGTCCGTCGATTCCGGCTGAACGGAGTTGTAGCGAGCCAGCGAATAGCCGTCGGGCAGCTTCAGCTGATCGAGCGCGCGATTCATTTTCAGGATGGCGTAGACCGGGCTCTCTTCGGCTCCGGCGACATCGCCAGTGATGTAGACCACGCGCTTGAGGTTCTTATGGTAGATGTCAGGCTGCAGGGTCGTGTGCTCCACCTCGACCACCTCGCGCAGCGATACCATGCCGCCGTCCGCGCCGCGCAGGCGGATATTCTCCAGTCCCTGTTCGGATGAGCGCTCTGCTCGGTCGAACTCCACGGTGTTCGGCACCGCTTCGCGCGATTCGGGCACGTGCAGCAGCCCCGCCTGCATCCCCGACGTGGCCAGAGCCACGGTCTGCGCCACCTGCGCGACTGGAATCCCGTGCAGCGACGCCTTTGCCTGGACCACATGCATGACGAGTTGCTGCTGTGGATCCTGCATGTACCAGTCGGTGTCCACCACACCTGGCGTTTGCTCAAAAACCTGCTTCACCTGGCGTGCTACCCGGGTCTGGCCATCGAGACTCGGCCCGTACACCTCGGCCACCAGCGTCTGCAGTACCGGTGGCCCCGGTGGAACTTCAGAGACCTGGATGCGCGCACCGTAAGCGCCGGCGATGCGATCCAGTTCCGGACGCAGTCGCCGCGCGATGGCATGGCTCTGCACGCTGCGCTCGTCGGCCGGCAGCAGGTTCACCTGGATATCCGCCTGGTTGGGCTGACGCCGCAGATAATAGTGGCGCACCAGCCCATTGAAGTTGAACGGCCCGGATGTGCCCGCGTAGATCTGGTAGTTCTCCACCTCGGGCTGGCGGCTGAGATACATGCCCATCGCCTGGGCCACTTGCGTGGTCTGCTCCAGCGGCGTGCCGTCGGGCATATTGACGATCACCTGGAACTCGCTCTTGTTGTCAAAGGGCAGCATCTTCACCAGCACGGCTTTCATCGGGACCAGCAGGCACGCGAGGAACAACAACAACACCACCACGCCGAGAAACGTCCAGCGGATGCGAGGCCTGAGCAACAGAGGACGCATCGCCCGCCGGTAAAAGCGCACCAGCCATCCCTCCTTCTCCGGCGTGAGCGTGTGCGCGCCAGCCAGATGCCTGCGCCCCAGCAGGCGCAGCGCCGCCCACGGCGAAACAACGAAGGCGACGACGAGCGAGAAGAGCATCGCCACCGACGCGCCGACAGGGATCGGTCGCATATAGGGACCCATCAGTCCGCGCACAAACGCCATCGGCAGAATCGCCGCGATCACCGTAAACGTGGCCAGAATCGTCGGATTGCCGACCTCCGCCACCGCCTCGGCCGCCACCTCGCTCAGGGGGCGCCGCGCGTTGATGGGCATGCGGAAGTGGCGCACCATGTTCTCCACCACCACGATGGCGTCATCCACCAGAATTCCGATGCTGAAGATCAGCGCGAACAAAGTCACGCGGTTCAGCGTGTAGCCCATCAGATAGAACACCGCCAGCGTCATCCCCAGGGTTACGGGGATCGCCAGCAGCACCACACCCGACTCGCGCCAGCCAAGAAACAACGCGACCAGGATCGTCACGGAGATGGTTGCCAGCAGCAGGTGTTTCAGCAGCGTGTCCGATTTGTCTTTCGCCGTCGCGCCGTAATTGCGCGTCGTGGTGAGGTTCACGTCCGAGGGCAGTGTCACACCCTTCATCTCCCGCACGCGCGCCAGCACAGCATTGGCGATGTCGGTGGCATTGGTGCCTTTGCGCTTGGCGATAGTGATTGTCACCGCCGGATATTCCTTCGCCGGTGCACTCCCCGCATGCGCCTGAGCCGCGCCGAAGAGCACGTAGTCCTGCGCCTCCGCCGGACCGTCGACGATGCGGCTGGCCACATCGCGCAGGTACACTGGCCGTCCGTGAGCCACGCCGAGCACCACGCCTTCGAGGTCCCGCGTGTCGCGGAACAGATCCCCCGCGTCGACGCGGATCTCCTCATTGCCTTCGGCGAACTCGCCCGCCTGGGTGCGCGCATTCGCGGCTTGCAACCGCCCAACGACATCGTCGGGCCCGAAGCCGAAGGCTGCCAACTTCGTGCTGTCGAGGATTACGCGCATCGCGCGCGGCTGCCCGCCAATCACCTTCGTCTCGGAAACATTGGAGATCTGTCGAATGGTGTGCTCGACTTCGTCCGCCATCTGCCGCAGCTGGTAGCCGTTGTAGGGCGCTCCCCAAAGCGTCAGCGCCAGAATCGGTACATCGTCGATCGAGCGCGCCTTGACCAGCGGCTGTGAAGCACCCTGCGGCATCCGGTCGGCATTGGAATACAGCTTGCTGTAGACCTTGATGAGTGCGTCTTCCTGCGACGTTCCGACGAGGAAGCGAACGATGACCAGGCTCTGCCCCGGACTGGAGATGGAGTAGACGTACTCGACGCCTGGAACCTCGTGCATCAGGCTTTCAATGGGATTGGTAACTCGCTGCTCGACTTCCTGCGGCGATGCGCCCGGCATGGCCGTCATCACATCCAGCATCGGCACCAGAATCTGCGGCTCTTCCTCGCGCGGGATCGCGAGCACCGCCAGAAAACCCAGCGCCAGCGCCGCGACGATGGTCAGCGGCGTCAGCTTCGAGTTGATGAAGCCGTGGGCCAGTTGCCCGGCGATGCCGTATCCTTCCCGCTTCATGGCTGACCCTCAATCTGCTTGCCAGCCAGATCGCGATCACCGGGATTGTTCACCAGGCTTTCGCCGGCCGCTACGCCGGAGAGAATCTCCACCTGATCGCCATGCCGGTTGCCGAGGGTCACGTAACGCAGCTGGGCGAGACCATCCGGATCGAGTGAGTAGATGCAGGGCAGCGATCCCCGCATGACCACTGTCGACTGTGGGGCGAGAATCGCCGACTTCGCCGGACCCGGAAAGCCCGCCGTCGCGTACATTCCAGCGCGCAGGTTTTTCACCGCGGGCAGATCGAGCTTGACCAGGAAACTGTGAGTCGTTGCATCGGCCGTCGGCACAATTTCGCCGACAGTCCCGCTCAATCCTGTCGCGTCAAATCCCTCGACGCTCACCGGGACCTTCATGCCCATGCGCACGGATCCGATCAGGGATTCATCAACCGTCGTGTACAGCTGCAGAGGACCGTCGCGATCCACCTGCAGCAAAGGCACACCCGGCGCCGCAAGCGTTCCCGGATCGGCCATGCGGGCGGTGATGATGCCCGCAAACGGAGCATGCAGAGCCGTGTACCCCAGTTGTGTCCTCGCGCCCGCCACTGCGGCTTTGGCTCCGTCGGCTTGTGCTTTCAGAGTTTCCAATTGCAGCGCCGCCATCTCTGAGCGCTTCTGCACCTCATCGAATTCCTGCGGGCTCACACTTTTCTCGTCGCGGAGAATCTGGTAGCGCACGAGCGTCCCGGCGGCCAGCCGCGCGTTCGTCTGCGCCGCCGCCTGCTGCTTCTCCACCGCGCTTTGCGCAGCCGTGGCCTGGCTCAGCGCCGACTGCATGGCCGCGTCGTCCAGCGTCACCAGCAGTTGCCCGGCGCGCACGCGATCCCCAGCCTGGACCAGGACCTGGCGGATATGCCCCGGCAGTTGCGCGGAAATCACAGCCGTCTCTTTGGCGTTGACCGTTCCCGTCATCCGGAGGATCTCCGGCGTCTGCGCGGCAACGCTGCGCACCAGTTGTGCCTGTGCGGTCGGCGGCGTTGCCGGCGCGGGACTCGCGTGCGAGCAGCCCAGCAGCAAGGCCAAAGCAAAGCCAGGAGTCAAAAACAAAACGTGTTTCATTGCAAAGTCTCCGCAGTCTCAGGGGTCAGTTGTCCGGTGGCATACAGCAGGGCTGCATACGCCACCGTGTTTCCATAAGCGGCCTGCCAGTAGTTGTTCTGGCTCTGCCGCTGGGCGTCCTCCCCGCGCAGCAGATCGGTCATGGTCGCGAGTCCGGCGCCGTACCGATTGCGCAGGATGCGTAATCCTTCGGCGGACTGCTCCATCGATGCGCGCGCGGTTGCCACCATGCGCTCCGCTGTCCGGTGGCCGCTGAATGCACGGCTCACCGCCAGGCGGATCTGCTGTTCCTGCCCACGCTCCTGGGCTACAGCCTTCTGCTGCGCGGCTTGCGCTTGCTGCAAATGGGCGCGTTTGCTGAGGGGCAGAATGTCGAGCGTTAGTTGTGCGCCCGCTACCCAGTTATTGCCGCCGTCGCCGGCGAAGGTCTCCCGATCCGTCTCCCAGTTGCCGTACACACTCACCTGCGGGAAGAGATCCGACCGTGCCGCTTTGGCCGCCTGGTCCTGGGCCAGCCTCTGCTCCCGCAGTGCTGTCAGATCCGGACGCGCCTTGAAACCGTTCGCGAGGTCCTCGTCGAGCGCGCCTTCGGGAAAGCTTCTCGCCTCGATCGGTTGCAGCATGGGATGCGGATTCACCGGGCCGCCTATCGCGGCTTCCAACTCTGCCCAGGCGGTTTCGACAGAACCTTCAGCGGCGATCTCTTCCTGCTGCCGCGCGGCAAGATTCACCTGCGCCGACAACAGGTCCGAATCAATCGCCAGTCCCGCCTTCACTCGCGTCTGTGCATCGCGGACCAGCGATTCCGCCGTCTGTTGCTCGTACCGTGCGACATCCAGTTGCCGCTGCGCGTACAGCACTGCCTGGTAAGCCAGCACCACCTCGAACACGATTCCCTGATCCGCAGACTTTTCCATTGATGCCGCGCTGTCGGCTCCGAGCCGCGCGCCACGCATCTGCTGCTGTGTCTCAAACCAATTGAAGATCATCCACTGCCCGCTGAAGCGCGTCGCGAAGTTGTCGGTCGGTGTCGGCCGGTTCAGCGAACTCAGTGAGAAGTCGCTTTGCGCGAAACGCTGCTGCCGCAGTTTCGTGCCGAACACATAAACTGGATCATTCCCGCGCGAGAGATCCTCCGCGAAATTCAACCGCGGCCAGAGCGCCGTCCGCGCCATCGTCGCGCCAGCTTTGGCTGCCTCGACATCGGCATGTGCCGCCAATCCCTGCGGATTCTGCCCCAGTGCCCGGTCGATAGCCTGCCGCAGCGTCAGGGTTGGCGCCTGCCCGCACGCTCCCAGCGGGACCAGCGCGATCAAGCCTCGTGCCACCCAGTCTTTCCAGCGCAATCTGCTCATTCCTGCTCAACCTCACCGAGGCACGCGCGCACTTCTCCGTGCTCCGCGGGAAGCGGTTCGCAGACACCGTGCAGCGTTCGTTTTGGAATGCCCTCAATCGTCTAAACGACCGGAGAGCGGGATGTGTTACAGGTTGGCAGTGGAATCTTTTAAGCGCCGGTATTCTTCGGTCAGCAGGCGGCGCAGAATGGGTCGTGTTTCCTGATCCGGGCACACTTCCAGGGTGCGGCATCGGTCGATGGCTCGCTTCAGATCCTGAATAAAGGCGACGCACGCCGGGCACGCCTCGACGTGTTGCCGCATCCGTTCGCAACTCTCCGGCTCCATCCTGCCATCGAGATACTCCGACAGGTTCTCGAAAATCTCCCGGCACTCCGGGGACTGCTCTACAGCAGTTCTCTTTCGCCGCGGTGCCGCTGCCTTCCTGTCCAGCAGTTTGGCCATCTCCTGGCGCACCAGCAGCCGCGCGCGGTGCAGCCTGACCCGAACCGTCCCTGTTCGAAGCGACAGAATCCTGGCGACGAGGTCGTTGTCCAGTTCCTCCATATCATGAAGTACCAGCACGATCCGGTATTGCGGCGGTAAAGCCAGTACTGCCTTATGCAACATACGATGATCTTCGCGTTGCGAGGTCCGTTCCTCCGGACTGGATTCCTTATCTGCAAGCAGGGTTTCCAACTCCCCCTGGTTCGGCAGTAATTCGTCGAGCGTAATGGTCTTCCGATACGTCGCAGTGCGCCGTCCTTGCCAGCAGCGATTCTTTGCCGCCGTGTAGAGCCATGCGGATAAAGCTTCGGGCTCCTCGAGCTTCGCGAGGTACGGCAACGCCTTCAGCAGCACCTCCTGTGCCGTGTCTTCAGCATCCTCGCGATGACCGCACACTTTCATCCCGAACGAGAGCACGATGCGCTGCAAAAGACCAAGCGCACGCTGGACGCTGGGCTCATCGCCCCTGCGCAACAGCGCGATCGCCTCTTTTAGTTCAGGACGCACGGTTCAGTTTCCCGGGAGACGAAGATGCGTTGATTCTATCGCTGCGTTTACGAGGGGCCGTCGCATCCAGGAATCCACGGGCGTGAATCCCGGCATCTTCGGCGACTTCTCTCTCTGTGGAAGCGCGAAGGAGAAAATGTCGCTCCCTGCTGCAACCGCAAAATATTCCCTCCCGCCGACCGCGTAACTCATCGGTGAGGCGTGGATCATTTGTCCGACGCTGAAGTGCCAAGCGCCTGCCCGCTGTGTCCATCGAGAATGACGAAGTTTTCGGCGTCGTCTCCATAGGCAACCAGACCCGTGGCAGTGGACATAACGCCGCCCCAGCCCTTGTACGGGCCGATCTGGGGGTTGCGCCACGCGAAGCCGAGCGTGCCCAGATCGAATGCATTGATTTTCCCCAGGACTGGGAATCGTCCAGAACCTCCACCTCTCCTTGCCGCCTTCCTGCTCCGGTTTAAGCCAGGGCATCACCTTGTTGCGCGCGATCTCCTGGGCAAGACGCATGATGCGACGCCGATAATGCGGACCAAAACCGCGCGGTACCGACGAAAGCGCCTGTTCGAATTCACTTTCAGACTTCATCGATGCGGAACGGAAAAACTGTCTGTGGCGATCAATGAAGAGGTCCGAGATCCGCTGCTGCTCCGCCATCATCAGGAAATTCAGCTCGCGCATGGAGCGCTCCGCTTCGCTGATGGTTTGCTTCATTAGCTCGATACGCCGTTCGGATTCTTCGATTGGTCGCTGCAGCGCCTCACGGTCTTCACGGATCACCGCCAGCAGCTGCTCGCTTAAGCGCTGGAGACCCCGGTCGCCGGCGGCGCGAACGAGATTTCTGGCCGAATCCTCAACGAGGCGATGCAGACTCGCCACCAGGTTTTCCCAATCCCGCAATGGGCCGCGGCCATCTATCCGTTCAGCGGCACTCACCTCAAAGATATCGCCCATCGGGCGATGCAGCCGCTTGTCCAGAATCTCCCGCGTAAACTTAACCGCCGCTGCACGCTCCGGATCGGTGGTGCGGTCGGCTTTGTTGATGACCAGAATTAAATCCTGGACCTGCCTGCCGACCGCTTCCACCAGCGCCAATTCCTCACCGGCAATCGGCGGATCGGCTCCGACCACAACCACAGCGGCATCGATTTGAGGAATGAACGCCTGGGTGGTTGCGGTATTCCCGGTGAAGACGGAACCCAGACCCGGCGTGTCCACGAAACACATACCCGAGGCCAATAGCGGGCTGGGCACATAGACTTCCGCGCCATCCACGGCTTTCTTGTTCTCTGGGTTCAGCTCTTCCGTGACATATTCCTTCAGGTCGGCCATGGCTGCCCTCTCCCAGGACCCGTCCCGCATGCGCACGCGCGCGTGAAGTACGTCGCCTAATCGAATCACGGTAGGCACCGCCGTGACCGGAACAAATCCGGTCGGAACAACTTCATGGCCAACCAGAGCGTTGAGCAGTGTGGATTTGCCTCGTTTGAACTGGCCGACACAGGCAACGTAGAAACGTCCTTCGGCAACGCGCGCCGCGAGTTCACGCGCTTCCTCGGCGACAGGGGCCGTCTCAAGTTCCTGAGCCAGATCGGCAAGTCGCAACAGTCGGGACGCGCCATCGACTGTGGCGGATCTCTCACCCGGAGCCTTGTCGCAATCCTGCACCGTCGAAATGGTCTCCAATTCCTGCATCTCTTATTTCTCTTGCGACCGAACAGGTTCCTGACGAAAGTAGCGGATCACTTCGACGGTCGACATGGCGATGAGACCTTCGTCCACCATTTTGTCCAAATGAGGAAGAAGCCTGGCGATCTGCTCTTCTTTGTCGATGATGCTCAGCATGATCGGTGCATCGTGCGAGAACTTCCAGTGACTGGAGTGGCGGATGCGCGTGCTGGTCCCATAGCCCTCGATGCCCTTGTAGACAATGACGCCCGCCATTCCCAACTCCTGGCATTTGGCAAAGATCGCCTCGTGGAGCGGCTTCCCGTTCCACTTGTCGCTCTCTCCAAAGTGAACCCGCAACATGCGTGCCTGAAATTGTTCTTTCATGGTTCAGGCTCCGCCTTCGCCCAAATCGACTTCAATGGGACGATGCGAATACTTGATGATCTCGACATCTGAAAGCACAACCAGACCTTCTTCCACCATTTGCTCGACCAGCGGCAGGAACGCGCGCAGCTTTTCCTCCGTGTCTACGGCGGAAAGCATGATGGAGCAATCGCGGCTCAGGTGCAGCGGCTTGTCTTTGTGGATCCTGCGGTGCGCTCCATAGCCGAGAATGCCCTTGTAGACCGTCACGCCGGCTATGTCGTTCGCTCGCATCGCCTCGACCAAAGCCTGATAGAGCGGCCTGTCCTTCCATCGGTCCGATTCGCCGATGTAAATGCGCATCAACTGAGCCTTGCCCTCTATTTTTTGATGGTCCATAGGCTGCACTTTTTTTGTCTTGGAAGACTGCGCCGGTTTCGCGACGGTGGTTTCCTGAATCTCGATCATGCCGCTTCCGGCCAGGTCCTCGAGCTTGCCCAGCAGTTCGTTTACTTTTTCTCGGGATTCGATGAACTCAATTATTAGCGGCAAGTGATCGGAGATTTCCACCATGCTCGATGAGTGCATGTGGTGATCCGCTCCGAATCCGGCGACACCCTTCAGAACAGTCGCCCCCGATACTCCTCGAAAGAACAGGAAATCTAGAATCCTGGAATAGGTGGACACCCCGTGCTGGGTCGCACCCTCGCTCAGGTAGATGATGACTTTCACTGCTTTTCCGGCACTTAGCATGTGGATTCGTCTCCTTATGGACGCAGCCCGCGCTGCGAAACAAGAAATTCGGCTGCGCATCCAACCGCGCCCCATCCCATTCGCTCAGACTCCGGCGTCACCTCATTCGGAGATGCTCCAGATCCGCGCTTAATTGTTGCCGATAATTCTCCATTGCGCCGTCAATTCTGGGAATCAGCGCAGCAGGCAGTTTAGGACGCAACTTCAGTCCGTGTGGAATGCAGAACGTCACATTCGTTCTGAGCCATCGCGTGACATCGGCGCGCTGGAGGCAGCTAACAAGCTCGCGAATGCGCAATTCCTCTTCCTGAAGGATGTGTATTTTCATGAGATTGCCTCCGCGAGCAGAACTCCACACCAGATCGCAACCAGCCCCAGAAAGAGGCTGGCCAGCGCGTAGAACGATGCCATGAAGAATGCGCCCGTCCGAATGGAGGAGAACGTCTCCCACTCATACGTGGAGAACGTGCTGTACGCCCCAACCAGGCCAATGGGCACCAGATAGCGCCAGGCCGGATTGAGTTCTGCCCGCTTGCCGAGTAATGTCAGGGCAAAACCGACGACGATACAGGCGGTGAGGTTGATGACGAAGGTTCCGTAGTAGAACTTCGTACCCAGTCGGCTTGCAATCGCAGACCCCACCCAGTACCTCGCGATCGATCCGATTGCGCCGCCCAACGCGATAAAGAAATATTTCTGCAACGTCCGCTTCTCCTTGATGGATTAGGCCCGTTTGGCTGCCAGATCGGAATCTTCAGTTGAACTCCAGTTCCGCAGGATATTCAAATCACTCTGTGCCTGAGCTAAATCCTTTGCACTTTCTGAGAGCCCGCTGGTGCGATGAATCTGTGCGCGATAGGCATCGGCATAGGAATTGACGACGGTTTCGATTTTCCGAATCGCCTGATCGCTCCACTGCCGTAAGGCATAACCGTAGAGATGAAGCTCCTTATGAAGAACCGTGCCAATTCCCTCGCGCAGGCTTTTCGCAATAGCGGCTCGCACCGCGCGATCCCCAGGCCATTTCCACTTCCCGGCACTTGTCTCATTGGGCAAAGCCGCCAACTCAACGGCATACGGTGCCTTTGAACCGAGCTCCCGTTCAATTTCGATCAGGCGATGGTATTTAGCTATGCGTTCCCCGCGGCTGGCCGAACCGCGAGGAATCGCAGACGACAAAAACTGCGCGCACCTCGGGCGGATCGCGGACGAAGTCGCAACCAGCGTGAAGCCGAGGCAAAGAACACATGGAACCCATGGAAACGACATGGACTCATGCTCCAGATTGTTTTTGGATTCCCCGCTACAGACATGTCTCCGTAACAGGGAACCCCCTGTCAGGAGTCATCATCTGTCCGGCTCAAATGGGAGGAGGACAGCGGTTAAAGGTGAACTCCGTCACCTGCTGGTGTTCAATTTCTTTCTATGCCTGCACGCTGCGTCTGTCAACTGACAGCGCACGGATGATCGATGTCATTATGTTCAGCTTCGGGAAGGACGCTGGATGATCGCGAACCTGAATGACAAAGGCGGTTACATCCGCATAGTCCCAATGCCCGGCTGGGTGAAGAACCCAATCGACGAATGGCCGGGCCAGCCGGAGTCACTTCAGGCCCGCTGTTCCAGGCCATCAGTTAATCGGAGCGGGGCTTTGGCTTTCTAGCGCCGCAGGAGCCTGGCGGCAAGAACGCTGGAACCTGTTTGTCTGCGCGGTCCCGTCAACTTTGTGGCCGTTTCCGTGAGGGGCTGTTCGACCGGCCCTCGTTCGGAGCCACCGAGCGTGTCGTAAAGCGGCTGCGCGGGGTGGACAGCGGGATTCGCCTGAGCGACCGAGATCGCCAGGATGCGAACCTTGTCATTTTTGGGCAAACTGATGGTCCGCGCGCCCGCGGGCAGCTCGATCGAATATCCGAACAGATACGAGTAGGAGTAAGCGACGTTCTTGCCGGACGCGTCGTGATGATGCGAGCAGTACCAGGCCAGAGCAGCGCGTTTGATGTAGCCAGAGCGAATGCCAGTCATCGTCGCATAGTCGTCATGCTCAGTCCTGGCGGGACGCCCGGGGCGCGCCGGCATCGTTACGTCTCCGGCCTTCCATTGCCGGTCGTCCCATTGCCCGATAAATCCACCCCAGTCCTCGATGTTCAGCGTGGTGGTGTGATCGCCCGCGCGAAAATCAGCCTTCTGATCGCCGTCAACGGCTGCCGCCAGAATGTAAGCACGGTTGTGCTGCCCCTGAGGCAATTCGATGCTCTGCCCATTGGCGACCAAAGCATCAGGCGTGCCGTTCTGAGCGGGCGCCAGATGGAAATCCACTCCCTGGAAACGCAGCGTCTCGGGGAGCATTTCTGCCGGAAGCGCATTGCCCTGGCCATCGAAGCCGCCCGAGACCGGAGTGCCATCGGTACTGGCGCCTGCGAGGTCATATTGCAACGGCACCGCCTGCGAGCGTATCGGGCCAACGTGGGTTGCCGAGGCATCGAGCCGAATCGCGAACGTCCGCGGCTGATAGGCAGTGAACGATGCTACCAGGCTGCCGTCCTTTACCTCGGCAGGACCGACTGGCTGTTCCTGTCCGTTCACTTCGCGCGCCGAGCGGATCGGACTGGCAAAATGGATGCGCACATCGGGCTGCGGCTTGCCGTCGAGTTCCACCAGACGCAGCACAACTTCATCGCTCTGTTCGGCTTTTTTAAGCGCCATGACGCCGACGCGCGGATTGCTCACCCTGAGCAGCGATACGCTGCGGCCCAGACTCCCGGCGTGCTTCTCCGTCTGAAAGGCAATCAGCGGATCGTTGAGCCGCTGCCCTTGCCAGTCCGTTTGCGCCTGCCGCCAGTCGCCGGAATGCCCGGTAATCCCGAAGACGAATTCGTGATGACCAATATCCTGCGTTCCCTGATCGTGATATCCGCCGCGCGTTCCAGGCGTGCGGATCAGGGTCAGACGGATCGTGTGGTCGTCCGGCTTGTCCGATCCGTTCTTGCAGTCGGTCAGGATCGTCGCTCCAAAGGCGCCGCTGGCATCGGTGAGGTCGATCCACTGGTGCGACAGCACTTCGAACTTCCTGGGCCTCGCGTTCGGCCGCTGGATCGTTCCGATCCCGAGGTTGTAAGTCGCCATCTGATCATGCGCAGTCAGCGGAAAGACTGCCTTCAGATTCGACTCGCGAGTATTCCAGTCAATCACGTTGGCGATCTCAACGCGTTTACCGGCGTCGCCGGCGGAGAGCCGAATGGTCTGGGAGAATTTCGATCCCGCTGTCTCGCGTGTGATTTCCAGCGCCACGCGCGCCGGACCGTTCTCCACGATGCGCGCTGTCACCGGGCCGCTGACATACTCCTTAGGCGGCGCCTGCTCCTGATCCCAGTCCATGTTCCACGCCGGCCACTGCTCAGGATTGTCATAAGAAATGGCGAGCCGCATGGGCGCAGCCAGCAGCTCTTTGTTGAGTTGCTTGTCGAAGACACTGGCGATGTCGCCGTTGCTGTCGATCTTTACGCGGTAGTACTGGTTCTCCAGGGAATCCTGCGTGACCCGCAGTGCTCCTGCATCAGTTGACGAGGTTCGCCCTGGTTGAACGCTGTAAACGGCGTAGCCGACAGACGGCACCCGGGCGGCGAAGATCACTTTGCCATTCGAGATCTGCGAAGGCACGGCGTGGCCGTCTGGCCCGGTGACCGACACGCCGACAGGCATGCCGCCGGGAAATCGGACATCGGCCTCGACCAAATCGTCGCGTTCGATATTCAGCGGATTGTAGGCCACGATCGGAATACCTTCCGTCTGTGTGTTCAGGGCCGAGGACACGGCTTCCGTCGCGCTTTGCAGTACCGTCGCGAATTGATTCATCGCGATCACATCGTCGTTCCACGCGAATTCGTAGGCTTTTGGCGTAGCGGTGCCGGCCGCGAGGTCGTGGAAATGCCCGCCCATCACCAGCGTCCACGCGTCGTTGAGGCGATCCAGCGGATAGGTTCGGCCACCCAGCCACGCGGCCGCGACCGAGGACTTCTCCGCCGCGTCGGCCAGCAACTCTTCCTCACGCAGCCAGCGCTTTTGATAAGCCTGCGATGTGAGCGATCCAGCGGAATGATTCGTTAGCTCCATCTCGCCGGTGTATTCCGGCAGGTGCGTCTCTTCTGTCGGAGTGATATCGAGAAACATCTGATCGGCATCTGCGGAAACTATGTGGACCGGACCGCCGCCCACCTGGACTTCGGGCCAGTTCACTTGTGCCTCATTGGGAAAGCGCACATAGCCCGCGGGCGGCATGCTGGCTTCGCCACGCGTCACAATCGCTTCAAGCCGTTTCACGGATGCTTCATCGGGCGAGCCGCCAATGTCACCGGTTCCGTAGTAGTGGTAGTCCGTGAAGACGCCGGTGATCTTCCCGTTGTTTTGCACGCGATCCGCCCAATCGGACTGGAAGTGGTTCAGCTCTTCGTCCTGCCGGTCAAGATGTAGTTGGGTAATCTCATTGCGCAGCGCAGTGAATTTCTGCGCATCGGCAGGCTGCGCCTTCTCGCCTTTGGATTCCTCTTCGCCGAGCCGCGTGCCTAGCTGCCGCATCTCCTCCTGCGCAGTGCTCAGCGCGGCATCGGGCGGCAGAGCCGGAGTCGGCGCACTCAGATCGCTGTATATGCCGCCGGAATAAGCACCCGGGTTCAGCGCGGCGAGCACGCTCTCCCCGTCCGGGCCGGTCCATATGCCCACATTGAAAGGCGTTCCCTCCGGCGTCCTCTCGCGCGACTCAATGCCGCCGCCGGGAGCCGAGGAGCCCCAGGTGAGCTTTTGCGTCGAGAAGCCTTTTACGCCCGAGGTCGCAAGAATCGTCGGCAGCGATGCGGGAAAGCCGAAGCAGTCGGGCAGCATGTACTCGGCGCTGGCCTTCCCGAACTCGCGGCGAAACCATTCGTTCCCATACAGGATCTGGCGGATGATGGCCTCTGCGCTCGGCGCGTTCACGTCTCCTTCCTCCACCGACGAGCCTGCGGGAAACCACCGCCCTTCGACGACATATTGCTTCACCCTGGCGAAATCCTGAGGGTAGTACTCCTTCATGAAGCGATACCGGTTCGCCCCGCTGAAATTGAAAATGTAGTGCGGGTACTTTTCGAAAAGATCGAAATTGCGGTGCATCGTGTTCGGGATGTATTCGTCGATGACCTGCGGATATTCCCATCGCCACTCCGTGTCCAGATGGGCATACCCCACCACGTACAGAGTTGGCTGAGTTTTCAGATCCGGCTTGTCCATCGGCGTGCTCTGCGCGCCTGCAACAACTGAGATCAGGAGAAGGAGGGCCAGAGTAGTGGCGGTTCGCATCATATTCAGCTCCCGAGATGTACAGTGAAAATCAATTCAGCAGGATGGCCTGGAGGCCGATGTTCACAGCAGTGGTATCGTTTCCAACAGCGGCCAGCCTAAGCGTTCCCTGTTTCGGCTGTCAAGGTGAAGCAGACCTCTACGGGACCTTGCACCCACAGGATCTGCGGCGGACGAGCAGGGTGCCAAGCTGAACTTCTCTCGGTCGCCGATGCTCCACCCCACGACCGCGACTCCCCGGCCGCTGCAGCTCCCCGAACAGGATCTCGGCAGCCATCCGCCCGATCTCCTCAATCGGCTGGCGGACGACTGTAATGGACGGGCGGAGCGTCTCGGCCAGTTCAAAATCGTCATAGCCCAGCAGGGCGATCGTGTCCGGTATGGCCACCCCCAGCTTTTGCATCGCCTCGAATGCGTTGATGGTGATGCTGTTCTTCAGCGTGAAGATCGCGTCAGGAGGTTTCGCCGAGGCGAGCAGCCTTCGGATCGCGAGTTCGACCGACAAATAATCTGTGATCGAAGCGTCGAGGATGACCGGGAGACCCGCGGCTTCTACCGCTTGCCGATATCCGCTCATCCGTTCGCGAATCGTGTACAGCGTGTTTTCACCAGTGATGCACGCGATGCGCCGGTATCCGTGGCCGATCAGATGCTGCGTAGCCAGATTCGCGCCGGCGAAATTGTCCGCCACCACAAACGGTATCGAAGAATCCAGCAACGGCCGGTCCAGTGCCACCACCGGCACCGCGGCGCGAACCAGTAGATTCCTCAAAGTGCTGTTCTCCGATTTCGCCGGCGCGATAATCAGACCGTCGGTTTGATGCTGCATCAGAACTTTGACGCTTTCGATTTCGGCGTCCGGCTCATTGTGTGTCGTCGTGACAATCAGAAGAGAATCGTGCGTACGTGCGATGACCTGAGCTGCCTCCGCGCAACTGGCGAAGAAAGGGTCCGCAATACTGGGAATAATCAGGCCGATGGTTTTGGTGCGATGCCCTTTCAGGCTCCGCGCCGCCTGGTTCGGCATGTAGCCAAGGGCTTCGATCGCCTTCCGCACCCGAGCCAGAGTTCTGGGATCAACGCGGTTTCCGCCGTTGATCACGCGGGAAGCGGTGGTGGTCCCCACTCCGGCCTTTCTGGCGACTTCGCTCAGCGTGGGCGCCTTGGTCTTTTTTGTCATTATTCAAACGTGGGATACAGATTTCTGCCCGAACGACCTTCCGCCGGGTCGAGGTAAAGAACCAGGTGGATCGCCCACCGCACATCTATAGTTTGGCTGTCTCCTGTTTAGTCGATACGAGAGCTGTTTGCAAATAGTCGCAGGACGACCCGTTTAACATCACGCACTTGGGAGCCGGTTCAGCTGAAGAGAGTTGCGATCACCTTGCATCGTCGATTGCCCATAAACAGCAGTCCCGGTCCCGGCAGGAGTTCCTGCATGAGACCGGGAGCTGGTCTGCTGCTTCCGTCGGAACTCGTAGCCCACGCCGAACCGCAACTGAGGGTCGGACGCGTAAATCTTGCCCTTCCCGGTGACCCGTCCAAAAGCGTTGCTGGTCAGGTCACCTGGGGTTATCAAAGGTTCGGATGGTTCACGAAATCAAATTATTCATCCTTGCCCACCTAGAACGAGTAGTCCAATCCGACCTGCAATTGACGAGGGTTGCTGGTGGACTTCGTGGTCACCTGACCAAAGGTACCTGACGTCGGGTTTAGGTTTGAGCTGGTCATGGACCAGTTCGGGTGATTGATGAAGTTATACGCATCCGCCTTAAATTCGAAGCGATTCTTCTCATTGACCGCGAAGGTCTTCCTCAAATTGAGATTCCAGTTCTGGAATCCCGGTTGATAGACGGAGTCGCGAACACCTTGCTGGTGAACGAAGGTGTTTGCCGGCGGCGGCGTAAAGATGGCCGAACCATCCGGATTGGTTGTTGTGAACCACTTGCCTTTTAGGCCTGGATATCCGGCAAATTGTTTCAACAACTTTGGCGTTCCGCTCATAGCGTAGAACTCACCCTCACTGCCGCAGCCAAAACTTCCAACCTCTCCAACGCCGGCTGCGTCATTGCCGGTTCCGATTCCGCAGGGCGTTCCGCTCTGGAACTCAGTATTCCCGCTCAACTGCCAGCCGCCCAGAAGCTTACCGGAAAGCGTGTTCGGGTTGCTGAAGAACGGCAATGCATACTGGTAATTGATCACGAATATGTTGCGGGTATCGTATTCCGAAGGACCCCACAAGCCGGTGGTGTTATAGGAATCAGGGAGAATGTCGCGATAGTTGGAGCTGTCGTCCATGCTTTTTGACAGCGTATACGCCAGGCCGACCAGCCAGCCACTCGCGAACGGACGGTTCCATTGAACCTGCAATGAGTTGTATCGCGAACTCCCGTTGCTCTGTTCCTGCTGAATCGCTGCAAACCCACGATACGGACGCAAAGCGTTGGCGCTCTTGCCGGGGTTCTGGGACAAGGCTCCGGGCGCCGGCTGATTGATGTCAATGACCCGCCAGTTATAAAGACCCCGGCCGCCGACATAGGCAACCGACAGCATCGATTTCCAGACGGTCTCCTGCTCAAACGTGGCATTCCAGTTCCAACGCTGCGGAGACTTCAAATTCTTAGCCAGGGTTGTGGCCTGGATAGGAGCGGCAATACCAGCGGCCAGGTTGCTGCCTGGGTTGTCGACCATGTCGTTTACGCCGGCCGCTGGAGTGACCGTAACGGTCGGCTGAAAGGGCGAGTTGCCACCCGGAAAGACGTTGTCCAGCAGGCCCATACGGGTAGCAAAGTTGCCCACGGCTGCGCGAATGACAGTCTTCGGCGTTATCTGATAAGCAAAGCCGATACGCGGCTGGTAGTTATAAGATGTGTTGACGTAGCCCTTGTTCAGCTTAGGGGCAAACAGAGAGGCGCACGAAGAACCATCGCAGGCGTTCGGGTTGCTTCCAGCGCCAAGCACGCCGTGCTTGGTCGCCGAACTCGGGAAGGAAGAATAGCCCGGAATTACGATCCCATTGTACGGATTACCGGTCCCGAGAATCACGTTCCCTTGTGCATTCACCGTGGGGGCATTGCCTGGGATGTAGGAGGCAGGATCAAAAAAGTCTGCATTCCCCCACGCCGGAGTGTAGGGGCTCAGAATGGTAATGCGCAGGCCATAATCGAGATGCAGCCTGCGATTTACCTGCCACGCATCCTGCGCAAAGAACTCGTTCTGCAGGCCGCGCCAATAGGTTTGGGCTCTTTGTCCGATCTCATTGTAGTTATCGGCGATGCCCATCGCCAGATTGGCCAGACTGATGCCGGTCGTGGCGCCTAATCCACTGCGAGTATCTGTAAAGGTGAATGTCCCGTTCTGGTTACTTGCGCCTCCAGGAACGGTGGCAACATTGATCTGGTCGTTGTCATTCTCTCCGGAAAAGTTGAGGTAATAGCCACCCTTGAAGGTGTGATTCCCCCACACTTTCGTCAAACTATCCGACGCGGTGAAGATGGGGCCGTCCGAGTGCGAGGGGTAAGGCCCCCCCGCCAGGCTGTAGAAGTTGTCCTGAACCGAAGCGGTGGGTATCTTTCCTGGCTGGGCTTTTTGCGCTGCCGGGAAGATATAGGGAAAGTTGATCCCCAGGCTCGATCGGTTGAATCCGGCAAGAGCCGTATTCACTGGAATATAGACGTTATCGAGGCTCAGCGTCGCCCGAGCCTCATTAATCATCGTGGGCGAAATCGCCCAGGTCCAGCCCAGCACGTTGGTCTGGTTTGGGCGGATAAAGTACTTTCCCGTCAAACCGGAACCCTGATCGAACGGCTGATACTCGTTGTAGGTCGCGTTTTGACGGACGTACTCGAGCTTGTGGTGGTCATTGATGACCCAATTGACATGGATGACCTGCTTGCGCTCGTTGATCGGGTGGGCGGCCTGGGCAATCCAGTTCTGAGTCCCCGACTGATATCCGGGTGTCGGCTTCGGGTACGCATTCAAAATTGCCAGCCCGTTTGCGCTCAGCCGGCCTGGGGGAATGATATTGCCCATAAATGGCTGACAGCTCGCATTCCCGAGCGCCGGGCATGTGGCCGGATCGTAGATCTGGTGAACTCCAGAGAGCCACGGATTGGAAGCCAGGAATTCACTGAAATCACCCGTGCGCATTCTTAAAGTCGGAACAGCCTGTGTCTGCGAGTCGGCGAAGCGGTAGCGAATCCAGTCCTCGTTCACAAAGAAAAAGAACTTGTCCCTGAACCTGTCCATCCCTGTGTTCGGAATCCAGACCGGTCCTTCAAACGTGAATCCAAAATTGTTGTATCGGTAGGGTGAAGCAAACCGCGTCGTAGGCGACTGGTTGCGAACCCAGGTATTGGCATTCATGGCCGAGTTGCGCAGATATTCATACGCGGAACCGTGAAAGTTCCTGGTTCCACTCTTCGTCACCATGCGAACCTGTCCCCCGGCGGCGTCACCATACTCCGCCTGATAGTCCGTGGTGATGACCTGCATCTCCTGGGTCGCATCGACGCTGGCGACACCGATGATAGCGCCGTTGCCGCGGGTACGAACGGCAGGAGCTCCGTCAAAGAACACCATGGTATCCTGCGTGCGAGCACCGTTGACCTGGAATGGATTGCCGCCGCCCACCGAGAAGTTAAAGTCGCCGAGCGTCGAGCCGGTGCGCATTCCAGGAACCAGCGAACCCATGTAGAGCGGATTGCGCCCGTTGAGCTCCTGATCGCTGACCTGCTTGCCCGTAATTTCAGCCTGCACAGCAGCTGACTGCGTCTGCAATGTCTGGGCGGTTGCCGTTACCGTCACCTGTTCCGTGGCTGCGCCGACGGTCAAGGGTGCGTTGAGTGCCAGCGTGGTGTTCGCAGCCAGCGTGTTATGGCTACTGACATATTTCTTGAAGCCATTTTTTTCCGCCGTCAGCGTATACTCGCCCGCGCTCAAATTGGTAACGGTGTAATGGCCCTGCGAATCGGTGGTCGCCGTATAGCTCTCACGCGTCGCCTCGTTCGTCAGAACAATCTTTGCGTTCGGCACCACAGCGCCGGATTGGTCTGTAACGAATCCGCCGATCGTACTCTTGTCCGACTGGCCAACAGCCGCTGCCGGGAACATGACGATGATCCATACCGCACAGAGAAGGCCAGCCGCCAGCCTTCGCATCCACTGAAGTTTCAACATATAGCCTCCTAATTTAACGTGTTTCTTTGTTGCTTCTTAAGCCGACATCGTTCGACGTTGCCGTGCGCGCTTCCCGTGTGGCCTCGTTCGTGACCGTGGCGGTTGCGTGAGGTACGACTGCCCCGGTTGTGTCGTTGATGGTGCCTGAAATCGACGAGTTATCGGATTGCGCGTGCAGCAGAGAAGCTGTTGACATGCGCGGTCTCCTCGAATGAATTGGGTTCGTTCCGGGGCCTTTCTATTTGTGCCAACAGAGATGTCGACGTTCCACGACGATTATTGTGGAATCGATACCACTCGACTGAAAACAAAATAAGCCACCAGGGAAAAGCGGCATAGTTAGCGCCAGACAAGCGTCCATCAGAAGAGTATGCACGGTTTCTCCGGCAGTGAGGTCGTACTTTTTTCATTCCTGTTTCTCCGCAGAACACGAACATGCAAAAGGCAGCGGATGGAATCGCTACCACGATTCGCACCGCACTATATCGATTCCCTCCGTTGGCTGTCAATGAGCAACTATGCCAAAGGACCCGGTCGCGTAGTGTGAGCGGGGTGTGAAAAGTTCGGCGACGAATTCCGGGAACTCCAGCCAGGGCGGGGCGGAACGGGACGGATCCGGCGGTTGGGCGGCGAGCGTAACCGCCCGAGCCCGCACGAAAATCACGCTCACGCTGTCTTTCGCCCGGTTCAGCAGTATGGCGTTGCATCTCCGCGTTGGATAAACCGACTGCGTTGGCGACCACACAGCCCCCCCGCCCGAACATTGGCAACTGCGCAGGAAGTCCCACAGATCCGTTCATCTGGTATGTGGTACGTGGACCGCGCGTGCAGAACGCAATGCGCCTGCGCGTGCGAATCGTTCACATCGCCGGAGTCCACCAGCAGTTCATCGTGAGAGGGGCAAAGTAGCCGCCGTTAACCCCTCATTCCGGTAGTCTCTCAGTTTGAAGTTACGGCAATTGGCATCCAGTGACCGCGGAATCAGCCTGCGCAGGTATACCCGGCTGTCGAATGGGTTCAGCCATAAACTGGAGAACCATGTGGCAGCGCGAGGTCGGAAAGAGCTGCATGATGTAGTGCGTGGGGGCAAGGATTCATGAAAAAGAATCGCGAATTTCCTCATCGTACTTGGCAGCGGATTAGCCGCTTTCGGCATTTCCGGGTTTGGCGGGAGTTTCTCGACCGACCTTGGTCACACAATTGCCGGAATCCCTGGTGATTCGTAGTCTGAGTCGCTCGGATGGTCCCTCAATAACCGGATCGAGATTGTGGTCGGAGTTGTGTCCCTGGCGTCCGGCCTGATCCTGCGCAGAGATTCAAAGTAGCCCACTTCCCGGCGACTCATTTCCTTAAGTTAGTCACCACAGAGTCACCCAGAAATCGGATCGCATCACGCGATGTGCACAACCTCTTTATTTTGTTGGCGTCCCCGACGGGATTTTGAACCCGTGCTATCGCCGTGAATGCTTGCCGGCGTGAGGTAAGACCGGACAAGTGGGCAACTACGGTTATTTCGATCAACTTGCTGCGCTCAAAATCCAGAGCGAAACGATCGCGGAGAACAGCATCGGCTTCGGAAACGTGCTGAACCAGTCAGGGGCATCGATCTTTGTGGCGGCAAGCGGGAATGTCTCCCTCTGCGTTTGCACGGTTGCAATCCGTCTGCCCAGGCGCCTTCCGGAACCGCCCTTTCCCCTCGCCTGCGCTCTTTCCTTCCCAGGGAGTAGAATCAACTACGGTCTGCCAGGCGGGCGACCCCCTGGCGGGCGGACAGACCCGGCAGCAGCAACAGAGCGAATCTTCAACGCACGTATGGGCCCGGCTTGTTAGCCGGTTGTTCAATCTCCTCTCCGTGGAGTGAGTCGCATGAAGCGGCTGCGTCCCTTCGGATGGTTCGCACTGATCCTCCTCGGCAGCTGGGTTGCGTGCGCGACCACCTTCGCCCAGTCCCTTGAGCCAACCAATGAGAACTCGGCGGGGATGCGTCAATTCCCTGCCAAACCCGGCGGTGGCCCCGACCCCTATGCGCAATTCAGATCCGATCCTGTCGCCCGCCGCGCTCTTCGCGAGCAGGCGCGCCTCACGGCTCAGCTCCGGCAGAAACAGGTGCTCGAAGCGACCGAGCTGTTGCTGAAAATCGCCCGCGACCTCCGTGCCCAAATGGCGGCCGATCCTGACGGCATTCCAACTGCTGCCGAAACCGGCCGCCTGCAACAGATCCAGAAGCTGGCGCACCTGATCCAGGAACGCGAGAAATCTGAGGACCAGATGACCGAGAACCTGGCCAAAGCCGGGGGGGCACCATGACCCGCCTGCTCTTTCTTCTTCTGGCCGCCCTGCTCCTGTGCGGAATCGCGCGCGCCCAGTCCCTTGAGCCCGCCGACAGCACCGGACAGGGCATGAGAGCGCTGCCTCCGAAACCCGGTGGAGGCCCTGACCCCTATGCGCAATTCAGATCCGATCCTCTCGCTCGCCGCGCTCTTCGCGAGCAGGCCCGCCTCAATGCTCAGCTCCGGCAGAAGCAGGTGCTGGAGGCGACCGAGCTGTTGCTGAAGATCGCCCGCGACCTCCGCGCCCAGATGGCGGCCAATCCTGACGGCATTCCAACTGCAAGCGAGACCGACCGCCTGCAGCAGATTCAGAAGCTCGCGCACCTGATCCAGGAACGCGAGAAATCTGAGGACCAGGTCACTGAGAATCTGGCCAAAGCGGGGGGTTCCCAATGATCCGGATCCTCACCTTCCCAGCCCTTTTGCTCCTTTGCGGGATGGCTGCCGCCCAGAACCCCTCTGCCGCTTCCCAGGCTCCCGCAGCTGCCAGCTGCCGCCGCGGCCCAGGACACGCATGCCACACCGGCAACAGCGGCCGCCGCAGCGCCAACGCCCTCCGCGGCGAACGCCAATCCCCAGTCCCAGCTAATGCTTGCCAATGCCGACAAGCTGGTCGAGCTGGCGCAGCAACTGAAGACTGAAGTCGACAAGACCAACCAGTTCACCCTGTCGATCAACACCCTGCGCCGGGCAGAGGACGTCGAGAAGCTGGCCAAAGATCTTCAAAAACAGCTCCAGCACAGCAAGAAGTAGCGCAGCCCTCAGCTACTGCGGCGGGTTCGCCACCTCGGCCGCGTGCCGCGCATTGCCTGCCCCGGAAATCTGGTCGTACAGGCTCTGATACGCCTGCTTCTTCATCTTGCTCACCAGAACCGCCTCTGTCGCGAGCCTTCTCCGTCTGCCCCATCGCCTGGTAGAGCCGCGACAGGCGCCAGTGCGGGTCGGAGTCGTTCGGATTCAGCTTGATCGCTGTCAGATACTCGGCCAGAGCCTCCTCGTTGCGTCCCTGGGCAGCATAGATAATCCCCAGATCCAGATGGCCCAGCTCGATCCGCGGGTCGTCCTTCAGCGCCCGCTCCAACTCCGGCTGCGCGTGCTCGTTATCCTCCAGGTGCAGGTAGCAGTCGGCCAGATAAACCCGCGCCTGCGCATGCGAAGGATCGTTCTCCAGATCGACCCGGTACTCCGGAACCGCGTCGCTGAAGCGCTTCTGCGTCATCAGCAGATACGCCAGCCCGAAATGCACGTTCGGCTCTTTGGGATTGGCCTTCACCGCCGCCTCGAACTGCGCCAGAGCCCCGGCATTGTCGCCCATCTGATCCAGAGCCTCCCCGGCCAGCATGTCGGCCGCCGCTGAATTCGGATCGATCTCCAGGATCTTCTTGTAATCGTCCATCACGCACTGCGGCTGCTTGCTCCACAGGCAGCTCTGCGCCAGCGTCAGTCGCAGCGTCAGGTTATTCGAGTCCCGATCCGCCCCCTTCTGCAGCCATGGAACCGCCCCCGCATAGTCGCCCGCACCGTAATGCGACATGCCCAGCAGAATCGTCAGCCGCAGGTCCCCCGGATGCCGATGCAGTTCCTGCGTAAAGCAGGGGATCGCTTCCTTGAACCGCTTGCTCTTGAAATACGCCAGCCCAAGGTTCAGCTCCAGCTGTGGAAACGCAGGCGCAACCGCCAGCGCCTGGCGGTAATAAGAAATCGCTTCCGTGTAGTGTTCCTGCCGCGCTTCGTGGACGCCGACCTGCGCCAGTGCCTCAGCGTCGTGAGGATGACCCTTCAGGATCGCTCGCCACGCCGCCTCGGCTTCCTCGCTCCGGCCCTGCTGATCCAGCGCCACGGCGGCCGCGTGCGCTCGGTCCTGAGCCCTGTTCTGAGCCTGAGCACCAGCGCCGGCCACGCTGAGAGCAGCCAAACACATCAGTGGGGCCGTACCAAACAGAAACTTCAACGCCTTCTCCCGGAATCTGTACTTCCAGCTATACGGTAACGCAGCCCTCCTCTACGCCACAAAAAGGAAGCGGCAGGGGATAAACCCCTGCCGCGGGAGGCCATCGTTATGGTTGCTTCAGAACACGAACTTCCCACCCAGTTCCAGAACACGAGGATCCCAGGTGGAGGTTACTTGTCCGAAGTTGTTGCTGATGTTGCCGGTTTTGTCGTCACGGTTCATGCTGCTCGCGACGCCGTTGAACTCCGTGTGGTTGAACGTGTTGAACGACTCAAACCGGAGTTCGATGTGGGATCCTTCTGTAATCGCGAAGGACTTGTACAGAGCCGTATCGAAGTTCAGACGGCCCGGTCCCACAACAGCATCCTTGTGAGCGTTGCCGAAGCCCTGGTTAGGACCACCGAGCCATGCTGGCACCGGATTGCCGAAGGCACTCGGATCGAACCACTGCTTGACAGTCTTTGTGTAGTGGACCTTGCCGACCTGGTTCGGACGGTTCGAGTATCCGCCGTCCAGCCCGATCGTGTCGTAGTCCAGCCCCAGTCCAACACCCTGGTTTGCGATGATCGTGCCGGTCTGTGCGATCACTGTTCCCGCCAGTTCCCAGCCTCCGATCAACGAATGAGCCAGCCCGCTGCCATGTGCGTAGAGCGGCAGTTCGTAGACGTAGTTGGCGCTGATGATGTGACGGCGGTCGAGTGCCCCGGCGCCCTTGTCGTACTTCAGGTTGAACGGGTTGCTCACCTGGTTCAGATCGTAGCTGGTGATATCGACTTCGTGCGACCACGTGTAGTCGAGTTCACCGCTCAGACCATATTTGTTGGCGGCGCGAATCCCGGTCTGGAACCCGTTATACGTGCCGTTGGTGTTGTTGATTTGCGTGGTGATGTCCCCATACCCCTGGAACGTGCGGTACTGGTTGGGATTTCCCAGGCTTCCAGCATCGACCGCCGGATTACATGCCGTGTTGCCGCCGCCGATTTGATCGCCTGCATAATGGCACGATCCATCGCCCGCCTGGGCCCGAATGCTCAGCGGTGTGCTCAGCGGGAAGTTGTTGGTGTGCATCTCCACGTTCTGATGCCACGCCAGATTCCCCACGTACTGCACGACCCAGATCAGCGACGGAGCCAGCTGGTGCTGCAAGCCGAGGCTGTATTGCGCCACCGCAGGTGCAGGATACCTCGACGCCAGGTTGGTAACGCCCGATGCGAACACCGGCACCGCTGCTGTTTGTCCCGTTTTCCAGCTCGTGTGCGGGTTGCTGAAGTACACGTTGCTGGCGCCCGGGTTGTAGGCGAACGGCGGCGAGGTCGCCGCGTTGTAGATATCGTTCCCCTGCATCCTCTCGAAGAACGTGCCGAAACCGCCGCGCAGCACGGTCCGCCCGTTTCCAGAGATGTCTTCAGAGAAGCCGATACGCGGCTGCCATGTGTTGTAGTCGTTCGTCACCAGGCCCTTCGGGAAGCCATTCTGTCCCGCCAGGCCCATGCCGTTCAGGTAGAAGGGGTGATTGAAACCGGTCGGCGTGACAAAACCCGGTCCATTGGAATTCATCGATCCGTCGCTGTTCCACTGCGGTGCCTGGCTCTGCAGGTAAAGTGCCGGATTGAAGTTGGAGACGTAGTTGCCACGCTCCCACGCATGCGGCAGAGCATCGTAACGCATGCCCAGTTGCAGCGAGAGACGCGGGCTCACGTGCCAGTTGTCCTCGAGGTAAACCGAGGTCGTCTGGTTCACATAGTGGCGGATGGGCGTGTCCTGGAACTGCGAGTAGCTGCCCGCCAGCCCCATCGCCATATCCATCACACCATCGCCAGACAGCGACCCGAAGCCGAAATCGCCTTCCTTGTCGCCGAACAGCTGCTGGTTCTTGGTGTAGCGGTTATAGCTGAACCCGACCTTGAAGGCATGCTTGCCCATCGTGTACGAAACGTCCACGCGAGGCTCGTAGTCCTCAGCCGCGTTGTGCCACGGTGCAGAACCCATGTCTTGCGCCGTGCCCACCGGGCTGCCAAAACCCGTGACCCCAGGCAGCGACTTCGTCCCGTTCGCGAAGAACGAATTCACGTTCCACCCCGACGGCAGGGCAGAGTTCGCGCTGTTAGTGATGTCGATGATGTTGCCGTCGTAGTTCATGCTGGCTTCAACAAGCAGATTCGGCGAGATGCTGCCGCTCAGCTTGACGGCCGCGCTGTTCGACGGGTTTGACAACGTGCTCGTCACCGTCGGATAGCTGTACCACAGCCAGCCGAGGAACGGCGCGCCGTATCCCTGCGTCACCGAGTCGTGCATGTAGTGGCCCAGGATCTTCCACTTGTCGTTGACCGAGTGATCCACGCGCACGATGTCGTCGCGAACGTTGATCGGCAGCGAGACGCCCTCGACAAAGTGATCGTTCCCGGCGTTCGGCTTGGGCAGAATCCCCGACTTCAGCCACGCCACGCCGTTCGGATCGAAGAGGTTCGCTGGAATCACGTTACCCGGGAACGATCCTCCCGGTATCAGACCATCGGCCGTCAACTTCGCGAGAAAAGCGGGATCCTGAGACATCTGTGAGCCTTCGGAACAATCAGCTTGGTGCCCGTTGAATAAGCCGGAGGAACCCACGCCAGGTTTTGTCCTATCGTCGGAAAGTCCGCCGCAGGCTCGGTCTGGTTGTTCGATACGCCGCCCGACTGAATGATGCGCCGCCATTCCTCGTTCCAGAAGAAGAACGTCTTGCGCGGTTTCTGGAAAGGAAGCAGCGGGCCGCCAATGATTGGCGCCGAAAATGTTGTAGTGCAGCGGCAACCGCGGCTGCGTGCCGCCGTTGTACTTGTTGAAGTAGCTGTTCGCGTCGTAAGCGGTGTTCGCGGTTGAACTCCCACGCTTCACCGTGATAATGCTCGCCGCCGCTCTTCAGCGCCAGTGAGATCGTCGCGCCGGACGAAATCCCGTAGTCCGGAGGATAGTTGCTGGTCAGCATCTCGAACTGCGCGATGGCATCCTGCGAGGGCATGATGTCCATGCCGCCGGCGCCGCCGCGGTCGTCCGCCTCGCCACCGTCGATCAGCCAGATGTTGTGGCTCTGACGCAGGCCGTTGACGCTGATGGTGAAGTTCGCCGCCACTGAAGTCGGCGTGTTGCTGTCAGGCAGAGACGAACTTACGCCCAGACCCAGTGCGGCCAAAGCGGCGAAGTTCCGGTTTTCTGTCGCGATCTTCTCCACCTGCTGCGCGGAGATCGTCGTGCTGATCACGTTCTCGTCGGTCTGCACCTGCAGAGCGCTCGCCTGCACCGTGACCGTTGTGGCTTCGGTGCCCACCTGCATCTTCACGTCCGCGCGCAGCGTCTGCGAAACGTTCAGAACCAGGCCATTGGACACGAAGGTCTGAAACCCCTTCGCGGCCGCCTTCAGGTCGTAGGTGCCGATGTTCAGAGCCGGAAACGCGTAATATCCGGCTTCGTTGGATGTTGTAGTAAGGGTATTGCCGCGGGCGACATCCGTCAGGCTCACCTGAGCCCCCGAAATAACCGCGCCGGTTTGATCTGTGACAATGCCGGTGATCTCAGAGTTCTGCTGCGCATACGCCGCGCCCGCGAACCCGAGGCATAGCATCACGAAGACCACGAACCACATGGGTCTTCCGATTACTTGTCTCATGAATTGCCTCCTCATGAACTTAAGGGCCCACTTCGATACGCGCGTGCCTCGCGGTATCGAAGCACCCACCGATCCCGCGTCAGCTGTACGAATCCTGACTCATCTACTGCCATTTCGTTCCGATATTTCGGGATCGGTCCGCAAGCCTAACAAGCGTTTTCTACCGTTGTCAAGCGTTTTATCAAATACCTCACCGGATCAGTTACCGGCGGTTACGACGACAAAGGAAAGAGTAAAAAATGCCTTCCTGTCGGTGAAATCCGAAAAGCAGATCGCGGTGATCCGCTTATCGGATGGATAATTCCGCCTGACTCCTAACTAATTGCAGCGATGACATAGTTCCACCCGTTGTAACGCCGCGATTCCCCGCTTCGCCCAAGGGCCCCCGGACACCGAAATCCCATTTTCGGGACAAAACAGCCTGTAACCGCGTACAGCTCTACAGTCTTCAGTAGCCCCAATCAGAGTTTTGTCCCGTCAATTTCCTTCTGCAACGGCAGCGATCGCGACGAACTTCCCACGCTCAGCGTCCTCTCTCCCTCCGCCGTCACCCACTTCTGCTCCTTCGTCGACCAGTACTGCAGCTGCCGAAAAGGTACATGCATAGTTACGATTTTGGTCTGCCCCGCCGGCACATGCACGCGATCGAACGCCGCCAGCGCCCGCACCGGGAACTGCACTCCCTCCGGCGCCGTCGCCGGCGCTCCCAGATACACCTGCGGCACCTCGTCTGAATCCACGCTGCCCGTGTTTTTGATCTGCACCGTCACATCCACGCCGCCATCCGCAGCCTTCGCCGTTTTCAATCCCGAGTATTCGAACGTCGTATAGCTCAGCCCAAATCCAAACGGGAACAGCGGCTCGATCTTCGACTGATCGAACCACCGATACCCCACGTTCACGCCTTCGCTGTACGTCGTCTTGCCATCGGCCCCCTTGCGGCCGCGCTCCGGATGCTCGGGATCGGTCGCCGCGTAATCCGTCAGCGCCTTCGCCCACGTCACCGGCAGCCGCCCCGCCGGGCTCGCCTTGCCCAGCAGCAGATTCGCCGTCGACCACCCGCCCTCATCGCCCGGCCACCACATCTCCAGCACGCCCTTCACCTTGTCCACCCACGGCAGCGCCACCGGCTGGCTCGTGTTCAGCACCACCACCGTGTTCGGATTCACCGCCGCCACTTCCTCCACCAGCTTGTCCTGATCGCCCGGCAACCCAAACACCGGCGTCAGCCGCGTCCACACAAACACCACCGCCGTCTTCGCCGTTCTTCGCCGCCGCAATCGCCGCGTCGTGATCCGCCACGCGCTGCTCCGGCGTGTACCAGTTCAATCGCACCTGCACTGGCGAGCCCGATGAATCGGAGGACGTCTCCACCTCAATCGCATGCGGACCCGCCGACAGATCCACCGCGCGCCGCACGTTATCCAGCCCATCCGGCGTCGGCACCACGTTGTCCTGGTTCGCCTGCAGAATGTCCCCGTGCACACCGCCCTGGAACGCACCCGTCTGCGCCAGCTTCTTGCCGTCCAGCGAAATCGTTGCGTTCGTGCCCATCGCCTGCAGATAGATCCAGTAGTTCCCCGCATGCGGCGGCGTCAGCGTCCCCTTCCATACCACCTTCGAATTCGGCGGCAGCGCATTGCCCTTCTTCTTCGTGAAGTTCAGTTCCGCATCCGTCTTCTCCGCGCCTCCGCCGGTCCGCACCAGCCCCGGCTTCGCGTCGTGAGTCAGCGCACTTGCCGGCACCGTCGTTCCGTTCATGTCATCGGCCACAGCAAATTGAATCTGCGCGTTCCCGGAAATCTTCTTCATCGCCGCCAGCGGACCTACTTCCCGCCACGGCAATCCAACACTCCGCTCGCCGTTGATCCCGATCGAGTCCACCTGTCCTGCCGTCGGCCCAATCAGCACCACCGAGCCCAGATCCGCGGTCTTCAGCGGCAGAACATGATCCTCGTTCTTCAACAGCACCGCTGCGTCTTCCCCGGTCTTCTCGATAATCTTCGCGTTCGCCTCCACCTCCTGCGGCGTCACGTTGTGCTGCTGCATGCCGTCCATGTAGCCGAACTTCACAATCTCGTACAACACCCGCCCCGCAGCCCGCGTAATCGCCGCCTCGTCCACCGTCCCGTCCTTCAGCGCCTGCTCCATCTTTTCCGGATTCAGCTTCACCCCAAAGTTCCCGCCACCTCCTCCGCGCTCCGGCGCCGGCTCCTCCGGAATATGTCCCCCGAACATCGCCATGATGTCGTCCATCATGTGCGGTGGCGGAGGAGGCGGTATCGGCTGCAAATCGAAGAACGAAGGGATCGTGAAGACCGCCCCTTTCGCGGGCTCGCCCGGCATTTCCATGTCCAGCCCCGCGTTGATGAAGTCCACCGCGTGGACCGCACCCCAATCCGACGTCATAAATCCCTTAAACCCGATCTGGTCCCGCATGATCGTCGTCAGCGTGTCCTTGTTCCCGCACGCAAACGTCCCGTTCAGCCGGTTATACGAGCACATGATCGACGCCACCCCCGCCTTCACCGCCGCGTCGAACGGCGCCACATACACCTCGTGCAGCGTCTGGTCATCGATATACGTGTTCTCGTTCGGCGAGTCGTACCCGACGTAGTGCTTCACCATCGCCATCACGTGCTGCGCCTGAATTCCCTTAATCTCCTCAGCACCCATCACACCCGACAAATAAGGATCCTCGCCGAACGTGTTGTACCCGCGCCCGAATTCCAGATCGCGATCGATATTCACGAATGGCTGCAGGCTTACATCGATCCCATTCGCCCGGTCCTCGCGCCCGATCACCACGCCGTTTTCTTCCGCGTCCTTCGCGCTGAAAGTCGCCGCCACGCCCATGGTCGCCGTCTCGCCCTGACTCGGCACCCGCGTCAGCGCTCCCGGAGGCCCATCCGCCATCCTCAGCCCAGGAATCCCCAGCCGCGGAATCCCCGCCAGATATCCCGCCTGCCCCTGGTACACCGACGGATCTTCCTGCGTGCCATGAATCAGCGTGATCTTTTCCTTGAGCGTCATCTTGCTCAGCAGTTCATCCACCCGCGCATCGCCCGTCACCACGGGCGCCTTCTGCGCAGCCATCGCGCACGTTAGTAAAACCGCCGCTCCGCAAAACGCCAGCCCGCGCATCCCGTACCGATTCATGTGTACCCCCTGATTTCCAAAACACGCCCATCGACGAAAGCGATCAGACGCCGGCCGTCTCGATCCTGCAGACCGCCCGCAAGTCTACAGCAAAACCGATTCAGTTCAACAGCCGCACTCCGACGCGCCGAAACCTGTCGGAAGGCCGACGATCCGGGAATTAGCGCTGGTTCGCTATACTGCTCCCCATGCTCAGGTGCTCCGGGTTCATCGCCCTAGGCTCTAAATACTTTTCAACCGGCGCTTGCTGCAGCTTGATCTTGGTCTTTGCTGTTTCATGTCGAGCGTCCGGGCCGCTTTCGTACGACTGGAACGGCGCCTGGAAGTTAGACCCTGCAAAGAGTGAAGTTTTCGGGCCGACACTCAGAATTTCAATGTCTCCAGATGGCGTGTATCACAACACTGGTCGCATCGGCACCGCGAATTTCGATTGCGACGGCAAGGGACACCAGGTAAGCGACAGCCTCACGGTCTTCTGCACGCAAAAGAAGCGCGACTACCTGGAAATCTCCACCTTCAAGAACGGATCGAAGTTCTCCAGGGCGCACTGGGAACTCTCTAATCACGGAAACGCGCTCACGATCCAAGGGACCATGCTTCAATCGCATGGGTCGGCAAAACCGATAGAGAGCCACTACACGCGGACTTCAGGATCGACGGGCTTCGTCGGCGGTTGGAGAAACGCGGATTTGTTTAAAGGGCTGCCGTCGATGCTGGAGACAAACATCGGCAATAACGCGCTGCATTTCTACTATCCGGAAAACGGCATTCATGTAGACGCCTTGATTGACGGCACCAGCGCGCCCATACACACTTTCCTGTTTCCCTCTGGCGCGACCATCGCTCTCAGCGAGAGCGGTCCGCGAGAGCTCAGCTTGACTACAAAGCTGAACGGCCAAGTCGTTTATGTCGAGTACTGGCGGATCAATGCTGACGGGCATTCGCTGACCCAGTCTTCTTGGTTCGCCAATAGACCAAACGAAAAGTACGTGCTCGTTTACGAGAAGCAATAAGAGGCAGCGATGCCAAACCACAACGACGGTTGCCGAGCCGCGCACCGTATCACCGGCATTGCGAAGTTTCAGTTACATGGAACCCGGACCCACGGCCTCCGCCGTCAAGCGTAAGCACAGAAAGAATTAGCACAAGAGTTTCTCGGCCTTTTGTACATCTAATGAAACGACGCCGTGTGCAGGGATCCCTTATGTCCGGCCACGCCTTCACTCGTGCCGAAGCAGCTGTACAAGAGAACAGCGCTTGAGCCCCAGCGGCCCACCCTCCACCGATCCGATCAGCCCGCTGTCACCCGAACGGAAAACAAGGCTTCAGCCGAAAACCTCGCGCAGCGAAGCCCGGTAGAAGACCGGGCCTTCAGGCCCGCGTCCTAGCCCGGCGAATTCTCCGGCCTTTCAGCCCCAGCGTCTTAACCGCGCCCCCGCCTCAGCGCCCCACGCCCCCAAGCAGCCCCCGCACCTGCCGCTCCTCCGCAGCCAGATGCTCTTCCCCATCAAACCGCGCCCGCACAATCCCCGCGCGATCGATCAGAAACGTCACCGGCACGCCCAGCACGCCTCCATATCGCTCGCCCAGCTTCGCATTGCCCATCACCACCGGATAGTTCAGGTGCAGCTTCTCCGCAAACGCCCGTGCCGGAGCCGGGCTGTCATCGATCGAAACCCCGATCACCACCAGCCCCCGCGCGCCATATTCCTGTTGCCACGCCATGAACCGCGGCATCTCCACCTTGCACGGACGCGCACCACGTCGCCCAAAAATTCAGCAGCACCACCTTGCCGCGATCCCTGGCCAGGTCCACGTGCGTCCCATGCAGATCGTCAAGAGAAAATTCCGGCGCGCGCCGTCCCACCAGCGATCGAGGCTCCTGCGCGCGCCCGGCGCAGTTCACGCCACCCACCAGCACCGCGTATGCAACCAGGCTTCGCAGCGATCTCCTAATGCGTCGGTTCAGCACCGTATCCCCGCGCCACCCAGTCCGCGCCAAAGTTCTGCGCGATGTACAGCACCCGCACCTGCGTGAAACCCATCCCGTGCAGCAGCGCCCACGCCGGCGCCACATTCGGACACTTCTCCCACGGGCAACATCCGCAGTAAAGAACGATCGCGCCCGTCCGCGGCAATCCCTCAACCCGCATCCGCAGCGCCTGCAACCCCTCCGCCTGCGAACCAGGACCCGCATACACCGCTCCGAGAATGTGCTCCTGGTCGAACATCATCCGCGACCCTACCTGCAGAATCAACGCCGCATGCGGATTCGCCTGCAGCTCCTGATGCAGCGCCTCCGGCTGCACAAGCGCATCCTTCGGAATCGTCGCCGCCGATTGCCCCAGCGCCGCCACAGCCCGCTGCCGCCGCCAGCCAGCGGCTACCACCATCAAACACGCCCAAAGACCTGCCCACCTTCATCGTCAACCTCCTCGACCCAACCGGACCTCATTGTAGAAGACCGCCAGACCAGGATGCTGGTGCAAAAACAGTGCCCAACCCCTGATAATCAAAAAGAAAAAGGGGCCATTGCGGCCCCTCTCCTGTGCTCTTTGTCGTCCCCGTCCACCGATCTCCTCTTCACATCTCGAACGTGGAACTACCGAACGCCGTACCCTGTACCCTGCAACCTGTAACCGGTACCCTGTCTTCACCACCGGTACACAGTCAGCTTGTCCAGATACACAGTCGACGAGCCCGCCCCGCTGGTGCGTCCGTCCACCTGCAGATTCGTGATCAGCGACGACCCCCATCTCAGTGCAAACGCCGACGGTGTCGTCGCGTTGATGTCCTGCTCCACGTCATCCAGCCACACCGTCTGGTAGTTCACGTTGCCCGCATCGTCGCGCGAGTAAGCCACCTGCACGTGATGCCACGTATTCTGGCTCCAGTCCTGCACATTGCACGCCTGGTCCGACTTCAGCCACCGGTCCACCGGGTTCTCCGGCGTCCCCTCGTTCGTCGTGTAGTCCCACGTGTTCGACCAGCCGTCGCACTGGAATCCGAAAACCACCGTCTGCCCGTTCGGCATCGTCTCGTTTATATCCATCTCGAGATTCGCCACGTCGCTCACCGAGCTGTCCAGATAGACCCACACGTCGTACAGAAAGTGCTTCGACACCGTGTCGTTCGCGAACGAAGAGTGAAACCTCTCCCCGCCGTAGTACGTGTAGTCGGAAGAAAACTGCCGCGCGGTTCCGCTCAGTGATGGCGTTTCTACAAGGCTGCTCGCCCCACTGGCGCCGCCGCTCGATCCGCTCGTCCCCGTGTCGTATTCCGCCTTCCAGTTGCTCAGCCCCTGAATCTCATCCACGCGCACCGCGGACGCCGGCACCATCGCCAGCGCGCCTCCCGAATTCCCCGAGCCCGAACCCGAACCACTCGATCCCGAACCGCTGCCCGATCCCGAACCGCTGCCCGACCCCGATCCGCTGCCCGATCCCGATCCGCTTCCCGATCCCGAACCACTGCCCGACCCCGAACCGCTACCCGACCCCGAACCGCTGCCCGACCCCGAACCGCTGCCCGACCCCGAACCGCTGCCCGATCCCGAACCGCTACCCGACCCCGATCCGCTGCCCGACCCCGATCCGCTGCCCGACCCCGAACCGCTGCCCGACCCCGATCCGCTGCCCGACCCCGATCCGCTGCCCGATCCCGAACCGCTTCCCGATCCCGAACCGCTTCCCGATCCCGATCCGCTGCTGCCTGACCCCGAGCCACTGCCCGACCCCGAACTTCCCGAGCCTGAACCGCTTCCAGACCCCGAGCTACCCGATCCCGATCCGCTGCCGCTCGAACCTGAACCACTCGATCCCGATCCGGAACTGCCCGATCCCGAGCCACTCGATCCGCCCGACCCCGAACCCGTGGTCCCGGAACCCGATCCGTCTCCGGCACCACTTCCGCTGCCGGCGTTCGCCTGAGCAGGGCTGGAGTTGACGACGATCGAGCCGCACCCGGCAATAACAGCCGAAGCGATAAGGATGGCAAGTGAACCAGCGGTCCAACGAACACTTTTCACAGAAGATATCCGGACAGACAAATTCGAGCGCGTCTTCTCGGGCTTGCAGACACTGCTGCGCAGGAACGCCAGGGGTCGAAACGAGGCGATTCCCCGCTAAAAGTTCTCCACGATCCGCATTTCTCGGCTGAAGTTAACCAGAAGATAAGCTGGGTTGCCCGAATCGCCAATCACACAAACGAGGAGGCAATCACACCTCAGTAACTGCCGAGTGTACGCATATGGAACTCGTTACATGCGAGTTACTCCGCACTTACAACTGTGGTAACCACTCCGGGCGCGGCACCCACCGCCGCCGTCTCCCCCATTCGGGCCATTGTCATTGCAGTCCGGAAACCACGACCCCCAGCGGTCCTCTTCCCGTCGCTGTCGAGCCGGAGATCGGCGTCAGCGTCCCGTTGATTCCCACCATCGCCGCACCCGCGCGGTTCTGCGTGTTGAACGCCGTGTACACAAACGAGCCCGAAGCATCTACCGCAATACTTCGCGGGCCATTCCCTGTCCCCAGCGAGAGCGCCGGCGTGATCGCCGTCAGCTTTCCGGTGACCGCATCGATGGTGAACTCCTCAATCGTGCCTCGCCCCGCGCACGTCATATACGCGGCCGCCGCGCTCGCACCCGTCGCACGTCTAGGCTGCGAATTGACTGCCTCCCGCGACCAGGCACACAATTCTGCTCACCGCAGTTGGTAGAGATTGCTAATGGTCAACACCAGCACTTTCAATCAGGGCGCGAATAAGGGACAAAAGAACCCGAACGCCAAAACCGCGACTCCACAACAGATCCCCAATGCGACCAGGCGCCAGGATTCCAACAACGGGTTGAAAAAGGGCCAGAAGAGCAAATAGTCCTCTTGCTGTCGGCCTGTTAATGGCGCACAACTGTAGTGCACCCTGCTGGAACTGGACACGTGAATTAGATAAGGTTGAGGCCTCCGCCGGAGGAAGTGCTGGGCGAGTGAGCTGCGGGCAGGCTCATTCGCAGGCCAGACGTAGCCCGCGTGGCCTGCTGGCTGCAGCGCAGGCCATGGATGTCAACCCCACCCGGGTCCTGTCCGTGATGCGCGAAACGCGGTTCCTCGTTGGCCAGGGACCCCAACCTGTCTGAATCAGCAGGGTGCACTACACAACGGATCGCGCCGGTTAGGCGGATGACTACTCTCCGTCTGAACCGACCGGTGTGTGTGTGTCCACGGACCTTCGGCGCCTCGTTCCGGCGGCCCCGCCGCGCTTTTGCCATAACCCTTCGCAAGATCGTCCACCTCGAAATGGACGCTTTCTATATGGAATCCTTCTATGTTTCGGTCAGCGCGTGTCGTTCAGCGCATGTCGTTCAGCTTTCGTCAGCTGGTGCTGTCGGCAACAGCCCCACCAGTTTTGTTTCAGCATTACGGCACAAGGATTACAAGTACACCCAGGTTCACCCCACAGCAAGCAGAAGACTCCTTAGCCGCCCAACGATCAATACCCCTGATACCGAGCATCAACATGAAGGTACTGCGCTTGCCATCGCCCGAATCCGTTTTGGGGAAGCCAGCCTCAGTTCTGCATCCCCAACCCAACTCGCCCATCCCCCTTCTGAACGCTGAAACCCGTGCTACCGCCTGCTACCCTTCCCTCATGACCGTCCGCAAGATCGTCCACATCGACATGGACGCCTTCTACGCCTCGGTCGAGCAGCGCGACGACCCCAGCCTCCGCGGCAAACCCGTCGTCGTCGCCTGGCGCGGCAATCGCTCCGTCGTCTGCGCCGCCTCCTATGAAGCCCGCCGCTTCGGCATACGCTCCGCGATGCCCGCCCTCCGTGCCGAACGCCTCTGCCCCGACGCCATCTTCATCCCGCCCGACTTCCTCCGCTACCGCACCGTCTCCCGCCAGACCCGCGACATCTTCCGCCGCTACACCGACCTCATCGAGCCCCTCTCCCTCGACGAGGCCTACCTCGACGTCACCGAAAACAAATGCGGCCTGCCCACCGCCACCAAAGTCGCCAGCGCCATTCGCAAAGAGATTCGCGACGAGCTCCACCTCACTGCTTCCGCTGGCGTCGCCCCCAATAAATTCCTCGCCAAGATCGCCTCCGACTGGCGCAAGCCCGACGGTCTCTTCGTTATCCAGCCCGAAGACGTCGATGCCTTCCTCCCGCCACTTCCCGTCGAGCGCCTCCCCGGCGTCGGCAAAGTTACTGCGCAGCGCCTCGCCACCCTCGGCATCCACACCGTGGGCGACCTGCGCAAAATGAAATTAGTAACAGTGGAAGAACATTTCGGCCGTCACGGCCAGCGCCTGCACGAACTCGCTTACGGCATCGACGACAACCCTGTCGTCCCCGACCGTCCCACCAAATCCATCTCCGCCGAAGACACCTTCGAGCGCGACCTTCCCCTTGAAGAAACCGCCGACGCCATCCGCCGCCTCGCGGAAAAAGTCTGGGCTGCCTCCCGCAACGAAACCCGCATCCCGCGCACCGTCGTCCTCAAACTCAAGACCGCCGAGTTCAGGATCCTCACCCGCTCGCTCACCCCCACCCTGCCCGTCGCCTCCTGCGAAGAACTCACCGGCATCGCCCTCTGCCTCCGCCAGCGAGTCGGCCTCGCCCCCGCGCAGCGTTTCCGCCTCATTGGCGTCGGCCTCCACAACTTCAGCGAACCGGACGAGCCCGATACCGCCCAGCCCATCCTCTTCGAATAGCCGGAATAGCTCCCGGCTCCAGGCCCCCAGCTCCCGGCCCCCAGCTCCCGCTCCAAGCTCCAGGCGACCGGCTACAGGCTACCGGCTACAGGCTGCTCCTGGGCGGCCGCACCACCACCGGCACCACAATCGACACCAGCAGAAGCACCGCAATCACGTGCAGCCCATACGTGAACGACGTCCCATGCTGCCGCAAATATGCGATCAGCAGCGGCCCAAACGCGCTCGCAAATCCCCACGCGGTCAGCATCAGCCCATAAATCGGCCCAATGTTCTTCGCGCCAAAATAGTCCGCTGCAAACGCCGGCATCGTTCCGAACCCGCCGCCGTAGCACATCAGAATAATGAACGTCAGCACCGTCAGCAGCGTCGCCTGCCCAATGTTCGGCATCACCCAGAACAGCCCCGCCTGGCACACATACATCAGCACAAACGTCCACCGCCGCGTGATCCCGTCCGATACCCACGCCCAGAACACCCGCCCCACCGCGTTCCCGATGCTCGCGATCCCCACCATCCCCGCCGCCACCAGCGCCGTCACCTTCGCGATCTCCTGGAACATCGGCGACTCCTGCGAGATCACCGAAATCCCCGCCGTCGTGTTCAGGAACAGGGCCAGCCACAGCGCCCACCACTGCCACGTCGCCAGCGCTTTGCCCAGCGTGTAATCCGTCGCCGAACGTTGCGACCTCTGCGTCGCGCTCGGCGTCCACCCCGCTGGCACATATCCCGCCGGCGGATTCTGCATGAACCACCCCGCCGCCACCACCACGATCAGATATGCGATCCCCAGATACGCAAACGTGTGCAGCACGCCCACGCTCACGATCAGGCGCTGCGCAATCGGAGCCGTCACCAGCGCGCCCGCGCCAAACCCGCCCACCGCGATGCCCGTGATCAGCCCGCGCTTATCCGGAAACCACTTCAGCAACACCGCCACCGGTACGATATAGCCGAATCCCAGCCCGGTTCCCCCTATAATCCCGTACGAAAAATACAGCCACCACAGCTTGTTCGCAGAAAAGCAGGCCAGAAAAACACCCAGCCCGTACAGAACGCCCGCCGTCAGCGCCACCGGCCGCGGCCCGCTTTTGTTCAGCCACAATCCGCCCAGGAACGCAGCAAACCCCAGCACGAAAACGCAGATCGTGAACGTCAGCGTCACCTGCGAAATCGACCAGTGAAATGCCTTCACCAGTGGAGTGCGAAAAACGCTCCACGCATAGACCGCGCCCAGCGCGATCTGCATCAACACACCCGCCAGGGCGATGCCCCAGCGCTTGCTGTCGGACATAAATGCTCCCCTCCGAGGGATGGATTCCCAGGCGCGGTCTTACTGCTTCGAACTGGGGGAGCAGCCCTTCTCCTTCAAACGCGTGCCCAGGGTCTCAAGAAATCTGTTGATCAGCGCAACACTTCTTCGCAGCTCGGGTCGCCGAAACTGCCCCAGCAGCGACCACAATCCCGGCGGCTCGATCACCGGCTTGCGCTCGCTGCCCAGCGTCTCGCCCACCGCGCCGGCGTAGCACTCCATCAGTTCCGGATTGATCGACCCCAGCATCTTTCCCAGGATGATCGCGTTCCGCAGCGCACGCACCGCCTCCGGCGTTTCCGTCTCGCGCACCGCCGCTTCCAGCACGTGATCCTTCGCGCTCAGCACGCCGCGCAGCACTTCAAACAAGCCGGCCGCATGCGCCTGCTCGATCAGCTCGTACGCATCCAGCAGCGCCTCGGCATGTTCCGCCGGCGCCTTCTCCAGGCGAGCCAGCAATTCCTTCCGCGCATCCCGCGGCGCAATCTCCAAAGCAATCGGTTGCGCCATCTCTCTCTCCTGCTCGCCTCATCCGAACCCAGTGCACGTTATCCGCTACGCTACACGCTATCCGCTGAAGCTCTGATCTGCACCAGCCCGTTCCCCGGCTCGTGATAATCCGCCCGCTTCCACTTCCGCTCCACTTCCACTCCGCTTCTGCGGCGTCGGATGTCCCCACCGCGAATTCGTCCGCGGCAGCGGATTCGCCCCCTGCTCCGCCGTCACCGCCATCCGCACCGACGTCTCCTTGTACGCCGGCGTGTGCGTCTGCTTATCCGTATAGCTGCTCGTCAGCCGGTTCACCGGCTCCTCCGTCGAGTTCATCGGCATGTACATCTCCATGCCCTTCACCCGATCCGTCACCACCGCCTGCACCTTCACCTCGCCATAGCGCGACGTCAGCTCCACCCACTGCCCGCTCTCGATCCCCCGCGCCTGCGCCAGCTCCGGCGATACCTCCACAAACGTGCACGGCGTCTTCTCCGCGATCCCCTTCGTGCGATACGTCAAATTCCCCTCGTGGAAATGCTCCAGCAGCCGCCCGTTATTCAGATGCAAATCGTAATTCGCATCCGGCTGATCCGTCGGCTCGCTCCATTCGAGCGGAAAGAACTTCGCCTTCCCATCCGGAAATGCGAACTGCTTCGTGTATAGCAGCGGCTGATCCGTTCCGTCCGCCGCCACTGGCCACTGCAGCGTCTTGTATCCCTCCAGCCGCTCATAGGTCACGCCCGCAAACATCGGCGTCAGCGCCGCAATCTCCTCGTAGATCTCCGACGGGTGCGCATACTTCCACTTCGCCCCCAGCCGGTTCGCGACGTCCATAATGATCTGCCAGTCCGGCCGGCTCTCTCCCAGCGGCTCGAACACCCGATACAGCCGCTGAATCCGCCGCTCCGTGCTCGTGAACGTCCCTTCTTTTTCCAAACTCGGGCACGCCGGCAGAATCACATCCGCAAACCGGCACGTCTCGGAGAAGAAAATCTCCTGGATCACCAGGAAATCGATCTTCTTGAGCGCCGCCCCCACATAGTTCGAGTTCGAATCCACCAGGCTCATCTCTTCGCCGAAGATGTACATCCCCTTCAGCCTGCCGTCGTGGATCGCATCGATCATCTGGTGATTGTCGAGCCCGTTCTTCGGCGGCAGCGTCACGCCCCACACCTTCTCAAACTTCGCCCGGATCTCCGCATCCTCCACCTTCTGATACCCGGGGAAGTTATTCGGCATCGCGCCGTGATCGCTCGCCCCCTGCACGTTGTTATGCCCGCGCAGCGGATATGCCCCCGTCCCCGGCCGCATGTAATTCCCCGTCGCCAGCAGCAGATTCGAGATCGCCGTCGACGTGTCCGACCCCATCGAGTGCTGCGTCACGCCCATCGCCCATAGCACGCACACGCTCTTCGCGTCGACAATCATCCGCGCCACGCGCTCCAGCGTCTCCACCGGCAGCCCCGTCCGACGGCTCGCGTACTCCATCGTGAACGGCGCCAGGCTCTTCCGATACTCCTCAATCCCGTTCACCCACTGCGCCAGGAATTCCTTCTTCTCGAGTCCCTGATCGAAGATCCACTTCGTCACCGCGCTCAGCCAGATCAAATCCGTCCCCGGCTTCGGGTGCAGGAACACATCCGCGCGCTCAGCCATCTCATGCTTCCGCAGATCCGACACAATCAGCTTCTGCCCGCGCAGCTTATGCGACCGCTTCACCCGCGTCGCCAGCACAGGATGACTCTCCGCCGTGTTGCTCCCCACAATCACCACCAGCTCGGCCGCCTCGATGTCCGTAATCGAACCCGAATCGCCGCCGTACCCCACAGTCCGGAACAGCCCGACGGTCGCCGGCGCCTGGCAATAGCGCGAGCAGTTATCCATATTGTTGGTGCCGACCACCGCCCGCGCCAGCTTCTGCATCAGGTAGCTCTCTTCGTTCGTGCACTTCGACGACGACACGAACGCCAGCGCATCCGGACCGCTCTCCGCTTTGATCTCCGCGAACCGCCGCGCCACCAGCCCCAGCGCCTCCTCCCAGCTCGCCTCGCGAAACTTCCCGTTCTCGCGGATCAGCGGCGACGTCAGCCGGTCCTGGCTGTTCACAAATTCCCACCCGAACTTGCCCTTCACGCAGGTCGAAATCCCATTCGCCGCGCCGTGTTCCGGCTCCACCTTTAATATGTGACGATCCCGCGTCCAGATGTCGAAGCTGCACCCCACCCCGCAGTATGTGCATACCGTCTTCGTCTTTTTCGTCCGCGACTCCCGCATCGCCTCTTCCACTTCCGACAGCTGCAGGATCGCCCCGTACCCGATATCCGGCTCAATGCCTTTCACCACATCGATCATGCCGTCGAGCGCCGGCTTCGGCAGATCTGTAAAGTACCCCGCCTCGCCCAGCATCGAGGTCTCCATCAGCGCATTGCACGGACAAACCGTCACGCAGTGCCCGCACGAGACGCAGCTCGACTCGCCCACCGGAGCGCCGCCATCCCACAGCACGCGCGGATGCTCGTCCTCCCACCGTATCGACAGCGTCTCGTTCACCTGCACGTTCTGGCACGCTTCCACGCACCGCCCGCACAGAATGCACTGGTCAGGGTCATAGCGGTAAAACGGATTCGTCGCGTCCACCGCGTACGGCTTCGGCTTGTACGGAATCTCCTGATGCTCCACCGCCAGCATCTTCGTCGTGTTATGGACCGTGCAGTTGCCGTTGTTGTTGTCGCAGACGGTGCAGTACAGCAGGTGGTTCCCCAGAATGCGATCGAACGCCTCGCGCTGCGCCTTCTGCGCCCGCGCCGACTCCGTCGCGACCTTCATTCCATCGACAGCCGCCGTCGCGCACGCCCGCACCAGCTTGCCATCGGCTTCGACCATGCACGTGTCGCAAGTCTGGATGGGCCCCATCTGCGGGTGATAGCAAACCTGCGGCACCGCGGCGCCGCTCCGGTTGATCACCTCAATCAGCCGCTCCCCAGGCCCAAACTCGCGGGCGACACCATCAATCGTAGCCACCGGCATCCGACAGGAACCTCGTTGCGGCGGCCATGCTACCACGAACCTGTAACAGAAAGTGTTAACGAGAAACGCCGCTCATGCCGTTTTAGATGCCGCCAAAACTGCTTCCGGCACAGCCCATCCCCGCCACAGAAGCAAAGGCATGCACTGTAACCTGTAACCCGTGACCTGTTCCCTGTTCCCTGCCTCTACGGCTGCCCCTCCGGACTCGGATTCGCCGCCGTGAATTCCGAGCAGCATGGCTTCGCCGCCGCCGTGAACTCCATCACCTCCACCCGCGTGTGATCCGGATCGTAGTCGTTGAACTGCCACTTCCCGTCCCGCCCAATCTGCGGACGCGCCGGCGCATCCCCCAGCCGATCCTCCTGGTACAGCTTCGTTACCGCTGTCTCCATGTTCGTCACGCCCAGCGACAAATGATTCAGCACCCCCAGCTGATTCTGCGGCACGTGATCCGGCGATCCTTCCCCGTTGTAGACCATGTACTCCAGCCAGTCGTGCCCGTCCGGCACCTGCTGCGACACCCAATCCGTATGCTCGTGCATCCCGCCATACCAATAAGGCCGGAACCCCAGCAGCTCCGCGATAGAACGTGTCTTCCTTCTCGCGATCCTTCACCAGCATCCCCACATGAATGATCCGCCGCCCGATCGGGTCCGCCCCCGCCAGCGCATACAGCCCCGCCGTTCCCTTCATCTCCAGCAGCTTCGCCGGCGGCTGCGACAAACTCCACCTTGTTCCCCTCCGGATCCTGCACGTCGAACCACGCGCTCCCGTCGCTCCCCTTCTTCACCTCGTCCGGAACCGTCACGCCCTTCGCCTTCAGATACGCGCGCATCTGCCTCGGCGTTCTTCGTCATGTACGCCAGATGATCCAGCCGGTTCGCCCCCGCGTCCGGCAGGCAGCGGCAGCACCTCAACGAACTGCTCCTGGTTCACGTAATACCGGACCCCCGCGCTGTTCTCCGGATCCTCGCCCTTCTTCAGCCCGATATCGTGAACGTAAAAGTGCTCCGTCTTCGCCGCGTCGCTCGTGTACACCGCAATGTGCGATACCCCGACAATCGCCGGCCGCGTCTGCGCCGACAACGACATTCCCATCACAAATAAAGCCACGCATCGAAACACGCATGAACTTCAAACCCTCCCCGGTGCGTATCAAGAATAACCCTGCGGCCGGCGCCCGGAAATCCTGCTGCCCAATTCCCCAGGGCATAGATACTATGTCCCCACGGATGAAACATCGGAACCGGAAGAAGCCCGTATCACCCAATCTGCTGCGCCTCTTTCTGGCTCTCTGGATCGTCGCCAGCCTCGGCTACTGGATCGCCGGCATCGTCGACATGTGGCAGACCCACGTCCACTGGGACCAGCGCGTCAACGTCCCCTTCCGCTACGACTCCGACTCCCGCACCATCGACAACCGCGACCTCGCCCCCGAAGCCCGCTCCGCCGGCATCCGCCCCGGCGATCGCATCGAGCAGCTCAACGGCGCCCCCTACTCCGGCCTCGCCCAGTGGTCCACCATCCTCTCCGACAGCCACCCCGGCGACATCCTCGACGTCGACGTCACCCGCGCCGATGGCTCCCGCGCCACCGACACCATCACCCTCGTCCGCCCGCCCTATATCTATGGCCGCCTCTCCCCGATGTGGGCCTTCTGGAAAGACTTCCTCCTCGCCGGATTGCTCACCCTGGTCTGCCTCGTCACCGGCTACTGGGTCGTCCTCTCGCGCCCCACCGACCGCAACGCCTGGCTCACGCTCCTCCTTCTCACCTTCCCCAGCGTCGTCTTCATCAACCAGGGCCTCGCCAGCGGCGTCTCCTTCTTCCTGCGCAGCACCTGGTACCAAACCCTCCAGATCGCCGGCGCCCCCGCCCTGCTCCTCTTTGGCGTCTACTTCCCCGAGCGCTCCCGTATCGACGCCCGCGCTCGCTGGATCAAATGGGTCCTCTTCGCCCTCTTCGGCGTCGCCCTCTGCTTTCTCTATCCCTCCATCTTCACGGAGTACTACGGCGGCGGCGACGGACCCTTCCTCACCCGCGCCAGCGACCTCGCCAGCACCACCATCAACGCCTTCAACCTCCTCTGCGTCGCGCTCTACCTCTACCTCACCCTCGATAAGCTCTTCTCCGCATCCACCGAAGATGCTCGCCGCCGCCTCCGCGTCCTCACCACCGGCATGAGCGTCGGCATGGGCTCGCTGCTGCTGGTCTTCATCCTCCTCCCGCACTTCGGCGTGAACAACAACACCACGAGCGGCTACTGGATCCGCTCCATCGGCGCCCTCCTCTTCATGCTCGCGCCCCTCACCCTCGCCTACGTCGTCGTCGTCCAGCGCGCCCTCGACGTCCGCGTCCTCCTCCGCCTCGGCACCCGCTACGCCCTCGCCAAAGCCACGCTCTGGGTGCTCCAGATCGCCCTCCTCGTCGTCATCGGCATCCGCCTCTTCCTGCCCATGATCGAGCGCCGCGTTCCCCAGCCTTCCGATGTCTGGACCGCCCTCATCTTCCTCGTCCTCATCCTCGCCCTCCGCTTCGGCGTCAGCAAGCGCCTCGAGCAGTGGCTCGACAAGCAGTTCTTCCGCGAAGCCTACAACGCCGAAGTCATGCTCAACGAGCTCTCCGACGAGGTCCGCCACTTCACCGAAACCCGGCCCCTGCTCGCAACCGTCGCCCGCACCGTCTGCGACACCCTCCACATCCGCCAGATCGCCATGCTCCTCCGCCGCGGCGATGTCTTCTACGTCGAGCAGGCCGTTGGCGTCTCGGCCGATGGCGCCCTCACCCTGCCCGCCCAGGCCTCCTCCATCCGCTACCTCGCCAACTCCAACGAGCCCGCCCGCCTCTATCGCGACGATCCCGACGCCTGGTACCTCATGGCCGGCGTCGCCGAGCGTCACGCCCTCGACCTGCTCAACGCCGAGCTCCTCGTCCCCCTTCCCGGCCGCAATCGCCTCATGGGCATCATGGCCCTCGGACCCAAGCGCTCCGAAGCCGCCTGGTCGCGCACCGATCTCCAGGTCCTGCAAACCGTCGCCCGCCAAACCGGCCTCGCGCTCGAAGTCTCCGAGCTCGCCCACTCCCTCGCCGCCGAAGCCGCCCAGCGCGAGCGCGTCAACCGCGAGATGGAGATCGCCCGCGAAGTCCAGGAGCGCCTCTTCCCTCAGGAGATGCCCATCATCGTCGGCGCCTCCCTTGCCGGAGCCTGCCGCGCCGCCCTCGGTGTCGGCGGCGACTACTACGACGTCTTCAATCTCGAGGACGGCCGCCTCGGCCTCGCCATCGGCGACGTCTCCGGCAAAGGCATCTCCGCCGCGCTCCTCATGGCCAGCCTGCGCGCCTCGCTCCGCGGCGTCTCCCTCAACACCCCCCGCAACTTCGCCGAGCTCATGCACCAGGTCAACGTGCTGGTCTACGAAGCCTCAGCCTCCAACCGCTACGCCACCTTCTTCTTCGCCGCCTACGATCCAAAGACGCGCCGCCTCGAGTGCGTCAACGCCGGCCACAACCCGCCCGTGATCCTGCGCAGGGACCAGGTCATCCGCCTCGAGACCGGCGGCCCCGTCGTCGGCCTGCTCCCCTTCGCCCCCTACATCGAACAGGCCCTCACCCTCGAGCCCGGCGACCTCCTGCTCCTCTATACCGACGGCATCAGCGAAGCCATGACCCACGACGACGAGGAGTGGGGCGAAGACCGCATGATCCAGGCCGCCACCACCGTCCGCACCAAAGACGCCGCCAGCGTCCTCCGCGCCCTCTTCGCCGCCTGCGACAAGTTCACCGCCGGCGCCCCCCAGCACGACGACATGACCATGCTCATCCTCAAGCTCGACGCCTGAGCCCGCAAAGGCGGCCGAAGGGGGGTCGACCCCCTGGCAAGTGACTGATTCCACAGGAGAGCGTGTGGCGCCGAACCCATCCCCATTAACCACTTAATTAATAGGGGCGGCGGTCAGCAACTGGCGATCGGCTTTTGTATCAGGGCACGATTCAAAGAGTCATTGAAAACAAACAAGTTGCTGATTATTCAATGCTCTAAATGCACTAGAGGCACTACAAGCACAGGTTGGAAAGACAAAAAAAGACAAATTCCTCTCCATCCCCTATCCTTCTGACGAAGAGGTGTGCAGTTGCGATGGAACCTCGCGTTTATCACATGAGCCGCCTTGTGCAGTTTTTCTATTGCGCCATGGGCCTCTGTTTCATCGGGGCGGGGGTCTTCCTCGTCCACCAGTTTGGCTTCGGGGCCATGCTCGTCGCGGTTCCCTTCAGCCTTCCAGGAATCTACTGTTGGCGCTGGGCCTTACATTCCCGCCTCACCCTTACCGAAACCGACATCTTCGTACGCTATGCATTCGGGGAGGATTCCGCTCGGCTTACCGAGATTGAGGGATGGCGCAAGGAATCGGGCGGGAAGAGCGGCCCTTGGTGGGTATTGCAGCTTCGCGACAACTCAGGCACGTTACGCATCGACCAAAAGTTCGCCGTGGACGATGCCTTTCTCGACTTTCTTTCAACGCTAAGGAACCTGAATGACGGGGAGTTAAGCGTCGTCCCTTAGCTGATTCTGCGGCATCCGTGGCAAGGCAAAATTAAGACAAAACGCGGGAGCGTTTTTGCAAGCAACTGATTGCTGTGTCGTTCGACACGGGCCTTTGTATCAGGGCACGACTTCAGTCGTGCCGCAAAGCGTTCACTGAATCCGGGCTTTAGCCCCTGCGGCTTTCCCGATCCCCGTCCAGCAATCTCCGATGTGCTCCCAACACCCTTACCTTCCGCACACCGTGCTTTTGTATCAGGGCACGACTTCAGTCGTGCCGCAAAGCGTTCACTGAATCCGGGCTTTAGCCCCTGCGGCTCTTCGCTTCCTCAGAGTCTCAAAACACCAGGCGAATTCCTCGCCCTCATTCACCAACCCAGCCCGAACCGGGTTGTGTGCAATATATTCCCGATGCTTTCGAAAGCTCTCTTCGCCTTCGACCCTTACCTCCGAAAACCCGCGCTGCCATACCTCTCCCGAATATCCGAGCTCCTTCTTGACGCGATAAGAAAAACCGCCCTTAATGAATTGCATCGCCTTCTCGATCGACATATCGGTGCCGACGCTGATGAGCACATGTACATGATTCGGCATCACCACAAAATCGTGGATCACAAAGCGTCCTGCGGCCATATACGACCGCAGGACATCCACGAGCAGGGCAGCGGCACGATCCGACTGCAACAGCCCCCGTCCCATGCTGGTCTTCGACGTAACGAAGAACGTGCGCCGGTATTGCGGGACCGTCTGACTTTCCGACCGGCGCGAGGGGATGGCCATAACAGGGGCTGAAGCCCTGTCCTTTTTTACGGCTGTTTCGGCACGACTGAAGTCGTGCCCTGATACAAAAGCGCATTTCGCACAAACCAAAGTCACATTCTCGATGGAGAACTTCTGATTCCGTCAACCTCCCGAAAACTGTCAAGCTTTTGTGGAAAAGCCCAAAGTAATGACCTCTGACTTACAAGCACTTACAGCCCTGAAACCCCCAACAAATCTGGCCGACTTACTCCCCCAACCTGATATTCTGAACTTAGAGTGGAAAAAGGGAAAAGCCGAGCTTTCCGGCGGGGCTTTTTTATGCCCGCCGCGCGCGGGCCCTTCCTTTTTCTGCGCCATGCAAGCCTGCGCTTCGCTCACCTGGGCATCGCGCGCCGCGCGATCCCGTAGAAGAGCGGGCCTTCACGCCCGCGTCCCAGGCCACCCACTTCAGGCTTTAGCCCCATCGCCTTATCCAGCCCGCCATCTCACGTCCGCAATGGAAACGTGTGTGTGAACCGGGAGATGAGTAACAGTTTAGACCGGGCAGATGGGTAACACTTTTCGCCCGGGTTGAGGTTGGGTTATGGCTGGTTCTGTTCACTGACCAGTCGCCGTTCCCGCGGCGGGCAGGTTGCCGGTGGTCCGCTCCCTGCTGTCGAACCACGCAATGGGAAAGTCGCCGAAGCACACGCACCAGTAGCGCTCGTCGATCGGCTCCAGGCCGATACGCTCTCCGGCCAGCGCCTTGCTCAGGAATACATACTGGCCCTTCCAGAAGAACTGTCCGTGCGGATAGACATGGCGCACCTCGACGCCGCTGTCGTACTCCGGCTCCGGAAGGCGGGCCGGATAAACACGCGGCGAAGATGTGTAGAGCGAGGCCGGAGGCTTCTGCCCGAGGGCTTCATGCGGACGCTCCTTGTTATAGGCGTGGCGGAAGCGGTCGAAGGCCTCCTGCTGGCGGCGCCGGCTGGCTTCCGCAGGCCTGGCCGTCTCCTCCTTCAGCGTGCGGTGCATGCGCTCGTGGCGGCCGTTCTGCTCCGGGTGTCCGGGCTGGATGCGTTCCGGCACGATGCCCAGCTTCATCCAGTACAGGCTCAGCCGCGACAGCCCGGCCACCCCGCGGGAGGCGAAGGGCGGCCCGTTGGTAACCACTTCGCTAAGCCAGGGGAGCTCCACCAAAGCTCCCTCGAACCTGGAATCAACAACTTCCCAGGGGGTCAGCCCCCTCAAACTGCTTTTTCAAAAAGAGGTACGAACCAATCATGAGAACGAAAGGACCGGCAGCCTGCCCGGCGACCTCCGCCTGGGCGCCGCAGGCACACGACGTTGTGTTTCCCCCTGGCAACATCGATTCTGATAGGCGTTGTGCTGAGCCTGGCGTTGTGCCTCATGCGAAGATAGCCGAGACTGGATGAGCAAGCCCAGCGCGGCCGCGGATCCTGGCCCGGCCTGCGTCAAAATCTACTTTGGGAGATAAGTGTGAAGCCGATCGTGAAGGCTCTGTCGTCGAAGATCAGTGTGCATACCTACGAGCGCGCCATGACCTACGCGCTGCTGAAGGAGGAGTTCCCCCAGATCCGACCCTGCGCGAGTATCCCGACAAGGCGGCGATTTGGTCGGAGGCGATCGAGGCCGCGGGAGGGCGCGAGGCGCGCCATCACCTATGTCGAGTTCGGCGTGTAGGACGCCAGGGCTCCTTTCGCTGGTTCCTCGAGAACAACCCCAGCCCCTCGTCGATGTTCCTTGGCCTCGACAGCTTCCACGGACTGCCGGAACGATTCGGAAAAGCTGGGCGCCGGCTATTTTGACATGGGCGGCGTGGTGCCGAAGGTCGAGGACCCGCGCGCCACCTGATCAAAGGCTGGTTCAAAGACACCTGGGACGAGCTGTACAAGCACATTGCGGGCCGCGACAATCTGCTGGTGAATTACGACGCCGACATCTACTCGTCGACGCTGTTCACGCTCGCCCGCATGGAGCTGCTGAGGAAGCCGTACATCGCGCTGTTCGACGAGTTCACCGGCCCGGAGACGCTGGCGACCTACAACTACCTGAAAACCTTCGCCGCAAAAATCGAAATGATGGGCAAGATGACGATCCACGGATACCTGAACAGCTCCTGTGCCGGATCGTGCCCAACGGGTGTTGAGCGGTTAGCGGTTAGCGGTTAGCGGTTAGCGGTTAGCGGTTAGCGGACGAAAACATACGCCGAACCCAAAGCGGCCCGCATGATGGTCGATAATGTCAGTAGACAATGAAGGCAAACACGGCAAAATCGAGTTTTCGGCTGCGCAACGGTGTGCCGTTGCTGCCGCGGCGTGCAGACGGAAGGACCGTCACGCTGGAGATGGTGAACCGGCTGAGGGATCAGGATGAGTTTTTGGATCCGGTCACGGGCCGGCGAAGCGGTGACTCGGCGGCTGAAAGCCCGGAGATCTTGGAACGGTTGCGGCACGACTGAAAAGTCGTGCCCTGATACAAAGGCCAGAGAAGCGCAGCCAGCGACATGCGACTGCCACCAGGTAGGCTTCTTAACGAATATAGTCACTTGTCCAGGCACAGGTTTGAGGGTCCTGCTCACTTTGGTAGGACACCAGATTCCGCCTGCCGCACTTGGGTCGCTGATGAATCCCCTTGATGTCACGTCGTTGAGATTCGTATTAACGTCGTCGCCGCACTGCTCTTTTTTATTCGGCGGAAATACTTCAATTTCGATTGCTTGGTTTGCGCTACAGGCATAAGAAATTCTGGCGATTCCCTTATCGTCTGTGAATGCCGATTTTCCCCACCCATTACCAGGAGGCCCTGCACTAGGAGGCCCTGCGCAAAGGGATTCGACCTTCACATTGGCTTGAGGCTTCCCATCCAAAGCGTCCAGCACGAGTACCTTGAGATCATCCTGACCTGTCACTTTAAGTGGCGCAGGAAGTGTCGCCACCAGCAGCAACAAAACCACTACTCGTGAGGGCTGCATTTGCTCTCCCCTCCAATGGGCGAGACTCGATCATGATTCCCCGACGAACGCGACCAGATGATAGACAGTTTTCATAACGCACCCATCCTAATTGATCGGGATGGTGTGGATTGTCGGCGATACGGACGTTTCGGCCGATGATCGGCGAGGCTTAACGGCGGAACCCTGCAAATACCAAAAAAAGGGCCCCTCGGGGTGAGGGGCCAATCTGCCTTGGTTCTCTCGTTGTGTGAGAGCTTTTTGGGCCTTGCCTTCTTACTGAGGCTGTGCCGTTGGCTGCGACGCAGCACCCTGAGGGGAGGGCTGCGCGGAATTCTGCTGCGTCGCACCAATCGGTGAACCGCCAGAGGATGGCTGGTTCAAGGCCGCGAGACTGTTGGCCATCAGGCTGACGCGAACGACGCTGCCCGGCTTCGCCGTGGAGTTATCGTCCGAGCTGATGGGCGTGTTGCCCATGGCGACTTCATGAATGCGCCATACCGGGATCTGCTTCTCAGCCAGATACCGCACGACGGCTTCCGCCATGTGCTGTGAATTCTGGAGACCGGCTTCGCCGCGCGAACGCGAGTAGCCGGCGACTTCAACCACGTAACCCTTCTGGCCCTGCAGCTGGCCGACAACCTGATCGAGGGCGTCCTTCGCCTTCTGATTCAGGACGGTCTGCCCGGGACGGAAGCGGATGTCGGTGTTGGTGAGGGGCTTGTACTGATCGAGGTTGGCGACGGTTTCGCCAAGCTGGCTGGTCTTGTCGCTCGCCTGCTGGGCGGTCTGCTGCGCCTGCTGCGCGGTCTGGGTGGCGGCGCTGGCAACCTGATTCGCCTGGTCCGCGGTGGACTGCGCGGCGTGGATGCCGTTCTGCGCGCGCTGGTCGACATCCTTAATATCGCTGGCGTTCTTGGCCTGGAGCTGATCGAGTTCGTTCAGGCGATCCTTCACGGGATCGAGCTGCCGGTTGACCCACTTCTTGCGGGCGAAGGGATTCACCTTCCCCCAGAACCCTTCGTTAGACTGCATGGGGAGGGGAGCCTTGCCGGTGCCGGTCTGCTCGGTGGTCTGGGGCTGTGCCTGGGCGTTCGTGGAAGCACCCGTCTGAACCTGGGGCTGCTGTTGATCCGAAGTGGACTGCGCGACCGCCGGCAAAGCCATGCTTGCTGCAACCAGCAGTACGGTAAGGGAACCGGAATTCAATTTCATTTTCATTGTTATTCTCGTTTGAACTTCTGTATTTGAACTCGGTGGGCTGCGCAGCGCCCCGTGTTGCACGAGCATAAAGAGCACTCGCCTTGCCAAACTATTAGGCGTGGGCTGGGAGCGTAGTAAGTCTTTGGAATCAGCGATCGTGGTACTGCGGAGCAGGGCCCGGAACGCTGAGTAACCCGGTAAAAAAACACATACTCGGCCCGGATCGGGAAGAAATTACGCCCTGCTCCCGAGGCGGCGGGAGCGCGGTCAGCGATGAAGGGCCGGCTAAAGGGCGGTCAGCGGGAAGACGCCCGGCGGCGGCGGCGTTCCGCTCAAGGCTTCGTCTCTAAAAGGCTCTTAGCTGACCGGTGCTTAGCTGACGCTGACCGCTGACCGCTTACTGGGCGTGACTGCGATCACCCGAATCTCGGGGTAGTTCTGGTTCCAGTCCTGGGGGAGGCTGTCGAAGATGAGGCGGAAGTCGCGGGTTTCCCCCGGGTGGATGGGGGCGGCGCCGACCGGCTGCGTATCCACATAAGGCTGGCGGGTGCGGATGAGGGTGAGCGGCATCGTCTCTTTCCTGGCGATGGGGTTCTCGAAACCGTGGAAGGCGGCCTGGACAGTGATGGCGGTGACGGTCTTCGTGCCGGTGTTGGTGATCTGGCCGTCGATGTAGGTGGACTGGGTGCCGGCGACGCTCCCGGCCTGGCTCATCTGCAGATTGGTGATGGGAAGGCTGGCGGCGTAGGGGTCGGGTGGGGCGAGGCCGGCTCCGCCAGGATTGGCCGGCTCATTGCGGTGGCTGACCGTGAAGAGAATGCCGATGATGACGATGACCACGGCGACGACGAGGGAGATGACCCAGGGGAGTCGAGAGCGGGGCTCGTGCTCGGCGGGGCCGGCGACCGAAGAGGCCAGGATCGGAAGATGGAGGCGTACTCATGACGAGGCATTGTACAGCGGCTGGGCTGGAGCCGGTAGCCCGTAGCCGGTAGCTGGATAGCAAAGCCGGTCAGCGATGAAACGGTCGGCGAAGAAGCGGTCTGCTGAGAACCGGTCGGCGAAAAATCGTCGGCAGAGCGCGAGCAGTATGTTTTTGCTGTCTCTTGCGGTTTCGCTACAGGCTACTGGCTTCCGGCTCTTCGTTATTACCAGCGAAGGTAACTCATGGAGCACTTTCGCACAGGGGCGGAAAAATATTTCTGAAGTTCCGAGTCAGAGTTGCCGAACAATGAGTCTAAGCAAGGCAGAACGGCAGGCAGCAGAAATCCCCCCTTTTGAGGCCAGACCATGAACACCCGCACCGAAGAGCCCCAGAGCTCGAGCAGAAAGCCGGAGTACGCATATCGAATCGCCGCAGCTGCTGCCGCGTTGTTCCTGCTGTTGACGTGGTTGAGCGCCTGAGCGCGACGCGCTAACGCGCCATCGACGCGCGCGCGAGTGCGCGCTTGAGCAGAACTTCCAGCGCAGATTTATGCTCGGCGTATTCGGCGTCGCTGATCTTGCCTTCCAGACGTTCCGTCTCCAGTTGAAACAGTTCTTCCTTCAGCGCCGCCATCGTGCCTGAGACGCCCGTGGCTTTTTGCGGGGCACCGTTGGTCGCGGCTGTTGCGGGGATGGTGCCGGCGTGCTTTTGCGCGAGCACCTGAGTCGCCTTCACGCCGGGAGGCAGCGTGGGCGTGAGCGGCGAGGGTTCGGCGGGCGCGAGACCCGCCGCCTGGCCGGGTTGGGCGCGGAGCATGAAGGCCGCGCCGATGACCAGCGCGAGGCCGACTCCGCTGAGGATCCACCACTTGTATTTCTGCAGCGGGTCGGGCGTGTCGATGGGAGTTGCCGAGGCCGCCGCCGGGACCCTGCTGCGCGGCGGGCTGGCCGGACTGATCGGGGCCGCCAGCCATACCGGCGGCGCCCTGGTCCTGACCTGGAGCACCCTGACCCGGAGCACCCTGACCCATGGCGCCTGGACCGGCTTGTGGGTTCTGCTGTTCTCGGGGCATCGATCCGGTGCCGGAGACCGTGAAGGCGACCGAGGTATCGGGTTTGGCGTTGGTGGCGAGCCAGGTCTGGGTGCCGGGGCCGCTGGCGTCAGCGCCGAGAGGCTGGAAGCTGCTGCCGCTGAAGCTCATGCTCTTCGGCAGCATGATGGCAATATTCTCCGCGGGGAGCGTAACGCGCGCCTGCAGGTTGGCGCTGCCGCTGTAGGGCAGGTGGTAGCCGACCTGGAACCGGGTCTCGCCGGGACGAATGGGGAAGATGAAGGCGTAGTGGCCCTTGTCGCTCATGGGAACGGGCTGGTTGGAGACGGCCATGCCGCCGGGTCCGGTGGCGGTGGCGCCTTCAAGGACGGCGCCCTGCGGGAGGTAAAACTCGAAGCTGTGCGCGCTGAGCTGCGTTTTCGGCGGTTTGGATTCGTTGCGGATGAAGTAGCTCTCGGTGACGCTGAGGCCCTGGGGGTTGGTCTCGATGCGGGAGACGTCGGCGTAGAGGTGGAGGCCGTCGACTTTGGGAGAGACGTCGTAGACATCGATGTTGACCAGGGTGGTGTTGGGCGGGACAGGGCCGTAGTAGGAGGCCTTGTCGTGGTCGACGCGGACCAGGTGCATGCCGGTGTTGTCGGGCACGTTGAAGGAGTAGTGGCCCTTCGCGTCGATGGTGGTCTGCGCCGATTCCTGCATGCCGGCCTGGAGATCGAGCAGGACGGCAGTGTCTCCGCTGGCGGGCTTGCCGGTGGTCTTGTCGGTGACGGTGCCGGAGATGGTGGCGGCGCTGAGCGAAAGCGGGAGGGCTACGGCGGCGAACAGGGAGAGTCGGGAGGCGAGCTTCATGGGGTTGGGTTCCTTGATGTCAGGCGTGGCGCGGCGATAAGACGTCGGACTCCAGCAGATCGATCTCGGCGACGGTCTCGGCGGCTTCGTTTTCAAGCATGGTGCGCTGCGACGCGTAGTCTTCTTCGGGATACTTGCCGGCTTTGTATTCGAAGTTGAGGTCGCGGAGGTTGTCGTAGAGGACTTCGCGGCGCTCGCGGAGGTATTCGAGGCGAGTCTTTTGGTGCTGGGCCTCGACGTTGCGCTCGGGCCAGAAGACGAAGAGGAAGGCGCCGATGAGGAGGAGGGCGCAGGCGAGTGGTGGTCATGGATGAACCTCCGGGCACGGGCACAGGGCTCAGAGCACAGAGCTCAGAGCTCAGACGACAGAGCGCCGAGAGCTCCGGGACAGCCGCGGCTCTGGACAGCGGCCAGTCGGACTCATACTTCGGTCTCCTTGCGGATGCGGTCGCGGAGCTCGTCGGAGAGTGGAGCTTCTTCGACGGCGGGCATGGCGGCAGAGCGCATGCGCCAGCGTTTCACGAGCACCCAGGTGCCGAACAGGCCGAGGACGAGCAGCGCGGGAGGCACGACCCAGGCGACGATGTTGAACTTCGTGAGCATCGGCGCGGCGAGAGCGGTGGGACCGTATTTGTCCTGGAAGGCGGTGAGGATGGCGTTGTCGCTGTCGCCGTGGTCGATGGCGGCGCGAAGCTCGGCGAGCATGCGGTCGGAGTCGGGGCAGCCGACGTGGTTGCACTCGATGAGGATCTCGCAGCAGCCGCAGATGCACATGAGCTTGTGGCCGAGGTCCTGGTAGCGGGCTTCGGTATCGGCGGCGCCGAGGGTGATGACGGAGAGGACGACGACGAGGGGGAGGATGAGGTAGCGCGCTGTTCGGGAGAAGCGTCGTCCCTCAGGGGCTGAAGCCCGATTCTTTTGCGGCTGGTTACGGCACGGCTGAAGCCGTGCCCCTTCAAAGCCCGAATCCTGTCGCGGTGAAAATGGGTTGCGCATCAGTTCCCTGCCCCTCCGGCGGCTACAGGTTCCGCCGGCTCGGTGGCCCGGAGGCGCTGCGCGGCGACGGTGGCGCTCATGTTGGGAACCAGTGCGATGCCGGTGCCGAGGATGGTGACGAGCAGGCCGATCCAGATCCACGCGACGAGCGGGTTGAGGAAGGCCTTGATGACGGGCTGGCCGGTGGCGGGATCCTTGCCGGCGTAGATGACGTAGAGGTCCTCGATCAGCGTGGAGTGGTTGGCGACGATGGTGGAGGGCTGGCCGTTGACGGCGTAGACGCGGAGTTCCGGCGCGAGCTTCGTGACGAGTTTGTCGCCGCGATAGACGTTGAGCATCGCGAATTCGGTGTCGTAGTTCGGGTTCGAGTCCTGCGAGTAGTCGAGGCACTCGACGCGATAGGGGCCGAGGACAAAGCTGTCCTTGAAGTTCATGGTCTGCTCGTGGCTCTGGTTGAACGCCTGGCCCGCGATGTCCGATGAAGATGAGCACGATGCCGAAGTGGACGATGTAGCCGCCGTAGCGGCGGGTGTTGCGGCGGGTGAGCCGGACCATGGCGGCCAGCAGGTTCTGGCCGGTCTTTTGCCCGATGACGCGCGCGCCTTTGTAGAACTCGGCAAAGATCGCGGTGAGCACGAAGGCGGCGAGCGAGAAGGTGATCCAGGCGTAGAAGGCGCCTTCCTGATCGGTGGTGAAGATGGTCCAGGGATGCACGCCGAGCGGGATGATGGCGATGGCGACGACCAGCCCGACGATGCGCGGGGAGGATGAAGTTGCGGCGGATGCTCTTGCATCGACGTGGAGCGCCAGGCGAGGACCGGGCCGATGCCGGTGAGCAGGAGAAGGAAGACTCCGATGGGCACAGCCACGCGGTTATAGAAGGGCGCGCTGACGGTGACCTTGTTGCCCTGCACGTATTCGGAGAGCACGGGGAAGAAGGTTCCCCAGAGCACGGTGAAGCAGGCGGCGAGCAGAACGAGGTTATTGAAGAGGAAGCTGGACTCGCGCGAGACGAGGGACTCGAGCTTGTGGTCGGTCCTGAGGTGATCGCGATTGTAGATGTAGGTAAACATGCAGATCGCGAACGTGATGACGAGGAAGATCCAGAACCAGTTGCCGATGGGGGACTGCGCGAAGGCGTGGACGGAGCTGACGAGGCCGGAGCGGGTGAGCAGGGTGCCGAGGATCGACAGCATGAACGTCGAGAAGATGAGCCAGACGTTCCAGGACTTCATCATGCCGCGCTTCTCCTGCATCATGACCGAGTGCAGGAAGGCGGTGCCGGTAAGCCAGGGCATGAGGGAGGCGTTCTCGACCGGGTCCCAGCCCCAGTAGCCGCCCCAGCCGAGGACGTTGTAGGCCCAGTGCATGCCGAGGAAGATGCCGACGGTGAGGAAGAGCCAGGTGACCATGGTCCAGCGGCGGGTGATGTGGATCCACTTCTCGCCGGGGTAGCGCATCATGAGCGCGCCGAGAGCGAAGGCGAAGGGCACGCTGAAGCCGACGTAGCCGAGGTAGAGCATCGGCGGGTGGATGACCATCTCGGGATACTGCAGGAGCGGATTGAGGCCGTTGCCGTCGGCGGGAATGACGCCGCCGGGGACGAGCGAGAAGGGCGTGGCCGCGATGTTGACCAGCAGCAGGAAGAAGACCTGGATGCCGGCGAGGATCGTCGAGGCGTAGGCGGTGAGCTTGACGTCGACTTTATGGCGGACGCGGAGGACGAATCCGTAGGCGGCGAGGAGGAAGGCCCAGAGGAGGAGCGAGCCTTCCTGGCCGGACCAGAGGGCGGCGAATTTGTAAGCCGTGGGGAGGGCGCGGTTGGAGTGCTCGGCGATGTAGGCGACGGAGAAGTCGTTGGTAAAGGCGGCCCAGACCAGGGCGAAGGCGGCGCAGGCGGTGGCGAAGAAGCTGGCGATGCCGGCGCGGCGTGCGGTTTCTGCGAGGCGTTCGGGGGCGATGGCATAGCGTCGGCCGGTGGCGAGCTGGCGAAGGGCTACTGCACCGGCCAGCAGGTTATAGCCGGCGAGAGCCAGCGCGACGAGGAGCGCAAACGAGCCAAATGCAGGCATAGGGATCGACTTTCTGATTGTCGCACTTTCGGACAGAGGGTGACGGATGCGGCAACCAGGGACAGGAATGATCTTCGCGTGAGACAGCGAGGGAGGCTGTGACAAATCTCACACCCTGGAGGCAGACCCTGCAGGGAATAGACAATAGCCAGTAGGGAATAGAGAAGCAGTCAGCAGTCAGCGAGGAGACGCGCGCACAGGCCAACGGAAGCGAGAGCGGCCGGGAAAGCTACTCCCTACTGGCCTATTGGCTATTCCCTGTCTTTACGCTGTGCGGCTGAGGGGCTGGTCGAGGAGGGAGCGGACCATGGAAAGCAGTTCGTCAGGGGGACAGGGCTTAACGCGGAAGAGAACGTCCAGGAGGCGGTACTCGTCTTCCGCATCGGCCAGGCCGCTGAGGACGACGACGGGCAGATCGGGGAAACGAGTGCGGAGTTCGGCGACAAATTCAGGCCCGTTCATGCCGGGCATCAGGTGGTCGGTCATCACGAGGCCCACGGGGCGGAGGCCGCCGGCCTGATCGAGCATCGCGAGAGCCTGGGGGCCGTCACACGCAACGGCAACGTTTCTGCCGGAGCGGGAAAGGATGGCCTTTCTGGTGGTGGCCTGAATACAGTTGTCATCCACCAGCAAAATGTCAGCAATCATTGGGAGGAGTGATTCCTCGGGAGAGATTTAGGTTGCCTTGCCGAAGAGCCCAATAGTAACCGAAGAGGTTCGCCTTGCGCGACCCAGACCTACGTTGTACCCGGTGGGTATCGAGTCTGACAAGACCCAGGCAGGTAAGGATCCATCCCACTTTCGTTCCAGGGGGGGTGAAATTCAAGGGGGAAAACCGAAGGCGGAGGCCGTGGGGACCTCCGCCTTTGGTGTGGGCTGCGGCCGGAGATCCGGCCGCAGGCTGGGGTTAGAAGCTGATGCGGCCGCCGAACTCCATCTGGCGGGTATAGGGTGTGCCGTTGATCGAAGACTGCTGCGCGTTGAGCACGCCCCAGGCGGCTGGATCGGAGATATCCATGTAGGGATCCACGAACTGCCGGTGGTTGAGGGCGTTTTGGGCGATGAACGAGAACTCGAAGGTCGCCGTCTCAGTGATGCGAACGGTCTTCTTTAATTCGGCGTCCAGGTTCCAGTAGTTCTGGCCCATGAAGGGACCGACACCAGGGTTCTTGGTGTCGATGCCGAGGATGGGAGCGCGAGTCTGGTTATACACCGATTCTGGGTTGGAGAACATATTGACCGGTGTTGCCGAGGTTGAGGTTCCGACTTTGTTGGTGCCGGACACGCCGAAGTGGGCCGAATGGCCCGCATGGTACGGAGTGGTAAAGACGCACTGTTCGTTGTCGAAGTAGCTGGAGCCGTCGCCTCCACCGAAGGACTGTGCGTCGGTAAACGTGTTGCAGTACGTAGGACCACCGGTGCCCGCGGTGAAGATGGGGGCCAGGGTCCAGCCGCCTGCGACACGGCCGAGGAGGCCATGCTGCCCCTTGAACCAGGGCTCATCCGCCACGAGGTAGGTGTTGTAGACGATGCGGTGATCGGAGGGCTGCTCACCGTACATCGCGCCGAGGTTAAAGGGATCGTTAGGGGTGTATTCGCTGGAGGCCTGAACGACGGCGCCGGTGCCGAGGGACTTGCTCCAGGTGAGGTTGTGCTGCATGGTCAGGCCGTGCCAGTTGCGCACGCCTATGCTGACGAAGGCGCCATTGTAGTTGCCGTAGCCGATGGCGGCGTTCTGAGCGATGCCAGAGGTGTTTTGCCCGCCGGAGCCGTTGGCCTGGCTGAGAATCGGCGTGTTCTGCATGGTGCGCGGGAAGTTGAAGCCGGGTTTGACCCCGCCGTTGCCCTGGTCGAGATCGGACCACAGACTCCAGACAGCCTGCGCAGTGAGATTGCCGAGCTCGTTGTCGAGCACAGCGGCGGTGCAGCTGGCATAGCCGTTGCAGTAGCCGGTTCCGGCCAGGGCAGATTCAAAGAAGCCCTGGGCAGGAACGGAGGCCACAAAGCTGTTGTAAGCGGCAGTTGCGGAAGGCACATTGGCCCCGCAGGCAGCCGCCGACTTGTCGCACTGGAGGTACTTCTCGAGGCTGGCGTAAGCGGTTTTGAACTGCTGGCCGCCAACGGAGAACATGTAGGGCACTGCGTTGAGGTTGATGGGTTGGTACTCGTGGTGAACGAGGCGGCCGATGTAGCCGACCTCGATGAGCCCTTTGCTCCCAACCTGGCGCTGAATGGTGAGGTCGAACGAATCGATGTCGTTCGGGCGGAATTTTGGATCCATGCCTTCACTGGCTGAACCGGCGATGGCGTTGTATCCCGGATAAACTGGCTGTGGCAGGGTGGCCGTGGGGGCCGGGAGCGGTGCGGAGTTTCCATCGACGCCCACGCGGTAGGCTGTGGTGGCAGTGGGATTGGCGGGGCCGCACTGGCCGCTGGCCAGCGGCTTGGCGCAGGCGGTAGCCTGAATCAGGCCGACGCCGAGCAGCGGCACCAGGACCAGGTCAACACCGTTGAGGCGGCCATAGATGCGGCCGTACCCGCCGCGAATCACGGTTTCCTTGGAGAAGCCGGGGTTCCAGGCGAGGCCGACGCGGGGGCTGAAGGATCCATAGAACGGCTGATAGGGATACTTGAGCCCGCTGCCGACGTTGCCGACCAGAGCGAAACCGACCTCGGGGTTGTAAGGCTGCCCCGCAAGGGCGTCGTTCTTTCTCTGAGCAAGGTAGTCCGTTGTCTCGACCGGCTCGTCAGCCGCGTCCACCAGGACGGTCTGTTTTCCCTGCGCCTCGTGCGGGGGCATCTCCAGCGTGTAGCCCATGCCAAAGGTGAGGGTGATGGACGGCTTCATGTGCCAGGTGTCGCTGACGTAGGCGTTGTAGAAGGGAATGACGTCCTTGTCGAAGGCGTGGGTCAGCGGCGGGTTGAGAGCCAGGTTACTACCGGTGCGGGTGTAAGCCACCTGCGACTGGTCAACGATGCCCAGCACGGCTGCGGCCATGCGCTCAGAGTTGACGTTGAGGGGATAGCCGCCACCCAGGCCGGACAGGTCGACGCTGCCGACGCCGGTGCCGCTCTGCTCACCCATGCGGTAGGTGGGCGTGAAGTTGATGCCGCCGCCGTTGTCGGAGCGGGAGTGGTAGTCGAAGTCACGCTGATACTGGCCGCCGAACTGAAGCAGGTGGTTCCCCTTCAGGACGGTGACGTTATCGCTGAAGAAATGGTCCTGACCATCCCAGAAGCGGGTGCGGATGTCCTGTGTGTCGACGTTGAACGGCGACAGAACGTAAGTAGCGCTCTCGCCGAAGGGCTCCAGGGCGCCACCCAGGCCGGAGACCTGCGGAGGCGCGTTGTTGGTTCCCCACTGCCAGAAGTTGCGCAGGTAGTTGTAGTGGAAGTCGTTGGTGATGCTGGCGGTGATGTTGGTGGTCAGGCCGGTGACCAGGAACCAGGGAACCAGCGGACGAGCGGCGGTGGAGGTGGGGGTACCCAGCTTGTCGCCGGAGAAGAAGCCGCCGATGTCGTACTGCTTGGTGGCGAACTGGGTCAGCTTGAAGTAGCGATAGCTCGCGAACCAGTTCCACTTGGGGCTGAAGGAGTGGTCGAGGCGGAAGACCGCGTCGTTGCTGCTGAGAGGCAGCGACATATTGGCTTTGAAGTCGACAGTATTGAAGCCGTCGCAGTATTTGGAGGAGAGACTGCCGCAGGCAGGGGACCCCAAACCTCCCTGAACGTTGCCGGCGGGCTCGTACTTGGACCACATGGCCTGGACGTCCGGATCGATGCCGATGCCGCGCGGATCGACCGTCTTCATGTTGTAGGTGGTGCCGCCGTAGATGACGTTGCCGGCCTTCAGGGTAGCGGTGGGAACGATTCTCTGGATGGTGGTGGACTGCGGATAACGGTAGCCTTCGAAGAATCCGAAGATGTACCAGCGGCCGCCGAGCATGGAGGGAAGCATGGTGCCGCCCGCCCTGCCGCCAAAGCGGCTGTAGTGGTACTGCGGGATCTTGGTGCCGGTCTGGTTGTTATCCCAGGAATTGGCGTCGAAGCCGTTGTCGAGGTAGTACTCGTAGGCGGCGCCGTGCCAGCGGTTCGTGCCGCGTGGGGTGACCAGTTCGATCTGAGCGCCGGAGGAGTTGTCGAAGTCAGCCGTCTGGTTGGCGGTGTTCACTTTGATTTCGTCGACGCTGTCAGAGGGCGTAGGCAGAATGCCGGAGGGCGGAGTGCCCATACCGCCAGTGGGATCGCCGGCGAAAGCGGCGGTGGTGTTGTAGACGGTATTGTTGCCGTCCATGTCGCTGGAGTTGTTTCCGCCGTCCAGCAGGAACATGTTCTGATCGCTGACCGCGCCCGCGACGTTGCCGTCGGGAGTGACACCGGGCTGGAGCGTTGTGAAGGTGTTGGCGTCGTGGTTGAGGCTGGGCAGCGAACTAATGGCCTCGGCGCTGATGGTCTGGCCGACGGTGGAGTTCAGAGTCTGCAGCTCGGTGCCCACGACCTGGACCTCGACGGTCTGTGCAGTCGATCCGACGATCATCTTCACGTTCTCAGTGGCCTGAGAGCCGACGTTGACGATCACGCCGTTCATCTTGGCGATGCTGAAGCCGGACTTGGTGACGGTCACGTCATAGGTGCCAGGAGGCACAGCCTGGAAGATGTACTTTCCGGTGCCGTTGGTGGCAGTGGTCAGCTTGGTGCCAGCGGATGAATTGGTGAGCGTCACGGACGCGTCCGCAATCACGGCGCCGCTCTGGTCGTCGACTTCGCCAACGACCGTGCCTGTATTTGTTGCCTGGCCCAGAGCCGGGTGCGCCCCTGCACAACAACACAACAGTGCGGCGATCATCGGAATGATCCATTGCAACCTAAGTTGCTTCATCACAGCTCCTCCATTGAATTCACTCGTTGCCAAAAAATTAACAATTACCGGGTCTGGACACTTGGGGAGCGCCCGGATGCGGGTGACCGCTTCGACCTTGAGGCGGCTTGGTGCGTTTCCTCGTTTGAACCAAACAACTTAACTGGTCTCTACAACTGGGGAGAAAACAGTGAACTAATGCCGGGGAGGATGATGCGAAGGCTAGAGCAATTAGCGGTCCATTTGTGAACGTTTGCATAATTTATATGACTCTTTGGAATCAGCAGGTTAGTGACTGCGGGGGCCTCCCTGTGGATGAAATGGCTCCGTAAATTCATATTTTGGGGGCATCGGCTCTCCGGAATTGCAGAATCTGGGTCGTGGCAAGCCGAACAAAGACAGAGGGATAGGGGCGAGTTGTCCGCGGGCTGGGTTTGGAAGGAGCCAGCTGGCAGAGAAAAGAAAAGGCGCCCGAAGGCGCCTTTTCTCACGTCACTGGCAGGTTGAGGTTAGAAGTAAATCTTCGCAGCGAGCTGTGTCTGCCGAGCTGCAGCGCTGCCCGTGATCCACCCGAAGGAACTGTTCGGATTGGTTGGGACGGTGTCGCTAAAGGTGCTGCTCGGGCTATTGAACTGCGTGTGATTGAAGACGTTGTCGCTTTCGAGGCGCATCTGGAAGCTGATGTTGCGCTCGGCATTGAGGACAAAGTTCTTGGCCACCACGAGGTTGGTATTGTTGCTGCCCGGGCCGTGCAGCGGGTTGCGGTGAGTATTGCCGAAGGAGCCGATCGGCTCAGGAGCGAAGCTGGTCTTCTGGAAGTAGTGAGCCTTGGATCCCGAGCGGGTGGCGCGGATGTCGGTCTTCTGAATGCCGGCGATCTGGTTGGGAACATCGGGGCAGGCGTAGTAGTTGGTGTAGTAGGGGCACCACAGGGAGTTGGAGCTGCCGCCAGCGTAGGAAACATCGATGGGGAAGCCGGTGGCGAAGGTCGTGATGCCGGAAATCTCCCATCCGGCGAGGGCGATATTTTTGAGGGAGAAGGCGCTGCCGCTGAACTGCGGAACGCGGTAAAGAGGAGTGATGACGAGACGATGGCGCGCGTCGAAGGCTGAGTCGCCATAGTTCAGCGCCGGGTCCCACTGGTTGAAGCCGCGCTGGCCGCTCGAACCGAAGCCGGAGCCTTCGAAACTGGATGCGGTGTCAAGGGCGTGGGAGTAGGTGTAGCTGACCTGCATGGTGAGGCCGTGCGTCATGCCTTTGGTGAGCTCAGCCTGCATAGAGTGATAGCTGGAAGAGGCTCCCGAGCTAACCACACCGATGTCGAGGTAGCCAGGTTCGCCGGTGGCCGGATCGATGGTGCCCGAAACGGTGTTCTGCGGGAAGTAGAGGCTCTCGAGGTTGGCGTTCTTGATGCAGTTCACATTGCCGCCGGTGACGGGCGAATACTCGAGCCCGGCAGCGCAGGCGGTATGGCCGGCAGGGGTTACGGCGTTGGCATCATAGACGCTCTGATTGTGGCGAGCGAGGGTGCCGACGTAGCTGACGCGAACCACGGCCTGGGAGGGGAACTGGCGCTCAATGCTGAGCTGGAAGTTCTCCGCGTACGGGGCGCGGAAGTTCGGGCCGTAGGTGCTGATGTTGTAGAGCGGCTCGAGGCTGGTGAAATCGATGGTCTGGCCTTTGGTCGGGAAAGTATAGGGGAAGGGGTTCTTGATCGATCCGCCCCCGTTGATGTCGGTGAACGGGTTGGCCAAGGTAGGCGTGCCTCCAGAAATACCAACGCCATCGGAGTTGGTGCCGAAGGGAGGAGTCTCGAGAGCCTGGAGGGAGCTTTCTTCCTCGGTGCGGTTGTAGTAGATACCGAAACCGCCGCGGACTGCGAACTCCCTTTCCTGACCACCGGAAAGGAAACCGGCCGTGGGCGACCAGGCAAAGCCAAAGCGGGGACCGAATTCAGAGTAGCGGGTCTTCGCCTGCCCTGCATTGGTGCAGCCCGGATCGCCGGGGTAGTCGAACCCGATGGGCGCGGTGGGGAAGACTCTGGACTGCTGGCCGGCAATAATGCAGGCGATGGCCTCGCCCTGGTACTGGTTGTTATGCAGGGGGGTATCGATGGAGTAGCCAAGGCCGTAGTCGAAGGTGAGGGACTGAGAGGCTTTCCAGGTATCCTGAGCGAAGACATAATTGAGGAAAGCGTCGGCCTGAATGGAGGCACCCGAACCCTGGTTATAGGTATCGGGGATGCCGAGCAGGAAGTCGAGGCCAGCATCGCCGGTGGAATAGGTACCCTGGGCGAGAAACGCGAAGCTGCCGCTGTTCCTGGCATAGAACGGGTTGGACACGTTGAAGCGCCGGCCGTCGTAGCCGAACTTTAAGGTATGCGATCCGATGACCTTGGAAACCGTGTCGTCGAGCTGGATGGCCTGATCGATACGCGGCTGAGGTCCATTGGTGCTGAAGCCGAGCTCGAAGAGCTGGGCGCCGCCCTCCACGTCCATGGTGGGTACGCTGGCCGCCGCGACGTCCTGAGGATTGATGTTGAATCCCAGGCTCGACGGGCTGACGGTGTGTTGGGGGCTGACAGCGGCAAAGTTGAAGCGCGTGTAGTGAGCCGTGAGGTCGTTCACCAGGGTCGGGCTGAACTGGCGGACGTAGTCGGCCGTGATCTGGTTGATGCTGCTGGTGCTCTGGTCGCCGAATCCAGGCACAGAGGCGCCGGTAAAGGGCAGCGTCTCCGGGGCCTTGGATCTCTGCACGATATAGAGGCCGTAAAACTGATTGCGCGGGTTGAGCGCGTAGTCGCCTCGGGCGATGTATTGATTGGTCGCTGTAGTTACAACCGGGTTGAACGTGTACCCGTAGGTTCCGTTATTGGGTTTGGGCAGGTACTGGCTCACCAGCTTGGTAGCGATGGGATTGAAGGCGGAAGTGGGGAAGATGCCCCCGTTGGAGGCAGCGCAAGCAGCCCACGTACTACCGGCAGAGCAGCCCGGGATGGTCACACCGGTCGGGATCGGATTGGTCGAGAAGCTTCCCGCGTCATAGGAGAAATTGCCGCTCAGGTTGGACGATGAGAACACCTGAGTGCTGCCGGCCGTGCAGCAGTTGGAAGTGCTGCCCTGGGGAACGACCTGGCGGGTGCCCTGATAAGCGCCGAAGAAGAAGAGCTTGTCCTTGACGGCCGGACCACCGACGGTGCCGCCGAAGATGTTCTGGTGGTAGGGCGTAACGGTTCCGGTGTACTTGCCGGTGGTAGTGTTCAGCTTCTTCTGGAAATAGCTGAGGGTATTCAGGAAGGTGTCGCGATAGAACTCGAAGGCGTCGCCATGAATGTGGTTGGTACCGGCCTTGATGGTCGCACTGACGATGCCGCCGGAGTTGCGGTCGTATTCGGCGTTGAGCGGACCCTCGATGAGGTTGAACTGGTCGATCGCATCGAGGTTGGGCTGGATGGCGATGGTGTTGAGGCTGATGTCGTTGGTGTCAGCGCCGTTGATCAGATATTCCGACTGCTGGGACTGGGCGCCGCTGACCGAATAGGTGCCGAAGCGATCGCTGGCGGCCTGGACACCGGGAAGGGTCAGTTCCAATCCAGTGAATGAGCGATTGATGAGGGGCAGCTCTTCCATCTGCTCGGAATTGACGATGTTGTTCAGCTGCATGTCGGTGGTGTTCACCTGGACCGCGGATGCATTCACCTGGACGACCTCGCTGGTCGAGCCGACCTGCAGGTGGATATCCTGGACGTATTCCTGATCGATGGTGAGCACGATGCCGCTCGCCTGGTACTTCTTGAAGGCCGAAGCGGTCGCCGAGAGAGTATAGCTGCCAATGGGGAGCTGCGGGAACAGATAGCTGCCGTCATTGCCCGATACGGTCTCGTAGTTAACGCCGGTGGCGACATTGGTCGCGCTGACATGGACGCCAGCCACGACAGCGCCCGATGGGTCGGTGACCGTTCCCTTGATGCGGCCGTTAACGTCTGCGGCATAGGCGGTTCCAAGAGCCGCGAGCAGGCCAAATACGACGGCGATCCGTTGCCAGAAGAGCAGCTTTTTCATAATTGTCTTATTCCTTCTCGGTTGGAAACTCTGAGTTACCGGGCTGGAGATCCATAGCTGAACCCAAGCCCCCTTCGCAGATACATCGATGTCGGAGGATACAGAGGCAAGGGCAATCTTCTGGCCACACTGGCTACGGCCAGCGTGACGAAGTGAGGCCAGGAAGGGACGAAAGGACTGGCTCGAGCGGATGTGCCTGATTAAAAAATGTTTACTGTGACGAACGGGGATGGACCGGTAGTGGATTAGTGGTAAAATCGGCGCTCTTAACGTTATTATGTAGTACTGGAGAGACCCTGGCACTTCTCCAGAATTTCATAGCCCCTATGCTGTAAGGTATGGCATCTCAGAACCCTTCGGTGTTTTGGGGTGGCCCCGGAAGCCCACGCAGTGTCGCATTTCCAGACAATCGCCCCGCCGTGCCCCTGGACAGGGCCCTCATGCCCCGCCGGGACGCTGGGAGCTGCTTGTGAAAAAATGGGGTCAGAGGCCTCAGCGAGGGGCCCCGACATGAATACTCTTAAGACCGCATTTTTGCTGACCCTTATGACTCTGCTGCTGGTTCTGATTGGCAGCCACTGGGGCGAAAACGGCGCGATCTTCGCGTTTGTGATCGCCGCGGCGATGAATTTCTTCAGCTACTTCTATTCCGACAAGCTGGCGCTGGCGATGTATCGGGCGCAGCCGGTGACGCGGGAACAGCTGCCCCGGGCGTATGAGGTGGTGGAACGGATGACCGGGCGGCTGGGGCTGCCGATGCCGAAGATTTACGTGATCCCGACCGACGCGCCGAATGCGTTTGCTACGGGGCGCAATCCGGCGCATGCATCGGTGGCGGTGACGCACGGGATCCTGCAACTGCTGAACGACGACGAGTTGGAAGGAGTGCTGGCGCACGAGTTGGGCCATGTGCGCAACCGCGACATCCTGACCAGCTCGATCGCGGCGACGCTGGCCGGAGCGATTACGCTGCTGGCGCGCATGGGCTGGTGGGCGGAGATGTTCGGCGGCTTCGGCGGAGGCGGCGGGGATCGCCGGCGGGGTGGCGGGATCAGCGCACTGTTCATGCTGATTCTGGCGCCAATTGCGGCGATGATGATCCAGCTGTGGGTGTCGCGCACGCGCGAGTATGAGGCGGATGCGACGGGCGCGCAGATTACGGGGAATCCGTATGCGCTGGCCAGCGCGCTGGAGAAGCTGGATGCCTATTCGAAGCGCGTCCCGATGCCGGGGACCGCGTCAACGGCGCACATGTTCATTGTGCAGCCGCTGCTGGCGCGGGAGGATTTCGCGGGTCTGTTCTCGACGCACCCGCCGATTCGCAAGCGTATTGAGCGGCTGATCGGGCGGCCGAGCGTATACGGGCCGCAGTGGTAAGAGCGGGCACCGGGGACCGGGCACCGCCTACGGTCCGAAGTTTCTCGCTGACGCATCCCGAGTAACGGCGGTCTCGTCGCAACCTTGTTGACACCGGTGCCCGGAGCCGGCACCCGGTGCCCTGTTCTACTGCGCCCATCCCAGGCCGTCGTCGCCTTTGCCGGCATCGATGAGCCTGGCCACTTTCCACTGCGCGAGGTCGATGGCGGCGACTTTGCCGGCACCCATGCAGGAGACATAAGCGATTCTTCCATCAGGCTGGATGAGGACTTCCTGCGGCGAGGCGGCGACAGGGACTTCGCGGACTACTTTCATGGACTGCAGGTCGACGACGGCGACTTCGTTCCCGAGAGGAATGGCGACCAGGAGCCAGCGGCCATCGTGCGTAGCGGCGGCGCCATAGCCGTTGGCGGGCAGCGGCACCCAGGTCTTGAGCTTGTTGGTGGCAGTCTCGATCACGGCCAGCCGGGGCTCGACGACATCGGAGGTGAAGACCCACTTATCGTCGCGCGAGATGGCGATACGCTGCACTTTTGTTGCGACGGGAATGACGGCGACGGTCTTGCGTCCGGTGAGTTCGAGCACGGAGACGGTGCCGGGACCGACGTTGGCCGTGTAGCCGAAGCGTCCGTCGTGGGAGATCGCCAGCATGTGCGATTCCTTCTGGCCGGTGGGGACTTTGCCGACGATCTTCAGGGTGTGGGGATCGACGATGGTGATGGTGTTGTCGAGCTCGGTGGTGACGTAGAGCAGGCCGTGCACGGGATCGAAGACGGGCAGATGCGGGCGCACGGCGTGACCGAAGTTGACGGTGCCGGTAATCTTGCGCGAGGGGACGTCGATCACCAGCATTTTGCTGCCGTCGAGGCCGGGTTTGCCGACGCCGGAGTTGCCATAGATAGGCAGGAAGGCGATGCGGCCGTCAGGGGTTGCTGTGATTTCGTGGCCCCACTGGCCCGGAACGTGCTCGGCAATGGCGGCGACTTCCCTGCCCTGAGCGGGATCGATAAGGCTGACGGTGCGGTCGCTCTGATTGGCGACGAGGAGGGTCTGGGCTGCGGCGGTGACACTGAAATATGTAACCGTGGCAAGAACAAATACGGGAAGGCGCCTGCTCATAGCCGCCAGTCTACCGCGGCTGGGTGCATTCGCGAACCGTGATTCACGGCTGGAGTCCGGATTTCCTGGAACAGTGGACCGCGACTCGCTGTACTCTGTGTGCATGAAAAGCGTGCTGCGCGCCATTGTCTGGCTGGCGCTCGTCGTCTGGTTCGGCGGGCTGCTGTTCTTTCCCATCACCGCGTGGGCTGCGTTCAGCACCATTGCGGACACGCACCAGGCGGGCACGATTGTGGCGAAATGCCTGGGCGTGCTGCATCACGAGGGGCTGTTCGCCGGCTGCCTGATCGTGGCTCTACTGGCGCTCGGCTATTGGCTGAAGACCTTCCGGATGAGCACCACGTCGATCGGGATCGTAGTCGCACTGCTGATGATCGGCTGCACGGCGTGGTCGCAGTACAGCATTATTCCACGGATGGAGCGGGACCGGATCGCGGCGGGCGGAGCGATTGACAGCGTGCCGAAGACCGATCCGCGGCATGTAGATTTCGACCGCCTGCACAACGTTTCGACCGACGCGGAAGAGGCTGTGATGCTCGGCGGACTGGTGCTGGTAATTCTGCTGGCGCGGGATTTCTAGAGACAGGGCGCCGGGTACCGGGCACCGGGCACCGCGTTACCGACCACGAGGCTCTCGTTAGGCCTCGGCGGCTTTTGCGGCGAGGTTTGCGGCGACGGCAATGTTTCCGACCTGATCGGGCGGGAGATTGTGGCGTTGCTGCAGATACTCGGGGCTGTTCCAGGAGAGCCAGACCGCGCCGTCAGCGTCTTCCCATACCAGAATCTTGAGCGGCAGATCGATGGCGATGGTGGGCGCGGCCAGCATGAGGGGCGTCCCGGCCGCGGGGTTGCCGAAGATGAGGAGTTTGGTGGGGCGCATGTCCATGCCGGCCTTTTTTGCTTCGCCGCTGTGATCGACAAGAGCAAAGAGAGTGACACGCTTCGCGTCAAGAATGTTTTTGAGGCGTGCGACAGTTTCATCGACGGAATGTTGGCTGCGCTGGCTGAGGAATCCGTAGGTAGCTTCCGGCATGGGGATCTCCTGGAGAGTCGCCGTTAGGATGCACGCGGCTGCGCTTTCGGACCAGAAAACTCTTGGCGCGTCTAACCGGCGTCGGCGGTTCTGGCGACTTCGCTCATCAGGGCCAGGGGGTTGCCGGCGGGGTCTTTGAAGAAGGCGATCCAGAGGTCGTGGCTCTTCATGCGCGCGACGAGATGGGGCTCCTGAAAGAAGGCCACGCCCTTGTCGTGGAGCGTGGTGGCCGCGGCCTGGATATCGGAAACGCGGAAGTACAGGATGGTACTGCCGCCAGCGGCGGTTCCCGGCTCTCCCGCACCGATCAACAGCCGGACGGAGCCGCACTGGAAGAAGGTCATGTTGCCGGCGTCGAAGAGGAACTTCATGCCGAGGGTGTCGCGGTAGAAGGTTCGTGCCTCGTCGAGATCGGCGACGGCGAGGGCGATCTGGCCGATTTCGTCGAGATGGACGGCTGTGGAAGTGGTGGTTTCCATGGGATTGTTTCTCCGTTGCTTTCTGCATTTCGTTAGCTGAGCTAATGATTTATCATAAAACTGGGCGGAGATGTCAAGAGCGCGCGAAACCGATGCGGAAAAAACGGCGGAGAGGCTGCACGCGGCAGCGATCCATTTGCTGCGCAAGCTGCGGCGTGCGGATGCGCGTTCCGGGCTGAATGCGCCGCGGTTGTCGGCGCTGTCGGTGATCGTCTTTGGCGGGCCGTTAACGCTGGGGCGGCTGGCAGAGGCTGAGCAGGTGAAGCCGCCGACGATGACGCGAATTGTAAACGCGCTGGAGCGGAAGGGGCTGGTGAGGAAGGTGGCCAATCCCAGGGACCGGCGGACGATTCATCTGTCGGCAACGATGAAGGGCAAACGAGTGATGCTGGAGGCTCGGGAGAGACGGGTGGGATCGCTGGCGACGCAGATCGGGAAACTGTCGCGGGGGGAACAGAAGAGGCTGCAGGATGCACTGGGGATTCTCGACCGCCTGATCCGCGGACTTTAGGGACTGGCCGTCCAGGCGATCGCGCTCGGGCCGCCACATTCCCGACAGCACCGATGTTTCGGGCACGGTCTTCGGGCTGACTGTTACGATTCGTCACAGATCGTGGAACCGAGGGGGTTGAATCTCCGTATGGGGCTTCAACCCATCGCGCGAGGTGCCCAGCGTGAAGCTCTGTATCGAGAATGTCGGCAAGCGGTATGGCGGCAATGTGTGGGCGCTGCGGCGGTTCAGCCTGGAGCTGAAGCCGGGCGTGCTCGGGCTGCTGGGGCCGAACGGGGCCGGTAAGACGACGCTGATGAACATCCTCGCCACGATCACGAAGGCCAGCGAGGGCACCGTGACGTGGAATGGTGCGGATGTGGCGAAGGATCCGAATGCGCTGCGCACGGTGCTCGGCTATCTGCCGCAGGATTTCGGAGTGTATCCGAACCTGAGTGCGCAGGAGTTCCTCGAATACCTGGCTGCGGTGAAAGGACTGGATGCAACGGCGGCGCGGCGGCGGATCGATCAGCTGCTGAACGTGGTGAATCTGGCCGATGTGCGGGGACGGCCGCTGGGTGGCTTCTCCGGCGGGATGAAGCAGCGAATTGGGATCGCGCAGGCGCTGCTGAACGATCCGCGGCTGCTGATCGTCGATGAACCGACGGCGGGACTCGATCCGGAAGAGCGGGTGCGTTTTCGCAATTTGCTCTCGGACCTTTCCGGAGAGCGGATCGTGATTCTCTCCACGCACATCGTGTCGGATGTGGAGGCGACCGCGACCGACATTGCGCTGATCTCGAATGGCGCGCTGGTGGCGCATGCTTCACCTGAGGATTTGTTGCAGCGCGTGGATGGGCGCGTGTGGGAGTGGGTGATCCCGAGCGCGGATCTGAATGCGGTGAAGCAGGCGTATCGGGTGAGTAACACGGTGCGGCGCAGCGATGGTGTACATGTGCGCGTGCTGACCGACGAGCCGCCGCAGGGTGCGCGGCCGGTACAGCCGACGCTCGAGGATGCGTATCTCGATTCACTGTCGGTCTACCGAGCAGGAGTAGCGGCGTGAGCAGCGGGCGCGTGCTCTGGCATCTGGTGAAGGCGGATTTTCTGACGCGCGTGCGCCGGACGAGTTTTCTGGTGACGCTCGCCTTCGCGGTGTTTCTGGGGTACCAGACCTTCGCCGGCAACGTGCAGATGCAGCTGGACGATTATCGCGGCGTGTACAACTCGGCGTGGGTGGGCGCGCTGATGGGCGTGGTGACGAGCACGTTCCTGACGCTGGTGGGCTTCTACATCGTGAAGGGCTCGATTCTGCGCGACGAAACGACGCGGGTGGGGCAGATCCTGGCGGCGACACCGATGAGCAAGGGCTTCTACACGGTGGCCAAATCTCTGGGGAATTTCGCCGTGCTGGCGGCGATGGTGGCGGTGATGGGCGTGGCGGCGGTGGCCATGCAACTGATGCGCGCGGAGGACCGCACGCTGCACTTGTGGACGCTGCTGTCGCCGCTGCTGCTGTATGCGCTGCCGGCGATGGCGTTTGTGGCGGCGCTGGCGGTGCTGTTTGAAACGCTGCCGGTGCTGCGCGGCGGCGTGGGCAATGTGGTGTGGTTCTTCCTGTGGATGGGGCTGCTCGCCGCGGGGATTGGGCAGTCGGTGGCGCATGGCGGAGCGGTGACACAGAGCGGTTATTTTCGCGACTTCAGCGGGATGCCGACGCTGATGGGGCAGATGCGGACGACGCTGCTGCAGGTGGATCCGCACTTTCACAACAACTTTTCGCTGAGCGTGGGCAGCATGAAACCGCACAAGCAATTCTTGTGGACGGGCGTGCAGTGGGATCGTGCGCAGGTGGCGGCTCGGCTGCTGTGGTTTGTGTATGCGCTCGCCGGCGCGCTGCTGGCGGCGGTGTTCTTCCATCGCTTCGACCCTGCTCGAGAGCGGTTTGCGCGAAAACGAAATGCCGTACCGGAACGAACGGCTGTGGTGGAGTTTGCGGCGGCGAAGAACCTGGCGCAGGCCGATCCGTGGACGCATCGGTTGACGCCGCTGGAGCACGCGGGCGCCAGGAACCGGTTCTTTGCGCTGGTGGGAGCTGAGCTGCGGTTGATGCTGCAGGGACATCGATGGTGGTGGTATGCGATTGCGGCAGCATTGTTCGTCGCGTGTGTGGCGTCGTCGCTGCAGGCTTCGCGCGAGGGCGTAATTCTGGCGGCGTGGATCTGGCCGCTGCTGATCTGGTCGAAGATGGGCGGGCGCGAACAACGCTATGCGACTGGCTCGCTGATTTTCTCGGCTCCGCATGCGCTCGATCGGCAACTGCCGGCGGCGTGGGTGGCAGGCGTACTGGTGACGCTGGCCACCGGCGGGGGGCTGCTGATCCGGCTGCTGGTTGCGGGCGATGGACGCGGCGTTGCGGGGTTTCTGGTGGCGGTGTGCTTTATTCCGAGCCTGGCGCTGGCGCTGGGGATCCTGACAGGCGGCAGCAAGTTCTTCGAAGCGCTGTACACGGTTTGGTGGTACACGGGGGCGGCGCATCATATCCGCGGGCTTGATTTCATGGGCACGGTGGACGCGAGCAGCACGCCGGTGGTTTATCTGGTGCTGACGGTAACGCTGCTGGCGGTGTGCTGGACGCGGAGACGGACGCAGCTGGCCTACGCGTGATGGCGGATTAAGAGATCCGCGGCAACGAAGACGAAAAAAATGACGGCGATGACGCCGTTCATGGTGAAGAAGGCGGCGTTGAGGTGGGTGAGGTCGCGCGGGGAGACGAGGGTGTGCTCCCAGAGGAGCAGCGCGGCGACGGCGACGATGCCGACGGCGACGATGGGGCCGAGGTGGAAGAGGAACGCCAGCCACACCAGCAGGCCGAGCATGAGCACGTGCATGGTGCGGGCAATCCAGAAGGCGGACGCGAGGCCGAGCGTCGCGGGGATGCTGAAGAGGCCAGTGGCGCGGTCGTGGGCTTCGTCCTGACAGGCGTAGAGCACGTCGAAGCCGGCAACCCAGAAGAGCACAGCGGCGGTGAGGACGAGGATGCGGGGGTCGAGCGTGCCTCGAACGGCGATCCATGCGCCGGTGGGGGCGATCCCAAGCGCCAGTCCCAGGAACAGGTGCGACCAGCGGGTGAAGCGCTTCGTGTAGGAGTAGAGGAAGAGCACGGCGAGGACGACGGGCGAGAGGATGAGCGTGAGGCGGTTGAGCCGCCACGCGCCGAAGAGGAAGAGGGCTGACATCACGATCGTGAAAGCGGCGGTGAAGTTGCGGGTGAGGAGTCCGGCGGGAATGGCGCGCATGCGCGTGCGCGGATTGGCGGCGTCGAGATCGGCGTCGGCCCAGCGGTTGAAGGCCATGGCGGCAGAGCGGGCGGAGATCATGCAGAGGACGATCCAGCCAAGTTTCGACCAGGAGGGCCAGCCGTGCGCTGCAAGCATGGCTCCGGTGAGCGCGAAGGGGAGCGCGAAGATGGAGTGCTCCCACTTGATCATCTCGAGGGTGATGCGGATGCTGCGCAGCATGAGTTCAGAGTACAGGGTACAGCGTACAGGGAGGAGGGAGCAGGGAGCAGGTCGCGCCCCGGGCACCGGAAAACACAAAGGCACCCTCAGCGCGGGCTGAGGGTGCCGGTGCCCCTGCTCGATTTACTTGCCGGGCTTTTCCTTCGAGGCGTTCTCTACCTGGATGTCATTGGTCACGCTGAAGACGCCAGGCACTGAGTTGGCCTGGATGCCGGCCGCGTTCTTCTCCGCCTCCGTATCGACGGTGCCGTAGAGCGTGACGTGCCCGTTGGCGACCTGGATGCGGATCGGCTTCACCGGATCCATGGCGTACTTGTTCAGCATGGGGAAGCCGTAGACCTTGCGGAAAACAGCCAGGCGAATCTGGTCATCCATGGGGGAAACCGGGTCGACCTCGATGTTGTTGATGACGTCGCGAACGCCTTTCGTGTTTTCGACGATGGCAACAGCATCGGAAGCATCGACGGGACCATAGGCGTGGCCGCTCAGCACGGCGACTCCGTCGTGTACCTGTACGCCGATGGCATCAAAGGCCGTGGTGCCGTAGCCGACCATGTCATAGTTGATGGCCTTCTGCAGCTTCTCCTGCAGCTGCTGATCGGACATTTCGCCGCCGCCATTCACCTGAATGTCGTTGCGAACCGCGGTAACGCCTTTAACGTGGTGAACCTTCTGATCGGCGCTGTATTTTGCGGCGACCACATCGACAGTGCCGGTGAGGTCGACCACGCCATTCTGCACAGAGGCGTGAATGTCTTTGAAACGCGACCCGCTAAGGGCCTTCTGTACGGCCGCCTGGATCTCCGAGTCATTCTGCGCAAACAGCGCCGGAACAGACAGAGCGGCGGCAAAAAGAAAAATCAATACCTTCTTCATCGTTCATTCTCCCTGGCTGTCTCCAGAATTTTTCGGGGAATCCGACCGGCGAACCGCCTGCCGGGGAGACAGGCCTTCCGATCTATTCAGACACGGAAAGAGGTGGTTTGGATGCGCGGCGGGAAACAAAAATCGTATTGAATCGGAACGTGCCAATGACCTGGCGCTTTTTGGCGCGCCTGCACGATAACTTTATGAATTCGATGCACAAATAGCTTGGGAAGTTAGTGATAGCTGCGACGGAGGCGGAAGATCAGGCTGAACACGCCTGATTCGTCGCGCACCGCCACGACGGAGAAGTTAGGCGTCATGCGCCATTCACCCTGGATCAACTGCTCTGCTGTGGAGTTAACGTTGGTGGCGTAGGTCAGGGTGGCGGATTTGGAGATTGGCTCCTCGACGGTGATGCGGGCCGTTGCATTGCCAATGCCGCTCACGAACGTGGGGTCGATGCGAACGCTGCCGCCGCCGAAGAGTTTTTGAATCCGATTGCTGAGGGTGGCATTGAGGGCGCCGCCGAGCAGCGAATCGGCGGTGGAGTTGACGCCGGCCTGCGACTGCTCCGTCGAGTAAATCTGCTGCTCTTCCTGCGTGCGCCCCATGGCCAGCAGAGAGAAGATGTCCTGCTCGGAGAGCGGCGGCTCGGAACGAAAAGTCGGAGTGAACTTGCTGGTGGAGCCCTGGAGGGCGATGGTGATGGTGTAGTTCTCCACGGTGGTGGTGGCGGTAATGTCGAGCACGGGCTGGATACGGACGGGATTGCTGAAATAAACCTCGCCGTGCTGCAGCTCGAACTTCTCGCCATTGAAGGTGGCGGCGCCCTCGATGATGGTGACGCGGCCGAGGACGGAGGGCTGGGCGAGCGTGCCGCGAATGGCCAGATCGACGTTACCGGCAAGGCGCGCGAAGGAGTTCTGGAAATTGAGCGAGGGCGCCGAGATGATGCGGATGTCGACCGCCACCTTGTTGGTGGGCGAATTGGGATTGGGCGGCAGGGAGACGCCCCCACCGCTGCCGGCAAGCGAAGCGAAATCGACATCGGGGTTGACGGCAAAGCCGGTGAGTAAGACTCTGCCGCTGACCAGCATGCCGGCCTGGCTTCCCTGGACGCGGATTTTTGCGCTGGCGGTGGAGGTGACTCCCTCGGGATAGCGAATGCGGACGTCTTTGGCGTCGGCGGTGAGATCTGCGTAGAGGCCGCGATGATAGGTGACGAAGCCGCCGACCTTAATCAGGCCGCCGCCGCTGTAGGCGGTGACGTTCTTAAAGTCGAGGCGGTCCTGATCGAAGACCAGCTCGCCGTTCATGCGGCTGAGGCCGTTGACGTAGTCCTCCAGCGCGACGTTTACGTTGGTGAACTTCACGTTGCCGGTGAGATCAGGGTTTTCCACGGTGCCTTCGGCGTTCATGCTGAAGTCGACGTGGCCGGAGGAGAGGATGTCTGTGTCCAGGGTCTGCGCCAGGGACATATTGATGGAGCCTTTGGCGCTGCCGTGAATCGGTCGTGGCTTCTCGAAGACGCCGAGGGAGCCTTCCGTCACGAGGTCGGTATCGGGGCCGACGATGTGCAGGGGATCCATGGTGAAGGTGCCGTCGCGCAGTGTCGCGTGCAGCGCGTCCTCGCTGTGGACGGGGACGTCTTCCAGCGTGACAGCCAGCTGGCTGAGGCGGAGGTCGCCATTGAGCTGCTTTGGGCGGCGCAGCGGACCGGAGACGGTGACCGCGCCGGCGATGGAGGAGCTGCCGCGGATTCCGGTGACGCTGAAGGTGCGCAGCAACGGATCGATGTTGAACTCCGCGATGTTCAGGGTCGCGTGGGTCTGGTAGTCACCGCTGATCTGGGTTTCGCTGGTCAGATCAAGGTTGGATGAGTTGAGGTGCGAGGACACATGCAGCTGCAGCGCACGGCCCTGGGTGTGGGCGTCGGCGTCGACGAAGCCGTTGAATTCGCGGGCCAGCTCCAGCTTCCGCACGTGCATGCTTGCCTGGAGGGCGGGATTGTCGAGCGTGCCGCTCCCCTTCACTGTAAAGTCCACGGTGCCGAGCACGGGGTACTGGTGGTTTTCGAGGCGCCTGATGTGCGCCAGCTCAAAGCCGCTGCCCGTGAGGTCGACATGCGCCGTCTTTGCGGTGAAGTCGTAGCCGGCGTTGCCGGTAATGCGGCCGCCGTCCATCGCGAAGACGAGGTTGTTAGCGTTGACGTCTCTTCCGCGGAACTGCACATCGCTGCTCAGCGACCTGTATTGTTCGCCGTAAACCGATCCGCCGGTCAGGCTCAGCTGTCCGGTGCCGTTGAGGTCGCCGATGGTGCCGTCGGTTTGCGCATGGAGGTTCAGCGTGCCGGAGACGGGGTAGCTTTTGCCGGTGAGGGCGATCCACTGGGCCAGATCGGCGTTCTTCACCTGGACGCTGGCGTGAATGGAGGAGGAATCCGCAAAGAGAGATTTGGGTTCGCTGGCGCGCCCATGGATGTCGCCGGAAAAATCGATGGTGGTCTTGCCCTGCACCAGCGTGCCGAGGCTGACGGAAAGCTCTCCGGCGCGGTAGGCGGCGTCGGTGGAGAGACTGTCGAAGTGGATGCGGCTGGCGGCCTGGGTCGCGGCGGAATTGGGGCCGAGCGCGGCGATGTTGAAGTCGGTGGCCTGCAGATGGCCTTTGAACTCCGGCGAACGGAGGTTGCCGGTGACGGCGCCGTGGAACTGCGCCTGGCCGTGGAGTTCGGCGGGGATCGGGGTTGGTTGGCCGGGCACGGAGATGCCGAAGGCAGCCAGCGCCGGATTGAACTCGGTAATGTCGCGGGTGACGAGGCTGGCATCGATTCTCGACGGGCGCGTCATGGGATAGACGCCTAAGTTGCCGGAGACCTGAATCTCGGATGCGGGCGTGTGGATGTCGAAGGCGTGGATGACGACGGCTCCGGCACGGTTCCTGTATTCGGCGTTGAGGGTGCCGGTGAACGGGACTTCATTGGGCGCGAGTGTGGAAGGCGGGTTGAGATTCACATCGACCACGCCGATCATATTGGCGAGGCTGCCTGTCCAGTCGATGTTGGCGGTGCCGAAGGCGGTGGTGGCAAATCCCAGGCGCCGGAAGTGCGGCGGCGCGACGGTATCGAGAAGCGAGTCGAGGGTGAAGCCGGCAAGCCGGGTGCGGATGATTCCCTGCTGCTGCGCGGATTCCGGAATGGTTTGGGAGTTGGGAACGGGGGAGGGCGAACGCCAGTTGACGATGTGCATCTCGCCGCTCATGACGCCGCCGGTAGCGAGGCGCGCGTGGATGCCGGTGACGGCGATCTGGTCCTGGGTGACGTGGGCTACGGCGTCAGCGGTGATGCCGCCGGCGTTCACCGTCCCGGTGCGATATGCGCCGCCGCTGACGCGCGCGTTGCCGTCGACGACAAACTGCTGGCCGGCGCCGTGTCCGGTGGCTTCGAGTTGCGCGGTGCCGCCTGCCAGACCCGGTGTGCCGGTGAGGGCGCGAACCTCGAGCGCGTCGATGGCGCCCTTCATGGAGAACTGCCATTGCGGAGCGGCGAAGTTATTGAGGTTCCCGGAGGCGCGCAGTATGGTCTTCTGGCTTTTGCCCTGAGGGCCGCTCTGCAGCGTGAGCGAGACAAGGCTGGCGGTGCTGCGGCCGAGGTCGACCGATGCGTCGACGATGGAGTGCACAGGAATGTCGGCGCCGCGTTGCGCCACGACGTCCTCAGCGTGCAGCGTGCCGACGTAGTGGTCGCGCCCCGAAACGTAGCTGACCTGGGCGGCGAGATTGTTGGCGGTGAGGTTGAAGGGCATGGCGCGCTGGTTCAGAATCGCAACGCCGTTGTCGATGACGGTGCGCCCCACGGCGAGATTGAAAACCTGGTCTTTGCTGTTGCCGGTGGAGGCTTGCTTCGGTTTCGGCTGGTTCGTCGAGCCGTCGGGATGGACGATGAGATGAACGACCGGATGATCGCCTTCGAGGTAGTTCAGGCCGATCTTCGCACGGAAGAAAGAGAGAATCTGCAGACGGACGAAGAGGCGGTCGACGTGAGCGTAGGGCACCTGGCCGGGGGCTTCGAGGCCGTGAATCGTGAGGTCGTCGGCTTCAAATTCCAGATGCGTAAGCCGCCAGCTGAACTTCTTCAGCTCCACGCGGCCACCGGTCGCTTGCGCCAGCTCCGCGACGACGGTGCGGCGAACGCGATTCTGGAATGAGGCGGTGCTGGCAACCCAGGCAACTACGCCGAAGATGACGAGCAGAACCACGACGGTCCACAGTGCACCGAAGGCCACCAGATTGCGAACCCGGTGGGGATGCGGCGGTGAAGGCGATGACTCCCTGCGCGGGAGGTCGGGCTCGCCGGTGGATTGCGGCATCGCGTTCATTGTTCACCCGTCGCCGGTTTCGACTCCAGATCGGCGCCGTAGGCCGGATCGACGATCTGCACGTTGCCTTGGTCGCGCAGGCTCCCGAGCCAGTCCTGAAACAGGCCGCTCACCTGCTGCTCGAGGAGGATTTCGCGGATGCGCCCGGAGACACCGGCCAGAAGAGGAGCCTTCTGGTTGTCCTTCTCCAGCGCGGGTACCAGGGTCTTTTGATAGTACGCCGCGATCTGGTCCTGGGAGACGCGAATTCCGCTGCGGAAGCGCAGATCGATGAAATCCAGCATGGCCATGCGCTGGCTCCAGCGCTGTTCCACTTCATCTTCGGTGAGATCGTTCGAGTGAAGGAAGTCAACCCAGCCTTCGTGGGTCTGGCAGTGCGCTTCCTCGCAGGCCGGAATCTGCTTCTTCAGCTCCGTCAGGGATTTCGCGACCGCGGGTGCCGGGGTGGAGGTGGCCTGCTGCTGCTGTTTCATCTGCTCGAGGATTAGAGTCCGGTCGATGAGGCGGCGCATGGCGGAATCCGGCGTGTTCTGGCCTGGCAGTACGCTCAGCGGCTCGAGTGCGGAGAAGTGCATTTCCTGTTCGACGTCGCTCTGCAGAAGGACGTTGGAGCCGATGATGGCAACGACATGATCCAGTTCAATCGGCTGGGCGGCTGCGGGCGAGGAAGGCGGAGGTGGAGGCGCCTGCGGGGAGGGCTGCTGGGCGCGGGAAGCCGTGGCGACGAGAACCATCGCCAGGAGGGTCGTGATGCGCGCGCCGTGGTTCATCAGAACGCCTGCCCGATGCTGAAGAAGAAGTTGAAATGTCCAGCCTGACCAACGCATGGTGGGGCCATCGAGGAGTCCGCGCAGGAATTGGATTTAACGGTGGAGGTTGAACCGTAACTGACGATGACGGGATAGACCGGAGGATTGAGGCTGTAACCCACGTCGAAGCGGATGGGCCCGATGGGCGTGTGGTAACGGGCGCCCACGCCGACGGTATGAACGAAGTCGTTGAAGTCGCAGGTCCCGGTCGTGTTGGTGCTGGAGGAGCGGGTGACCTGCTGCTGCGCCGCAACGGTGAGATAGGCCGGGGCTGTGCAGGTATAACTGTGCGGCTGCTTGATGCGAATCAGGCTGGGCCAGATATCGGAGGAGTTGTTGAAGACGTTTCCCATGTCCTCGAAGGCGACAAAGCCGAGGGAGCGACCGAAGTACGGGAGTTGCGGATTGGGGAAGCGAAGCTCGGTCTGATTGACAAAGACGCCCGCGCCGCCGATGGGGAACCCGGTGAGCGAGTCGCGCGGGCCGGCTGAATTGATTGGGAATCCCCGGAGCGATTCGGGGCCGCCCGCGTACAGGCGCTCCGGCAGGGGGATGGATTCGTACTTATCCTGGCCGAAGACGCGCTCCATACCGAAGCGCGTGTTGCGCGCCAGGATGTAGCGCTTCTCCGTGCCCAGGCCGTAGTAAGTCGCATTGGACCAGTCGAAGTGTACGAAGTTTGCTTCCGACGAGAAGAAGACGTTATCCGTGGCGAAAATCTGGACGCTGTTATACATGCCGCTCTGCGCGTCGAGTGGCTCGGGGCGCCGGGTGTCGTGGACCCAGGTGAGTTCCGGACCACCGACACGCACCGGTTCTGAGAGCAGAGGGATGAGGTTGGGCGCCACCTGGATCGTGTTGGGATCCACCTTCACACGGCGATAGGACAGCTGGTAGATAAGTGTGTCCTTGAGGTTCGGGTGTTCCGCGAGCCGCACATCCCCTTCCGAGGTGGAGGAGGCGAAGGTGATGACGTTCTGTGCATTGATATAGCCGCCGCCGAAGGAGAAGTCGAGGGTGGGGTGGCCGAAGAAGCGAGGCGCGGCGTAGGTCGCGGTGAACAGCTGCTCGAGGGAGCCGTACTGGGATTTGAAATTGATTGACTGGTTGCGGCCCCAGAGATTGATGCGGGAAACATCGAGCTCGACGAGCGCGCTGACGCCGAACTTGCCGTTCGAGCTGCAGGAATAAGTTGCGGGATTAATGCCAAGAGCGATCAGGCTGAGCGGATTGAGGCAGTTGGTGCCGGGCGTGCCGGTCTGAGCCTGGAAACCGCCGCCGTAGGTCACGTCCCAGCGGCGGGCTTCGTCGAACTGGATGAGGACGTTTTTGCGGGGCTCCTCACCGCCGGGATTCTCGACTGCAGTGGTGACCTGATTGAAGAGGGTGAGGTTATAGAGATCGCGCTGGGTCTGCAGCAGCCTGGTCTGATCGAGCGGGTCGCCAGGCTTGACGAGGACATCGGGCTGCAGCGTTTTCAGGCGAGTGTATTTGAGGCCACTGTAGAGCACGTTGCGGATGAAGATCTGATCGCCGGGCACCAAATTCATCGCGACGTCGATCAGATTCTTGTCCTTCGGCGAGGGATCCTGGCGCAGCGTGACAGTGGCGTGGTCGTAGCCGTTGTCGAGGAAGTAGCCCAGGACGGTGTCGCGGTCCTGGGTCAGGTTATTAGCGGAGTATGGCTGGCCGGGCTGCAACGCCAGTTTGGGAGCGATGGCCGCCAGCTGCGCCGTGGTCACGCCGTCGATTTTGTATTCGCCGACTCTCTTCTGCGCACCTTCGACGATGTTATAGGTGACGATGAGGCTCCTCTCGTTCTTGTTCGGCTGGCGGGGCGACTCATGGACTTCAGGTGTCACCTTCACGTCCGTAAACCCGTTACTCTGATAGAGAGCGGTGATCGCATCCACATCGGCTTCCTGCAGGGCCTGGCTGTAGATCCCATGCCGGATGAAGAGGGAGGCGGGCTGGACACTGATGCGCTCCTTCAGAAGCCACGCTCCGAAGTAGCCATTGCCCTGAATATTGACTGTCTCAATGCGGTTGCGGGGCCCGAGGTTCACGTCGTAGGTAATGTGCGTGACCCCGTCCTTCGCATCGGTGGAGTGGGTGACTTTGGCGTTGAAGTATCCCTGGCGCTGGTAGTAGTCGCGGATGCGTTTGCTGCCTTCGTTCAGCAGGTCCTCGTCGAGGGTTCCTTCGGAATAGACGGGCACGAGGGTTTCAACTTTGCCTTTGCTGAGTTTCGCTCCCTCGACGATGATTTTGACGATTGGCCCCCGGTCGGCGTCGAAGTTGTAGTCGAGGTGGTTGGTAGGCGGTTGAAACTGGGTTGAGGCGAGGCTCACATTGGCCTCCAGCCGCTCCTGCTTCTGGTATTGTTTCCGGACGCGACTCAACGCGCGGCTGACGGTGTCGAGATTGACCTTCGATCCGGACTTCAGTTTGGCCTGTTTGCGGAAGGTGGGAACCGTCATGCCGCTGTCCCCCTGCACGGCGACGTCACCGACGCGGGCCTGCTTCCCCGGTGTCACATTGAACTGCACGTCGATCTCGGCATTCTTTTTGTCGACCGCCGTGTGGTGCACGATGGTGGCCTGGTAGTAGCCGTTCTGCTGCAGCGCCTGCTGCAGAAAGCGCTCGGCGCGGTCCATCTTCTGATCGGTATAAGGAGTACCCGGCATCAGTCGCGTGGAGTAGTTCAGTTGGTTGTTAAGGTGGCTGTTCTTCACGCCACGCACCAGAATCCGGCCGATGAACAGCGTCGGCGTGCCCTTGAACGTCAGCGCAATGCCGTTGTCCTGGGGCTGCCCGTCGACGGCGATGGTCTTGTACAACCCGGTGGCATAGAGCCGGCGCAGGCTGGCGCGCACCTTCACCGGATCGAGGGAGGTGTTGGGTTGCTGTTCCAGTTCGCCCGGCAGCGGATCGAGGACGGACTGGGAGACGCCTTCAAAATGGATGGCGACGACGGTACGGCCAGCCCAGCCCTCAAGATTCGGAGAGGTCGGAACGGCCTCGACCTTAACCGCAGTCTGTTGTTGGGTCGAGTTGTAGGACGGCAGAACGCTGCCCGGCGCAACGGGCGGCGTCTTTTTCCGCTGCCGCTCCGGAGAGCTGGGAGTGGCGGGTTGCGAGGGATTGACCGGTTGCTGGCCATGCAGCGGCAGCGGGGCGAACGCGAGAAACACTACGACACTGCCCAGCGACCGCAGGAGCCGGGCGGCAAGGCGCACTTTGACCAGCCTCATTCGGTCCCGTAGCCTATGTTCTCGAAAACCAGGAAATGCTATCGAACCCAAACGCCCCTCGTTCCGCACCGGAAAGCCTTGTTTTTGGCAAAAACCAGAGAACCTCTGTGCTGTCGAACACCGGCTGGCCAGACCAGGTTTCTCCGCGCAGGCCATTCCGACGGTTCCGGGTTTCGCTCTCGAAATGTGAGATGCGAACTCGGCGGCCGAGTGGCCGGATCAAAGTGACAGCATCCGCAGCGGTGAAGTTTCTATACTACTGACCAGATGGCTGCCTCGTCTTCAACCGTCGCGGAGCGGTATTCGCGCCAGGTGCTCTTTGCCGGAATCGGCCCGGAGGGCCAGGCCCGGATCGAGCGCGCCCATGTGGCCGTGGTAGGAGTAGGGGCAACCGGGGCGGCGGCGGCCGGCCTGCTGGCACGAGCCGGCGTGCGGACCCTGACCCTGATCGACCGGGATTTTGTCGAGGAGAGCAATCTGCAGCGGCAGGTGTTGTTCGACGAGGCGGACGCGCGGGCTTCCCTGCCCAAGGCCGAGGCGGCGCGGCGCAAAATCGGGGCGCTGAACGGTGAGGTCCAGGTCGTAGCCCGGATCACGGATCTGGTGCCGGGGAATATTCACGAGCTGCTGCGCGGGGCGGAGATCGTTCTGGATGCGACCGACAATTTTGAGACGCGGTATTTGCTGAACGACTACGCCGTGGAGCAAGGCAAACCCTGGGTTTATGCAGCGGCGATCGGGTCCTATGCCGTGACGATGAATATCCTGCCCGGGGAAACGGCCTGCCTGGCGTGCCTTTTCCCGCAGCCCCCCGGGGGGACGGTGGAAACCTGCGACACGGCGGGGATTCTGAACACCGCCGTGAACCTGGCGGCGTCCATTGAGGTAACGGAGGCGCTGAAGTGGATCGTCGGGGCGCGAGACAAGATGCGGCGAACGCTGCTCTCCTGCGATTTGTGGACGAATGAATGGAGCGAAGTGCAGGCGGGGGCTCCGCGCGGGGATTGCGTCGTCTGCGGCGAGCGCGACTTTGCTCATCTGCGGGGCGAAGGCCGGCCGCATATCACTCTGTGCGGGCGGAATTCGGTGCAGATCCACGAGCGCTCGCGTCCGGTGGACCTGGCGGAGATGGAAGAGCGGCTTCGTCCGCACGGGAATGTGCAGCGGAATGAGCTACTGCTGCGCTTCCAGCGCGGCGAGCACACCCTGACCCTGTTCGCGGATGGGCGGGCGATTATTCAGGGAACGACAGACGTGGCGGTGGCGAGGAGTTTGTACGCGCGATTTGTGGGGTCATAGGCGGCGATTACCGGATGGAACGAATCGCAGGACAACATCATTCCGCTATCTCCTCGCGACCAGATCGCTCTGCCAGATTTCGGCAGCCTTCCCGATTACTTCCACAGTTGAGAAGCCTACCTCTCGGGCCAGGTGGACCATAAACTCCTCGGTGTACGCTACGGCGGCCTCCGGCACCTCGATAGATTCGACCGATGCATTTCCTATCCGATGGCTGAAGGTGTGTCGGCCACCATACGTAGGCGGAGGATAATCCAGACAGAAAAATGACATCACCATGTGGGCGCCCGGTTTGAGGATGCGCAGAGACTCCCTGAGGTAATTCCTCATCTCAGGTTCGAGAAGATGTGTGAAAAGAGATCGCGAGAAGACGAAGTCCACGGATTCGTCAGCGATTGGAATCTTATAACTTTCATCGCTCGCGCCCGACTGCTTGTATGACCTGCTGGCATTTGTCGAGTGAAGAAACTGAAAATGGGATGGGTCGAAGTGCTCGCGACACCAATGCAGCATTTCCGGGTCGATGTCGACTCCGATGTATTGCCCGGTGAAGCGCGTATCCAGGTAACGGAAATCGCGCAAATGATGAGAGAAGCGTCCACATCCGCAGCCGATGTCCACGACGGTGGAATTGAGACTCACGGCGCCAGTACTCATGTAATACAGCCAGAAGGACTCGGCGACGTTTAAATAGAAAATTTGATTGGAAAAGAATCTGTTCCCAACACCAACCCGAATCCGCAGATGATTGGGCGGCAATTTGCGGAATTCTTTCCAGATCATCTTCGCCGGCAAGTCAGGAGAGTTTACAAGGCACTTGAAGAGGAAGTTGTGCGAGAGCAGAGACGTGGAGGGAACGAATCGCCTCGCAAGACGCTCCAGGAATTTATTCACCAATATCTCCTTTTGGAGTCCTGGCGGACTGCCAGAAACCGCCGCCAGAGCTGCAGAGGTATGCCCGTCATTTCCCTGACCTGGATTCGTGCGGGCATCACCATGACTTGCCAGCCCTCTCCCCGCTGTGCTCCTTTCCACAGCGCGGCATTATTAACAGCCCGATATGTAACTGCGAATCACGCAATATGGGAGTCCTTCATTGAAACCTTCGTAATGAAGACACGGAACTGAGCACCTGCATCACGTGATGCCTACGAACCTCTGATGAAGCTTCAGTTTTTGAAGGCGCACAGCTCTCAGCTGTGCCATTAGAACTGTAAACCCGTCCGGCTTTAGACTGAGGGATGTTTTGGTGGCTTAATCAGAGCCTCCTCAGAACTGGTTCCAGAGAAACTGGTTGTAGACCTCGTGGTGGAACTGCACTTCCTGCACCTTCACCATGGTTCCCAGCAGACGCGGGCAGCGGTCGGCAGAGGCCTCCTTCAGATCGGCGTAGCGGGCCTTGACGTCCTCACCCAGCAGCTTCGTGGTCCAGGTCGAGTTCCGGAAGTCCTCGATCGCCGTGTAGATGTTGTCGGGGAGTTTCCGGTCGGAGGTGCGCAGATTCGCATCTTTCGAAGTCTCGCCGGTGAGGCCGGACTTGAAGATGGCCAGCAACACGAGGTAGGGGTTGGCATCGGGTGCTACAGCGCGCACTTCGGTCCGCATGGAGCGCTCGTTGCCGATGGGGATGCGGATCATCGCACCGCGATCGACGGCCGAAGCATACAGGCGATTAGGAGCCTCGAAGTGCGGATCCAGGCGCCGGTAAGCATTCACGCTGGAATTGAACATGAGGCAGATGTCCTTGCCATGAGTCAGGACGCGGTCAAGGAAGTCCCAGCCAAATTTGGCCAGCTTCTCTTCGCCCTTCGGATCCCAGAAGATGTTCCTGCCGTCCTTGCTGACCGAGACGTTGGTGTGCATGCCGTTGCCGTTCACGCCGGCGACCGGCTTGGGCAGGAAGGAGGCGGTCATGCCCAGGTTGGTCGCTACCTGGCGGCACACCAGCTTATAGAGCTGTATCTGATCGGCCCCCGCGACAACCTCGCCGTAGCTGTAGTTGATCTCGAACTGCGAGGGCGCGACTTCGGGGTGGTCCTTCTCGTTTTCGAAGCCCATGGCGCGCTGCACCTCGGCCACCGTGTCGATGAAGCCGCGCAGCGGATCGCCCGGCAGCGAGTGGAAATAGCCGCCGGCATTCACGTATTCGAACTTGCCCGTTTCGGAGAAACGACGCTCCGCATCGATCCCGGCAAACAGGAAGCCCTCGATCTCGTTGGCCGCGTTGAGCGTGTAACCGTGCTTGTCGAATTGTTCCTGGGCGAAGGTCTTGAGCAGGCCGCGCGTGTCGCCGGGGTAGGGGGTGCCGTCCTTATCGATGACGTCGCCGAAGACCAGAATCTTACCGGCACCGAAGACGTCGGCGGGCGCGTAGTAGAAGGCGCTCCAATCGATGCCGAGGCGCAGATCGCTCTCCTTCTGGGCTGTGAAACCCCGGATCGACGAGCCATCGAAGGTCAGGTTCTCGTAAGACTTCAGCAGGAACTTCTTGTCGTAGTCGAGCATGTGCAGGCGGCCTTCGAGGTCGCAGAACAGGACCGTAACCGCCTTGATATTCTTCTGATCGGTCAGATACTTCAGCCGCTCTTCCTGGATCTTGCCGGGGGCGACGCGCTTGCGGCGCTGGTCTTTCGCCTTCAGATTGAGTTCTTCCAGTTCTTCGTACGAGAGAGTCTGAAAATTCCGCAATTCAGTCGACATGCTTCTCCTCTGGGTAACGATCGGGATGGATTCTGTTGCCGCGCAAGCGGCGAAACCGGGGCACGGCTCTTAACCGCGCCCGGGTCGGCGGGATGGCTGGGTGGCCAAAGGGGGTACGCGGTTCGCATACAGGGTACCGCGCAGGGACAAAGAAGTCTTCCTGTAAAAAGTGTGGTTGTGGAAATTTGTGGCATCCATCGCCGCCAGACCGAACGGGCCGGTTGACCGCAAATGGAAGCTGGCTTTGCACGAACGCAGGCAAGCGCTAATCTTTGATTCGAATCGTGAACACGACTCAGGCAGAAGCCATTGTTCTTCGCAAGTGGCCGGTCCATGAGGCCGACGAGATCGTGTCGTTGTTCACGCGCAGCTACGGGCGCATACGGGGTGTGGCCAAGGCCGCAGCGAAATCGCGGCGACGGTTCGGCGGGGCGCTGGAACCGATGACTTTTGTCTCGGCCACCTACGTCGAAAAGCCGAAGCAGGACCTGGTGCGGCTTGACGCGTGCGAGGTGCTTGCGTCGCCGCTGTCCGATCCGGTGAACTACGCGCGCGCAGCAGCGCTGGCGTTCTACGCCGAGGTACTCGAGGAGGCGATGCCGGATCACGATCCGCATGAAGCCGTATTTCGGCTGACGCTGGCGGTGCTGGATCACACGCGGGGCGATGGCATCTGGATGCCGGTGACTTATTTCGCGCTGTGGATCACGCGCCTGCTGGGATGGATGCCCTCCCTGACGCACTGCACGGTGTGCGGACAGCCGTTCGGTGCCGGCCCGGCGTGGTTCCAGCCGCAGTCCGACGGGCTGGTGTGCATGCGGGACAAGACGGCGAGCAGCCGGATTCTCTCCGCGGAGTCGCTGGCGCTGGCGAGGCGCATTTTTCACTCGCCGATTGCGGCGTTTGCGGAAGAGGAATGGCCCGCGGGGCGAGCGGCGGATTTGCGGCGTTTTGCCGTGCAGGCGCTGGAACGGCATCTGGAGCGCCGGCTGCATGCCGGGGTCGCGCTGGCTAAGCTGGGCGGCCAGTAGCCGCTGAGTCCACTATTGACCTCGTGCATCTACACTGGAGGCCCAGGAAATTCTCCCCGTCGAGGAAGCATCCACATGAAGATCGCCAACAGCGTCATCGACCTGATCGGCAACACTCCGCTGGTGCAGTTGAACCGCGTCACGGCGGGCGCACATGCGCGCGTCGTCGCTAAACTGGAAGGCTCGAATCCAGCCAACAGCGTGAAGGACCGGATCGGCTTCGCGATGATCGAGGCGGCGGAGCGCGAAGGCAAAATCCACCCCAGCAAAACCATCCTGATTGAGCCGACCAGCGGCAACACCGGCATCGGACTGGCGTTTGTTGCGGCGGTGAAGGGCTACAAGCTGATTCTGACCATGCCCGACACCATGAGTATGGAGCGGCGTGTGCTGCTGCTGGCTTTCGGTGCGCAGCTGGTGCTCACGCCCGGGCCCAATGGCATGAACGGTGCGATCGCGAAGGCGAAGCAGATCCTGGAGCAGACGCCCAATGGCTACATGCTCCAGCAGTTCGAAAATCCGGCCAACCCGAAGATCCACTTCGACACGACGGGCCCGGAAATCTGGAACGACACCGAAGGCCAGGCGGACATCCTCGTTTCAGGCGTAGGAACCGGCGGCACGCTCACGGGCGTGGGCGAGTTCATCAAGCCGCGCAAGCCTTCGTTCCGGATCGTCGCCGTCGAACCGACGGATAGTCCGGTGCTTTCGGGCGGCAAGCCGGGACCGCACAAGATTCAGGGGATTGGAGCCGGGTTTGTGCCGAAGATTCTCGAGACGAAGCTGATCGACGAGGTCGTGCAGGTTACGAACGACGACGCCATCGCCATGGCTCGGCAGCTGCCGCTGGAGGAGGGCCTGTTGGTCGGCATTTCCGGAGGGGCCGCAGCGCATGCGGCGCTGCAGGTGGCGCGCCGCGAAGAGAATGCGGGCAAGCTGATCGTGGTGGTACTGCCGGACTTCGGCGAGCGCTACATTTCGTCGGTGCTGTTTGAGACTCTGCGGAATGAGGCGCAGGCGCTGAAGGCGGAGGCGGTTTAGCCAGTAGCCAGTAGCCAGTAGCCAGTAGCCAGTAGCCAGTAGCCAGTAGCCAGTAGCCAGTAGATGGACGCGGCGCTGTCCGAGGGCGGCTATCCGCTGTAGGCTTTCTTCATGTTTGCCCACCTCCGCGAAGACATCGACTCAATAATGGCCCGCGATCCGGCGGCCAATTCGCGGTTCATGGTGCTGCTCTGCTATCCGGGACTGCATGCGGTGTGGATGCAACGGATCACCTCTCGTCTGTGGCGTGCGAAACTGCGGCTGATCGCGCGATTTCTTTCTCAGGTGGCACGGCTGCTGACGGGAATCGAGATTCACCCCGGCGCAACGATCGGGCGGCGGATGTTCATCGATCATGGCGCAGGCGTGGTCATCGGTGAGACCGCCATCGTCGGCGACGATGTCACTCTCTACCAGGGCGTGACGCTGGGCGGCACCGGCCACGATCGCGGCAAGCGGCATCCGACCCTGCGCGACGGCGTCTTTGTCGGCAGCAATGCACAGGTCCTCGGCAACATCTGCATCGGGGAGAACTCGCGCGTGGGCGCCGGCTCGGTGGTGCTGCGCGATGTGCCGCCCAACTCAACCGTCGTCGGCGTGCCCGCGCACATTGTGTATCAGAACGGCGAGCGCGTGCTGATCACCGATCCCAATCAGGTGAAGGATCCGCTGTCGGGGGTCATTGTCGCGCTGGCTGAAGAGGTGAAGCGGCTGCGGATGCGCGTCGACGTACTCGATGGGCAGCTGGAGCTGGCTACGCGGGATCTGGATGAGGTGCGCTCGTTCACGGTGGAGGATGAGGAACGCGACCAGTACCACAGCGAACAGGCAGCATCGGGATTCGTCAGTATGGGCGAGGGAATCTGAGCGGACCGCGTTCGGCGTTCGGCGCTCGGCGTTCCGGCATCAGTGTGAAGCGGCCGCCTGCGCGCCCGCGACCGGATGCGTGCGCAGCGCCTCCACCACCATCACGCGAACATTATCATAGTCGGGTTTGCCGGAGAACACGCGGTAATCCACCGTATTGCCGTCGTCACCCTGGCCGGTGATCTGGAACTGGCGGTCGCCCGCCGCGGCCTCAGTCGGATGCGCCTCGGCCCACGACTTCTGGTTGAAGTCGTCGCTTTGCACATCGATCTCCCAAACGCGTTTGCCGGTGGGTTCGCGGACCAGGAATCGGTAGTAAGTGTGGAAGCGTCCCACCGGCTCGAAGTACTCGATGGCGTCGACCCGATCCGCTCCCACAGGAAACATTTCGACCAGGAATCCAGTGGCGAGGCGCGCATCCGGGGCGCCGGTTCCGTGCAGCTCGCGAAGCAACGTCCGTTCGTGGTCGCGCTGCTGCTTCATTCCGGCACCGGCATAGGCGGCGACCAGAGTGGTGTGAATCTTCCAGTTCCCCGGATCCAGCTTCTCGGCTTTCTCGGCGTACTGCACCGCAAGCGGTCCCTGGAACAGTTCCACGGCTGCGGTCGAGGCCAGCAGACTGGCAGCGACATTGTTGGGGTCGGAGACGAGGACGCGCTGAAAATCGTTCAGCGCCTCCCGCGCCTGATTCTCTTTGAGCGCAGCCATGCCCTGGGCCAGCGTGGGGCCGCCGCCCGCGCTGGGCAAACCCACCAACGGGATCGGAGGCGGCGCGGTCTGCACCTGCCCCAAAGAAAACGGGCCAGCGAGGCAGGCCAGCAGAAGCGCGGAACCCGTTCCGTATCGAGCGCTTCGTCGCATCATCGGAGTCCTGAAGGGGGAACCTGGAATCACTGTAGCGCTTCAAGCCCGCGCCCTGGGGTCGATTCCGTCCCGCGGGAAGCCCATTCAGCAACGCTTTCAGGTATCCTGAGGCCACCGGATTCCCACTCCGACACCCCAGTAAGGAGCACGAATATGGCTTTGGTCGTGATTGGCAGCTTTGCGGTTCTCTTTATCGGCGGCATCCTTTGGGCGACACGCCGTCCCGCGGATGAGCACCGCCACTGAGTCTGTTGAAGACGTCGAAAACTGGCAGCTTCCGGAGCCGCCGGAACATATGATTTTTCATATCACCTGACAGCTTTTTGGAGAACCGGACCGAATTGATCCTTCAGGAGTTATCCACGACTCCGTGCAGTATTCCTTATGTGATGATGATTCAGTGACATCTATGCCTGGGTGCGGGAATGCACGATTGCGGATGGGCAGTGGCACTTCACTTGCTCCATCTTGACTCTACAAGCTGTCCGAGACTCGGAAATCCACGTTCCGGAAATCAGCAATAATTCAGGTCAGGATTCCCTGAGAGTTATTCGTTTCCCGGAGCACTGCGCTTCATTATGCAGCGGACCTTTCAAACCCGCATTGTGGCCGTTCTGCTGGCGCTCTTCACGGGGGCGGCGATCGTGTGCGCCGGTTTCAACCTGGTCCAGGAGAACCGCTACCAGTCGCCAACGGACGGCGTCTGGTGGGTAGAAGCGCCGCGGGGTCTGGAAGCGCAGCGCGTCCCCAGTAACAGCCCAGGCGAGCGCGCCGGTGTCAAGCCCGGCGATCTGCTGCTGGCCGCCAACAGCCACCCGGTGCATGTAGCCGCGGACGTGAGCCGCGAGATCTGGCGCGCCGGCGCCTACAACACCATCCACTACACGCTGGAACGCCGCGGTTTTCGACTCCCCGATGTGCCGGTCGTCCTGGAACTGCAGGACCGCAGCATCAACCAGGGTTTCCGCTTCATTGCGCTGGTCTACCTCGGCATTGGCCTGTATGTGCTGCTGCGACGGTGGACCGCGCCGCTCTCGACGCATTTTTATATTTTCTGTCTCGTCTCCTTCGTACTGTACGCATTCTGGTTCACGGGGAAATTCAACGACTTTGACTGGCTCGTCTACTGGAGCGGCATCTGCGCGGCGGCTCTGCAGCCCGCTCTGTTCCTCCATTTCTCGCTGGCCTTTGCCGGCGAGCGGCGACCGGCGCGCGGTTGGCTGTACGCGCTGGTGTATCTGCCCGGCGCGGCCGTGGCGGGTTTGCAGATCCTGGCGCAGACCTTGTGGTCGGCGACGGAGCTGCTGCAGCACCGGCTCAACCAGGTCTCGGTGGGCTATCAGGCGCTGTTCTATGTTGCGGCCGCGAGCGTGTTCTATGTGCACTACCGGCGAGCCCAGGCCCCGCTGGAACGCCAGCAGCTGAAGTGGCTGACGCGCGGTACGCTGCTCGCCGTGGCGCCGTTCACCCTGCTGTCGGCGATTCCCTACATGGCCGACGTCGCCATGCCGGATACCGTCACTCGGATCGCCGGCATCTGCCTGGTGTTCCTGCCCCTGACCTTCAGCTGGGCCATCGTGCGCTACCGCATGATGGACGTGGACCTGATTTTCAAGCGCGGCGTGACCTACACGCTGGCGACCGCGGCGATTGTAGGGGTTTACTTCGCGCTGCTCGCCATCGCGGCGGTCGTCGCGCAGGCGCGCCTGCGCAGCTTCGGCACCTGGGGACTCTTCACCGCGATTATCGTCGCGGCGCTGCTGTTCGAGCCGCTGAAGCGCTTCATTCAGCTGCGTGTGGACCGTTTCTTCGACCGGCAGAGCTACGATTACCGCTCCACGCTGATTACCTTCGGGCGGGGCTTGAGCTCCTTCACGAATCTCGATGCCCTGCTGAACGCCATTGTCGATCGCCTGCCGCGTACGCTGCGCGTCGATAGGGTAGCCGTCTTCCTGCAGGATGCGCCGGGCAAGTACCACCTGGCCGCGCACCACGGCTTGCCGGAGAACGTGGCGTCGGCATACCTCGACCTGGGCTTCCTGAACTTCGATGAGCCGAACGCAGGCACGCACCTGTTCCTCGAGAATCCGCAGCTGGCGCTGCATCTGGCGCCCGCCGGACAGCGCACGACCTCGTTGCTCGACATGAACTATTTCATGCCCTGCCGCGTCGGTGTCCCGGGCGCGCGCGAGTGGCAGGTGCAGGACCGCACCATCGCCGTGATCGGGCTGGGACGCCGCGCCGGCGGCGATTTCCTCTCCAGCGAGGATATGGAGCTGCTGGAATCGCTCGCAGGCTATATCGGCATCGCGCTGCAGAACGCTCGCCTCTACGCCAGCCTCGAAGAGAAGATCATCGAGTACGAGCGGCTGAAGGAGTTCAACGAGAACATCGTCGAGTCGATCAATGTCGGCATTCTGGCGCTCGATCCGGAAGAGAAGATTGAGAGCTGGAACTCGCAGATGGAAGTGATGTTCGCGCTGCCGCGCAACGAGGCGCTCCACCAGTCCCTGGAGGCGGTCTTCCCGGAGAACCTGGTCGAAGAATTTCGCCGCGTGAAGGATCAGCCTGGCGTGCACAACCTCTATAAGTTCCGGCTGGAGACGCGCGCCGAGGAGACCCGCATTGCGAACGTCGCGATTGCGCCGCTGGTTTCGCGCGATTTCCGCACCGTCGGCCGCATCATCCTGATCGATGACATCACCGACCAGACCGAGATGGAAGGCCAGCTGGCCCAGGCTGAAAAGCTGTCGTCGATCGGCCTGCTGGCCGCCGGCGTGGCGCACGAAGTGAATACGCCGCTGGCGGTCATCTCATCCTATGCGCAGATGGTGGCACGGCAGGTTAAAGGCGATGCGAAGCTCGGACCGCTGCTGGAAAAGATCACGCAACAAACCTTCCGCGCGTCGGAGATCGTCAACGGCCTGCTGAACTTCTCCCGCACCAGCGGCGCGGAGTATCGCGAAACGGACGTGAACGGGATCATCCGCGATACGCTCACGCTGCTCGACCATCAGTTCAAAACCGCGCAGATCGGCGTGGAGACGGATCTGATGGCCGGTTTGCCGCCGATCATGGGCAACGCCGGCAAGCTGCAGCAGGTCTTCCTGAATTTATTCCTGAATGCGAAGGACGCGATGGCCAGCAAGGCTGCCGAGAACGGTGAACGGGGTACGCTGCGCATCGCTACAGAAGTCAACGGGCATGTCAGCATTTCGATTGCGGACTCGGGATCGGGCATCGCCCCCGAACATCTGCGCCGTATCTACGATCCGTTCTTCACCACCAAGAGCACGCGCAGAGACGGCCAGCCTCGCGGCACCGGCCTTGGCCTGGCTGTGACCTACGGCATCATTCAGGAGCACTCGGGAAAGATCCACGTGGAGAGTCAGTTGGGATCAGGTACTACGTTTTATCTTGAGTTTCCGTTGTTGAGGAAACCCGCGCATGTCTGAAGGCACCGTCGCGGCTCCGGCCAGTCCCCAGGTTACAGGTTCGGATTCCCTCCCGCGCATTCTCATCATCGACGACGAAGCCGCGATCCGCGAATCGCTCGAGACTCTTCTGTCCCTGGAAGGCTACGCGGTAGAAAGCGTGGAAAACGGCGAGCTGGGCCTCGACCGCATCGCCGAGCAGCCCTTCGACCTGGTGCTGCTGGATCTGGCTCTGCCGGGACGCAACGGCATCGAGATTCTCGGCACCATACGCGAGCGCGAGTCTCAACTGCCGGTCATCATGATCACCGCCTTCGGCACCGTCGATAACGTCGTCGATGCGATCCGCGGCGGCGCGCAGAACTTCGTCCAAAAGCCCTGGGACAACGAGAAGCTGCTCGCCGACATTCGCGCTGCCATCGCCCGCTTCCGCGCCGAAGAAGAGAACGTTCAGCTCAAACGCGCGCTGCGCCAGCGTTACAGCTTCCCCAACATCGTGGGCAAGAGCGAGGCGATGCTCCGCATCTTCGACCTGGTCGCGCAGGTCGCACCCACGCGGTCCACGGTGCTCATCCAGGGCGAGAGCGGCACCGGCAAGGAACTCATCGCCAAAGCGCTGCACGCCAACTCCACGCGCAAAGACAAGCCGTTCGTCCCGGTCAACACGGGCGCGATGCCGACTGACCTGCTGGAGTCGACGCTCTTCGGGCACGTGAAGGGCGCGTTTACATCGGCCATCGCCGCGAAGAAGGGCCTCTTTGAAGTCGCCAACGGCGGCACGCTCTTCCTCGACGAGATCGCTACCATGGGCATCGACACGCAGGCCAAGATTCTGCGCGTTCTGCAGGACCGGCGCTTCATGCATCTGGGCGGTGTTCAGGAGATTCAGGTGGACGTACGCATCATCGCCGCCACCAACGTCGATCTGCGCACGGCCGTGCGCGAAGGCCGCTTCCGGGAAGATCTCTTCTACCGCCTCAACGTCATCGCGATCGAGCTGCCGCCGCTGCGCTCGCGCCGCGAAGACATTCCTGCGCTGGCCACGCACTTCCTCAAATACTATTCCGAGGAGAATGGCCTCTCTCTCCGCGTGCTCACGCCGGAGGCCATACGCGCACTGGTCGATTATGACTGGCCCGGCAACGTGCGCGAGCTGGAGAATGTGATCGAGCGCGGCGTGGTGTTGTCTTCGGGGGGAACCATCGGCGTGGACCTGTTGCCCGGACACATTACCGGGTCGAGCTACTCATCGAGCCTGCTCGAGCACAGTCCGGATGCCTCGCTGTTCGACATCATGGAAGACATCGAGCGGCGCATCATTGTGGACAAGATGGAGCGCTGCAACGGCAATCAAACCGAGGCAGCGGAGCAGTTCCGCATTCCGCTCTCGACGCTGAACCAGAAGATCAAGCGGCTGAACATCGAGATTCGGAAGAGAAACAGAGAATAAGCCTCGCCACGGCGCCCCGGAAAGCGGCTCGCGCCCGCGAAAGCGAGCCCGAAGCGTGCTCTCGCAGACTGCTTCAGCGCGAATGCTTTAGCATCGCTTGCAGTGCTCACGCTTGAAACACCCATCCAGTTTGTGAAGGGCATCGGGCCCGCGATCGCCAAGATGCTGGCCGAGAAGGAGGTCCTGACCGTCGAGGATCTGCTGCTGCATTTGCCGTTTCGCTATGAGGATCGGCTGAATCCGCGCGCGCTGAACGAGCTGAAGCCGGGCGAGACGGCGAGCGTGATCGGCGAGGTGCGAGGCGCGGTGCTGCTGCGCACGAAGAAGATGCCCATCTTCGAGATGACCGTGGGCCAGGGCTTGCAGTCGCTGAAGGCGATGTGGTTCCACGGAAAGTATCTCGAGGGGCGGTTTCATGCGGGGCAGATGGTGGCGCTGTACGGCAAGGTGGACGCATCGCGGTCGGGGCGCGGGCTGAAGATGATCCAGCCGCAGTTTGAAGTGCTGCCCAGCTGCAACGACGATGCGCTGGATCGCGTGCTCGAGGTGGGACGGATCACGCCCGTGTATGAGTCGCTTGGCGGGAGCAAGCTGGCGTCGCGATGGATCCGGCGAACGGTGTGGAACATTCTGGAGGAGCTGAAAGGGATTCCGGAGACGCTGCCCAGTTCCCTGCCCGGGTCGGTGCTGCGGCGGCTGGATTTGGCGAGCCGGGAGCAGGCGCTGCGCGAGGTGCATTTTCCTCCGCCGGGAACAGCGCTGGGGCAGCTGCAGTCGGCGGGAACGCCGGCCCACAAACGGCTGATCTTTGAGGAGCTGTTCTATCTCGAACTCGGGCTCGAGGTGAAGCGCAGAAAATTTCAGGAGAAGACGGGGATCTCATTCGAGACGGATGAGAAGGTGCGGGCGGCGTTGCGCGAGATTCTGCCGTTTCATCCCACGGCCGCGCAAAAACGTGCGCTCGGCGAAATCGCGGCGGACATGCGGCGGCCGACTCCGATGCGGCGGCTGCTGCAGGGCGATGTGGGATCGGGCAAGACGATTGTGGCGCTCGAGGCAATGCTGATCGCGATTGAGAACGGGCACCAGGCGGCGTTGATGGCGCCGACGGAAATTCTGGCGACGCAACATTATTTGTCGGCAAAGCGGTTGCTCGAAAAAGCACAGCACAAGTATCGGATCACGCTGCTGACCGGGTCGCTGGACGACGATCGCAAACGCACCGCGCGCCAGCGCATCTACGAGGGCGAGACGGACCTGGTGATCGGGACGCACGCGCTCATTGAAGAGAAAGTCGAGTTTGCGAAGCTGGGACTGGTGGTGGTGGATGAGCAACATCGGTTCGGCGTGCTGCAGCGGTTCCGGCTGATGAAGAAGGATGGCGGGGAGCCGGATGTGCTGGTGATGACGGCGACGCCGATTCCGCGAACGCTGGCGCTCTCGTTGTATGGGGATTTGGATTTGAGTGTCCTCGATGAGTTGCCGCCGGGGCGCACGCCGATTGCGACCCGGCGGGTGAGCGATGAGCGCGCGGATGAGGTTTGGGATTTTGTGCGCAAGCAGGTGAAGAAGGGGCACCAGGCCTACGTGGTGTATCCGGTGATCGAGGGGCCGAAGGACGACCAGCCGGAGCTGGACTTTGCGTTGCCGGATGCGGCGCCGGAAGAAGACGTCCCTCAGGGGCTAAAGCCCGGTTCTTCTCGGACTGGTTACGGCACGGCTGAAGCCGTGCCCCTTCAAGGCAGAAGATCTGCCGGAAAGAAATCTGCACCGAAGCAGGCGAAGACCGAGTCGATGTTTCCGAAGCTGCCGCTGAAGTCGGCGACAGATATGTACGAGCGGCTGCGCGCGAAGGAACTCGCTGGGCTGCGGGTGGGGCTGTTGCATGGGCGGCTCGATGCGGATGAGAAGGAAGTGGTGATGCGACGGTTCCAGCGCGGCGAGATCGATGTGCTGATTGCGACCACGGTGATTGAAGTGGGCGTCGATGTGCCGAATGCGACGGTGATGGTGATCGAGCACGCGGAACGGTTTGGGCTGGCACAGTTGCATCAGCTCCGAGGCCGCGTGGGGCGCGGGGCGGCGAAGTCGTACTGCATTTTGATGACGGGGGAAAAGATTTCGCCGAGCGCGGAGGAGCGGCTGGGGGCGATGGTGGAGACGCAGGACGGGTTCGTGATGGCGGAGCGAGATCTGGAGCTGCGCGGGCCGGGGGAGTTTTTCGGGACCCGGCAGGCGGGGCTGCCGGATTTCCGCGTGGCGAATCTCCTGCGGGATCGCAAGCTGCTGGAACTGGCCAAGGTAGAGGCTGCGCGCTTCGTGCAGAAGGCGAAGGAAGAGGCGAGCGAGGAGGAGCGGGCGCGCGTCGCGTCGCGGCTAAAAGAGGCGTGGCAGCGACGGTATGGGCTGGCGGAGGCTGGTTAGGACGGAGTACAGGGGTACAGGTTGTGGCCGGCGGCAGCTAACCTGAGGTCGGCGGATTTCATCAATCGAAGCAGCAAGGAGAACGAACTATGACAGTAAGGCGAGTGATTATTCCGGCAATGGCGTTCTTGTTGGTCGCGATGGGCGCACGCGTTGCCAGGGCGAACGGGACGGGTACGGGAGTTCCGGGACAGGTTTCCTTACAAGTGCAGGTGGGCGGGTGGGATGCGCCTCCGCGGGAACTGAACGATCTGCAGCGGCAGGGCTTTCACGACGGCATCGAAGGCGCGCGGAAGGATTTCGAGAATCATCGGCCCATGGATGTGAACAACCGCGATGAGTTTCGGCATCCGCATTTGCCCCCGGAGCAGCGGGAGGCGTATCGCGACGGCTTCCGGCGCGGGTACAACGTGGCGATGTCGCATTTGATGGGCGGGCCTGGTCCGCGATATGACCAGCCGGCGCCGCCGCCCGTGATGCGCGGTGACTGGGATACGGTTCCGAACGAGTTCAACGATGCGCAGCGTCGCGGGTTCCACGATGGGATCGAGGGGGCGCGGCGTGACTTTGACAATCATCGGCAGCCGAACGTGGAAAATCGCGATGAGTATCGGCACCCGAATGTGCCACACGATTTGCGCGAGGCGTATCGGGAAGGGTTCCGGCGCGGGTATGACCGCGGGTGGGCGCATTTGACGGGGCAGCAGTGGAGATATTGAAAGACAGGTAAAGGCAGGAAGCTCGAGCGGAAAGCGAGCGAACTGGAGAATCGAAAAGCCCGGCTGGACGGCGGGCTTTTCGTATTGGATCGCCACTGCAAGCCTCGCGGTTGCGTAGCGGGTAAGTGGGAGACCGCGACATCGAAAAGCATCCGAGGGCCGGGCAGAGACCGCCCCTCGGATAAAAGCCGGTCGATGGTTTGGTGTCCGTGGTCCGGGGGAGGACTCCTTTATAGGCTGTTTCCGATGCTGTTGAATTCGTTGGCAATCTGATTCGAGAGACCACCCATGGCGACGATAGCTCCAAGGGCAATCAAGGCAGCAATCAATGCATACTCAATGAGGTCCTGACCGGATTCCTCATTCAAAAGGGCCCGCAGCAGATTCTTCAATTGCATCACCTTTCTCCTGGGGGTGCTCCACGATTTGTTTGTCCATGCCCCGATCGTGGAGCTTGGTACGACTGTTGGCTCATTGAATCGTGGATGGCGTCCGGGATCAATGACCCAGTGGTGGAATTACGGCAGGTGCACGCGTGCAGAATGGAGCGTTTCACAACAGAGGCAGAAATATTCACGCAGGATGCCGGGAGGACGGGACGCGGTTACCGCAGGCAAGAGGGCGGGCTGTCTTTCAGCCGACCATCCGCTCCATCTCGGTGGGGCGCAGGATAACGATGGCGGCGCCGTGGCGCGCGATCAACTCGTCGCGCTCGAACTGGTTAAGCAGACGGGTGACGGTTTCGCGCGAGGTTCCGGCCATGTTAGCGAGCTCTTCATGGGTAAGCGCCATGGTGAAGCGCAGTTCGGGCTTGCCGCAGGAACTGGTGCGGGCCCAGTCAAGAAGCAGCTGCGCAAGGCGGCCGGCCGCGGAACCGGAGAGGGCAAGGCGTCGCGCGTCGAGAAAAACTTCGTGATACTCACGCGCGATGACCTGCGCCGCCTGGCGGCTGACTTCGCCGAACTGGTTGAGGAATTCAAGAAAATCGCGACGCCGCACGCTGCGAATCTGGCAGGGCTCGAGGGTTTCCGCGGTCACTTCGTAGGGCTGGTCGTTCAGCGTGGCGGTGAGGCCCAGCACGTCGCCGGGTCCGGCGATTTTCAGGATCATGGTGCGGCCATCGCGCGAGGTGGCAGCGAGCTTGATCTGGCCGCTGCAGACGACGAAGATGCCCTGCGCGCGCTGGCCTTCCTCGAAGACGATGGACCGGCTGGGATAGGAGATCTGCATGGCGATCTCGTCGAAGCGCTCGATAGCCTCGTCGGGCAGGTTGCAAAAGAGCCGCTCGGCGCGGTCGGTACACTGCGCGCAGCGTTCGGGTACGATGCGTTGGATCGAGGAGTTTCCATTTCTTGCCGAATTCGCCATTTAGCTCCAGCTTTCTGCGGAATCTCTGGGTGTGGCCGCGCGAGGACTCCTGGAGGGCCGCACTTGTTCCCCGGGTGGCCTCCAGGTTTCGACGGGAAATGCGCCGGAACAGGCGTCGCACAGCCAGATGACCCTCCGCCGGATGGTCTGGCATTCACCTGGTTCTGCGGATCCGCCGAGGAAGTCGACAGCATAGATTCCCCCACTGCGCAGGTAGAGCGATTGGGTACCGCAGGCTGGATTCGCGCAAGTCATCGATCGCTCCGGTCTGTGAGTCTGCACTGCATAGCCCGGTTCAGCCCAACACCGCGGGGCCCGTGTGTTGTTTTTCTTCCGTCTTTTCGTCGAAGAACGCCGGACTGACTTTGAGCGAGATGACCGGGCAGGGCGCTGAGACGAGAATCTTGTAGGCAGCCGGCTCGGTCCCAGGCAGCCAGCTGTGCGCCGGCGCGTGCACGCCGAGGACGAGGAGTCCGGCCTGGGCCTCCTGTGCAGCGCTGAGAATCTCCTGCACGACGTTGCCGTGACCGACCTCAACCCGCACCTGGGTCCAGGCGCGGGCTCTCTCGGGAACAAGCTTCTGCAGCTCGGCCGTGGCCGCGGAGAGCGCCGCCGCGGGATCGCGCGATACAGCGGCCCCCGGCATGATGATGTGCAGGAGCGTGACCCGAGCCGAAAACTGCCGGCCAAGGCTCATAGAGAGAGCGGCGCTGCTCTCGTGCATGCCGGCCAGCGAGACGGGGTGGAGAATCGTCGCCGGAACTCCGCTGTTTTTTTTGTGGGCGCGCGGGCCCACAGTACACACCGGAACATCGATGGTTTCGAGCAGCTGGCGCGCCACTGAACCGAGAACGAATTTCTTGAGGCCGCGGCGTCCGTGGGTGCCGAGGATCAGCCGCCCGGCGCCGGAGTTTCTGACGACTTCGGCGACGACGTCGGGAACGAATCCATGGCGGACCGCGGTAATGCAGTCGATTCCCTGACCGCGGATATCGCGGGCGAGGCTGTCGAGCATCAACCGCGCATCACGGTCCATGCGGAGGGGATCGTAATAGGGAACCGCGCCGGTTTCGACCGGCATCGACTCATGAGGCAGCACGGCGTGAACAAGGATGAGCGAGGCAGTTGCCGGCTTTGGCCTGAGCGATGGCGTGGGGGAGCAGGTATTCGGTGTCCGTGAGGTCGGTAGCGACAACGATTTTGCCAGGCGCGGCGAATCCGGCTTCGACGTTGTTCTGCGGGAGGGTCATGACTTCACCTTGCGGCAGCGATGCGAACGCTCACCTGAGCCTAGTTTCGAGGGGGTGGGGCGGGGCGGCTGTGTCCCAGCGCACATGCCCATGTGACGTGAATCACAATTGGACCAGAGCCGGAGCCAGCGCAGCAGCCTGCTGTTCGGCAGGAGGTTGGCTATCCGCTGGAAGGGACTTCTTCGCACAGCGTGAGGCGGGGCAGGCGTGAAGAGTGTCGCGTTTGACCCGCCAGGTATCGATTGTTACCATAAGGTTGCGGGGTGGAGCAGCCTGGTAGCTCGTTGGGCTCATAACCCAAAGGTCGGTGGTTCAAATCCACCCCCCGCAACCAA